>NZ_JABFMX010000003.1:233792-259379 GCF_013359735.1 Arthrobacter sp. C9C5
GGCACTAACTCCCCACGGGACATGCCCATTCCCCGGCACTAACTCCCCACGGGACGTGCCCGATCTTCGAGCCCAGAGATGGACATAACGGCATTATGCCCACGCCCGGCGTCCAAGGATGGACATGTCCCCAAGGGTCGGTCGCGAAGAATGAGCATGCTCAACTGAGCGGCTGCGGAACGGGCATGCAGGGAGCTCGTACTTTCGAACAATGGGCATGTCCCGCCGAGACGCCGAGGAATGAGCATGTCCCGCTGGCCTGCCGAGCGAGGGGCATGTCCCCAAGGGACGTCGGCTCCCGCCCGTGCCATTGCGGAACATAATTACTGGGACAGATTCCGGAACGGCCCGATATCCTGTGAACCGGGTCACGCGATGGCCTAGGGTAGTTGCTACAGGAAACTACATCCAGCTGCGTAATCCATTTCGCAGTTGCAGTTAAGAAGCAGGCATGGCCAAGCAGACTCCGTTTTTCTCATCAATCAGCCGTCTCTATCCGCACGTCAGACCGATCATGCCGCGGCTGGTCCTGGGCCTGCTGTCCGCACTGCTGGCCAGCGTCGTCGCCCTGGCAATCCCCCAGGTGCTGCGGGTGCTCATCAACGACTGGCTGCGGCCCGGCGGCAGCAGCCAGGCCGTCTGGGTCGCCTCGGCCGTGATCCTGCTGCTGGGCATCGCCGAAGCCGGACTGGTGGCACTGCGCCGCCAGTTCGTCATCAACCCGGCCACCACGGTGGAAACCCGGATGCGGGTGTCGCTCTACGACCATCTGCAGGACCTGACCGTCTCCTTCCATGACCGCTGGGGTTCCGGTCAGTTGCTCTCGCGCGCCATGACAGACCTCAACTTCCTCCGGCGCTGGATGGCATTCGGGGCGATCATGCTCGTGGTCACCACGCTGACCGTGGTGATCGGCGTCGTCGTGATGTTCTCCATGAGCTGGCAGCTGGCCCTGATCTTCCTGGCCGCCGCCGTGCCGATCATGATCTACGGCTTCCGCTTCCGGACCCGCTTCAGCAAGGTGGCCCGCCGCAGCCAGGACCAGGCCGGTGACCTCGCCACCACGGTCGAGGAGTCCGTCCACGGCATCCGCGTGCTCAAGGCCTTCGGACGCAGCCGCGAGGCGCTGGAAAACTTCAACGAGCAGGCCGAGGAACTGCGCCAGACCGAGATCGCGAAGGCCAAGCACCTGGCCGCCTTCAGCCTCGTCGTCACCCTGCTGCCCGAACTGGCCCTCGGCGCCGGACTCGTCGTCGGCGTCATGCTGGCGGCCGACGGGCAGCTGAGCATCGGCTCGCTCGTGGCGTTCTTCGCCACCGCCGCCGTGATCGCCGCGCCGGTGGAGTTCTGCGGCATGCTGCTGGCGATGGCGCTCACCGCCAAGTCCGCCGTGGACCGGCACTTCGAGGTGATGGACTCGGTCAACACCATCACCAGCCCGCCGCAGCCGCGCCGCCCCGCCGAGCTCAAGGGCGCCCTGGGCTTCCACAACGCCACCTTCGCCTTCGAGGACGCACCGGACAAGCCGATCCTCAAGGACATCAGCCTGGACATCCGCCCCGGCGAGACCATGGCCCTGGTGGGCATCACCGGCAGCGGCAAGAGTGCCCTGCTGCAGCTGGTGCCGCGCCTGTTCGAGGTCACGGCGGGCTCGGTCACGATCGACGGCGTGGACCTGCGCGACTTCAGCGTGGAGGAGCTGCGCACCGTCGTCGCCGTCGCCTTCGAGGACACCACCCTGTTTTCCAGTTCCGTCCGGGACAACGTGCTTCTCGGCGTGCAGGGGCACGAGTCGGCGGAACGCCGGGAGCAGATCCTGGCCGAGGCGCTGGACACCGCCCAGGCCCACTTCGCCTACTCCCTGCCGGAGGGACTGGACACCCTGATCGGCGAGGAGGGCCTCAGCCTCTCCGGCGGCCAGCGGCAGCGCATCGCCCTGGCCCGGGCCGTCGCGGCCCAGCCGATGGTGCTGGTTCTGGACGATCCGCTCTCCGCACTGGACGTGAACACCGAGGAACTCGTCGAAGCCAGGCTGCGCGAGGTGCTCGCTGACACCACCACCCTGATTGTGGCCCACCGGCCCTCCACCGTGGCCTTGGCCGACCGCGTGGCCCTGCTGGAGGACGGCCGGATCTCCGCCGTCGGCACCCACACCGAACTGCTCGCAGAGAACAGTCACTACCGCTACGTGATCGCCAGCCTGGACCCGGAACCGCGGGACCTGGACTCCGAATTGTCCGCCCTCGAGGCCGAGGAGGTGTCGCGATGAGCACGGCCACCTTCGGCACCGCCAACGAGGACAACGCCCACCTGTCCAAATCCGAAAGCAAGGCCGTCCGGCGCCGCTCCCTGGCCCTGCTCGGCTCGCTGATCCGCCCCGTCCGCCTGCGCTTCTGGCTGACCATCGCCGCCGTCGTGTTGTCCCAGGCCGCCCGCGTCGCCGGGCCGGCCCTGATTGCCTTCGGCATCGACCACGCCCTGCCTGCCCTGCGCGCCGGGGACAACCTCCCGCTGGTGCTGGCCGGCGTCGCGTACCTCGCCGCGGCCGTCGCGACCGCCGGGCTCACCGCCCTGTACGTGACATCTACGGCGCGCCTGAGCCAGGCGATGCTGCTGGACTTGCGCGTACGGGTGTTCCGGCAGACCCAGCGGCTGAGCCTGGAGTTCCACGAGAAGTACACCTCGGGACGCATCATCGCCCGGCAGACCTCGGATCTTGAGGCCCTGCGCGAACTCCTCGACTCCGGGGTCAGCTCGCTCGCCTCCGGGATGCTGTTCATGATCTTCACCGCCGTCACGGTGTTTGCCCTGGACTGGCGCAGCGGGCTGCTGGTGCTCGGGGCCGGCGTGCCGATGTATTTCCTGGCCCGCTGGTACCAGAAGCACTCCCAAATTGCGTTCCGCGAATCCCGCGTCGTCTCGGCCCGGCTGATCGTGCACTTCGTCGAGACCATGACCGGCATCCGTGCGGTCAAGGCCTTCCGCAAGGAGCGCCAGAATGCCGAGCGCTACGCCGAACTCTCCGAGGATTACCGCAAGGTCACGGTCCGCTCCATCAACCTCAATGGCGTCTTCCAGCCCGGCCTGGTGCTAATCGGGAACGTCTGCGTCGCGGTCGTGCTGCTTTCCGGCGGCTTCCGCGTCCTCAGCGGCGAGCTCGCCGTCGGCGTGCTGCTGGCGCTGATCCTCTCCACCAAGCGGTTCTTCCAGCCGGTGGACCAGATGGCGATGTTCTACAACTCCTTCCAGAGCGCTCAGGCGGCGCTGGAGAAGGTCTCCGGGCTGCTGGAGGAAGTGCCCACCGTCCGGCCGCCGAAAAACCCCGTGGCCCTGCCCGAGGCGAAGGGCAGCATCGATTTCGAGAACGTCGAGTTCCGCTACGGCGACGGCCCGGTCATCATCCCGGCCATGGACCTGCACATTCCCGCCGGCCAGACGGTCGCCCTGGTGGGCCAAACCGGCGCCGGGAAGTCGACGCTGGCCAAGCTGATCGCCCGCTTCTACGACGTCTCCTCCGGCTCGCTCACGCTTGACGGCGTGGACCTGCGGCAGCTGACGACGGCGGACCTGCGCCGGAACGTCGTCATGGTCACCCAGGAGGCCTTCCTGTTCAGCGGATCCGTGGCGGACAACATCGCGCTGGGCCGGCCCGAGGCCTCCCGGCAGGAGATCGAGGACGCCGCGAAAGCCGTCGGCGCCCACGAGTTCATCACGGCGCTCCCGGAGGGCTACGACACCGACGTTAACAAGCGCGGCGGCCGGGTCTCGGCCGGGCAGCGCCAGCTGATCAGCTTCGCCCGGGCCTTCCTGGCCCGGCCCGCCGTCCTGATCCTCGACGAGGCCACGTCCTCGCTGGACATCCCGTCCGAGCGGATGGTCCAGACCGGGCTGGCGAGCCTGCTGCAGGGCGTCAGCTCCGGCCAGGCGGGCCGCACCGCGCTGGTCATCGCGCACCGGCTCTCCACCGTGGAGACCGCGGACCGGGTGCTCGTGGTCCATGACGGCCGGGTGGTGGAGGACGGCACACCGGCGGAACTGATCGGCGGCGGCGGGCGCTTCGCCAAGCTGCACGGGGCCTGGAAGGACTCGCTCGTCTGATTCGTCCGCTCCGACGGCGCTTCTGAGGGCGCCGATTTCGCATCCGGGGCCGGAATCGGATACTCTTGTGAAGTTGCTTTTGAAGTAACGGATCGGGATGTGGCGCAGCTTGGTAGCGCGCGTCGTTCGGGACGACGAGGTCGCAGGTTCAAATCCTGTCATCCCGACCAATCTAAAGAGGGTCTTCCAATCGGAAGGCCCTCTTTTTGTGTGCCCTTTCGACGGCGCCCGCACCCGGCGCCGTACCGTTCGCCGCCGTCGAACCCCATCGACTGCTCCGCAACTGCCGTTTAGACCCGTCATAAGGGCCGTTACGGAGCAATCGACGGCGGTTCCAGGGCAAAAAGAAGCCCCGGGACACCTTGGGTGTCCCGGGGCTGCCTGGAGCGTTGGTTACATCGGGTCCGGCCAGTTGCCGATGTTGGTGGAGTTCGACATCGGGTCCGGCCAGTTGCCGATGGCCGAAAGGGTGCCATTGCTCGAGCTCATGGGGTCCGGCCAGTTGCCGATCGCCAGGGTGCTGTTGCTCATGGGGTCCGGCCAGTTACCGATGGCACTTACTGACAGCACTGCGGGAGCCGCTGCGGAGAACGCCAGAGCCCCCGCCAAGGCGACAGAGGCAGCAATCTTCTTAAACATGTGGGTTCCTCAATACGAGTCGGAAATACGATTCGGAAAGTTACAAAGCCAGCACCAGCCCTTGTTGACATACATTGTAAAATTACTTGCACAGAGACTGTCAAGCATTTAGTACATCGACTGTCCGGAATTAGGAGGATCCCGTGGGGAACGGATTCGGGGAAAAACTCCGAGCGGAACGGCTGGAACGCGGCCTCACCCAGGCCGAACTGGGGAAGGACCTGTTCTCGCCCAGCTACATCTCGCTACTGGAGACCGGCCGCCGTGAACCGACCGCGGATGTCATCGAAGAGCTCGCCCGCCGGCTGGAGCTCGCCCCCAAGGCGCTGGAGGCGTGGAGCCAGCCAGTGTCGGTCAGCGATGCCGAATACGTGCTCGCCGGGCTGTACGCGCGGCAGGCCTGGGACCTGCGCGACTATCCGCTGGCCGCCAGCCACGCCGCCACGGCCGCCCAGATCGCGCTGGAGGGGAAGAACACCAGCGCCTGGTGGAACATGACCTACATGCAGGCGGAATGCCTGATGAAGCAGGGCCAGCTCAAGGAGTGCCAGAACCTGGTACAGCGGCTGCTGGACCACCCGATGGCCGCCGAATCGGCCGGCCTGGGGGTGCGTGCCCGGCAGATGCTTGCCGCCGTGTGCCACGGCCAGGGTCAGCTGGCGGTCGCCGTCGAGCATGCCCAGGAGGCGGTGCGGCTCTGCGCCCAGCTGCCCAAGGGCTCCACCCTGATCATCGGCGCGCTGCGCGCCCTGATCGGCGCCCTCGCCGAAAGCGGCCGGCTCGATGAGGCCTGGCAGTACTGCCAGGACATGAACGACCAGATGGACGACCAGTCCATCTCCCAGCTGGCCGGCGAGGTGGCCTGGGTGATCGGGAACGTGGCGTTCATGCGGCATGACTACGCCGAAGGCATCAAGTACCACGAGAAGGCCGCCAAGCTGCTCTCCCCGGCGAACGACATCGACCTCTGGGCCCGGTTTAACAAGGCCTCCGCCGCGGTACGCCTGTCCTCCGGGATCGTCGAGCCGGAGACCCTGTCCTCGATCGAGCGCGCCGAGCTGGCCCTTTCGATCGTGGGCGGCAACAAGACCGACCGGCTTGAGGTGGCGTTCATCCGGGCACGCTGGCTCTACCTCACCGGGGACATCGTCGGCGCGGTGCAGAAGCTGCGGGAAATCCACGCCGAACGGGATTCGCTGGCCAAACACGTCGCCGGCGAGGTGGCCCTGTTGCTCGGCAAGGCGCTCAAGGCTGCCGGCGAGTCCGAGGAAGCCCTGGTCTACCTCGAGGAAGCGCAGAAGGAGTTCAGCGCGGCCGGGGCCTCGGACCGGGTCCAGCAGGCCATGGACGCCGTGCTGGAAATCCGGCTGGCCCAGCGCCGCGCCGAAGCCGCCGCCGCCGGGAGCTAGGCGGACCGCCCGGCGCTAGGCGCCGGGCGGGGAGCTAGGCGAAGCTCCGGCCCGTCAACAACTCGTAAGCTTCCACGTAGCGGCTGCGGGTCCGGGCAACGACGTCGGCCGGCAGCGCCGGCGGCGGCGTGTCGGAGGACTTGTCCCAGCCCGATTCCGCCGACATCAGCCAGTCGCGTACATACTGCTTGTCATAGGACGGCTGCGCCTTGCCCGGCTCGTGGGTGGCGGCATCCCAGAACCGCGAGGAGTCCGGGGTCAGGACCTCGTCGCCGAGCGTGATGACGCCGGTCGCGGCGTCGATGCCGAATTCCACCTTGGTGTCGGCCAGGATGATGCCGCGGCCGCGGGCGATCTCCTCCGCCTTGGTGTAGATCTCCAGGGTCAGCTCGCGGAGCCGGCCGGCGGTGTCCTCGCCCACCAGCGCGACGACGGCGTCGTAGGTGATGTTCTCGTCGTGCTCGCCCACCTCGGCCTTCGCGGAGGGGGTGAAGATGGCCTCGGCGAGCCGGGACCCGTCCACCAGGCCCGCCGGCAGCGGAATGCTGCACACGGTCCCGGACTGCCGGTATTCGGCCAGCCCGGAACCGGTCAGGTAGCCGCGGGCGATGCATTCCACCGGAAACATGTCCAGCTTCTTGCAGATCATCGCGCGGCCCTCGACCGCCGCGGGCACGCCGCCGTCGACCGTGGACGCGAGCACGTGGTGCTCCACGCCGAGCTGCTCGAACCACCACAGGCTCAGCTGGGTGAGGATGCGCCCCTTGTCCGGGATCTCGCTCGCGAGGACGTGGTCGTAGGCGCTGATGCGGTCGCTCGCGACGACCAGGACGCACTCGTGGCCGACGCGTTCGGTGATGGACGCGTCCACCGGGACGTAGAGGTCGCGGACCTTGCCGGAGTAGACGTGCTTCCAGCCGGGCAGGTCCAGCGTCTCGGTGTCCAGGCCGCCGGTGGGCATGGCCGATTCAGTTGCGTTCATGCTCAGGCCTTTGCTTTCGCGGCAGCGGCGGCCGCGGCAGCCGAGGCTGTGCCGGGCGCCGTCACCTTGATTTCGCCGCGGGCGGCCTTGCCGCCGATGTCGGTACGGAACTGGCCGCCGTCGAGCTGAACGAGTTCGACGCCGTCGTACGCCCGTTCGCGGGCCTCCACGAGGTCCGTCCCGAGCGCCACCACGGCGAGGACGCGGCCGCCCGCGGAGACGACCTTGCCCTCGTCGTCGAGCTTGGTGCCGGCATGGATCACGTGCACTCCCTCAATGGCTTCGACCTTCTTCAGGCCGCGGATCCGGTCCCCGGTCCGGGGCGTGCCGGGATAGTTTTCGGCGGCGACGACGACGGCGACCGCTGACTCCTTGGACCAGCGCAGCGGCTGGACCTTGTCCAGTTCGCCCTTGGCGGCGGCCATGAGCAGGCCGCCCAGGGGCGTCTTGAGCCGGGCCAGGACGGCCTGGGTTTCCGGGTCGCCGAAGCGGACGTTGAACTCGATGACGCGGGTGCCGCGGGAGGTCAAGGCGAGGCCGACGAAGAGCACGCCGACGAACGGGGTGCCGCGGTGGGCCATCTGGTTGACGGTGGGCTGCGCGACCCGGTCGATGACCTCCTGGACGAGGCCTTCGGGGGCCCAGTCGAGCGGGGTGTAGGCGCCCATGCCACCCGTGTTGGGGCCCTCGTCGTTGTCGAAGATGCGCTTGAAATCCTGTGCCGGGGAGAGCGCCACGGTGGTGCTGCCGTCGCAGAGGACAAACACGGAGACCTCGGGGCCGTCGAGGAATTCCTCGATCACCACGGTGCCGCCGGCGTCGAAGCAGCTCTGTGCGTGCGCCAGGGCCTCGTCCCGGTCGCGGGTGACGACCACGCCCTTGCCGGCGGCGAGCCCGTCATCCTTCACGACGTAGGGGGCGCCGAAGGTGTCGAGCGCGTCGGCGGCTTCCTCGGCATTGGAGGCCACCCGGGCCATCGCGGTGGGCACGCCGGCCTCGGCCATGACTTCCTTGGCGAAGGCCTTGGAGGCCTCGAGCTGGGCGGCGGCCTTGCTGGGGCCGAATACCGGGATCCCGGCGTCGCGGACCGCATCGGAGACACCCGCGGCCAGCGGGGCTTCCGGGCCGACCACCACGAGGTCGACGGCGAGCTTGGTGGCCAGCGCGGCGACGGCGTCGGGGTTGTTCGCGTCGATGGCGTGTGTGGGGACCAGCTTGCTGATACCGGCGTTGCCCGGGGCCGCGTGGACCTCGGAAACATTGGGGTCGGCGAGCAAGGATCGGACAATGGCGTGTTCGCGGCCGCCGGGGCCGATGACAAGTACCTTCACAGTTCCCAAGGGTACTTTGTGGACCCTGCAGGCTCCTAAGCTGTGACCGCCACCGGACATGCCCACTCCTGGCCGCAGCCACCGGACATAATGCGCATATGTCCATCCCTCGCACCCAGGGGAGGGCATGTCCCACGCGCAGCGCCGGACGAGCCACCGGACATGCCCACTTCTGGCGGCACGCGAGGGACATGCCCACGCTGCCGGACAATCCGCGGGCTCCGCCGCTCCGAACATCCTGTATGAAGACGCCCAGCACCCCGCAGCCCGGCACCACCCCCCAGCCCAGGAACCAGCCCAGGAGCCAGCACAGGGACCAGCACAGGAAGCGGCCCGCGCTCTTCTCCGGCCCCACCGCCCTGGCCGCGCTGGCCGGGGTGGTCTCGGCCGCCGTCGTGCTGGCCGTCGCGGAGCTGATCGGCGCCTTCTTCACGGCCCGCGCAACGCCGCTGATCGCCCTGGGCTCGACCTTCATCGACTTCACCCCGCCGTGGATGAAGGACTTCGCCATCGCCACCTTCGGCACGAATGATAAGGCCGCCCTGTTCGTGGGCATGGGCCTGACCATCCTGCTGCTGGCCTGCGTGCTGGGCATCGTCGCCTTCCGCAAGTGGGCTCTGGGCGTGGCCGGCGTGTTGCTGCTGGGCGCGGTGATCGTGGCCAGCGTGGTGACCCGGGCCAGTGTGAAGCCGCTGGATGCCATCCCTTCGCTGATCGGCACCGTGGCCGGCCTGGTTGTGCTCCGGTTCCTGATCAGCAAGCTCTGGCGGACCCGTGAATGGCCGGAGGTGGCGTCGGACCTCGGCGCCAAGGAGCCGGACCGTCCCGCCACCAGCCGCCGCGCCTTCTTCACCGCCAGCGGCATCACCGCCGTCGCAGCCGCCGCAGCCGCCACGGGCGGGCGGCTCCTGAGCGCCGCCCGCAGCAACGTGGCCCAGGCCCGTGAAGCACTGAAGCTGCCCGTCCCCGCCAAGGCTGCCGCCGCCGTGCCCGCCGGCGTCCAGTCCAAGGCCGCCGGCGTCACGCCCTGGCTCACGCCGAACAAGGACTTCTACCGGATCGACACCGCGCTCAGCGTGCCGGAAATCGACGCCCAGTCCTGGGAACTGCGCATCCACGGCCTGGTGGAACAGGAAGTGCGGCTCAGCTTCCAAGACCTGCTGGACGCCCAGCTGATCGAATCCCACGTCTCACTGACCTGCGTCTCCAACCCCGTCGGCGGGAACCTGGCCGGCAACGCCAAATGGCTGGGCATGCCCATCCGTGACGTGCTGAAGATGGCCCGGCCCAAGGACGGCGCGGACATGGTGCTCTCCACGTCCGTCGACGGTTTCAGCGCCTCCACGCCGCTGGAGGTCCTGCAGGATGACCGGGACGCGATGCTGGCGATCGGTATGAACGGCGAGCCCCTTCCGCTGGAGCACGGCTACCCCGTCCGCATGGTGGTCCCCGGGCTGTACGGCTTCGTCTCGGCCACCAAATGGGTGGTGGACCTGGAGGTGACCCGCTTCGCGGACAACAAGGCCTACTGGACGCAGCGCGGCTGGTCCGAACGCGGCCCGATCAAGACCATGGCCCGGGTGGAGGTCCCCAAGTCCTTCGCCAAGGTCGCCGCCGGAAAGGTCGCAATCGGCGGCACCGCCTGGGCGCAGACCCGCGGCATCACCAAGGTGGAGGTCCAGATCGATAACGGCCCGTGGACCGCGGCCGTGCTGTCGGCGGAGGCCTCCGTGGTGACCTGGCGGCAGTGGTCGTTCGACTGGGAGGCCACCCCGGGACCGCACTACATCAAGGTCCGCGCCACCGACGGCACCGGCGAGGTCCAGACGGACAAGCGCGCCGATCCCGTGCCCGACGGCGCCTCCGGCTGGCAGTCTGTGATGGTCACCGTGGAGTAACCGGGCTGGGCCAGCAACGCACCATAGAATTGCAGCATGCCCTTGAACCCGCATGCCACCTTCACTGTTGAGTCCGCCGTCGAACTGGCAGTTGTTGAGCGCAGCGGTTTCATCGAGTCCCGCCACATCGGCTCCGCCGTCGTGATGGCCGCGGACGGCAACGTCGTCACCGAACTCGGCGACATCACGACGCCGATCTACGCGCGCTCCACGCTCAAGCCCCTGCAGGCCCTCGCCGCCATGCAGTCGGGCGTTCCGCTGCGCGGCGCGCAGGTGGCGATCGCCTGCGGCAGCCACGTCGGCTCCCTCGACCATATGGACGTGGTGGAGGGCATGCTGAAGGCCGCCGGCGCCAAGGAGGACCAGCTCCAGTGCCCCGCCGCCTGGCCCGAGGACGAGACGGCCCGGACGTGGCTGGTCCAGACGGAACGCGGAAAATCCCGGCTGGCCTTCAACTGTTCCGGAAAGCACGCGGCGTTCCTGTGGGCCTGCACGGAAAACGGCTGGGACACACACAGCTACCTGGAACCCAACCACCCCCTGCAGCAGCGCATCCGTTCCGTGATCGAGGAGTACTGCGGCGAGCGGATCGCCCACCTCGGCATTGACGGCTGCGGCGCCCCGGTGGCCGCCGTGTCGCTCACCGGCCTGGCCCGCGCCTTCTCGCGGCTGGCCAAGGCTCCGGGGGACAACAACTCCAACGCCCGCGCCGCCACGATCGCGACCTCCATGCTGGACTACCCGTGGGCCGTGCAAGGCCGGGGCCAGGCCAACACGATCGTGATGGACGAGCTTGGAATCATCGCCAAGATCGGCGCCGAGGGCGTGCTGGTCATGGCCACCCCGCAGGGCGTCTCCGTGGCCATCAAGGTCCTGGACGGCAACATCCGCGCCACGACGCTCGTGGGTTTGACCCTGCTCGCCGCCGCAGGCGCCGTCGAGATCCCGGAGGTTTCTTCCGTGCTGGAAAAGGTGGTGGACCCGGTGCTGGGAGGCGGCCGGCCGGTCGGCAAGATCCGCCTCGGCCACGCCGTCTCGGCGCTGCTGGACTAGGCCGTGGCTGTGTCACGGCGCCGGATTCCGGTGGACGAGGGCCGCGCGGCGCTGGTCGCCTGGCGGGACGCCGCCGCGCCCGCGCCGTCCGAGGTGCCCACAGTCTCGCGCAACACGCTCGCGACGGCGGTGCGCTACTCCCTCGAGGAGGTCACCGCCCGGGCACCCGGCAACTCCGTGGAGGTCCGCGTGCCGCCCTTCGGCGTCACCCAGTGCGTCGAGGGCCCGCGGCACACCCGCGGCACTCCCCCGAACGTCATCGAGTGCGACGCCGCCACCTGGCTCGCCATGGTCACCGGCCGGCTCAGCTGGGCGGACGCCGTCGATTCCGGCCGGGTGGCCGCGTCTGGCCTGCGGGCTGACCTGTCGGCGCTGCTGCCGCTCTAGGCAAGCCGGGTATGCCGCGCAAGCCGCGCGTTGGCGGCACGTCGCCCGGCGGCAGGGCCTCAGCCGCGGCCGATGAACGGCATCCCGGCGGCCGTGATGACGAGGGACCCCACACTGGCGGAGGCAGGCATGCCCGCCATCAGCAGCACGGCGCGGGCCGCGTCCTCGACGGGGAACGTCGGCTCCGGCCGGCGGCTGCCATCTGCCTGGAGCGCGCCCTCGCCAACGCCGATCTCGTCCATCAACTCCGTCGCGGCGTTGCCGATGTCGATCTGCCCGCAGCTGATGCCGAAGCCGCGGCCGTCGAGGTCGATGCTCTTGGTCAGCCCGGTAATGGCGTGCTTGGTGACCGTATAGGCCACGGTGCGGGGGCGGGGCGAGTGCGCCGCGATGGAGCCGTTGTTGATGATCCGGCCGCCCTGCGGCGATTGCGCCTTCATGGCCCGGACGGCGGCGGCGGCGCACTGCATGGAGCCGGTCAGGTTCACGGCCACCGTGGCCTCCCAGTCCTCGACGCTGATCTCGTCCACCGAGGCCGCGGGGCCGAACACGCCGGCGTTGTTGAACAGCACGTCCACCCTGCCCCACTGCTCAAGCGCCACGGCGAAGAGCCGTTCGACGTCGCCCGGCCGGGAAATGTCGCAGGGAAACGCGAGCGCCTGCGCGTGCCCGGCCGCGGTCTCTAGCAGCGGTTTCTCCCGCCGGCCGGCCAGCACTACCCGGTAGCCGTCGGCCAGCATGAGTCGAGCCACCGCCCGCCCGATCCCGGAACCCGCTCCGGTGACGACGGCGACCCGGCCGAGGTGGCGCTGGTGTGTCATGCGGGGCTCCTAGGGTGGCGTGGTCGGTTCCGGTCCCGGACAGCCTATGCCGAGATGGCACGTCGCGGCAGTGCCCGGGACAAACATTGCCGCGATCTGTCAGCTCGCGGCACCGCAGGGGCTTGCGCCAAGACGTAGAGTGAAGCGTGGCAACCACCGCGGGAGAGGCCTTGCTGGCCTACCTTGAACAGCAGCTCGCTGAACTGCGCCAGCATGCGCCCGGAGTCCAGTCGAAACAACCCGAAGCCGTCCATCAGATGCGTGTTGCGGCGCGCCGCCTCCGCTCGCTGCTGGCTTCGGGCCGGCCGTTGTTCGACGACGACGCCGTGGAACCGCTCCGCGCCGAACTGCGCTGGCTCTCGGGACTGCTCGGCGCGGCCCGAGACCCTGGCGTGGTCCACGAGAGGCTGGCCACGCTGCTCGCCCAGGAGCCCGAGGCACTGCGCTCGCTTTCCGGACCGCCTGGCCCGGCCGCCACCCGGATGGACGAGGAGCTCGACGCCCTGGAGGCCGCCGGATTAGAAGCGGTCCTCGAGGCGCTCGGGAACGAGCGCTACCCCCGTTTGCTGGCGGCCCTGCACCAATTCCTGGCCGACGCGACCCTGTCGCCGAAGGCCACCGGCGCTCCCGGGAAGAGGTTCGGCAAACTGGTAGCCAACGACCTGCGGCGCTTGAAACGCGCGGTGAAGGCCCTTCCACCCACGGCCGACGACGGCGGTGCCGCCCGGAATGCGGGCCTGCACGAGGTCCGCAAAGCGGCAAAGCGGCTGCGGTACTCCGCGGAGCTGGCCGTGTCAGTGCCGAAGGAGTCCCCCGACGGATTGGCGCCGGGCAGGAAGAAGCGCCGCCGTGCGAAGCGGTTGGCCAAGGCGGCTCGGCGGATCCAGCAGCTCCTGGGCCTGCACCAGGACAGCGTCGTGGCGCGGGAACGGCTGGCCGAGCTGGGCGCCCGGGCGCTGCGCAGCGGGGAGAACGGCTTCAGCTACGGCAGGCTGCACGCCAAGGAAGAGCACCTGGCGGCCGCCTCAGAGCGGGCCTTCCTGAAGCTCTGGAGGAAGTTTCCTGCCCGCTGAGGCGGCCGCGGGGTTCACCGCCCGGGCGGGTTAGGGCTTCAGCACCACCTTGATGCAGCCGTCCTGCTTCTTCTGGAACTTCTCGTACATCGCGGGTGCCTCGTCCAGGCTGGCCTGATGCGTCACGAGGTCCATGACACCCAGCGGGTCCGCATCGGACTCCACCAGCGGCAGCAGGTCCTCGGTCCAGCGCCGGACGTTGCACTGGCCCATCCGCAGCTGGATCTGCTTGTCGAACATGTGCATCAACGGCATTGGCGAGGAAGTGCCACCGTACACGCCGCTGAGGGAGACGGTGCCGCCGCGCCGGACCGCGTCCAGGGCTGTGTGAAGGGCGGAGAGCCGGTCCACCCCCACGGTCTCGAAGGCCTTCTGGGCCAGCTTCTCCGGCAGCAGCCCGGCCGCATGCTGGGCGAACGAGGCCACGGGCGAGTCATGGGCTTCCATCCCGACGGCGTCCACCACCGAATCGGCGCCCCTGCCCTGCGTCATGGACCGCAGTTCGTCGGCGACGTCCTTGGAGTAGTCAAGGGTCTCGACGCCGTGCCGTTCCGCCATCGCGCGGCGCTCCGGCACCGGATCGACACCGATGACGCGCAGGCCGAAGTGCTTGCCGATCCGGGAGGCAAACTGTCCCACCGGGCCCAGGCCCAGCACCGCGAGGGTGCCGCCCTCGGGCACGTCCGCGTACTTAACGCCCTGCCAGGCGGTCGGCAGGATGTCCGAGAGGAAGAGGTAGCGTTCGTCCGGGAGGTCCGAACCCACCTTGATGGGTCCGTAGTCGGCGTGCGGAACCCGCAGGTACTCCGCCTGACCGCCCGGCACGGAGCCGTACAGCTCGGAGAAGCCGAAGAGCGACGCTCCGGAGCCCTTTTCCTTGACCTGCGTCGTCTCGCACTGGGACTGCAGGCCCTGGCTGCACATAAAGCAGTGGCCGCAGGAGATGTTGAACGGGATTACCACGCGGTCGCCCTTGGCCAGGTTGGTGACGGCGCTGCCCACTTCCACGACGACGCCCATCGGCTCGTGGCCGATGATGTCGCCCTTGTGCATGTAGGGGCCGAGGACTTCGTAGAGGTGCAGGTCGGAGCCGCAGATCGCCGTCGACGTGATGCGCACGATCGCGTCGGTGGGTTCCTGGATCACCGGGTCGGGAACTTCTTCAACGCTCACGGAACGTTTGCCCTGCCAAGTAAGTGCCTTCATGTGCTTGCCTTTCGGTTGCGGTCTGGAGGGTAAAATTTGGAAGGAAGAGTCGGAGCGCAGCCCGGCAGGGCCGAGTGGTTCAGCTGCCGCGGACGCGCGCGGCCAGCATGCCGATGGCACTGCCGGCGAGGTTGTCCAGCAGCGCGCGCGGGCTTTCATAGACCTCCACGGCGCCGGCTTCGCGGAGTTCGGCTTCGCTGGTGCCGCCGCAGGTGAGCCCGATCGCCGGAATGTTCAGCTTCCCGGCGGCGTAAATATCCCAGACGGCGTCGCCCACGTACACCGCATTGCCCGCGGGGACGCCGACGGCCTTGAGCGCCGCCACGAGGATGTCCGGCGCGGGCTTGCTTTCCTTCGCGTCGGCCGAGCTGGTGGCGGCATGGATGTAGGCGTCGGCGTCGATGGTGGCGCGGAGAATCTCCAGATCCCGGTCCCTCGCCGAGGACGCGAGGGCGACGGCGAGGCCGGAGTCGAAGCATTGCGCCAGCAGGTCCCGGGCGCCGTCGAGCCGCCGGAGCGAGGGCCAGAAAGTGGAAAACACGGCCGCATGGGAGGTCATGATGTCGGCATCGCCGTCGGGATCGCGGTCTTCCGGCAGCAGGTGGTCAAGGATCCTGTCCCCGCCCATTCCCACCGAGCGGTGGATGCTGGCCATCGGCACGTCGTAGCCGGCCTGGCGGAAGGCCTGCCACCACGCGAGCGTGTGGATGTAGGAGGAGTCGACCAGCGTCCCGTCCACGTCGAAGAGGACCGCGGCCTGGTGCTGCACGGCCGAGGACGGGTCAGTGGTGGGCACGGGTGCGCTTCGTGGCCGCCAGGGTGCCACCGGTCAGCGAGGAGCCGCGTCCCGCGCCGCCCCCGGTCCTCCGCTTCGCCAGCGAGGCCATGACTGCGGACTGGCTGTCGCCGCTGCGGTCACGGATCAGGCCGGTTCCGGCAATCTCCCGCGCCTGGGCAATCCCCGCCACGGCCGCGCGCTTTGTGGGGAACGTAACCGAGACGGCCATCAGGTCCCCGGCAGCGTCCATCATCCGAATCCGGTAGCCGCCGTCGGGCGCATCCACGAGCTCGAAATATCCAGCCATTGCATACTCCTTCAATCCTGCACCCCAGCCGGGGATATTAGTAAGTATACTTATCTAAGCTCTGGAGAAAAGCCCGGAGCCGCTCCGGAGTCATGATCTGTGCCACTATGCGGCGGCATGATGATTGGCCCGAGCGGCGGCACGGCCAGGCTACCGCTCAGGCCACCGCCCAGGCTCCGGCTCAGTGGCCGTCGGACTGCAACTGGAGTGCGCTGCGCACCAGGGCGAAGTGGCTGAAGGCCTGCGGCGTGTTCCCCAGTTGCCGCGCCTCCTGGACGTCCCATTCCTCGCTCAGGAGCCCGACGTCGTTGCGCAGCGCCAGCAGCCGTTCGAACAGCTCCCTGGCTTCCCGGCGTCGGCCGGCACCGATCAGGGCGTCCACCAGCCAGAAGGAGCACGCGAGGAACACACCCTCGCCGCCCGGGACGCCGTCGTCGCTCTGTTCCTGCCGGTAGCGGAGCAGGAAGCCGTCGTGGGTGAGCTCGCGCTGCACGGCGTCGATGGTGCCGACCACCCGCGGGTCATCCGGGGCCAGGAAGCCCACGCGCGGGATCAGCAGCAGGCTGGCGTCCAGTTCGGGCCGGCCGTAGGACTGGACGAAGGTGTTGCGTTCGACGTCGAAACCGTTGGCCATGACGTCGGCGTGGATTCTGTCGCGGAGTGCTTCCCAGCGGTCGGCCGCGCCCGGGAGGCCGGAATCCCGGACGCCCTTGACCATCCGGTCCGCCGCCACCCAGGCCATCACCTTGGAGTGGGTGAAATGCCGGCGCGGCCCGCGCATTTCCCACAGTCCGTTGTCCGGCCGGTCCCAGGCGGTCTCCAGATGCTCCATGAGTGCCACTTGGACGTCCCAGGAGTCATCCCCGTCGTGCAGCAGCGCAGTCCGGGTCAGGGCCAAGCAGTCCAGGACCTCGCCCCAGACGTCCAGCTGCAATTGCCCGGCTGCGCCGTTGCCGATCCGGACCGGCTTCGACCCCTCATAGCCCGCCAGCCAGTCCAGCGTCATTTCCGGAAGCCTACGCTCGCCGTGCAGGCCGTACATGATCTGCAGATCGGCCGGATCCCCCGCCACTGCGCGCAGCAGCCAGTCCCGCCACGCGGCGGCCTCCTCGGAGTAGCCCGAGGCGAGCAGGGCCTGGAGGGTCAGGGTCGCGTCCCGTAGCCAGCAGTAGCGGTAATCCCAGTTGCGTTCCCCGCCGAGTTCCTCCGGCAGGGACGTGGTCACGGCGGCCACAATGCCGCCGGTCGGGGCGAAGGTCAGTGCCTTGAGGGTGATCAGCGAGCGCAGCACCGCATCGCGGTACGGGCCGGTGGCCCGGCACTTGGCAGACCACTGCTGCCAGAACGATTCGGTGGCTTCAAGCACGCCTTCCGGATCCACCCTGCGCGGGCGGCCGAGGTGGCTGGGTGCCCAGGTCAGCACGAAGGGAATGCGTTGCCCGGCCTTGACGGTGAAGTCGCTGGCCGTCTGCATGTGCTCGCCGCGCAGCGGAGCCTCGGTTACGAGGTAGGCGGCATCGGGGCCGGCCACGGCGTGGATCCCGTGCTCGTCGTGACGGACCCAAGGGACGATATGGCCGTAGTCGAAGCGCAGGGCCAGTTCGCCCCGCATCCGGACCGTCCCGCGGACCCCCACCACGATCCGCACGATGTCCGCCGCGCCGTCGCGGGGAGACATAAAGTCGATGACCTTGACCTTGCCGTCCTCGGTTTCCCATTCGGTTTCGAGGATGAGGGTGTTCTTGCGGTAGCGACGCCGGGTGCATTCGCCGCCGGATGCCGGCGCGAGCAACCAGCGGCCGGCCTTGGGGCTGTCCAGCAGGGCGTTGAAGCAGGCTGGCGAATCGAACCGGGGCAGGCAGAGCCAGTCGATGGAGCCTTCCGTACTGATCAATGCGGCGGTATGCAGATCGCCGACCATTGCGTAATCCTCGATGCGTGCCATGGGTCTTACAGTGCCACACGGCATGCTGGCGGACGAGGATGCCGGGGCGGGTTCCGCTGCGCGGGGCTGGGCCGGGCGGGCTGCCCGGGCTAGGATCCCAACATGCCGGAACTGGAATACGGGGCACACGACGGCGGGGTGCCGCATGTTGGAACCAGCGGCTGGAGCTACGACCACTGGGAGAACGTGCTCTATCCGCCCGGGCTGCCGGCACGGGACCGGTTGGCCCTCTACGCCTCGCGCTTCACAACGGTGGAGCTGAATGCGAGTTTCTATCGCTGGCCGCGGGAGAGCTCCTTCGCCGGGTGGCAGCGCCGCCTGCCGGAAGGCTTCACCATGTCCGTGAAGGCGCCGCGGGGCCTGACCCACGGCAAGAAACTCTACGGCCCGGAGGTCTGGGTGGAGCGGATCACCCGCTGCTGGCACGAACTCGGTGACAAGCGGGCCGTGCTGCTGGTCCAGTTGCCGCCGGATTTCGCGCGGGACGACGCCCGGCTGGGCTACTTCCTGGCCGCCCTGCCGGAGTGGATCCGCGTGAGCGTGGAGTTCCGCCACCCCAGCTGGGACCACCCGGCGGTCTATGAGCTGCTCGAACGGCACGGCGCCGCCTACTGCGTCATGAGCGGCGCGCAGCTGCCCTGCATCCTGCGGGCCACCGCCGGCTTCGTCTACGTCCGGCTGCACGGGCCGGACCGGGACCACCTCTACGCCGGCTCCTACTCCGACCAGGAACTTGGCTGGTGGGCGGAACGGATCCGCGAGTGGCTGGCGTCGGGCAAGGACGTCTACGCCTATTTCAACAACGACGGCGGCGGCAACGCCGTGCGCAACGCCACCAGGCTGCGTGAACTGCTGGGCGACGCCTGACCGGCGGACGCAATCGCCGGCAGGACGCGCCGCTGTGGGAGAGTGGAGGTATGGAATTGGCGTCGCAGGAACCAGCGCAGCAACCACAGCCGGACAAGAAGGTCTCGGGCAGTCAGGCCTTCCGGCTGGCCCACTGGGTCTCGGACTCGGTCAACCACCTCCGCCTGAAGGCAGCCAGGCGCTGGAAGTTCAGCCCGCAAACCATCGCTTACCAGGGCTACGGCTCGACCGAGTGGGTCCGGGTACTGGGCCGCGTCCTGCTCACGAGCAAGCCCACCCCCGGCAGCCGGGCGGAGCAGGCGGCGCAGAACGGCAACCAGAATGTCCGCGGCTGGCGCGCGTTCACGTCTGTCCCGATCCAGTTCGTTGAGGTGGATATCGAGATCGGAGGCGTCACCACCCGGGTGCACGCCGACCGCGGCGGCATCGTTGACACCGTCGTCCCGGTTTCGCTCACGCCCGGCTGGCACCGGGCCGTGCTGCGGGCCGAGGGCACCGAGCCTGCGGAGGCGATGATCTATGTCATCTCCCCGGACACCACCCTGGGCATCGTCTCGGACATTGACGACACGATCATGGTCACGGCACTCCCCCGGCCGTTCCTGGCCCTGTGGAACACCTTTGTGCTCAACGAACGGGCCCGGATGGCGACCCCGGGCATGGCCGTGCTGATGGACCGGCTGCTGGTGGAACACCCCGAGGCGCCGGTGATCTACCTGTCCACAGGACCGTGGAACGCCGCCCCGACGCTGGCCCGCTTCATCACCCGCAACATGTACCCCTCCGGCACCCTGCTGCTGACCGACTGGGGCCTCACCCACGACCGCTGGTTCCGCAGCGGCCAGGACCACAAGCGCCGGAACCTGGAACTGCTGGCCAAGGAGTTCCCCAACATGCGCTGGCTCCTCTTCGGCGACAACGGCCAGCACGACGAGGCCATCTATTCGCAGTTCGCCCGGGAACACGGAGACCGGGTCGCCGCGATCGGCATCCGCCAGCTCTCCACCGGCGAGGCCGTGCTGGCGGGCGGACATTCCGAGAACGGCGACCACACGGGCTCCAGCGTCCCGTGGGTCTACTCGCCCGACGGCGCCGGCATGGCCAAGCGCCTGCAGGAGCTGGAGATTCTCTAGCCGGCCGCCGGGGCTTCCGCTGCGGTTCCTGCTTCAGGGGTTTCGACGTCGGCGGCGGCACTGTCCGCCGTGCCGCCGTCGCCCGCGACTCCCGCAGCTGCCCCGGCGTCCCTCTTCCGGGCCGCCATGAGCTCCCGGATCCAGTAGTAGGAGGCCTTCGGCGTGCGGACCATGGTGTCGCGGTCCACGTGCAGCAGGCCGAACTGCTGCTTGTAGCCGGCGGACCATTCAAAGTTGTCCAGCAGCGACCACACGTAGTAACCGCGCAGCTCGATCGACTCGGCGGCGCCGCCGGGTGAGGTCGCCTCGATGGCCGCCCCGATGTGCTCGGCGAGGTACCGCACGCGGCGCTCATCCGGGACGATGAGGCGGCCCTCGGCGTCGTGGATCTCCAGGTCCTCGAAGCTTGCGCCGCCCTCGGTGATGTAGACCGGCGGCAGTTCCGGGTAGCGTTCGGCCATTTCCGCGAGCGCCACGGCCATGTAGTCGGGCTTGATCGGCCAGCCGTAGGCGGTGATCTCGGTGTCGGGGAAGCTCTCGATGTGGAACGGGGTTCCGGACCCGCCGCCGTTGAGGTCATTGCCCATGGCCTCGGCCATGCCCTGGGGCACAGTGCCCTCGCCGGGTCCGGCCGCCACCCGGGTGGGCATGTAGTAGTTCAGCCCGTAGAAGTCCAGGGGTTGCGAGATCAGCTCCATGTCCTCGCTGGACGGGCTGAAGGAGGAGAAGAAAGTGGCGGCCCTGATGGCGTCCGGATACTTGCCCAGCAGCACCGGGTCCGCGTACAGGCGGTTCTGGGCCATGTCCATCAGCCCGGCACTGACCTTGTCCAGCGGATTGGCCGAGGCCGGGACCATCGGCGAATAGACGTTGGTGAGCCCGATTTCGCCGGGCACCTTCGCCGCGCGCAGCGCCTGCATCGCGAGCCCGTGGCCCAGCAGCTGGTGGTGGACGCTCGGCAGCGCCTTGAGCATGTGCGCCTCGCCCGGGGAGTGCACGCCCAGCATGTAGCCGTTGGCACTCACCGTGGCCGGTTCGTTGATGGTCACCCAGCGGGCCACCCGGTCCCCGTAGGCCGCGGCGGCGATGGCGGCGAATTCCCCGAGCCGGTAGGCGGTGTCCCGGTTCATCCAGCCGCCGGCTTCGTCCAGCTCCAGCGGCGTGTCCCAGTGGTACAGGGTGGCCATCGGCGAGATCCCGTTGGCCAGCAGCAGGTCGATCAGGCGGTCATAGAAGTCCAGGCCCTTGGGATTTACCGGACCGCTGCCGCCGGGCTGGATGCGGGGCCAGGACAGCGAGAACCGGTACGAATCGATCCCCAGCTCTTTCATCAGCGCCACATCTTCGGGCATCCGGTGGTAATGGTCGCAGGCCATGGCGGGGCTGTGATCATTGACGATCGAGCCCGGGGTAGCCGCAAAAACGTCCCATCCCGAGGGCCCGCGCCCGTCCTCGTCCAGCGCCCCCTCGATCTGGAAGGCGGCGGTCGCCACGCCCATGGTGAAATCGGCCGGCAGCAGAGCGGCCAGATCGTGGGCGGAAGCATTCATTGGCGGATCCCCTATGCAGTTGCGCTGGTGGTTGATTGATTTTAGGCCCCGGCGGGTGCCCACGCCACAACCGGCGCGTCGGCACCCCGGCCGGTGTGTCCGGTGCCTCCCCCGCTAAGTCCGGCGCCTTAGTACGTGGACTCCTCCGGCCCGAAGAGGAACTCCTTGGCGTGGGCGACGGCTTTCTTGAACGCGTCATTCCGCAGGCTCAGGAGCTGCTCCGCCTCGTCCGCCGCGGGCTCGAGGTAGCCGGTGAAACCGGGCCGGAGCACCCAGATGTCCCCGACCGGCGGCAAATAGAAGATCCCGAAGGAGCGGTGCTGGCTGTCCTCCGCCGCCCAGATGGGCACCACGGCCAGGGCCGCGCCGGTGTCCACATTGATCCACTGCGCGCGCGGAAGGGGAAGTTCGTGGGTTTCCGGATCAAGGAACGGCGCGGTTCCCTCGCCCCAGCGCTCCTCGAACCGCTCGTGGAACGCCGGCATCAGGTGCGAATCGTAACGCCGCCATGCGCTCATGGCTGTCCTCCATTTCCAGCTGCGGCTAGTCGTCAGCTGCGGTGCGTGGGTCCGCCCGGTGTACGGCGCGCGGGGCGGCCCGCGCGCCGTATCGGGCTATTTGCCGATCTCCTGCAGCTGGTCCTGGCTGTGCGTGATTTCGATCTTGCGGGGCTTCGCCTTCTCGGCCACGGGGATGCGGAGGGTCAGGACGCCGTCGGCGTAGTTGGCCTTGACGTTGTCCGTGTCGAGGGTGTCGCCGAGGATCAGCTGCCGGCTGAAGACGCCGCGCGGTCGCTCGGCGGCGATGAGTTCGACGTCGGGACGGGTCGGGTCCCGCCGTTCCGCCCGCACCGTCAGGACGTTCCGCTCAATGTCGAGATCCACGGTCTCCGGGCTGACGCCGGGCAGGTCGAAGGCAACGACGAACTCGCCGCCCTCCTGCCACGCATCCATCGGCATGGTGGCGGGCCGTGCCGTCGTCCCGAACACCTGCTGCGTAAGCCGGTCCAGTTCCCGGAACGGGTCCGTACGCATCAACATCATTTCCCACTCCTTCAATGTGAGTTCTCTTGGGCCTGTGCCTTGCCCGCCAGCCGCTCTGTCCGCAACGGGTTATCTGTGGTGGCGGGTATAGATTTTTTATAGCACCAGTGCGAAACTGTTGCAAGAGGATTTTCGAAGGAGGTGCGGCATGGCGGAACGGGGAGCCGACGTCGGGGTCTACGCGATCTCCGTGGTGGCGCAGCTGGTGGGTACCGGGCCGCAGAACATCCGGCTGTACGAACGGAAGGGCCTGCTGACGCCGGACCGCACGGCAGGCGGCACAAGGCAGTACAGCGACACGGACCTGGTGGTGCTGCGCCGGATCAGCGAACTCCTGGACGAAGGACTGAATCTCGCCGGGGTGGCCAAGGTGCTGGAGTTGGAGGCCGCCAACGCCCGGCTCCGCGCGGAGCTTAAACGCAGCGGGGCGCGCTGACCGGCAGCGCGCCCCGCGTGAAGCCGCCGCCTACTCCGCGGCTGTTTCCTGCTTGGACAGTTCGCCGGTGACCCGTTCGCCGGGAATCCGGGCGGTCCGCCAGGTATCCAGCAGCATCACGGCACCAAGGATCACAAGGGAGATGGACAGCGAGGCGAGCGCGTCCGTGGTCCAGTGATAGCCCAGGTACAGCCGGCTCACGGCGGCGAAGAAGATCCCGATGCCGGCCACCACGAACCCGGCGACGGCGGCTTTGGGGTTCTGGCGGCGCGAAAAGACCAGGAAGGTCGTGACGAGGAGGAAGTCACATGCACCCAGGACGTGCCCGGAAGGGAACGAGAAGGTGGAGTCGGCCCCGAAGAGCATGAGGTCCACCGGCGGGCGTTGCCGTTCAACCGTCCGGCCGATGAGCTGCGCCAGGATGACTCCGGTCAGCATGGCGCCGGCGAGGACCATCGGCCGCCAGGCGTGCTTGGCCAGCAGGCCCCAGGCCACCGTGAACACCAGAATGATGATCGGCAGCCCGATGGGGCCGAAGACGATGGCCAGGATGATCATGATCGTGGTGGTGGGTTCCCCGCGCAGCTTCACGAGCCCGGAGCGCACCGGCTCATCCACCACGCTGATCCCGCTGTGCTGAAGCACACTGACCAGGATGAAGGTGAACAGCACGGCCCCAAGGATCATGAGTCCGACGGCAATCCGGTACAGATTCCGCCGCGCATCCGCGCTCATGTAGCGCTCTTCCACCACGAATTTGTCGTGGAAGACCCGCCACCAGCCGGACGACTTCCCTGATTGGTCCTGAGCCATTGCCCGCATCCGCCTCTACAGTGTGTGGTTATTTCTTCCGTGAAGATTATCGCGGTTCGACGCGCAGCGCGTTCCCCCGGTACCGCACGGCCCGGGACAGGCCCGCGTGGTGAGTTGACTCACATTTAAATCAGACGTTATTCTCGCTTCAGCCGTCGGGGTGCCACGGCAAACCACTTCCAGGGAAGACAGTGCGATGACGACAGCAAGCGAATCCATCGAGATCCAGGTCGACAACAGCCGGCTGCTGGACGACCGGCTCAACGACGCCGTCCAGGGGCTACAGCGGCTCGCCATGCTCACCGGCACCCACGGCATCCTGCTGACCCGGCACAAGCCCGGCCACTACACTGCGGCGCTCTCGGACCAGGTGCCCTTCGGGATGACCCGGGAACTCGTCCACTAGGCCGGAGGCATAGCGCGCCCGGGACCTCAGGCCCCGGGCCTTAAACAGCCAGGTCCCGGGCGGCTGAGCATCGACTCGCCGCCCGGGACCTTTTTGGTGTCAGCTCCCGATCATCCGCCGTGGCCGCTCACCAGTCATGGACGGTGCCGTCGACGAGGCGGTTGTAGGGCAGGTAGGCCTGCTGGTACGGGTAGGCCGCGGCGGCCTCTTCGTTGAACTCGACGCCGATGCCGGGGTTGTCGCCCGGGTGCAGGTAACCGTCGACGAAGGTCATGGACTGCTCGAAGACCTCGTTGGTTGCATCCGAGTGCTGCATGTATTCCTGGATGCCGTAGTTGTGGATGGCCAGGCCCACGTGCAGCTGCGCGGCGAACCCGACCGGGGAGATGTCCGTGGGGCCGTGGAAGCCGGACTTGATCTGGTACTGCGCGGCGAAGTCCATGACCTTCTTCAGCGGCGAGATCCCGCCAAAGTGCGTGGAGGCGGCCCGGACGTAGTCGATCAGCTGTTCCTTGATGATGGTCTGGTAGTCGTACACGGTGTTGAAGATTTCACCGATCGCCAGCGGCGTGGTGGTGTGCTGCCGGACCAGGCGCAGGGCCTCCTGGTTCTCCGCAGGGGTGCAGTCCTCCAGCCAGAACAGGTCGTAGGGTTCCAGCGCCTTGCCCAGCTTCGCGGCCTGGATCGGCGTCATCCGGTGGTGCCCGTCGTGTAGCAGCGGGATTTCCGGGCCGAACTCGTTCCGGACCGCCTCGAACACCGTCGGCAGGTGCCGCAGGTAGGCGCGGGTGTCCCAGTCCTCCTCCTGCGGGAACGCGCCGCGCCCGGCCGGTTCGTAGTCGTACCGCTCCCCCGAGGCCTGCGCCTGGGCCGCGACGCCGTACACGGCCTTGATGCCGGGCACGGCGGTCTGGATCCGGATCGACTTGTAGCCCAGCTCCAGGTGTTCGCGGACCGAGTCGAACAGCGATTCGAGGTCCGAGCCGGAGGCGTGGCCGTACGCGCGCAGGCCGTTCCGGGACGCCCCGCCCAGCAGCTGGTAGACCGGCATGTCGGCCAGCTTGCCCTTGATGTCCCAGAGCGCCATGTCGACGGCGGCGATCGCGGCCATCGTGACGGGGCCGCGGCGCCAGTACGAGGACCGGTAGAGGAACTGCCAGGTGTCCTCGATCCGGTGCGGGTCCTTGCCGATCAGCAGTTGCGCAACGTGCTCCTTCAGGTACGCGGCGACGGCCAGTTCACGGCCGTTGAGGGTGGCGTCGCCGATACCGGTGACACCGTCCTCGGTGGTGATCCGCAACGTGACGAAGTTGCGGGAGGGGCTGGTCACAAAGACTTCGGCGGCAATGATTTTCACGGCTGGTCCAGGCTTTCGGTGTCGGTCGGGAGGGGGTCCGGGGATGGTTCCGGGG
>NZ_JABFMX010000040.1:0-3565 GCF_013359735.1 Arthrobacter sp. C9C5
ACGGGTTTGTTGTTTGGGAACCACATAGTGGACGCAAGCAGTCTTGTTTCTTTGTACTCCTCCGCTGGTGTGAACGTCTTTTGAATCCGTTCACGAAGAGAAGTGTGTGGTGTAAGTTATCGGCCTATTAGTACCGGTCAGCTTCACGAGTCGTTAGTCCTCGCTTCCACATCCGGCCTATCAACCCAGTGGTCTGGCTGGGGGCCTCTCACACACAAGGTGTATGGAAATCTCATCTCGAAGCGAGCTTCCCGCTTAGATGCTTTCAGCGGTTATCCCATCCGAACGTAGCTAATCAGCGGTGCACTTGGCAGTACAACTGACACACCAGAGGTTCGTCCGTCCCGGTCCTCTCGTACTAAGGACAGCCCTTCTCAAATTTCCTGCGCGCGCAGCGGATAGGGACCGAACTGTCTCACGACGTTCTAAACCCAGCTCGCGTACCGCTTTAATGGGCGAACAGCCCAACCCTTGGGACCTACTCCAGCCCCAGGATGCGACGAGCCGACATCGAGGTGCCAAACCATGCCGTCGATATGGACTCTTGGGCAAGATCAGCCTGTTATCCCCGAGGTACCTTTTATCCGTTGAGCGACGGCCATTCCACAATGTACCGCCGGATCACTAGTCCCGACTTTCGTCCCTGCTCGAGATGTCTCTCTCACAGTCAAGCTCCCTTGTGCACTTACACTCGACACCTGATTGCCAACCAGGCTGAGGGAACCTTTGGGCGCCTCCGTTACTTTTTAGGAGGCAACCGCCCCAGTTAAACTACCCATCAGGCACTGTCCCTGACCCGGATTACGGGCCGAAGTTAGATGTCCAAAGTGACCAGAGTGGTATTTCAACGATGACTCCACCCGAACTGGCGTCCGGGCTTCAACGTCTCCCACCTATCCTACACAAGCCACTCCGAACACCAATACCAAACTATAGTAAAGGTCTCGGGGTCTTTCCGTCCTGCTGCGCGTAACGAGCATCTTTACTCGTACTGCAATTTCGCCGAGTTTATGGTTGAGACAGCGGGGAAGTCGTTACTCCATTCGTGCAGGTCGGAACTTACCCGACAAGGAATTTCGCTACCTTAGGATGGTTATAGTTACCACCGCCGTTTACTGGGGCTTAAATTCTCAGCTTCGCCTTGCGGCTAACCGGTCCTCTTAACCTTCCAGCACCGGGCAGGAGTCAGTCCGTATACATCGTCTTGCGACTTCGCACGGACCTGTGTTTTTAGTAAACAGTCGCTTCCCCCTGGTCTCTGCGGCCCCTGCACGCTCCGGACAGCTAGTGTCCATCACGATAGGGGCCCCCCTTCTCCCGAAGTTACGGGGGCATTTTGCCGAGTTCCTTAACCATAATTCTCTCGATCGCCTTAGTATTCTCTACCTGATCACCTGTGTCGGTTTGGGGTACGGGCGGCTAAAACCTCGCGTCGATGCTTTTCTAGGCAGCATAGGATCACCGAATCCCCCCATACGGGGGTCCCGTCGGGTCTCAGGCATCATGAACGGCGGATTTGCCTACCGTTCGCCCTACATCCTTAGACCGGGACAACCATCGCCCGGCTCGGCTACCTTCCTGCGTCACACCTGTTAATACGCTTGCCTCCCAGGATCAGGTCCCGCGCTCCACCAAAACCCTTCACCCACAAGGGGTGTCGGGCAGGTCTCGGGCGGTTAGTATCCCCTGTTCAGCATGGGCGGTTTTTCGCCGGTACGGGAATATCAACCCGTTGTCCATCGACTACGCCTGTCGGCCTCGCCTTAGGTCCCGACTTACCCAGGGCAGATTAGCTTGACCCTGGAACCCTTGATCATTCGGCGGACGGGTTTCTCACCCGTCTTTCGCTACTCATGCCTGCATTCTCACTCGTGTAGGCTCCACCGCTGGTTTACACCGCGACTTCACCGCCCACACGACGCTCCCCTACCCATCCAGACGCCTGAACCACAAGGGCTTAGCTAATATCTGAATGCCACAACTTCGGCGGTGTACTTGAGCCCCGCTACATTGTCGGCGCGGAATCACTTGACCAGTGAGCTATTACGCACTCTTTTAAGGATGGCTGCTTCTAAGCCAACCTCCTGGTTGTCTTCGCAACTCCACATCCTTTCCCACTTAGCACACGCTTAGGGGCCTTAGTTGGTGGTCTGGGCTGTTTCCCTCTCGACTATGAAGCTTATCCCCCACAGTCTCACTGCTGCGCTCTCACTTACCGGCATTCGGAGTTTGGCTGACGTCAGTAACCTTGTAGGGCCCATTAGCCATCCAGTAGCTCTACCTCCGGTAAGAAACACGCAACGCTGCACCTAAATGCATTTCGGGGAGAACCAGCTATCACGAAGTTTGATTGGCCTTTCACCCCTACCCACAGCTCATCCCCTCCATTTTCAACTGAAGTGGGTTCGGTCCTCCACGACGTCTTACCGTCGCTTCAACCTGGCCATGGGTAGATCACTTCGCTTCGGGTCTAGATCACGCCACTGCAACGCCCTGTTCAGACTCGCTTTCGCTACGGCTTCCCCACACGGGTTAACCTCGCGACGTAACACTAACTCGCAGGCTCATTCTTCAAAAGGCACGCCGTCACAGCTACAAGGCTGCTCCGACGGATTGTAAGCACACGGTTTCAGGTACTGTTTCACTCCCCTCCCGGGGTACTTTTCACCTTTCCCTCACGGTACTGGTCCGCTATCGGTCATTAGGGAGTATTTAGGCTTATCAGGTGGTCCTGACAGATTCGCACGGGATTTCTCGGGCCCCGTGCTACTTGGGATACTTCCCAGGCGGCACACTACATTTCGGTTACGGGGCTCACACCCTCTCTGGCCGGCCTTTCAAGACCGTTCACCTATGCACATGCTCTCACCCCACTGTCCCGGCAGAGACAGAACGGAAAGTCCCACAACCCCGACCATGCAACGCCCGCCGGCTATCACACATGGAACGGTTTAGCCTGATCCGCGTTCGCTCGCCACTACTAACGGAATCACTATTGTTTTCTCTTCCTGCGGGTACTGAGATGTTTCACTTCCCCGCGTTCCCTCCACGCACCCTATGTGTTCAGATGCGGGTCACCAGATCACTCGCGCGTCTGGCGGGGTTTCCCCATTCGGACACCCTGGGATCACAGTCCGGTTATCGACTCCCCCAGGCTTATCGCAGATTCCTACGTCCTTCTTCGGCTCCTAATGCCAAGGCATCCACCGTGTGCTCTTAAAAACTTGACCACAAAAGATCAAGGAGTAATTTTCGAGAAAACCACGGAAACCACACCATCACCACAACAACACCCAAGGGCGCCACCGCAGCAACAGCACAGATCCAGGTTCATAATTCTTGGAAATTGCTTCTTATAAAAGATGCTCGCGTCCACTATGTAGTTCTCAAACAACAACCCCGTACCACACACCCCACACACCCCGACCCCCAAAGGGACCGATCAGTGCATGCTCGTGCAGCCGGGAAACCAGAAACACAAGTCCCGAAACCCACGGCAAAAACCGCGGACCCCGGTCCTGTTGTCTCAGGACCCAACAGTGTGCCAAACACTAAACCGCCTGCG
>NZ_JABFMX010000040.1:3663-5363 GCF_013359735.1 Arthrobacter sp. C9C5
TGCGGCCGCTATTTGCTGATATTCCACCCGTGAGCACCCGCCGCAGAACTAGCGTCTGCGCAACGGGCGTACTCCTGACAACCCCCGAACACTCACATACATGAGGCCAGACGGTTGTAGGTGCTCCTTAGAAAGGAGGTGATCCAGCCGCACCTTCCGGTACGGCTACCTTGTTACGACTTAGTCCCAATCGCCAGTCCCACCTTCGACAGCTCCCTCCCACAAGGGGTTAGGCCACCGGCTTCGGGTGTTACCAACTTTCGTGACTTGACGGGCGGTGTGTACAAGGCCCGGGAACGTATTCACCGCAGCGTTGCTGATCTGCGATTACTAGCGACTCCGACTTCATGGGGTCGAGTTGCAGACCCCAATCCGAACTGAGACCGGCTTTTTGGGATTAGCTCCACCTCACAGTATCGCAACCCTTTGTACCGGCCATTGTAGCATGCGTGAAGCCCAAGACATAAGGGGCATGATGATTTGACGTCGTCCCCACCTTCCTCCGAGTTGACCCCGGCAGTCTCCCATGAGTCCCCGCCATTACGCGCTGGCAACATGGAACGAGGGTTGCGCTCGTTGCGGGACTTAACCCAACATCTCACGACACGAGCTGACGACAACCATGCACCACCTGTGAACCGGCCCCAAAGGGGAAGGACTGTTTCCAGCCCGGTCCGGTCCATGTCAAGCCTTGGTAAGGTTCTTCGCGTTGCATCGAATTAATCCGCATGCTCCGCCGCTTGTGCGGGCCCCCGTCAATTCCTTTGAGTTTTAGCCTTGCGGCCGTACTCCCCAGGCGGGGCACTTAATGCGTTAGCTACGGCGCGGAAAACGTGGAATGTCCCCCACACCTAGTGCCCAACGTTTACGGCATGGACTACCAGGGTATCTAATCCTGTTCGCTCCCCATGCTTTCGCTCCTCAGCGTCAGTTAATGCCCAGAGACCTGCCTTCGCCATCGGTGTTCCTCCTGATATCTGCGCATTTCACCGCTACACCAGGAATTCCAGTCTCCCCTACATCACTCTAGTCTGCCCGTACCCACCGCAGATCCGGAGTTGAGCCCCGGACTTTCACGGCAGACGCGACAAACCGCCTACGAGCTCTTTACGCCCAATAATTCCGGATAACGCTTGCGCCCTACGTATTACCGCGGCTGCTGGCACGTAGTTAGCCGGCGCTTCTTCTGCAGGTACCGTCACTTTCGCTTCTTCCCTACTGAAAGAGGTTTACAACCCGAAGGCCGTCATCCCTCACGCGGCGTCGCTGCATCAGGCTTGCGCCCATTGTGCAATATTCCCCACTGCTGCCTCCCGTAGGAGTCTGGGCCGTGTCTCAGTCCCAGTGTGGCCGGTCACCCTCTCAGGCCGGCTACCCGTCGTCGCCTTGGTGAGCCATTACCTCACCAACAAGCTGATAGGCCGCGAGTCCATCCAAAACCACAATAAAGCTTTCCACCCCCCACCATGCGATGAGGAGTCATATCCGGTATTAGACCCAGTTTCCCAGGCTTATCCCAGAGTTAAGGGCAGGTTACTCACGTGTTACTCACCCGTTCGCCACTAATCCCCGATGCAAGCACCGGATCATCGTTCGACTTGCATGTGTTAAGCACGCCGCCAGCGTTCATCCTGAGCCAGGATCAAACTCTCCGTTGAAGTAAAACAGACACAACCCAGGAACCACGGGAAAACGCGGAA
>NZ_JABFMX010000041.1 GCF_013359735.1 Arthrobacter sp. C9C5
TTCCGGGTCCGGGGCGTGGCGTAACCGTCTGTCCATATTGGGGCCCATCCTGCCATGGTGACCTGCCCTGAGTCGGGCAGCGGGGGCGTGCCGCGCAGTGCCTGGGCGAAGTGCCTGGTTCCGCTGCGCTCCAACCAGTTAGCGGGCGTCCGCTGGGTCCGGTGTCTTGGGTCGCACAGCTCCGGCTACGGGGGCCCTAGTCTGGCTTCTTCGACATTTTGGCTGCTGTCTTTCCCGTTGGTACCGGGACCGTTCCGCGGTTGCCGTAGGGTCGTGGTCCCCCGAGGGAGGAGCGAATGGCTTTCGCTTGCCGTCTCGGAAATTGGTGTGTGACTGCTTCGAAGGATTGGCCGCCCGTTACCCCGCGATGACCCGATCGCTGAGCGGGAGAGGCGGCAGGCTGGAGGCCGTTCTTGGGATTCCTCCGTGGCCGTCATTGACGTCGGCAAGGTTCATCGTCACTGTGTGGTGGCCGCCGCCGACGGAAATCGTCTGCTCGCGGAAAATCCCCGCCGACGAACCAGGCCCCGCCGGTGGTGCTGCCCAGTCTCTAATAGACGTACGGCTGGGGCGGTTGGGTTGTTGCTGCGGTCTGCGGGGAGTTGAGAAGCAGGTGGGGGCCGCTACTGGGCCCCGGGTTCGGGGTGAAGTGGCCGCTGACGGTGATCCAGCTGTCGGGTTTGTAGAGTTTCTGCCAGTTGGGGAGGCGGACGGGGACGCCGACGGGTTGTGCATCGACGGTGCAGCAGGTGACTACAAAGCGGGTGACGTAGAAAATGTTGGTGGGGTCGTTCTTGTCGGCTGTGACGAACCCGGTGATCGTAGCCGTTTTTTTGGTGAAGTAGGCATCGCCCGGGCTGTAGCGCAGCAGCGACGCCCAGTCGCGGATGTTGAAGGTGGCCGGGTCCTCGTCGACCAGGGTGCTGGTCTGGTACTTGCTGAGGGTTCCGGAGACGTTGAGGTCTCGTTGTTTCGCCGCGTTGGATCCCAGGGTCGTGGGCGGAAGGAGGAGGAGGCCTATGATGGCGGCCGAGACCAGGAGCAGGGTGCCGGCCGCGCGGAGGCGGCTTTGTGGCTTTTCACGGTCTGGGTGGTAGTTGCCGGCGGGCGCGGTGAGGAACCCGGCTAAGGATGCGGAGGCCGCGATGAATATCATCGCCACGGTGAAAGGGACGTAGCGCGGGTGGATATACAGGTCGAGTTTGCCGGTGACGGCCAGCCAGAGGGTAGCGATGATCCCGATCAGGCTGAGCATCACGCCGTGGCGGCCGGCGAAGCCCTTAGAAGGCAAAGTTCACCGCCCATCCCAGCACGGCTGAGCAGAGTCCGATGATCAGCGTTAGGTGGAGCAGGGTTCTGGTCGTGAACGTGGTGCGCAGCAGGGCGAGCATCTTCACATCGATCATCGGCCCGAACACAAGGAACCCCACCACGGCGCCGGGAAGGAATGTGGCGCCGAAGGAAAGGATGAAGAACGCATCGACGTTGGAACAGATGGCCACGACGAAGGCGAGTGCCATCAGGGCCAGTACGGACCAGACGGGATCACTGCCGAGGGCCACCATCACCTCCCGCGGGACGCCTACCTGGATGAGTCCGGCCAGGCCTGCGCCGATGAATAGCGCCGGCATCATCGCGTCCGCTTCCCTGGTGAAGAGGCTGATGCTTTGCATCAGTCGTCCAGCGGTCGGATGGTCGTGCTCCTCGGTTGCGCAGGTTTCTTCGAAACCGGGCGTTAGAACGCTTCCGGGCTGCCGGTCCCGGTAAATCCAGCCAACGAGGTTGGCGATGAAGAAACCACCGGCGATCCGTCCCGCCAGGATGCCGTTGTCCCATCCGAATGCCTGTTGGGTGGTGATGATGGTTATCGGGTTCAGGATGGGGGCCGCGAACAGGAAAGTCATTGACTCGCCGGCCGTGAGCCCCTTGACCATTAGCCCGCGCGCCATCGGGACATTCCCGCATTCGCACACCGGCATCAGCATCCCCAGCAGGGAGAGCAGCAAGCGCCGCAGCACCGGTGAGGACGGCAGCCGGCGGAACAGAAAGTCAGCAGGCAACCAGACCCGCACCAGGATCGACACCAGAATCCCGAGGAAGACGAAGGGCAGGGACTCGATCACCACGCTGATTGAGAGGGTGAAGAAGTCCCGCGCCGCGCCCTCGAGGCCGGCGGTCGCTTCCGGCACCAGAGTTCGGAAGAAGAACACCACAACGGCTACTAAGAGGATCGCCAGCACCACGGCCGCGCGGCGGAAGCCCACCGCGGACCGGGCCTCGCTTTTCCCCGCGGACGGTTCGCCTGACCCCAAAAGGTGTGTCGGCGGCGTGTCACCAGGGCCCAGGACAGGTCGGTCCATAGGGCGAGAGTATCGGGGGCCGGGGGGGCAACACAATGAACGCTATGCAACCACGGCGCCCAAAAAGGGGCCAACCGTTCTCCAAAGTCCCTGATTGAGTTACGGCATTTGGCCGCTACGGCTCCCGGATGGTGAGCCGGCGTTTGACATAGATGCCAGCCATAACCAACGTGATCACCAGCACAATCCCGACCACTCCGGCCGTCAGCAGTCCAGTCTGGAGGCCTGTGCTGTTGCCGCCCGGCGCGGGGGACGCTGAGGGCGTAGCCGAGGCGGTGCTTGCGGCGTCGGCGGTGAACGTGAAGGTTCCCTCAATCGGGTGGCCGTCGGAGGAAACCACCCGCCAGATGACCTTGTATTTGCCGTCCGGGGCGTCGGCTTTGACCGCCTGGCTGACGTGATTGTCCACGATAGTTACCGGCCCGTCGGCCTGGTCGACGCCGGTGGCGTCTTCGACGCGGACGACGGAGCCCAGTGCGATGGGTGTGTGGTCGAAGGTCAGGCCGATCTTCGCAGGAACGGTGCGGACCGTGGAGCCGTTGGCCGGGTCGGTGGTTTCGAGGACGTCATGGGCTTGGGCCGCAGCGGCCGGGACCATGAGGAGCGCTGCCGTGGCGAGGGTCAGCAAGCAACGGGCGAGCCGACGTCCCGGACCGTGACGGTGTGTTCTCTTCATGGGCGGGTCCTTTCAGAGGGCGGTAACCGCGGGGCTGTAGCGCGACGAACGTCCCGCCACAGCCCCGCGGTTGGGGGTGCTACTTTCCTGCGGTGCGGGTGCGGCGTCCGGCCAGGACCAAGCCCAGGGCGGCCGCGCCGAAAACGAATCCGGCGGCGCCCAGGACGATGCCCCACACCGATGCCGCATCACTGGAAGTCTCCGAGGCCTGGGCCGCGGCCGCCGGGGACGCTGCAGCAGATGCCGTGGGAGCGGCGGTTCCGTCTTCGGCGGTGGTGGTGAAGGACGGGGCCGGGTGCTTGGGCTCGGGCTGGCCCTCGACACTCTCCTCATCCCAGTTCACTACGGTCCCGTCGGTGTAGGTCTGGGCCGCCTTCAACGTCACGGTCGTCCCGGCCGCCGGGAGTCTGCCGACGGAGAGAGAGAACGCCTGGTACTGGTTTTGTCCCAGCTGGTGTGTTGCGTCGGCGGTCCAGACCACGGAGCTCGGGGCCTTGGTGACGGTCGTCCCGGAGACGGTGACCGGCTTGGGCAGGTCGCTGGTGATGACCTGGGCGCTCCAGCCCTCAACGGGCTTGACCGAGACCGAGGTGAACGGGGTGTCGGTGGGGAGCTTGACTTCGAGTTTGCTGGTCTTGGCGGTCGGGGATTCGTTCGGGACGTTGAACGTCAGGTGCGTGTAGCCATTGGCGCCAGTGTCGTCAGGGTTGACGGTGACGTGAGCTGAGGCGGCGGTCGCCCCAAGTGCGATCATCCCGGCCGTCGCGGTGACAGCAGTGAGGGTCTTGAGGGTACGACGGATTGAGGTTTTCATGAACATGCCTTCCAAAAAAATGGGTGCGCCAACGGGCCGCTCGTGCGGCGGCGCATATGAGAGGGTCACGGCGCATCCCCCGGCACCGGAGTTTCTGCCTATGGGATGGGCAGGGTCCGGCCGGGTCAGCGGCGAAAGGTCAGGTCCCGCTCAGAGAGCGGGCCGAACGGGCGGCGGCCCGCGCAGGGCGGGCAGCCGGAGGTTTCTCCACCGGGAAGGAACGAAGGTCAGGCGCGGGGCCGGAACGTGCGGCCAGTCAGGAATGACCACCGCTGTCAGGATCCGGATCAGGGGTCGCAGCCACGCGGCCAGCGCCCACACGGCGGCCTCGCCGCGGGCCAGCACCAGGGCGGTGGCCAGCGTCGCTGCGGCGTGCAGGATCAGCATCAGCGACCCCGGGGCTGCGGCGTGCTCCGGCATCAGAGCCCCCGCCAAAGGGGACACCGGCCCGGTGCCGTGCAGGTGCCCGCCGGGAACGGGGGTGAATCCTGTTGAAACCGACAGGGCAGTGAAGGCCTCGTGCAGGAGCAGTTCGCCGGCGCCGAGAAGTACGGCCATCACCGGGGCGGTGATCCTGATTTTGGCCAGGATCATCACCGGTGCCAGCACCAGGGCGACGAGGCCGGCGAAAATGGCCGGCCCGGGCAGGGAACCGCCGGCCAGCACGTGGGCCCCGGCGGCCAGGGCGAACATGGCGGCGGTAAAGGTAACGGCACGGGGGAAGCGGAACGGAGCCGTCATG
>NZ_JABFMX010000042.1 GCF_013359735.1 Arthrobacter sp. C9C5
GGCGAGGGTTTTACCATGCTAGTGCGCCTTTCTTTGCGGCGGTGCGGGCCGCGTTTTTCTGCGTACGCATCTTTTCGATCATGTAGGCATCGATGCTGATTTCGAGTGGGGCGGGCTCGCCAACCAGTGTGCCGGTTTCATCAATTGCATCGAGTCGGCCGTTTTGGAGCGCGACCTGGCCGAATAGCCGTTCTATGAGGTGAGCGATGGCGCCGTCGTTGGCCCCGGTCTCTGGCGCAAATGATTCGATAGACAACCCCGCGGTTACAAGGGGTGAAAGGCAGTCGGGCCGCACCCAGAACATCGTCCCTGCAAAGAAGCCGGCTTCGTCGGATGTGATCTCGGTGCCCAGCACCCTCTCGACGAGCGCGCCATCGTCGGAGTAGGGGTTGCGGGAGAGCGGGAGGTAGAAAGGCGCAGGGCCCACCATCGCAAGAGTCTCATCGGCGCGAAACGCGGCAATAGTCTCTGCTGTCTGCTTCTTGGAACCGAGGAGCATACCAAAGGCGCTTTCGCGCCAGAAGCGGCCTTGTTCCGGAATCAGGCGTCCGTCTCTGAAGAACCCGGCCTTCGTCTGGACCTTGAGGATTGCGTCGTAGTCGCGCTCGAGAATCGCGGGGAGGACGTCGAGGAACGGCCCGATATCGCGGCCCCTATTGGCTGCGGGATAGAGCACCGCGTCCGGGTAGGCGGCACGCACCAGCTCCGCGATTTGGCGGTTGCCCCAGTCGGGCATCGTCACCACGAGATCGAAGCCTTCAGGGATATTGGCGAGGTACTCGAGTATTTCCGGAACGAGGTCGCGGTAATACAAATGCGCGACGACGACGAGCCTGTTGCCTCGGGTCCCGAGACCGTTCCGGATCGCGGCGAGGCTGGATTGCCGGCGAGCCTCGGCGTCCTGGTCTAGGGGGAAACTGGGTAAATCGGGGGTGCCGTCGAACAGCGGTTCAGCGGCAGCGGCCAGCTCGTCGACCAACCGATCAACTGAGCCGACGTTCACACCACGTCGAGGTTTGCGTCCTTCGCGGAGACCGTAGCGCGCCCAGTGATGGACAGGGTCCTTCCCCGCTTTGGCGACGTCGCTGTGTGTGGCGAGATAGAACGTCTCGTCGACGATTCGTGCGGCGCGGACGTACTTCTCCGCGGTCTTCGGATCGGCGAACCCCGACTGCAGTGCTTTGCGGAAGTCGTCGGTGTCAACCGCGCCGACCAGGGCGAAAAGTCGGCGGGCTGGGCCGGAGAACTCGGCGCGGGAGGTGTCGGCCGATGTCTGATCGTTCGCGAGGGGGTGCGCCGCAACCACACTTGGGACGCCGAACTCGCTCGATCCGGGAACGGAGCCGCCCCTCACCATCCGGGCGCGGGTCTGGTTCTCCCGGGCCAAGCTGAACGTCTGGTACATGCGCTTCGCGATGGAGACCGCATCGGCGTCGTGGCCACGGCGCGCGGCGTCGATGGTGACAGCGGTGCTCTGGAAAGCGTGGAAGTCCCCACGAATTGCATCGCTAGTCAGGTACCCGCCAAGCATAAAGCGGCGCAGCAAGCCGATCCCGTGCCGGTAGGCCGGCAGGTCGAAGGCGCCGGAGATCGCCTCGTCGAGATCGGGAAACAGGCCAGTCGGCTTGTAGCCAGCTTCGCCCAGCACCGAAACGACTTTGTCGTAGTACAGCGACTCGAACCCTACGGAGCTGTTGACCGTTACCACCAGGTCGGCCAGCGCAATCAGCTGGGCATTGTTGTATACCGCTTTGGTAGCGTCCAACCACACGACGTCGTCTGCCCACGGGCGCAACGCGGCGCGGGCCAGCGAGAAAGCGAGGTTGGACTGTTGCCTGACCTTGGCACCCGGATGTGTCTTGATGACAGTCAGGTAACCGGCGGCCGCGAGCTTGGGAACGACGTCGAGGACGACCGCTTCTACTGTCTCGTACTTTGAGAAGCGCAAGAGATTGGCATCGTCATGGAGCTGGAGCGGGAGGAACGCGATTTTCCGGGCGGTGCCGAGGATTCGTGCCGACCAGTCCCCACCGTCGAGGGGGAGGAACTGCTGTTCGTAGGGCCGGGCCTCGATGTTCGCCGAGTAGCCGTAGACCGCCTCGTCGGCCGTCATCGGCCTGTCTCCGACAATCCCACGCAGGTCTTCCACTGACAGTCGGGGCACGATCGCGTTCCCGTTGGTCCCGAACGGATCCATGACGACACTCTGGAGGAATGGGGCACGGGTGCAGCCGAGCTCCATCGCAATTCGCGTCACGGGCCGCTCTTCGATGAAGCGCGTCACGGCTCCGTTCTCACCCCAGTGGACGATGATGTCGTAGGGGAAGACATTCCAGACGCGGCGAAGGACCTCGACGTAGTCGTCGGCGATGTCGCCTCCCGCCATGAGATTCAACCACGCCGGGATGCCCTCGGTCTCCCAGTCGCAGAGTCGCTCGGAGAACAAGGCTTCCTCATCCGGGCTCGCCCGGATGAGGCGGTTTTCCACACCGGCCACGGCCTTATCGCCAAGGGCGCCCAAGAGGGCACGCGGCGCATACATACGGACATCGAAATCCGGCGTGGACCCCGCGAGTAGCGGAAGGAAGTCCCTACCTATGTCCTTAAACGTCGCCTGGCTGTCCCGGATCGGATGCGGCTCAACATAAATGAGGACTCTCATACTTCACTCCATAATGTCGTCAGACCATCCACGTGGGAGGTGCTCCGCAGGAACTCGAAGTTCTCCGCCGCCTGCGGTTTGTAATCAACAGATTTCACGGGCGCAGACAAGGCCTCGTACCAGTCGTCGAGGGACTCCATAAGCTCCAGACTTCCTGGTCCGATGGCTTGCATGTCCGGAATCGGGCTGGCCAGCAGGCGGGAGCCCGACAGCGCTGCCTCGAGGAACTTAACCCGGGACTTGCACGCGTTGAAATCACTCATCTCCAACGGGGCGATCACCGTGCTGCACTGCGTCATCAGCCCCGGCAGTCGCAAGAAGTTCACCACGGGCGCCGTCCTAACGTTCGGCAATGCTGCCAAAGCGCGCGGAACAGCCACCGGTCCGACAATCATCAGCGTAAAGTCGGGATTCTCCATCAGCACCCGGTGAAGCGCGTCAGCAACGACAGGGAAGTCCCGGTCGTGACTCTTCGTCCCCGCGAAATAGCCGATCGCCGTATGCGGGCGCGGCGCGAGGTAAGTCTCCAGCTCGCCATGGACGGACAGGATCGACGGCGGGATGATGTTCGGCACGACGCTAACATCAGCGCCCGGGTTAAAATCCTCTACCCGCTGCGCGAGCGGCGCAGTCGAGACTGTCACCTTGTCAAACTC
>NZ_JABFMX010000043.1 GCF_013359735.1 Arthrobacter sp. C9C5
CCCGGCACCACCCAAACCCAACGGTCCAGGATCGCTCCGGAGCAACTTTTCAAACCTACCCGGTCTCGACTTCCAAAGCAAATCCGGCTTCCCGGACCTACATCAGCAGACGAACCAGCCCCAACCAGAATTCTTTAGCGATTGAAACGCCGAAGGAACTTGGTTTTGAATTATTTTTGGGGGATTGGCCGCCTCCGGTCCTTCAGCGTTTCCGCTGTTCTCCCTCGTGGCGACTTAGAAAACAATACACCCAGTCGACGCTAACCGCAAACCCGCTTCGGGGCTGCGCCGGGGTGGCGTGCGACCACCGCCAAAACCCCCGCCGGACCGGCGCCGCACCGCCGCCGCAGCCTCGCACCGCCGTCGTGGTCGCCCGTGCGGCAACCCGACGTCGTCGGTGGGAGCTGTATGCTCCATCACCTTATGCCGCTGCTGCGGATACCATCAGGGGGTGAGGGCACAACGCCGACGCCAGATAGCAGTCCCGCTCAATCGGCGCGTGTCCGGCCCGGCTGTGAGCGGGCTTTCGCAGCACGATGTCACCGCCCGCATCGAGAGCGGGCTCGACAACCGGGTGCCGGACAAGACCAGCCGGAGCCTGTGGCAGATCTTCCGCGCCAACGTCCTCACCCTTTTCAACGCGATAGTCGGCTCGAGCTTCCTGGTACTGCTGCTCCTCGGCCGCTGGCAGGACGCACTGTTCGGTCTGGCTGCCGCGGGCAACGCGGTGATCGGCGTGGTCCAGGAATTCCGGGCCAAAAGGTCCCTGGACCGTCTTGCGGTTTTGGATGCACCGCGCGCGCGGGTGTTGCGCGACGGCCAGATCCAGGAGATAGCCACGGCCGACGTCGTCCGCGATGATGTCCTGATCCTGCGCGCTGGGGACCAGGTCACCGCGGACGCAGCAGTGCTCGAGGTCGCCGGACTCGAGGCGGACGAATCCCTTCTCACCGGCGAATCGGACCCCGTGGCCAAAGACACCGGGTCGGACGTACTCTCCGGATCCATCATTGTGGCCGGGCACGGCAAGGCCCGGGTGGTGCGGGTTGGGGCCGAGTCATTCGCCAGCCGGCTCACGGCTGATGCGCGCCGGTTCTCCCTGGTGAACTCGGAGATCCGCAACAGCCTCAACCGTGTGCTTCGCTGGATAGCATGGGCAATCCTGCCTGTCGCAATCCTTGTGGTCAACGGCGAGCTGCAGGCGCGGGGCGGTTGGCAGGACGCCATCGCCACAGGCACCTGGACGGCAGCCTTGGTCGGCGTCATCGCCAGCGTGATCGCAATGGTTCCGCTGGGCCTCGTGCTGCTCACCAGCGTGGCGTTCGCAGTCGGAGGACTCAGGCTCGCCGGCCACAAGGTCTTGATCCAGGAACTCGCTGCCGTCGAAGGTCTCGCAAGGGTGGACGTCCTCTGCATGGACAAGACCGGCACCCTGACGGAGGGCGGCCTGAGATTCGACGCGGTTCACCAGCTGACGCCAACGCCGGATCCGGGCTGGCAACAGGCCCTCGGCTGGTTTGCTTCCGAACCCGAGGCAAACGCCACGGCGCGGAGCCTCGGCGCCGCTTTCGAGGACGACGGCGGATTCCAGTCGGTCTCCTACGTTCCGTTCTCCTCCTCCCGGAAGTGGAGCGGGGTGACCTTCGGTGGAGGCAACGGGGCGACGCCCACCTGGATTCTCGGGGCGCCGGAAATGATCCTGGCTCCGGGAAACAGCAGCTCCGGAGATCCGGCGCCGCGGGCAGCTGGCGGATCCGCCGACGCAGCGGCCCGAACAGCGGAGCCAGGCCATGCCGACGTGCTGGAGCAAGCCGGAAAGCTTGCCGGCACCGGCTTGCGGACGCTGCTGCTGGCCGGAGCGGACACACCTCCGGGGGCGAGCAAGACGCCGACTCTGCCCGACGGTCTCAGGCCGGTCGCACTCCTGACGTTTCGGGAACAGACCCGGTCGGATGCCCGGGACACCCTGGAATTCTTCCGCGCCGAGGGCGTGGAGTTGAAAATCATTTCCGGCGACGATCCGCGGACCGTCGCAGCCATCGCGCGACGGGTTGGTCTAGACGTGGCCCAAGGCTACGACGCACGATCGCTGCCGGAGGATCCCCTGCTTCTCGAGGAGGTGATGGGGGGCAACAATGTCTTCGGCCGCGTCAGCCCCGACCAAAAGAAGGACATGGTGGCTGCCCTACAACGGCTTGGGCACACCGTGGCAATGACCGGGGACGGGGTCAACGACGCCCTCGCCCTCAAAACGGCAGATCTTGGCATCGCCATGGATTCTGCGGCACCGGCTACCAAGGCGGTAGCGCGGCTGGTCCTCCTCGACGGCCGCTTCGACCGGCTTCCGGAAGTGCTGGCAGAGGGTCGGCGCGTCATCGCCAACATCGAGCGCGTCTCAAGCCTCTTCCTCAGCAAGACGGCGTATTCCATTGCCATCGCCGTCAGTTTCGGACTGCTGCAGTGGCAGTTCCCGTTTCTCCCCCGCCAGCTCTCCTTCACGGACGGCCTCACGATCGGCATCCCCGCATTCTTCCTGGCACTGATGCCGAACACCCGTCGCTATAAGCCAGGTTTCCTGCGTCGCTCACTCTGGTTCTCGCTGCCGGCCGGGCTCATCGTCGCGGCCTCCTTGCTTGTGCTTAATGCCGTCGCGCCGTCGGCTGGAACGCCCGGCCCGGAAGCAGCGCGCTCCGCTTCCGTTCTCACCCTCACAGTGGTGGGGCTCTGGATCCTGGCGGTGGTATCCCGGCCGCTCAACGCCGGCCGGGTTGGTGTGCTGGCGGCGATGTGCGCCGCCCTCGTCATTCTGCTCAACATCCCGTTGGCACAGGATTTCTTCATCCTCTCCTGGCCACCAACTGGGCTTTTGCTCGCAGCACTGGCAACCGGGGCCGGCGGCGGCCTCGCAATTGAGCTCCTTGCGTGGCTCCACGGCCGCAAGTTTCCCCGCTGACTATGCGGACGGCATCGCCTAGGTTCTGGAAAAGGCCCTCTTCCCCGACGCTCCCGCAGGTGTGGCACGTTTCTCCCCCCACGCTCCCGCAGGTGTGGCACGAGGGTATGCTGTGCCGTCTCGATGGGTCTGGGTGTGGGGTGTTAAAGAGCTCAGGCCCCGACATTGTGTGTCGGGGCCTGGCTGTAATG
>NZ_JABFMX010000044.1 GCF_013359735.1 Arthrobacter sp. C9C5
GACGCCGCACCCGGCTGGCGGGCCGGTCGGGGCCGCGGCCGCCCGGCCCGCCGGTAAACACGCCACCGTCCCGGAAACTCCCCCGTCCCGTCGTTCCCTGCCAGTAAGCTCGTGAAGGCTCTCCAGTCCCCCAGAGTGGAGAGCCGGGAACCCCACGCTTGAGTCCTTGGATTCGCGCGGGGGTTCCTCATGCCCTGTCTCCCACCGCGGCCAGGCCATCCTGAACACATTCCCCCGCTCAAAGCTGTCCCCGCTGGCGTGCAACCCGACAGCTGTTCCGGCCCTATGGAAGGGCGCCGGAATCGCGGTCTTCCGTGGCGCCGGCGGGACCACCGTTTTGCTGCGCGGACCGCACGGCGTAGCGTCGAAGCGGATTCAGGGTGTACCCGGGCCACTACACAAGGAGCTCAAATTGCGTCGTCCTTTCGCCATCCTCGGTTTAGCTACCGTCTTGGTCCTGGCTGACTGCGCCGGTGGCCATGCTGCCGCGCCGACGCCGGGGGCTCCGGCTCTGCCCCGAACGGCCTCACCAGCGCCCGGTTCGTCGTCAATCGCGCCTTCTTCGTGGGCTGTGCGGAACCTGGCCCTGACTGCCAACACTACGGATTGTGTTTCTGCCACGCTGTCCGGGATGACCCTAGCCCAACAGGTCGGGCAGCTGTTCATGATGGGCGTCAGCAGTACCGCACCGACGACTACCGAGCTGAAGGAGATCACCGCAGGCCATCTCGGCGGCGTCGTCTTAATGGGACACAGCACGGCCGGTGCCGGCCCCACGCTCCAGATCGCGGACCGGTTGCAGGCCCAAGCCACCGGCCAGAGCACGGCAGGGGTTGCGCTCTCTATTGCAGTCGACCAGGAAGGTGGCCTCGTCCAAGTCCTGAGCGGTCCTGGGTTCTCCACCATCCCGAGCGGACTGGCTCAGGGCTCGATGGGCAGCGCCGACCTTCGTCGGTCGGCGACGACGTGGGGCCACGAGCTGCTCAGGGCGGGGGTTACACTCAACCTTGCTCCCGTGCTGGATACCGTGCCCGCCAGTCTCGGAGCAGGCAACATACCGATCGGCTACTACGGGCGGGAGTACGGCTACTCACCAGAAGTAGTCACCACGCACGGGACGGCGTTTGCTAGTGGGATGGCCGGGGCCAAGGTGCAGGCCACAGGCAAGCACTTTCCCGGTCTCGGCCGGGTGACCGCTAATACCGACACGACGTTCGGCGTCACCGACACCGTCACCACTCGCAACGACGCCTACCTACAGCCGTTCACCGCCGCGATCCTCCAAGGTATCCCGGCGATCATGGTTTCCCTGGCCAAATACAATGCCATCGACGGGTTGCGGGCGGTCTTCTCCCCCACTGTGCTGCAGGGCATGCTGCGCGACGACATGGGGTTCAGGGGCGAAATCATTTCCGACAGCATGGCTGCTACTGCAGTATCTGACCTCACCCCGGCCAGCCGTGCGCTCAACTTCCTGACCGCTGGCGGTACGGTCGTGCTCGACACGAATCCCTCCGACATTCCCCCGATGCTAAGCGCGGTGCTGTCAAAGGCGCAGCAGGACTCCAGCTTCCTGGCGCACGTGCGGGCCGCTGCGAACATCGTCCTCGAACAGAAGTACCGGGCGGGACTCGTGCACTGCCCAACTGCCTACGACCCGATCGTCCGGCAATACCAACAGCTCGGCGGCGGCAGCTCGTTCCTGGGCCGGCCCACCGGCGTCGAGTACCGTATCGGGGGCGGCCGCGCCCAGAACTACGCGAACGGCTCAATCTACTGGTCCTATACGACCAGCGCCCACGAAGTAAACGGCGGGATCCTCCACCACTACCAGGCACTCGGCGGCCCGGCCGGGCTGCTTGGCTTCCCCGTCACGGACGAAACCGGCACCCCCGGCGGCCGCTACAACACCTTCACCGGCGGCTCAATCTACTGGAGCCACGCGACCAGCGCCCACGAAGTAAACGGCGGGATCCTCCACCACTACCAGGCACTCGG
>NZ_JABFMX010000045.1 GCF_013359735.1 Arthrobacter sp. C9C5
CGCCCCGCCAGCAGCCCCCTCGCCCGCGGGCCCCGGCACGCCGCCATCGCCGCCCGCGTCGCCGTCGTCGCCGCCGTCGGGCAGCCTCGACGCCTTCAGTCTCGCGAAGGGCATCGCCGCCGACCAGCTCTCCAGCCCCGGCAAGGTCCTCGGCTTGGTCGCGGCAGTGGCCTGCGTGGCCTACTGGGCGGGCCGGCGGTCGGCCTTCCGGATGCTCCGGCTCTGCGGAAGGCTCTAGGGAGACATCGATGCGGGACGTGCTGGAGGCCATCCTGCCGGACTGGCGGCAGGGAAAGACTGCAGGTCTGGCCACGGTGGTGAACACCTTCAAGTCCGCCCCGCGGCTTCCGGGCGCGTCGATGCTGGTCACCGCCGGCGGCGCCGCCGTGGGATCGGTTTCCGGCGGCTGCGTCGAGGGCGCCGTGTACGAGCTGGCCACCCAGGTCAAGGACGACGGCGTCCCGGTGCTGGTGCGGTACGGGATCAGCGACGACGACGCGTTCGCCGTCGGGCTCACCTGCGGCGGCATCATCGACATCTTCGTCGAGCCGGTCTCGCAGCAGCGCTTCGCCGAGCTCGACGGCGTGCGGCAGGACATCGAAGATGAAAGGCGGGTAGGCGTTGCCACGGTGATCGAGCACCCGGACGGCAACTGGCTGGGACGGCACCTCGTGGTGCGGCCGGGCGGCTTCGAGGGCAACCTGGGTTCCGAGCGGGCCAACCTCGCCGTCGGCGACGACTGCCAGGGTTACCTGGCCGCGGGCCGGACCGGCATCCTGAGCTACGGTCCTGACGGGGAGCGGCTGGACAGCGGGATGCGGGTCTTCTTCACCAGCTACGCCCCGCCGCCGCGGATGCTCGTTTTCGGGGCAATCGACTTCGCCTCCGCACTCGCACGGCTCGGGACCTTCCTGGGCTACCGGGTGACGGTCTGCGACGCCCGCGCCGTGTTCGCCACGCCGGCCAGGTTTCCCGACGCCGCCGAGGTCATCAACGAATGGCCGCACCGCTACCTTTCCCGGCAACAGGAGCAGGGACTGGTGGATGAACGGACCGTCATCTGTGTGCTCACACACGACCCGAAATTCGACATTCCGCTGTTGGCGGTGGCCCTGCGCGGACGCCCGGTGGCCTTCGTCGGTGCCATGGGGTCGCGACGCACCCACGAGGACAGGATCCGGCGGCTGCGCGAGACGGGACTGGGCGGGGCCGAACTGGCCCGGCTGCACAGCCCCGTGGGCCTGGACCTCGGCGCACGGACCCCGGAGGAGACGGCGGTGTCCATCGCCGCGGAAATCATCGCCAAGCAGTGGAGCGGCAGCGGCGAGCCGCTGCGGCAGCTGGACGAGCGAATCCACCACGACGAGCAGAACCGCGAGCAGCAGGAGGCCTAGCGGCAGCCCGGCTACGAACCCTCCAGCTGCACCACGATCTTCCCCCGAACATGGCGCCGGGCCAGGCGCTCAAGGGCCTCAGGAGCGTCCTCCAGCCGGACGTTTTCGATCGGCAGCGGGCTCA
>NZ_JABFMX010000046.1 GCF_013359735.1 Arthrobacter sp. C9C5
CCCCCGGGCAGCCCCGCCCCTTCCACGACCACGTCGAGGCCGTCATTGAGGCGCTGGACAGCGCGGGTACCCCGCTGCGGGACGCCTGGCTGGTCACCCCTTCGCACTGGCAAAACCTGCTGTGCGACAGTGACGCCGGGTGCTGCCCGCCCGAATCGCTGGAATCCATCACGGACGGGCAGCTGAACGCGGAACTGGTGTTCCGTGGCAGCAGCTACCAAATGACGCCCGGCACCAGCTACGCGCCGTTCGCAGGCCCGGCAGACAGGGAGGAGCAGATCCGTCACGCTCTCCCGGGAGTGCTCGGGGCGGAGCTGCGTCCGGGCCGGGAACTGTGGGCAGAGGCCCTGACCCGGGACGGCTGGACGGATCCGCAGACCGCGGTGGAGCTGCTGGCGTGCTTCCAGCGCCCGGACCTGCGCGACGTGATGTTCTGCAACGTCATCGACCCGGAGCTGCCGGACGCCGAGGAAAGCGGGAATCTGCTCATGGGGGAGGGTATCGCCCCGGACTGGAACCGCGTGGACCGGGCGCAGGAAACCGCCCGGAACCTCATCGACGCCGCGCCGGAAGGCTACCGTGCACCCCTGCTGACCCTGATCGGCTGGCTGGCGTACCTCAAAGGTCAGTCGTCGGTAGCTGCGGACCACTTCAAGCTTGCTCTGGCAGATACACCGGGCTACCGGCTCGCGGAACTGATGGACCAGCTGGTGAGCCGGGGAACCATCGCCCCGGTCGCAAAGAACCAGGCAACCGCCTATAAGCGGCACCGCTAAAAGCAACGGGGCCGGACCGGGAAAACGGTCCGGCCCCTTGGGTGCGGCGGCGACCTCCCCCGCATGCGCTCCTCCGGCCGCCGATCACGCTGCCGCGGGCGCAGCACCACAAGCGGGCAACGGCCGGACGCCGGGCTACAGTGGAGGAACACGATCCACTAAGAGCCTGGGGGCAGCACATGAGCCACGAGTACATCCTGACGGACGATGACGCAGCACCTGCCGATGCCACCCATGCCCAGGACGTTCTCGAGCTCTCGATGTTGACCATGCCGCAGCCAGGGGCCCCCATCGTCGATATCTCCTGGGAGAAATCCCCGCTGGACCTATAACTTGATGCAGCAATGACGCTGCAGCACTGATTTTCCTTTTGCTGAGGGAAAACTGAGGCCGGCCCCAAGGGGCCGGCCTCAGCCCTTTTAAACGCTGAAACGGGCCTCGCTTCGCTCGGGCTGTAGAAGCGTCTTTCTGTTTTGGCTGCTGTCCTGTCGGATTGTACGTGTCCGCTCCGGCCCGTCCAGCCCCTCCTTCGTCGGGGCCTGCGGTTCAGGAAATGTCCCTGCGGCGCTCCTTCGTCGCTTATTTCCTCCGGGAATTTCCTGCCCCTTGCCTCCGGTAGACGGGCCTCCGTCGGCCACAGCTCCGCAAGCTTCGCCAGCAGCCAAAACAACGGGGGG
>NZ_JABFMX010000047.1 GCF_013359735.1 Arthrobacter sp. C9C5
TGAACTGCTCCCCGGAAGTTGGACTGAGAAATTCAGTTCCGACTCCCGGGGAGCAGTTCTATGCATGCATGTAGTTCGTTATCGGAGAATCAGCGCGAGGCCGCTGTAGCGTGGTTTGAGAAAGGCATCGCGGATAGTGCGGCGGCGAGGTTACTGGGCGTGTCTCGCGGACCGGTCAAGCTTCTCTATCGGCGGTGGAGGATCCATGGTCGAGGAGCGCTGGTGGCCAAGCCGACGAGACAGGCGTACTCGTTCGAATTCAAGCTCGCATTGGTCGAACGGTTCATCGCGGGTGAGCCTGCCCCGGTCCTCGCGGCGGAGGTGGGCTTGTCCTCTCCAGTGTTACTGAAAACCTGGGCACGGGCGTATCGCCGTGAGGGTGCGGACGCGTTGCGCCCGAAGCCTAAAGGCAGACCCAAGGCTCCCGATTCCCCGCCGTCCGCGGAGATACCCGAACTGGAGCGGTTGCGGCGGGAGAACGAACGGTTGCGGGCGGAAGTGGCCTACCTGGGAAAATTGCGGGCCTTGAGGGCGCAGGAACGACGGTGAGGGTCCAGGCCCTCACCGCCCTCAAGGCTGACTTCCCACTCCCGATTCTGCTACAGGTCGCCCGCCTTGCCAGGTCGACGTTCTTCTATCACCAGGCCCGCCTCCAGGCCCCTGACCCGCAGGAGGCGCTCAAGACTGCGGTGACGGACATTTTCGAGAAGAACCATGGCCGGTACGGGCACCGGCGCATCCACACCGAGCTGGTCAAGCGGGGGTGGACGGTCGCGAAGAAGACCGTGCTGAAGCTGATGCGTGCGCTGCGGCTGGTCTGCAAGGTCCGGAGGAAGAAGCGCTTCAACTCCTATCAAGGTCAGCAGGGCGCGGTTGCCCCGAACGTGCTGAACCGCGAGTTCGAAGCCAAAGCACCGAACGAAAAGTGGGTGACGGATGTGACCGAGTTCAGCATCGGCGACCGGAAGCTCTACCTTTCACCGGTCATGGACCTCTTCGACCGGCAGATCATCTCTTACGCGGTGGGCCCGTCGCCGAACCTGGAACTCACCAACACATCACTCCGTAAGGCGCTGGCAACGCTCGAGTGCGGGCAGAACCCGCTCGTTCATTCGGATCAGGGTTTCCAGTACCAGCACGTCTCGTGGCGGAATCTTCTGCAGGGCGCCGGCGCAACCCAGTCGATGTCACGCAAGGGCAACTGCTACGACAACGCCGTGATGGAGAACTTCTTTGGACACCTCAAGGAAGAGCTCTTCCACCGCGTCCGGTTCATCAGCACCGACGCGCTGGCAGCGCAGCTGAAGCACTACATCCACTGGTACAACACCGAGAGAATCTCGACAAAGCTAGAGGGCCTGAGCCCGGTGCAATACCGTGCTCAGGCCCTCGCAGCCTAGGCTCTTACTTAGCCAGTCCAACTTTCAGGGACCAGTTCA
>NZ_JABFMX010000004.1:0-190207 GCF_013359735.1 Arthrobacter sp. C9C5
GCAAGCCCTTCAGCGGTGGTGGCGACCGTGATCGTAAGCCGTTTGGTGATCGTCCCTCGCGTGAGGGCGGGGAGCGTCGCAGCTTCGGTGGCGATCGTGACCGCAAGCCCTTCAGTGGCGGGGATAATCGCAAGCCTTTCGGCAACCGCGAGGACCGTCCCGCTCGCGGCTTTGACCGCGCCGAGTCCGGTCCTCGTCAGTTCGGCCGCGACCGCGCCGAGGACCGCCCCGTACGCGAGCCGAACGCCAGGGATCTGCGCAGCGCCAACCGCCCGGACCGCGAGCGTTCACCGCAGATCGACGAGGACGTCACCGGCAAGGAACTCGACCGGGCCACGCAGCACCAGATCAAGACCCTTGAAGACAACAGCGCCGAATGGGTGGCACGCCACCTCGTGATGGCCGGCCGCCTTCTTGATGACGAGCCGGAGCTCGCCTTCCAGCATGCCCTGGCGGCAAGCCGCCGCGGCGGCCGCCTCGCAGCGGTCCGCGAAGCCGTTGGCCTGACTGCGTACGCTGCAGGACACTACGGTGAGGCGCTGCGTGAATTCCGCACCTACCGCCGGATCAGCGGATCCAACATGCACCTGCCGGTGATGGCCGACTGCGAGCGTGGCCTCGGCCGCGCGGATCGTGCCCTGGACATGGCCCGCTCCGAAGAGGCCAAGGACCTCGACGCTCCGGGCAAGGTGGAACTGGCAATCGTCGCGGCCGGCGCCCGTACCGACCTCGGCCAGCTCGACGCCGCGGTTTCAGAGCTCGAAATCGCGCAATTGGACATCAACCGCGCCTTCTCCTACAGCCCGCGGCTCTTCCGCGCCTACGCCGACGCTTTGACCGCAGCTGGCCGCGAAGCCGAAGCCGGGAAGTGGCAGCGCCAGGCCGTTGTCGCCGAGAAGGCCCTAGGCATGGGCGTTGACGAGGAGCCGGACATCATCGACCTCGGTTGGGACGAGGAAGAGGAAGCCCGCGAGGAAGAGCAGCGCCGCCGGATCCTGCAGCAGCAGACCGAGCAGCAGGCCGCCGCTGCGTCCGGCGAGCCGGCACCCCGTGCCGCCGGCGCCGAAGCCGTAGCCGGCCTCCCGGAGACCGACACGCCGCAGTCCGCGGCTCACGATCTAGAAGCCGGCTCCGACGACGAAGAACCCGACTTCTTCGAATCCGACGACGCCGAATCCGACGAGGATTCCGTGGAATCCGACGAACTGGAATCCGACGAACTGGAAACAGGGCACGCCCACGCCGGGGAGTCCCACCACTCGGAACGCGCCGAGGACTAGTCAGCAATGGCCGAAGCTGAGCTGATTTCGCGGTTCGACGCGCTCCTCGCTGATCTGGACGGTGTCGTCTACGCGGGTCCGCACGCCATCCCCGGCGCCGTGGAGTCGCTCCGCCGGCTCGCCGGCATCGGCGTCGGCCTGGGCTACGTGACGAACAACGCCTCCCGTTCGCCCGCCGAGGTGGCGCAGCACCTGCGCGAACTCGGCGCCCCAGCGGAGGAGCAGCAGGTGGTGAGTTCGCCGCAGGCAGCCGGCGAACTGCTGGCCTCGCTGCTGCCTGCCGGCGCCCGCGTCCTGATCACCGGTGGCGACGCGCTGGCCCGCGAAATCGAACTCGCCGGGCTGGTGCCGGTCCGCAGTGAGGCCGAGGACCCCGTCGCCGTCGTGCAGGGCTTCCACCCGGACCTGGGCTGGAAGGACCTTGCGGAGGCTTCCTACGTCGTTGCGGCCGGCGCCCTGTGGGTGGCCACCAATACAGACATGTCCATTCCGCAGGCCCGCGGCATGGCGCCCGGCAACGGCACACTGGTTGCCGCCGTCGCCGCCGCCACCGGCCGGCAACCGCTCGTCGCGGGCAAGCCCGAGGCGCCGCTGTTCCACGCCGCCGCCAAGCGGCTGGCGGTCGACCGCCCGCTGGTGGTCGGAGACCGGCTGGACACCGACATCCTCGGCGGCAACAACGCCGGCTTCGCCACGGTGGCCGTGCTGACCGGCGTCGACACGAGGGAATCCATCCTCGCCGCGCGCACCATGGAACGCCCCACCTTCGTGATCAATGACCTCACCGACCTCTACCGCCCCTACCCGGCGGTGGAGCACGACGCCGAGGGACGCTACCGTTGCGGCGCGGCCTCGGCGCTCGTGCAGGGGAGCACGGTGCGCGTCAGCGGGGATCCCGCGGACCTCGACTCGTGGCGTGCAGCCTGTGCCGCCTGGTGGGCCGCGAACCCCGAAACTGCAACCGCCCTGGCGCCCGGCCTTGAGTGGCTGGATCACTAGACTGGAGAGCATGACCGAGCAGAGTTCTTCCACCGACGCCGATTCGGAGAGCGCTGACGCCCGGATCGACTGGCCGGCGCCATCCGCCGCCGCCGCCGACGATCCGGCCGTAGCTGCCTTGCTGGTGCGCCTGAACGCGCTGCCGGAACTGCCGGTCGCGGACCACGGTGAGGTCTACGCCGGCCTGCACGACGAGCTGGCGGCAGCCCTCAACGAGGACGTGTCCGGGCAGCGTGCGGAGGACTCCCCGCGATGACCAGGCTTGATCAGGCCCTCGTCGGCCGCGGGCTGGCGAGGTCCCGCACCCATGCCGCGCGCCTGATCGGCGAAGGCAAGGTCAGCTCGGGCGGCGAAGTCCTCGCCAAGGCCTCCCTGCAGGTCCAGGACGGCATGGTCCTTGAGGTCGCCGCCACCAGCGAGGACGACTACGTCAGCCGCGCGGCCCACAAACTGGCCGGCGCCCTGGACGCCTTCCCCGTCGTCGAGGTTTCCGGCAAGCGCTGCCTCGACGCCGGAGCCTCCACCGGCGGCTTCACTGAGGTGCTGCTCCGGCGCGGCGCCGCGCATGTCGTCGCCGTCGACGTCGGGCATGACCAGCTGGTACCGCAAATCCGCAACGACGCGCGGGTCTCGGTCCACGAAGGGCTGAACGTCCGCTACATGACGCCGGAAATGATCGGCGGCCCGGCGGCGCTGACGGTGGCGGACCTGTCTTTCATCTCGCTGACCCTCGTGGTGGCTCTCTTGGCGGCATGCACCGAGCCCGGCGGGGACCTGGTCCTGATGGTCAAGCCGCAGTTCGAGATCGGCAAGGACCGGCTGGGCCGCACCGGCGTGGTCACCTCCGAGCGGGAACGCCGCCTGGCCGTCGCCAAGGTGGCGTCGGCGGCGATGGACGCAGGCCTGGACCTGGCCGGCCTCGCGCAGAGTCCGCTGCCCGGCCAGGACGGAAACGTGGAGTACTTCCTGTGGATAAAACGCGGGATCCGGACAGACCTGCCTAAGATCGAGGAGCGGGACGCAGCCGTTGCTGCGTTACTCGGAACGATCTGGCCGCAGCCCTGAAAGCAAGCAGCACTAGAAGCACTAGAAGGCGGAACCCGATGAGCAGGCGTGTCCTCATCCTTGCCCACACCGGCCGCGAGGAATCCCTCAAGGCCGCCTGGGAAGCGTGCGCCCAGCTGCATGCCTCCGGCCTCGTCGCCGTGATGCAGAAATCCGAACTTGCGGACATGGTCAGGTTCTTCGGCCGCCTGGACCAGCCCGTCGAGGTCCTGCACGACCACGTCAAACTGCCCGACGTCGAACTCGTCATGGTGCTCGGTGGCGACGGCACGATCCTGCGCGCCGCGGAGCTGGTCCGCGAGGTGGACGTGCCGCTGCTCGGCGTCAACCTCGGCCACGTCGGCTTCCTCGCAGAGAGCGAGCGGGCAGACCTGGCCCAGACCGTGGAATGGATCGCCAGCCGCCAGTACACGGTGGAAGAGCGGATGACCATCGACGTGCAGGTGTGGGTCCGCGGGCAGAAGATCTGGCACACCTGGGCGCTGAACGAGGCGGCCATCGAAAAAGGCAACCGGGAACGGATGCTCGAGGTGGTCACCGAAGTCGACGAACGCCCGCTCACCTCCTTCGGCTGCGACGGCGTCGTCCTTGCCACCCCCACCGGATCAACCGCCTACGCCTTCTCCGCCGGCGGCCCCGTGGTGTGGCCGGAGGTCGAGGCGCTGCTGATCGTGCCGATCAGCGCCCACGCCCTCTTCGCCAAGCCGCTCGTGGTCTCGCCCAGGTCCCGGCTGGCCGTCGAAATCCTGAACCGCACCGACGCCCAGGGCGTGCTCTGGTGCGACGGCCGGCGCTCCGTGGACCTGCCACCCGGAGCCCGGGTGGAAGTGACCCGCTCGGCCACGCCGGTACGGCTGGCCCGCACCCACCAGACGCCGTTCTCCGGACGCCTGGTCCGCAAGTTCGAGCTCCCCATCCAGGGCTGGCGCGGTCCGGTGCCGCAAACCGACACCATCCTCACCGGGCCCGTGCCGGTGGTTCGCACCCCGCGGCCGAGCCGTGCGCTGCCCACGCCCCGTCATGCGGGCCCCGGCGCGGACCCGGAAGCACCAACTGATCCCTCGACTGCGAAGTGACCCATGCTTGAAGAACTGAGAATCCGCGACCTCGGCGTCATCACCGACGCGACGCTGCCGCTGGGCCCCGGCCTGAGCGTGGTGACCGGCGAGACCGGCGCCGGCAAGACGATGGTGGTCACCGCCGTCGGCCTTCTGCTCGGCGCAAGGTCCGACGCCGGCGCCGTCCGCAGCGGGGCGAAAAGCGCCTCCGCCGAAGCCGTGCTGAAGCTCGACGCCGGGCACGCTGCGATCAGCCGGGCGCGCGAAGCCGGAGCCGAGGTCGAGGAGTTCGACGGCGGCGCCGAGCTGCTGCTCGCCCGCAGCGTCGGTGCCGACGGGCGTAGCCGCGCCTACCTCGGCGGCCGCGCCGCGCCGGTCGGAGTCCTCGCCGAGATCGGCGGGACGCTGGTGGTGGTCCACGGCCAGTCGGACCAGATCAGGCTCAAGAGCCCGGTGGCGCAGCGCGAAGCCCTGGATAAGTTCGCGGGGGAGGGCCTGGCCGGTTCCCTGGCCGCCTACCAGGAGCTGCACGTCCACTGGAAGGCCAGCCAGGCCGAGCTGGACGAACTCCGCAGCGCCGCCCGCGAACGGCTGCGGGAGGCGGAATCCCTCGAGGCAGCCCTGGCCGAGATCGACGCCGTCGACCCGCAGCCCGGCGAGGACGAATCGCTGAAGGCGGAGGCCGTCAAGCTCGCCAATGTCGAAGAGCTCCGGATCGCCGCCAGTACCGCCCATCAGGCCCTCATCTCCGAGGACTTCGGCGAGGACGCCGATGCCACCACACTGGTGGACGCCGCAAAACGCACCCTGGAGCACGTCGCGGAACACGACGGTGAACTGGGCTCTGCCGCCGCCCGGCTGGCGGAGGTGGGCTTCCTGCTCAACGACATTGCCGGCGAGCTGGCCAGCTACCAGGCCTCCCTCGACACCGAAGGGCCGGAACGCCTGGCCGAGATCGAGGACCGGCGTGCCGCGCTGGCTAAGCTGGTGCGCAAGTACGCGCCCAGCATCGACGAGGTGTTGCTCTGGGCGGAGCAGGCCCGGGCCCGTTTCGGGGAGCTCCAGGACGACTCCACCAGGATTGAGGCTCTGGACGCCGAGGTCGCCCGCTCCGAGGCGGACCTCCGCAAACAGGCTGCGGCCATCAGCAAGACCCGGAAGAAGGCCGCCAAGGACCTCTCCGCACGGGTCAGCGCCGAGCTGACCGCGCTGGCCATGGCCGACGCCACCCTGGTCATCAATGTGGACCCCGGCGAGCAGCTGGGCCCGTTCGGCACCGACGAGATTTCCTTCCTGCTACAGCCCCACTCCGGCGCGCCGGCCCGGCCGCTGGGCAAGGGTGCGTCCGGCGGTGAGCTCTCCCGCGTGATGCTCGCCATCGAAGTGGTGCTGGCCGCCGTCGACCCGGTGCCGACGTTTGTCTTCGACGAGGTCGACGCCGGCGTAGGCGGACGAGCCGCCGTCGAGATCGGCCGCCGGCTGGCCATGCTCGCCCGGCATGTCCAGGTCCTCGTGGTCACCCACCTGCCGCAGGTGGCGGCCTTCGCCGACCAGCACATCCGGGTCACCAAGACCTCGGTGCGCGGGGCCGACGGCGCGACGGCGACCGGCTTCACCTCCAGCGACGTCCAGTTGCTGGACGAGGCGGAACGCGTCCGCGAACTGGCCCGCATGCTGGCCGGGCAGGAAGACTCGGAATCGGCCCGGGCGCACGCCCAGGAGCTGTTGGACGACGCCAAGCTCCTCCCGCAACAGGCGTGACGCGCGGGTCCCGGCGCGCCGGGACTGGGATGACCATCACAGCGGTGTTTTATCGACCCTGGGACGGCCGAATTGATGATAGGCTCAAATTCCGTGGTGCAGCGATCAAATTCCCGTGTAAATTCCCGGTTCCCGGGCTCGTCCAAGACGACCAAACACATCTTCGTAACCGGTGGTGTGGCGTCCTCGCTCGGTAAGGGGCTGACGGCTTCGAGCCTCGGTCACCTCCTGCGGGCACGCGGCCTGTCTGTAACAATGCAAAAGCTCGATCCCTATCTGAACGTGGATCCGGGCACGATGAATCCCTTCCAGCACGGCGAGGTCTTCGTGACCGACGACGGCGCCGAGACGGACCTTGACATCGGCCACTACGAGCGCTTCCTCGATGAAAACCTCGAGGGCTCGGCCAACGTCACGACCGGCCAGGTCTACTCCACGGTCATCGCCAAGGAGCGCCGCGGCGAGTACCTCGGCGACACCGTCCAGGTCATCCCGCACATCACCGATGAGATCAAGCGCCGCATGCGGCTCCCCGCCGAGGGCAAGAACGCCCCGGACGTCATCATCACCGAAATCGGCGGCACCGTCGGCGATATCGAATCCCAGCCGTTCCTCGAGTCCGCCCGCCAGGTCCGCCAGGACGTCGGCCGGAACAACGTGTTCTTCCTGCACGTCTCCCTCGTGCCCTACATCGGGCCCTCGCAGGAACTGAAGACCAAGCCGACGCAGCACTCCGTCGCCGCGCTGCGCTCCATCGGCATCCAGCCCGAGGCGATCGTGATCCGTTCGGACCGCGAAGTCCCGCAGGCCATGCGCGACAAGATCGGCCGCATGTGCGACGTCGACATTGACGCCGTGATCGGCTGCCCGGACGCGCCGAGCATCTACGACATCCCCAAGACGCTGCACTCCCAGGGCCTGGACTCCTACATCGTCCGCGCCCTGGACCTGCCGTTCAAGGACGTCGACTGGACCAGCTGGGACAAGCTCCTCGAGGCTGTCCACAACCCCAAGCACGAGGTGGAGATTGCCCTCGTCGGCAAGTACATCGACCTGCCGGACGCTTACCTGTCCGTGACCGAAGCGCTGCGTGCCGGCGGCTTCGCGAACGACACCAAGGTCAAGATCCGCTGGGTCCCCTCGGACGAATGCGAAACCCACGAGGGTGCCGTGAAGTCCCTGGCCGGGGTGGACGCGATCTGCGTTCCCGGCGGCTTCGGCATTCGCGGCCTCGAGGGCAAGCTCGGCGCCTTGAAGTACGCCCGCGAAAGCAAGCTCCCGGTCCTGGGCCTGTGCCTGGGCCTGCAGTGCATGGTGATCGAGTACGCCCGCAACGTGGTCGGCCTCGAGGGAGCGTCCTCTTCCGAGTTCGAGCCGGACTCCAAGTACCCGGTCATCGCCACGATGGAAGAGCAGCTCGACATCGTCGACGGCAAGGGCGACCTCGGCGGCACCATGCGCCTGGGCCTGTATGAGGCCAAGCTGGACGAGGGTTCGGTCATCGCCGAGACCTACGGCACCACCACGGTCAGCGAACGCCACCGGCACCGCTACGAGGTCAACAACAAGTACCGCGAGCAGATCGCCGCCCAGGGCCTCGTGTTCTCCGGAACCTCGCCGGACGGCAAGCTGGTGGAGTACGTCGAGCTTCCCCGTGAAGTCCACCCGTACTACGTGGCCACGCAGGCGCACCCGGAGCTGAGCTCACGGCCCACCCGCCCGCACCCGCTGTTCGCCGGACTGGTCAAGGCGGCCCTGGACCACCAGCACGGTGCGGGCCAGCCGGCCGCTGCCGCTGGCAAGGCTGCGGCCGCCAAGTCGACTCCGGCAGAGTCAAAGTAACTCCCAACTGAATCAAAGGACGGCGCGATGCCCGGTAAGCCTGAGACCCCCAATGCTGCACGGCAGGTTTCGGATGAGCCGAGCCCGCGCCGTCTTTTGTCTTCCGAGAAGGTCTATCAGGGCCGGATCTGGGACGTTGTCAGCGACAGTTTCCAGCTGAGCGACGACGGCGAGCCCCTGGTTCGGGATTACATCGACCACCCTGGTGCGGTGGCCGTGTTGCCGATGAACGACGCCGGCGAGATCCTGCTGATCAAGCAGTACCGGCACCCGGTGGGCATGGCCCTTTGGGAGATTCCCGCCGGGCTGCTCGACGTCGAGGGCGAGGACTTCGTCGCCGGGGCGGCCCGGGAGCTCGCCGAGGAGGCGGACCTGGTGGCTGGAACGTGGAACGTGCTGGCGGACTTCTTCAATTCGCCCGGATCCTCCAGCGAGGCCATCCGCATCTACCTAGCCCGGGACCTAAGCGACGTGCCCGGCCACGAGCTGCACGTCCGCACCGACGAGGAAGCGGAAATCGAGCTGCACTGGATCCCGCTCGACGCGGCCGTCTCGGCCGTGCTGGAGGGGCGCCTGCACAACCCCTCCGCCGTCGTCGGGATCCTTGCCGCCGCCGCGGCCCGGCCCGACGGGTTCCAGGGACTCCGCCCGGCCAACGCGCCGTGGCCGGCCCACCCCAGCCAGCGCTGATGACCGGACTGCTGGCGGCCGAACCTCCCGCCGTCGAACCTCCTGGCGAGGCCGCGCCCGCCGAAGCTCCTGCCGAGGCCGTGCCCGCCCGTCCGCTGACCGCCGTCGACCGGGCCATCACCGACTACCTGCAGCACATGGGGGTCGAGCGCGGTCTGGCCGCGAACACCCTTTCCGCTTACCGGCGCGACCTGGCGCGCTACGCCCGGCACCTCGCCCGGGCCGGCCGCCAGCGCCCGGAGGAGATCACCCGGCGCGACGTGACCGGCTTCGTGCAGGCGCTCTCCGACGGGTCCGACGGCGGCTCCGCCCTCGGGGTGCGCTCGGCCGCCCGCACGGTCGTGGCGGTTCGCGGGCTGCACAAGTTCTGGGCGCTGGAAGGCGTCACGCCCGCCGATCCGGCCAGTGATGTGCACCCGCCGATGCCCGGAAAACGGCTGCCCAAGGCCATCACGGTCGATGAGGTAACCCGCATCCTGGAAGCGGCCGGAACCGACACGGCAACCGGACTGCGCGACCGCGCCCTGCTCGAGTTCCTGTATTCCACTGGGGCGCGCATCAGCGAGGCCGTGGGACTCGATGTCGACGACATCTCGCTCCAGGGGGACGACGAGCCCGGCCCGGCGATTGTCCGGCTGTTCGGCAAGGGCTCCAAGGAACGCTTGGTGCCGCTGGGATCCTACGGAGCCCGCGCCCTGGACGCCTACCTGGTCCGCGGCCGGCCGTTGCTGGCCGCCAAGGGCAAAGGCACCCCGGCCCTCTTCTTGAACGCCCGGGGCGGCCGGATCAGCCGCCAAAGCGCCTGGACCATCCTCAAAGCCGCGGCCGAGAAGGCCAACATCACCAAGGACGTTTCGCCCCACACCCTGCGGCACTCCTTCGCCACGCACCTGCTTGAGGGCGGGGCGGATGTCCGCGTTGTGCAGGAACTGCTGGGCCACGCGTCCGTAACCACCACACAGGTCTACACCCTGGTCACCGCTGACACGCTGCGCGAGATCTACGCCGCCGCGCATCCGAGGGCGCTGGGCTGAAGCGGCCAGGCTGCCGGCGGTAACCGCTGATCGTCAGGATCCATCGCAACGCCATCAATAATTGTCAGTGCCCGCGCATAGGCTTTGGGTATGAAAAGCAGAGTGGCATTCAGCGGGGAGATCAGGGAGGCGGTGGCGGCCGTTGCCACGTCCGCTGCTGCGCTGGGTGCCCTTACCGCCACCGGTGGAGAGAGGCCTAATGGACCCGGCGCGTCGCTGCCGGGCGATTTGCTGCGGGATTCTGACCCGTTGCGTGATGTGGCGGATGCGTGCCTGGACGCCCTGTCCGAGGTGGCCCGGTTGGAGGCCCGGACCGCCGCACTGAAGGTCAGGCTCGCCGCGGAGTATGCGCTGGCGGCCAAGGCCTTGGCGCCGCCGGCGTCCCCGCAGGAAAGCACCGCCCAGGAGATGGCCTTGGTGGCCGAAGTTGCGTGCGTCCTGACGGTCAGTGAACGAGCCGCCGGTGCCCTCCTGTCCGAGAGCCAGCTACTGACGACGGCGCTCCCGCTGACCCTGGCGGCCCTACAGGCCGGGACGATCTCGTGGCAGCATGCCCGGATCATGGTCAACGAAACCGCGGGCCTGGATCCGGCCGGGGCGGCGGCGCTGGAGGCCCACTTCCTGGACCCGGACGGGCCTGATCCGGCCCGCGGGTGCCCGGCCGGAGAGCTCGTGCCGGGCCGGTTCCGGGCCAAGGCCCGTACCTGGCGCGAACGCCACCACCCGGCCAGCATCGAAACACGCCACACCCGAAGTGCCGCGGACCGGCGGGTGGAGTACTGTCCCGACCGGGACGGGATGGCCTGGCTCTCTGCCTACCTGCCCGCGGACACGGCCGTCGGGATCTGGGAACGGACCACCACTGCCGCCCGGGCCCGACAGGGCGCCGATGAGGCTCGGACCCTTTCCCAGCTCCGTGCGGACGTTGCCGCCACTTGGCTCCTCACCGGGGGAGCGGCCGACGGCGGAGCGGGCAGCGGTGGGGGCGAGGCTGTGGCCGGGGAGGTCCCGGCCCCGCGGGCACAGGTTCTGATCACTGTCCCGGTGATGGCCCTGTTGGGCACGTCCGAGGAACCGGCGACCCTGGACGGGCATGGTCCGATCCCGCCGTCCATGGCCCGACGCTTGATAGCGGACGGCGCCGACTCCTTCTACCGGGTCCTGACTGACCCGCGTGACGGCGCCCCGCTGGAGATCGGCCGGACCAGCTACCGCATCCCTAAGGCCATGCGTCAGTGGCTGCGGCTCCGCGACGGCAAGTGCCCGTTTCCCGGCTGCAACAACCAGTCCCTGGACAACGAGGCAGACCACCTCCTGGCCTGGGCAGACGGCGGCACCACCGGCATCACCAACCTCGGCCAACCGTGCCGCAAACACCATCGGCTCAAACACTGCACTGCCTGGCAGCCCACCGCAGCCAGCATGACCGGCCCACCCGGGTGGGTGTCACCGTCGGGCCGAAGTTACCCCAGCGAGCACCAGGACTGGGAACCACCCCACTGGCCGTCGTTCATCACGGAGACGGACTTCCAGTCCAACCAAGGATTGACCCCAGGTCCGGGACCAGAGAGCGCACCGGAGTCGCTTCCGGAGGAGGATCACGGACGACATCCCGACCTTGAACTGCCGAAGGACCCCCTGCCGAACTGGCATGCCTTCACGGTCTGGCCCGATTTCCCGGCCGCGGAAGCGACCGACCCGGACTGGTCGGCGGCGATGGAAACCACGCCGGTAGGGCGCCTCCTCCAACCGGCCTGAACGACTGCTGGCGAATAGCTGCTCCTAGGCAGTGGCCTATTGACCGCGGGTGACGGGTAGGAGACCGGACGCAGTGGTCCAGCTGAATGTCCCTCACCTCAGCATGCGTACGTCGACAATCTTTGGAGCACCGGGGCCCGTCTGCTCCGTACCGTCGAACTCGAAGCCGTTGCGGCGATAGAACGCCACCGCCCGAGGATTGTCCGCCTTCCGGTCCGAGGCTGGGACCAGCGAAGCCGAAGCCGATGATCTGTCCTTTGCTTTCCGCGATTCTGATAGTCCATTCCTCGCGGGGATTCCCGAGGATGTCGTTCCACATCTGGTGTCGGCTCCGGACGTGCTCGTCGGTGAAGAAATCCTCAGGAAGTATGCGTGAGTACGTCTCCCGCCACGTGGCCACGTGCAGTTCAGCGATCTCTGGTGCGTCGGGCAGGGCGGGCTCGCGCAAAGCGAAGGGCATCACGACATCTTGCCAGAATCTCCGCTCCTGAATGTTTTTAGTGGCCCGTGTAAGAAAAAACCCGTCACGGGACACTTAGTCTTCAGGAAGAAGTCATCCGATGTCCGGGGGAAGCACCATGTTGGCTGCCAAAGAGCAAGCGTTCATTGACCTGCACACTCAGCATTCAGTGCGGGTCTACCGCTACATTGCCTGCCGGATCAGTGACCGGCACCGGGCCGAGGAACTGGCTGCGGATGTCTTCAGGATTGCCTGGGAAAAACAGCTGCCGGAACCGCCCGGTATTGGCTGGCTGTTGGCGACCGCCCGGAACGTGATCGGCAACGAATACAAGGGCCGCCGTCGCCGCCAGGAACTGGTCGATCGGCTGGAAGATGAGGCCCGCAGCCAGGTTCCAGGGCCAGACACTGAACAACGCGCCGCCGTAGCGGAGGTTCTAGCGCGGCTGAGGGAGCGGGATCGCGAGGTCCTCATGCTCAGCTACTGGGACGAACTGACCACCGCTGAATTGTCCCAGGCGCTGGGATGTTCTCCGTCCGCCGCTGCAGTCCGACTGCACCGGGCACGCCGGGCCTTCGCGAAGGCCGCGCCGACCCATCTCATGACCGAACGGAAGGACTAGCCATGGACCGCATCGAACAGCTCATGAAGGACGCCAAGCCACGTGTCGGTGTACCGGGCGTGGCGCCGGGTAGCGATGCTGCCCGCTCTGTCGTCTTTTCTACCGATCCCAACATTGTCCAGCTGGCTGGGCGCACTCCGGCAGGGCGGACACCGGCACGACGCAAAACCGTCAGGGCCGCGGCGGCAACGGTGCTGGCCGCTGCGGCTGTCGTTGCCGCAGTGGTCATCGGCGGGAACCTGATGCCGCAATCGGCGCCCGGCCCTGCCCAGACCGGCGTCCCGACGGCGACCGCCTCCGCGAGCCCCTCACCGAGTCCCGCGAGCCCCTCACCGAGTTCGGCCACCCCGACCGCGCCCACGTCCACCGCCGCTCCCGCTCCAACGAATGCCTCAGCATTGAGCACCGGCGGCGTCGCGTGCACGCTGTCCAATATCGACCAGCAGCGCAATGACCAGACGCGTGCCATCAAGCCGATACCCGCCGCCGAGCAGGCTTATTACACAGTGCTGGGCTGTGCTGACGGTTGGCTCGCCTACTCCATTTCCGATGACGGCATCCGGGCGCTCCAGCTCGACGGCGGCAACGCGTGGTACAAGATTGCCAAGCTGCAAAACGGCCGTTTCCTCTGTGACGTCCGGCAGGAGTGGGCCTACGTCCTCAACTGGGAGTTCCAGGCGACGAACAATCAGGGACTCACTGCGCAGCAGGCCATGGACAAGGAATTCGCGGCCAAGGGAATTCCGGTCAAACTGCGGCCGAAGCTGGTAGGCGAGGGCCCGGCGGCCGGGTAGCTTCGGCGTCGGCGGCCATTAGGGTGGAATACATGAACCTCACACCAGTGACTCTCTGCTTCCTGCTCCGTGACACGGCGGTCGGCGCGGAGGTGCTGTTGGGCCTGAAAAGGACCGGGTTCGGCGTCGGCAAGATCGTCGGCGTCGGCGGCCACGTCGAACCGGGGGAGAGCGACGCCGAGGCCGTTGTCCGCGAGGTCTGGGAAGAGGTCGGCGTCGTGGTGCTCCAGGAGGACCTGGTCCACGCCGGCAACGTCGAGTTCATCTTTCCCGCCCGGCCGCAATGGAATATGGCCTGCCGGCTCTTCACCGCCCGGCGCTGGAACGGCGAACCCGCCGAAAGCCCGGAAATAACGCCCGAATGGTTCGGCGTCGGGGAGCTTCCGCTGCACCGCATGTGGCAGGACGCCGAGCACTGGCTTCCGCCCGCGCTGGCAGGCGAAACCATCGACGTCGTCGTGGTCCTCAACCAGGACAACGAAACGGTGGCGTCGATCCGCTACCCCTCCACTCAGAGGTCCACGCAGGGCTGAGCCGGGCGCCCGCGACGAATATTTCCGCGACTCGAAACCTCGATGCGGGGAATGCCGCGGCTTGGCCGGTAGCCTAGGCTTCGAACGTTGCGCAACGGCGATCCAGGCACTTCCTTCGCTAACCGGCAAGCGGCACACGGACCACATTGGGGGCAGGGCATGGACTCAAGCAAGCACGACCTTTCGGGCGGGGAGCCCTACGACGACGAACAGCCGGCCGGGACCGGTACGCGCCGACGCTGGCCGCTGGCGGCTGCCGTCGTTATCGTCGCCCTGGCGGCCGTCGCCGGGGGCGTCGCCGTCGCCGGCAATATGCGGCCCGCCGACCCGGCCCCCGCTGCGGCCTCGACGGCGGCAGTATCCACGCCGACCGAGTCCGCTACCGTCACGACGGCACCGTCGCCCACCGCCACGGCATCGGAATCCGCGACGCCGTCGGCGTCGGCAACATCCGCAACCTCCGCTCCGGCCACCCCCGCTCCTTCGCCGGGGGCCTGGCGGACCTTCACCAGCGCCGATGCCCGGGTCAGTTTCGACTACCCGGCCGCCTGGCGTGTTTCCCCTGCCACCGGGGCCTCCGATTCCGGCGGGGTCGATGTGGACGTCGCAAACGAGGCGGGCGTGGTTGTGGCGTCCCTGCACTTCGGACCGTCCGGCGGGATAGGCGGCGCATGCCAGGGCGCGGTTCCCTACACAGTGCTTGATTCGGTCGAAGTGAATCTCCCGTACCAGCCTTCGAAGGGCTCCGTCACGCCGAGGTTCGCCTTCCGTGCCCTCCAGGAAGCAGACCACGTCACCGCGTCTTACGGCCTGACCAGTACCCTGGCCGGCCAGGGCGGCACCACCTGCATGTTCTACAACGTGGTGAACGGTCCGGCCGATCCGCCGCTGTATTCCTTCGCCGACGCTTTCCAGGTCCGCGTGGGTGACACGGAGGACGACCCAATGCGCAAGGGAGCCAAGACGTTCCCCTCAATGGAGGCAGCCCGGGCCTACATGCAGACCCCCGAATACCTGAACGCGAAGCGGATGATTACTTCGCTGAAGATCAACGTGGGCTAGCCACTACGACGAGGCAACAAAAAGCGCGGGCCGTCCACCTCCAAGAGGTGGGCGGCCCGCGCTTTTTGCTGGCGGTCTACGGTACGTGTCGTTCCTCGACACCGTTGTATTCGCTCAGCGGGCGAATCAGCGAGTTCGAGTCCAACTGCTCCATGATGTGCGCGGTCCAGCCGGTAATCCGGCTGGCCACGAACAGGGGAGTGAAGGTGGGCGTGTCGAAACCCATCAGGTGGTACGTCGGTCCGGCCGGGTAGTCGAGGTTCGGCTTGATCGCCTTCGCCTCGTCCATCGCGGTCTCAAGTCCGTTGTAGAGACCCAGCAGCTCCGGACGGCCGTAGTGCGCGATCATCTTGTCCAGGGCCGCCTTCATGGTGGGCACCCGGGAATCGCCGTGCTTGTACACACGGTGGCCGAAGCCCATGACCTTCTTCTTGTGCGCCAGGGCATCTTCCATCCAGGCCTTCGCCCGGACCGCCGCCTCGTCGAGCGACTCCTCCTGCCGGATGCCGATCTCGTCGAAGGTGTGCATGACCGCCTCGTTCGCGCCGCCGTGCAGCGGCCCCTTAAGCGCCCCGATCGCGCCGGTCACGGCCGAGTGCAGGTCCGAGAGCGTCGAGGTGATCACCCGCGCCGTGAACGTCGAGGCGTTGAAGGAGTGCTCGGCGTACAGGATCATCGAGACGTTGAAGGCCTCCACGACTTCCTGCACCGGCTCCTCGCCGAAGGACATCCACAGGAAGTTGGCGGAATAGCCCAGGTCATCACGGGGCTCCACTGCCGCTTGTCCGTGCCGACGACGCTGGTCGTAGGCCACGACCGCCGGCATGGCGGCGAAGAGGTCCACGGCCTTGGCCATGTTGGCCTCGCGCGAGGAGTCCTCGGCGAGCGGGTGCCGGGCGCCCATCACCGAAGCCGCGGTGCGGCAAACGTCCATCGGGTGCGAGGTGAGCGGCAGTGCGTCGATGACCTGCTTGACCACCGGATCCAGCGCACGTCCCGCGCGTTCGCGTGCGGTGAACTCCGCCAGCTGCTCCGGCGTCGGCAGCTCGCCGTTCCACAGCAGATAGGCCACTTCCTCGAAACTGCACTTGGCGGCCAGCTCCTGGACGGGGTAGCCGCGGTAGAGCAGCGAATTGGTATCCGGGTTGACCTTGGACACCGCGGTGTAGTCCACCACGACGCCGGCAAGGCCCTTTTTGATCTCATTTTCAGCCATGCTGAAACTCCTTTGTTCCTAACGCCTGTTGACCGGCCGGGGCCGGCAGTCCGGTGGGGGTGTCAGATGCCGGGGATCTGGAAATTGAAGACCCCGGTGTCAAAGCGGTTGTACGCCTCGTAGTCGACGAGGTCGTAGAGACGCGCACGGGTCAGCATGCTCGAAACCTGTGCCTCCTGGGTGCCGTCGGATTTGATCGATTCCAGAGTACGCTCAGCAGCGCCCATGGCACTACGGAGCAGCGTCACCGGGTAGATGACCATGTTGACGCCGACGCCGGCCAGCTCGTCCACCGTGAACAGCGCGCTCTTGCCGAACTCGGTCATGTTGGCCAGAACCGGCACGTCGACGGCGTCGCGGATCGCCTGGAATTCGCTCAGGTCCTTCATGGCTTCCGGGAAGATCGCGTCAGCGCCGGCCTCCACCAGGGCCTTGGCCCGTTGCTGCGCCGCTTCGAGGCCGTCCGTGGCCCGGATGTCGGTCCGGGCCATGATCAGGAAGTTGGGATCCCGCCGGGCGTCGGCCGCGGCGCGGATCCGCTTGGTTGCGGTGTCGAGGTCCACAACGTTCTTGCCGTCGAGGTGGCCGCAGCGCTTCGGGTTGAACTGGTCCTCGATGTGGCAGCCGGCCAGGCCCGCGTTCTCGAGCTCCTGGATGGTGCGTGCCACGTTCATCGGCTCGCCGAAGCCGGTATCGGCGTCGACGATCGAGGGCAGGTCCGTCATCCGGGCTATCTGCCCGGCCCTGGTGGCCACCTCGGTGAGCGTGGTCAACCCGATGTCCGGCAGGCCGAGGTCATTGGCGAGGACGGCGCCGGAGATGTACACCCCGGCGAAACCCTTTTCCTCGATCAGCCGGGCCGAGAGCGGGTTGAACGCACCCGGGAACTGCTGGATGGTCCCGGAAGCAAGCAGCTCCCGGAACCGGATCCGCTTCTGCTCCGGCGTGGTCTTCGAATACAGCATTAGAAGAGTCCCTTCGGGGCGGCGGCCAGGTCGATCACGCCGTCGGCTGCCTTGATGTTGAGCTGGTCGAGCTCGCCGGCGGCGAGTTCGGGAAGCCGCGCGGCAGCGGCCAGGAAGCGCTCGATCTCGTCCTCGGCCACGAGGCCGGCGGCGAGGGTGCGGAACTTGTTGACGTACTGCTCGCGGGCGAACGGCCGGGCGCCCAGCGGGTGAGCGTCGGCGACGGCAATCTGGTCGGTGATGACGGTGCCGTCCTTGAGCGTGATCTCCACGGAACCGCCGAAGGCCTTCTCCGCGATGTCCAGGGAGTGGTAGCGGCGGGTCCATTCCGGATCCTCGACCGTGGTCACCTTGTGCCACAGCTCCACCGTGTCCGGGCGGCCTGCGCGCTCCGGGGCGTAGGAATCGACGTGGTGCCACGCCCCGTCCTGCAGGGCCACCGTGAAGATGTACGGGATGGAGTGGTCCAAGGTTTCCCGGCTTGCCGTGGGGCTGTACTTCTGCGGGTCGTTGGCGCCGGAACCGATCACGTAGTGCGTGTGGTGGCTGGTCTTGATCAGCACGGATTCGACGTTGGCGGGGTCGGTGACCTCGGGGTGTTCGCCGTGCAGCTTGCGGGCCAGGTCAATCCACGCCTGTGCCTGGTACTCGGCGGAATGTTCCTTGGTGTAGGTGTCCAGGATGGCGCGCTTGGCTTCGCCGTCCTCGGGCAGTGGCACCGTGTAGTTGGCGTCGGGGCCATCGAGCATCCAGGCGATGACGCCGTCTTCACCTTCGTAGATCGGCACCGGGGAGGTCTGGCCGCGCATGGCACGGTCGGCGGATTCAACAGCCATCTTGCCGGCGAAGGCGGGGGCGTGGGCCTTCCAGGTGGAGATCTCGCCCTTGCGGGACTGGCGGGTGGCGGTGGTGGTGTGCAGCGCTTGGCCGACGGACTGGAAGATGGTCTCGACGTCGAGGCCCAGCAGGGTGCCGATGCCGGCGGCGGCGGAGGGGCCCAGGTGCGCTACGTGGTCGATCTTGTGCTTGTGCAGGCAGATGGCCTTGACCAGGTTGACCTGGATTTCGTAGCCGGTGGCAATGCCGCGGATCAGGTCCTTGCCGCTGGAGCCCACGTGCTGGGCGACGGCGAGGATCGGCGGGATGTTGTCGCCCGGGTGGGAGTAGTCCGCGGCAAGGAAGGTGTCGTGATAGTCGAGTTCGCGGACGGCGACGCCGTTGGCCCAGGCCGCCCATTCCGGAGCCACGCGCTCCTCGATGCCGAACACCTTCGAGCCCTTGCCGCCGGTGCTGGGGCCGTGGGTGAGTGCCTGGGCGCGGGCGGCGACGATCGGGGCGCGGTTCAGGGAGGCGATGGCCACCGAAGCATTGTCGATGACGCGGTTGATCACCATGTCGGTGACCTCGTCGGAGACGGCGACGGGATCCGCGGCCACTTTGGCGATCTTGTAGGCGAGCTGTTCCTCGCGGGCCAGGTTTTCCTCGCTCTTGTAAACGCGGACGTGGTGTTCCTTAACCATGGTGCTCCTTCTAGTGAGGTACGTGGGTGGCTTTGACGTGGGAAAGGCTTCGGTGCAGATGCAGCGTGGTGGCGGCCTCCGCCAGCCGCGGGTTGCCGGCGGCGATCGCCTCGGCGATGGCGGCGTGCTCGGCAGCGGCGGCGGTGAGGCGCTCGGCGTCGTCGGCCGCGAGCCGGCGCACCCGGACCAGGTGAACGCGCAAGCTGCGCATGGCCTGGACCAGGTAGGAGTTGGAAATGGCGGCGTCGATGGCCGCATCGAGCCGCCCGACCAGGCTGTAGTAGTCGTGCCGTGCGGGGTCTGCGCCATTGATCATCTCCGGCGCTCGCAGGAGCTCACGCCGCAGTTGCTCGAATGTCGCGGCGTCGCCGCGCTCGGCGGCCAGCGCCGCGGCCTTGCCTTCGAGGGTTTCGCGCAGTTCGAAGAGTTCGTCGATGTCCTCGAGGGAGATGTCGGTGACGACGACGCCGCGGCCGCCCGCCGTCGTCGTCAGTCCCTCCGCGGTGAGCCGGCTGAGGGCCTCCCGCAGCGGGGTCCGCGAGATGCCGAGCCGCTCGGACTGCTCGACTTCGGCGAGGACTGTCCCCGGCAGGAGGCGCCACTCGATGATGTCGTCGCGCAGGGCCGCATAGGCCTTGTCGCTGGCGCGCATGGTGGTCTCCTTCCTCGGCTGACCCGACCAGTGTATACACACTCGGCAGAATAACCCACACTATTGGGCACTAGGAGGCAAAATAGACGGGATTCGAGTGTCCACTGTATACACAGCCCTTGTGGAAGGCCCTCTGCGGGGCTACCATGAGCTGCATCACAACGTCGTGGACGGGATTACTTCATGGTCACCAAGAGCTACCGGGACAGTTACCAGCGCAGCGTTGAGCAGCCGGAGGACTTCTGGCTTGAGGCCGCCGGGAAGATCGACTGGAGCACGCTGCCTGGCCGTGCCCTCGACTCCAGCCGCGCGCCGCTCTACAGCTGGTTTCCCGACGGCGTGCTGAACACCTGCTATAACGCCCTGGACCGCCACGTGGCGGAGGGCCGTGGCGGCCAGGACGCCCTGATCTACGACTCCGCCATGCTGGGCACGCAGCAGCGCTTCAGCTACGTCGAGCTCACCGACCTCGTCGCCCGCTTCGCGGGCGTGCTGCGCAGCCAGGGGGTCGGCAAAGGCGACCGCGTGGTGATCTACATGCCGATGATCCCGGAGGCCGCCATCGCCATGCTGGCCACCGCCCGGCTCGGCGCGATCCACTCGGTGGTCTTCGGCGGCTTCGCCCCCAAGGAACTCGCCGCCCGCATCCGGGACGCCGACCCCGCCGCCGTGGTCACCGCTTCCGGCGGGATCGAACCCTCCCGGCGGATCGAGTACCTCCCGGCCGTCGCCGAAGCGCTGGAACTGGCCAGCGCGCCGGACACCCCCGTGCTGGTCAAGGCACGGGAAGGCTTCACCGCCTCCGCCGCAGACCACACCGGCTGGCTGGACTGGGACACGGCCATGGCGTCCGCCGAGCCCGCCGCCCCGGTCGACGTCGCAGCCACGGACCCCCTCTACATTCTCTACACCTCGGGCACCACCGGGTCACCCAAGGGCGTGGTGCGGGACAACGGGGGCCACGCCGTCGCCCTGAGCTGGACGCTGGAGAATATCTACGACGTCGGCCCCGGCGACGTCATGTGGACTGCCTCCGACGTCGGCTGGGTGGTGGGGCACTCGTACATCGTCTACGGGCCGCTGCTGGCCGGCGCCACGACCGTGATCTATGAAGGCAAGCCGGTGGGCACCCCGGACGCGGGCGCGTTCTGGCGCGTCATCCAGGACCACAAGGTCAACGTGCTGTTCACCGCCCCTACCGCGCTGCGGGCCATCCGGAAGGCCGACCCCGAGGCGAAGCTGCTCGAACAGTACGACATCTCCAGCCTGCGCACCCTGTTTGCGGCGGGCGAGCGGCTCGACACCGACACCTTCCACTGGGCGTCCCGCGTCCTCGGCGTGCCCGTGGTGGACCACTGGTGGCAGACCGAGACCGGCTGGGCCATCTGCGCCAACCCGCGCGGCCTGGACGGGCTGCCGATCAAGGCCGGTTCGCCAAGCGTTCCGATGCCCGGCTTCAAGCTGCGGATCCTGGACGGCGCGGGCGACGCGGTGGAGCCCGGTACGGAGGGCAACATCGTCCTGGGGCTGCCCCTGCCGCCGGGCACCCTGGCCACGCTCTGGCGCAACGACGAACGCTACATCTCCTCCTATCTGCAGGCCTTCGAGGGCTGCTACGCCACCGGCGACTCCGGGTACCAGGACGAGGACGGCTACCTTTTCGTGATGGGCCGCACCGACGACATCATCAACGTCGCCGGTCACCGGCTCTCCACCGGCGCCATGGAGCAGGTGATCGGCCAGCACCCGGCCGTCGCCGAATGCGCCGTGATCGGACTCGCGGACCCGCTCAAGGGCCAGCGCCCCAGCGGCTATGTGGTCCTCAAATCGGGGGTGGACGTGCCGGAGGAGATCCTGGTCAAGGACCTGATCGCCCTGGTCCGGCGCGACATTGGCGCCGTGGCGGATTTCAAGCACGTCACGGTCGTGGAGGCGCTGCCCAAGACCCGCTCCGGAAAGATCCTGCGCAAGACCATGCGCCAGATCGCCGACGGCGACGACTACGTGGTGCCCTCCACGATCGAGGACGCCGGCGTGATCGACCAGCTCCTGGAGACGCTGCGGCCCGGTGCCGTGGGCACCGGCCCGTCAACGGCGTCCTAGTCCACGCCGAGGTGGCGCCGCGGGGGAGCGGCAGGGCCAGGTGTACAGCTAGGACGCCGTCCGGCTCCACCGGTATTCGTTCTCCGGCCGCCCGGGGGCGCCATAGCGCGCGGTGCGTGACACCGTGCCGGCGTCGGCGAGGTATTCGAGGTAGCGGCGGGCCGTAACGCGGGACATGCCCAGCGCTTCCATCACCTCGCTGGCCGACACCGCGCCGGCCTGCAGCTTCATGAAGTCCTGCACGGAATCCAACGTGGAGGCAGACAGGCCCTTGGGCAGCGGCAGTTCGGACGGTGCCCGCAGGCTCGCGAAGGCCTGGTCCACGTCACTCTGGGACGCCCCCGCGCCGGTACCGCCCGGGCCGGGGGAGGCCAGCTGTTCACGGAACTGCCGGTAGCTGCGCAACTTGTCCGCAAACGTGGCGTAGGTGAACGGCTTGATCAGGTACTGCACGACGCCGGTTGCCACGGCGCTGCGGACGATGTTCAGCTCCCGCACCGCCGTGATCGCAATGATGTCCGCAAAGAGGCCGGCGGCCCGCATCCGGCGGGCGATGTCCAGCCCGTGCAGGTCCGGCAGGTTCATGTCCAGCAGGACCAATTCCACGGGCTGCCCGGCGGCTGACAGTTCCGTCATCAGGCGCAGGGCGGACTGCCCGTCCGGGGCGGACCCGGCCAGGGTGAAGCCCTCCAGCCGGCCGATGTAGGCGGCGTGGGCGGCCGCGGCGATCGGCTCATCCTCGACGACGAGTACGCGGATATCGCTCATTGCTGTTCCTCTGCTGTCCCGGCTGGTTCTTTCCTGGCGCCTTCCGCGGCGCCTGTCGACGCGCTTGTCGCTTCAGCCGGTGCCGTCGGCAGGGTGACACGGAACAGTGCCCCGGCCGGGCTGGTGATTGTCATGCTACCGCCCAGGCGCTGCACCGCCTGGCGGACCAGGGCCAGCCCGAGGCCGCGCCCGAAGGGGCCCGGAGCCTTGGTGCTGAAGCCGTGCCGGAAAACGTCCTCCACGGCGTCCGGATCGATTCCGGGGCCGCTGTCCTCCACCGTGATCTCCAGGGCTCCGGCCTCCGATGAGACAGACAGCTCCACGAGGCGCGGCGGCGGCGCGTCGGCCGCGGCGTCGATCGCGTTGTCGAGCAGGTTGCCGAGGATGGCCACGAGGTCCTGGACGGCCAGTCCGGTCACCGCCGTGGAGCCGCCGGTGGTGAGGATGAGTTCGACGCCGCGTTCGTGCGCCTCGGCGGCCTTGCCCATGACCAGGGCGCCGAGCACCGGCTCCTCGATGGAGCTGACCAGGTCGTCGGTCAGCCGCTGGCTCAGCTCCAGGTCTTTGGTGGCGAAATCCAGTGCCTCGTTGCCGCGGCCCAGTTCCATCAGGGACACGATGGTGTGCAGCCGGTTGGCGTGTTCGTGGGTCTGGGCGCGGAGGGCGTCGGAGAGCGTCCGCATGGTCTCCAACTCGCTGCCGAGGGACTCGATCTCGGTGCGGTCCCGGATGGTGGCCACCGTGCCGTAGACGGGGGTGCCGGAGGCCGCCGGCCGCTGCCGGGCCGCAGGGGAGCGGGGCCCGACCGCGGGGCCCTGGTTCACCACCAGCACACGAGGGCCGGTCAGGTGGATCTCGTCCTGGGCGGTCCGGCCGGATTCGAAGAGTTCCTTGAGGCTGGGGGCCAGCGGCAGTTCCGCCAGCGACGGCGCGTCCGGTCCGCGGCCGCCGGAGGACCCGCCGTCGACGGCGCGCGGCGGCACCCCCAGCAACGCCGCCGCCTGGTCGTTGTACATCACCACCTTGCCCCTCGGGTCAATGAGGATCACCCCCTCGCGGACCGAGTGGAGCACCGACTCGTAATAGGCGAACAGCTGCGCCAGCTGCTCCGGGCCCCAGCCGCGCGTCACCCGCCGGAGGTAGCGGCCCAGCAGCCACGAGGCCACCGAACCGCCGGCCAGCAGGGCCACTGCGATCGCGAGCAGCGCCGGCAGGCGGCCGGAAAACGCGACATCCACCGTCCCCACCGTCACGCCCGCCGCCACCAGGGCCCGGACCTTGCCGTCCGCGTCCTTGACCGGGGCGATCGTGCGCACGGACGGTCCGAGCGTGCCGGCCATGATCTCGGTGAAGACCTCGCCGCGCAGGGCAGCGTCGATCGAGCCGATGTACGGCTTGCCCAGCTCCTCGTTACGGGGATGGGTCCACCGGGTCCGGTCCGGCGCCATGATCGTGATGAAGTCCGCGCGGGCGTCCCGCATCACCTCCAGGGCGTAGGGCTGGAGCCGGGCGGAGGGATCGGGGGCGCTCGCCGCCTGCAGCACCAGGGGGTTGTCTGCCACTGCTGTGGCGATCCCGGCCATCCGCCGGCCGGCTTCCTCGTAGGCGTGGTCGCGGGCGTCGACGAAGGTGGCCGTGCCGACGACGGCGGTCAGGGCCAGCATGAACAGCAAGTGGGCCACAAACAGCCTGCGGGCGATGCTCCAGTGATGGATCAACTGCACCTTCCATGACCAATATGAACGCAACGGTGATGCGCGTCACTTCATCCCCAATGATGGAGGAACACGCAGAACGGACGTGATGCGCACCCCAAGCCGCATCGAAGTCCAGCCTATCCAAGGAGAACACCATGGCCTCTCAACGAGGAGAGTCGGCGGCAACCGCCGCAGCGCCGGTCAAAAAGCGCAAGGGGCTGGACAAGTCCCACTACCTTTACATCGCAGTCATCGTCGCCGTCGTCCTCGGCGCCCTGGTCGGCTTGATCTTCCCCGAGGTCGGCAAGTCCCTCAAGCCGCTCGGCGACGGATTCATCAAGCTCATCAAGATGATGATCGCCCCCGTCATCTTCTGCACCATCGTGCTGGGCATCGGCTCGATCGCCAAGGCCGCCACGGTCGGGAAGGTCGGCGGCCTGGCCCTCGGCTACTTCATCGTCATGTCGACCTTCGCGCTGGCCATCGGCCTCGTCGTCGGCAACCTGATCCACCCGGGTGAGGGCCTCAAGCTCGCCCCGTACGATCCCAACAAGAAGGCCGCCACGGACAGCACCGTCGACTTCCTGCTCGGCATCATCCCGGGCGACATCCCCGTGCTGCCCACGCTGCTCGCCGCTATCCTGGTCGGCTTCGCGCTGCAGAAGATGGGCCCGCAGGGCACCCCGATCCTGAAGGCCATCGGCCACGGCCAGGCCCTCGTGTTCCGCATCCTGATCATGGTCATGTGGCTCGCCCCGGTCGGCGCATTCGGTGCGATCGCCGCCGTCGTCGGCGCCACCGGCGTGCAAGCAATCATCAGCATGGCCACCCTCATGGTCGCCTTCTACATCACCTGCGCGGTGTTCATCGTTGTGATCCTGGGCGGCCTGCTCCAGGTCGTCTCGGGCGTCAACATCTTCCGCCTGATGCGTTACCTCGGCCGCGAATACCTGCTGATCTTCTCCACGTCCTCCTCCGAGGCGGCCCTGCCCCGCCTGATCGCGAAGATGGAACACCTCGGCGTCTCCAAGCCCGTCGTCGGCGTCACGGTCCCCACCGGCTACTCCTTCAACCTCGACGGCACGGCCATCTACCTGACCATGGCCTCCCTGTTCGTCGCCAACGCGATGGGCACCCCGCTGGACCTGGGCGCCCAGATCTCGCTGCTGGTCTTCATGATCATCGCCTCCAAGGGCGCCGCCGGCGTCACCGGTGCCGGCCTCGCCACCCTGGCAGCGGGCCTGCAGGCCCACCGTCCGGAACTGCTCGGCGGCGTGGGTATGATCGTCGGCATCGACCGCTTCATGTCCGAGGCCCGCGCGCTGACCAACTTCACCGGCAACGCCGTGGCGACCGTCCTGATCGGCACCTGGGTCAAGGAGATCGACGGCGGACAGGTCGAGCGTGTCCTCTCCGGCGCCGAGCCCTTCGACGAGCAGACCATGATCGCCGGCCACACCGGGCACGAGGCCGCTGTCCAGCCGGCCGGCCAGGCTGCGCAGCCGGTGCCGGTCAACGCCTGAGCACCAGCACGAACGCACTGAAACCGCCCGGACGCGCACCCCGCGTCCGGGCGGTTTCGTCTGCCCCGGGACCCCGCGGCCCAGCAACCCTCGACCTCTACCAGAGGGTCAAGGCGCGCGGAACGACGGTTGTCAAGGTCCGTCGAATACCGTGTCGGGGGCTGTAACCTTGGGAGGAATAACGATCCGTGCCGGGCGGCCGCCAGCAAGACAAGGCAGCCAGCAAGACAAGCCAGTCAGCAAGATAAACCAATCAGCACGACAAAGCAGCCGGCAGGATCAGGCACGAAAATCACCGTCATCGAAAGTGTGGATAGATACGTGAGCAGCGAACAGGGTTCAGCCACTCTGGAAGGCACCGGACTCGACCTGGAAGACGCCATCATGGGCCCCACCGGGCGCCCCCAACGCGACTTTCCGGAGCCCGCGCCGCTGTCATCCCACGGCCCTGCCCGGGTCATCGCCATGGTCAACCAGAAGGGCGGCGTGGGCAAAACCACGTCCACCATTAACCTGGCCGCTGCCCTGGCCGAATACGGCCGCCGCGTGCTGCTGGTCGACTTTGATCCGCAGGGTGCCCTCTCCGCCGGCCTTGGCACCAACCCGCACGAGCTGGACCTCACGGTCTACAACGTGCTGATGGACCGCAAGGTCGACATCCGCGACGCCATCCAAAAGACCGGCGTCGAAAATGTGGACCTCCTGCCGGCTAACATCGACCTCTCCGCCGCGGAAGTCCAGCTGGTAAACGAGGTCGCCCGGGAACAGGTCCTGGACCGGGCCCTGAAAAAGGTCGAGGACGATTACGACGTCGTCCTGATCGACTGCCAGCCCTCGCTCGGGCTGCTCACGGTCAACGCGCTGACCGCGGCGCACGGTGTCATCATCCCGCTGATCTGTGAATTCTTCGCCCTGCGCGCCGTGGCGCTGCTGGTCGAGACGATCGACAAGGTCCAGGACCGGCTGAACCCCCGCCTGCAGGTCGACGGCGTCCTCGCCACCATGTACGACGCCCGCACCCTGCACGGCCGCGAGGTCATCGCCCGGCTCGTGGAGGCCTTCGGGGACAAGGTCTTCGAGACCGTCATCAAGCGCTCCATCAAGTTCGCCGACGCCACCGTGGCGGCCGAGCCGATCACCAGCTACGCCGGCAACCACGCCGGCGCCGACGCCTACCGCCGCCTGGCCAAAGAGCTGATTTCGCGCGGCGGCGCGCCCTAGCCAGGGCTGTGGCGGCGACAGGCACGGCGACGGCAGAGCTGTCGCCGTCCGGGAAGAAGCCCGGATTCGAGGTCCGGCTGGCCAACTTCACCGGCCCCTTCGACCTGCTGCTGGGCCTGATCTCCAAGCACCAGCTGGACATCACCGAGGTGGCGCTGGCCACGGTCACCGACGAGTTCATCAAGTACATCAAGGGGCTGCAGCGGCTGGGGGAGGACTGGGCCCTGGACGAGGCCAGCGAATTCCTGGTCATCGCCGCCACCTTGCTGGACCTCAAGGCGGCCAGGCTGCTGCCCGCCGGCGAAGTCGAGGACGACGAGGACATCGCGCTGCTCGAAGCCCGCGACCTACTCTTCGCCCGGCTGCTCCAGTACAAGGCCTTCAAGCAGGTCGCCGGGCTGATCGGCTCGACGCTGGAGCTGGAGGGCCGCCGCTACCCCCGGCAGGTCGCCCTGGAGGGCCAGTTCGCCGCCCTCCTGCCCGAACTGGTCTGGAAGCACACCCCGCAGCAGTTCGCGGCCCTGGCCGAGGCGGCCCTGAAGCCCAAGGAAGCAGCCCCCACCGAGGTGGGCCTCGCCCACCTGCACGGCACGCCGGTGAGCGTGAAGGAGCAGGCCGAAATCATTGGCCACCGCCTGCGTCTTGGCAAGGCGCTTACCTTCCGGGCCCTGATCGCCGACGCCGAATCCACCCTCGTGGTGGTGGCCCGGTTCCTCGCGCTGCTGGAAATGTTCCGGGACAAGGCGGTGGGCTTCGACCAACTGCTTCCGCTCGGCGAGCTGTCCGTGCACTGGACCGCCGACGACCCGGACTGGAGCAGCGACAAGCTGAGCGAAGAATACGAGGAGCAGCCGTGACCGAAGCACCCACCCCTGCCACAGCCGGCGCGGCCGGGTCCGACGCCGGCGACTCCCGGGTTCCGGACGTTTCCGGACTGCCCGGCGGCGCCCGTGCCGCGCTGGAGGCCGTGCTCATGGTGGTCGACGAACCGGCCACGGCCACGGAGCTGGCCACCGGCCTGAACCTGACGGTCGACGTCGTCGAGGGCCTGCTCGGGGAACTGCAACGGGAGTATAACGGCTATACTGGTAATGCCCCGGATGCGGACGACGCCAGCACTGCGACCAATCGTGCTGGTTTCGGTGCCGCCCCCCGGGGTTTTGAATTGCGGAATATCGCCGGAGGCTGGCGGATCTATTCCCGCGCTGAGTTCGCCGACGTCGTAGGCGGATTCGTGCTGGAAGGGCAGAGCGCCAGGCTGACGCAGGCGGCGCTCGAAACGCTCGCCGTCATCGCCTACCGCCAGCCCGTTTCCAGGGCGCGGGTGTCTGCAATTCGAGGGGTCAATGTTGACTCCGTCGTGCGGACGCTGACCCAGCGTGGACTGATCGAGGATTCGGGAAACGATCCTGAGTCCGGGGCCATCCTGTACCGCACGACGTCGTATTTCCTCGAACGTATGGGAATCGGCTCGGTGGCTGAGTTGCCTCAGCTTTCGCCCCATCTTCCAGGGCTTGAAGGCATAGCAGAGTTTTACGACGCAGGAAGAATGTAGGCAGGAATGCTGCCTGCGTAACGAGTATCCACCAGGGCAGAACCATTTGCCCGGCCGGTGGGGGACTGCCGTGAGGCAGCCGCCGCGGGCCAACAAACGAAGGACGGGTCATGACACAGGCGGGACGCCAGGGTTCACCACGTAACGGTTCGGGACGCACCAGCGCCGGACATCAATCAGCACGCACCCAGGGTGCGGGCGGCGCCGGCCGCGGCCAGCGCGACTTCTCCAAGGGCGGCGGCGACCGCCCGTTCAAGCGCCCCAAGCCGCGCGAAGAGGCTTTCGTCGATCCGGACCTGAACCCCGGCGGCGCAGCCCCGGAGTCAGGCGACCGCAACGGCGCCAGGTCCGACGCGCGCAAGCCTGCGGCCCGCAAGCCGGCCGCCCGCAAGCCCGGTGCCGGCAAGGTCCCCGGCACGCCGGGTGCGCTCAAGCCCAAGCCGCGCATCGGCGCCGGAGCCGCCAAGGCCACCGGTTCCCGTGCATTCGGAGGCGAACGATTCGGCCAGAACCTCGGCCCCGTCCGGAAACCGGCCCGCAAGCGCGGTCCGCGCGCCGAGGTGCCGCAGTCTGAGCTGCACGACGCCGACGGCATCCGGCTGCAGAAGGTCATGGCCTCCGCCGGCGTCGCCTCGCGGCGCGTCTGCGAGGAAATGATCGCCGAAGGCCGCGTCGAGGTCGACGGCAAGGTCGTTACGGAGCTTGGCGTGCGCGTCGACCCGAAGACCTCCGTGATCCACGTGGACGGCCTGCGCATCCAGCTGGACGAAAACATGGTCTACATGGTGTTCAACAAGCCCAAGGGTGTTGTCTCCACGATGGAGGACCCGGACGGCCGCCCGTGCGTCAGCGACTTCGTCCGCAACCACCACGGAGAACGCCTCTTCCACGTCGGCCGGCTCGACGTCGCCACCGAGGGTCTGCTGCTGCTGACCAACGACGGCGAACTCGCCAACCGCCTGACGCACCCGTCCTACGAGGTGCCCAAGACGTACCTCGTCCAGGTCCGCGGGCCGTTCCCGCAGGGCGTCGGCGCGCAGCTCAAGGCCGGCATCGAACTCGAGGACGGCATTGCCTCGGTCGACTCCTTCAAGCTCGTCGACTCGACCCCGGGCCACGTGCTGATCGAGGTCGTGCTGCACTCGGGCAAGAACCGCATTGTGCGGCGCCTCTTCGACGCCGTCGGTTTCCCGGTACTGCGCCTGGTCCGCGTCAAGGTCGGTCCCATCGGCCTGGGCGACCAGCGCCAGGGCAGCATCCGCAACCTCGGCAAGCAGGAAGTCGGCCACCTGCTGGCATCCGTGGGGCTGTAAGGCATGTCCGCTTTTCGCACCCACGGCCGCGGCCACCTGAACGGGCCGGTCGTGGTCGTGGGCACCGGACTGCTGGGCACCAGCATCGGGCTGGGGCTCCGGGGACGCGGCGTCGCCGTGTTCCTCTCCGACCCGTCGCCGACCAACCAGGCCGTCGCCGTCGATATCGGCGCCGGCCTGCCCTTGGCGCGCCTTGACGGCGAAACGCCGGAACTCGTCGTGGTCGCCGCGCCGCCGGACGTGACCGCCGACGTCGTCGCCCGCGCCCTCGCGGACTACCCGCAGGCCACCGTGGTGGACATTGCCAGCGTCAAGGCCGGCATCCAGGCGGATCTGCGCGAGCGCGGCGCCGACTTGGGCCGCTACGTCGGCACCCACCCGATGGCGGGCCGCGAGAAGTCCGGCCCGGTTGCCGCGCGCGGGGAACTGTTCACCTCGATGCCGTGGGTACTCTGCCCCACGCCGGAAACCCGGCCCGAGGCCCTGCAGGCGGCGCGTGCGCTGGCCGGGGACCTGGGCGCCGTCGTCTCCGAGTTCGGTGCCGAGGAACACGACGAGGCCGTGGCGCTGGTCTCGCACCTGCCCCAGGTCATGTCCTCCCTCGTGGCCAGCCGGCTGCAGGGAACCCCGCTGCACGCGCTCTCGCTGGCCGGCAACGGGCTGCGTGACGTGACCAGGATCGCCGCGAGCGACCCCACGCTCTGGGTGCAGATCCTCGGCGCCAACGCGGGCAAAGTCGTGGAGATTCTCCACGGCGTCCGCGAGGACCTGAACCGGCTGATCGGAACCCTCGAGGATCCGACCGCGCCCGGCGCCCGGCTCGACCTTGCCCAGCTGATCAGCGAAGGCAACGCCGGCCAGGCCCGGATCCCGGGAAAGCACGGCGGACCGCCGCAGGCCTACTCCTGGCTGACCGTCCTGGTGGACGATACGCCCGGCCAGATCGCCAGGCTCCTGACCGAGATCGGCGAGATCGGCGTCAACCTCGAGGACCTCCGCCTGGACCACTCCTCAGGACAGAATGTCGGCATGGTGGAACTCTCCGTGCTGCCCAACAAGCACGAGCTGCTCATCGAAGCCCTCAACGACCGTGGATGGCGGGTACTCCAGTAATGACCCAGGAACTCATTGAAACGGTGGACGTCGTCCGCCCCGGCAAGAGCCTCGTCGTCGCAATCGACGGCCCCTCCGGCTCCGGCAAATCCAGCGTCAGCAAAGAGGTGGCACGCCGGCTCAGGCTGGCCTACCTCGACACCGGCGCCATGTACCGGGCCCTGACCTGGTTCTGCCTCGACAGCGGCCTTGACCTCGCCGACGGCGAAGCCATCGAAGCCGCCGCCGAGGGCCTCCAGCTGGAGATCAGCACCAGCCCGCAGGAAGAGTACGTCCGGGTCGCGGGTGCGGACATCACCGAGGCCATCCGTGAACCGGCCATCTCCGCGGCGGTCAGCGCCGTCGCCACCACCCTCGGGGCACGGACCGAACTGATCCGCCGGCAGCGCGAGCTGATCGAAAAGCACCACCGCCGCATGGTGGTGGAGGGCCGGGACATCACCACCGTCGTCGCGCCCCACGCCGAGGTGCGCATGCTGCTCACCGCCAGCGAGGAGGCCCGGCTTCGCCGCCGCGGCATCCAGCTCGGCGGCAGCCAGAACGCAGAACAGCTCGCGGCTCAGGTCACGGCGCGCGACGCCAAGGACTCCACCGTGGTGAACTTCACCCAGGCCGCCGACGGCGTGGTCACCCTGGATTCCTCGGACCTGGACTTCGCCCAGACCGTCGACGCGGCCCTCGGGATCGTGCACCGGGTCATCAGCCACACGGCCATCAACCACACGGCCATCAACCGTGACTGAGGGCTCAGCCGGGGCGCAGCCTCCCGGCCGCTGGTTCAAGCACGGGACCATGGCCTGGAGCCGGCCGGTCGGCTGGCTGCTGGACCATCTGGTGTACCGGACCACCGTCCAGGGCCGCGCCAACGTCCCGGCGGCCGGTCCGGTGATCTTCGCCGGAAACCACATCAGTTTCCTGGACGGCCCGGTGATGTTCGGTGCAGCGCCCCGGCCGATGCACATCTTCGTCAAGAAGGAGATGTTCAAGGGCTTCCTGGGCCTGGTCCTGAAGGCCTCCGGCCAGCTGACGGTGGACCGCTCGGGTGACCGGGCGGCGCTGGAGCGGGCCAAGAGCGTCCTCGACGCCGGACGGTGCGTAGGGATCCTGCCCGAAGGCACGCGGGGGAACGGGGAGGCCGCCGCCATCAACAACGGGGTGGCGTGGCTCGCGCTGAACTCGGGGGCCACCGTGATCCCGGTAGCCATCCTCGGGACCAGGATTAGCGGCGAGCACCTCAACGCGGTTCCCCGGCCCGGCCGGCGGCTGCACGTCAGCTTCGGCGGGGCCCTCACCGTCAGCCGCAGGCCCGGGGAGACCGGGCGTGCTTCAATGGACAGGGTGGGAACCGAGATCCGCGCCGCACTGGCACGGCACGTCCAGGACACAATTCAGAACACCGGGCAGCGCCTGCCCGACGCGGATTCACCGCAAGAACCACAGACAGCAGTAGCCGCGACGCCGGCAGATCACCACCTAAGGAAAGTGCAATGAGCGATACGACTCAAACCCCCGGCCATGTTGGCGCCGGCGAAGACGAATACACGCCCACCGGCACGGACCAGGTGGCGGAGAATCTTGCCGCCCTGGACGACGAGGAAGCCGAGCTTCGCGCTGCCTCGCTCCGCGCCGGCCTGGACGACTACGAGCTGGACGAGGAAGACGCCGCCCTGCTGAGCGGGCGCTACGAGGACGAGGACTTCGACGGCCCGGTCAAGCTTGACCCGGTCCTGGCCATCATCGGCCGGCCGAATGTCGGCAAGTCCACCCTGGTCAACCGCATCCTGGGCCGCCGCGAAGCCGTGGTCGAGGACACCCCCGGCGTCACCCGTGACCGCGTCATGTACTCGGCGCACTGGAACGGCCGGAACTTCACCGTGGTCGACACCGGCGGCTGGGAACACGACGCCCGGGGCATCCACGCCCGCGTCGCCGAGCAGGCCGAGATGGCCGTGGAGCTCGCCGACGCCGTGCTGTTCGTGGTGGACTCCGCCGTCGGCGCGACCGCCACGGACGAAGGCGTCATGAAGATGCTGCGCAAGTCCAAGAAGCCGGTCATCATGGTGGCCAACAAGGTGGACGACTTCGCCCAGGAAGCCGACTCGGCCGCGCTCTGGGGCCTCGGCTTCGGCGAGCCGTACCCGGTCTCCGCCCTGCACGGCCGCGGCGTCGCCGACCTGCTCGACCATGTCATGGACACGCTCCCGGAGTTCTCCACGATCGAAGGCCTTGAGCGCAGCGGCGGCCCCCGCCGGATCGCCCTGATCGGCCGGCCGAACGTCGGTAAGTCCTCGCTGCTGAACAAGCTCGCGGGCTCCGAACGCGTCGTCGTCGACAACACCGCCGGCACCACCCGCGACCCGGTCGATGAGTTCATCGAACTCGGCGGGCGCACCTGGCGCTTCGTGGACACGGCCGGCATCCGCCGCCGCCAGCACATGGCCCAGGGCGCGGACTTCTACGCCTCGCTGCGCACCCAGAGCGCGCTCGAAAAGGCCGAGGTCGCCGTCGTGCTCCTCGCCGTGGACGAGGTGCTCAGCGAGCAGGACGTACGCATCCTGCAGCTCGCGATCGAGTCCGGCCGCGCCCTGGTGCTCGCGTTCAACAAGTGGGACCTGCTCGACGACGAACGCCGCACCTACCTGGAACGCGAAATCGAACAGGACCTCGCCCACGTGGCGTGGGCCCCGCGCGTCAACATCTCGGCCAAGACTGGGTGGCACAAGGACCGGCTGGTTCCTGCCCTGGACACCGCGCTGGAGAGCTGGGACAAGCGCATCCCCACCGGACGCCTCAACGCCTTCCTCGGCGAACTGGTGGCGGCCCACCCGCACCCGGTCCGCGGCGGCAAGCAGCCCCGCATCCTCTTCGGCACCCAGGCCTCGAGCCGGCCGCCGAAGTTCGTGCTCTTCACTACCGGCTTCCTGGACCCCGGCTACCGCCGCTTCATCACCCGCCGGCTCCGCGAAACCTTCGGCTTCGAGGGCACGCCGATCGAGGTCAACATGCGGGTCCGGGAAAAGCGCGGCAAGAAGCGTTAATTCCGAACGCGCCCGCCGAGGGAAAAAGTTCCCGTGACATGCTGAAAGTGTCACGGGCACCCTCCGGAATCGTGTAAGCTTTTGGAGGTGGTTCGGCCGGACTGCTCGGATGAAATCCTTTGGATAACAACAGGAGATCATCAAGAGCGGAGAACGGCGGAACCAGCGGGCTGTAGCGCAGCTTGGTAGCGCACTTGACTGGGGGTCAAGGGGTCGCAGGTTCAAATCCTGTCAGCCCGACCAACAGAAAGTACCCCGCCATTCCGGCAACGGAATGGCGGGGTTTTCTGTTTCCCGGACCCGTCGGCTGCAAAAAGCGCCACCTTCAAAGAGCGCCTACTGCAAAAAAACGCCTACTTCAAGAAACGCGACGTCCGGCGGTCCGCCAGGATCTTGCCCTTCGTCTGGCAGTGCGGGCAGTATTGCAGCGCAGTGTCGGCAAAGGAAACCTCGCGCACGGTGTCGCCGCAGACCGGGCATGCTTCGCCGGCCCGGCCGTGCACCCGCATGTGGCTCCGCTTCGCATCCTTGAGCTCGGCCGGCGGCTTCCCGCCGGCCTCGGCCAATGCCGTCCCCAGGATTTCATGGATGGCGTCGTACAGGCGCTCTACCGCCGCCCGGTCCAGGGCGCCGGCGATAGCGAACGGGGAGATCCTGGCCGCGTGCAGAATCTCGTCGCTGTAGGCGTTCCCGATGCCGGCGATGACGCCCTGGCTGCGCAGCACCCCCTTGATTTGCTGCTTGCTGGCCGCGAGGATCCCGGCCAGTGCGTCGACGTCGAACCCTGGGCTGAACGGGTCCGGTCCGAGCGCCGCGATTCCCGGCACCTCGGACGGGCTCCGGACCAGGTACACCGCCAGGCTCTTCTTCGTGCCGGCCTCGGTCAGGTCCAGGTCAAGCGGTCCGCCCCCGCTGGAAAACGACAGCCGCGCCGCGATATGCCCGCTGCCCATTTTCAGCACCGCGCCGGTGGGGGCAGCGGTGAACCGCACCCAACCGGCCCGGGCGAGGTGAAAGATGAGATGCAGCCCGTCGGCCTCCAGGTCCACGAACTTGCCGTGCCGGCGCACCCCCGTCACGGTCCTGCCTTCCAACGCCGAGATGGGAGGGTCCGCCGTCTTCAGCACCGCGAACGAGACGATCTGGATTTTTGTGAGGACCGCACCGCGCAGGCGCGTGTCCAGGAAATCCGCGAGGGCCGCCACTTCCGGTAGCTCAGGCATGGGCAAATCCGACCGGAACGGGTGCAGGTGCTGCCATGGCCCCATCATGCCAGAGTCCTCCCGGGGTCCGGCCGGATGTGCCTATACTTTCAGCGGCGGCCCGTTCGATCGGCCGCCGTCGACCTTGGTGATTGACCCGACGAAAGGCCCGCCATGAGCATCATTCCCGAAGAGCTGTCCTACACCGCGGAACACGAATGGGTCTCCGCCCCGAATGCCGACGGAGTCGTGCGTGTGGGGATCACGGATTTTGCCCAGGACGCTCTCGGGGACGTCGTCTACGCCCAGATGCCGGAGGTCGGCACCGACATCAAAGCCAACGACGTCGTCGGTGAGGTCGAATCCACCAAGAGTGTCAGCGACATCTACGCCCCGGTCAGCGGCGAAGTCGTGGCCCGCAACGAGGCCCTGGACACCGATTCCGCCCTGATCAATTCGGATCCCTACGGCGAGGGCTGGCTGATTGAAATCAAGCTCGCAGAGGCCGACGCCGTGGAGTCGTTGCTCAGTGCATCGGAGTACGAACAACAGGTAGGCTAATGGGAAGGTCTCCGGGCCGTGTTACTGGACACAGTAGTTGTTGGAGACGGCAATTACTGGACACAGTGGCCGGCCGGGGGGACTGACTACCGGATCTGCCAGGCTTTTCCGGACGGCATGCGTTGTTTGCAGGGGGGACACCTGCAACGAATGAGGAGGACTCAATGGTTGGGCACGGACAGAACGACACCGGTGAATACGGCACGGGTGGAGTGAAAGCCTCGGAGACCACATCGATCCATCTCACTCCCGTGCGCGACGAGCCCACCCTCACACCGAAGGTTTCGGTCGAGGAACGCACGGCCATCGAGTCGTTGCCCGCCGGGTCCGCCCTGCTGGTGGCACACAGCGGCCCCAACGCCGGCGCCCGCTTCCTGCTCGACTCGGACGTCACGACGGCGGGCCGCCACCCGGACGCCGATATCTTCCTCGACGACGTCACGGTCTCGCGCCGCCACGTCGAATTCCGCCGCACGGCGCGCAGCTTCGAGGTAGTGGACACCGGGAGCCTGAACGGCACCTACGTCAACCACGACCGTGTCGACAGTGTGGAGCTGAAGTCCGGTAACGAGGTGCAGATCGGCAAGTTCCGGCTCACCTTCTACCTCAGCCCTGCCCGTACCGCAGGCAACGTCTGATATCGGGGTAGTTGCCTGTGGCCATGGCACAAGCCGAACGGCGCGGACCCCAGGTCCTGAACATCGGGGAGGTCCTGGCTCAACTGAGCGACGACTTCCCCAATATGACTGCGTCGAAAATCCGGTTCCTTGAAGAAAAGGGACTCATCAACCCGCAGCGGACCCCCGCCGGATACCGGCAGTACTCCGAGGGCGACGTCGAGCGTCTGCGCTTTGTGCTGGCCCTGCAGCGGGACCAGTACCTTCCGCTGAAGGTGATCAAGGACTACCTCGACGCGATTGACCGCGGCGAACGCCCGGACAACCTGCCGCCCGGCGTCACGGTCTCCCCGCGCATCGTCTCGGACCAACTCGCCGCCGAACTGAACCACCGGGTGCGCCTGCTCAGCGAAGAGCAGCTCCGCACCGAGTCCGGGGCCAGCGTGCCGCTGCTCGAGTCCCTGCTCAGCTTCGGCCTGATCGGCCACGTCAACGGCAAGTTCGACGAACACGCCCTGCAGGTTGCCCGCGCCTGCGTGCAACTGGAGGGCCACGGCCTGGAACCGCGGCACCTGCGCCCCTTCCAAGCCGCCGCCGAACGCGAATTCGGGCTGGTGGAACGGGCCGTGGCGACCCTGACCTCGCGCAAGGACGCCGCCTCGCACGCCCGCGCCGCCGAGGCCGCCCGCGAAATCAGCGAACTCTGCCTGACGCTGCACCGTGCCCTGGTCCAGGACCGCATCTCGAGGATGGACATCTGATGATTGAGGTGGAAATCGTAGGCGTACGGATTGAACTGCCGTCCAACCAGCCGCTCGTTCTGCTCAAGGAGATGCACGGGGAGCGCCATGTCCCCATCTGGATCGGCACCCCGGAGGCCAGCGCCATCGCCCTGGCCCAGCAGGGTGTGGTCCCGCCGCGGCCGATGACGCACGACCTGCTCGTGGACGTTGTCGAGGCGCTGGGCCACACGATCGTCAGCGTCAATATCGTGGCGGTCGAGGACAACATCTTTTACGGCCAGCTCCAGTTCGAAGACGGCACCACCGTCAGCTCGAGGGCCTCGGACGCCCTGGCCCTGGCCCTGCGGGCCAAATGCCGGATCTGGTGTGCGGACGCCGTGATGGAAGAAGCCGGTGTGCGGATCACCGAGCACGACGACGGCGAGGAGGCCCAGCCCGGGCCCGCCGTCGACGAAGAGGGGGAGCTGCGCCGCTTCCGCGAGTTCCTGGACGACGTCGAACCCGAGGATTTCGCCGGCTGAGACGGCCCTAAGCTTAAAGTCGAGGTCGAAAGTTTCGACACGCCCCCGCAATACCCCCAACGTCTTTGACCTTGGGCCCCGGCAGGCCTAACGTCGGAGGTACAAGTTCCCATTGCATACAACAGCCGCGCAAGTCACACTGGACAGTGCAGCCGGAGCCGAAACTACACGGATGATTTTCGTGCCTACTCGGTCCGACGCAGGTCCCGGACAGCGCGTCGTTGCTGCAAGTTCCCGCGGGAACTCATGACAAGGAGGATCCACGTGAGTCCGAAAGGCGAAGCAGGCGAGCTCAAGCAGGCCTCGACGGCAGGCGTTGCTGTGCCCGCGAGTGGTGCCCAGGGCCTGCTCTTCACCGAGGATCTTCCCGTCCTGGACGAAGACGCGGGCTACCGCGGCCCCACGGCGTGCAAGGCGGCCGGGATCACCTACCGCCAGCTGGACTACTGGGCACGCACCGGGCTCGTCGAACCCGCCGTGCGCGGCGCCGCCGGCTCCGGTTCGCAGCGCCTCTACGGCTTCCGCGACATCCTCGTCCTCAAAGTCGTAAAGCGGCTCCTCGACACCGGCGTCTCGCTGCAGCAGATCCGCACCGCCGTCGAGCACCTCCGGGAGCGCGGGGTCGAAGACCTCGCCCAGATCACGCTGATGAGCGACGGCGCGAGCGTCTACGAGTGCACCTCGGCGGACGAAGTCATCGACCTGGTCCAGGGTGGACAGGGTGTCTTCGGCATCGCCGTCGGCCGGGTCTGGCGCGAAGTGGAAGGAAGCCTCGCGGCCCTGCCGAGCGAGCACGCCTCGGACCAGTCCTTCCCCGACGATGAACTCAGCAAGCGCCGCGCGGCCCGCAAGATCGGCTAGTTCGGCCGGAAGATTTAACTAAGAAGCGCGGGGTCACGTCGTGGCCCCGCGCCTCTTAGTGTCCGGCACCCGGCAGGCCGGGCGTGGAGCCGGGACAGTACAGCTAACGCTGGCTGCGGTTGCGGACCATGCCCGCGGCCGCCAGCTCCCCGGTTGCGCCGGTCCCCATCAGGTTGCCCAGCAGCGTGTCGAACAACGCCGCGGCGTTCTTGGCGGAGTCCCCGGGCCAGTGATGGACCGAGTGGGCCGCGCCCTGGATCTGCTGCCAGTTCGCCTGCTCCGGGATATGCGGGGTGAGCAGCAGTTCGCCGAACATGGACTGCATCTCGGCCAGACGGAAGCTGTGCTCCGAGGAGCCGGTCCGCACCCTGTTGGCGACGATGCCTGCGGGGGAGAGGCCGGGCGCGAATTCCTGCCGGAACAGCTGGATGGCGCGCATGGTGCGCTCGGTGCCCGCAACGGAGAACAGCCCCGGCTCGGCGACCAGGGCGACCTTGTCGCTGGCGGACCAGGCCATCCGGGTCAGGCCGTTCAACGAGGGAGGGCAGTCGATCAGCACGAGTTCGTAGTCCCCGGCACCTGCCAGCACGGCGGAGAGCCGGCGCAGGTCGCGGCGACCGAGGTCGGGCCGGTCGTAGATCCCGGTATAGGCCGAGCCGATGGCGACATCCAGGACGGACCCTGCCGTTCCGCTGGAGGAACCGTGGGAGGAGCCGCCGTTGCTGTGCTCGACCCAGCCGCTGGGGACAACGTTGTCGGCGAGGCGGGCCCGGCGCGGGGACTTGAGCATCCGGCCGATGTCGAGTTGTTCATCGGGCCGGACGCCGAGGGCCGTGCTGGCATCCGCGTGCGGGTCAAGGTCGACCACGAGGGTGGGGATGCCGGCTGCGAGTGCGGCCGACGCCAGTCCGGTTGTCACGGATGTCTTGCCGACACCGCCTTTGAGGCTGCTGATGCTGACTACTTGCACTTGAAAAACCAATACCTAACGCCGGTTGCCGAGACTGGGTCATGCCGGCCCGTGCGTTCCTTCGGACCGGGGCGGGCATGCGCCACCCACCAACTCATCATATGTTGATGCGGCGCCGAAACCTTTCTCATCGGCCTATCTCATCCGGCCCGGCGGGTGCCCGGACCGCGGCGGAGCACCCCGCGGGACGGCGATCTGCCCAATGCCGCCGAAATGACGCATAATGCTGTGATGGGCGCCACAATGATTTGTGTTTGCGCACACCAGTCTTAGAAACTGTGACGACTTACCGAACCACCCGCGATGATGCAGGAGAAGTATGTTTTCCAAGATTCTGGTGGCTAACCGCGGCGAAATCGCCATCCGCGCCTTCCGCGCCAGCTATGAGCTGGGTGCCAAGACCGTTGCAGTGTTCCCGACCGAGGACCGTAACTCGATCCACCGCCAGAAGGCGGATGAGGCGTATTTGATCGGCGAGGAGGGTCACCCGGTCCGGGCGTACCTCGATGTCGATGAGGTCGTGCGCGTGGCGAAGGAGGCCGGTGCCGACGCGATCTACCCCGGCTACGGCTTCCTCTCGGAGAATCCCAACCTGGCGCGCGCCGCGGCTGCCGCCGGCATCACCTTTGTCGGGCCGCCGGCAGAAGTCCTGGAACTGGCCGGCAACAAGGTCGCCGCCCTGGAGGCCGCCCGCAAGGCCGGCGTCCCGGTGCTCAAGTCGAGCCAACCGTCCAAAGACGTCGAGGAACTCATCGCCGCCGCGGACGAAATCGGCTTCCCCATCTTCGCGAAGGCCGTCGCCGGCGGCGGCGGCCGCGGCATGCGCCGGGTGGACACCCGGGAGGCGCTGCCCGAGGCCCTGCAGGCCGCCATGCGCGAAGCCGACGCGGCCTTCGGTGACCCCACCATGTTCCTGGAACAGGCGGTGCTGCGCCCGCGCCACATCGAAGTGCAGATCCTCGCCGACGCCGAGGGCAACGTCATGCACCTCTTCGAACGCGACTGCTCCATCCAGCGCCGCCACCAGAAAGTGATCGAGATTGCCCCCGCGCCGAACCTCGACGAGGGCATCCGGCAGGCGCTCTACCGGGACGCCGTGAAGTTCGCCAAGGCATTGAACTACGTCAACGCCGGCACCGTGGAGTTCCTCGTCGACACCGTGGGCGAGCGGGCCGGCCAGCACGTCTTCATCGAGATGAACCCGCGCATCCAGGTCGAGCACACCGTCACCGAGGAAGTCACCGACGTCGACCTCGTCCAGGCCCAGCTGCGGATCGCCTCGGGGGAGACCCTCGCCGACCTCGGCCTCTCGCAGGAGACCGTCAAGCTCAACGGCGCCGCGCTGCAGTCCCGCATCACCACCGAGGACCCGGCAAACGGCTTCCGGCCCGACGTCGGAAAGATCACCGGCTACCGCTCGGCCGGCGGCGCCGGTGTGCGGCTCGACGGCGGCACCGTCTACTCAGGCGCCGAGATCAGCCCGCACTTCGACTCGATGCTGGTCAAGCTGACCTGCCGCGGCCGCGACTACAAGACCGCCGTCGCCCGCGCCCGGCGCGCCCTGGCCGAGTTCCGGATCCGCGGTGTCTCCACCAACATTTCCTTCCTGCAAGCCGTCCTCGACGACCCGGACTTCGTCGCCGGTGACGTCGCCACCTCGTTCATCGACGAACGCCCCGAACTGCTCAAGGCCCGCGTCTCCGCGGACCGCGGCACCAAGCTGCTGACCTGGCTCGCCGAGGTCACCGTCAATAAGCCCAACGGCGAGCTCACGGCGCACACCGACCCGGCCGACAAGCTGCCCGCCCTGACGGACGCCGACGCCCCTGTGGGGTCCCGGCAGCGGTTGCTCGAACTCGGCCCGGAGGGCTTCGCGAACGCCCTGCGCGACCAGGACGCCGTCGCCGTCACCGACACCACCTTCCGCGACGCGCACCAGTCCCTGCTGGCCACCCGAGTCCGGACCCGGGACCTCGTGGCGGCCGGACCGGCAGTATCCAAGCTGCTGCCCGAGCTGCTGTCCGTCGAGGCCTGGGGCGGCGCGACCTACGACGTCGCCCTCCGCTTCCTGGGCGAAGACCCCTGGGACCGCCTGGCCGCGCTGCGCAAGGCGCTGCCGAACATCTGCCTGCAGATGCTGCTCCGCGGCCGTAACACCGTCGGCTACACTCCGTACCCGGAAGAGGTGACGGTGGCCTTCGTCAACGAGGCCGCCGCGACCGGCATCGACATCTTCCGCATCTTCGACGCCCTCAACGACGTCAATCAGATGGCCCCCGCCATCCGCGCCGTCCGCGACACCGGTACCGCCGTGGCCGAGGTCGCCCTCTGCTACACCGCGGACATGCTCGATCCGGATGAGAAGCTGTACACCCTCGACTACTACCTGGACTTGGCCCAGAAGATCGTCGACGCCGGCGCGCACATTCTCGCGATCAAGGACATGGCCGGATTGCTGCGCCCGGCGGCGGCAGCGCGCCTCGTGACTGCCCTGCGGGAGAAGTTCGACCTCCCGGTCCACCTGCACACCCACGACACCGCGGGCGGCCAGCTGGCCACGCTGCTGGCTGCCGTGGACGCCGGCGTGGACGCCGTCGACGTCGCCTCGGCCTCGCTCGCCGGCACCACCAGCCAGCCCTCCGCCTCGGCCCTCGTCGCGGCGCTGGCCCACACGCCGCGGGACACCGGCCTGAGCCTGGCCAACGTCTGCGCCCTGGAACCTTACTGGGAGGCCGTGCGCCGCGTCTACGCCCCGTTCGAATCGGGACTGCCGGGCCCCACCGGCCGGGTCTACCAGCACGAAATCCCCGGCGGCCAGCTCTCCAACCTGCGCCAGCAGGCGATCGCGCTGGGACTGGGCGAACGCTTCGAGGCGATCGAGGACATGTACACCGCAGCGGACCGCATCCTGGGCCGGCTCGTGAAGGTCACGCCCTCGTCCAAGGTGGTGGGCGACCTCGCCCTGCACCTGGTCGGCCTCAACGCGGACCCGGCGGACTTCAACGAGAACCCGCAGAAGTACGACATCCCGGACTCCGTGATCGGCTTCCTCTCCGGCGAACTGGGGGACCCTCCCGGCGGCTGGCCCGAGCCGTTCCGGACCAAGGCCCTGCAGGGCCGCAGCGTCAAGGTCCGCGACGTCGAACTCAGCGCCGAGGACAGTGCGGCGCTCAAGGGCGACTCCAGGACGGTGCAGCAGACCCTCAACCGGCTGCTCTTCGCCGGTCCCACGAAGGACTACCAGAAGAGCGTGGAGGCCTACGGCAACCTTTCCGTCCTGGACACCCGCGACTACCTCTTCGGCCTGCAGCGCGGTGCCGAGCACGAGATTGAGCTGGAGAAGGGCGTGCGCCTGATCGCCTCGCTCGAGGCCGTCTCCGAGCCCGACGAGAAGGGCATGCGGACCGTGATGTGCACGCTCAACGGACAGTCCCGGCCCGTGGTGGTCCGTGACCGCTCCGTGGTCAGCAACGTCAAGGCCGCCGAGCGGGCCGACGCCTCGCAGCCGGGCCAGGTCGCCGCGCCGTTTGCCGGCGCCGTCACCCTGACTGTGAAGGCCGGCGACGCGGTCAAGGCCGGGGACACGGTCGCCACCATCGAGGCCATGAAGATGGAAGCCTCCATCACGACGCCGGTGGCCGGGACCGTGTCGCGGCTCGCCGTCGGCCCCGTCGAGCAGGTCCAGGGCGGCGACCTGTTGCTGGTCGTGGAGTAGCGCGGCCGGACACGGCAGCACAGCAGAAAGGGCTCCTCCGGCTACGGCCGGGGGAGCCCTTCTGGGTTTATGCCAACGCTTTGTGGCTGGTCTTAGGCGTTCTTAGGCGTGTGTGGTGCGCTTCGCGGAGTACATCTCCTCGATCACGTTCTCGAAGTCCTTCATCACCTGGGCGCGCTTGACCTTCATGGACGGCGTCAGGTGGCCGGAGGCCTCGGTGAAATCGGAGGGCACAATCCGGAACGACTTGATGGCCTCGGCCTGCGAGACGGACTGGTTCGCCCGGTTGATCAGCTCCTGGACCGCCGCCGTGACGGCGGGGTTTACGGTCGCCTCGGCAACCGTGGTCGACGCCGGCAGGCCGTGGCGCTGCAGCCAGCCCGGGAGCGCCTCCTCGTCGAGCGTCACGAGGGCGCCGATGAACGGACGGTTATCGCCCACCACGAGGACCTGCGAGACCAGCGCGTCGGCACGGATCTGGTCCTCGAGCAGGGCCGGCACGACGTTCTTGCCGCCGGCTGTGACAATGATTTCCTTCTTCCGCCCGGTGATGGTCAGGAAGCCCTGCCCGTCGAGCTGGCCGATGTCGCCGGTACGGAACCAGCCGTCCACGAATGCTTCGGCCGTGAGATCCTGACGGTTGAAGTAGCCGCGCATGACGCACACGCCCTTCGCGAGGATCTCGCCGTCGTCCGCGATCCGCACAGCGTTGCCGGGGATCGGGGCGCCGACGGTGCCGATCTTGATCAGGCCGGGCGTGTTGACCGTGACCGGGGCGGTGGTTTCGGTCAGGCCGTAGCCCTCGAGGATCTGCAGTCCGATGCCCTGGAAGAAGTGGCCGAGCCGTTCGCCGAGCGGGCCGCCACCGGAAACCGCGTGCGCGACCTGGCCGCCCATGGCGTCGCGGAGCTTGCCGTAGACGAGCTTGTCGAACAGGGTGTGCTTGAGCCGCAGGCCCAGGCCCAGCTTGCCAGCCTGGCGGGCCCGCGAAAAGGCGATGGCGGTTTCCGCGGCGCGATGGAAGATCGCTCCCTTACCGCCGTCCTCGGCCTTGGTCAGGGCGGAGTTGTAGACCTTTTCGAAGACCCGGGGGACTGCCAGGATGAACGTCGGCTTGTAGCTTTGCAGGTCCGGCAGCAGGTTCTTGATGTCGGGGGTGTGGGCCACGGTGACGCCCGCAGCAACCGCCAGTACCGAAATGAAGCGGGCGAAGACGTGCGCGAGCGGGAGGAACATGATGGTGCGGGCCTGCTCGTGCACGATCTGGCCGAGGGAGGTGGCCAGCACGTTGTCGGAGAGCTCCACGAAGTTGCCGTGGGTCAGCTCGCAGCCCTTGGGCCGGCCGGTGGTGCCGGAGGTGTAGATGATCGTGGCAAGGTCCTTGAGCGAGGCCTGGCTGCGGCGGGCTTCGAGTTCCTCGTCGCTGATTCCGGTGCCGGCTGCGCGGACCTCGTCGAGGGCCTCGCCTTCCAGCTGCCAGACGTGCCTCAGCCCGGTCAGGCCCTCGGAGCTGGCAGCCTGCCGGATGATGTCCTCGTGGTGGGCGGACTCGCCGAAGGCGGCGACGGCGCCGGAGTCGCCGAGGTTCCAGGCCACCTGCGAGGGGGAGGACGTTTCGTAGATCGGGACCGAGACGGCGCCGGCGAACCAGATCGCGAAGTCGATCAGGGCCCATTCGTACCGCGTGCGGGACATGATGCCGACCCGGTCGCCGGCCGCCACGCCGCTGGCCATCAGGCCCTTGGCGAGCAGGGAGACATCGGCCAGGAAATCGGTCGCCCGGACGTCCTGCCACTGGCCTGCGGCGTCGAGCCGTGAGAACAGGGCCGGGTTGGACGCCTTCGCGGCCTGGCGCAGGACCAGGTCCGTTACGTTCGTCTCCGGTGGGACGGTGACCAGGGGCGGGACACTGATTTCTCGCACGATAGCTCCTTTGATATCCATTGGCCCGCAAGGGGGGTACGACTAACAGTAGTATGTGGCCCCGGCGGGGTGTGTTCCACTTCACCTACTGGCGAGTAACTTTACGGTCAAGGCCAGCGTTGCGCCACCCGGGAGAGGGCCGGCGGGCCGGCCGCGCCGGTCGGTGAGGGCCCTAGAATGGGGAACGATGCATACTCCAACACCCGGCCAGAAACCCGGACCGCAGCGCAGGACGGCCGCCTGGCGGCGCCGGGTGCAGGGCTTTCCCGGCGCCTCCGAGGCCGGCAGTTTCCGTGAACACCTGCGGCTCGGACGCAAGGGCCTCGCGATCGGCGTCGACATCGGCGGCACAAAGGTGGCGGCCGGCGTGGTGGACGCCGAAGGGCGCATCCTCAGCCAGGCCAAGCGGTCAACGCCGGGCAGCGATCCGCGCGCCGTCGAGCAGGTGATCGTCGAACTCGTGGAGGAACTGGGCCGGGGCCACCGCATCTGGTCGGTCGGCATCGGCGCGGCCGGGTGGATGGACCTCGACGGCGCCACCGTGCTGTTCAGTCCGCACCTGGCCTGGCGCAACGAACCGCTGCGCGAGAACCTGCAGCGGCTCCTCCGCCGTCCGGTGCTGCTGACCAACGACGCCGATGCCGCCGGCTGGGCGGAGTGGCGCTTTGGCGCCGGGAAGGGCGAGAGCCGCCTGGTTTGCATTACCCTGGGCACCGGAATCGGCGGGGCCATGGTGATGGACGGACGGCTCGAGCGCGGACGCTTCGGCGTGGCCGGTGAATTCGGCCACCAAATCATCATGCCCGGCGGCCACCGGTGCGAGTGCGGCAACCGCGGCTGCTGGGAACAGTACGCCTCGGGGAACGCCCTTGGCCGGGAGGCCCGGGAACTCGCCGCAGCCAACTCGCCGGTGGCCCAGGAACTGCTTAAAGCAGTACACGGCCACGCCGACCGGATCACCGGCGTGGTCGTCACCGAACTCGCCAAGGCCGGCGATCCCACCGCGCGCGAACTCCTCGAAGACGTGGGCGAATGGCTCGGCCTGGGACTGGCGAACCTGGCGGCGGCCCTGGACCCGGGCACCTTCGTCATCGGCGGCGGGCTCTGCGACGCCGGCGAACTCCTCGTGGAACCGGCGCGGAAGGCCTTTGCCCGGAACCTGACCGGCCGCGGCTTCCGCCCGGCTGCCACGATTGAACTGGCGGCGCTGGGCCCCAATGCCGGGCTGATCGGTGCGGCCGACCTGTCCCGGGTCAGCAGCCGCATGCGCAGCTAGCCGGCCCGCAGCCGGCTCTGCAGCTGCCGGCCAAACAGCATCCGGCTAAACGCGGGCCCCGTCGTCGTTCTCATCCTTCTCCTGCGGCAGCTTCATGATCAGGAACACCACCGACGCCGCGAAGGCGACCACCATGCCGACGACCGCCAGTAGCGGTGCGCTCCGCCAGAAAATGGCGGACAGCAGCAGCGCGATCGGGCCGCCGACGGCGCCCAGCCACGCGAGCATCGTCAGCGGGTCGGACCCGGCCAGGCTGGGCGGCTCTTCGGGAACGAATGCGCCCTCGTCGTCGTCCGGCTCGTAGTCCCGCGGGCCGGAGGCGCCCTCGCCGGCCGCGGCGTCGTCAACCCCGCTCAGGGAGGCCGCCCGGCCGCCAACCGGGGGTTCGACCGGTGCCGGCGCCGCAAGGCCCAGCGGGTCGAAGTCGCGGAACGTCCGTGCGGCAGGGCTTCCGGCGTCGGCGCTGCCGGAAGGACCGGAGTCGGTGCCCTCGAGCCTGGCGACCAGATCCAGCCAGACGGCGTCGTCCTCGTTGGCGCTGGAGTCCGGGGAATCGGGGTCCGGCGAGCCCGGGTCGAATCTAGTCATCTGCCGTTTCTTTCTGGCTGGCACTGGCGGCGCCCGGGTTGGGCCCTTCCACGACCGACTTGATGAACTCCGCTGTGCCGCGGAAGATCTGGGGCGCGTCGTTGTCCATGGTAGCCACGTGGTAGCTGTTCTCCAGCCGGATGACCTCCAGCGGGGCGTTGCTCAGTCCGCGGCGCAGCGCGGCCAGGCTGGCGTCGGAGACGACGTGGTCCACGGTGGACCGGTAGACCCGGACCGGGGCCGTGATCCTGGGCAGCAGCCGCAGGGTGTCCTTGAACATCTTGTTCAGCTCGTGGGCCGCCGCGACCGGAGTCCGCGGATAGGCGCCTTCATCCACGCCTTCTTTGAGGATGTCATTGGCGATCGCCGGGGTGCTCTTGAGCACGAACTTCAGGATCCCGGCCAGCGGCGCGCGGGGATCATCGATGACCAGGCCGGGATTCACCAGCACCGCCCCGGCCACGGGGCGGGTGGCCGCCAGCCGCAGCGCCAGGGCACCGCCCATCGAGAGCCCGGCCACCACGACGTGGTCGCACTCCGCGGCCAGTTCCAGGTAGGCGGCGTCGAGTCCGGCATGCCAGTCCTGCCAGCGTGTCCGCGCCAGTTCCTGCCAGCTCGTGCCGTGCCCGGGCAGCAGCGGCATCCGGACCGCGTAGCCGGCCGCGGCCAGGGACTCGGCCCAGGCCCGGACGCCGTGCGGGCTGCCGGTGAAACCATGGGAGACCACGACGCCGGTCCGGGGACCGGACCCGGTAAACGGACTGCTGAACGGCGAGTGGTCGGCGGCTGTGCTCATGGACGCTCCGTGTTTCATGGCTACTTCAGTTCTTCATGGTTGCTGAGGGCCTGCAGGGACAGTGGACTGGGCTGTGGACGGGGCCGCGTGCTCCCGGAAGAAGCGGGCCGACTGCGAAAAGATTACGGGAGCATCGACGTCGAGCGTTGCAACGTGGCCGCTGTCCGGCAGCTTCACCACGGACAGCTCCCGGGATCCGAGGCGCCTGCGGAGCAGCTCCAGCGAGGTCGGCGGCACCACCGCGTCGGTATCGGACTTGAATACGAGGGCCGGAACGTCGACGGCGGGCAGCTCCCGCAGGGTCGCGGTGAAGAGCTTGCGCAGCTGGTGGACGGCCGCCAGCGGGGTCAGTGAGTAGTCGCCGTCCTGGGTGGTCGCCGCCGTCGACTCCGTCTCCTGGAGCGGGACGGTGGTGCTCTGCAGGTACTTGAGCACGCCGATGTAGCGCACCCGGCGGTCGTAGAAACTGAGCCCGGGGTTGACGACGGCGACGCCGGCCACGCGGTGGCGGGCCGCGGTGCGCAGGGCGATGGTCCCGCCCATGGACAGGCCCGCCACGAAGCACGAGCGGGTTCCGGCGGCCAGTTCCAGGTACGCAGCCTCGAAGGCGCCGTACCAGTCCTGCCAGCCGTGCCGGGCGAGATCCCGCCAGTCGGTGCCGTGGCCGGGCAGCAGCGGGACGGAGACGGCGAAGCCGAGGGAGGCCAGATGTTCAGCCCAGGGGAGCACGCTCAGGGGGCTTCCGGTAAAGCCGTGGCAGATGGCGACGCCGGTGCCCGCGTTGGCGCCGTGGCCGGGGTAGCGATAAGCGGCAGGCGCCACTGGAGTGCTGCTTTCGCTCATGAGCCCATCGTGTCACTGTTCGCGACAAACCTCACTAGAGTAGGGTGTCATTGAAGTCCTGGCCGGGCCCGAAGAAGGGCCGGCCAGACGCCTGCCGGAGAGGTACACCACGTGTTTTATTGGTTCATGAAGACGTTCGTTCTTGGGCCGGTCCTGAAGACGCTCTTCCGGCCGTGGGTCAAGGGCCTGGACAATGTTCCGGCCGAGGGCGCCGCGATCCTGGCCTCCAACCACCTCTCTTTCTCCGATTCCATCTTCATGCCGCTCATGGTGCCCCGGCCCGTGGTGTTCCTGGCGAAATCCGAGTACTTCACCGGCAAGGGCATCAAAGGCAAACTGACCGCCGCCTTCTTCCGCCTGACCAACCAGCTGCCGATGGACCGGTCCGGGGGAGCGGCGTCCGCCCGCTCGCTTGATGCCGGCATGGATGTGCTGAAGAACGGTTCGCTCCTGGGCATCTACCCCGAAGGCACCCGCAGTCCGGACGCCCGGCTGTACCGCGGCAAGGTCGGGGTCGCCCGGCTTGCCCTGCAGGCCCGCGTCCCGGTGATCCCGGTCGCGATGATCGGCACCGACAAGGTCCAGCCCATCGGCAAGCGGATGCCCAACATCCGCCGGATCGGGATGATCTTTGGCGAACCGCTGGACTTCAGCCGCTACTACGGCATGGAAGACGACCGCCTGATCCAGCGTTCCGTGACGGACGAAATCATGTACGAACTGATGCGGCTCTCCGGCCAGGAATACGTCGACGAGTACGCCGCCGTCGTCAAACTGCGGCTCGCCGGAAAAGCCACCGAGGCGCCGGAGGCCGGTGCCGGCCAGGAACCGGAGACGCCCGGAACTGTGTGACGGAGCGCCCGCAGTCAATGACGCCGGGCGCCGCCGTTCACCGCGGAGGCAACTATCCTTAGAGGGTGACTGAGCTATCTGCGCCTTCGACTTCCCTGAACAACTCCACGCCGGCGGGCCCTGCCCTGGCTGGTTCGGCTCTTGCTGGTTCTGCCCTGGCGAGCACGGCCCAGAGCGGCGCCGCCAACTATCCGGGACTGGACCACTGGCGGGAGCTGCCCGCCTCGCAACAGCCCAGCTGGTCCGACCCGGCAGTCTTTGAGGCCTCGGTCAAGGAACTCTCGGTGCTGCCGCCGCTCGTCTTCGCCGGCGAAGTGGACATCCTGCGCGAACGGCTCGCCGCTGCCGCGCAGGGCAAGGCGTTCCTGCTCCAGGGCGGTGACTGCGCGGAGACCTTCGAAGCCGCCACGGCGGACAAGATCAGCGCCCGGGTCAAAACCATTCTGCAGATGGCCGTCGTACTCACCTACGGCGCGGCGATGCCGGTGATCAAGATGGGTCGGATGGCGGGCCAGTTCGCCAAGCCGCGTTCGTCCAACGACGAAACCCGCGACGGCGTCACGCTGCCGGCTTACCGCGGCGACATCGTCAACGGCTATGACTTCACGCCGGAGTCCCGCGCGCACGACGCCAGCCGGATGCTCAAGGCGTACCACACCTCGGCGTCGACCCTGAACCTGATCCGGGCGTTCACGCAGGGCGGCTTCGCCGACCTGCGGCTGGTGCACCAGTGGAACAAGGGCTTCACCGAGAACCCGGCGCACGCGCGCTACGAATCCCTGGCCCGCGACATCGACCGGGCCATCAAGTTCATGTCCTCCTGCGGCGCGGATTTCGAGGCGCTCAAGCGCGTCGAGTTCTACGCCAGCCATGAGGCGCTGCTGCTGGACTATGAGCGGGCCCTGACCCGCATCGACTCGCGAACCGGCCTGCCGTACGACACCTCGGCGCATTTCCTGTGGATCGGGGAGCGCACCCGGGAACTGGACCACGCGCACGTCGATTTCCTCTCCCGCGTCCGCAACCCGATCGGCGTCAAGCTGGGCCCCTCGACCACGGGCGAGGACGCACTCCGCCTGATCGACAAGCTTGACCCCAACCGGGAACCCGGCCGCCTGACCTTCATCACCCGGATGGGCGCCGGCAACATCCGGGAGAAATTGCCTCCCATCGTCGAGCGCGTCACCGCCTCCGGCGCCCAGGTCCTGTGGGTCACCGATCCGATGCACGGCAACACGGTGACCTCGCCCAACGGCTACAAGACCCGCAACTTCGACGACGTCATCGACGAGGTGCGCGGCTTCTTCGAGGTGCACCACGGCCTCGGCACCGTTCCGGGCGGCCTACACGTGGAAATGACCGGCGACGACGTGGCCGAGTGCCTCGGCGGCGCCGACCCGATCGACCAGGACGCCTTCCTGGACCGTTACGAGTCCGTCTGCGATCCGCGGCTGAACCACATGCAGTCCCTCGAAATGGCGTTCCTGGTGGCGGGAGCCCTCGCCAAGCGCTAAGCCACGCACGGCCGCCACAGGGGGCGACCTGCGCGCCGCCTCGTGCAGCACCGCCACAGACAACAAGAGCTCCGCCCCGACTGGTTCCAGCCGGGGCGGAGCTCTTACTCATTTGGGAGAAGTCAGGTCACGGTGATCGTGACGAGGGAGCCTTCGGGCTGCCGCCCGGTCTTGTCCTGGCCGGCCACCAGGCCCAGCACGGATGAGCCGAAGGCGTAGTTGACCTTCACCTCGAAGCCGGCATCCTTGAGGGCCTGCACCGCCTCCTCCTCCGGCTTGCGGAACACGTCCGGGACCGGGACAAATTTCGGGCCCTTGGAAATCGTCAGCGTCACCGTGCCCCCGCGGGTGAGGTTGCCTGTCGCGGGGTCCTGGCCGACGACCGCGCCCTTGGGCACCTCCCGGTCAAAGACGGCTTCCGGGGCGACGACGGCCTTGAGCCCGGCGGCCTCCACGGCAGCGACGGCCGCATCCTGCTCCTTGCCCCGCACATCGGGCACCGGGATGGGGCGCGGCCCCTTCGAGACCGTCAGCCCCACAGGCGTCCCGTGCTTGGCGGGGGTGCCTTTGCCCGGCTTCTGGGCCAGCACGGTTCCGGCCTTGGCGTCCTCGTCGTAGGTCTCGGTGACGGGGCCCAGCGCCATGCCGGCGCCGTTGAGGGCCGTCTTCGCCGCGTCGAGCGACATGCCCGTCAGCTGCGGCAGCGGAAACAGCTCCGGACCCTTCGATACGGCCAGCGAGACGGACTGGAATTTGCGGACCACCTGACCCGCCTGCGGCTCCGAGCCCACAACGAGGCCTGGGGAAACGTCGTCGTCAAAGACGTCCCGGGTGGTCGACTCGAAACCGGCAGTGTGGAGCAACTGCTGTGCCTCGGCCACGGTCTTGTTGGCCAACTGCGGAATGGTCCCCGGAGACCCCGGGCCCATGCCGAAGAACCAACCGGCGCCGGCCGCGAGCAGTGCCACCAGGACCAGCACCAGGATCCAGGCCAGGCCCCGGCGCCGCGGGTTGCCCGCACGCAGGCTGCGGCTGGGGGTCGCTGCAGCACGCTGCCGCGCCTTCTCCTCCTCGCGGTCCTGCTTGCGTTGTGCTCGCTTGCTTGCCGGCTCCGGCCGGCCGTCCGGAGCATCCTCCGGATAGGCGCCAAGTTCTTGTTCTTCCGGAGCGGCGAGCGGGCCGTAGGCGCCGGGCCGTGGCCTGCCGGCGAGGACGGTGGTCGGGTTGCTGCCGCGGCTGATGACCTCCGTGGGCTGCTGGACGCCACCGAGGAATTCCGTGTGGGCCTCCGCGGCGGCCGCGCGGGGCTGCGTCGCGGGCCGGCCGGGCGTGGAACCGCCGGGGCCTGCCGCCGCGGCGCCGGTAGCGGCCGCCGGGAGGGCCGCCGGGGGCCGCAGGTCCAACTCGGCGTCGCTGAGGTTGGTCCGGATGTGTCGAAGTTCGAAGAGCAATGCGTTGCCGTCGACGGGGCGCTTGTCCGGGTCGTTCGCCGTGCACCACTGCACGAGCTCGTCGAGCTCTTCGGCAAGCCCCGGGACCAGGGCCGACGGCGGCCCGACGGTCGAGTTCACGTGCTGGTAGGCGACCTGGATGGGAACCTCGCCGTCGAACGGCTGCCGACCGGTGATCATCTCGTAGAGCATGATTCCGAGTGAATAGATGTCGCTGCGGGCGTCGGCCTGCTGGCCCAGCACGAGCTCGGGGGAGAGGTAGGCGACGGTCCCGATCAGGGCGCCGGTGCTGGTCGTCGTCGTGATGGCCCGAGCCAGCCCGAAGTCGCCGATCTTGATCCGGCCGTCGTCGGCGATGAGCACGTTCTCGGGCTTGACGTCCCGGTGGATGAGGCCGGCCGCGTGGGCCGCTCCGAGTCCTTCCACGATCGGGTCGATTAGCGCCAGGGCGAGCCTCGGCGTGAGGGCTCCCTTTTCCTTGATCACGTCCCGCAGCGTGTGGCCCTTGATGTATTCCATCACCAGGTAAGCCAGCGGGCCGTCGTCGCCCTGGTCCAGGACCCCCACCACGTGCGGGTGCGACAGCCGGGCGGCGGCCTTGGCTTCGCGGCCCAGCCGGTCCAGGAACTGCGGGTCCCCGGTCATGTGCGGATGCAGGACCTTGAGCGCCACGTCCCGCTCGAGCCGCCGGTCGGTGGCGAGGTACACGGTGGACATCCCGCCCCGGGCCAGCTTGGATCGAATCAGGTACCGGTTGTCCACCAGGGTCCCGACGAGAGCGTCCGATGTGTATTCCTGCACCCTTTGATCCTAAGCTCTGCACGGAAACGGGCCCGGATTGACATGCAACCCGGACCCGTATCGTTACGCGACGGAGGTCTCAGCCCCGTGCGATGCTGGCGGTTCTAGCTGAAGGTCTTCTGCAGCGCCTTGATCGACGCCACATAGGCCTTCGTATCCTCGTACATGCCCTTCGTGCTCACCGAATACTGGCCCTGGTAGTACCCCGCGATGGCGTAGTCCAGGTTCTTGCTGGTCGCTACCAGCTGGCGGATGATGGCGATGCCGGCCGTGGCGTTGTCGTACGGGTCCAGCAGGTTCAGTTTGCGGCCAACGAGCTCCGAGGCCCACCCTCCGGAGGACGGAATGACCTGCATGGTGCCGATCGCGTTCGCGGGGGACACCGAGCGGTGGTTGAAGCCGGACTCCTGGTAGGCGAAGGCCATGGCCAGCGACGGCGCCACGCCCATCCGACGTGCGGTGTCGGCCACGATCTGCTTCATCTGCTCGCGGGTGGGAACCGGCGAGGCATTGAGCAGTGCCTTGTTCTGGTTGGCGGAGCTGACGACAGCCTTCGGGTAGCTGAACCCCAGGAACGTGCTGGGCACGAGCGGGGTCACGGTGGCCGCGGGCTGGCTTGAGGCCGGCTTGACGGTCCCGGTACCCGCACCGGGAATGACGAGCTTGTGGCCGGGGTAGATGATGCTGCTCATGCTCAGCCGGTTCGCCGACAGGACGGCGGAGAGCTTTACACCGTGCCGGGCGGCAATGCCGGAGAGCGTGTCGCCGGATTTGATCGTGTAGGACCCCGGGCTGGCGGGGGCCGGGGCTGCCTTGGGGGCGGGCTTCGGCGCCGCAGCACGGACCGGTGTGGGTGCGGCCGCGGCGGCGCCGATGGTGATCTTCTGGCCCGGGTAGATCACCGAGCGCATGGTGAGTCCGTTCCGGCTGAACACGTCGGACAACTTGACGCCGTGGCGGGCGGCAATCCCGCTCAGGGTGTCGCCGGACTTCACCGTGTAGACGCTGCCGGTCGCCCGGGCCGGGGCAGCCTTCGCCGGAGCAGCTTTCGCCGGAGCCGGGTGGGCGGCGCTGTTGGCGGTACCGGTGAGCTTGATCTTCTGGCCGGGGTAGATCACGGAGTTGGCGCGAAGTTTGTTCAGCGTAAGGACGGACTGGGTGCTCAAGCCGTAGCGGTGGGCGATCGCGCTGATCGTATCCCCGCGGACAATCGTGTACTGCGCCGGTGCGGCAACCTTGGCGGGGCGGAACGCGGTCGGCAGGGCCACCGCAACCTCAGTTGCCGGAATCCGAGCCGAGGGCAGTGCCGCGGCGGCCTGACCCTGCGCCTTCATGGCCGCCGCCAGCGTCGCCGGGATCGCCCGGGGGCGGGATTCGGCAGCAGCCGGCTGTGCGATCGCCAAGGAGGAGAGCACGACGGCGGGGAGAGCCGCCGTCGTCGCCGCAATCAGCGGGAGGCCGGGCCTCGGGTTGGGCTTTGGCGAACGTGACGTCGTCATGGGAAAGATCCTCTTCTCAGCGGCGAACCCTGCAGCACAGACAGTGCTACTGGTGTTACCAGTGTGACTGAAGAGACTGCAGTTACAAATGTGATCTATGCGAATCTCTCATGAATTGCGAATTAGCACAAGAACTGTTTGACATTCTGCAACGCGGCTATTGGGAGTGTCGGACCGGCGCCCCGGCCCAGGGCCCGCCGAGGCGTCCGCACGGGCGGCTATTTCGCAGTCCGTTTTATGAGCCGGGTTAAGCGGTCGCATTATTGGGTCGTGGCTGACTAGGCGCATTCCGCCCCGGCATGGCAATCTTGATCCGTGAGTACTGTAGAAAGCCTTGTAGGCGAATGGCTGCCCCTGCCCGACGTAGCCCAGCTGCTGAACGTTTCCATCACTAAGGTTCATGCGCTGCTGGACGAGCGCGCGCTGGCGGCAGTGCGGATCGGTGACCGGCGGATCCGTTCCGTGCCCGCGGCGTTCATCCAGGACGGCCACGCGGTGGAGAGCTTGAAGGGCACAATCGTTGTCCTCGCCGACGCCGGCTATTCGGATGAAGAACTCATCACCTGGCTGTTCACCCCGGACGAGTCCCTGCGCGGCCGTCCGATCGATGCCCTCCGCGAAGGGCGCAAAACCGAAATCCGCCGCCGGGCACAGACCATGGCCTGGTAGTAAGGCTCCATAGCAAGGCCTGGGAATACGGCAAAGGCCGTGCACGGCGGGTATCGCTGTGCACGGCCTTTTTCGTATCCGCTTGCGTCTGCCTGCGCGTTTAGGCGGTCCGGCTGACTGCGGCCTCGGCCAGTTTCCGGAGCGCGGTCTTGGGCAGCTCATCCAGCGGCAGCAGATCCAGGGCGTCGAAGGCGGCCCGGCTGAATTCCTCGATCAGGACTTCCGTGGCCTGCAGTGCCCCGCAGTCGACAATGATGCGGCGGATCTCCTCGACGTCGGCGGTGCTTAGGTCCGGGCTGCCCAGCTTCGCATCGATAAAGCTCGATTCCGCCGGCGCGGCCTGGTCGAGGGCGAAGGCCACCAGCACCGTGCGCTTGCCCTCGCGCAGATCATCACCGGCCGGTTTGCCGGTGGTGACCGGGTCGCCGAAGACGCCCAGGACATCGTCGCGGAGCTGGAAAGCCTCGCCCAGGGGGAGGGCGAAGGCGGAGTAGCCGCGGAGCAGCTCGTCGGAGGCGCCGGCCAGGGCGCCGCCCAGCGCGAGCGGATGCTCGGTGGAGTACTTTGCCGACTTGAAGCGGATTATCGACTGGGCGCGGCTGACGGCGCCGGCACGGTCACGGTGCGGCCCGGCCACCTCTTCCAGGATGTCCAGGTACTGGCCGGCCATGACCTCGGCGCGCATCAGGTTGAAGATGAGCCGGGCCTGGCTACCGGAGGCGGCCCGGTCGCCGATTTCGGTAAACGATTCCTCGCTGAAGGACAGGCACAGGTCGCCGGTCAGGATCGCCGCCGCGTGGCCGAAGCGCTCCGGATCCAAGGCCCAGCCCTGGCTCGCGTGCAGTTCACTGAAGCGGCGGTGCACGCTGGGGCCGCCGCGGCGGGTGTCCGAACGGTCAATGATGTCGTCGTGGATCAGTGCCGCGGCCTGGAACAGCTCCAGCGCGGAGCCGGCCGTGACCACTTCGCGGGCTCCGGCGCCGCCACCGGCGCCGCGCCAGCCCCAGTAGCACATCAGGGCGCGGAGGCGCTTGCCGCCGGTAACCAGGTTGGAGATGGACCCCATCAGCGGGTCGATGTCCGGCGAAATGGCGGACATCACCGTGGTGCGGGCCGTGAGGAAGTCGGTCAGCTTGCCGGCGACGGCGGCCACGAAGTCCGTCTGCTCAACCCGCAGTTGTTCGGCCAGGCTCACTTGACGGACTCGGCGGCGACGTTGGCGCCGATCGTGAAGGTGGAGACCCCGGCGGCCTCGACGACGGCGAGATTCACGGTTTCGTTGTCCCCGCGCAGGAAGTCCTTGGAGGCCACCGAGCCGACGGTGCCGCCGGGGACTGCCTTGAAGCCCTGGCTTTCCAGTTTCTTGCTGTAGTACGCGACCACTCCGGCCGCCGGCGAGGTGATTTTCCCCACCAGGGCGACGGTCGCGGGAGCGCCGTTCTTGTCGAAACTGCTTGATTCCACCTGTGCGCCCGGCATGACCGGCAGCAGCTTCTTGGGGAAGCCCTCAACTAGGGCGCCCACAGTGGCGGAGGTGCCGGGCTCGGCGGACGGGCTCGGCGGGGCCGTGGTGGAGGGCTGGGCGGTGGACTGCGCCGCCGGCGCAGACGCAGACGCCGAAGGCGACGGGGCTCCCGGGCCGGGGGTGCACGCGGCCAGGGCCAGCAAGGCGCCGGCGGCGGCCACGGCCGTCACGGCGCGTTTGCGCTCTCCAATAACCTTCACGGGGACATTCCTCCTGGTGTTGACGCCGGATCCAGCCTCCAGTTTAGTCAGTACCTGCGCATAGGATTGATGCGTGGGGCCGGACAGGGAAAATCACATCGATAAATACAGCGGGACACAATACAGCGAGGCGGGCCTTCGCGAACTCCGGCGCAGCAGCATCCTGCACGTGGACATGGACGCCTTCTTCGTCTCGGTGGAACTGCGCAGCCGTCCGGAGCTCAAGGGCCGCCCGGTGATCGTGGGCTATCCGGCGGACCGCTCGGTGGTCCTGTCAGCTTCCTATGAGGCCCGCAAGTTCGGGGTCAAATCAGCGATGCCCATGGCGGTGGCGGCGCGGATGTGCCCTTCCGCCGTCATCATCGAACCGCGGCACAAGCTGTACTACGAGGTGTCGGGACAGATCATGGCCATCTTCGGATCGATCACCGACCTCGTGGAACCCCTGAGCGTCGACGAGGCCTTCCTCGACGTCGGAGGTGCCATCCGGCGGCTCGGTCCGCCCCGGGAAATCGGCGAACTGATCCGCCGCAGGGTCGAGGGCGAGCTGGGCATCACGGCGTCGGTGGGGATCGCGGCCAGCAAGTTCGTCGCCAAGATCGCGTCGACCCGGTGCAAGCCCGACGGCCTGCTGCTGATTGGTCCGGACGAGACGGTTCCCTACCTGCACACCCTGCCGGTCAACGCACTCTGGGGAGTCGGCGCCAAGACGGTGGAGGTGCTCGCCCGGATGGGGATCCGGACGGTCGCCGACGTCGCAGCAACACCGCTGCCGTCACTGCGCAAGATCCTCGGCGCCACGGGGGAGCATGTCTACCGGCTGTCGTGGGGGATCGACCCCCGGCCGGTGACGCCGGTCCGGCTGGAAAAGAGCATCGGGGCGGAAGAGACCTTTGCGGTGGACACGGCCGACGACGCCATGCTGCACCGCGAGCTGCTCCGGCTTTCGCACCGCACGGCGGAAAGGCTCCGGAGCGCCGGCATGCATGCCAGGACCGTTGCCTTGAAGCTGCGCTACGCGGATTTCTCCACGATTACCCGCAGCCGCACCGTCAGCACCCCCATTGACAGCGCCCAGTTGCTCTACGGCGTCGCCGTGCAGTTGCTCGAGTCCGTCGGTCAGCGGCCCATGACCGTGCGCCTCGTGGGCATCCGGGCTGAGCAGCTCGAGGAAGCCGCCCAGGCGTCGCTGCAACTCAGCCTGGACCGCCGGGATGACAACTGGCGAGCTGCCGAGCAGGCCCTGGACCGCGTCACCCGCAAGTTCGGCAACAAGTCGGTTCTCCCGGCCCGGTTGCTGGACCCGGGGCCCGCCGCCGAGTGAGCTGGCAGTCCACGGGAGCAGGCCGTCCCGGCCGGCCCGGGTGAGGCTGCGCCCAAGGGCCAGCCGGGCGCCGCGAAGCCGGGCCCAGCGTCTTTCAGAACAGGGCGCAACAATCTATCCTTAGATATACATAGTTCTCGAACGACTGGATCGAACGTTCGGGTTGCCGGCCATGCCAACTAAACACCTTTCTGGGAACCGCGGATCCTTATCTCACCAATGACGGGAAACAGGGAACCAGCCGGCTATCCCGCTCGTTAGGGTTTTAGGGACAAGGACCGCGTCAAATCTGGACGTTGGTCGACTTAAGGAGGTCGTGATGCCGCTCTCGGAGCACGAACAGAAGTTGCTTGAGCAACTTGAGAAGCAGCTGCATGAGGACGATCCCAAGTTTGCCAGCTCGATGGGCTCGGATCCGGGTCGCTCCTGGTCCACCCGTCATCTGGTCATCGGGGTCCTCGGTGCCCTCGCGGGCATCCTGTTGCTGTTACTGGGCGTCTCGTTGCAGAGCATCATCGTGGGTGTCCTTGGCTTCGTCGTCATGGGTGCCGGCGTTTACTTCGCGACCATGCGCAGCGCGGGCGGGAAATCCAAGTCCGGAGCCGCCGGCCGGAAGCCGGGCAAGCCGCGCAGTTCCTTCATGAGCAACCTGGAGGAGCGCTGGGAGGAAAGGCACCGCGGGGACGCCTGATACGCTTCAGTTCCCGTTGCCGCAACCGCCCCTCCATTCCGCACCACCGCGGCCTCCGGTAGGCACCTAAAGACCCGCTTCGGCGGGTCTTTTGCCGTTAAGCCCGTCTTTTGCCGTTAGGCCCGCATCGACTGCTGCATAGGTGCCCTTCCGGCGCGTCAAAACGGCAGTTAGGGAGCAATCGATGCTCGCCCGCCGACCAACCTGGATCGATTGCTCCGCTGCGGCCCTTTTGGAGTGGCTAAACGGCGGTTGCGGAGCAGTCGACGCGCGGCCGCCGCGGCACAAATCCCTCCACTGCGACCCACTTTTGCCGCTTCCCTTTATTCGCAAGGGAGGTTTGTTTGAAAACACGCCCAAAATTGCTCGGAAATGTCCCGGATGTCGTTGACGGGGGAGCGAAGTGGAGTAATGTGGAGGACGTAAGAGGGTAGTGGCAGCACAGGGGACGTTGGACTTCCTACAACAGACAGGCGGTGGGCCGTGTTTCTCGGCACTCATTCGCCGCGTCTGGACGAAAAGGGTCGAATCATCCTTCCAGCGAAGTTCCGCGAGGAACTTGCCGCCGGCCTGGTTCTCACAAGGGGCCAGGAGCGCTGCATCTACGTCTTCAGCGAGGCGGAATTCGGCCGGGTTCACGAGCAGATGCGGGAGGCTCCAATCTCCTCCAAGCAGGCTCGTGACTACATCCGCGTTTTCCTCTCTGGAGCCTCCGACGAGGTACCTGACAAGCAGGGGCGCGTGACGATTCCGCCGGCGCTCCGGGAATACGCAGGTCTCGGCAGGGAACTGGCCGTTATTGGCGCCGGCACCCGCGCAGAGATCTGGGACGCCCAGGCCTGGAACGAGTACCTGGCCGAAAAGGAAACAGCCTTCTCGGAAACCGACGACGCCATCCCGGGAATTCTCTGAAGCCCCGCCGGCACCATCAGCACCAACCGTTTCTTGATCGAGATCTCCAGCCGCCCATCCGGCAGTTCACCTGGCTCACTTCCCCGGAGCCAGGCGGGCCGCAGGGTAGGCGCGGATGGGGATCTGGATCAAGAAGCCGCAGACCGGAACTCCCCACAACGAAAGGACGCAGGCATGAGTGACGACTCCAACCAGGCGAAGCCTACGTCCGAACGCCATGTACCGGTCCTCAAGGACCGGTGCATCAATTTGTTGGCCCCGGCTTTCGAAGAAGCACGACGCCGCGGCGAGACGCCCGTCGTCGTCGATGCGACGCTCGGCATGGGGGGCCACTCCGAAGCCATGCTGCAGCGGTTTCCGGACCTGCACCTGATCGGCATCGACCGTGACGAGGAGGCTCTCGCCCTGGCGGGGGAGCGGCTTAAGGCCTTTGCCGATCGGATCGACCTGGTCCACGCGGTGTACGACGAAATCCCCGAGGTCCTCGAAGACCTTGGCTTCACCGAAGTCCACGGCATCCTGATGGACCTCGGCGTTTCCTCGCTGCAGCTCGATGAGCGCGAACGCGGCTTCGCCTACTCCTTCGACGCGCCGCTGGACATGCGGATGGACACCAGCCGCGGCCAGACCGCCGCCGACGTCGTGAACAACTACAGCGAAGAGGACCTGGTCCGGATCATCCGGAAGTGGGGCGAGGAGAAGTTCGCCGGCCGGATCGCCAACCGGATCGTCGCCGCCCGCGCCGAGAAGCCTTTCACCACCACCGGGGAACTCGTCGAGACCATCCGCGCCGTGGTCCCCTCCGGTGCCGCCAAGACCGGCGGCCACCCCGCGAAGCGGACCTTCCAGGCCCTCCGGATCGAGGTCAACGAGGAACTCGAGGTCCTGGAGCGTGCAATTCCGGCGGCCGTGGCCTCGATCGCCCTCGGCGGCCGCGTCGTCGTCATGTCCTACCACTCGCTGGAAGACAAGATCGTCAAGGGAGTCTTCCAGGCCGGTTCCAAGTCCTCGGCCCCGCTCGGTTTCCCGGTGGAGCTTGAGGAACACAAAGCCGAACTCAAGACCCTGACGAAGGGCACCGAGGTGCCCACCGCCGCAGAAATCGCAGAAAACCCACGCGCTGCCTCCGCCAGGCTCCGCGCCGTGGAACGCATCAAAGCCAGGAGAGTCGCATGAGCACCGCCGCCGTCAACAGCTTCCCCGTTGCCACAGCTGCCACGGCCCGTGCCCTCCCGGGCCTGCACCCGGGTGCACCGGCCCGCAAGTCCCGCACTCCGCTCTCCGTCGTCCGCTCCGTTCCGCGCAAGCGCCGGGCACCGTTCGTCGTGATGTGCTTCGGTATCCTGGCCGTGGCGCTGATGGCGGTGCTCGTCCTGAACATCTCCGTCTCCTCGGCGCAGTACCAGTTGGTGGAGCTGCGGGCCAAGCAGTCCACGCTGACCAAGCAGAACCAGGACCTCACCCAGCAGGTGCAGAATTTTGACGCCCCGCAGAACCTGGCCGCCAAGGCCACGGAGCTGGGCATGGTGGCCTCCACCGGCAAGGGCCAGATCGACCTGTCCACCCTCGCGGTGACCGGCCAGGCCAAGCCCGCCGTCAAGGGCGACGCCCCCGGTGCCGTCATTGCCGCGCCGGCCGTCGCCGGCCAGGTCAATGTGGTTCCGGCCGCCACGGCGAACGAACCGCTCCTGAGCCGCAAGCCGGCCGCGAGCACCCCGGCAGCTGCGGCCGCTGCACCGGCCGTGCCGGCAGCAAAGGCCCCGGCTGCAAAGGCCCCGGCCGTCCGGGCACCCGCCCTGTCCGTGAACCTGTACGGCGGTTCCGTCCCCGCCCCCGCGCAGAAGGTCCCCGGAAAATAGCCGACGGGACCAACCACCAGCCCAGGCAAGCAGCAAGGAAACATCGTGGCGCAGAACACCGGCAAGGCACGCACAGGCAAGACGCCGAGCGCCACGCGGCGACTGCGGCTTGGACTGGGCATCATGCTCACGCTCCTGTTGGTCGTCGGCGGGAAGCTGTTCCTGGTCCAGGGCCTCGACGTCGGCGGCATGGCCGAGGCAGCCCTCAAGAACCGGCTCAAGCCGATTGAGCTGCCCGCGGAGCGCGGCAGCATCCTTGACTCCCACGGGACCGTCCTGGCCAGCAGCGTGATCCGCTACAACGTCGTGGTTGACCAGACCGTCAACACCAACACCGAATCCTTCCCGCGGCTCGAAAAGGTCGACGGCAAGGACACGGTCGTCAAGATCCCGCGGGACCAGGGCATCGAAGAGCTCGCGACCGTGCTCGGCATGAAGAAAGACGACCTCAAGGCGGCGCTGACCGGGACGTCGCGCTACTACATCGTGGCGAAGGACATCAGGCCCGACGTCGAGGACCGCATCTCCAAACTCCAGGTGCCCGGCATCGTCACCGAGGGCACCAGCAAGCGGGTCTACCCCAACGGCTCAGTGGCGGGCGGAATCGTCGGCTTCCTCAAGGACGGCACCACCGGCCAGGCCGGGCTGGAACAGACCCAGGACGAGGTGCTCAAGGGCACCGCGGGCAAGCGGCTGTTCGAGATAGGCGCCGACGGGCTGCGCATCCCGGTGGGCGTGGACCAGTTCACGCCGGCCGTCAACGGCAAGGACATCAAGCTCACGCTCAACTCCGACCTGCAGTACTTTGCCCAGCAGGCCATCCAAAGCCAGAAGGACAAACTCAGCGCCGAGTGGGGCATTATCGTCGTCGCGGACGCCAAGAACGGCAACATCATCGCGATGGCGGACACCGATGCGCCGGACCCCAATGATCCCGGGCAGGTCGCCGCCAAGGACCGCGGAGTCCGTGCGGTGACCGCCGCCTACGAGCCGGGCTCGGTGGAGAAGATGATCACCGCCGCGTCCGCTATCGAGGAGGGCACCGCCCGGCCGCTGGATAAATTCATCATCCCGCCGAGCTACACGGTGGACGGCCAGACGTTCACCGACGCCTTCGAACACGGCACCGAGAAAAGGACCCTGGCGGGCATCGTCGGCTATTCCATGAATACCGGGACGGTCATGGTGGGCCGGCGGCTCAGCAAGGAGAAACGGCACGACTGGCTGCAAAAGTTCGGCATCGGCGAGGCGCCGGACATCGGCCTGCCCGCCGAGTCCAAGGGCATCCTCACCCCGGCCGACCAATGGGACGGCCGCCAGCAATACACCGTGCTCTTCGGCCAGGGCGTGGCCCAATCGACCCTGCAAACGGTCCGCGCCTACCAGAGCATCGCCAACGACGGCGTCATGGTCCAGCCGCGCCTGATCGACAGCTACATCAACCCTGACGGCACCGAGGAGAAGGTGCCGGCCAAGCCCACCCGCCAAGTGGTCTCCAAGAACACCGCCAAGCAGGTCCGCGACATCCTGGAAAGCGCCGTCACCGAGGGCGAGATTAAGGACGCCGCGATTGACGGCTACCGCGTGGGCGCCAAGACCGGCACCTCCGAGTCGCCGTGCGACGACGGCAAGTCGGGTTTCTGTGGCTACACGGCCTCGATGGTGGGAATGGCGCCGATGGACGATCCGCGGTTTATTGTTGAAGTGGTCCTGCAACGGCCCAAGGGCAGCATCTACGGCATCACGAACGGACCCGTGTTCCGTTCGGTAATGAGCCAGACGCTGCGCACTTACAACGTCGAGCCGTCCACCGGCAAACCGGTCAGGCTGCCGCAGTACGCCAAGTAGCACCCAGCTTCACGAGTCAGCAGCAACAACCAGTTCCACGCAGCCGGGCCTGCGTGCGGGGCAATCCTCCGCGCGCGGCGCACGTTGCCCCAGTACCGCAAACGGAGATCCCCTTGTCAGAGCTCAATGCCCAGGACGCGGCCGCCGCGCCGTCCGGCCAGGACTCCACTTCGGCGTTCCGGCCGACGGCGGTAGCCGCGGTGCCGCTCGAAACCATCGGTGAGTGGATCGGCGTCGTCGTTCCCGGCGCCTCCGCCGCCGTCCCGGTCACCGGGATCTCACTGAATTCCCGGGCCGTCCAGCCGGGGGACCTGTACGTCGCCCTGCCCGGCGCCACCCGGCACGGCGCGGACTTCGTGTCCCAGGCAGTGGACGCCGGCGCCGTCGCGGTGCTGACCGACGACGCCGGCGCACGCCTGCTGGCCCTCTCCAACGACATCTCCGTGCCGGTACTGCTGGCCGGCGAGCCGCGCAGCCTGGTAGGGCGCCTCTCCGCCCTGATCTACCAGAGCCGGCCGGAGAATGCCGCGGCGCCGGCCCTGTTCGGCGTCACCGGAACCAACGGCAAGACCACCACCACCTACTTCATCAACTCCCTGCTCCAGGCGCTGGGCAAAAAGACCGGGCTGATCGGCACCATCGAGATCCTGGCCGGCGGCGAAGCGATCCCCAGCCAGCTGACGACCCCCGAGTCGACGGACGTGCACGCCCTGCTGGCCCTCATGCGCGAACGCGGCCTGGACGCCGCGTCAATGGAGGTGTCCTCACACGCGATCTCGTTCCACCGGGTCGACGGCGTGCTGTTCGACGTCGCCGGCTTCACCAACCTCACCCAGGACCATCTGGACCTGCATGGAACCATGGAGGAGTACTTCCAGACAAAGGCGCGGCTCTTCACGGCTCAGCGCGCCCGGGCCGCCGTCGTGACCGTGGACGATGAGTGGGGCCGAAAGCTGGCTGCCGGCGCCGACATCCCGGTCACCACGCTCGCCACGGGCGCCGACGCCGGAGACGCTGACGGTCCGGGCGCGGACTGGAGGGTTGTGGACCCACAGCCGCGCGGACTCGGCACCGAGTTCGGCCTGCGCCACCGGGACGGTACCGGACTGCGTGTGCACACCGGGCTGCCCGGCAGCTTCAACGTCGCCAACGCCGCCCTGGCCACGGCCATGGTGCACGCCAGCGGAGTCCCCGCGGCCGAGGTGCAAGCCGCCCTGGACAGCGCGGATCCCTTCACCGTGGCCGTCCCCGGCCGCATGCAACTCGTTGCGACGGCTCCGGCCGCCGTTGTCGACTTCGCCCACAACCCGGACGCCCTCGCCCGGGCGCTCGAGGCAGTGCGCTCCCCGGAAGCGGGGTCCAAAGTGATCGTCGTCTTCGGCGCCACCGGCCAGCGCGACCAGGGCAAGCGGCCCGCGATGGGAGCGATTGCGGCCCGGCTCGCGGACATCGTGATCGTCAGCGACGACGACCCGCACGATGAGGACGCGGCAGCCATCCGCGCCGACGTGATGGCCGGAGCCCTCGAGGCCAAGACCGCGGAGGGCCTCGGCTGCACGGTCCAGGAGGTCTTCCCCCGCGACGCCGCCATCCGCAAGGCGGTGGAACTTGCCGGCCCTGCGGACACCATCCTGGTCGCCGGGCGCGGCCACGAGGTCTGGCAGGAAGTCAAGGGCATCAACCTAGCGCTCGATGACCGGGTGGAACTGCGGACCGCCTTGACAGTACGAGGATTCACCGTTCTCGATGACCAGCGGATAGAGTCCTAAACCGAGATGATTGCATTTACAGCGGCGGAAATCGCCGAAATAACCAACGGCCGGCTGGCCGCAGAACCGGGCCTCACGCCCGGCTCTGTGGTGACCGACTCCCGCGAGGCCACGGCGGGTTCCCTCTATGTGGCCAAGCCGGGGGAGGCCGCCGACGGGCACGATTTCGTGGCCGCCGCCTTCGAGCGCGGTGCCGTCCTGGCCCTCGTGGAGCGGGACGTCCCCGCCGCTGACGGGCAGAATTTCCCCGCAGTCGTCGTTGCGGACTCGGTCCTCGCCATGGGCGCCCTCGCTGCTGAAGCTGTGCGCCGGATCCGTGCCCGCCGCGCAGCCCGCGGCGAGGAACTCACCGTGATCGGGATCACCGGCTCTGCGGGAAAGACCACCACCAAGGACCTGCTGGCCGGGATCCTCGCCGAACACGGCGAAACGGTGGCGCCCCAGGGTTCCTACAACGGCGAGGTCGGCGTTCCGCTGACCGTCTTCAAGGCCGGCTATGAGACCCGCTACCTCGTGATCGAGATGGGCGCCACCGGCGTCGGGCACATCCGCTACCTCGCGGACATGGTCCGTCCGGAGATCGGTGTGGTGCTGGCCGTCGGCACGGCCCACGCCGGCGAATTCGGCGGCGTCGAAAACATCGCCCTGGCCAAGGGTGAGCTGGTCGAGGCCCTCCCCGCCGACGGCACGGCCGTGGTGAACCTGGACGACGCGAGGGTGGCTGCGATGGCCGCGCGGACCTCCGCGACGGTCCTCGGCTTCTCCGCCCAGCCCGCCCGTGACGGCCAGCAGGCCGCCATCCAGGCCCAGGACGTCGAATTGAACGTCGGGGGCAACCCTGAATTCGACCTCCTGCTTCCGGGCGAGAGCGCCAGCCACCACGTCTCGGCCAAGCTGATCGGGGCCCACCACGTGGGCAACCTGCTCGCCGCGGCCGGTGCGGCCCACGCCGCCGGAATCCCCGGCGCGCAGATCGCCGCTTCGCTGAGCGCCCAGGCGGCCGCCAGCCGCTGGCGGATGGAACGCACCGAACGGCCCGACGGCGTGACCATCATCAACGACGCCTACAACGCCAACCCCGAATCGATGCGCGCCGCCCTGCGGACGCTGGCGGACCTGGGCCGTGGCCGCCGGACCTGGGCCGTGCTCGGCGCGATGCTGGAACTCGGCGAGGACTCCATCCGCGAGCACACCGCCGTCGGCACCCAGGTGGTCCGGCTCAACATCTCCCGGCTGCTGGTGATCGGACGCGAGGCCCGCGCCCTCTACGTCTCGGCGGTCAACGAAGGCTCCTGGGGCGACGAATGCCTGTTTGCCGCAACCGCGGACGAGGCCTACGAAATCCTGCGCTCCGAACTGGAGCCCGGGGACCTGGTCCTCTTCAAGTCTTCCAACAGCATCGGACTGCGCCATCTGGGCGATCGGATAGCATTACCCCCACATGCGCCGGACGCGCCGGCCGCGCCGGCCCGAAACGCTGCGGGAAACACTGCCGGAAACGCTGCTGAATCCGCCGCCGAATCCGCCACCGAAGGGAGCATGCTGCTGTGATCGCACTGCTGATGGGCTCCGGTCTGGCCCTGCTGCTCTCCTTCCTGGGGACCCCGCTCTTCATCCGCTTCCTGGTCCGCAAGAGCTACGGACAATTCATCCGGGACGACGGGCCCACCTCGCACCACACCAAGCGCGGCACACCGACCATGGGCGGCACGGTGGTGGTGGTCGCGGTACTGGTCAGCTACGGCATCACGCACCTGGTCATGTGGATGATGAACCCCCGGTCTCCGGGACCGTCCGCCTCGGCCCTGCTCTTGCTCTTCCTCATGGTCGGCATGGGCCTCGTCGGGTTCCTGGACGACTTCATCAAGATTTCCGCGCAGCGCAGCCTGGGCCTCAACGCCAAGGCCAAGCTGATCCTGCAGGCCGCGGTCGGCATCATCTTCGCGGTCCTCGCCCTCAACTTCCCGGACGAGAACAACGTCACGCCGGCGTCGTACCAGATCTCGCTGGTGCGGGACATCCCGTGGCTGAACCTCGCCTTCGGCGGCACCGTGCTGGGCGCCATCCTGTTTGTGCTGTGGTCCAACCTGATCGTCACCGCAGCGACCAACGGGGTAAACCTCACGGACGGGCTGGACGGCCTCGCCGCGGGCGCCTCCGTCATGGTCTTCGGGGCGTACACGATCATCGGGATCTGGCAGAGCAACCAGGCCTGCGGCTCACCCCGGCAGGCCGGCGCCGGCTGCTACACCGTCCGTGACCCGCTCGACCTCGCCTTGCTCGCGGCCATCCTCAGCGCCGCGCTGGTGGGGTTCCTGTGGTGGAACACCTCACCGGCGAAGATCTTCATGGGCGACACCGGGTCGCTGGCCATCGGCGGCGCCGTCGCCGGCTTCGCGATCCTTTCCCGGACCGAACTGCTGCTCGCCTTCATCGGCGGCCTCTTCGTCCTGATCACCCTTTCGGTCATCATCCAGGTCGGCTACTTCAAGATCACCAAGGGCAAGCGGTTCTTCAAGATGGCCCCGCTGCAGCACCACTTCGAGCTCAAGGGCTGGGCGGAAGTGACCGTTGTGGTCCGGTTCTGGATCCTCTGCGGGCTCTTCGTCGCCGCGGGCCTGGGCATTTTCTACGCTGAATGGGTGGTGCTGCTGTGAGCGGGAACATTCCCGAGCCGCTGGCCACGTCCCCGCGGCTGGACAAGCTGACCAGCTGGGACTCGGACTGGTCCGGACTCCGCGTGGTCGTCACCGGCATTGGGATCTCCGGTTTCGCCGCCGCCGACACCCTGATCGAACTCGGCGCCCGGGTGGTCGTCGTGGACGCCGCGGACAGCGCGAAGGCCCGCGCCCAGGCGGACACCCTCCGGATCGTCGGAGCCGCGGATGTACTACTCGGCGACGACGCCGTCGCCTCGGTGCCCAGGGTCGACGGCGAGAAGCCCGAACTGATCGTCACCTCGCCCGGCTGGCGGCCCGACCAGTCCCTGCTGGCTGCCGCCGCACGGGCGCACATCCCGATCTGGGGCGACGTCGAACTCGCCTGGCGGGTCCGGGAACGCGAGGGCCGCAAGACGGCCGACTGGCTCACCATCACCGGCACCAACGGCAAGACCACGACCGTCGGCCTGACCGAATCCATGCTGCAGGCCGCGGGACTCAAAGCGATCGCGGTCGGCAACGTCGGCACGCCGATCCTGGATGCCCTCCGCGACCCGGTGGACTACGACGTCTTCGCCGTCGAACTCTCGAGCTTCCAGCTGCACTGGAGCCACTCCGTCTCGCCGGTCGCCAGCGTGTGCCTGAACGTCGCCGAAGACCACGTGGACTGGCACGGCTCCTACGACTCCTACCTGGCGGACAAGGCCAAGGTCTACGAGCGTACGCAGAAGGCGTGCATCTACAACGCCGAGCAGATCGAAACCGAACGCATGGTGGAAGACGCCGACGTCGTCGAGGGTTGCCGCGCGGTGGGCTTCACGACCGTCACCCCGGCGATCAGCATGGTCGGCGTCGTCGAAGGCCTGCTCGTGGACCGCGCGTTCATCCCCGAGCGCAAGGACAGCGCCGCCGAACTGGCCGCGATGTCCGACCTCGGACCCGTGGCGCCCCGGCACATGGTCGCCAACGCCCTCGCCGCGGCCGCCCTCGTGCGTGCCTACGGGGTGGAGCCGTCCGCCGTCCGCCAGGGGCTGCAGAACTACCTGCCGGGGGACCACCGCATCCAGCCGGTCGCCCGCCACGAAGGCGTGCTTTGGATCAACGACTCCAAGGCCACGAACCCGCACGCCGCGGCCGCCTCGCTGTCCGCCTTCCAGAACGTGGTGTGGATCGCCGGCGGCCTGTCCAAGGGTGTGAATTACGACTCACTGGTCCGGGACAACGCCGCCCGGCTCAAGGCTGTGGTGCTGATCGGCACGGACTCGTCCGGCCTGCTGGCCTCGCTCCAGCGACACGCGCCGGATGTCCCCGTGATCGGCCAGGCCAAGGGCGACACTGAAAACGTGCAGACTGCCGAAACGGCCCACGCCGACGCAGGCCCCTCGCCAATTTACGGCGAGACCGTGATGGCACGGGCCGTCGCGTCGGCGGCACAGCTGGCCACCTCGGGGGACACTGTGCTTCTGGCCCCGGCAGCTGCATCCATGGATCAGTTCTCTTCCTATGCTCACCGTGGCGACGCCTTCATCGAAGCTGTCCGCGAGCTCGTGGAAGGGCAGGCTCAGACCACCGAGGAGTAGCAATGGTCAGCACGCCCACCCGTCCCGCCGCGGCGCGGACGGCCGCCCCAGGCAGCAAACCAGGCAGTAAGGCAGCCAGGACACCCGGCACGACGGCGGGTAGCACCGCCGTCCGGACGGCCGGCACGACAGCCGCGGCTGCCGGACCGGGTCAAACCCCCGTAGCCCGGGTCCGGGGCTGGTACCGCGCCTTCTGGTCGGCGCTGGAAGGCACCGGCAAGTCCCGGAACGGTTCCACGTACTACCTCATCCTCGGCTCCACCCTCGCGCTGACCGCGATCGGCATCATGATGGTGCTCTCCGCCTCAAGTGTGGAGGCGATCGCGGCGGGGGAGTCGCCCTATTCCGCAGCCCTCAAACAGGGGCTTTTCGCGGCCATCGGCGTCTTCGTCATGTTCGTCCTATCCCGCGTGAACGTGGTGTGGCTCAAACGCATCGCCTGGTTCGCCATCCTCGGGGCGCTCGTCCTGCTGGTCCTGGTGCTCCTGGTGGGCCGCAGCGCGCTGGGCAACCAGAACTGGATCGAGGTCGGCGGTATCACCTTCCAGCCTTCCGAGGCTGCCAAACTGGCGCTGGCGCTCTGGATGGCCACGGTGCTGCACGCCAAGGCCAAGCTCCTCCACCAGGCCAAGCACGCACTGATTCCCGTGGTGCTCCCGGGGGCGGGCGGGGTGATCGTCCTGATCCTGCTGGGCAACGACCTCGGCACGGCGATGATCGTCATGATGATCACCGCCGCCGCCCTGTACTTCGCCGGGGTGCGGCTGTATCTCTTCGGTATCGCCGGTGTGGTCCTGGCCGTCGGCACGGTGGTGCTCGCCATCACCAGCCCCAACCGGGTTTGCCGCATCCTGTCCTGGACCGGACAGACCTGCGCCGACGGCTCGGACGTGAACTACCAGTCCACCAACGGCCTTTACGCCCTGGCCTCCGGCGGCTGGTTCGGCGTCGGGCTGGGCCAGAGCCGGCAGAAGTACAGCTGGATCCCGGAGGCCCACAACGACTTCATCTTCGCCATCATCGGCGAGGAGCTCGGTCTGATCGGAACCATCGTGGTCCTGGTCCTGTTCGCGGTCCTGGGCACGGCCATCTACCGCGTCGTGGTGGCCCAGCAGGACCTGTTCCACCGCGTCCTCGCCGGCTCGATCATGGTGTGGCTGCTGGGGCAGGCCACCGTCAACATGGCAGTGGTGACCGGACTGCTCCCCGTTATTGGCGTACCGCTGCCGTTCATCTCCTACGGCGGCTCGGCCCTGCTGATGTCGCTGTGTGCCATCGGCGTAGTGTTGTCCTTGGCCCGGGCCCAGATGGAGCCGAACATGCAGCCGAAGGGGATGCTCAAGTTCGGGCCTGCCGGCTTCGCCAAAGTACTCCGCAAGCAGGCGGGGGCCAGGAGCGCTGCCAGGCGTCCGGCCGCGGCAGCATCCGCCAAGGCCCCCGCTGCCGACCCGGCTGCCAGACCTGCCGCCGGACCTGCGGCCGGACCGCTTGCAGGCGGCACGCCCGGCCGGAAGCCCGGCACCAGGACCCCCGCCCCCAAGAATCCCGCACGGAAGCGTACCTAGCCCACCATGAACACCAAGTCGTCCCTGTCCGTCGTCCTCGCCGGCGGCGGCACTGCCGGGCACATCAGCCCGCTGCTGGCCATCGCCAATGCCATCCTGGAGGTCCGGCCCGAGGCGCAGCTCCTCGCCGTCGGCACCCCCGGCGGCATGGAAGCCCGCCTGGTCCCGGCCGCGGGGCTGGAGCTCGCCACCGTCAGCCGGGTTCCGTTTCCACGTAAACCTTCGATCGAACTGCTGCGGCTCCCCGGCAAGCTCGCCGGCGCCGTGCGGCAGGCCGGCGCCATCCTCGACGAGGCCCGGGCAGACGTCCTCGTCGGCGTCGGCGGCTACGTCTGCACACCGCTGTACCTTGCCGCCTGGCGCCGCAAGATTCCGATTGTGGTGCACGAGGCAAACACCCGCCCCGGGCTCGCCAACCGCGTCGGTGCCCGGCTCAGCCGGCATGTGGCCGTAGCTTTCGCCGCGACCAGGCTGCGCGGGGCGCGGCACGTCGGCATGCCGATGCGGCGCGAAATCTCGGGCCTGGACCGGACGGCTGCCCGCGAGGCCGCACGCACGGCCCTCGGCCTGGAACAGGACAAGCCCACCCTGATCGTCACCGGCGGGTCCTCCGGCGCGCAGAGCATCAACCGCGCCGTCGCCGCCTCGGTCGCGGCCCTGGCCGAGGCCGGCATCCAGACCCTGCACATCACCGGGCGCGGCAAGACCGTCCATGATGCCCAGGGCAAGCTGCTGGCCGCGCCAGGCTACCGCCAGGTGGAGTACGTGGACGGCATGGAACTGGCCTACGCCGCCGCCGACCTGCTGCTGGCGCGCGCCGGCGCCGCGACCGTCTGCGAGGTCGCCGCCGTCGGCGTCCCGGCCGTTTTCGTCCCGCTTCCGATCGGCAACGGGGAGCAGGCCCTAAACGCTGCCGGCCTGGTCAACGCCGACGCCGCACTCCTGGTCGAAGACAGCGCCTTCGACGCAGGCTGGGTCGCCGGTAACATCATCCCGCTGCTGCGTGAGCCCGCCCGGCTGGACCGGATGGCCGCCGCCGCGGAACAGCTCGGCATCCGGGACGCGGACCGGCGGATGGCCGCCCTGGTCTTCGAAGCCGCGCAACCCGCGGCCGGCAGCACCGCGGCAACGCCGCGACCAGAACAGCCGCGACCAGAACCGACGTGACCGGAACAGAACTGACCGGAACAGCAGCTCTTGAACGACCGAGCACTTTGAACATCAGGCAGGAAGCGGTAAAGCAATGACCCAGGCCCAGAACGGCACCCCGCCGGCGGTCCGTACCCAGGACTCGCTGGGGCGCGTGCACTTCATCGGCATCGGCGGCGTGGGGATGTCCGCCGTCGCGCGCATCATGGTGGCCCGCGGCCTGCCGGTGAGCGGCTCCGATGCCAAGGACCTGCCGGTGATGGCCGAACTCGCCGCGGCCGGCGCGCGGATCGCCGTCGGCTACGACCCGGCAAACCTGGGTGACGCCCAGACCGTCGTCGCCGGTTCGGCCATCCGCCCGGACAACCCCGAGCTGGCCGCCGCCCGCGCCGCCGGGCTGCCGGTGCTGCACCGCTCCGAGGCCCTGGCCGCGACGATGGCGCAGGACACGGCCGTCACGGTCGCCGGCACGCACGGCAAGTCCACCACGACATCGATGATCACGGTGCTCCTTCAGGGCGCCGGGCTGGACCCGTCCTTCGCCATCGGCGCCAACGTCCCGGCCCTGGGCGTCAACGCGGCCACCGGAACCTCCCCGGTCTTCGTCGCGGAAGCAGACGAATCGGACGGTTCGTTCCTGAACTACCGCCCGCAGATCGCGGTCGTGACCAACGTCGAGCCGGACCACCTGGACTACTACGGCACGGCGGAGGCCGTCTACGCCTCCTTCGACCGGTTCACCGAACTGCTCCCCGCTGACGGCCTGCTGGTGGCCTGCGCCGACGACGACGGCGCCCGCGCCCTCGCGCTGCGCACCCGGGACCGGGGCAACACCCGCGTGGTCCTCTACGGCACCGCGGCGGACGCCGACGTGAGGCTGCACGACGGCGGACCGGGCGACGTCTGGATCTCGACGCCCGCCGGCCGCTTCGCCGTCGAACTCCAAGTGCCGGGCCGGCACAACGCGCTGAACGCCGCCGCGGCCTTCGCGGTGGCTCTCGAACTCGGCATCGCCCCGGAAGCCGCCGCCGGCGCGCTGGCCAACTTCTCCGGCGCCTCACGCCGCTTCGAATTCAAGGGCGCGGGCCGCGGCGTGCGCGTCTACGACGACTACGCCCACCATCCCACCGAGGTCCGGGCAGCCCTCGCCGCGGCGCGCTCGGTGGCCGGCGAACACCGGCTCCACGTCCTCTTCCAGCCCCACCTGTTCTCCCGGACCCGGGAGTTCGCGCACGAGTTCGCGGAGGCCCTCAACGCCGCTGACACCGCGCTGGTGCTGGAGATCTACCCGGCCCGGGAAGATCCCATTCCCGGCGTTACCAGCCAGCTGATCGCCGACCACCTCGGCCCTGGCGGGCGGCTGGTGGGCCCCGGCGACGAGGCCATCAAGGCTGTGCTCGAGGCCGCGGCTCCGGGGGACATCGTCCTCACGGCCGGCGCGGGCGATGTCACCGCCTACGGCCCGCTCATCGTCGAGGCGCTGACGGTCGAGGCCCCCGGTGGCTAGCACGCGCCGGCCCACGTACCCCTCAGGCCCGCGCGGATCTGCCTCAGGCCGGGCCGCGGCGGGGCAGGAGGACGTGATCTCGGCGTCCAAGGCGGACCACGCAGGCACGACCCCCACAGCCACGACCCCCACAGGGACTACCCCCGCCGGCGCCACCCCCACAGCCGGAAACCCGGCCGGGGCGAGCACGCCGGCGCCGCAGCGCGGCAATGTGCTCGCCTTCCCCGAACCTAAGGCCAAACGGCGCCGCCGGATCATCCTCACGACGGTGGCCGCAATCGCGGTGCTCATCGCGGGGATCGTGGCGGCGGCCGTGTACTCGCCGTGGCTTGCCGTTCACACGGTCACCGTGGAAGGCAACCGGATCCTCACTACCCAACAGGTCAAGGCCGCCCTGGCCCCCCTCCAGGGCAAGCCCCTGACGCAGATCAGCGATGAGGACGTGAGCGGGCTGTTGCAGCCGCTGGCCCAGGTAAAGGCCGTCACCACCCAGGCCCGGCCCCCGTCCACGCTTCAGGTCCGAATCACCGAGCGCGTGCCGGTGGCACTGGTCAAGCAGGCCGAGGTCTACCAGCTGGTCGACGTCGACGGCGTGCAGCTCGGAAAGGCCAAGGACCCGGCTTCGATCAAGCTCCCGGTCATCGACGGCGGCCGCGCCGCGCTGCCCAAGGACCTGTTCCACGCCATCACCGGGGTTCTCGGGGCGCTCCCGCCGGACGTCCTCGCCCGGCTCTCGGATGCCAAGGCCAAGTCCGTGGACGCCGTGGAACTCAAACTCGTGGACGGCCAGACGATCGTCTGGGGCAACGCGGGGGAGAAGGAGCTCAAAGCCAGGGTGCTCACAGCCCTGCTGAAGGCGCCCGCGGATCCAAAAAATCCAGTGGCAATCTACGACGTCAGCGTGCCCCGGCACCCGGTCACCCGATAGCTCTCCATCACTTACATCGGGCCGTGCGCCGGCGATAGTGGAAATGGTGCAGCCGCCGGGACCCGGCGCGGCCACCAAGCAGCAAAAAAGCAGAAACGGACGGCATTTCCCCGGTATTACCGCGACACGCGGAGCCGGTTATTGAATGTCCTCTGGATAGGAAATAGCGTCACAGACATGAGTTACTTGACATAACTATAACCTTCAACTGGAAGGTTAAGGTTCAAAGCCTCAAGCTCGACTCCATCAGTTTTCGCAATAGAACACGAACAAGGGACACGTAACGTGGCAGCTCCGCAGAATTACTTGGCCGTCATCAAGGTCGTCGGCATCGGCGGCGGTGGCGTGAACGCAGTCAACCGCATGATCGAGGTCGGTCTTCGCGGCGTCGAATTCATCGCCATCAACACGGACGCGCAGGCGCTGTTGATGTCCGATGCAGACGTCAAGCTCGATGTCGGACGCGAACTGACCCGCGGCCTGGGAGCCGGTGCGAATCCTGAGGTCGGCAGGCAGGCAGCAGAGGACCACGCCGACGAGATCGAAGAGGTCATCCGTGGCGCGGACATGGTCTTCGTGACCGCCGGCGAAGGCGGCGGAACCGGCACCGGCGGCGCACCCGTCGTGGCCCGCATCGCACGCTCCCTCGGCGCGCTGACCATCGGCGTCGTCACCCGCCCGTTCACCTTCGAAGGCCGCCGCCGCGCCGGCTCCGCCGAGGCCGGCATCGACGCCCTGCGCGACGAGGTCGACACCCTGATCGTCATTCCGAACGACCGGCTGCTCTCCATCAGCGACCGCAACGTCTCGGTGCTGGACGCTTTCCGCTCCGCCGACCAGGTCCTGCTCTCCGGTGTCCAGGGCATCACCGACCTGATCACCACCCCGGGCCTGATCAACCTTGACTTCGCGGACGTCAAGTCCGTGATGCAGGGTGCCGGTTCCGCGCTCATGGGCATCGGTTCGGCCCGCGGCGAAGACCGCGCCGTCAAGGCTGCCGAGCTGGCCATCGCCTCGCCGCTGCTGGAGGCCTCCATCGACGGCGCCCACGGCGTCCTGCTCTCCATCCAGGGCGGCTCGGACCTGGGCCTGTTCGAAATCAACGAGGCAGCCCGCCTGGTGCAGGAAGTGGCCCACCCGGAGGCCAACATCATCTTCGGCGCCGTGATCGACGACGCCCTCGGCGACGAAGCCCGCGTGACGGTCATCGCGGCCGGGTTCGACGACGTCAAGGCCACCTCGCCGTCGATGGACCAGTCCCAGCCCGCTCCGGCGCGCCCTGCCGCTCCCGCCCCGGCTCCGGCCCAGGCGCCCGCTTCCGCACCGGTCCAGCCGCTGCACGCCGGCGTCGGTGCGTCCGGGCTCAGCAACTGGGGCCAGCAGCGCCCCTCGGCCGTGCCGGCCGACTCGGGCTTTGATGTGGACCTGCCCTCCGTCGTCGAGCCGGATCTCTCCGGCCGCCACTCGGACGACCTGGATGTGCCTGATTTCCTGAAGTAGGCATCGGTCCAAGAAGCAGCAATCAGCACCATGGCACTGCCTCCGGCAGTGCCATGGTGCTTTGGCGGGGTTACGGTGTTTGGTATGGGTTTTTCAATGTTTCCGGTTCCTGAAGTGGCGGTGTGCTGAGTGTTCTCCTGGCGAGCTGAGGTGCGGCCCGGCGTCTGGGCGGCATTCACCAACGTTGCGGCGGGCAACCTGGCGCTCCATGTCGGGGACGACCCGGCCACGGTGCGCAGGCGCCGGGAACTGGTCGAGCAGGCCGCCGGGCTCGGCTCACGCCGCTTCCGGTTCATGAACCAGGTTCACGGCAACGAGGTGGCCCTCATCTCCAGCGGCGGCCCTGCCCTGGCCTCGGCGTCCGGCCTGGCGTCCGCCGATGCGCCCACCGCCGACGCCATGGTCTCCACCGGGGAGCCGCTGGCGGTCATGGTGGCCGACTGCGTGCCGATCGTGCTGGTGGCGGAGGGCGGCCCCGCGGAGCCGGTGCTCGGCGTCGTGCATGCCGGAAGGCCCGGCCTGGCAGCCGGTGTGGTGCCGGCCGCGGTGGCGCGGATGCGGGCGCTGGGAGCCACTGACATCAGTGCCTGGATCGGCCCTTCCATCTGCGGAAACTGCTATGAGGTCCCGGAAGACATGCGCGCGGACGTCGCGGCAGTCGTCCCGGCGGCCTGGTGCACCACCGCCCAGGGCACCCCGGGGCTGGACCTGCCGGCCGGGGTCCGCAGCCAGCTCGAAGCCGAGGGGGTCGCCGTCGAATACCTCGGCGGCTGCACCCGCGAGGACGAGGACCTGTACTCCTACCGGCGCAACAGCCGCACGGGCCGGTTTGCGGGCCTGGTCTGGACCGGCCCCGAAGTTGCCGGAGCAGCCAAATGACCGTGTCGGCGGCAGCGGGAGGGGATCCACGGCTCGCGGAGCTCCGCGTACGGCTCGACGCTGTGCGGCAGCGGATCAACGCCGCGGCAGCCGACGCCGGGCGCGGGGACGCCCCACCGCAGCTGATCGTGGTCACCAAGTTCCACCCGGCCGAGGATGTCGCGCGGCTCGCCGCCCTCGGCGTCACCGATGTCGGCGAAAACCGCGACCAGGAAGCAGCGGATAAGGCGGCCCGGCTGCAGGAGCTGAAGCTGCGCTGGCACTTCATCGGCCAGCTGCAAAGCAACAAGGCCAAATCGGTGGTCAAGTACGCCCACGCCGTGCACTCCGTGGACCGGCCGCAACTCGTCGACGCCCTCGCCAAGGCGGTCCGCGCGGAGCAGGAGCGAACCGGCCGCGGGGACCTTGAGTGCTTCATCCAGGTCAGCCTGGACGAGGACGCCGACGGCCACCGCGGCGGCGCGTTGCCCGCGGACGTCCCGGCCCTGGGCGAACAGCTCTCCGCGGCGGCCGGCCTCCGGCTGGCCGGCGTGATGGCCGTGGCGCCGCTTGGTGCGGCGCCGGAGGGGGCGTTCGAAAAACTGGCGGAAATCTCCGCGCGGCTGCGCGCTGACCATCCGCAGGCCACGGCCATCTCCGCCGGAATGAGCCAGGACCTCGAGGCGGCCATCCGGTTCGGGGCGACACACCTTCGAATAGGCTCCGATATTCTCGGTCCGCGTCCGGCCTTGCGGTAGGTTCAACGTATTGGAAGGTAATGGCGGGGATTCCAATGCAGTGACTCCAGAACTGTCGAGTCACTGAGCGGCCCCCATACGGACACGATTAGGAGTCGACCATGGCTGGCGGTCTGCGCAAGACAATGATCTATCTTGGGCTCGCTGATGGCGACGAACACTACGAGTCCGAGCATCACACACCGCACAAGGATGAGGACGATTCCATGGAGCACGACCGCGAGGAGCGCCGCGCGCCGGCGCCCGTCCGCGAAGCCCCCCGGGAAGAGCCCTACGCCGCTGAAGAGGAATACCGCGCACCCGTGACACCCATCAAGCGAGCGGCCGCAAGCCGCGAAGAGACCACCGGCCTCCGGCAGATCACCACGATCCACCCGCGGTCCTACAACGACGCCAAGCTCATCGGTGAAAGCTTCCGTGACGGCATCCCCGTCATCATGAACGTCACCGACATGGGGGAGGCGGACGCGAAGCGCCTCGTCGATTTCTCCGCGGGCCTGGTGTTCGGCCTGCGCGGCAGCATCGAGCGGGTGACCAACAAGGTGTTCCTGCTCTCGCCGTCGTACGTCGAAGTGATCGGTGACGACAAGAAGGTCAGCGAGACGCAGGCCGCCTTCTTCAACCAGAGCTAGCTCAGGATTCCCGTTCGGATGCCAGGCAGGGGTACCTGCCTGGCATCCGCGCTGAGGTATCCGTGTTGGAATAGACGTGTTGGAATGGATGCGCAACCACTGTCAGGACACTGCGGTATCCGGAATGATCATGGAGATATGAGTTAACTCATGGGAATTGTTTTCGGACTTGTCTATATCGCACTGTTGCTCTTTTTTGTGGCGCTGATCATCCGCCTGATTTTCGACTGGGTGCAGATGTTCGCCCGCAGTTGGCGTCCGCGCGGTGTGGCGCTCGTCACCGCCCACGCTGTGTACTCGATCACAGACAAGCCCCTCAAATTGCTCGGCCGGATCCTCCCGCCGCTGCGGCTCGGCGGAATCTCGCTGGACCTGGCGTTCCTGGTGCTCTTCCTGGCCGTCTCCGTGGCCATGGGCTTCGCCAGGTACTTGACCTACGCGCAGCCGATCGCCACGTAAGCCGGCAACGGACCCGGTCCGCTTGCCAGAAAAGATAAAAACTCCGGTTTGACACTGCGGTGTTGAATTAGAGGAACCAGACCATATTTAGGTACCGTAGTTTTGACGGCCGGAAGGCCTACTGACTAACTAGACCAACGAGGTGACCAGATGGCTTTGACGCCAGAAGACGTTGTCAACAAGCGCTTTCAGCCGACCAAGTTCCGCGAAGGCTACGACCAGGACGAAGTTGATGACTTCCTGGACGAGATCGTCGTTGAACTGCGACGCCTGAACCAGGAGAACGACGAGCTGCGCAAGAAGCTCGCCGAAGCCGGTTCCGGCACGGCCGCCAGCTCCGCCGCTGGCGCTCCCGTCGTGGAGAAGGTGCCGGCAGCCGTCAAGGCCGAGAAGGAAGACCGCGCCAGGGCAGAAGCCGAGGCAAAGGCCGCCGAAGCAGCCGCCAAGAAGAAGGAAGCCGAGAAGGCTCCCGCTCCGGCAGCAGCCCCGGCCCCGGCCCCCGTCGCCGCCACCGCGTCCGCCGAGTCCGCTGCCGGCCTGCTGGCCATGGCGCAGCAGATGCACGACAAGCACGTCGCCGACGGCGAACAGCAGCGCGACAAGATCATCGCCGAAGCGCAGATCGAAGCCAGCAGCCTCGTCAACGACGCGCAGGAAAAGTCCCGCAAGATCCTGGGCGCCCTCGAGCAGCAGCGCTCCGTGCTGGAACGCAAGGTTGAGCAGCTGCGCGGCTTCGAGCGCGACTACCGGTCCCGCCTGAAGGCCTACATCGAAGGCCAGCTGCGTGACCTGGACGCCCGTGGTTCGGTTGCGGCCCCCGAGGTCGAAGCCAGCTAGGACGTTTTACAAGTATTCTGAAAGCCGGTGGCTGAGGACTCCTCGGCCACCGGCTTTTGGCATTTACCGCCGTCTTCGCGGCCTCCTTCGGGGGCCTGGACGCGAAGGCAGCAAGCCCTCAGCCACCACCGGCACCGGAACGAAAGCACTATGACTGACGCACCAACCCCAGACGCCGCCCAGCCCGCGGACGCCGTGCAGCCCTCGCCGTCCGCGGACGCCGTAGCGGCGCCGGCGCGCAAACCGCGCCGCGCCCTGCTGCTCACCCTTTTCGCCGGATTCGCGGTGTTCGCCTACGTGTTCGACCAGCTGACCAAACTCTGGGTCACGTCAACCATGACCGAGGGGGAGCGGATCCCGGTGCTGCCGCCTTTGCTGCACTGGTACTACATCCGCAACTCCGGTGCCGCGTTCTCGATCGGCGAGAACGTCACGTGGGTCTTCACTATCATCATGGCGGCGGTGTCCATCGCGATCCTGCTGCAGCTGCGCAAGCTCGGCTCCGCCTGGTGGGCGCTGGCGCTGGGGCTGCTGCTGGGCGGGGCGCTGGGCAACCTCACCGACCGGCTGTTCCGCGAACCTTCGTTCGCGATGGGCCATGTGGTGGACTTCATCCAGCTGCCCAACTTCGCGATTTTCAACATCGCCGACTCCGCCGTGGTGTCCTCGGTCGTCATCATCTGCCTGCTGACGCTGCGCGGCGTCGCCCTCGACGGCTCACAGCTGAACCCGCGCCGGGACAGCAGCGCCGGCCGGCCGGCTGTGCTGGAAGAAAACGGACGGGAACACAATGTCTGAGCCCGGCCCGGCCAGTGCGCCGGAACGCCAGCACTTCACCGTCCCGGCGGAGCTGGCCGGCGTCCGGGTGGACGCCGGGCTGGCGAAGCTGATGGAGATCTCCCGGTCGCAGGCGGCCACGCTGATCGCGGAGGGCAACGTCAGCAGCCACGGCAAAGCCGTGGGGAAGTCCCTCAAGCTCAGCGCCGGCGGCGAGCTCGACGTCGTCGTGCCGGAGCGCCGGGACCCGCTGGAAGTTGTGGAGGAAGTTGTGGAAGGCCTAAAAATCCTGCTGGACGACGACGAGTTCGTCGTCGTCGATAAACCCGTCGGAGTGGCCGCGCACCCGTCGCCCGGCTGGGTCGGGCCGACGGTCGTCGGCGGCCTCGCCGGCGCCGGTTACCGGATCTCCACCTCCGGCTCGCCGGAACGCGCCGGGATCGTGCACCGGCTCGACGTCGGCACCTCCGGAGTCATGGTGGTGGCCAAGACCGAGAACGCCTACACGGCGCTCAAGCGGGCCTTCAAGGAGCGCACCGTGGACAAGGTCTACCACGCCGTCGTCCAGGGCCTGCCGGACCCCTTGGCCGGCACCATCGACGCGCCCATCGGCCGCCACCCCGGCCACGACTGGCGTTTCGCCGTGATCGAGGACGGCCGCGACTCGGTGACCCACTATGAGGTGCTGGAAGCCTTCGGCAAGGCCTCGCTGGTGGAGGTGCACCTGGAAACCGGCCGCACCCACCAGATCCGGGTGCACTTCTCCGCGCTGCGCCACCCCTGCGCCGGCGACCTGACGTACGGGGCCGACCCCCGGCTCGCGGCCACCCTGGGCCTGACCCGGCAGTGGCTGCATGCCCGGCAGCTGTCCTTCGACCACCCCCGGACCGGGGAGCGGGTCACGGTGACCAGCGAGTACCCGCAGGACCTGAGGTACGCCCTCGAAGTGCTGGAGTCCGGCAACGCCTAGCGGAGCTCCGCACGCACCGCCGCGCCGGGCACGTGGGTGTCGTTGCCCGGCACTAGAATGATTCGGTGACTTCCAGCAACAACTCGTTCGTCCACCTCCACAACCACACCGAGTACTCCATGTTGGACGGCGCGGCGCGACTCGGGGAACTCTTCGATGAGACCGAGCGGCTGGGCATGCCCGCCCTGGCCACCACCGATCATGGCTACCTCTTCGGGGCGTTCGACTTCTGGAAGCGGGCCACCGACAAGGGCATCAAGCCGATCATCGGCGTCGAGGCCTACGTCACGCCGGGAACCGCGCGCACGGACAAGACCCGCGTGCGCTGGGGCGAAGAGAACCAGCGCAAGGATGACATCTCCGGCGGTGGCGCCTACACGCACATGACGCTGCTGAGCTACAACAACGTCGGCATGCGGAACCTGTTCCGTGCCTCCTCGATCGCCTCCCTCGACTCGGTCTTCGGCAAATGGCCCCGGCTGGACCGCGAGCTGCTGAACACCTACTCAGAAGGCCTGATCGCCACCACCGGCTGCCCGTCCGGCGAAGTCCAGACGAGGCTCCGGCTCGGGCAGTACCGCGAAGCCCTCGAGGCCGCGGCCGAGTTCCGCGACATCTTCGGCGCCGAGAACTACTTCTGCGAGCTCATGGACCACGGCCTGGACATCGAGCGGCGCGTCACCGGGGACCTGCTACGGCTGGCCAAGGAACTGAACCTCCCGCTGGTGGCCACGAACGACCTGCACTACACGCACGAGCACGACGCCAAGGCGCACGAAGCCCTGCTGGCCATCCAGTCCGGCTCCACCCTGCTGGAGCCCACGTATGACAACGGCGGTTCACGCTTCGCCTTCTCCGGCAGCGGCTACTACCTGAAGTCGCCGCAGGAAATGCGGGAACTGTTCCGCGACCACCCCGACGCCTGCGACAACACGCTGCTGATCGCCGAACGCTGCGAAGTGTCCTTCAACACCGGCGCCAACTACATGCCCCGCTTCCCCTGCCCGGAAGGGGAGGACGAGACGTCCTGGCTGGTCAAGGAAGTGGACAAGGGCCTCCACTACCGCTACCCCCAAGGCATCCCGGACAAGGTCCGCCAGCAGGCCGACTATGAGCTCGAAGTCATCACCTCGATGGGCTTCCCGGGCTACTTCCTGGTGGTGGCCGACTTCATCAACTGGGCCAAGAACAACGGCATCCGGGTGGGTCCCGGCCGCGGCTCCGGCGCCGGCTCCATGGTGGCCTACGCCATGCGCATCACCGACCTGGACCCGCTGCACCACGGCCTGATCTTCGAGCGCTTCCTGAACCCGGACCGCGTCTCCATGCCCGACTTCGACGTCGACTTCGATGACCGGCGCCGCTCCGAAGTGATCGACTATGTGACCCGCAAGTACGGCGACGAACGCGTGGCCATGATCGTCACCTACGGCACCATCAAGACCAAGCAGGCCCTCAAGGATTCCTCCCGCGTGCTGGGCTACCCGTTCAGCATGGGCGAGCAGCTCACGAAGGCGCTGCCGCCGGCCGTGATGGCCAAGGACATTCCGCTGGCCGACATCCAGAACCCCGAGGCCAAGCGTTACGGCGAGGCCGGGGACTTCCGGCAGCTGATCAGTACGGACCCGGAAGCGGCGAAAGTCTTCGAGACCGCCCTGGGCATCGAGGGCCTGAAGCGGCAGTGGGGCGTCCACGCCGCCGGCGTCATCATGTCCTCGGACCCCATCATCGACGTCATCCCGATCATGCGCCGCTTCCAGGACGGCCAGGTCATCACGCAGTTCGACTACCCGACCTCCGAGGGCCTCGGCCTGATCAAGATGGACTTCCTGGGGCTGCGGAACCTGACGATCATTTCCGACGCGCTGGAAAACATCAAAATGAACCGCGGGGTCGACCTGGACCTTGAGTCCCTGGCCCTGGACGACGCGGCCTCCTACGAGCTGCTGGCCCGCGGCGACACCCTGGGCGTCTTCCAGCTCGACGGCGGGCCCATGCGCTCCCTGCTCAAGCTGATGAAGCCCGACAACTTCGAAGACATCTCCGCCGTGCTGGCGCTGTACCGCCCGGGACCGATGGGCGCCAACGCGCACACCGACTACGCGCTGCGCAAGAACAAGATCCAGGAAGTCATCCCGATCCACCCCGAGCTCGAGGAGCCGCTCGCCGAGATCCTCGGCGGCACCTACGGCCTGATCGTGTACCAGGAGCAGGTCATGGCGGTGGCGCAGAAGCTCGCCGGCTACACCCTGGGCCAGGCCGACATCCTACGCCGCGCCATGGGCAAGAAGAAGAAATCCGAGCTGGACAAGCAGTTCGCCGGCTTCTCCCAGGGCATGCAGGACAACGGCTACTCGATGGCCGCGGTCAAGACCCTCTGGGACATCCTGCTGCCCTTCTCCGACTATGCCTTCAACAAGGCGCACTCCGCCGCGTACGGCGTGATCTCCTACTGGACCGCCTACCTGAAGGCGCACTACGCGCCGGAATACATGGCGGCCCTGCTCACCTCGGTCGGCGACGACAAGGACAAATCGGCGATCTACCTCAACGAATGCCGCCGCATGGGCATCACCGTGCTGCCTCCGGATGTCAACGAGTCAGCGCTCAACTTCACCCCGGTCGGCAACGACATCCGCTTCGGCATGGGAGCCATCCGCAACGTCGGCGCCAACGCCGTCGACGCGATGGTGGCCGCACGCGAACGCGAAGGCGCCTACACCTCCTTCAAGGACTACCTGATGAAGGTCCCGGCGGTGGTCTGCAACAAGCGCACCATCGAATCCCTGATTAAGGCCGGCGCCTTCGACTCGCTCGGCCACCACCGCCGTGCCCTGGCCATGATCCACGAAGAAGCCATCGACTCGGTCATCACGCTCAAGCGCAACGAGGCGATCGGACAGTTCGACCTGTTCGCCGGCATCGATGACACCGAGTCGGAGTCCTCGCTGAGCATCGAGATTCCCGAACTGCCCGAGTGGGAGAAGAAGGACAAGCTCTCCTTCGAACGCGACATGCTGGGACTCTACGTCTCGGACCACCCGCTGCAGGGCCTCGAGGGGCTGCTCAGCCAGCACGCGGACCAGTCGATCACCTCGATCATCGCCGAGGACGGACCGCACGACGGCGCGATCATCACCATCGCGGGCATGATCACCTCGCTCAGTCGCCGGATCGCCAAGGCCAGCGGCAACGCCTACGCGCGCGCCGAGATCGAAGACCTCGGAGGCTCGGTGGAAGTGATGTTCTTCGGCCAGGTCTACGGCCCGATCGCCTCGGTCCTGGCCGAGGACCTGATCGTCGTCGTCAAGGGCCGGCTGCAGCGCCGCGACGACGGCGCGGTGGCCCTGAACTGCATGGAGCTCTCGGTGCCGGACCTTAGCGAAGGCCTGGACGGGCCGCTGGTGATCACCATGCCGACGCACAAAGCCACCGAAGCCGTGGTGAATGAACTCGGCGAGGTGCTCAGGACCCATCGGGGCAAATCCGAGGTCCGCCTGCACCTGCACGGCGACTCCCGGGTTGAGGTCATGGGGCTGCCCGTGCATCTGCGCGTCAACCCCAGCCCGTCCCTGTTCGGCGACCTGAAGGTGCTGCTCGGCCCGACCTGCCTGGACAGCTAGGCAACGGGACATCTGGACAGCTAGGCCGGGCGGCCTAGATTTCGTAGTCGAGCGGCACCGGCTGGCCGTAGCTGCCACCGTGATACAGCAACGGCGCGCCCTCGCCGCCAATCGCGCCGTCGACCACCTCGACGACCACCACGGCGTTGTTTTCGAAGGAGAGCCGCATCTGGATCTTGCCGATCAGCCAGCCGGAGACATCCTTGAGGATGGGCACCTCATGGGGCCCGAGCTCCCAGTGGTCACCCTCGAAGCGGTCCCGGGAGCGGGCGAAGCGGTCGGCGAGCTGCTGGTTCCCCAGCCCCAGCATGTGCACGCCGATGTAGCCGGAATTCGCGACGGCGGGCCACGAGCGGGAGGTCCGGGCCATGTTGAAGGTGAAGCGCGGCGGCTTGGCCGATAGGGACGCCACCGAGGTAGCGGTGAAACCGTAGGGCACGCCGTCGTAGTTCACGGTGATGATGGCGACTCCGGCCGCGTGGCGGCGGAACATTTCCTTGAACGTTCCTTCGAAGGCTTCTTCGGCTGAGGCCACTGTGGTTCATCTCCCTGCTGTTCTGCGACTGGTGCTCACTGCCAGCGTATTCCTGCGGGCGCGGCCCGCGGTATTCGCACCCCGCCATTTGGGCATCCGGGCGTCACGTGCCGTGCGCCGGCGTCATGTCCGTCCGGGGCCGGATCCTTTGTTAAGGTTTGTTGCATGACACAACCTGCGGTGCACATGCCCGTTCACGATCACGACGGCGGCCCCTGGCCTGCCGCGCCCGGGCGGCCCGGCGCTGCCGTGCCGTGGACGGGGCTGGCCGTGATCGCCGCGGCAGGTCTTCCGGTGGGACTGTTGTGGTGGCTGCTGGCGCCGACCGGGCTGAACCTCATCACCCGGGACCCCGCATTGGCCGCCGGCAGCAACCCCGAAACGTGGCTGCCGCGGGACCTTGTCCTGGCCGGGCTGTTCCTGCTGGCCGGCTGCCTGTCCGGGGTCTTCATTGCCGGCAACCGGCCCGCCCGGCTGGGAACCGCGACGGTGGTCCTGGCCGTCGCCGCGGGCGCCGCGGGGGCCCTGCTGGCCTGGGGGACCGGCGTGCTCGCCGGTACCTGGTGGAGCGCCCCGGTGGACACTTCGGCCAGCGCCAGCATCGCCTTCTCGCTCCGGGCCTACGCCATGCTGGTCATCTGGCCTGCCGCCATCGCCCTCGCGATCTTCCTCTCCACGGTGTTTGGCTCATCGGAGCCCGGGCGGTCGTCCGCGGACGCCTGACGCCAGGGGCGCTCCGGCTGTTCTCCAGGCCCCGGACGCTCCGGCCCCGTACCCCGTAACGGGGGTCCGGGGGCGCCGCGCCGGAGCGTAAAATGGACGAGTGACTCCAACTGCTGACAGCCCTGTGCCCTCCGCTCCCTCCGCCCTCAACTTCCGCACCGTGGACGTGCGCGGGCAGCGGTTGTCCCTCGCCGGGCTCCGCGCCGCCGTTCCGCGGGCGCAGCACGGCACCGTGGCCGACGCGGAGCAAAAGGTCCTGGACATCATTTCGTCGGTCCGGACGCGCGGCTTCGAGGCGCTGCGCGAGCTGGCGCTGAACTTCGACGGCGTCGAACAGGCCCACCCGCGGGTCCCCGCCGAAGCCCTCAAGGCCGCCCTCGACGGCCTGGACCCCGCCGTGCGCGCCGCCCTCGAGGAGTCCATCCGCCGGGCACGCCGCTTCGCCGATGCGCAGCGTCCGGCCGACACCGACGTCGAACTCGGCGAAGGCGCCGTGGTCAGCCAGAACTGGGTCCCGGTGGCCCGGGTCGGGCTCTACGTCCCCGGCGGCCTGGCGGTCTACCCCTCCTCGGTCATCATGAACGTGGTCCCGGCGCTGGCAGCCGGCGTGGAATCCATCGCCCTGGCCTCGCCGCCGCAGAAGGACTTCGGCGGCCTCCCGCACCCCACGATCCTGGCGGCGGCGTGCCTGCTGGGCATCGAGGAGGTCTACGCGATCGGCGGCGCCCAGGCCATTGCGGCGTTCGCCTACGGCATCGCCGGCGGAACCGGGGCCGGGGGCGTCGGAGCCAGCGCTGCCGCCGGCATCGACGCCGGCATTGACCCGGTCGACGTCGTCACCGGGCCCGGAAACATCTTCGTGGCCACCGCCAAGCGGCTCGTGAAGGGTGTGGTGGGAATCGACTCGGAGGCCGGCACCACCGAGATCGCAATCCTGGCCGACGCGACTGCGCGCCCGGGCCTCGTTGCCGCCGACCTGATCAGCCAGGCCGAGCACGACCCGCAGGCCGCTTCCGTGCTGATCACCGACTCCGAGGAACTGGCCGCCGCCGTCCGCCGCGAACTCGAACTCCAGGCCGGCGCGACCAAGCACAGCGCCCGGGTCCGGCAGGCCCTGTCGGGTCCGCAGTCCGGCGTCGTCCTGGTCGAGGACCTTGAGCAGGGCATCGCTGCCTGCGACGCCTACGCGGCCGAACACCTCGAAATCATGACCGCGGACGCCGCCGGCGTCGCCGCCCGGATCCGCAACGCCGGGGCCATCTTCGTGGGGGACTACAGCCCGGTGAGCCTGGGCGACTACTGCGCCGGCTCCAACCACGTGCTGCCCACCAGCGGAACGGCCGCGTTCTCCTCCGGGCTGAACGTGACCACCTTCCTGCGCGCCATCCAGGTGATCAACTACAGCAGGAGCGCGCTGGAGGAAGTCAGCGGACACATCGTCAGCCTCTCCGGCGCGGAGGACCTGCCGGCCCACGGCGAAGCGGTCACCGCACGGTTCTCCGCAGGCAGCTAGGGCGGCCGGCGGGGAGACCCGCCAGAACGGCGCTCGACCACAACATGTAGTAATTACAGGCTTGTTATTCAGCAACATCTAGTCGTAAACTGATCCCGGAAGCACCAATCGCGGTGCTTAGGCTCTCTACAGGGATCAAGTTTGCGGCAGGGGAGGAACCGACGTGTATTGCCCGTTCTGTCGTAACCCTGATTCGCGCGTGGTGGACAGCCGCATCGCCGACGACGGCTCCGCCATCAGGCGCCGCCGCCAGTGCCCCGAGTGCGGACGCCGGTTCACCACGGTGGAGACCACCAGCTTGACCGTGATCAAGCGCTCCGGCGTCGGCGAGCCGTTCAGCCGCAGCAAGGTCATCAACGGCGTGCGGAAGGCCTGCCAGGGCCGCCCCGTCACCGAAGACGACCTCGCCATGCTGGCCCAGGAAGTCGAGGAGACCATCCGGGCCTCCGGCGCAGCCGAGATCGACGCCCACGAGGTGGGCCTCGCGATCCTCAACCCCTTGCAGCGCCTCGATGAGGTGGCCTACCTGCGCTTCGCGAGCGTGTACCAGGCCTTCGAATCGCTGGAAGACTTCGAGTCCGCCATCGCCCTGCTCCGCCATGAGGCCGAGTCCAAGGGGCTGGAAGGCAAGAGCTCGCAGAAGAGCCCGCTCTAGGCTCAACCAAGTTCCGGTGGTGGCAGCGGAGGGGAAGCCGCGGCCACCACCGGCTCCAACCAACTGACTCGCAGTTGCCACCGCATGAACCGAAGCCCTCAAAGCGACAACAACTGCGAGCCAGTTGGGTTGTTTTGCGTCCTGGACTACTTGGCCAGCTTGTGCGTGAGGGCAACCTCGATGGCGGCGCCCACGATGCCGGCGTCGTTCTTCAGCTCGGCCGGAACGATCGGCGTGCGCAGCGACATGTGCGGCAGGTATTCGTCGGCCCGCTTGGAGATGCCGCCGCCCACGATGAACAGTTCCGGGGAGAAGAGGAACTCGACGTGGGAGAAGTAGCGCTGCAGCAGCACGCTGTATTCGGCCCAGCTCAGGCCGTCGCGCTCACGGGCGACGGCGGAGGCCTTGCTCTCGGCGTCGAAACCGTCGATTTCCAGGTGGCCCAGTTCGGCGTTGGGGACGAGCTTGCCGTCGAAGATGAAGGCGGAACCGATGCCGGTGCCGAGGGTGATCACCAGGACCGTGCCGGAAATGCCTTCGCCGGCACCGTAGCGGGCCTCGGCCAGGCCGGCGGCGTCGGCGTCGTTGATGACCTCGACCGGGCGGCCGAGCCGGGCGGTCAGCAGGGCGTCGATGTCCAGGTTCAGCCACGAGTTGTCAACGTTGGCCGTCGAGTGGACCACGCCGTGCTGGATGATTCCCGGGAAGGTCACGCCGACGGGGGAGTCGGCTGAGGGGGCGTCGGGACGCTTGGACAGCTCGGCGACCACCTGCGCCACGACTTCGGCGACGGCTTCCGGGGTGGACGGCTGCGGGGTGGGCACGCGGAGCCGGTCGCCCACGAGCTTGCCCTTCTTCAGATCAACGATTCCGCCCTTGATGCCGGTGCCACCGATGTCGATGCCGATCAGCGGTGCGTTCTTCTTCGACTTCTCGTCCTTCTTGGCCAATGTTGTTCCGTTCGTGGCAGGGGCGGGGTGGGTCTTGTTGTTGATTTTGGAAAGGCGGTGCGGGGATCAGGGGAGCGTCAGGACTTCGGCGCCGGACTCCGTGACCAGCAGGGTGTGCTCGAACTGTGCGGTCCGTTTGTGGTCGCGCGTCACAACCGTCCAGTCGTCGGCCCACATGTCCCATTCGACCGTGCCCAGCGTGAGCATCGGCTCGATCGTGAAGACCATGCCGGCCTCCATGACGGTGTTGTAGGCCGGGGCGGCATCGTAGTGCGGGATGATCAGCCCGGTGTGGAAGGCCTCGCCGACGCCGTGCCCGGTGAAGTCCCGGACCACGCCGTAGCCGAAGCGCTTGGCGTAGGACTCGATGGTCCGGCCGATCACGTTGATTTCGCGGCCCGGGGCCACAGCGCGGATGGCGCGGCGCAGGGACTCTTCGGTGCGTTCGACCAGCAGCCTGGACTCCTCGTCGACGTCGCCCACGAGGAAGGTGTAATTGGTGTCGCCATGCACGCCGCCGATGAAGGCCGTGATGTCGATGTTCAGGATGTCGCCATCCTGGACCACCGTGCTGTCCGGGATGCCGTGGCAGATCACCTCGTTGAGCGAGGAGCACAGGGACTTGGGGAACCCGCGGTAGCCGAGGGTGGACGGGTAGGCGTTGTGGTCGAGCAGGAACTCGTGCCCCACCTTGTCCAGCTGGTCGGTGGTGACGCCGGGGGCGATGTGCTTGCCGACTTCCACGATGGCCTGGGCGGCAATCCGTGAGGCGATCCGGATCTTCTCGATGGTCTCGGCGGACTTGACCTCTGAGCCCGTGAACTTGGCCGGAGCAGGCTTGCCGACGTACTCAGGGCGCGGGATGGACGCCGGTACGGCAAGTTGCGGGCTGACTGTTCCCGGGACAAGGGTGCCGATGGGTGCAGTCGAGGTGAGGGAAGGCATAGATTGATTCTATAAGCCCCCGGGCGCAGCCCGGAAAATACAGCCGAAAACTTAGCCGACAGGGGCCGGTACCCCCGGAACCAGGCACACGCAGAAGGATCCCCGATGACCGAATACTGGTACAACGTCAACACCCACGAGATCGAGGAAGACGCCATGTCCGACTGGAGCCAGTTGATCGGCCCTTACAAGACCCGCGAGGAAGCCGAACACGCCCTCGAGAAGGTCAAGGCCCGCAACGAGGCCTGGGAAAAGGGCGACGACGACGCGTAACGGCCTGCCGGCGCCCGTTGTCCTCCTGGTCAACGGGCTGCCCGGCTCCGGCTGGAACCCGAAGCTTGCGGCTAGAAGGAATGTTCCGGGCCGGGGAAGTGGCCTGAGCGGACATCGTCGCCGTACGCTTTCGCGGCATCGCTCAGGGTGGTCCGCAGATCCGCGTACTGCTTGACGAACTTGGCCATCTTTCCGCCACGAAGCCCGGCCATGTCCTGCCATACCAGCACCTGGCCGGTGGTCGCATTGCCTGCCCCGATGCCGATCGTGGGGACCTCGACGGCGGCGTCCACGGCGGCCGCCGTCGGCGCCGGAACCATTTCCATCAGCACACAGAACGCGCCGGCGTCGGCCAGTGCGACGGCGTCGTCGATCAGCCGCTGGGCATCGTCGCCACGGCCCTGGACCCGGTAGCCGCCGAGGGCGTGCTCGCTTTGCGGCGTGAAGCCGATGTGCGCCATCACGGGGATGCCGGCCTGGACCATGGCCCGGACAGTTTCGGCATAGAACTTGCCGCCCTCGATCTTGACCGCGTGCGCGAGCCCTTCCTTGAGGAAACGCACGCCCGTCGCCACCGCCTGCTGGGCGGAGACCTCGTAGCTGCCGAAGGGCAGGTCGGCCACCACGAGGGCGCGCCGCGCGGAGCGGGTTACCGCGCGGCACAGCGGAATCAGCTCGTCCACGGTGACGGGCAGGCTCGTTTCGTTGCCGAAGACATTATTGGAGGCCGAATCTCCGACCAGTAGCACCTCGATGCCGGCCGCATCGAAGATCTCGGCGGTGTACTGGTCGTAAGCCGTCAGCATGGCGAAGCGCTCACCGTTGAGCTTGGCCTGGCGCAGGTGGTGCGTGCGGATTCGGGCCGCGGGTTTGGCGGCAGTGTCCTTGGCGGCGCTGTCCGGCGCCGGATCCTGGGCTGCGGCGGCCGTGCCCGTTGCGGGGCCGTTGCCGTAGGGGGCAGCGAGTTCTGCGGACGTGCTGGAATCGGGGCTGTTGCTGGGGGCCATGCCACGAGCGTAGTGCGATACCCCGCGTCCTAGCTACCGGGCGGCACCGGCGGAGCGGTGAGACCCGTCACAAACGGCGCTGGCCGGCGGGGCGGTAGGGACACCCAAGCAGCGGTTCGGCGGCCGTTGTGTTAACGGTGTGTTACGCCGGTGCGCTACGCCAGCAATCCCCGGGAATGCTTAGTAGAGTGATTCGAGAGCAGCTGCGGGCGCCAGCCAAGACGAGTAGTCGGGACGGGTCCGGGGCACGGACGTACACCCGGAAAGAGGCACCATGGACCGCCAGCAAGAGTTTGTCCTGCGGACGATCGAAGAGCGTGACGTGCGCTTTGTGCGCTTGTGGTTCACCGACGTCGTGGGATCGCTGAAGTCTGTGGCCCTCGCCCCGGCCGAAGTTGAAGGCGCCTTCGAGGAGGGCCTGGGCTTCGACGGGTCCTCGATCGAGGGCCTGGCCCGCGTCTTCGAATCCGACATGCTGGCCCAGCCGGACCCCTCCACCTTCCAGATCCTGCCGTGGCGCGGCGAGACGGAAGCGACCTCGCGGATGTTCTGCGACATCCTGACGCCCGACGGCGAGCCCTCCGCGGCGGATCCGCGCAACGTCCTCAAGCGCAACCTCGCGAAGGCCGCGGACATGGGCTTCACCTGCTACACCCACCCCGAAATCGAGTTCTACCTGCTCAAGTCCCAGCAGCCGGGCCCGGACGGCGCACCGGTTCCGGTGGACGAGGGCGGCTACTTCGACCACGTGCCCGGCGGCGTGGCGCAGGACTTCCGGCGGACCGCTGTGACCATGCTGGAATCGGTGGGCATCTCGGTCGAGTTCAGCCACCACGAGGCCGGCCCGGGGCAGAACGAGATCGACCTGCGCTATGCGGACGCCCTGCAGACCGCGGACAACATCATGACCTTCCGCACCGTGATCAAGGAGGTCGCGCTGCAGCAGGGGACCTACGCGACCTTCATGCCCAAGCCGTTCACCGCGCACCCGGGCTCCGGCATGCACACGCACTTCTCGCTGTTCGAGGGCGACACCAACGCCTTTTACGAGGCCGGAGCGGAATTCCAGCTCTCCGAAACCGCGCGGCAGTTCATTGCCGGCATCCTCAAGCACGCCCCCGAGTTCACCGCCGTGACCAACCAGTTCGTGAACTCCTACAAGCGCCTCTGGGGCGGGGGAGAAGCGCCCAGCTACCTGAGCTGGGGCCACAACAACCGCTCGGCCTTGGTCCGGGTTCCGCTGTACAAGCCCGGCAAGGGCCAGTCCGCGCGGATCGAGTACCGCGGCATCGACTCGGCCGCCAACCCGTACCTTGCCTACGCCGTGCTGCTGGGTGCCGGGCTGAAGGGCATCGAGGAGGGCTACCAGCTGCCCGCCGCCGCCGAGGACGACATCTGGTCGCTGAGCTCGGCCGAGCGCCGTGCCATGGGCCACGATCCGCTGCCGGCCAGCCTGCACGACGCGATCCGGACAATGGAGGATTCCGAGCTCATGCCGCAGATCCTGGGCGAGCAGGTCTTCGAGCACTTCCTGCGCAACAAGCGCGCCGAGTGGCAGGACTACCGCCTCCAGGTGACGCCCTACGAGCTGCAGCGCAACCTGGCCATCCTCTAGGCGGCCGCGGTGAGCCTGGCACGGCGCCTCATCGCCGCGGGTTTCAACGACCTGGACAAGGGCGAGCGGTTCCTGGCCGCCCCGGAGCTGGCGGACCTGGACGAAGATGCCTTGTTTGCCGGGCTGCAGCTGGCCGCTAACCCGGACACGGCGCTACAGTCCCTGGTCCGGCTGATCGAGAAACACCCGGCCCTGAGGGACCTGGCCGCGGCCGAGCCGGACCGCAGCGAGCCGCTCTACCGGGTGCTCGGCGCTTCCGAGGCGCTCGGCGAATTCCTCATCCGGCACCCCGAACACCTCGACGCCTTCCATACGACGGCCAGCCCCGAGCCGCAGGCAGCCGATGCCGCCGCGCTGCGCACCCGGCTGCTGCAGTCGGTCCGCGCCGACCCAAAGGCCGCCCGGCCGGTCGCCGCCGTGACCGGGCAGGAAGGGTACGCGGCCCTCCGCACGGCGTACCGGCGGGGGCTCGTGGAGCTCGCCATCAAGGACCTCTGCGCCGCCGATCCGTTGGACTTCATGCCCTCCGTCGGGGCCGAACTGGCTGACCTGGCCGGCGCCGCGATCGAAGCGGCCCTGGCCGTGTCCCGGGCCGAGGCGGCGGAGCAGTTCAGCGCAGCGGACGTGGCCGACATCGGTCTGGCCGTGATCGGGATGGGCAAGTGCGGCGCCCGCGAACTGAACTACATCTCCGACGTCGACGTCATCTATGTGATCGACGCCGGCGCCCTGGAGGACTCCCGGGCGAACACCATCGGCACCGCCCTGGCCTCGGGGATTTCACGCGCCATCATGTCCACGAGCCGTGAGCCGGGGCTTTGGGAGGTCGACGCCAACCTCCGGCCGGAGGGCAAGTCCGGGCCCCTGGTGCGCACCCTGGCCTCGCACGAGAGCTACTACGCGCGCTGGGCCGAAAGCTGGGAATTCCAGGCGCTGCTCAAGGCCCGGACCATCGCCGGGGACGCCGCGCTCGGGGCGCGCTACGAGGCCGCCGTCGCGCCGCTGATCTGGTCCTCCGCGGGCCGCGAAGGGTTCGTCGAGTCGGTCCGTTCGATGCGCCGCCGGGTCACCGAGCACATCCCGGCCGAGGAGGAGCAGCGGCAGATCAAACTGGGCCGCGGCGGGCTGCGGGACGTCGAATTCACCGTCCAGCTGCTCCAGCTGGTGCACGGCAAATCGGACGAAACCCTGCGCTGCCGGGACACCACCTCGGCCATCGCGGCGCTCTCCGCGGGCGGCTACATCGGACGCTCCGACGCCAAGGAATTCGACCGCGACTACCGGTACCTGCGCCTGCTCGAGCACCGGATCCAGCTCTTCCAGCTGCGCCGCACCCACCTGATGCCGGTCAAGGAAGCGTCGCTGCGCTCCCTCGCCAAGGCGGTGCTGGGCCCGTTCTCCAACGAACGCCCGCACCCGGACGCGCTGCTCAAAGCCTGGCGCCAGACCAAGCGTTCCGTGCGGGAACTGCATGAACGCATTTTTTACCGGCCGCTGCTCAACACCGCGGCCGCGCTCAGCAGCGAGGAGGCCAAGCTCACGCCCGAAGCCGCGCAGGGCCGGCTCGCCGCGCTCGGCTACCTGGATCCTCCCGGCGCCATGCGGCACATCGAGGCGCTCACCGGCGGGGTGAGCCGGCGCGCCGCGCTGCAGCGCCAGCTGCTGCCGATCCTGCTCGGCTGGCTCGCCGAGGGCGTGGACCCCGACGGCGGGCTGCTGGCCTTCCGCCGGGTCAGTGAGGGTCTCGGCACCACGCACTGGTACCTCGGCCTGCTGCGGGATTCGACGGCGGCGGCGGAGCGGCTGTGCCATGTGCTCTCCAATTCCCGGCTCATCTCGGACCTGCTGGAGGTCTCGCCCGAGTCCGTGGCCTGGCTGGGCTCGGATAAGGACCTGGTCCCGCTCAGCTACGAGGCGCAGTGGCTGGAGATCACCTCCAAAATGTCCCGGCACTCGGACCCGGAAAGTGCGATGCGCCTGATTCGGCTGATCCGGCGCCGCGAAATCCTGCGGATCGCCATCGCGGACAGCGCCGGACTGCTGGACCAGGACCAGGTGGGCGCGGCTCTGGCCGATACCGACCGGGCCGCCGTCCTCGGCGCGCTCCGGGTGGCCGAGACGGTCGTTGCGGCCGGGGAACCACTCAAGACCCGGGTGCTGGTGGTGGCGATGGGGCGTCAGGGCGGCCGCGAGATCGGCTACGGCTCGGACGCCGACGTCATGTATGTGCACCGCGGCCTGCCCGGCGTGCCGGAGGACGAGGCGCAACAGCAGGCTGCCCGGATCGTCGGCAAGCTCTCCAGCCTGCTGACCCAGCCGCTCAAGCCTGCCATCCTCGCCGAACGCGTGCTCTTGGTCGACGCCGACCTGCGCCCGGAAGGCAAGAGCGGACCGATGGTGCGGTCGCTGGAGTCCTACGCCGAGTACTACCGCCGCTGGTCCCTCATCTGGGAGGCCCAGGCGCTGCTGCGTGCCCGGCCGATGGCCGGCGACGACGAACTCGCCGCCGATTTCGTGGCGCTGATCGATCCCATCCGCTACCCGGACACCGTTGCGGAGCAGGATGTCCGCGAGGTCAGGCGGGTCAAGGCCCGCATGGAGTCCGAACGGCTGCCACGCGGAGCGGACCCGGCCCGGCACCTGAAACTGGGCCGCGGCGGCCTGAGCGACGTCGAGTGGCTCGCGCAGCTGCTGCAGCTGCGGCATGCCGGCAAGCATCCGGAGCTGCGGACCACTTCCACCGTCCAGGCCCTCGAGGCAGCCGCCAGCCTGGAACTGCTGGAGGCCGGGGAAGTGGTGCTGCTGCTGCGGGCCTGGCGGCTGGCGAGCCGGATCCGCTCCGCCAACGTGATCTGGACCGGGCGTGCCTCTGACCTGCTGCCGTCCTCGCGTCGCGACCTGGAGGCCGTGGCCCGCTGGTGCGGCTACGGCCACGGCAACGCCGCCGAACTCGAGGAGGATTACCTGCGGCTCAGCCGGCGGGCACGGGCCGTCTTCGAGCGCGTCTTCTATGGCCAGTAGGCGGCCGGGCCGACGTCTACCGCGCTAGTTTGCCGGTCCTCCGGACCGGCTGCCGCACCACGGACATCAGCCGTGAGATCCCCTTCCGGGCCCTCAAGCTCCGGCACATCCACCTTCCTGCGCTGCCTAGGCGTTGTCCACCGGGCTGCCCCGACGGCGGGGCGGCCCGGCTTTGGATACGCTTCTGACATGTCTGAACACGTGTGGCTGATCGCCTTGAAGAACCTCGACGACGATGCCCGGGCAGTCAAGCTGGGGGAGGTCGCCGACCTGGAGCTGGGCGAGGGGCAACGGAAGTTCGTCGGGGATCCGCTGCGGATGATGCTGATGGGACTCGAAGAGGGCAGCCGCTTTCCCTATGTCATGGATTCCAACGGCTCGGCCGTCGGCGTGGCAACCCTGCAGGCCGGGGCCGCTCGCGCCGCCGGCTGGGCCGACGACGATTCCGCCTGGCTGCTGCGCGGATTCCTCGTGGACCGGCGGCAGCAGGGTAGGGGATTCGGTGCGGCGGCGGCAGCAGCGGCGGTGCGGGAAGCCGCCAGGCTCACGTCCGCGCTGGGCGGGGAGCAGCGCGGCGTCGTCCTGTCCGTCAATGAGGCCAACCCGGCGGGTCAGGCCGCCTACCGCAAGGCCGGCTTCGAAGACCGCGGGCAATACCTCGGCGGCGACGCGGGCCCGCAACGGATCATGTACCGGGGCTTCTGACCGGGGCACGAAACAGTCCGCCCGGGATGTTGAGGGTGGGATGTACGTGAGGAGCGAGTGCCGCTCACTTTAGGGTCGCGGCCCACTCCGGGTCGAAATCCGGGTGGTCCTCGTAACCTGCGGCGAGGATGTTGAGCATGGCGCGGCGGGCCATGGCCAGCTCGCCCTGGGCGTCCGTGCTGTCAACGTTGCTCGCGGCGGCCCGCTTCCAGCGCGCCAGGATCTCCCGCTTTTGGGCACACTCTGCGCGCATTGGCGCGGCGAGTGGGGGAGACGCTGAGTCGTCCGGAACGGGGGCGTGCCGGAGCTCTGCTTCTTCTTCATCGATTCGAGCTTCCAGAAACTCCACAATATCCACACCACGGATTGTGCCACGCCACTACGCCGGGTGGGAGGTTTCGTCGCCCGCGGGTCGGTCGTTATCCGGTGGGGTGAGGGCTGCCCGGATGAGCCGGGAGTAGTGCCTGTCATGGGGAGCGAGACGGTCCAGGTGCGAAGCCAGTTCCTCCACCCGCTCGATCTGGGCCCGCCGCTCCTGGACGAGGGCGAGGAGGTAGCGCCTGTCCCGGGCAGACTGATCGGCCACGCCGCCGACAAATTCGTTCTCGTCTGCCGTGAGTCTTTCCTCGATTGAGGCGAGAGCAGCGTCCTGGGAGTGTGCAGGGGCGGGTGCTGTTGGGAATCCTGCTTGCTCGCCCGGTGGGGCCGCACCCGCCGCCGACTCCCCGAGGCCATCGAAGCGGTCCAGGCGGGAGTAACCGGGTGCCGGATCGTCGGCCACAAGGTGTTGGCGTATGAAGCTTCGGAACCGGGACATCACCGCTCCTCGATGTAGTTCCTAGGACCAAGCGTAGCCTTGAACGCGGCAGACGGGCGGCTTATTATCGGCGGGTGCCGCGCGCAGCCGCTTGACCCCCGGACTGGACAGCGCTGCTAAGCGGCTCCTGACACAACAAAAAGGCCGGTCCAGAGGTTCAGCGAACCTCTGGACCGGCCTTGTTGTCTGCGGACTAGACGCCGTAGTAGAGCTCGAACTAAACAGTCCTGGTTGGGGGATGTTGGCTAGGGTTGAAATCGCCTAGATTTAGAGGAATTATCGTCGTGCGCGATTGGCAGGTTTGGCCCTTCGCTGGACTTCTTGCGGACTTCTTGCGGACTGCCGCCCATCCACGCTAGCCGCGCTGTTCCCTCGGGATCCTTGATCGCCGCCCCAGTCGCGGAGGTCGCGGCGGAACTGGGGCCTTGGTCCGGGAGGCAATGATGTCCTCCACGTTTTTCTCAGTGAAGCGCACATCAGTGTCGGTGATCCGGGTGTGGGCCCACTCATCCAGGCGTCTGTACACGGTGCCTGGACTTACCTTTAGAAGCGCCGCCAGTTCCGGGACCGTCAAGAACCGCTGATCAAAAATGCTCGTACCGTCAGTCATCGAAAGAGCATACCCGCGGACGCCTACGCGGATACGAATCCGGGGAGTCGATTGCCCCAGCGGATGGCGCGCAGCTTTTCCGGGCAGCGCTGGTACTCCTCTATGTCCCAGTCGGAGTCGGTTACGCGTTCCACGTTGCCGGCGGGGATCCAGGCCCAGTGCGCGTGCCGCCAGTCGTCAGCCCATGACACAAGGATGTGGGAAGGGTTCCAGCGCTCTGCTACGGCGTAAACAGTCGCAGTGCCCCCGTCAGCCAAGGGCAGCGTTGCAAGCACCTTGGGGTACTTCCCGTACTCCCAGGACTTAGCGTCCTCCGGTGAGTGGCCCGGATCCGGTTTCAGATACTCGAACGTCTCCCCGTCCAAGATGAAGCTAGCCATGCCGTAAACATACCTGCCCCCTGCCAGCATTCGGGCAACAGCCTCCGGGTCCATTTTCACCACGGCCTAAAACCTAGCGCCGAGCTCTGACAGCAAATACACTCCGATGCATGGGGATACTTATAGGAATAGTCGTGTTGTTCGTCGTAGGTCTAGTATTCGTGTACGGCGTCGCCGGGTGGCTCGGGTTCGGCCTATACCTTTCAGAGAGCAAAGCTCACCAAAAAGCCGAAGAGAGCGCACCTGCCATCCTGGATGAGGCTTTCGTTGGGGACGATGTCGTGTTCAAAATAAATCCGCGGTCACCCAAGTACGAAACAGTTGTCTTGGGCGCAAAATCCAGAGGGTACCGGCTGATGAACGAAACGCAGGACACGGCGGGCGGTTCGGCTAGAACCTTGATCTTTGAGAAAGCCAATTGAGGCGGAACCTAGACAGCAGAAAACCCCCGCCAGTCGCAATGACTGACGGGGGTTTTGCTGTGTTGCGATTAGGCATAAGCCCTATCGCCAAATGGGCAAATCAGGACTGTCCAACCAGACCCAGTGACTTCAGGGCGTTCGCTATGTCTTGAACAGTCGGAGACGGTGGCAGTTGCGGCCTGGAGACCGGGGGCGCACCAAAGAAGCTTGAGACCTCGGTTTCGACCTCGTTTGCAGTGCCGGCGGCATTGATGACAACCTGCGATGCGGCGTCGGCTAGATTCAGGTTGCGAACCTTATTCTTCGAGGTCGAGGCTCCGAGGTTCACCGGGTTCACGACCGTCGCATAGAACGTGCACGACTCGACGACGTTGAGGCTACTCGTCCCCGCGATGGTCACTCCGGTTTTCAGCCCGCCCGTAACACCGTTGCCGAGGATCATGCAGTCGGTCACACGGCTGGCGTTAACGTCTTCAAGGTAGACAGCAGTCCCTTGCGGGTTTCCGCCGTTCACATGAAGGTACATGTTCGCGCCGTCTACGAGCCCCTGATGCACGCGTCGCCAGTCGACTGCCTTGTTGATGAACGCACACTGGCTATTCGTGAAGCTCGCCAGTGGCGTGTTGGAATCGGTGGCAACGAATCGGAAGCCTGTGCCCACGGCAATGAAGTTTGCCTGATCCACTAAGACGCCCTCGTAATCTGTGACGTCGAGAGCGCATTGCACAAAGAACACGTGCAGTTTATCGAAGTCCACATCCACAGCCTGCGTGTTGGTCGGGTGCGTGACCATCTCGATGCCGTGCGTTGACACGTAGGCACCTGGCGTCGGCCCGGCGTAGCCGTCAATATGGATTTGGCTGCCGTAGAAGTTCATCACGTCAACCAGTCGGATGCCCTTACCCCAGCCGTCCGTCAATTCGCTGCCATTGCCGCCGGAGTTGGCTTCGACGCTGTTGCCCCCGATGTTGACCCGCGTGATTGATCCTCGGTTTCGGGTGCGCGGCCGAAGGTTGGTCCCGGTGGAGTTCTGGCCGGTGCCGACGATTTCGAGGGCGACACCTACCCCTTTGGCTCGGGTCAGGAGTGTCACGCCGTCTACGGTCACAGTGTGCGTCGCCCAGTTCTGAGTGAGCTTGATGCCGTCACTGCCGTCCCAGACTAGTTTCGCCACACCGTTGCCTTGAATGCTCAATGGCCCAGACAAGACGGCAGACAGGGTGGTGCCGCCCATGTAGTACGTTCCTGCCGGGAAGTTGAGCACACCACCTTTAGCGGCCTCAGACAGTGCCCCCTGCACGGCTGCGGCGTCGTTCGTTACGCCGTCGCCTTTTGCCCCGTAATCCTTCACCGAGACTCCGAGCCGCTCCGCATCGGTGATGAACTCGCTGCGTTGGACGAAGCCCTTGGCGACGACCGCCCTGCCGGCCTCCGTCAGCTCGCGCGTATCCGTAACGGCCAGATAGTCGGGCATTAGACGCCCACCGACTGTCCGTTGACGACGCCCGGAAGGGAGGAAGGCCATGAGCGACCAGTGTTAAAGGTGATTACCGCAGTGTAGGAGTTGGACGGCTCCCCGTAGTGGACGGATACCGCGCCCGCCGCGTCAATGAGGATGCGGCCGGTGTCCGAGCCGTTAGACATGGCAGCCTCATAGATGTTCACTTCGGGCGCGAATGGCAGGAGTGCACTCGAAGCGGTAATGATTTCCCACGGGTGCGTTGCGTTAGCGGCAATCTGGACACCGATGAAGTGCCAAGTGACGGTCGAGCCGGTGCGCCGCACGATCACACGGCCACCCAGGACACTTCCACTCTTGAACATGCCGGACAAGTCACGGAGCCCAGTGGTGCCGAGTTCGAGGGTGTTCCCGTCCAAGACGAGCGCCTTCCGACCGGTCGTCACGTCCGAGATGGACGTGACCTCGGCGCGGGTGATGAGAGTCATTGATGCTTCAGCCATTATTTTTTCCTAAACGATTGATTTTGGATACAAAAAAGCCCGCCATGAGCGGGCTGCTTACGGTGTTGCTATTCAGTTATGAGTTGTGTTTGCCGAAGTCGTGCGGCCTGAAGCTGCCGTCCAGAACGGACGCCCAAACCGACGGGCCCTCACCCCAGCCGTAGACTGTCCCGGCGATCCGCACGCGGTAACACGCACCGCCCTTGAACCAGGCCCGGACCTTGCCCCGCGGTGAATCCAGCGACTGCTGAACTACGCGGTTCGGATCCTGGGAGATCTCCACAATCGGGGCGATAGCGTCCCGTCGTGCCAAGCGTCGGCTAGTCATGGCGGACAACCCAGCCGAGCGCCAACATTCCGGCGGGAGTAAGCCCTAGCTGCCCGCCTAAGTGCCGCATTTCCTGCGCCTGCCACGCGGATGCAGTGCCCTCATAAACAGCCCGCGCGTGGCAGACATAAGCCGCAACGGCAGGCACAAAGGAGTCGTCATACTCGTTCGCCTGGGGGCTTTTCCAGATGTTTCGCCACAATTTCTTGTCTTCCGGGGACCATTCCCCAGACTTCGGGAGCTGCGGAACTGGTAAATCACAGCCCTCCGCAGGCAATTCAATGAGCCCCGAACGCACGCCAGGACTGCGATGCCGCGAGTTCGGCTTAGTGGGGTTTGCTTTGGGACCGGGCACTGCCGGCCTCCCTTCTGTTGAGTCCAACTGCTTACAAAACCAAGCGAAGCCCCCACCGGCGGTTCACCCTTGGTTTAGGCCCGGGCGCACCGGGTGGGTGTACCCACGGGACCCCAGCGAAGGGGGCGTCCTCGCATCGTCCCGCCGGGGGGGTGAAAAAAGTCCGCAGAGGGTTCAAAGCTTTCGGGGGTGGGTGGTGACGCCCGCTGCTAGGGTGCGGGCGTCACCTGTGCACGTTGGTTACTTGTGTACGACCATTGCTGAGTCGCTGACGTGCTGCGGCTTGTAGTCCGCGTCTTCGGGGTCGTAAGGGATCTGCTGGATGCCGTAAGCAACAGGCACCTGCTTGATCTGCATCGGCGCCGGCTGACGGTAGGGCTTGATGTCATCGAGGGCCGGGGCGTGGATAGTTGCACCGAGTTTGGCGAGTGCTGCCCATCGTCCGGCGCGGCCGTTCGATGCCCAAGCCTCCCAAACCCTGCGACGGTGGGCGCTGCCGGGGTTGACCGTGAGTGGCAGGTGGTCATCATTGGTGATCACGCGGGCCCCTGCTAGCTTCGCGGCGGCTGCGAGAACGGGAACCAGTGCGGTGAGTTCCTGGGCGTGTACGGCGGCGTCCAGCCATGCGGTCCGGGTCTTGGCGTCGGCTTGAAGCAGGGTGCCCGCATCCGTGTCGGGGTCTGCCGTGGCTGCTGCTTTGGTGAACGCGGCGGCGGTGGCGTTGAACTGTCCGCGGAGGGTGTCGTAGTTTGCTGCGGCGGTCTTGGCGTACTCGTTTTTGAGTATGGGGTAGAGCTGGGCGTCGAGGTCGTTGCGGACTGTGGCGCGTTCCTTGGGGCCTGCGAGTTCAGCGAGGGCCAGGCCGGTGAGTTCGTGGACCCGTTCGAGGGGTTCGGTGCCGATGAACGCGGCGGCGAGTTTGTCCGCTGCGGTGCGGTCGGCGTCGATGTAGTCGTGCCAGCGCTGGGCGAGTCGTTCGTATTCGGAGGTTACGGATCCGCCGGCGGCGATGACTGCGGCGATTTCGTTGGTGAGGTCTGCAACGGGCATTAGTGGTTCTCCTGGGTGGTGTTGTTGAGTCCGTGGCGGAGCGCGTCCGCGAGTTGGTTGCCGCCGCTTAGGGCGATGGCGGCTAGTGCTGCGTCGTTGTTGAGGGCGACGGGCCGGGCGTTGGTTTCGTCCGGGTCATGCTCCGGGATGTGGATGCCTAGCTTCTTTTCGAGTAGGCGCTGGAGCGGGTCTTTGGTCATGGTGTGTTCCTTATTGCTGGGTTTTCGAGGGCGTCGATGATCTGATCTGCGATCCGATAGGCGTCTTCTGCGGTGAGTACGGCGAGGCAGAACCGGTCCCGAAAGAGGACGACCGCAGGTTCTTCCTTGCCGTCTGGCCGCTGGAAGATACCGGCGCGTGCGTAGCTGAGCCGTGAACCTTCCACGTTTTGCAGGTGCCGTTCCGGGTACGACTTGAATACGTTGTTCATAGGGGCTGGGCGTCCTTGGTTGGTTCGGCGCTGCCGGCTGCGCGGGTCAGGGCTGGCACGTTTTGCAGTGGGAATGAGAGTTGCGCGATACCTTCGGCGGTCTGCCATTCGCCTAGGTGCTGCGTGGTCCTGATGAATCGCTGTTCCGCCGGGTTGGTTGCGTGCATTCGGATGAACGCGCTTCCTGATCTGGTGATCTGCCCGTAGTTGACCGTGCCTGTGGGTTCCGCTGTGAGGGTTGGCAGGCGTTCGGGCCACAGGGCTGTGACGGCTTCGCGGAGGTTCTGGCAGGAGTCCGTGGTGCGGATTCCTTGGCGGTTCATGGTGTCCAGTAGGGCGGCTAGTGGTGCGTCCACGAGGGCCGTGCCGCCGGGCGTTGTTTCGATGGTTTGGGCCGGATGTACGGTTCCGTGGTCTGTGCAGACGGGGCAGGCGCACGCGGTGCCGGTGATGGCGTCCGCGACTGTTAGGAGGGCGCTGAGTCCTTCGGCGCCGAATACCCATGCCGGGTTGCTGGTGTCTACGTCCTGGTTGGGGTCTCGGATGGCGTCGGGGCTGAACCGTGCCGGGACTTTGAACGCTGGTTGGAGGGTGCCGTGCCTGCGGGCTTCGAGGATCCGGAACGCCTTGCGGGTTAGACCCGCGGGCCTGTCTTTGATGTAGTCGCCGTGGCTGCCGTACTCCTTTGCAGCGTCCAGTTCGCTTTGGATGGCAATGGCGGCGCCTGCGCACTCGGGCCGTGCTCCCGTTTCGACGGGTGCCACGTAGCCGGCGGCTTTCGCCTCTGGGCTGTAGGGGTGGAGGTCCGGGGCGAAGACGTGGCAGGCGAAGAAACTTCCGTGCGCAATTTCTCGCCAGTCTTTTGTGAAGTTGTCGTCTTTGTAACCGTTGGTCGGGTGCTCCCTGCCAGCATTGGACTTGCGAAACGGGCATTCCTGGCAGGGGTTCCCTGATGCCGGTGCCGGCGGGGCGGTGTTGCAGGCTTCGGTCATTTCTGGGCCTCCCGCGCCTGGTACATGGCAAGTTGCGTCTCCGCGACGGTGGCGCGGCATTTCCAGTGGTTTGTTTCCTGCTGCTGGTGCAGGAACTTCAGCCGGTAGGTTTCGGCTTGGGCTGAGAAGTCCCAGCGTTCGAGGGTTTTTTCGCTGTAGTCGTAAGCCATTAGGCTGCCTTCCTGTTCTTGCGTTCTTTATCGACGGCTGCGGCAGCCTGGTTGCCTGTGGGATCCCGGTGAAGGGTGGTTTTCCCGTAGTGCTTTTCAGGTATGTTGCGGCTGGCTTGCAGTAGCTGATTCAACGTGGCGGCCTGGTTCCGCCAGTAGGTGACCTGCTGGGAAAGGGCGGCGATCTTCTCGGCGTCGGTCACGCCGCTTCCCCTCCCCATTCGGAGGGGGTGTTACATGTGTTACTTGTGTAACTTTCTTCGTCCTCATCCAAGAGGGAAGTAACACTTGTAACACTTGTAACAGGGGCATACAGCCCTCTCGACGGATTCGAGATTCGGCCCGCATCTACTGCCCTGCGGAGGTAAACGCGAGTCTGGGAATCGTCCAGGTGAAGCAGCGTCGCTACGTCTTTGGCCTTGGTCCCTTCGGGGTACTTATTCACTTGGGCGATCACCTCGGCCATGCGGTCGTTCACTCCGTCCGTAGTCCGCGCGTCCATTGCGGCCTTAGCAGCCTCGGCACGGGAGCCGCCAGCGAGTATCCATTTGCCTGTGCCGGCCTGTTCCAGGATGTATTCACCCTCTGCGGCATCTCGGCTAGTGACCTGAAGCTGCGCCTGCGTCTCGTGGCGTGAACGCTTCAGCAACAGGATCGTGTCAGCCGCTCCAGCGATACCCTGAGTGCCGCTGACAGCATCTAGGAAGTCCGCGCCGTCCATCTTCCTTGTGTGGTGGACGATGATGACGCTGGATCCGGGGTTGTCGTCAGCGAGCTTCTTTAGCGCCCCCATGACGCGGTAGTCCCTGTCGTATTGGGTTTCCCCGCCCGTTGCTGACGGCATGGCTTTGCCGAGCGTGTCGAGGATGACTACAGGGTTCTTGCCGGGGTGGAGTTCCATGAACTCGCGGATTGTCGCGACCATGTCGCCGCGGGGAACGTCGGTCATGAACGTCAGGTTCCCGCTGAGGCTGGTAACTCCGAGGGTCACCAGCCTGGATTGGAGGCGCCTTGGTCCGTCTTCGAGGGCCAGGTACAACACGGGGGCGGCTTTGGTGGTGACGCAGCCCAAGACTCTCTGGCCGGTGCTGATTGCGATGGCAATCCCCAATACGAGCCAGGACTTGCCGATCTTGGGAGCCGCGACCAGGAGGGTCAGGCCTTCCGGAATGATGCCGTCAACGACGTAGACGAGTTGTGGAAATACTTGCTCCAGCAGCCATGAGCCCGTGAAGGATCCCTTCAACTTCGAGGGGTTCTCATCGTCGTACGCGTCAGCGCGGAAGTAGTCAGGGATTTCACTCATGCGGCGTCTTCCTCCTCAGCAAGGGCGGACTGCCAATCGGCGAGGGTCCAAGGATCCTTGGACATGATCTGGACTTTCAGGTCTTTGCGGAGAAGCCGCCAGAATTCCGGGAATGGTCGGAATCTATGGACCGTGAGGATGACGTGAGCCCCGAAAGGCACAGCCGGCAGCATTGAAAACAGTTGCCGGTCCAGCTCATAGAGGTTCAGGTCGTGCCCTATGGGGGATTCAGTCGCGAAGTCATCGAGGTCGATGTTCAGTACCGGGTGGATGAGCATGAAAGGTGTCCTAGGGGCCGTGGTGTGTGGTGTGTGTTGATTCCGTGTGGCGCCCCGGGTGCTCATGCCGGGGCGCCGCTAGGACTGTCAGATCAGGGTCTCTTCGAAAACCTCGTGCAGTTCGTGGTCGGCCAGGTAGCTGAGTCGGAAGAGTTCCGCCCATGACGAGACGAGCATGACCCTCCGGGGGTTGTCAGCCTTCAGCCATGCGGTGAGGGCGGCATCGGCCAGGACCTTCGGGCGAAGCTTGCCGGCTCGGGCCAGGTGCAGGACCGTTTTTGCGTAGCGGGGGTGATCGACCTCGGAGCGGAATCGCTCTAGATCCGCTGCCGTGACGTGGGTCCGTCCATCGAAACGGTCCAGCCACTCCGCGAAAGCCGTGACACGTGCGTGATTGTCGAGTACATTGGTAGAAAGCATTAGTTTTGAGACCTATCTTCGTAGTTGTGGGTAGTTCTGTAGACGGTTCTGAATTTAGGCAGCGCAAATTGCCAATGTTCGGAACCGTTTTTTCATGCCTGGATGTTTGGGAGCCGTGGGCGACAGGACGAACTAAGCGGCGTCCCCGAAGGCCTGACTGATGTAGAAATCGATGTCAGCTTCACGGAACATTCTTCGTCCGCCGATTAGTGCCGACTTGGGCGCTGTGCCGTTGTGAATCATCCACCGGATCGACGCCGGCGACTTCCGAAGCTTGGCGGCTGCTTCGGTCAGCGTCAGCAAGGTCATCTGTTGTGTCATTTCGTCCCCCCCCTTCGAGCTAAACCGTTTTGTTGTTGTGGCCACATCATTTCGGCCTACTTCAACTATGCACGATTGTTGGGATAAGTGCAACAGCATGGTTTATGGTTGTGGAATGACGGAACAGCAGAAGGTCCACCAAGCAGAAGAAGCTCAGTTCGTGGAGAACGTCCAGCGCCTACGCGAAGCCAAGGGATGGTCGCAAGGGGAGCTTGCCCGCCGCATGTCCGACGAAGGGTGGGACGGATTCCATCAAACAACCATCAGTCGCATCGAGAAGGGGCAACGTCCCGTCAGGCTCGCGGAAGCGCGGGCGCTCGCGAAGGTATTGGAAAGCCAGGTGGGACTGATGATGGCCCCAGCTCCCGAGTCCGAAATTCTCGAAGGGTTGGCCACGGCAATTGCATTCATGCGCCTAGCGAGGACTCGCATATGGCGGGAAGTTGACTCGATCAACCGACTCAAGAGTGACATGAAGGTTCTGATTGATGAGGTGGAGACGATCCCCCAAGAGGAATGGGAGCGCCTGGGGCTGTGGGAGACGGTTGCGGAGTTTGTGGTCCAGGCCAGCCATATGCGCGCATGGACGGTGCAGTCAATCGTTGGCGATGTGATGGAGGATTCAGATGGCGAGCATTCAGAAGAGGGGTAACGGCTCCTGGCGCGCCCGTTACAGGGACCACGCGGGCAAAGAACACGCCCGGCACTTCAGCCGGAAGATAGACGCGCAGCGGTGGCTAGATGAAGTTACAGCAACCATCGTCACCGGCTCATATGTTGACCCAAAAGCAGCACAGGCGACCGTTCGCGAATGGTCTGAGGTGTGGCTGAAGGGCTATGAGAACAACAGGCCGTCTACGGTCCGGCAGGCGAAGACGCACCTGAAGAGGATCAACGAGGCCTTTGGTGATCGAATGCTGAAGAGCGTGCGTCCATCCGAGGTGAAGTCGTGGACGGCGAAGCTCAGTGCAGAGGGCTTGGCTGATTCAACGGTGTACGCACTTCATTCGAGACTGGGGCAGTTGTTCGCCGATGCAGTGCATGATGGCCTGTTGCCGAAGTCGCCCCTCAGCCGGCGCACCGCGCCCAAGGCTGGCAGGCAGCGGGCCTATGTCGCGACGACTGAGCAGGTATGGGGCCTCCATGACGCCATGCCCGAGGGCCTGCGGCCGGCGGTGCTCCTGGCTGCGTTTGCGGGTCTGAGGGTCGCAGAGGCCGTCGCTCTTCGCGTGTCAGACGTGGACTTCATGCGGGGGATTATCACGCCCGCAATCCAGTATCCGGGCATGGAGTTGAAGACAGAAGAATCAAAAAATCCCATCCCGATCCCGCAAGACCTGTGCCTGGAACTCTCCAAGAATCACGCCAAATGGGGGAGTGAAACGCTGGTCACTACAGAGTGGGGCCGGTCAATCTCACCGCACCGTCTTGAATTCCGCTTCAGGGAAGCTCGGGAAGTCGTTGAGGGGCTCCCGGAAGGCTTCCGATTCCATGACCTCCGGCACTACTTCGCCTCGCTGTTGATATCCAAAGGCCTGGACGTGAAGGTGGTTCAAAAGTCCCTGCGCCACGCGTCAGCTAAGACGACACTCGATGTCTACGGGCATATGTGGCCAGACAAAGAAGAGTCCGCACGAGCTGCCGTTGCGGAAGTGCTGGCAGCTCGTGCGGACTCTCTGCGGACTAAACCTCGTTTAGCCCTGTGATCTAGCTAGACGCCGTAGTAGAGCTCGAACTCGTACGGGTTCGGGCGCAGCGAGAGCGGGCGGATCTCGTTCTCGTACTTGTACTCGATCCAGGTGTCGATCAGGTCCTGGGTGAAGACGCCGCCGGCCTGCAGGAACTCGTTGTCCTCGGCCAGGGCTTCCAGGGCTTCCTCGAGCGTGCCCGGGGCCTTGGGGATGTCCTTGGCTTCCTCGGCGGGGAGCTCGTAGAGGTCCTTGTCGATCGGCGCGGGCGGTTCGATGCGGTTGCGGATGCCGTCGATGCCGGCCATCAGCTGGGCCGCGAAGGCCAGGTACGGGTTGGAGGAGGGGTCCGGAGCGCGGAATTCGATGCGCTTGGCCTTCGGGTTCGAGCCCGTGATCGGGATGCGGATACCGGCGGAGCGGTTGCCCTGCGAGTAGACCATGTTGACCGGAGCTTCGAAGCCCTTGACCAGGCGGCGGTAGGAGTTCACCGTCGGGTTGGTGAAGGCCAGGACGGCGGAGGAGTGCTTCAGCAGGCCGCCGATGTACCAGCGGGCGGTGTCGGACAGGCCGGCGTAGCCCTTCTCGTCGTAGAACAGCGGCTCGCCGCCGTTCCACAGCGACTGGTGGCAGTGCATGCCCGAACCGTTGTCACCGAAGACCGGCTTCGGCATGAAGGTAACCGACTTGCCCCAGGCATCGGCGGTGTTCTTGATGACGTACTTGAACTTCTGCAGGTCATCGGCCGCGTGGGTCAGGGTGGTGAACTTGTAGTTGATCTCAGCCTGGCCGGCGGAACCGACCTCGTGGTGGCTGCGCTCGACCTCAAGGCCGGCCTCATCGAGCGCGATGCACATGGCGTCGCGCAGGTCGGCCTGCTTGTCGGTCGGGGAGACCGGGAAGTAACCGCCCTTGACCGGGGTCTTGTAGCCGAGGTTTCCGCCCTCTTCCTCGCGGCCGGTGTTCCAGTGGGCTTCCTCGGAGTCGATCTTGTAGAAGCTGCCCTGCGGGGAGGACTGGTACTGGACGTTGTCGAAGACGAAGAACTCGGCCTCGGGGGCGAAGAACGCGGTGTCGGCGATGCCGGTGGAGGCCAGGTAGGCCTCGGCCTTCTCGGCCACGCCGCGGGGATCGCGGTGGTACGGGTCGCCCGTACGCGGGTTCACGATGGAGAAGTTCAGCGCGAGCGTCTTCTCGATGCGGAAGGTGTCAACGAACGCCGTCGTGACGTCCGGGATGAGCTGCATGTCCGACTCGGCGATGCCCTGGAAGCCGCGGATCGACGATCCGTCGAAAAGCTGGCCGTTGACGAAGAAGTCCGCGTCAACACTCTTGGCGGGGACGTTGAAGTGCTGCTGAACGCCCGGGAGGTCGGTGAAGCGGATATCAACGAATTTGATGTCTTCGTCTTTGATGAACTTGAGGACTTCGTCCGCAGTCTTGAACATCTATGCTCCTTACGCATATGAAAGATCTGGCCGTCAGGCCGTGTGGTCCAGCGCAGTCCGACGGCGGGGAAAACGCAGTGTTCACCCCGCCTACGGTGCCGCTAGCAACTGTTACCACCCTAAGGACACGGGATTTCCCCACGGTGTCCGCTTTGTTTCGGGCAGGTTACAGAATGCACTGACGTGTTAAAGCTAGTCGCTGTCCACAGTGTGGCCTATCCGGGTCCGCTCTGTGACCGCCCAAGGTCCAGATGGTGAACAGCCGGCGGGCCGCGCGGGAGCCGATAGGCTTGGGGGGTGGTTGATCGCAAAGACATAGGCTCGTGGCTCAGCGGACCGGACACGTCCGGCATCTCCAAGTACCCGGGGGAGCGGCTGGGCCTGCCCGAGTCCGGCCCGGGCTCGATTGCCCGCGCGGGCCGGCGGATCCTGGCCATCTGTATCGACTGGGGGATCGCCCTGTTGATCAGCAACTTCGCTTTTGGCGGGAACTCCTGGGCCACGCTGGCGGTGTTCGCCGTCGAACAGGCCCTGCTGGTCGGAACGCTGGGCTACAGCATCGGGCACCGGATCATGGGCATCCACGTCGTCCGGCTTGGCGGCGGCCCGGCGGGCCCGCTCCCGGCCCTGGTCCGGAGCGTGCTGCTCTGCCTCGTGATCCCCGCCGTCATCTTCGACCCGGACCACCGCGGTCTGCACGACAAGGCCATGAACACGGTACTCGTCCGGAGGTAGCCGCTGCCGCCTGCAGCCGACCTAGACCCGCGCCGACTCCTGCGCGCGGACCGGCTCTGCCGCGCCGCCCCGGGGTGCCAGATAGCCGCGCCGGCCGGCCCAGCGTTCGAACCAGATGGTGGTGAACGGCAGGACCGCGGAGAGCCCGGCGAACAGCGCCACCCGGAACGGCCAGCGCTGCAGCCGCCACAGCGCCAGGGCGGCCAGGCCGTAGCCGATGAAGAACGCCCCGTGGACCGGTCCCGCCAGCTCCACGCCCAGTTCGGTGGTCCGGAGCACCCACTTGAGGAACATTCCCACCAGCAGTGCCGCCCAGCTGAAGGCTTCGGCGACGGCCAGAATCCGGAAGATCCTGATCACGGCGGTCTTAGAGGGAAGTTTCATGAGGTAGTCTCCGGATTCGGTCGTGGCGGTGCCGCGCGCTGCGGCCGGCACCGGCGTCGTACGGTCGGTCGTAGGGGATAACGCAGGGGGTTAAAGTGAACCGCCCCGGCTCCCGGCAAGATGCCGGCAACCGGGGCGCCCCGGAAAAGCTGTGGCCAACGGGCCGGCCTAGCGGCCGCGGGCCGCCTTGCGATCCGGGCGGGCCTTGTAAGGGTCGATTCCCTTGGGGATCGGCAGCCGGTTGCCGAGCGAGGAGATGCGCTTCGAAACGGTGCTGACCTCGGTCTTGGTCAGTTCGTTCTTCATCTTGCCCATCTTCTTGGCGACCTGGCTGATCGGCACCTGGCCCTCGCCCCGGCCGCTCTCGATCACGTGGATGGTGACGTTGGGCAGGATGCGGGCGAGGCGCTTGCGTTCGCCGTCGAGCAGTGGCTTGACCCGGTGGCTGGGGCCCTCGCTGACCAGCACGACGCCGGGGCGTCCGATGGCACGGAAGACGGCGTCCTGGGTGCGCGGGTTGACGGCGACCGGCTGGTCCTCGGTGATCCAGCCGCGGCGCAGGGTGCCCAGTGCGGCGCCCGAGGCGCCCGGCTGGTTCTCAATCTGGGCGAACGCTGCGCGCTCCGCGCGGCGGGACAGGATCAGGGTGGCGGCCAGGATGCCCAGCGGAATGCCGATGATGAGGCCGGTGATCCAGTTATCCAGCAGGAACCCGACCAGGAAGCTGACCGCGACGACGCCGAGGAACGCCAGCAGCATGAGCCACGGGACCATCGGATCGTGGCGGCGGGTCATCTGGAAGACTTCCCTGATCTGCTTCAGCCGGCTCGGCTTCTTGGCCTTGGCTTCCTTGGGCTTGCGGGAAAAAAGGCCACGCTTCGGCTCATCGGCTGAAGAAGTGGACGTGCTGGAGTCAGGGAAATTCGCCATAGTGCCTTAATTCTACGTGATGCACGGCTCAGGGCCGGACACCGGACTGCTCCGGTGCCGGCCCTGGGCGGCAATGGTGTGCGGTGTTTGTCAGGAGTGCGCCGCGAGCAGCGAACTGGCTTCCTGGCGGGTGCTGCCGGAGCTTTCGATGTGCGCCAGCTCGGCCGGGATTTCCCAGCCCTTCTTGCGCATCGCGGTGGCCCAGAGCCGGCCGGCGCGGTAGGAGGAACGCACCAGCGGTCCGCTCATCACGCCGAGGAAACCGATCTCGTCGGCTTCCTGCTGCAGGTCCACGAACTCCTGCGGCTTGACCCAGCGGTCCACCGGAAGGTGGCGTTCGGACGGGCGCAGGTACTGGGTGATGGTGATCAGGTCGCAGCCGGCCTCGTGCAGGTCGCGCAGTGCCTCGGAGATCTCCTCGCGGGTCTCGCCCATGCCCAGGATCAGGTTGGACTTCGTGACCATGCCCAGCTTGCGGCCCTGGGTGATGACGTCCAGGGACCGCTCGTAACGGAACGCGGGACGGATCCGCTTGAAGATCCGGGGGACGGTCTCGACGTTGTGCGCGAACACCTCGGGCTTGGAGTCGCAGATCGCCTCGATGTGCTCGGGCTTGCCGGAGAAGTCGGGGATCAGGAGTTCGACGCCGGTGCCCGGGTTCAGCTCGTGGATCTTGCGGACCGTCTCGGCGTAGAGCCAGACGCCCTCGTCGGCGAGGTCGTCGCGGGCCACGCCGGTGACGGTGGCGTAGCGCAGCTGCATGGACTGGACCGAGCGGGCCACCTTGGTGGGCTCGAACATGTCCACGGGGGAGGGCTTGCCGGTGTCGATCTGGCAGAAGTCGCAGCGCCTGGTGCACTCGGAGCCGCCGATCAGGAAGGTCGCTTCCTTGTCTTCCCAGCATTCGAAGATGTTGGGGCAGCCGGCCTCTTCACAGACGGTGTGGAGGCCTTCCTTCTTGACGAGGTTCTTGAGCTGGACGAACTCCGGGCCCATCTGGACCTTGGCCTTGATCCACTCGGGCTTCCGTTCCACCGGGGTGGCCGCATTGCGCTGCTCAATACGCAGCATCTTCCGGCCTTCTGGTGCCAGTGTCACAGTAGGGCTCCTTCGTGGGTTGCAACTAGGGCTTCTTCATTGTTGCGCAGTTCCTCGGTGATCCGCGACACGAGGTCTGCCGGGGTGACATCCCGGCCGGTCTCCTGCGCGATCGTGGTGACGCCGGCGTCGGTGATACCGCAGGCGATGATCTGGCCGTAGGGGGCGAGGTCGTTGTTGCAGTTGATGGCGAAGCCGTGCATGGTCACGCCCTCGTGGACCCGGATGCCGATCGCGGCAATCTTGCGCGCCGGGCCCTTCTCATCCTGCTCGATCCAGACGCCGGCACGGCCCTTGATCCGGACGGCGTCGATGCCGTAGTCGGCCAGGACAGCGATGATGACGGCTTCAAGTCGTTCGACGTAGTCACGGATGCCGGCCGGGTTCTTCAGCTTGATGATGGGATAGCCCACCAGCTGGCCGGGGCCATGCCAGGTCAGCTTGCCGCCGCGGTCCACGGGCACCACGGGGGTCCCGTCGAAGGGGCGTTCGTGGTCCTCGGTGCGTTTACCTGCGGTGTAGACCGGGGAATGTTCGAGCAGCAGAACGGTGCTGGGTGCGGCTCCGGCGACGACTTTCTCGTGGAGTTCGCGCTGGATGTCCCAGCCGCGGGTGTAGTCGACGAAGTCGGGAGCGAGACCCAGCTGGGAGAACTCAAGAGTCATGGCATCCAGCTTAGTCCTCGGCCGTCCCGCCCACCGATTCTGTGGTGAAGCTCTCATGCCTGTGGATAACTCCTGCAGTGAAGCCGAAGATCCGCTATTCCTGAACCATGGATGATTACGAACGGTCCGCGTCCCCTGATTCCGCTTCCGATCCCGCACCGGTCCCGGAGGTTTCCGGGTACGACGTCGGGCGGCTGCTGGGCCGCGGCGGCACCGCTGCCGTCTGGCTCGCCACTGACCACGTGACGCGGCGTGACGTGGCGCTGAAGTGCTTCAACGCCGTCGGGCCGCCGGGGGAGCCGCAGCGGGAACGACGGCGGGCGGTGGATGCCGAGGAAGCCGTGCGGCGTGAGGTGCGGATCCTCTCCGCCCTTGACCATGAGCACCTCATCAAGGCGCACGCCGTGGTGCGGGTGAGTTACGGGACCCGCGGCGGCCCCGGGCTGGGGCTCGTGCTCGACTACGCCGCCGGCGGCTCGCTGGCCGAGCTCCTTGCGGCCCGGGGCAGCCTGGTGCCGGGGGAAGCCGTAACGGTGCTGACCCCGATCGCGCAGGCGCTGGCGTATCTGCACCGGAACGGTTTCACCCACGGTGACGTGTCACCGGGCAACGTGCTGTTCACTGCCCAGGGCAAGCCGCTGCTGGCCGACCTCGGGGTGGGGCGGATGCTGGCGGAGCCGCGGGATGCCTCCGGCGCCGGCACGGACGGGTTCCGTGACCCGGCCCCGGTGGATGCCGTCCGGGCCGGGCTGCAGCCTGAACGAGACGTCTACTCCGTGGCGGCGCTGGGCTGGTTTTGCCTCACCGGCCGGGCGCCGGACCCGGAACCCCAGCGTCCGCCGCTGCCGCTGCTGGTCCCTGCCGTTCCGGCGGAGCTCGCGGACGCGCTCGAGGCGGGATTGTGCAGTGACCGACGCCGGCGGCCGTCCGCCGCGGAGCTGGCCGAGGCGATTTTCCGCAGTGCCCCGGCGTCGCCCGTGGATCTTTCCGTTTCGGTGCATTCGACCGTGCTGCCGCAGCTGCTGACCCGACGCTCCCTTCCCGCCGGCGCCCGGGAACGGCGGACGGCGCGGCTGCGGGGCTGGCGGCGCCGGGTGGCGCCGCAACCCCCGACCGGACCAAGCGCGCGGCACGCGTCCCTGCCGGCGCGCCGCCGCCCGGGCGCCCGGCTGGGGGTTCAGCTGGGAGTCCGGCGCGGGGGCATCCGGGGTGCGCTTGCGGTGCTCGTGACGGCCGTGCTCTTCACGGCGGCAGGCGTCTTCGGGACGTTGCTGCTTGCCGGGAGGCTGGCGGTGGGGGAATGGGCCCCGGAGGTCCGGCCGCTGTCCGGACCTCCAGCGCAGTCCGGACCGGCAGCGGTACCGGTCACCGGGGCTGCTGCCGATCCGCAGGCCGCGCCTGCCGGAGCCGTGCCGGCGGCTCTGCAGGAACTGCTAGCCGCGCCACGGCCCGAAGACGCGGTGCGCGGCCTCGCGGGCCTCCGTTCCTACGCCTTCAGCACGGGGAACCTCGGGCTCCTGGAACAGGTGAATGCCCCGGCGTCGCCTGCCGCGGCTGCAGACGCCGACGTCGGTTCCCGGCTGGCGGAGTCCGGTCACGTCCTCGACGGTTTCGAAGCCCGCGTGAGCCTGGTGAAACGGCAGTCGGAGAGCACGGCCGCACGGGCCGTGCTCTCGCTCAGCGTGGCCTCGCCGTCGTACCGGGAGCGCGACGCCGCGGGGGCGGTGGTGGCCGAGGCTGCGGCCGTCCCGCAACAGCGGCTTCGCCTGGTGCTGGTGCCGGTGGACGGCAAATGGCGGATCCAGGAGGTCCTTCGCGCCGCGGGTTAGGTGGGGGGTGTCCCGGGGCGCCGGTTAGCTTCGGGCCGCCACCCAGGCCGTGGCCTGGGCCAGCGAGGGGTGCTGCCACTGGAATCCGGCCCCCGCCAGGGCAGCCGGTTCCATCCGCTGGCTGGCGAGCAGCAACTCGTTGGCCAGTTGGCCCATCACGAGGCGCAGTACGGGCGCCGGTACCCGCATCAGAGCCGGCCGGTGGAGTGATTCGGCCAGCCGGGAGATCAACGAGTTCACGTCCGCGCTCTCCGGGGCGCAGACGTTGACCGGTCCGGCAAGCGGGGCGGTGAGCAGGAAGTTGAAGGCGCCGGCTACGTCCGGAAGCGTGATCCACGGCCAGTACTGCCGGCCGTTGCCCAGCGGGCCGCCCACGCCCAGGCGCAGCAGCGGCAGGAGCCGGCCGAGGGCGCCCCCGCTGCGGCTTAGGACGACGCCGGTGCGGGCCGTGACCACACGGACCCCGGCCGGCGCCTCCTGTGCCGCGGCCTCCCAGTCGGCGCAGATCCGGGCCAGCACCCCGCTGCCCGCCGGGGCGTTCTCGCGCAGCACCGCTTGGCCGGCATTTCCGTAGTAACCGGAGGCGGACTGGCTCAGGAAGACCGGCGGCGGGTTGTCCATCCGGCGCATCGCCGTCGTCAGGGTCCGCGTCGGGCCCAGCCGCGAGGCGCTGAGCTCGTTGATCCGTCCCCGCGTCCACGGCCGGTCGCCGATCCCGGCGCCGGAGAGGTTGATTACGGCGTCCGCACCCTTGAGGGCCGTGTCGTCGATGCGTCCCGCGGCGGGATCCCACTGGAACTCGGCGGGCGAGGCGGGCGGGCGCCGGACCAGGCTGGCGACGTCGTGCCCGCTGTCGCGCAGCGTGCTGGAAAGGGCGGTTCCGATCAGCCCGGAGGCGCCTGCTACAAGGATTCGCATGATCCATCTCACCATGCCCGGCACGGCAGGGAAACCTCCCCGGGGCCAGGGGAGGTTTTGACTATGATCGAACGATGACCTCTTCGAGCTACCTCCGTTTCCCGCATCTGCATGGCGATCTGGTCACCTTCGTGGCCGAGGACGACGTCTGGATCGCGCCCCTCGACGGAGGCCGCGCCTGGCGGGTCTCCTCGCTGCAGCTGCCGGCCCGCAACCCGCGGTTCACCCCGGACGGAAAGCGCCTGGTCTGGACGGTCGTCCAGGGGACCTCCCCGGAGGTTGTCACGGCGGACGTCGACGGCGGCGGATACCGCCAGCTCAGCTACTTCGGCCACAGCTCCACCAAGGTCAAGGGCTTCACCCCGGACGGCGACGTGGTGGTCACGAGTGCCTTCCGGCAGGCAGACAGCCGCCTCACGCACGCCTACAGCCTGCCCGTCGACGGCGGCTGGGCCGAGGAGCTGCCGTACGGACCGGTCGAGTCCGTGGCTTACGGCACCGTCGTCGGGGATGAACGGCCCGTGGTGCTGGCCAGTGTGCTGTCCCGTGAACCGGCTTGGTGGAAGCGGTACCGCGGCGGCGCCGCCGGCAAGTTGTGGATCGACGCGGACGGCAACGGCGAGTTCGAGCGGCTCGCGCCCGAACTCGACGGCAACCTCACCGACCCGATGTGGGTCCGGGGCCGGATCACCTTCCTCTCCGACCACGAGGGCTACGGCAACCTGTACTCGGTGCTGCCCAACGGCACGGACCTCCGCCGCCACACGGACCACGAGGACTTCTACGTCCGGCACGCGGCCACCGACGGCGAACGGGTGGTCTTCGAGTCCGCAGGCGAACTCTGGCTGCTGGCCGGTCTCGACGCCGACGCGGTCAAGCTCGACATCACGCTGGGCTCCGCCTCGCAGGCCCGGCGCTCGTCGGCGCTGAAGCCCTCCCGCCACCTTGGCGACGTCATCCCGGACCACACCGGCGACTCCAGCGCCGTGGAAGCCCACGGCACCCTGCACTGGCTGCGGCACAAGGACGGTCCGTCGCGCATTCTCGAGGCGACGCCGGGTGTCCGGGCACGACTGCCGCGCCCCTTCGGCGCCGGCCGGATCGCCTACATCGCGGACCACGAGGGCGCCGAGGCGCTCTACCTCAAGCCGATCGCCGCGCCCGTGCACGGCGGCCACGGATCCGGTAGCCACGGATCCGGCAACCAGGCGCACGCCCCCGCACCGGCTGCCGTCGCCACGGCCGAGCAGGACGCCGACGGCGGGACTCCGCTGCCGCGGCCAGTCTCCGCCGCTGCCCTCACCCGTCCCGACGCCGCTCCGGCGACCGCCGTCGTCGGCGCTGCCGAGGCCGTGCCGGTGCCGGCCGCCGCCGCGGATGCCGCCTCCGGTAGCGCCTCTTCGGGCGCCGGATCCGCGCCGGAGCAAGCCGACAGCGGACGGCCGACCCGGATCGACTTCCCGAAGCCCAGCCGGGCCAGCGCGATGGAGGCCAGCCCGGACGGCAACTGGATCGCCGTCGGCACCTCCTTCGGCGATATCTTCCTCGCGGACACCCGCACCGGCGCCCTGTCGCTGCTGAGCAGCATCGGCGAGGGCAGCATCGACGGTTTCAGCTGGTCTCCGGACTCGGCGTGGCTGGGCTGGGCCGAGCCGGTCACCTCCTTCGGCTCCCGGACCCGGCTGCGGCTGGCCCGGATCGAGCGGGCAGCAACGGGAATGCCCGCCGGGTCCGGCGCGGATAAGCCTGCGATCATCGACGTTACCGACGGCCGCTTCCGGGACGAGTCGCCGGCGTTCACCCCGGACGGCAAGTTCCTGGCCTTCCTGTCCAACCGCAGCTTCGACCCGGTGTACGACGGGCACTCCTTCGACCTGTCCTTCCCGAGCCCGATCAAGCCCTACCTCGTGGCCCTGGCAGCCGACACGCCGTCCCCGTTCGGGCCGAGCGTCGCACTCCCCGAAGACACGGAGGACTCCCGCGAAGCAACCGAAAAAGCAGCCGAAACCGCCGCGCCGGTCAGGGTCGACGCCGAGGGCCTGGCGCACCGCGTCATCAGCGTCCCGGTCCCGCAGGGCAACTACTCGGACCTTGCCGCCACCGCAGGCGCGCTGCTCTGGCTTGACCACGAGCTGGCCGGCGTGACCGGTGACGGCCGGGCCAGCCTGGAGGACAAGAACGCCGCCCCGAGCCTGGTCCGCTTCGATCTGGCCAAGCGCCGCGCCACCACGATCGTCGACGCGCTGGACAGCTACCGGCTCACCGGCGACGGCGAAAAGGTCGTCCTGGTCCAGGACAAGCAGATCCGCGTCTCGCCCGCGGCATCGAAGGCCGACGAGGAATCCGGCCAACTGGTCAAGGTGGATCTGAACCGCATCCGGGTCCGGCTGGACCCGGTCAGCGTCTGGGGCCAGGCCTTCGACGAGGCCTGGCGCCTGCAGCGCGACTTCTTCTGGACCGCGGACATGGCCGGTCAGGACTGGGATTCGGTGCACGCCCGCTACCGGCCGATCGTGGACCGGCTCGGCTCCCACGATGACCTCGTGGACCTGCTCTGGGAACTGCACGGCGAGCTGGGAACCTCCCACGCCTACGTCCGCCCCGCCCTGGTGACGGAGAACGGCAGCAACGGCCAGGGCCGCCTCGGCGCCGACCTCGCGTTTACCGGCGAGGGCTGGGAAATCACCCGCATCCTGGCCGGGGAGTCCTCGGACCCGCTGGCCACCTCGCCGCTGACCCGGCCGGGCGTGGACGCACGGCCCGGGGATGTGCTGCTGGCAATCGACGGCGTCGAGCTCTCGGCGTCGCTGACGCCGGCCGTGCAGCTGGCCGGAGCCGCCGGCCGCGCCGTGGAACTGACCCTGCGCAACGGTGCCGGCCACGGCGCCCGGGCAGGGAAGCAGCGCCGCGTCGCCGTCGTGCCGGTCAAGGACGAGGAACGGCTGCGCTACCAGGAATGGGTCGCGTCCAACCGCCGCACCGTGCGGGAAGCCTCGCAGGGCACCTTTGGCTACCTGCACATCCCGGACATGATGGCCAACGGCTGGGCGCAGCTGCACCGCGACCTGGATACCGAGACCTCCCTCGACGGCCTGATCGTGGATGTCCGCCGCAACCGCGGTGGCCACACCTCGCAGCTCGTGGCGGAGCTGATCGGCCGCAAGGTGACCGGCTGGAGCATGCCCCGCGGCGAGCGTCCGCGCACTTATCCGCACCACGCGCCGCGCGGCCCGGTCATCATCCTTGCCGATGAGTTTGCCGGCTCCGACGGCGACATCATCACCCAGGTCTCCAAGCTGCGCGGGATCGGACCGGTCATCGGCACCCGGACCTGGGGCGGCGTCGTCGGTATCGACAACCGGTTCGCCCTGGCGGACGGCACCGGGGTCACCCAGCCGCGCTACGCCACCTGGTTCACCGGCGGCGTCGGTTGGGGCGTCGAAAACTACGGTGTTGCCCCCGACATCGAGGTTTCCTTCCCGCCGCACGCTTACGCGGCCGGGGCGGACCCGCAGCTCGAATACGGCATCGGCGCGCTCAAGGAAATGATCCAGGAGCTTCCCACCGACCGCCCGCCGCTCCGCGAGGGCTACCGCACGGTGCGGCCAGCCCCGTTGCCGGCCCGCCGGCAGGGCAACTAGCGCACACGGCGAAGGCCCCCGCTCCGGACAATCCGGGGCGGGGGCCTTCGTGTGTCAGGGGTTGCCGGCTGCTAGGCGGCCAGCGTGGCGTCCAGGGTGATCTTGATGCCGGTCAGGGCAGCCGAGACCGGGCAGCCGGTCTTGGCGTCCTCGGCGATGCGCTGGAACTCGTCTTCGGAGATGCCGGGCACCCGGGCGTTCAAGGTGAGGTGGCTGCCGGTGATGCCGGTGCCGGGCTCGAAAGTGACGTCGGCCTTGGTGTTGACTTCCTCCGGCGTGTGGCCGGCCTGCGCCAGGGCGTGGCTGAATGCCATCGAGAAACATGCGGAGTGCGCGGCGGCGATCAGTTCTTCCGGGCTGGTCTTCCCCTCGGCCGCTTCGGCGCGGGCCTTCCAGGTGACGTCGAAGTTGCCGAGCCCGGAGCTGTCCAGGCTGGTGTTGCCGGCCCCCGACATCAGGTCGCCGTTCCATACCGTGTGTGCGGTGCGTGTTGTTGCCATGTCCACTCCTCAGCGTCGTTGAGTCAGCGATCCGGCCAGGTAAGCGGATCCTGCCGTGTCCCATCCTAGGGACTCGGTCCGGCCGCCGCACCCGGTGTCCGCTGTCAGTGAATTCGTCTGGACATCCCCCGCTTCGGTGCCGCCTGCCGGTCTATTACCCGCACGCAGCCCGGGGCGGCGCCCTCGCGGTTGGCGCCCTCGCGGTTAACGACGACGGCGGCGCACCCCGGGTGGGGTACGCCGCCGTCGCTGCGGTTGGGGTGCCTACTGCCAGAGGGTGGCGATGGCCACGTTGAGCAGGGCGAGGCCGCCGACGCTGTGGGCGAGGCCCTTGCTGACCGGCTCATCCTTCTTATACTTGCGGCTGCCGATGAACGCGAGCACGGCCACCACGGCGGCGATCACAAATTTGATGCCGAGCTTGGCGTAGTTGGCGTCCATGTTCAGGGCCGGGATGAGCCCCATCATCACGATGCCGGTGATGAGCTGGAGGGCGGCGCCGTCGAACTGGCGCGGGTGCACGGTGGGCTTCTTCATCTGGGCGATCCAGATACCCACGATCATGGCGGCGCCGATGATGTGCAGGAAAACCATGATGTTATAGACGATGTTCATGGCACCTAGCTTAGCGACAAAGTGTCCACAAATAGCGAAGGGCACCTTCCCTTACGGGGAGGTGCCCTTCTCTCACCCGATTGGATGAGCTAGCTGCTAGAGGCCGAGGTCAGCTTCGAACGCGCCTTCTTCAAGGCGTGCCTTCAGCGTCTGCAGGAAGCGTCCTGCGTCGGCACCGTCCACCAGGCGGTGGTCGTACGTCAGCGAGAGGTACATCATCGAACGGATGGCGATCGAGTCGTCGCCGTTCTCATCGGAGACCACGACGGCGCGCTTGACGATGGCGCCGGTGCCGAGGATGGCGACCTGCGGCTGGTTGATGATCGGGGTGTCGAAGAGGGCACCCACGGAACCGATGTTGGTGATGCTGAAGGTTCCGCCGGAGAGCTCGTCCGGACCGATCTTGCCGTTGCGGGTGCGGTCCGCGACGTCGGCGATCTTGCCGGCCAGACCGGCCAGGTTCAGGTTGCCGGCGTCGGCAATGACCGGAACCAGCAGGCCCTTGTCGGTGTCCACCGCAATCGCCAGGTGCTCGGCGTTGTGGTAGGTGATCTCCTGCTTGTCCTCGTCGTAGGAGGCGTTGACCTTCGGGTGCTGCTTCAGGGCTTCGGCGACGGCCTTGGCGATGAAGGGCAGGAAGGTCAGCTTGGAGCCGTTCTGCGCCTGGAAGGAGTTCTTGGCCTTGGCGCGCAGCTTGGCGACCTTGGTCATGTCCACCTCGTGCACCTGGGTCAGCTGGGTGGAGATATCCAGCGACTCGCGCATGCGGCGGGCGATGACCTGGCGGATCCGCGGGGCCTTCTGCACGGTGCCGCGCAGCGAGGAGACCGCAGCAGATGCTGCTGCCGGGGCTGCGGAAGACGCGGCCGGCGCTGAAGCTGCGGCCGCCGGGGCTGCCTTGGCCTCGGCTGCGGCCAGCACGTCCTGCTTGCGGATCCGGCCGCCGACGCCGGTGCCGGTCAGCGAGGAGATGTCCACGCCCTGCTGGTTGGCGAGCTTGCGGACCAGGGGAGTGACGTAGCCGGACTCGGCAGGAGCGGCAGCTGCGGCGGGGGCAGCTGCCTGCTTCGGGGCCTCCTGCTTGGGGGCTTCCCGCTTGGGTGCTGCGGCCGGAGCGGGTGCCGCGGCCGGAGCCGGCGCCTCCTGCTTGGGGGCTTCCTGCTTGGGAGCTTCCGCCGGAGCCGGGGCGGCGGCCGGTGCGGCAGCGCCGGAGCCGATCACGGCGAGGACGGAACCGACCTCGGCCGTTTCGTCCTCGGCGACGCGGATTTCCTGCAGCGTGCCGGCGACCGGCGACGGGATCTCGGTGTCGACCTTGTCCGTCGAAACTTCCAGCAGCGGCTCGTCCACCTCGACGGTGTCACCGATGCTCTTGAGCCAGCGGGTGACGGTACCTTCGGTGACGCTCTCGCCCAGGGCGGGGAGCGTGACCTCGTGGCCTTCGCCGGCAGGCGCGGCCTCCGCGGCGGGTGCCGGAGCGGCAGCCTCGGCGGCCGGGGCGGGGGTTTCAGCTTCGGGGGCCGGGGCCTCGGCAGCGGACGGCGATTCGGCCGGCGCTTCCTCGGCGGCCGGAGCGGCAGCCTCGGCCGAGCCGGAACCCGAGCCGTCGCCGATGCGGACCAGAGGTGCTCCGACTTCAGCGGTCTCGTCTTCGGCGACGAGGATTTCCTCGATCACGCCGGCGATCGGAGAGGGGATCTCGGTGTCTACTTTGTCGGTGGAAACTTCGAGCAGGGGCTCGTCCACCTCTACCCGGTCACCGACCTGCTTGAGCCAGCGGGTGACGGTTCCTTCGGTGACGCTCTCACCGAGGGCGGGCAAGTTAACGGATTCAGACATGTCGTCCCCGTTCTCCTTATTGATCTTTAGTGCGGATGGTTGCTGCCTTGTTCGAGCTTAGTGCACCCGGTTTTTCGGGCCGGGTGCACTAAACACGGAGTTCTTGCGGTGCTGCGGGCGGAACTGTTAGCCGTGCAGGGGCTTGCCGGCGAGGGCGAGGTGGGCTTCGCCCAGGGACTCGTTCTGCGTCGGGTGGGCGTGGACCAACTGGGCCACGTCCTCCGGGTAGGCTTCCCAGTTCACGATCAGCTGGGCCTCGCCGATCTGCTCGCCCATGCGGGCGCCGATCATGTGGACGCCGACGACGGGGCCGTCCTTCTGGCGGACCAGCTTGACCAGGCCGGACGTGCCCAGGATGGAGCTCTTGCCGTTGCCGGCGAGGTTGTATTCCTGGGTTTCGATCTGGTCGTCGCCGAACTTGGCCTTGGCGGCCTTTTCGGTGTAGCCGACGGTCGCGATTTCCGGCTCGGAGTAGGTGACCTTGGGGATGTTGACGTCCTCGACGACAACCGGCTTCAGGCCGGCGATTTCCTCGGCCACGAAGATGCCCTGCTGGTAGCCGCGGTGCGCGAGCTGGACGCCGGGGACGATGTCGCCCACGGCGTAGATGTTGCCGACACCGGTGTGGAGACGCTCGTTGGTGATGACGAAGCCGCGGTCGATCGTCAGGCCGGCTTCTTCGTAACCGAGGTTGGCCGTGACCGGGCCGCGGCCGACGGCGACGAGCATGAGGTCCGCTTCGAAGGTCTTGCCGTCGACGAGCGTGACCTTGACGCCGTCGTCGTTCTGCTCGACGCCCTGGAAGAAGGTGCCGGTGGAGAACTTGATGCCGCGCTTCTTGAACGCACGCTCAAAGGCCTTGACGATGGTCGCGTCCTCGTTCGGGACGAGGGACGGCAGGCCTTCGACGATGGTGACGTCGACCCCGAAGGACTTCCACACGGAAGCGAACTCGACGCCGATCACGCCGCCGCCGAGGATGATCGCGCTCTTGGGGATGAAATCCATGGTGAGGGCTTCGTCCGAGGTAATGACCTTGCCGCCGATTTCGAGGCCGGGCAGCGTGCGGGAGTAGGAGCCGGTCGCGAGGACAATGTTCTTGCCCTTGTACGCGGTGCCGTTCACGACGACGGTGTCGGTGCCCTGGAGCTTGCCCTCACCCTCGATGACGGTGATGCCCTTCTTGCCCTTGATGAGTCCCTGGAGGCCCTTGAACTTGCCGGCAATGATGCCGTCCTTGTAGGCGTTGACAGCGTTGATGTCGATGCCGTCCAGGGTCACGTTGACACCGTACTTGGCGGAGTCACGGGCGTGGTCGGCCAGTTCCGCGGAGTGCAGCAGGGCCTTGGTGGGGATACAGCCGTTGTGCAGGCAGGTGCCGCCGAGCTTTCCCTTTTCGATGAGGCCGACGGTAAGGCCAAGCTGGACGGCGCGGAGCGCAGTTGCGTAGCCGCCGCTGCCGCCGCCGAGTACCAGGATGTCGAATTCTTGCGCAGTTGCCTGATCGGCCACTAAAACGCTCCCTCGCGTGAACGATGACACGAGAGTACGCATCATCTGGTCTTGGAACTGTCTGCCGTGATTATGCCAGCAGGCCGGTTCCCTTTCGTTTGGAATTGCTTCTATGAAGCTAATTGCTGTGAAACTACGGTTCACCTTAGCGAACCACTAATACATGCTCCACCTTGCCATGGCGTTTGTGGAGCGCTTGTGTCCAGTGTCACGCGGCCCTGTGGCCGGGGTATCAGCCCCGTGGCCGCAAGGCCGCGTGAACGGACAGTGCTTCAAGACCGGCGGTTCCGGACGCCCGCCGGCGGCTCCGCTCAGACGGCTTTGGCGAGGATGTCCTCGACGTAGGCCACCAGGGTGCGCACGGTGCTGCCGGTGCCCTGCTTGTGGTTGTAGCCGTAGGGGCTGCCGTTGTTGAAGGACGGTCCGGCAATGTCGATGTGGGCCCACGGGATCTGCTCGCCGTCCTTGCCCTTGCCGACGAACTCGCGCAGGAACACCGCGGCCGTCATCATGCCGCCGTGGCGTTCGCCGATGTTGGCGATGTCCGCGACCTGCGAGTCCAGGCTGGGGCGCAGCTCTTCGGGCAGCGGCATCGGCCAGACGAGTTCGCCGGCGCGGTCCGCCGCGGCCTTGAGCGCGCCGGTGACGGAGTCGGAGCCCATGACGCCGGCGGTGCGGTCGCCGAGGGCGATCAACTGGGCGCCGGTGAGGGTCGCGACGTCGATGATGGCGTCCGGGTATTCCTGGCTGGCGGCGACGATGCCGTCGGCCATGACCAGTCGGCCCTCGGCGTCGGTGTTCAGGACCTCGACGGTCTTGCCGCCGAAGATGGTCAGCACGTCGGCGGGACGCTGCGCGGCGCCGGAAGGCATGTTCTCCGCGATGCACAGCCAGGCGGTCGCCTTGACCGGCAAGCCCAGTTCCGCGAGGGCCAGGACGGTGTTCAGCACGACGGCGGCTCCGGCCATGTCGGACTTCATGTCGCCCATGCCGAGGTGCGGCTTGAGCGAGATTCCGCCGGTGTCGAAGGTGATGCCCTTGCCCACGAGCGCGATCTTGGCGGTGGCCTTGGCGGGGGCGTATTCGACCTTGACCAGGCGCGGCTGGCGGGTGGATCCCTTGCCGACGCCGAGGATGCCGCCGAAGCCGTCCTTCTCCAGGCGCTTCTCGTCCCAGACGGTCACCTTGACCGGCAGGCCCTTGGCCAGTTCCTTGGCGGCGTCGGCAAACGTTTCGGGGTAGAGGTGGCTCGGCGGCTGGTTGACCAGCGAGCGGGTGGCGTTGACGGCCTTGCCGATCAGGGCGGCGCGCTCCAGCACGGGCGCCAGTGCCTTGTCCGCGGCGAAATCGGTGAGGATGCGGACACTCTTGACCGGATCCTTGAGGCCGTCTTTGGCGGTGCGGTACTCGGTGAAGGAGTAGGCGCCCATCGCGGCACCTTCGGCGACCGCCGCGACGGCGGCAAGGTTCGGCGTCGGAAGCGCAAGGGTGACGGTGGCGACGCCGGCGAGCTGGCGGACGGCCGAGCCGGCCGCGCGGCGCAGTGCCTCCTCGGAGAGTGGGGTGCCCGCGGAAACTTTGCCGACGCCGGCGAGCACCAGGACGGAGGCTCCCGCCTCCGGCAGGCCGGGGAGGCGGTGCGCCTGGTCGGCGGCACCGGTAAGGCCAAGAACGCCCAGTGACTCGGCCAGCGCTTCGGCCGCCTTGGCTGTCAGCGGGTTGTCCAGCAGCACGGGGCCGTCGGTGCCCTGTCCCACGCCCACGACAAGGGCGTCGGACGGGGACTTCTTCAAGTCTCCGGCGATCGCGCTGAGTTTGACTTCGGTATTCTTGACCACGAGGACAGTCCTCAATTCTCTGTGATTTTTCGGCAGGAACTGCATGTTCGGCGCCCTGCCATGGGTACCTGAGCCACCGTCGGCACTGCACGCAACCGGGTGTCTGCAAGGCCGTCTATAAGGCCAGTTCCGATCGTAGTCTCTCCCCGGCGCCGGAGTTCAATTTAATGAGAGCTGGCACACAGTCGCGGCAGGAATTACCCCGGCCGACGGCGCGTTGTAGCTGGTATCGGCACCTCGGGAACCGTCTGCGCGCGGGCCTTGCCTGCGCATCGACCCGACGGTCCGCCGCGGCGGCTCCTGCCGCCCACCTGCTACTGCGAAAGGAACATGTCGTGATGGAACGGATTTCCGGCTCCTTGCTGGACCCTGAAACGCTCTACGTCCGTGATGACGCGCTGTTCCGCAGCCCCGAACTGCACGGGCTGAACCTGCTCATGGGCTTCACCGGGTTCGCCGACGCCGGTCACGTGGTGAGCCAGATCACCACGGAACTGCTCGACACCCTCGACTCCGAACTCATCGCCGAGTTCGACGCCGACCAGCTGATCGACTACCGCTCCCGGCGCCCGCAGGTCAGCTTCGTCGAGGACCACCTGCAGGATTACCAGGCACCGCGCCTGGCCCTGTACCGGCTTGTCGACGGGCTGGGAAACCCCTTTCTGCTGCTGGCCGGGTTCGAGCCGGATCTGCAGTGGGAGCGGTTCGCCCGCGCCGTTGTGGGGATCGTGGAGGAACTGGACGTCAACCTGGCTGCCTGGATCCACTCCATCCCGATGCCGGTGCCGCACACCCGGCCGGTCGGAGTCACCGTGCACGGCAACCGGCCGGAGCTGATCGAGGGAATCTCGGTCTGGAAGCCCACCGTCGAGGTGCCTGCCGCCGTCGGCCACATCCTTGAACTGCGCCTCGTCGAGGCGGGCCGGAACATCGCCGGCTACGTGATCCATGTCCCGCACTACCTGGCCGAGGCCGAATACCCGACGGCCGCCGTCGCGGGACTGGAGTACCTGGGCGCCGCCACCTCGCTGATGCTTCCCACGGACCGCCTCCGCGAGGCGGGCCGGGAAGTCGGCCGGCAAATTGCCGAGCAGATCGACGCCTCCGAAGAGGTCCAGCAGGTCGTCTCCCGGCTGGAGACACGGTACGACGAGAAGGCAGAGGGCACCGTGCGCCGGTCCCTGCTCGCTGACGAGAACGACCAGCTCCCGAACGCCGACGCGCTGGGCGCCGCCGTCGAGGCCTACCTGGCCCGTAAAGAACCCGGCGAATAAATACTATTTATGACGGCCGGGGCATAATGGGGGAGTGACCTCCCCCCGCGCCTGGCTGATCTGGATCATCGGGATCTTCGCATACCTGGTGGCGGTCAGCCAGCGCACCTCCTTCGGCGTCGTGGGGCTGGAAGCCACCGCCCGTTTCCATGCCAGCGCCGCCGAAATCTCCTTCTTCACCGTGCTGCAGCTGCTGGTCTACGCGGGCCTGCAGATCCCGGTCGGCGTCCTGGTGGACCGCTTCGGCTCGCGGGCCATGATCGCCGGCGGCGCCCTGCTCATGGGCCTGGGCCAGCTCCAGCTCGCATTCGCCGACAGCATCCCGGGCGGCGTCCTGGGCCGCGTGCTCGTGGGCGCGGGCGATGCCATGACCTTCATCTCCGTGATCCGGCTGATCCCACTGTGGTTTGCCCCGTCCCGGGTACCGCTGCTGACCCAGCTGACCGGCATGTCCGGCCAGCTCGGGCAGCTCTTTTCCGTGGTGCCGTTCGCGATGATCCTGCACTCGGCCGGCTGGACCCCGGCGTTCCTGACCCTGGCCGGCATGTCCGGGCTCGCCGTCGTGCTGACGGTGCTGCTGCTGCAGGACCTGCCGCCCGGCCACCCCGCGCCGGAGCCGTCCCAGGGCCTGCGCGCCACCGGCGTTTCACTCTCCCGGGCCTGGCGGCAGCCCGGCACCCGGCTGGGGCTGTGGAGCCACTTCACCGTGCAGTTCAGCGGGACCGTCTTCGCGATGACCTGGGGCTACCCGTTCCTGATCTCGGCCCAGGGGCTGGACGCCGGCACCGTGTCAGCCCTGATGGCCCTCTACGTGGCAGCCGCGATCGCCGCCGGACCGCTAATGGGCAGCTTCGTGGCCCGCCACCCGCTGCGCCGGTCCACCATGGTGCTGCTGATCTCCGGGGCCACCGCCGCAGCCTGGGCCGCGGTGCTGCTCCAGCCTGACCGCTCGCCGCTGTGGCTGCTGGCCGGCCTGGTGGTGGTCCTGGCCATCGGCGGCCCCGGTTCGATGATTGGCTTCGACTTCGCCCGGACCTTCAACCCGGCCCACCGGATCGGGACGGCCACCGGAATCGTGAATGTTGGCGGCTTCATCGCCGCGCTGCTGTCCATCTACTTGATCGGGCTGGCCCTGGACGCGCTGCACCTGGCCGGGGCCTCACCGGGCGGGCTGTACAGCCTTGGCGCTTTCCGGATCGCGCTAAGCGTGCAGTTCCTGTTGCTGGCGGTGGGCGCCGCAGCCATCCTCATCACCCGGCGGAAGGTGCGCCGTCAGATGGCCGCGCAGGGCGTCATCGTGCCGCCGCTGCTCCAGGCCCTGGCCCAGCAGCGCCGGCTCGTCGCGGAGCGCCGCCGTACGCCCTGACGGATTTGTCCACATAAGGAAACTCCCTGGCTGACGGCCGCCGCGGGCGCGGGCGAAGCTGGCCTTATGACAGCTCCCGACCACCTGAAAATCACCGGCCCCGAGGACATCCTCGGGTTCATTCCGCATTCGCTGGGCTACTGGCCGGCCAATAGCCTCGTCGCCATGACCATGCAGGGAAAACGGCTTGGGGCCACGCTGCGCGTCGACCTCCCGGACGCTTCGCGCTGCCGCGGCCCCGGGCTGGCGGCCTTCGCCCTGACGGTCCGGGACTATCTGGAGGCCGACGACGCGGCCGACGGCACGCTGCTTGCCTTTTTCACCGGCCGCTCTGTGGAAGCCGTTGCCGAAGATGCAGCCGAAGATGCAGCCGGGGATGCAACGGACAGCGCGGAGGGGGAGCTCGGTGCGGATTCCGCCGTGGATTCCGCCCTGGATCCCGCCGTGCTGGCCCGGCTGCTGCGCGAACTGGAGCGCACCCTCGGCAGAGCCGGGCTGCCGGTACGCGACGCCTGGCTGGTCGGGGAGCGGTATTGGCGCAACGCCTTCTGCCTAGACCCTTCGTGCTGCGCCCCGCCCGGCCGGCCGATCGAGGAGATCCGGAACAGCCGGCTCAATGCGGAGCTGGTCTTCCGCGGCAGCAGCGTCGGCGCGGCCCCGGGGAGGTCCACGCCCGCCGCGCTGCAGGAGCAGGGTGAACCGGCCGTGCTGGAAGCCGAGGAGGGCTGGGCGCGGGACTTCTCGGGCCGGTGGCGGGACCGGGCGCAGTTCGGCGCGGTGCTGGATGTGTGGGAGCGCGTGTTCGACGCCGGCGGGCACCGGTCAGCGCGGGCGACCAAGGCCAGCCAGGCCGGCGAGGCCGCACTGCCGGCCGGGCTCGCCGGCTACCTGCGCGCCTCGCTGCGCGTCGCGGCATGGCGCGACGCGGTCCTCGTCATGGCCGCCGCCGGGCGCGACGCCGCCGAGGCCGGTGCCGAGGAGTTCGGCATGTTCGACGGCGGCCCGGGCAACCCGGCCGCGCTGCCCGAGCTCGACGCCCTCCCGGCTGCGGAGAGTGCCGGGGCTCCAGGGGAAGCCGGTCCGGCCGGGGCAACAGCTGCGGAGACCCCGGGCTACGGGGACGTCCTCCTTGGCCTCGCGCCGCCGGCGCCCGACTGGGGCCGGCTGGCCGAACTCGACCGGGTCCTCCGCCAGCTCGGCAACTGTGGCGGCGGCGAAGCCCGGGCGGCGGCCCTCACAGCGCGGGGCTGGATCGAATGGTGCCGGGGCCGGGGATCGTTCGCCGATGCGCTCTTCACCGCGGCCGGAGCGGAGCAGCCCGGCTACCGGCTGGCGGAGCTGCTGGCCGAGCTGGGCCGCCGCGGCACGCTGTGCGGCTGGGCGCGCCGGCGGGAGGCAGCCTGGCAGAAGTTCGATCCGGATGCGGCCTGAGCCCCGGCGCCCCGGGCCGCAATATTGCGTTGACGCGTGCGCTCCGAGGTCCCGTTCCGGAAAATCGTGAGACAATGGTTGGCGAGACCCGGTTGGGTCCGTGTATCGAGTGCGTGTAGCGAACCTTGGAAACAGGGAACATTACGGTCGCCCCGGCAGTTCTACTAAGTGGCTCTGCTGGACGTGATTGCGCCTGATGTGAAACACGGACTTGACAGGGTCATAGTGGTGTTGCCCGTATGGTGATTCCACAGACCGCCGCTAGAAAGGTTTTCTGTGACCCCGTCTTCCGCGAAGAAGGAACCCGCCGACCAGGCCGTATTGTCCCCCGAGGAGAAGAAGGCGGCGGCAAACGCAAAGCGTGCCGCCACGCGTGCAGCCAACAAGGCCGCAAAAGACGCCGCCTCCGCAGCGGGTGATGACACCGCCTCGGCAGTCGCCAAGCCTGAGCCCAAGAAGCGCGGGCCCAAGCCCGGCGCCAAAGCCGCGGCCGAAGCCGCCAGCAAGTCCCGGGACGAGGACTCCGACGACGTCGAGGTCGACGAGGACCTCGATGAAGTGACCCCAGATGCCGTCGAGCTCGGTGAAGACGGCGAAGAGGTAGCCGGCAAGGCGGCGGTAGCCGCCACCGGCTCCGGCTTCGTCTACTCCGACGCCGACGACGATGACGCCCCCGTTCAGCAGGTCATGTCCGCCGGCGCCACCGCCGACCCGGTCAAGGACTACCTGAAGCAGATCGGCAAGGTTGCCCTGCTGAACGCCGAGCAGGAAGTCGACCTGGCCCTGCGGATCGAGGCCGGGCTGTTCGCCGAGGAGAAGCTCGCGGCGGACGACGGCTCCATGGACCCCAAGCTCAAGCGCGAGCTCGAGTTCGTCATCCACGACGGCAAGCGCGCCAAGAACCACCTGCTGGAGGCCAACCTCCGCCTCGTGGTCTCGCTGGCCAAGCGCTACACCGGCCGCGGCATGCTCTTCCTGGACCTGATCCAGGAAGGCAACCTGGGCCTGATCCGTGCGGTCGAGAAGTTCGACTACACCAAGGGCTTCAAGTTCTCCACCTACGCCACCTGGTGGATCCGCCAGGCGATCACCCGCGCCATGGCCGACCAGGCCCGCACCATCCGCATCCCGGTGCACATGGTGGAAGTCATCAACAAGCTGGCCCGCGTCCAGCGCCAGATGCTGCAGGACCTCGGCCGGGAACCCACCCCGGAAGAGTTGGCCCTCGAGCTGGACATGACCCCCGAAAAGGTCGTCGAAGTCCAGAAGTACGGCCGCGAACCGATCTCGCTGCACACCCCGCTTGGCGAGGACGGCGACTCCGAATTCGGCGACCTGATCGAGGACTCCGAAGCGGTGGTTCCGGCCGACGCCGTCAGCTTCACCCTGCTGCAGGAACAGCTGCACTCGGTTCTGGACACCCTCTCCGAGCGTGAGGCCGGGGTCGTGGCGATGCGCTTCGGGCTGACCGACGGACAGCCGAAGACTTTAGACGAAATCGGAAAGGTCTACGGCGTGACGCGCGAACGCATCCGCCAGATCGAATCGAAGACGATGTCCAAGCTGCGCCACCCCTCCCGCTCGCAGGTCCTGCGCGACTACCTGGACTAAGCGGCCCGGAGTAAACGCCGGTTCCGGTAACGCGGGGCCACGCGCCGCCTTTGATCTACGGATCACGGGCGGGACGTGGCCCCGCGTTTCCTGCTTAAACGGGGGGATTGGACCTTGGTCCCCGTCCAGGACGTAAAGCAGAAGGACCCCTCCGCATGGGAGGGGTCCTTCGGGCGGATCTCAACCGAGATCCTGTGGGACGTCTAGTCGACCGGAACCGGTGCCTTCTCGTGGAGGCGGCCCGTCTCGTCGTGCCAGTCGGAACTGAGCGGACGAAGGTTCGGTTCTACGGCGCGTGCGTGGTGAGCGCAGAAAAGCAGTTCACCGCCGGAGGCTCCGAGAACAACCCGGACGTATGCCTGAGCTCCGCAACGGTCGCACCGGTCAACGGTGGTGAGTGTGCGGTCCGCAACTGCTGTTGTCATGTTCGGCCTCCTTAGTAGATCGATACATCTATATAACCAGCATTCGCTGCCATTCCATGGCAAGGATGGGCCACTTTCGCTGTCCGCGTATCACGGCTCAATAACGGCGGCCAGGGTCTTATCCGCTGTGTTGCCCCGTCGGGGGAGTGGCAACCCGGACTCCGGCGCCAGGCCGACTAATCTAGGAAGAGCGTCTCTACGTTCCATCCCTGAAGGAGTTCCCGACCCGTGGCACCAAGTTCTGACTACACCGCCCGGCATCTGTCCGTGCTGGAAGGCCTCGAGGCCGTCCGCAAGCGCCCGGGTATGTACATCGGCTCCACGGACTCCCGCGGCCTCATGCACTGCCTCTGGGAGATCATCGACAACTCCGTTGACGAGGCCCTGGCCGGCTTCGGCCACGACATCAAGATCATCCTGCACGCCGACAACTCGGTGGAGATCCACGACGACGGCCGCGGCATCCCGATCGACGTCGAACCCAAGACCGGGCTCACCGGCGTCGAGGTGGTCTTCACCAAACTGCACGCCGGCGGCAAGTTCGGCGGCGGTTCCTACACGGCCTCGGGCGGCCTGCACGGCGTCGGCGCCTCGGTCGTGAACGCCCTGTCCTCCCGCCTGGACGTCGAGGTGGACCGCGGCGGCAAGACCTACAAGATGTCCTTCCGCCGCGGCGAGCCGGGCCGGTTCAAGGACCCGGGCACCAAACCGGATCCGACCGCCGTGTTCGAACCCTTCGTCGACGGCTCCGTCCTCGACGTCGTCGGCAAGGCCAAGCGCGGCGTCACCGGCACCCGGATCCGCTACTGGGCCGACCGCCAGATCTTCACCCCGGACGCGAAGTTCTCCTATGACGAGCTCGCCGCCCGCGCCCGGCAGACGTCCTTCCTGGTGCCCGGGCTGAAGCTCACGGTCCGGGACGAACGCAGGGTCGCCGGCACCCTGGGCGAGTCCGGCCCGCACGAGGAGATCTTCCACCACGACGGCGGCCTCTCCGAGTTCGTCGAGTTCCTCGCCGCCGATCCGGCCGTCACCGACGTCTGGCGCCTGCACGGCGCCGGCAAGTTCAAGGAAACGGTCCCCGTCCTGGACGAGCGCGGCCACAGCCAGCTGGCCGAAGTGGAGCGTGACTGCGAGGTGGACGTCGCCCTGCGCTGGGGCATCGGCTACGACAGCACCGTGCGCAGCTTCGTGAACATCATCTCCACCCCCAAGGGCGGAACGCACCAGTCCGGCTTCGAACAAGCCCTGCTCAAGACGTTCCGCAAGGCCGTGGAAACCAACGCCCGCAAGCTCAAGGCCGGCAACGACAAGATCGAAAAGGACGACATCTTCGCCGGGCTCACGGCCGTGCTGACGGTCCGCCTCGCCGAGCCGCAGTTCGAGGGCCAGACCAAGGAAATCCTGGGCACCTCTGCCGTCCGCGCCATCGTGGCCAAGGTGGTGGAGCAGGAGATCAACGCGAAGCTCACCTCGTCCAACCGCAACGACAAGGCCCAGTCCGCGCTGCTGCTGGAAAAGGTCGTCAGCGAGATGAAGTCGCGCATCTCGGCCCGCGTCCACAAGGAGACCCAGCGGCGCAAGAACGCCCTGGAGACCTCCTCGATGCCCACCAAGCTGGCGGACTGCCGGACAGACGACGTCGGACGCTCCGAGCTGTTCATCGTCGAAGGTGACTCCGCCCTCGGCACTGCCAAGCTGGCGCGCTCCTCGGACTTCCAAGCGCTGCTGCCGATCCGCGGCAAGATCCTGAACGTGCAGAAGGCCTCGGTGGGGGACATGCTCTCCAACGCCGAATGCGCCGCCCTGATCCAGGTGGTCGGCGCCGGTTCCGGCCGCAGCTTCGACATCGGCGCCGCGCGTTACGGCAAGGTCATCCTGATGACGGACGCCGACGTCGACGGCGCCCACATCCGGACCCTGCTGCTGACGCTGTTCTTCCGCTACATGCGCCCGATGATCGACGAGGGCCGCGTCTTCGCCGCCGTCCCGCCGCTGCACCGGGTGGAGGTCATCAACGCCGGGCAGAAGGCCAACGAGATGATCTATACGTACTCGGAGGCGGAACTGCACGTCCTGCTCGCCCGCCTCGCCAAGGAAGGCAAGCGCTACAAGGAACCGATCCAGCGCTACAAGGGTCTCGGCGAAATGGACGCCGAGCAGCTCGCGGAGACCACGATGGACCCGCGGCACCGAACCCTGCGCAAGGTCGGGATCGAAAACGCGAAGCAGGCCGAGGAGACCTTCGACCTGCTGATGGGCTCCGACGTGGCGCCGCGCAAGGACTTCATCATCGCCGGGGCGGCGAGCCTGGACCGCGAACGCATCGACGCCTGAGCGGGCGCAGCCCGTCCCGCGCGCCGGGAAACCGGGTCAGCCGAGCAGGCCCGGCACGATCAGCAGCGCCGTGGGCAGCGCCAGCAGCAGCAGGCAGGCGCCCAACACGCCGAGGCGCAACGCCTCCGGCAGCGGCGGCTGGGGCGAGAGCAGCCGGCTGACGCGGGAAGCGGTGGTCATCGCCGAACCGGCGCCTCCGGTGGCGCCGGGCTGGCCGGCGTCGGCCTCCGTGCCGGCGTCGCCGAACCCCATCCGGGCCGCCGGCGCCGCCGCGGCATCAGAAAGACCGGCGGAACCGCTCGCCACGATCGCGATCGCCTTGATCAGGGTGGCTTTGCTTTCGGTTTTCAGGGCCACGTCGTCGGCGAGCATCTCGATCAGCGAGTTCACGGCCTCCTGCGCGAGGCGGGTGGTCGGCAGCCAGGGCAGAGCCTGCCGCCAGGCCGCGAACGCCCACAGCAGCAGGTGGTGGCGCTGGCTCAGGTGGGCGTTCTCGTGGATCAGGACCGCACGCAGTTCATCCGGTTCCAGGGCCGCCATCAGTCCGTCGGAGAGCACCGTGACGGAGCGGGCGCCGCCAGGCAGGCAATAGGCCACGGGGGAGTCATGGCTGATCACCATGGTCCGGGCGCCGTCGGCCGAGGGGGAGGCGAGCAGCGCGAGCAGCTCGCGGTGCCGCCGCCGCTGGCGCTGGATCTTGTAATAGGTGAGCAGCAGGGTGAAGACCAGGTGCGCGCTCAATAGGGCCGCGGCCGAGAGGGCGAAGATATGCCAGAAGCCCAGCGCCGTGGTCGGCTCGTTGCGCAGGACCATGCCGGCCAGCGAGCGGAGGCCGGCCAGGAGGTTGTCCCCGACCGGCTCCAGGCCGTAGACGAGCATGGCGCCGATCATGGACAGCCCGCCCGCGAGGGCGATTGCCTGCCAGAGCAGCATGGCGGTGAAAGGGGAGCGGGCCGGCCACTGGGCACGCGAAAGCAGGATAGGTACCGGCCACGCCAGAACTATCGCCAGGACCGCCAGAAAGTATGAGGTCCAGAACACCGGTGTTAGCTGTGGTCCAGCAGTTTGCGCAGCGTTTCAGCTTCGGTCGCGGACACGGAACCAATGAAGCGGGCCAGCACGGCCTCCCGGTCGGGGGCGGAGCCGAGCACCTCGTGCATCAGTTCGGCGGTGTGGTCCGCGCGGCTGGAGACGGCCTGGTAGCGGTGCGGGCGGGTGCCGCGTTCCCGCTCCACCAGGCCCTTGCGCTCAAGCCGGGACAGGACGGTCAACACGGTGGTGACGGCCAGGTCCTTGCCCTCGTGGCCGGCAGAGCCGCCCGCCGCCTTCGTGCTCTGCGCGAGCAGGTCCCGCAGGGTGTTCGCGGTCGCAGCCTCCTGGCCTGCCCAGAGCAGGTCCATCACTGCCCGTTCCAGTTCGCCGAGACTTGCCATTCCGTACGTCCTTCTTGAGTGCCGCCTTGGGCGGTGGTCCCGCCCCGGGTGGTTTGCCGGATACTTCAACGTTAAATTTACCGCGTTTTGCTCCCAGTTTCTACATGAGGTAGAACAGGGCCGCCGCGGCGTGTCGCCTGCGGCGCCGGGGCGGGGCGGCCCGGCGCCCGGCCGCCCTGCGCCGATCCATTGCGGGGCAGGGCGCGCCGTGCCACGCTGGGGTGCGGGAGGGTGTGAACTTGTTCTACACTCTGTAGAAGTATTAGTTCTACACAACGTAGAAATCTCTCGGGAACCTAGCCAAAGGGACTGCCTTGGACGCCTTGGAAATCGCACGCTGGCAATTCGGCATCACCACCGTCTACCACTTCATGATGGTTCCGCTCACGATCGGCCTGGGGCTGGTAGTGGCGGTGATCCAGACTCTCTGGTACCGCACCGGCCGGCCCGAGTACCTCCGGATGACCAAGTTCTGGGGCAAGCTCTTCCTGATCAACTTCATCATGGGCGTGGCAACCGGCATCGTGCAGGAGTTCCAGTTCGGCATGGCGTGGAGCGAGTACAGCCGCTTCGTCGGAGATGTCTTCGGCGCGCCGCTCGCCATGGAGGCGCTGCTGGCCTTCTTCGTGGAATCCACCTTCCTGGGCCTCTGGATCTTCGGCTGGAAGCAACTCAAACGCGGCGTCCACCTGGCCTGCCTCTGGATCGCCGTCATCGGCTCGGTCTTCTCCGCCTACTTCATCATTGTGGCCAACAGTTGGATGCAGCACCCGGTGGGCGTCGAGATGATTGACGGGCGTCCGGTGATGACCGACGCCTGGGCCGTCTTCACCAACAACACGGCGCTCGTGGCCGTACCGCACACCCTCTTCGGCGCCCTCGCCGTCGCCGGGGCTTTCCTCCTCGGCATCGCCTGGTACCACCTGTGGCGCCGACGCCACGACGGCATCGACACGGTGGGTGCCGACGGCAAGGTGATCCCCGGGGAGTCGGAGATTCCGGGCCGGGACCGTGCGGACCACGCCGTCTGGATCCGCTCGCTGCGGATCGGCGCCGTCGTCGCGATGATCTCCTTCGCCGGCACCGCCATCACGGGCGACCTGCAGGGCAAGCTCATGTTTGAGCAGCAGCCCATGAAGATGGCCGCGGCCGAGGCCGCCTGCCACGACGGCACCGGCTTCTCCATCCTGAGCGTGGGCAACGTCGGCTCCAAGAACTGCGACGACGTCGTCGCCGTGATCGAAGTCCCCGGCATCCTGTCCTTCCTGGCCAAGGGCGACTTCACCACCGAGGTCAAGGGCGTCAACAGCCTGCTGGAGAAGTACAAGGCCGACTACGGCACGCACCTGCCGGACAACCCGATCTACGGGGACCGCGCCGGCCAGGAAATCCAGTACGTCCCGGTCATGGAAGTCACCTACTGGGGCTTCCGGATGATGATCGGCTTCGGCGGCGTCGCGGCCCTCGCCGCCCTCGTGGCGCTCTGGATCACCCGCAAGGGAACGGTCCCGGCCTCCCGCGGCCTGATGCGGCTCGCCGTATTCGGCATCCTGGCCCCCTTCGGCGCAAACGCCGCCGGCTGGATCTTCACCGAAATGGGCCGGCAGCCCTTCGTGGTTGCCCCCAACCCGGATCCCAGCGGGATCGACCAGGTCTTCATGTTCACCGCCGCGGCGGTGTCCCCGGGCGTCTCCGCCGGGGAGCTGCTGACCTCCCTGGTGGTGCTGACCGCCGTGTACGCGGTGCTGCTGGTGGTGGAGGTGAAGCTGCTGGTGAAGTACATCCGCGGCGGCGTGGTCTCCGCGATGCCCGAACTGGCCCACGCCCCGGCGGACGAAAACGAGGACCAGACCCCGCCCGGGGGCGCCCCCGGCAAGCGCGGGGCCGACGACGTCCTGGCCTTCGCCTACTAACGGCCCCCGAACAAGAAGCAGAGGAAATTCAGCATGGAACTGCTACCCACCATTTGGTTCATTGCCATCGCGGTGCTGTGGACGGGCTATCTCTTCCTGGAGGGCTTTGACCTTGGCGTCGGCATGCTTATGAAGGGCTTCGCCCGGAACAACACCGAACGTCGGGTGCTGCTCAACACCATCGGCCCGGTCTGGGACGGCAACGAGGTGTGGCTGCTCACCGCCGGCGGCGCCACGTTCGCGGCCTTCCCGCTCTGGTACGCCTCGCTGTTCTCCGCCCTGTACCTGCCGCTGCTGCTGGTCCTGGTGGCGCTGATCTTCCGCGCTGTGGCCTTCGAATACCGCGGCAAGGTAGACACCCCGCAGTGGCGTGCGCGCTGGGACTGGGCGATCGTGCTGGGTTCCCTGGTCGCCGCATTCGGGGTCGGCGCGGCCCTGGCGCTGACCACCACGGGGCTGCCGCTGAACGCCAACGGTGACCGCGAGGGCGGCCCGTTTGCCTGGTTCAGCGCCTACGCGGTGCTGGGCGGCCTCGCCGTCGTCGGTTTCTCGCTGCTGCACGCGCTGGCGTTCCTGGCGTTGAAGACCGACGGCGACGTCCGGCACCGCGCACGGCAGTGGTTCGTCCGGCTGCTGCCGGTGCTGCTCCTGCCGATCGCCGGCTGGGCGATCGTGCTGCAGCTGCAAAGCGGCAAGGCCTGGACCGTGGCCGCCGTCGTCGCCGCCGTCGTGGCGGCCGGCCTGGCCTGGAACTTCGCCCGTGGCGGCGCGGAAGGCAGGGCCTTCCTGTCGCTGGGCGTCTTCCTGCTGCTCGGCAGCGCCTCGATTTTCGGCGCGGCCTTCCCGGTGGTGCTGCCCTCGACCCTCAACCCGGACTTCAGCCTGACGGTCGCCAACGCCTCGTCCTCGGACTACACCCTGGGCCTGATGACCATCGTGGCTTGCATCGGGCTGCCGCTCGTCCTCGCCTACCAGGCCTGGACCTACTGGGTGTTCCGGCGCCGGGTGAGCGCCGACCACATTCCGGAAGCGCACAGTTTCCTGCCCGCGATCGCCGCCAAGGCCCTGGCGCCGAAGGACTAGCCGCCGATGAGACCGCAGTTCCCCGCAGGCCCCGCCACCCGTTCCGCGCTCTACCTGCTGGGGCTGCTGGCTGCCCTCAAAGCGCTGTCCCTCGTGCTGATTGGGCAGGCGGTCGCCGCCATGCTGGCCGGCCTGATGGCGCACAACCCCGTCTGGGCCGAACAGCTCGGCTGGGGACTGGCCGGGGTGGTACTGCGCTCGCTCACCGTGTGGGCCCAGGCGGTGGCAGCCCGCCGCGCCGCGCTGGGCGTCAAGGAGGAACTGCGCGCACGGCTGCTGGAACGGACCCTGCACACCGGGACCCGCACCGCCGGTCCGGCCGACGGCGGACTCGCGGTGCTGGCGACGCGTGGGCTGGATGCCCTGGATAACTACTACACCCAGTTCCTGCCGGCCCTGGTTAACTGTGCCGCGATCCCGCTGCTGCTTGGGGCGCGGATCCTCTTCGCGGATTGGATCAGCGCCGTGGTGATCGTCCTGACCGTCCCGCTCGTGCCGCTGTTCATGATCCTGATCGGCCGTTACACCGAGGACCGGGTCAGGGAAGCGCAGTCGGCCCTGGCCCGGCTCTCCGGGCACATGCTGGAGCTCGCCAAGGGCCTGCCCGTGCTGGTGGGCCTGGGCCGTGCTGCCGCCCAGCGCAAGGCCCTCGAGGACATCTCGGAGGAATACCGCTCCAAGACCATGGGGACCCTGCGCACCGCCTTCCTCTCCGCCCTGGCGCTGGAGCTCATCGCCACGATCTCCGTCGCCGTGGTGGCCGTCTTCATCGGTGTCCGGCTGGTGCACGGGGACATGGCGCTTGAGGCGGGGTTGCTGGCCCTGATCCTGGCCCCCGACTGCTATCTTCCGCTGCGCGAACTCGGCACCGCCCACCACGCCAGCGACGAAGGACGTGCGGCGCTCGCCGACACCACGGAGGTCCTCGACGCCGTCCAGGCCGCAGCGCTCGTCCCGACTCCGGTCCGCCGGGACGGCGGCACTCCCGTCCCGCCGGCCGTCACGGTCCGGGAGCTGACCGTGCGCTACGCCGGCCGCGCGGAGGCCGCCGTCGGACCGCTGAGCTTCACCGCCGCCCCCGGCGAGATCACCGCCCTCGACGGCCGCAGCGGGGCCGGTAAGAGCACCGTCCTGGGCGTCCTGGCCGGCACCATCGGCTCCGGTACCGGGGCTGAGGTCACCGGACGGCTGGAGGGGTTCGCGACGGCGGACCTCGCCTGGGTGCCGCAACACCCCGTGATGGTGGAACCCACGGTGCTGGCGGAGGTCATGCTTTACCTCGGTGCCGCCCCCGACCGGTCCCCGGCGCAGGTTGATGCCGAAGCCACTGCCGAAGCCAGGCGGTGCCTCGCCGCCTGCGCCGCCGAACACCTCGCCGCGAAGCATCCCGCCGAGCTCAGCCCGGGGGAGCTGCGCCGGGTGGCCGTGGCCCGCGGGCTGGCCCGGATCGCGGCCGGCGCCACGGTGCTGCTGCTGGACGAGCCCACCGCGCACCTGGACCGGGCGTCCGCCGACGCGGTCAGCCGGACCATTTCCGGACTGCGAGGAAGTGCCACGGTGCTGCTGGTGGCCCACGACCGGCAGACCCGCGAACTCGCGGACCGGCTGGTGACCGTCGGGGGACGTGCCGACGGCACCCTCGCCGCGGCCGTCGCGCCGTCTTCGGCTAGCGGACACCGCACCCCGGACGGGCAAGACTTCCCGCCGGCATCAGCCGACGTGGCCGGCCTCGACGCCGCGGGCGCTCCTGCCGGGGCCGTAACTTCAGCCGCCGGAACTGGGCGGTTTGGAACTTCTGCCGCCCAGCTGCGCCGGCTGCTTGCCCCGGTGGCCGCGAAGTTTGCCGCGGCCGGCATGGTCGGGATCCTGGCCGCGCTGTTCGCCGTCGCCCTGTCCGGGCTCTCCGGCTGGCTCATCATCCGGGCCAGCGAGCAGCCGCCTATCCTGTACCTGCTCACCGCAATCGTGGGGGTGCGCTTCTTTGGCGTCGGCCGCGCCGCCCTGCGGTACACCGAACGCCTGCTCCTGCACGACGCCATCTTCACCGCGCTGACGCAGCTCCGCGGCCGGCTTTGGGAGTCGCTGAGCCGGCGGGCATTGTCGCTGCGGCGGCTCCTCCAGGGCGGCAACGTACTGGGCGCCGTGGTGGACGACGTCGACACCGTCCGCGAACTGCTGCCGCGCGTCGTGCTGCCGCCGCTGACCGCCGTGGCCGTGGGCGTGGCCGCGGTCACGGGCGTCGGGCTGCTGCTCCCGGCAGCGCTGCCGGCCGTGATTGCCGCCGCCGCGATCAGTCTCGCGGCCGCGCCGGCCCTGGCACTGCTTGCGGACCGGATGTCCGCCGGAACCGAGCAGCAGCTGCGGTCCGGCGTGCTGCGGCGGGTGGCCGCGGCGCTGGATGCCCGCGCCGAACTCCATGCCAACGGTGTGGGTGCCCCGGTCCTTGCCGATATCCACCGGGCCGACCGGGCGGCGACTGCCGCGTCGCAGCGTTCGGCCCTGGCCGAGGGGCTCGGGCAGGCGCTTACCGTGCTGGCCTGCGGGGCCGCCGCGCTGGCCAGCGCGGTCCTGGCCGCCCCGCTTGCCCTCAGCGGCGCCGTCGAGCCGGCGACCGTCGCCGTCGTCGTGCTGCTGCAGCTTGCCCTCGTGGAACCGTACTCGGCGATCACGACGGCGGTGCGGCAGTATCCGGCGCTGCGCTCGGTGCTGCGGCGCATCGGCGGCTCCGGCGTCCTGGACGCGGAGGAGCGCGAAGAATCCGGCGGACCAGTGCCGGTGGCGGAGCGGCCCGGCGGACGTCCCGGCCTGGAACTCGATCACTTGGCGGCGGCGTGGCCGGGCGGCACGGAGGTCTTCACCGGGCTGACCGCCAGTGCCGAACCGGGCCGCTGGCTCGCCGTGACCGGCGCCTCCGGTTCCGGGAAGTCCACCCTGCTGGCCGTCATGCTTGGCTTCCTTCCGGCAGCGGACGGCCAGCTCTTCCTGACCGGACGCGCGGCCTGGTGCCCGCAGGAGGCGCACCTCTTCGACTCGACTATCCGCGGCAACCTGATGCTGGGGCTGCCCGAGGGCGATCGTCCTACGGACGGAGGAACCGATGCGGCCGCGGGGCTTGACCGGCAACTAACCGCTGCGCTGTCCGCCGTTGGCCTGGATCCCTTGCTGACGCGGCTGGACCGTGGCCTGGACACCCCCATCGGGCCCGGCGGCACGTTCCTCAGCGGCGGGGAGCGCCAGCGCCTGGCGGTGGCCCGGACGCTGCTGACCGGCGCCGACGTGATCCTGCTCGACGAGCCCACGGCGCACCTGGACGCGGAGGCGGGCCGGGAAATGCTGGCCGAACTCCGGAGCGGGCTGGCGGCCCGCACGGTGGTCCTGGTGACGCACAACCCGGAGGACATCGGCCCGGAAGATAACCGGCTGGACCTCGACCGGGCGGGGACGCCACAGACGGAGCCGGTGCTGGCGCGGGGGTAGGGCCGCCGTTAGCCTGTAGCCATGACCGGACGCACCGCCCCGCAGGCCAGCCCGGACCCCCGACTTAGGTGGCGGCCGGCGGGCACCGCCGAGCTGGACGACTGGGCCGCCCTGATTGCCCGTACTGCCGCCGTCGAGCGGCCTGTCTGGTTTGAGCGGCGCGAGGACCTGGCCCAGATCCTGGAGTCCCGGACAAACCCGGTGGCCGCCAACAGCATCCTCGGCTTCGACGACCGGGAAGTCGCGCGGGCCTATGCCAGGCTGACGAAAAACCCGGACGGAGACAAAGCCGTCGGCTTCGGCTGCGTGGACCCCGAGTGGCAGGGCAACGGGATCGGAACCGGGCTCCTGGGCTGGCTGGAGGCCCGGACGCTGCAGCGGTTTGCCGAGGATGCCGGCACCGCCGGCCCGAGACTGCGCCTCTACATGGAACAACAGCACACCCATCAGGCACAGCTCTTCGAGCGCCGCGGCTACCGCATTGTCCGCTACTACAACGAGATGCACCGGCCGCTGGATGCGGCCTTCCCGGAGCCGGAGCTCGACGACGGGCTGGAACTCGTCGACTTCGGGCCCGGCCTGCATGAGGCCGTGCGGCTGGCCCACAACGAGGCCTTCCGGGACCACTGGGGCAGCGAGCCCCGCGACGAGGAGGCCTGGGGATTCGTGGTGAACGATCCGCAGGCGCGGCCCGACCTGAGCGGCGTCGTCGTCGAGAGGGCCAGCGGCCGCGTGGCCGGCTACCAGATCGCCAGCCACGACGCCGACAGCGCTGCGGACCGGGGCTTCAAGGAGGGCTACACGGACCTGCTTGGGGTGCGCCGGGAGTTCCGGGGCCGGGGGATTGCCCAGGCCTTGCTGGCTGACGCCATGCGCCGCTTCGCCGCAGCAGGAATGGACAAGGCCTCGCTCGACGTCGACGCGGAGAACCCCACCGGGGCGCTGGCGCTCTACACGAAGATGGGGTACGTCGCGGTCAACCGCAGCATGGCCTGGGACAAGGAGCTGTAGCCATTCACGCTGCAGTACCTGTCCACAGGCTATCCATCCACAGGCTATCCATCCACATCGTGGAGGTGGTGCACGACGTCGTGCAGGAAGTACTGCGCGAACGTCAGCACCGTGAATTCCGAGCCGTTGCTGCGGGTGCCCTTGCGGTACCAGTCCCGCTCCGGAACGCGGCCGAAGGACGCAGCGATCTGCTCGCCCTCCGCCGTCAGGGCGGCGCTCACCTCGGCCGGATCGGAGCCGGCGTAGTCCTGCTCGACCGCGGTCCGGTCCTGGTCCCAGTCCTCGAAGTGGGCGTCATCCTCGGTGAGCATGAGGTCGAGGCGGTGGTCGAAAAGCGTGAACACGTCCCGGACGTGGCAGGCGTACTCCAGGGGCGACCAGGTGTCCTCATCCGGGCGCACTGCGGTGTCCGGGCGCCGCAGCACGGCGCGCCAGCGCGGCAGCATACTGGCCACCCGTCCCGGTGCCGTGGCGGGGGTGCAGGCGGAGATGTCAAAACCGCACTCGGGGCACGGCCGTGACAGCACCCAGGTCCAGTCCTTTTGATCGGGCACGATAGGCATGCGAGCAGTCTAGGCGAAGGAGTAAAATTCGTTCCGGGGGAAGGGCCTGGAAAGGGACATTGCCATGCTCAAAGACCAGCCGGTCGGCGCCGTGTTGCCGGCCGCGGACCTCGCCCGCGCGCGCGATTTCTACCACGACAAGCTCGGGCTCGAACCGGATAACCCGGGCGCCGAGGACAACCTGCAGTACACATGCGGCGCCGGCACCAGGTTCCTGCTGTACCAAACGCCGAACGCCGGATCCGCCAAGAACACCCAGATGGGTTGGATGGTTCCCGATGTTCCGGCCGCCGTCGCCGAGCTCCGCGCGGCAGGGGTCGTCTTCGAGGACTACGACTTCCCCGGCCTGAAAACCGAGGACGGCGTTGCGACCCTCCCGGACGGGAGCACCGCGGCGTGGTTCCTTGATACCGAGGGCAACATCCTGAACATCAACTCTGGGATGTAGCTTCCCCGCGCTGACCCCGGGCGGCTGCGCCAGGCGGCGGCCCGGGTCTGCCCACGCCGCATGCCCGCCTAGTCCTCCGGCGCCGTTTCTTCCCTGGCCCAGGCCATGCTCGGACCGATCGCATCGATGGCCTGGGAGAGCGGAATGCCGGAGCCATCGCGGCGGCCGTGCTCGCCCGGAAGCGAGCGGGCCACCCCGGCCAGCGAGGATGCCTTCGCCGGGCCGTGACCGGCCCAGGCGAGCAGCAGGGTGTCCTCGCCCTTGAGGAAGCGGTGCGCACGGACGCCGGCCGTTCCGCGGCCCTTGGCCGGGTATTCAGCCAGCGCCGTGACCTTGGCGGCGCCGGGGGCTGTGCCGGGCAGCGCGCCCTCGGTGCCGGCGATGGTGACCACCACGGCGGCGTCGTCGGTGGCGCGGGCGGTGCCGAAGTGCAGCACCCGGTCACCGGCGGCCAGCTTAATCCCGGCCATGCCGCCCGCGGTGCGTCCCTGCGGCCGGACCGCCGCGGCGCTGAAGTGCAGCAGCTGTGCCTGCCGCGTCACGAAGACGAGTTCGACGTCGTCTTCGGCGGCGGGCTCGACGCCCACCACGGTGTCCTTGTCCTTGAGCGCGATCACCTCCCAGTCCTCGCGGTTCAGCGGGTAGTCCGGCTGGACGCGCTTGACCACGCCCTGCGCGGTCCCGATCGCGAGCACCTGGTCCAGCGGGGCGAAGGCCACGAGGGTTTCGCCCTTGAGCAGCGTGATGAAGTCCTTGGCGGGGACGCCGCCGGCCATGTTGGGGGTTCCCGAGGTCGGAGGCAGCACCGGCATGTCCATCACCTGGAGCCGCAGCATCCGGCCCTGCGACGTGACCGCGGCAATCTCGCCACGCGCCGAGGTCTTGACCACGGAGCGGAACACGTCGTGCTTGGTCCGCGGGCCCGACTCGGCGAGGCTGTCCTGGTTGGCCGTGCGGGCGATCTGGCCGGAGGCCGTGAGGATGGCCCAGCAGGGGTCGTCCGCGATCTCCAGGGCCAGCGGCGCGGCCTTGCCCTTGGCGCCGGGTGCGGCGGCGAGGGCGGCGGCCACCGTGGGGGAGACCGCCTCGGATTCGAGCAGCACGGTCCGTCGCGGCGTGCCGTACTTGTCCGCGAGTTCGCCGAGCTCGTCGGAAACCAGCCCGCGCAGCAGCTCGGGGGAGTCCAGGATGGCCTGGAGTTCGGCGATCTCGCGGCGCAGCTCCTCCTGTTCCTTCTCCAGCTCGATCCGGGAGTACTTGGTCAGCTGACGGAGCCGCAGTTCCAGGATGTAGTTGGCCTGGATCTCGGAGAGATCGTAGATGGACATCAGCCGGGTGCGGGCCGCGGCGGCCTCGTCCGAGGACCGGATGATCTGGATGACCTCGTCGATGTCCACGATCGCGATGAGCATGCCCTCGACCAGGTGCAGGCGGTCCTTCTTCTTGCCCAGGCGGAAGGAGGTGCGGCGGCGGACCACGTTGATGCGGTGGTTCACGTAGACGGAGAGCAGCTCCAGCAGCCCCAGGGTCTGCGGCTGGCCGTCGACGAGCGTGACGTTGTTGATGCCGAAGGAGTCCTCCATCGGCGTGAAGCGGTAAAGCTGCTGGAGCACCGCGTTCGGGTTGAAGCCGTTCTTCAGCTCAATCACGAGCCGCAGCCCGTGCTTGCGGTCGGTGAGGTCCACGATGTCGCTGATGCCGGTCAGCTTCTTGCCGTTGACCGCGTCCTTGATCTTCTCGATCACCTTCTCCGGGCCCACCATGTACGGCAGCTCCGTGACCACGAGTCCGGTGCGGCGTGCCGAGAGCTGTTCGATGTCGACCTTGGCCCGGGTCTTGAAAGAGCCGCGGCCGGTGGCGTAGGCGTCGCGGATGCCGTCCAGGCCCACGATCCGGCCGCCGGTGGGCAGGTCCGGGCCCGGGACGAACTTCATGATGTCCTCGAGCGAGGCGTCCGGGTGCGCGATCAGGTGCCGAGCCGCCGCTACCACTTCACCCAGGTTGTGCGGGGCCATGTTGGTGGCCATGCCGACGGCGATGCCGGTGGCGCCGTTGACCAAAAGGTTCGGGAACGCGGCCGGGAGCACGTCCGGCTGGGTGAGCTGGTTGTCGTAGTTCGGGACGAAGTCCACCACGTCTTCGTCGAGGTGGTCCGTCATGGTCAGCGCCGCCGCCGCCAGCCGGGCCTCGGTGTAGCGCGGGGCGGCCGGGCCGTCGTCGAGCGAGCCGAAGTTGCCGTGGCCGTCGATCAGGGGCAGCCGCAGGGAGAAGTCCTGCGCCATCCGGACCATGGCGTCGTAGATCGCGGTGTCGCCGTGCGGGTGCAGCTTGCCCATCACTTCGCCCACCACGCGGGCGCTCTTAACATGGCCGCGGTCCGGGCGCAGGCCCATCTCGCTCATCATGTACAGGATGCGCCGCTGCACGGGTTTGAGGCCGTCGCGGGCGTCGGGCAGGGCCCGGGAGTAGATGACCGAATAGGCGTACTCCAGGAACGAACCTTCCATTTCGGAAGTGACGTCGATGTCGACGATGTTCTCGGTGAAGTCCGGGGCTTCCCCTGCCGGGGGCGTGGTTTGGCGGCGTGCCATGAGGCTGGTGGGTCCTTCTACGGGTTACTCAGTTGATGGTGCGCGGGTCTTGCGTGAGCGTTGAGGCGCGATGACGGCGGGCAGCTCAAGTTTATGGCTAGGCTAAGCCTATGGTGGATCAGCCCGCGGACGGCGTATATCCGGAACATTGGGAAGCCGATGTCGTGCTGCGCGACGGCGGGACAGCGCACCTGCGCCCCATCCACCCCGCCGACTCCGACGCGGTGCAGGCCTTCCATGTGGGCCAGTCGCAGAAGTCGATCTACATGCGCTTCTTCGCGTTCAAGTCCAAGCTGTCCGCCAAGGAACTCAAGCGCTTCACCGAGGTCGACTACAAGGACCGGGTGGCCCTGGTGATCACGATCGGCGGCGAAATCATGGGCATTGGCCGCTACGACCGGCTCGACGACCCGGAAGAAGCGGAGGTGGCGTTCAACATCGCCGACGCGCACCAGGGCCGCGGGATCGGCTCGATCCTGCTCGAACACCTCGCCGCCGCGGCCCGGGAAAACGGCATCCGCAAGTTCAGCGCCGAGGTGCTGCCGGAGAACCGCAAGATGCTGATGGTCTTCTCCGACGCCGGCTACGACGTCAAACGGCACTTCGACGACGGCGTCGTGAGCCTCGAGTTCAACATCGACCCCACGGACAAGTCCCGGGCCGTGATGGAGTCCCGCGAACACCGCGCCGAGGCCCGCAGCATCCAGGAACTGCTCGCCCCGTCCTCCGTGGCCGTCATCGGGGCCAGCCGCAAATGGGGCACCGTCGGCTACCAGCTGCTGGAACACATCATCGAGGGCGGCTTCACCGGCCCGGTCTACGCGATCAACCCCGAGGCCCTGGAACTGGCCGGCATGCTCTCCTTCGCCAAGCTCTCCGAGGTCCCCGGCCCGGTCAAGCTCGCCATCATCGCGGTCCCGTACGACGAGGTGCCCAAGGTCGTCCAGGAGTGCGGGGAAGCCGGGGTCAAGGGAATCGTGGTGGCCACCGCCGGCTATGCGGACGACGGCGAACGCGGCCTCGCCCGGCAGCGCGAGCTGGTCCGCCAGGCCCGCGCGAACGGCATGCGCGTGATCGGCCCGGCCTCGCTGGGCATCGTCAACACCAACCCCGCCGTGTCGCTCAACGCCTCGATGGCGCCGTCGCTGGCGCGCCGCGGCGGCCTCGGCCTGTTCAGCCAGTCCGCGGCGATCGGCGTCTCGCTCTACGCCGCCTCCAGCCGCCGCCGGGTGGGCATCTCCACCTTCCTCTCCGCCGGGAACCGCGCCGACGTGTCCGGCAACGACATGATGCAGTTCTGGGAGGACGACGCCGACACCACCGCCGTCGGGCTCTACCTCGAATCGATCGGCAACCCGCGCAAGTTCTCCCGGCTGGCCCGGCGGCTCGCGCGCACCAAACCGGTGATCGTGGCCAAGTCCGATGCGATGGGCCTGAACCTGCCGCCCGGCCACGCCGTGCGCACCACGCAGGCGCCCCCCGAGGCCCTGGACGCCATGATGCGACAGGCCGGCGTGATCCGGGTGGAGACCATTGAAGAGCTGATGGACGTCGCCCAGATCGTCTCCAGCCAGCCGCTGCCGAAGGGACCCGGCGTGGCTGTGTTCAGCAACTCAAGCGCGCTCGGCAAGGTGGTGGCGGACCGGGCCACCGCGGCCGGTCTCGGCGTGGAGCGCATCGTGGCCGACGTCGACCTGGACGCCGGCATGTCCCGGGCGCTGCCGGCACTGCGCCGCAGCCTGCAGGAGACGCTGACGGTCGACTCGGTGCACGCCGTCGTGGTGGCGCTGTTGCCGGCCCGCGGGCTGACCGTCGAAAAGATCGGCGCGGTGCTGGCCGAGTGCTCGGCGGCCGCCGGGAAACCTGTGGTTGCCGCGTTCACCGGCCTCCTCGACCCGTCGATCTACGTCGAGGGCATGGTCGGCGCCTCAGAGGACGCAGCCGCGGGAGCCGCGGGAGCCGCGGCTGCGGAATCCGCTGGCGCGGAAGGCACAGCCCTGGAACCGGCCGCCGGGGTGCCCTGCTACTCCAACCCCGGGGCCGCCGTCGCCGCCCTCGCCGCGGTGGTGCGCTACGCCCACTGGGTGGTCCGCGACCAGGGGCTGTTCGTGGAGCCCGAAGGCTGCGACCCGGAGGGCGCCCACGAGGACCTGGAGGAACTGCTCCGGCCAGTGGGCGGCGAGCAGCTGGTCCGGTTGGACCCCGCGTCCGCCGCGAAGCTGCTGGGCCGCTACGGCATCCGGGTGCTGCCCTCGGAGGGCTTCGAGACGGAAGACGACGCCGTCGCCGCGGCGGAGCGGCTCGGCTGGCCGGTGGCGCTGAAGACCACGGACCCGGCGCTGCGGCACCGCCTCGACCTTGGCGGGGTACGCCTGGACATCCAGGACGCCGACTCGCTGCGCCGCAACATCTCCCAGATGCGCAAATCGCTGCAGCGCTACGGCTCGCCCTCCCTCGAGGTCCAGTCGATGGCCCCGGTGGGGCAGGCCTGCACCTTCCGCGCCATCGAGGACCCGCTGCTGGGCCCGGTGGTGTCCTTCGGGCTGGCCGGCGACGCCGTGAACCTCCTCGATGACTGGGCCCACCGGGTGCCGCCGCTCTCCGGCTCGGACGTGCACGACTTCATCCGCGCGCCCCGCGCGTCGCGCAAACTGTTCGGCTACCAGGGCCTGCCCGCCGTCGACGCTGCCGCGCTCGAGGACCTGGCGGCCCGGCTGACCAGGCTCAAGGATAACCACCCCGAGATCGCCCTGGTGGAGTTCAACCCGGTCCTGGCCGGGCCCGACGGCGCCGTGATCCTGGCCGCCGACGTCCGGATTGCCAACGCCGCCCAGCGCACGGACACGGCCAGGCGCGCCATGCGCGGTTAGCAAGTCCCCAGCCGATCTGTGAAAATGGAAGCCATGAGTTCCCAGCCTCCAGCATCCCAGCCCCAGGCGTCCGTCTCCGGCCGCCACGGCTCCCCGCACCAGGGCCTGCACGACCACAGCGCGCAGGGCCAAAGCCTGGAAGGCGCCCTCCAGCAGGCAGGCTTCTACCCCCGCCTGGTGGCCGACGTCGTCGCCGACGCCCTGGACGGTCGCGACTGCGTGGCCCACCTGGTCCACCTCGAGACCCACTTTGACCGGGCCGAAGTGCGCCGGCACATCACCGTGCTGGTCCTGACCGAGGACATGCTGGTGATCACCCATGTGGACGACCAGCAGCTCGACGAGGCCGGCGAGCAGATCGTGGCCCAGGTCTCCACCGAGTCCGTCCCCGTCACGCAGATCCGCTCGGTGGTGCTCAGCTACGTCTACGCCCAGCCGCAGGACTACAAGCCCTCGGACCCGGTCCGTGAGCTAACCCTCTCGATCGCCTGGTCCGGCGGCCAGCGCCTCGACATGGGCCCCGCCAGCTGCGGTGACCCGCAGTGCGAAGCCGACCACGGCTACAGCGGCACGATCGCGCAGGAGGACATCGTGCTGCGGATCAGCGCCGAAGCCGACGGCCTGCAGGCTGTCCAGGACGCGAAGCTCTTCGCCCGCGCACTCCGGGCCGTGAACACCGGATCCACGGCCCCCGCGCCGCACGGTGTCTCCACGCTTCCGCCGCGCCCCCGGACCGGCGTCTTCGGAAACCGCCTCAGCCGCGGCCACCAGCGCTGAGATGGTGCCGGTCCGCGCCTCCGGGTTCCCGCTACCTTCACCGCAGGCGTCCGGCGGTCCGTCCGCGATGCCCGCGCCCGGCGGCCCGGCCGGGATGCCCGCGCCTCCGGCCTACGGGGAACGTTCCATCGCGGAGGTGCTCAGCAGCGCCGCGGCCAGCCTCGGCGTCCCCGGTTTCCAGAACCGGCTGAACCTCCCCTCGGCGAAGCACGTCTGCGTCGTCCTGGCCGATGGCCTCGGCCGGCAACTGCTCAAGCAGAAGATCGCCCACACCCCGTTCCTGCGCTCGGTGCTGCAGGTAGGCCAGGGTGCCGTGCCGGTGTGGCTCGATGCTGCCTTCCCGTCCACCACGGCCGCGTCGCTGGCCAGCTTCGGGACCGGGCTGCCCGCCGGGCAGCACGGGATGGTCGGCTACGACGTGCTGGACCCGGACCAGGACCGGGTGGTCAACATGCTGGGCAACTGGGACGACGGCGTCGATCCTCAGCTCTGGCAGCCGCTGCCCACCGTGTTCGAGCGGGCAGCCGGGCACGTCGACGTCAGCACGGTAGGCCTGCCGCGCTTCAGCGACTCCGCAATGACCCAGGCCGCGCTGAGGGGCGGACGCTTCCTGGCCGGAACCACCTCGCACGCCCGGACCGCGGCCGCGGCGGAAGCCATGGCCGGGGCGGACAGCTCGCTGATGTACTTCTACGTCCACGAACTGGACAAGGCCGGGCACCGCTACGGCTGCCAGTCCCCGCAGTGGGAGCACCAGCTCGAAGAGCTCGATGCGACCGTCCGACGGCTCAATGCCACCCTCCCGGCCGGCACCACCGTCCTGGTCACGGGGGACCACGGCATGCTCGACGTGCCGGAATCGCAGCGGATCGACTACTCCGCCGAGCCGGACCTCATCGCCGGCGTACGGCACACGGCGGGGGAGCCGCGCATGGTCCACCTCTACCTGGAGGATGGAGTCGACGACGCCGGCCGGCTGCGGCTGCTGGAGGCCTGGCGGGCCCGTTTCGGCGACCGGATCTGGGCCTTCACCCGGGAAGAGGCCGTGGCTGCAGGACTGTTCGGCGAGGTCCGGGGCCCGGTCGGGCCGCGGATCGGCGACGTCATGATCGCTGCCCGCGACGCGCTGGCGTTCTACGACACCCGCAGGGTCCAGGCCAGGGCGCTAGAGGTGGTGGGGCAGCACGGCTCGCTGACCAAGGCGGAGCGCGAGGTGCCGCTGCTGTGCTTCACCGCGGAGGGAAAGCCGGGCGGGCCCAGGACGGCCGGGAAGGCCGCCAAAAAAGCTCCGCGGCGCTGATTTGGCCCCGGGAGGGCCGAGAGCCTAGTCGCTGCGGGTGCCGAAGACGATTTCGTCCCAGCTGGGCACACTGGAGCGCTTGGGCTTGGAGGGCTGGCGCTCCGGCGTTTCAGCCTCCCTTTCGTCCCGGGACGTGTCGTTCCGGGAGGCTTCGGGGCGGGATGCGTCGGTGCGGGATGCCGCTGAAGACTCGTTCTGCGCGCGCCGGGACGGTCCGCCGCCCAAGAGCTCATCCAGCCCGGGGCTGGACGTGGGGCCGGTCCGCACCGGGCGCAACTGCGAGGCCGCGATGGTGATCTCGCGGGTTTCCGTGCTGACCCCGTCGTGAAGCTTCAGCGCGTCGTCGTCGCTAGTGTCCTGGTGCCGTGGCGCCAGGCTCAGGCGGGAGAGCATGGACGGCCGGGCGTCCCGGCGTCGGGTGAAGGCGTCGGGGTTGGGAATCGAGTGCGGTTCGGCTGACGCCGCGGGCGGGGTTGCTTCCTCCGCCGGAGCGTCCTCCCCGGGCGCCTCAACCTCCACCACGTCGTCTTCGGTCTCATCCAGCGACGGAACCTCGGACGGCCGCGGGTGGGCGGCGGGAACGCCGTTTGTCAGCAGCAGCGCCAGTGCGTCGTCGGCGTCTTCGTCCAGGCCGAGGCGCTGCCCGCGGCGGGAACGAAGCATGTCCAGCAGCCCGTCGGCGTCCTTCTCCTGCTGGACTCCATGTTGCTGGACGATGCTGAGCTGCGCCGTGGCACTGCGTGCCGCGGCTTCCGCATCGGTCTCAAAATCAAAGGGCCGGTCCGAAACCGCCGAGAGGCGGCGGGCCGGGACGGGGCCGTCCATCGGCTCGAGTTCGCTGAGTTGCTGGGCCCAGCGGTTGGCGTTCTGCAGCGACTTGCGCGCCGGGCTGAACGTCCACATGGCAGGCGGCTCTTCACCGATCGCAGCGTGGGCGCCGGGCTGCGCTGCGAAGCGGGCCACCACGTTCCAGCTGCCGTCCGGGCGGCGCCACGAGTCCCATTCCACCGAGGAAGGCTCGATCCCGTGGGCCCGCAGCCGGTGCACGACCATGTCGTCCAGGGTCGCCGGCTGGTCGCCGAAGAAGGAGCGGTAGCTGTCGTGACCCGCGGAAGGAGAGGCCACCTCGATTTTGCGTGCCTGCTGGGCGACGTACTCGCGCTCGGCCAGCACGGGGCCCTCGTACCGCTGCACCTTGGCCAGCGGAATGCCGGAAAGAGCGGCCACCTCCGCGGCGGTCGCACCGCTGCGGATCCTGGCCTGAATATCGCGGGGGGACATGGCAATGGGCTCGGCGCCCACGCCGGAAGCAGCCTTCGCCGGCGTCCGGCTCGCAGCCGCCCGAAGAGCCTCATCGATCGGCAGCTGGAACATCTCGCCGCCGGTGCCACTCAACAGGAGATGCTCCCCGTCGTCGTGGACGCCTACAAGCCGTAGATCCTGCATACAAATCCTCCACCCTGGCATTACTAACATTCGAAACTCTGCCACCGTTGGGTCCCAATTCGGGTTAGGAGGGAGGGCGCGCCGTGATTTTCCGCGACTTTCAGCCGGATTGGGGCCGCCCGGAGCGGACGGCGCCGCCGCCGGACCACTGGCCTCTGGCGCTCGGCAGGGGTTTGGGCAAAAATGACCCGACATCGGGCACAAAAAGCGGTTGTCCGGCGTTGACATCGGTGAACCGAACCCGGACCGGGGCGGGGGCTACCAGCCCCGCCGGTGCGGCGGAGGCGAACCAGCCCAACGAATGCGGAGTGTGAGCAACAACTAATGGCGACAGACTACGATGCGCCACGCAAGACTGAGGAAGACCTCAACGAGGACTCCATCGAGGAACTGAAGTCGCGGCGTACGGACAAGCCTTCCGCGGTGGTCGATGAAGACGAAACCGACCTCGCCGAGGGCTACGAACTCCCGGGCGCGGACCTGTCCGGCGAGGAGCTGCTGGTCCGGGTGCTGCCCGCCCAGGCAGACGAATTCACCTGTGCCTCCTGCTTCCTTGTCCGCCACCGTTCGCAGATCGCCCGCGAAAAGGACGGGCTGAAGTACTGCAAGGACTGCGAAGGCTAAAGGCTGTCGCCCTCGTGCCGGCCTGGGGCCAGCCCGGTCTTAACGGGACAGCGCCGTGACGAGCTCGTCCGGGTGCCGCGTGGACGCCAGCCAATACGGCGTGCGGTCCGAGGGGTCGGTGATCTCGATGCGGACCACCGGGTCGATCCAACCGCGGATGCACATGAACGCGAGGCCGTTGAGCCGGGTGCCGCGCTCCGCCGTCGCCTCCGCGCCGCGGAACGCCGTGGCCTCGCCGACGAAGCGGCGTTCAATCGTCGCCCGGCCCACGCGCAACGTTGCGGCCGTCACGGTGATGGACGGCGTGGACAGGATCAGCAACACCGCCAGGATTGCGAAGAGCACGACGGCGGCGGTGATGCCGGCGGCCATGCTGATCGGCGCGAACACCAGGATGCCCGCCGCGGCCAGCCCGGCAGCCACCAGCCAGATCCAGAAATTCGGCCAAAGCTTTTCGCTGAACAGGACGGTGGCGTCATTGGGGGTGCTGTTGGAGGCCGGCATGGCTGCGCTGGATTCGGGCATGAGCCCAGCTTTCCACTTTTCCCGGGCCATTTCACCTTGGCCGCCAGGCCGGCGCCCGCGGACACCGGGGGCGGCGGCGCGGTAGGTCTAACATCCCCGCGGGCGTTACAGTGGGGAACTGTGACTGAAGAAACCACTGCCGTGAATACCCCGGCGGCAGACCCCGCAGCCAGCGACCTTCCGGCGTACGGAGCCCCCACCCTGACGGTGCAGCTGAAGATGCTCGACGACGGCCTGCAGCCGCCGTCGTACGCCCACCCGGGCGACGCCGGCGCGGACCTGCGCGCCCGCGAGGACGTTGTGCTCGGGCCGGGGGAGCGGCGGCTGGTGCCCACCGGCGTGTCCATCGCGCTTCCTGACGGCTTTGTCGCCTTGATCCACCCCCGGTCCGGTCTGGCCACCAAGCACGGCCTGACCGTGGTGAACGCACCCGGCACGGTCGACGCGGGCTACCGCGGGGAGATTGCCGTGACACTGCTGAATACTGACCGCGACGAGGCGATTGAACTGCGCCGCGGCGATAGAATTGCACAAATGGTCATCCAGCGCGTGGAGTACGCGGAGTTCGTGCCCGTCCAGGAGCTCAGCGATTCGGTCCGCGGCGGCGGCGGCTTCGGCTCCACCGGCGGTTTCGGCGCCCCCGGGGCCTGAGCCCCGCCCGTTTGACGCAGCTGAACCCTGTGGCGCGGCCGAGCGCTTCGCACAGGATCACAACTAAGGAGACAACCCCATGGTTTTTGGGCGTGGCAGGAAAGCCAAGCAGGAGCAGTTGACGGACACCGGCGACACCCGGGAGGCCGCAGCTGCTGACGCCGGCGCGCCCGCCGAGGGCACGGATGGCGCCCTGCGGAGCGCCGGTCCCCATGACGTCGCGGACATCGACAACCAGGACGGCTACGTCGACCTCGGCGCCCTGTTGATTGCCCCGCGCGAGGGGCTGCAGCTCCGTCTTGAGGTCGAGGAAGCCACCCAGCGCGTCGTGGCCGTCACCATGGACCTGGAAGGTTCGAGCCTGCAGCTGCAGGCCTTCGCCGCGCCCCGCTCCGAGGGCCTCTGGGACGAAATCCGTGAGCAGATCGGCCAGTCCGTGGGCAGCCAGGGCGGCCAGGTTGAGGAGATTGAGGGCCACTTCGGCATCGAGCTCGTCGCCAAGCTGCCCGCCGGCGACGGCAGCGACGGCTACCGTGTGGCCCGGTTCATCGGCGTCGACGGCCCCCGCTGGTTCCTCCGCGGTGTCCTCGGCGGAGAAGCCGCGCTGGACCGCGCCGCCGCGGCCGGACTCGAGGAACTGTTCCGGCAGATCGTCGTGGTGCGGGGCGAGAGCCCGATGCCGCCGCGCGAGCTGCTGCAGCTCCGCCTTCCCCGGGACTCCGGCGTCGCGGCGCCGCAGGGCGCCCCGGAGTTCGAGCAACCCGAGCGCGGACCGGAGATTACCCAGATTGGTTGATGCCCCCGGCAAGAAAGCTGCCGCAGCTGTCCCCGTCCGGGGGCTGCCCGAGCGCGGACGTGTGCTGTGCCGCGGCTTCATTGAGTCCGTGACCTATGCCCCGGCCAGCGAGGTGGCAGCTTTCACAGCCATCGTCACCGACCATGACGCCCCGCCGGCCAAGGCGCGGCCGGCCGCTTCTGCGGTCCAGGCCGCCCAAGCCGCCCAGCCGGGCGTCCGGCGCAAGCGGCCTGCCGCGGCTGCCGACCGGCTCCGGGTGATCTGGCTGGGACGGCGCCGCATCCCCGGGGTGAAGGCCGGCCTGGAGCTCCGGCTCGAGGGCATGGTCACGGTCCGGGACGGGCTGCCCACCATGTTCAATCCGCGCTACGAAATACTCTCCCGCCTGGAGGAACAATGAGCACGCCCGAAGACCAGCAGCCCTCGGTGGCCCAGCTCGCCGAAGGCTACGCGGCCAAGGCGGGCCTGCACCGCACCAGCAACGGCAACATCGATGTGCTCAAGAGCGCCGGCGGTGTCCAGGGCATCGCCGAAAGCATCCTTCCGGGGCTGGTGTTCCTGATCGCCTTCACCGTGACCCGTGAACTTCCGCTGGCCCTGATCGCCGCGCTGGCGGTGGCCGCGGCGTTTACCGTCGCCCGGCTGGTCCAGCGCAAGCCGCTGACGCAGGCGCTGGCAGGCATTGTCGGCGTCGGACTGTCGGCCTGGCTGGCGAACTCGACCGGCAAGGCCGAGGACTTCTACGTCCTGGGGTTCTTCACCAACCTCGGCTACATCCTGGCGATGTCCATCTCCATCGCGGTGCGCTGGCCCTTCGCCGGGCTGCTGTTCGGTTTCATCCGGAACGAGGGCCTGGACTGGCGCAAGCATCCGGCCCGGGTGAAGGCTTACCGGATCGGCACCTGGGTGATCATCTCCGTCCTGGCCCTGCGCCTGCTCGTGCAGGTCCCGCTGTATCTGATGGGGGAGCAGGGCCTCGCAGGCCTCGCGACCACCAGGCTCATCATGGGAGCGCCGCTGTATATCCTGGGCATGTGGGTGGCCTGGCTGCTCACCCGCCCGGCGCCGGTCCCCGCTGACGAGCCGACCGAACCCAACTAACTCGCAGTTGTTCTCGTTTTGCGGGGCTTCGGGCCAAACCGACAACAACTGCGAGCCAGTTGGGCGGCTCAGCCGTCGAAGCCGTCGCCGCCGGCGGGCTGGCTCTCGCGGCCATGCTGGTCCGCGGTGACCGGGTGCTGGCCGGCGCTCGAAGGTTCACCGGCCGACTCGACGTCGGACTCCGGGGCCGAGAGCAGGGCCCGCAGCCCGTCCTCGGCAGCGATGGTGGTGACAAAGAACAGCTCGTCGCCGCCGTCGATCACGTCGTCCCGGCTCGGCGTGATGGGCGCCTGGTCGCGCAGGATCGCCACCAGGGTCGCGTCCTCCGGCCAGTCGATGTCACCCACGGTCAGGCCAATCACGTGCGAATCATGCGGCACCGTGAACTCCACCAGCGAGGACACCCCGGTCTGCAGGGTGAGCAGGCGGACCAGGTCGCCGATCTCCACGGCTTCTTCCACCAGGGCGGTCATCAGCTGCGGAGTGTTGACCGCGACGTCGACGCCCCAGGAATCATCGAACATCCAGTCGTTCTTCGGGTTGTTGACCCGGCCAACCGTCCTGCCCACGCCGAACTCGGTCTTGGCCAGCAGCGAGACGACAAGGTTCACCTTGTCGTCGCCCGTCGCGGAGACCACGACGTCGGCGTCCTCCAGCCGGGCGTCCTTGAGGGTGCTGAGCTCGCAGGCGTCGCCGACCAGCCAATGCGCGCCGCGCAGCCCGCTGCGGCCGATCACCTCGGGCTTGAGGTCGATCAACAGGATCTCGTGCTTGTGGGCCAGCAATTCACGGGCGATCGAGGAACCGACGCTGCCCGCCCCGACGATGACAACTTTCACTTAGGACTCCTTGGCGGGCGACTTGGCAAGAATGTGGGCGACCTCGGAGGTGCGGTCCACGCTGAGCATGGCGTGGACGGTGTCGCCATCCTGGTACAACGTTCCGGGTCCGGGGAGGATGCCCTCGCCGAAGCGCGTGAGGTAGGCGACGCGGATGTCGGCGGCCTTCTCGAGCGCGGAGACCGGGTGGCCGATCCAGCCGGAGTCCAGGTCCACCTCGGCCAGCACCAGCCGGCCGGAGGGGTCGCGGAAATCGCCGGCGAGGTGCTGTTCCGGCAGGATCCGCCGGAGCACCTGGTCCGCGCTCCAGCGCACCGCCGCGACCGTGGGGATGCCGAGGCGCTGGTAGATCTCCGCGCGGCCCGGATCATAGATCCGCGCCACGACGTGCGGAACGTGGAACGTCTCGCGGGCCACCCTGGTGGCCAGGATGTTCGAGTTGTCGCCGCTGGACACGGCAGCGAAGGCGTAGGCCTCCTCGACCCCGGCCTGCTTGAGGGTTTCCCGGTCGAAGCCGACGCCGGTGACCTTGCGGCCGGAGAAACCCGTCCGGAGCCGCCGGAAAGCGCGGTCGTCCTGGTCGATGATCGCGACCGAATGGCCGGCGTCCTCCAGTGTGTGCGCCAGGGTTGCCCCGACACGGCCACAACCCATGATCACGAAGTGCGCCACACGTGCCTCCTCAAGCTTCTGTGTCTGTTGCTGCGTAAAACTCTACCGGCCACCGGGGTCCCGGAGCCGGTCCGACGGCGGCACGGCCGGCCAGCCGTCCGCCCCGCCGTGCGGCCGGACGCTGGCGGGCGGGCTCCGCCGTCATGACATCGCGTCCGAATCAGACTAGCTTTGTCTGGTGCTGACAATTTTCAATGCCGTGAAGCGGGTGCTGGTAGGCAGGCCCTTCCGGAACGACCGTCTGGCCCACACCCTGCTGCCCAAGCGGATCGCGCTCCCCATTTTCGCCTCCGACGCGCTGTCCTCGGTGGCCTACGCGCCGGACGAAATCCTGCTGACCCTGGCACTGGCCGGCGTCAGTGCGGTGGCGTTTTCCCCCTGGGTAGGGCTCGCCGTCATGGTGGTGCTGCTCACCGTGGTGGCCTCCTACCGCCAGAACGTGCACGCCTACCCCTCCGGCGGCGGCGACTACGAGATCGCCAACGAAAACCTGGGCAAGTACGCCGGCCTCACCGTCGCCTCGGCCCTGCTGGTGGACTACGTGCTCACCGTCGCGGTGTCGATGTCCTCGGCCGCGGCCTACCTGACCACCGCCGTCCCCTCGCTGCACGGCCAGCAGGCAGCGATCGCCACCATCGGCGTCGTAATCCTGGCCCTCGTCAACCTGCGCGGCATCAAAGAAGCCGGCAGCGTCTTTGCGGTGCCCACCTACATCTTCATGTTCTCGATCCTCGGCATGACCGCCGTCGGCATCTTCCAGGCCGCCACCGGCCAACTCGGCCAGGCGCCGTCGGCCGAGTTCGAGATCGTCCCGGCCGCCGGTTTCGACGAGGGCCTGGTGGGCCTGGCCGGCGCGTTCCTGCTGCTCCGCGCGTTCTCCTCGGGCGCCGCGGCGCTGACCGGCGTGGAGGCCATCAGCAACGGCGTGCCGAACTTCCAGAAGCCCAAGAGCAAGAACGCGGCAACCACGCTGCTGCTGCTCGGCGTGATCGCCGCCTCCATGCTGGCCGGCATCATCTACCTGGCCAACGCCACCAAGGTGCACATCGTGCTGGACCCGGCCACGGAGTTCCTGCTCAACGGCAAACCGGTGGACGAGGGATACATCCAGAACCCGGCGATCAGCCAGATCGCCCAGACCGTCTTCGGCGCCGGTTCCATTCCCTTCTACATCGTGGTCGCCGCCACCGGCGTGATCCTGGTGTTCGCCTCCAATACCGCCTTCAACGGCTTCCCGGTGCTCGGCTCGATCCTCGCCCAGGACGGCTACCTGCCGCGCCAGCTCCGCACCCGCGGCGACCGGCTCGCGTTCAGCAACGGTGTGCTGGCGCTGGCCGCCGGCGCGCTGGTGCTGATCATCGCCTTCGACGCCGACGTCACCAAACTCATCCAGCTCTACATCGTGGGCGTTTTCATCTCCTTTACGCTGAGCCAGCTCGGCATGATCCGGCACTGGGGCCGCGAGCTGAAGCTCGCCAAGGATTCGGCCACGAAGCTGCGGATGGTCAAGTCCCGCACCATCAACACCATCGGCTTCGGCATGACCGGCCTGGTCCTGGTGATCGTGCTGATCACCAAGTTCGAGCAGGGCGCCTGGATCGCGCTGCTGGCCATGTTCATCCTGTTCCTGATCATGTGGAGCATCCGGGCCCACTACGACAACGTGGCAAAGGAACTCGCCGTGGACGAGGACTCCTCGCCCCGGGCGCTGCCCACCCGGGTGCACGCCGTGCTGCTCGTCTCGCACGTCCGCAAGCCCGTGCTCCGGGCGCTGGCCTACGCCCGTGCCTCGCGGCCCTCCCGGCTGGACGCCATCACGGTGGACATCAGCCCGGAGGAGACCGAACAGACCCTGGCGGACTGGGAGAAACTGGAAATCCCGGTGCCGCTGACGGTGCTGGCCAGCCCGTTCCGCGAGACGGTCACGCCGATCATGGAGTACATCAAGAACATGCGGCGCGACTCTCCGCGCGACCTGATCGTCGTCTACATTCCCGAATACGTCGTCGGCAAGTGGTGGGAGCAGCTGGTCCACAACCAGACGGCACTGCGGATCAAGACGCGGCTGCACTTCGAGCCCGGCGTCATGGTTGCGAGCGTGCCGTGGCAGCTGAAATCGTCCGAGGAAGCCAAGAAACTGCAGGATATCCAATGAGCACCGACACCACGACGCCCGCCCGCACCGAGCTCGTCGTCGACGTCGGCCCCGTCGCGCACGGCGGCCACTGCGTGGCCCGGCACGAGGGCCGCGTGATCTTTGTCCGTCACGGCATCCCCGGCGAGAAAGTCCGGATCCGGCTCACCGACGACGGCGAGTCCGCCAAGTTCTGGCGGGCCGACGTCGTCGAGGTGCTGGAGCCCTCCCCGGACCGGGTGGAGCACTTCTGGCACGCGGCCGACTCGCAGCGTTCCTGGTCCCACGGCCACCCTCCCGTCGGCGGCGCCGAGCTGGGCCACATCTCGCTGGAACGCCAGCGCAGCCTCAAAGCCGAGGTGCTGGCCGAGCAGCTGCGCCGGCTGGCCGGCGTCGACATGCCCATCGCGGTTGAGGCCGTGGGGGAGGCGGCCGCCGGCGCGGGGACCGGCCGGGCCTGGCGGACCCGCGCGGGGTTCGCGGTGACGCCCGGCGGCAAGCTCGGCATGCACGCGCACCGCTCCGACGCCGTGTTCCCGGTCCGCGAGATGCCGCTGGCCGTTGAGGGCATCAACGCCCTGAAGCTCTGGGACATCGACCTGCAGGGGATCGAACGGGTTGACGTCGCAGCTCCTGCCAACGGTTCGCGGCCGCTGGTGCTTCTAATCCCTTCGGCCGGAACCCGGGCCAAGCGGCTCAGCGCCGTCCTGGCCCAACTGCCGGACGACGTCTCGGTGGCGCGGGTGGACCCGGTCACGGGCGAGGTGACGCAGTTGCGGGGCCGCACCTGGGTGCAGGAAACCGCGGCCGGCCACGAGTACCGTGTGACCGGCGACGGATTCTGGCAGATCCACCGCGACGCCCCGGACACCCTGGTGGGGGCCGTCACCGGCTTCCTGCACGACGGCGGCTACCTTGCCGCCGGGGCAGTGGTGGCGGACCTTTACGCCGGCGCGGGGCTGTTCACCGCGCCCCTCGCCGACGCCGTCGGTGTCACCGGCTCCGTGCTGTCCGTGGAAGGCGCACCCGGCACCAGCCGGGATGCCCGCAAGAACCTGCACGGCGCATCCCAGGTCGAAATCGTGCAGGGGAAAGTGGAGCGCGTACTGCGGCAAAAGCCGCGCAACTTCGATGCCCTGGTCCTGGACCCGCCCCGGGCCGGTGCCGGCCAGGCGGTGGTAAACCAGCTGGTCGCGGCCGGTCCCCGGGGAATCGCCTACGTCTCCTGCGATCCGGCGTCGTTTGCCCGCGACGTGGGCTACTTCCAGCAGGCCGGCTGGGGACTCGAGGAGCTGCGTGCCTTCGACCTGTACCCGCACACCCACCACATGGAGACTGTGGCGTTACTGACTCCCCGGGGCTAAGGCCACTAGGATGGGCGGAGTAGTCTGACGTCGCGCTCCGTAATCACGGCTGACCTCCTGCACCTAAGTACCGATCCTTGTGCGAACAAGGAAAAGCACTAGTTAGGCTGACCTAACTAGCAAGGGGTCTGCGGCGCGACAAAGATGAAACTGTTGCGAGAGGAGTCCTGCGATGAGCATTGTGGACAGCTTCGGTTCAAAAGGCAAACTTAATGTAGCCGGTACCGAATACGAAATTTTCCGGTTGAACTCCGTTGAAGGTGCAGAAAACCTTCCGTTCAGCCTCAAGGTATTGCTTGAAAACCTGTTGAGGACCGAGGACGGCGCCAATATCACGGCCGATCACGTCCGAGCACTGGCCGGTTGGGACCCCAACGCCGAGCCCGACACTGAAATCCAGTTCACGCCGGCGCGCGTGATCATGCAGGACTTCACTGGCGTGCCCTGCGTTGTGGACCTCGCCACCATGCGTGAGGCCGTGAAGGAACTCGGCGGCGACCCCAAGCGGGTCAACCCGCTGGCGCCGGCGGAAATGGTCATCGACCACTCCGTCCAGATCGACGCCTTCGGCAACTCCGGCGCGCTGGAGCGCAATATGGAGATCGAGTACCAGCGCAACGGTGAGCGGTACCAGTTCCTGCGTTGGGGCCAGACCGCGTTCGACGACTTCAAGGTCGTCCCGCCGGGAACCGGCATCGTGCACCAGGTCAACATCGAATACCTGGCCCGCACCGTCATGACCCGCGAAATCGACGGCGTCGTCCGTGCCTACCCGGACACCTGCGTCGGCACCGACTCGCACACCACCATGGTCAACGGCCTGGGCGTGCTCGGCTGGGGCGTCGGCGGCATCGAAGCCGAGGCTGCCATGCTCGGCCAGCCCGTCTCCATGCTGATCCCGCGCGTCGTCGGCTTCAAGCTGACCGGGTCCATCCCGGCCGGTGCCACCGCCACCGACGTCGTGCTCACCATCACCGAGCAGCTGCGCCAGCACGGCGTGGTCGGCAAGTTCGTGGAGTTCTACGGCGAAGGCGTCGCGGCTGTGCCGCTGGCCAACCGCGCCACCATCGGCAACATGAGCCCCGAGTTCGGCTCCACCGCCGCAATGTTCCCGATCGACGACGTCACGCTCGACTACCTGCGCCTCACCGGCCGCTCGGACGAGAACGTGGCCCTCGTGGAGGCCTACGCGAAGGAACAGGGCCTCTGGCACGATCCCTCCCGCGAGATCAAGTTCTCCGAGTACCTTGAGCTGGACCTGTCGACGGTTGTCCCGTCGATCTCCGGCCCGAAGCGCCCGCAGGACCGCATCATCCTCACCGAGTCCAAGGCCCAGTTCCGCGAGGACCTGCGCAACTACGTGAAGGAAGAGCTCCCGGACGGCAGCCTGGACGAAGCGATCGACGAGAGCTTCCCGGCGTCCGACTCGCCGTCGTTCACTGCCTCGGCGACGCACCTGAGCGAGGTTGCTCCGCACGCGCACGGTCCGAAGTCCAACGGCCGCCCGTCCAAGACGGTGGCCGTCAAGACCGCCGACGGCCGCGAGTTCGAGCTGGACCACGGCGCGGTGTCGATCGCCTCGATCACCTCCTGCACCAACACGTCCAACCCGTCCGTGATGCTGGCCGCAGCCCTGCTGGCCCGCAACGCCGTGGACAAGGGCCTCACCTCGAAGCCCTGGGTCAAGACCTCCGTGGCCCCCGGGTCCAAGGTCGTCACCGACTACTACAATAAGTCGGGCCTGACCCCGTACTTGGAGAAGCTCGGCTTCTACATCGTCGGCTACGGCTGCGCGACCTGCATCGGTAACTCCGGTCCGCTCGACGCCGAAATCTCCGAGGCCATCCAGGCCAACGACCTTTCCGTCACCGCAGTCCTCTCGGGCAACCGCAACTTCGAAGGCCGGATCAACCCGGACGTCAAGATGAACTACCTGGCCTCCCCGCCGCTGGTCATCGCGTACGCCCTGGCCGGCACCATGGACTTCGACTTCGAGAACGACGCGCTGGGCCAGGACGAAGCCGGCAACGACATCTTCCTGAAGGACATCTGGCCGAACCCGGTCGAGGTCCAGCAGGTCATCGACTCCTCGATCGACAAGGGCATGTTCGCCCGCGGCTATGAGGGCGTCTTCGAGGGCGACGACCGCTGGAAGGCACTCGACACCCCGGCCGGCGACACCTTCGCCTGGGATGAGAAGTCCACCTACGTGCGGAAGCCCCCGTACTTCGAGGGCATGAAGGCGCAGCCGGAGCCGGTCCAGGACATCACCGGGGCGCGCGTGCTGCTCAAGCTCGGCGATTCCGTCACCACGGACCACATCTCCCCGGCCGGTTCCTTCAAGTCGGACACCCCGGCCGGCCAGTACCTGCTGGCCAACGGTGTGGAGCGCAAGGACTTCAACTCCTACGGCTCACGCCGTGGCAACCACGAAGTCATGATCCGCGGCACCTTCGCCAACATCCGGATCAAGAACCAGCTCCTCGACGGCGTCGAGGGCGGCTTCACGCGCGACTTCACGCAGGCCGACGGCCCGCAGGCCTACGTCTATGACGCCGCGCAGAACTACCAGGCCGCCGGCACCCCGCTGGTCGTCCTGGCCGGCAAGGAATACGGCTCCGGCTCGTCCCGTGACTGGGCCGCCAAGGGCACCGCACTGCTGGGTGTCAAGGCTGTCATCGCCGAGAGCTACGAGCGCATCCACCGCTCCAACCTGATCGGCATGGGCGTCCTGCCGCTGCAGTACCCGGCCGGCCAGAACGCCGCCAGCCTGGGCCTGACCGGCACGGAGACCTTCGCGGTCTCCGGCGTCACCGCGCTCAACGAAGGCACCACGCCGAAGACCCTCACGGTCACCGCGACGGCCGAAGACGGCTCCATCACCTCCTTCGATGCGGTCCTGCGCATCGATACCCCGGGTGAAGCCGACTACTACCGCAACGGCGGCATCCTGCAGTACGTGCTGCGCCAGATCTCGGCCAGCTAGGTCAGTTCAGGCAGCACCACCCGAAAGCCCCGGCCCGTCCCTGACGGACCGGGGCTTTCGCGTTCCGGCACCCGGCCCGGTTCCGAGGCGTTAGAGTTAAAAGGCATGTCTACTACCCGGAGGAGGGGCCGTTGGGAATTTTGGAGACCATCCGGAGTCCGCAGGACCTGAGCAAGTTGTCCCAGGCGCAGCTGGACCAGCTGGCCGCCGAGGTCAGGGAATTCCTGATCGGCAACGTCTCCCAGACGGGAGGCCACCTCGGGCCGAACCTTGGCGTCGTTGAACTCACCATCGCGGTGCACCGGATCTTCGATTCCCCCCGCGACAGCATCGTCTTCGACACCGGCCACCAGTCCTACGTCCACAAGCTCCTCACCGGGCGCCAGGACTTCAGCACGCTGCGCCAGCAGGGCGGCCTGTCCGGTTACCCGGACCGGGCAGAATCCGAGCACGACATCGTCGAAAGCTCGCACGCATCCTCCTCACTGTCCTGGGCCGACGGCATCTCCCGCGCCCGGCAGCTGACCGGCGACGGCGGCCGCTACGTGATCGCCGTCGTCGGCGACGGCGCCCTGACCGGCGGCATGGCCTGGGAAGCGATCAACAACATTGCCGCGGACAAGCAGCGCCGCGTCGTGATCGTTGTGAACGACAACGGCCGCTCCTACGCCCCGACCGTCGGCGGCGTCGCCGACTACCTCGCCTCGCTGCGCCCCACCATCGATTCGCTCCGTGCCGCCCCTGCCTACGAGGGTGCCCTGGACTGGTGGAAGAAACGGCTGCAGAGCGGCGGCCCGGCAGGACAGTTCACCTACAAGAGCCTGCATGCCATGAAGAAGGGCATCAAGGACTGGTGGGCGCCGCAGGGCATGTTCGAGGACCTCGGCATGAAGTACATCGGCCCGGTGGACGGCCACAACCTCCAGGCCATGGAAAACGCGCTGTCCACGGCCAAGAACTACGCCGGCCCCGTGATCGTCCACGCCATGACCGAAAAGGGCCACGGCTACGCGCCGGCCCGCGCGCACGAGGCGGACCAGTTCCACGCCGTCGGCATCATCGACCCGGAAACCGGTGAGCCCACCGAGGCCGGCGGCGCGAAGTCCTGGACCTCCGTCTTCGCCGACGAGATCGCCGACATCGCCGACGAACGCAAGGACATCGTCGGCATCACCGGCGCCATGCTGATCCCGGTGGGGCTGCACAAGTTCGCCGCCCGCCATCCGGAGCGCGTGTTCGACGTCGGCATCGCCGAACAGCACGCCCTCACCTCCGCCGCCGGCATGGCGTTCGGCGGGCTGCACCCGGTGGTGGCGGTCTACGCGACGTTCCTGAACCGCGCCTTCGACCAGCTGCTGATGGATGTCGCCCTGCACAAGGCCGGCGTCACAGTGGTGCTGGACCGGGCCGGGGTCACCGGGCCCGACGGCGCCAGCCACCACGGCATGTGGGACATGGCGATGGTCCAGATCGTTCCCGGCCTGCACCTCGCCGCGCCCCGGGATGCCTCCCGGCTGCGCGAGGAACTGCGTGAGGCCGTCGCCGTCGAAGACGCTCCCACCGTCATCCGCTACTCCAAGGGCACCGTCGGCGCGGAAGTCGAAGCCCTCGAACGGCTCAGCGATGGCGTCGACGTGCTGGCCCGCCGCCCGGCCGGCTCCAGCGACAACGACGTGCTGATTGTCAGCGTCGGCGCCATGTCCGAACTCGCACTCGACGTCTCGAACCGGCTCGGCGCACAGGGCATCAGCTCCACCGTGGTGGACCCTCGCTGGGTCCTTCCCGTGCCCAAGTCCGTCATCGCCCTCGCCTCGCACCACCGCCTCGTGATCTGCATCGAGGACGGCGTCCGGGCCGGCGGCGTCGGCTCCCGGATCCGCCAGGAAATGCGGGCCGCCGGGGTGGACACCGCCCTCAACGAGGTTGGACTCCCGGTGGAGTTCCTGGACCACGGGAGCCGCAGCCAGGTGCTGGAGCGGGTCGGGCTGACCGCCCAGCAGATCACCCACGACGTCGTCGCGCAGGTCCTCGGAACCAAGGTGCCGTTTGCGCGGCCGCTGCCCGGGCAGCAGCACCCCAGCACCGGCAGCCTGCCGATCCTGTGAGGAATCCGGCGTCGGACCAGCGTTACCAGGCCGTCAAGGCACAGCAATCACCCTTCGACGGCACTGACCGCGGACGGTTTACGAAGGGACAGCCATGAGCGGCATTATCCGGGTCTACAAGCGCGACGAAGAGGGAGTCCTGCACTTCAGGGAAGCCTGGATTGACGAGGAGTACCACGAGTTCGTGATGAACCACGGCGTCGTCGGGCACCAGAGCAAGACCGAGGAGACCGAGGCCGCCGACGCCGCCGCGGGCGAGGGGCTCATGGAGGCCTTCGCGGCGCAGTGCGCCGAGGACGGTTACGCGGAGATCCCGGACGAGGAGCAGTTCTGGGTGGTGGCGCAGTACGCGCTCAAGACCAAGGACGGCACCAGCCGCGACCGCTACCTTGAAGAAAAGGCCAAGGACGCCCTGATCAGCCACCTGGCCTGGCGCGGCCTGGGCGTCGTGGACCGCTCCGAGTTCTCCGACGCCAAGCTCAACATCTTCTGCCTCACGCCGGACGTCAACAAGACGGTCAACGCGATCAAGGTCTGCATCCGGGGTGAGGACCTGGACTTCACCAAGCTGAGCATTGGCGCCGCGCCGTTCAACGGTAAGGACTTCAAGCTCAAGCACTCGGCCAAACCGGCCAACAGCTTCGCGCTCTAGGCACCACGCCTGGAAATCCACCGGTAAGGAGCCGGCCACGGCTCACATCAGTTTGGGGGCAAGCGATTGGAAGGAAACGCAATGACGCGGAAATCCCCTCGGCCAGGCAGCACTCCTCTCCCCGCCGGGCTGGCGGCGCCGGCCCGCAAGTCCCTGGCCCATGCGGGGGTGGAAACCCTCGAACACCTGGTGCTGCTGGGCCGGCGCCGGCTGGCAGGGATGCCGGGGGTCTGCCCGCGCACCCTGGCGCAACTGCAGGACGCCCTGGACGAGCAAGGGCTGGAGCTTCCAGCGGGGTAGCGGTATTCGGTACCGTTGCCCGGGAGCCCGCCGCGGCCGTTATAGGCTGATTCCCATGACTGAATACCGCCGCGTAGGAAATTCCGGACTGACCGTCTCCGTCGTGGGACTTGGCTGCAACAACCTGGGGCGGGCCAACACCGCCACCGAGTCGCAGGAGGGGACCGACGCCGTCGTGCATGCGGCCCTGGACGCCGGCATCACCTTCTTCGACGTCGCCGACGCCTACGGCCGGGAGCCCGGACTCAGCGAAACCATGCTGGGCAAGGCCCTCGGTTCGCGCCGCGGCGACGCCGTGATCGGCACCAAGTTCGGCATGGACATGCGCGGGACCAACGGCAACGACTTTGGTGCCCGCGGCTCCCGGCGTTACATCATCAAGGCAGCCGAGGCCTCGCTGCGCCGGCTCGGAACGGACTGGATCGACCTCTACCAGTTCCACACCCCGGATCCGTTGACTCCCATCGACGAGACCCTCGCGGCCCTGGACGAGCTCGTGACCAGCGGCAAGGTCCGCTACATCGGCCACTCGAACCGGGCCGGCTGGCAAATCGCGGAGGCGGAATTCGTGGCCCGCGGCCGCGGCGGGGCCCGCTTCATCTCCAGCCAGAACCACTACAACCTGCTGGACCGCCGCGCCGAGCTGGAGGTCACCCCGGCCGCCGAGGCCTACGGCCTGGGCGTGCTCCCGTACTTCCCGCTGGCCAACGGCCTGCTGACCGGCAAGTACTCCGAGGGGGAGGCGCCGGAGGGGTCGCGCCTGAGCCACACCCGCACCAACCTCGTCCACGACGCCGACTGGAAGCAGCTGGGCGCCTTCTCCGCCTTCGCCGCCGAGCGGGGGCTGAACGAGATCCAGGTGGCGTTCTCCTGGCTCGCCGCCCAGCCCTCCGTCAGCAGCGTCATCGCCGGTGCGACCCGGCCCGAGCAGGTCCGGCAGAACGCCGCCGCGGTCGCCTGGGTCCCGGACGCCGCCGAGCTGGCAGAACTCGATGAGATCTTCCCGCGCACGCCGAAGGTCGCACTCTTCTGAGCCGCCCTGTCTTGAGCACTGTTCTGAACGCTCCGGTGACTGGAGCTGACGCCGCCGTCCAGTCGATCCTGATGGACGTCGATACCGGGATCGACGACGCCCTCGCCATCGTGTACCTGCTGTCCCGGCCCGAGGTCCGGCTGCAGGCCATCACCTGCACCGCCGGCAACGTCGGGGCCCGGCAGGTGGCGCTGAACAGCCTGTCCCTGCTGGAGCTGTGCGGGCGGGAGGGGATCGAAGTCGCCGTCGGCGCCGAGGTCCCGCTGGAGATCCCGCTCGTCACCACCGAAGAGACCCACGGGCCGCAGGGGATCGGCTACGCCGAGCTGCCTGCCCCCGCCCAGGCCATTTCGCCGCGGCACGCAGTGGACGTCTGGGTGGAGGAGGCGAGGGCGCATCCGGGGGAGATCACCGGCCTGATCACCGGACCGCTGACCAACTTCGCCCTGGCCCTGCGCCGCGAACCGGAACTGCCGCGGCTGCTCAAGGGCCTGGTGATCATGGGCGGCAGCTTCTACTACCAGGGCAACACGACGCCGACGGCGGAGTGGAACACCGCGGTGGACCCGCACGCCGCCAAGGAGGTCTACACGGCCTACCGCGGGATGCCCGAGGACAAGCTGCCGGTCGTCTGCGCGCTGGACACCACGGAGCGGATCGAGATGCTGCCGGAGCACCTGCGCCGGCTCGGCGAGGCCGCGGGGGCTGCGGAACCCGAGCTGGTGCTCCCGGAGCAGCCCGAAGGACTGCGCAGCGGCTCCAGCAGCCCGCTGGTGGCGTGCCTGTCGGACGCGATCCGCTTCTACATGGAGTTCCACCGGCTCTACGACCAGGGTTACGTCGCCCACATGCACGACGCGTTCGCCGCCTGCGCCGCCGTCGGACGCACGCCCTTCAGCACGCGGCTGGCGACGGTCGACGTCGAGACGGAGTCCCCGCTACTGGCCGGCACCACGGTGGCCGACTTCCGCGGCCTGTGGGGGCTGCCGCCGAACGCCAGGATCGTCACCGGCAACGACCCCGGCCAGTGCTTCGACGAGCTGATTGCCTCGGTGGGCGCGCTGGCACGCTCCCTGGGCATACGGTAGCCGCGGGCGTCGGCCGGGCCCGCGGGGCCGGTGTTCCCGGGCGGCCCGCCCGATCGCTAAGATGGTAGCTGCGCCGAGGTGACATGAGGCGGTTGTTGCAAACCCCAGCCGAAGGACTCTTCCCATGTCACCGCAGTCCCTGACCCTCCCCGACGCAGGCTCCCGCACCGGAGCCGGCACGGCACCCGGCCGCCGCCGGCTGCTCGAAATCGCAGGCGCCACGGCCATCGCCGCCACCTACGTCTTCCTCGTCCTCACCCAGCCCGTCGAGATCGCTAACGGACCGGCGAGCTTCTCCGCCCTGGTTGCCCTCGGCGGCTTCCTGCTCGGCGCGGTGCTGCTGCTCGTCGCCGTGCTGCCCGTCCTCCCCACCTCCACCCTTGTCCTGATGCCGGTGGCGATTGTGCTGAACGTGGTCCTCGGCCAACTGATGGGCAGCACCGGCCTGCCGTTCTACCTGGACGCGATCGGCACGGTCCTGATCGCCGTCCTCGCCGGGCCGGCTGCCGGTGCCGCCACCGGAGTGCTCGGCAGCATCGTTTGGTCCTTCTTCAACCCCACCGTGCTGCCCTTCGCCGCCGGCGCGGCCCTGATCGGGTTCCTCGCCGGGCTGGCCGCCCGCGGGGGACTGTTCCGCCGCTTCTATCTCGCGCCCGTCGCCGGCTTCCTTACCGGCATCCTGGCCGGCGTCGTCTCCGCCCCGATCGCAGCCTTTGTCTACGGCGGGACCGCGGGCCTGGGCACCGGCGCCATCGTCAGCGCGTTCCGTGCCATGGGCGACACCCTGCTGGCCGCGATCACCAAGCAGGCACTCATCTCCGACCCGATGGACAAGGCCATTGTCTTCACGATCGCCGCACTGCTGGCCTACGCGCTGCCGCGGCGCACGACGTTCCAGTTCGCCTTCGTTCGCCGTTTCCGGGTGCTCGCGGGTAAGCTCCCGGCGGACCCCGCAGCCTAGGCCATGCGCCTGCACCCGCTCACGGCCTTGACCGCGGCCTGCTGCGCCGCGGTCATGACGACGGCGGCCGGCAGCTGGCCGCTGTCCGTCGCCGTGGCCCTGGCCGCTGTGCTGCTCGCCGCACGCACGGGCGTGGCGGCCCGGGTGCTGTTGGCTGCCGGGGTCATCCTCGCACCGTTGTTCCTGTCCCTGCTGGTGCTGCACGGCTTGTTCTTCCCGGAGGGGCACACCGTGCTGGCGCAGTGGGGGCCGGCCCGGGTCACCGCCGAAGGACTCGGCTTCGCCCTGGAGCTGGCCTCGCGGACAGCCGCGTGCGTCTTGCTGCTCCTGTTGTTTTCCTTCACCGTCAGCGTCCCGGATCTGCTGACCGCCCTCGCCGCGCGGCGCATCCCTCCGCAATTCAGCTTCGTGCTCGCCGCCACGCTCACGCTGGTCCCTGCGATGGCCGAACGGCTGGAGAAGATCCGTCAGGCCCAGGAAGCGCGCGGGCTGGTGGTCGGGCGCGGGCTGCTGTCCCGGCTGGCCGCGGCCAGGCTGCAGGCGGTCCCGCTGGTCCTGGGCCTGGTGGAAGATGCCGGGCTCCGGGCGCAGGCCCTGGACGCGCGGGGGTTCGGCACCACCGGGCCACGGACCAGCTACCGGCAACTGCAGGACCCTCCGGCTCAGCGCATCTTCCGGGCCACAGCTCTCCTGCTGGCCGCGGCCGCTGTCGTGCTGCGGCTCTCCACGGCATGGCCTGCGGCGGTGCCTACGTGACCGGGGACGGACGCGCACAGCTCGGGCAACCCGCAGAAGACGGGCAGCCCGCCGCCGTGACCCTGCCCGCGGCCGCCGCCCGGATCCGCAGCTTCAGCTTCCACGGGGACGCGGTCGAGGCGCTGCGGGACGTGCAGCTCGCCGTCCTGCCGGGAACCCTGACCGCCGTGCTGGGCGGTTCCGGCAGTGGCAAGACCACCCTCGGCAAGCTGATCGCCGGCTGGCTTCGGGGCGGCCATTCCGGGGTCCTGCGCGGCAGCCTGGCGCTGGGCGCGGACCGCCTGGAATTCCACGGCGGCAGCGGCGACCCCCGGATCAACCCCGCTGCCTGGTCCGGCCGGGTGGGTTACGTGCCGCAGGACGCCGCCGCCATGCTGTCCTCGGTGCGCTCCACGGTGGCGGAAGAACTGGCCTTCGGCCTGGAAAACCGGGGCGTGCCCCGCCTCGAGATGATCCGGCAGGTGGCCCGGATCGCCGAACAAACCGGCCTGTCCGGGCTGCTGGAGCGGGACCCGGCGGAGCTCTCCGGCGGCGAGCTGCGCCGGCTGGCAGTCGCATGCGCGGCCATCGCCGACCCCGAAGTGCTGGTGCTCGATGAACCGCTGGCGTCCCTCGACGCCGACGGTGCCAGCCAGCTCCGGACGCTGGTGGACCGGCTGCTCGACGCCGGCACCGCCGTCGTGCTCCTGAGCCAGACGGCCGACGCGCTGGCCCGCAGCGCGGGGCACTGGATCGTCCTGAACGGCGGCACGGTAACGGCGGAAGGCCCGCCGGCCGAGCTGGGGAACGGGGCCGCGCTCCGCGACGCGGGCGTCGTGGCGGAGGGCCTGCCCGCCGGGACTCCCGGGGACCTGCCCTTGGCCGCCGCGTCGACCCCGGTCCTTGAACTGCGGGGCATCGGCTTCGGCTACGGGTCAGGCGAGACGCGCGGCGCGAGATCCGCAAGGGGGCCGGCCGGGGTCGTGCCCCCAGTAGCCCTGCTGCGTGACCTGGACCTGACCGTACGCCCGGGGGAAATTGTCGCTATCACCGGCCCCAACGGGACCGGCAAATCCACGCTGCTGCGCCACTTCAACGGACTGTTGCGGCCGCAGGCCGGCGAGGTGCGCGTCGAAGGAGGGGGCATCGACCGGATCCCGACGGGCCGCATCGCCGCCTCGGTCGGGATGTTGTTCCAGCAGCCGCGTGACCAGCTCTTCGAACGGACGGTGCTGCGGGAGGTCGGCTTCGGGCTGCGGCGGCTCGCCGGCGCGGAGGCGGCGGCCGGCCGCGCGCAGGAGGCGCTGGCCGCCGTCGGCCTCTCCGACGCCGCGCAGGCGCACCCGGCGGAGCTGCCGTCGTCCAGGCAGCGGTTGCTTGCCCTGGCCACAGTCCTGGCCCGCAGGCCGGCCGTCATCGCGCTGGATGAGCCCACCGTGGGACTGGACCGGCATGGGCTCGAACGGCTGCAGCACGCCATCGCGGCCGCAGCGGCGCGGGGCGCCGGCGTCGTGCTGGTCACGCACGACCTCGCCTACGCGCGCGCCAACGCCCAGCGCATCCTCGCGCTCGACGGCGGCAGCCTGCGGGAAATCTGACGGGCGCCGGTAACGAACCAACTGCCGCCCGGCACTGTATATTTCTTGGAGTTTTCCCGTGCCAGAGCAGGCCGGCCATTCACCAGGAGGAACCGTTGAAGAACCCCATCGCCCGCCAGATTGGAACGGTTTTCGTCCCGGTCAGCGACATTGCCAAGGCCCGGGACTGGTATTGCGGCCTGCTCGGTGTCCCGGCCGACGGCGAAATCCTCTTCGGCCATCTTTATGTGCTGCCGATGAACGGTGCGGGCCTAGTCCTGGACAGCAAGATCTACTCCGCTGACGCGGTCTTTCGCGTCCCCGCGTTCCATCTCAACACGGCAGACATCCAGGCCGCGTACCTCCGCGTGCAGGACACCGGGGCCGAGGTGGCCGAGATCCGGGACGGGCAGTGGTTCAACTTCAAGGACCCGGACGGCAATGTGCTGATGATCTGCGAGTGCTAGCAGCCGCTGGGGGACCGGGGCCCGGGCCGAACGCACGAAGGCGCCGCCGCCCCCGCTCTGACAGCGGGGGGCAACGGCGCCTGCGTCTTCGGCCGCTAGGCGGCCGGTGCTTAGGCTGCCGGTTCTGACGCGACGCCGGGTGCCAGGAACTTCTTGCCGGTGACCCGTTCGGAGGCGCCCACCCGGTCCAAGTACGGGGTGATGCCGCCCAGGAACATCGGCCAGCCGGCGCCGAGGATCATGCAGAGGTCGATGTCCTCCGGTCCGGCCACCACGCCTTCGGCCAGCATCAGGCCGATTTCCTCCGCGAGGGCGTCCTGCGTGCGGCGCAGCACTTCCTCTGCGGTGGAGGGCGAATCACCGAAGGTCATCAGGGCCAGCGTCTCGGCCGGGATGACCGGCTTGCCGGCCTTTACCGAGGCCGGATCCCAGATGGACCTGACACCGTTGTCGATCAGCGCCTGCAGGTTCCGGGACACGGTGAAACGGTCCCCGAAGGCGTCGTGCAGGGATTCCTGCACGTGCTGCGCGACCGGCAGCCCCACCATGGCGCCGAGCGTGAACGGTGTCATCGGCAGGCCCATCGGGCGCAGCGCGTTGTCCGCCACCTCGGCCGGGGTGCCCTCATCGAACGCGGCGGTCACTTCGCCCATCAGCCGCAGCAGGAGCCGGTTGACCACGAAGGCGGCCGCATCCTTGACCAGCACCGCGGACTTCTTCAGGCCCTTGGCCAGCTCGAACGCGGTGGCCAGCACGGCGTCGTCGGTCTTCGGCGCGCGGACGATCTCCAGCAGCGGCATCACGGCCACCGGGTTGAAGAAGTGGAAGCCCACCAGGCGCTCGGGATACTGCAGGTCCTCGGCCATGGCCGTGACGGACAGCGAAGAGGTGTTGGTGGCCAGGATGCACTCCGGCGAGACGATCGCCTCGACCTCCTTGAACACCTGCTTTTTGACGCTGAGCTCCTCGAACACGGCCTCGATCACGAAGTCGGCGTCGGCGAAGGCCTCCTTGGAGACCGAGCCGCTGACCAGGGCCTTGGTCCGGTTGGCCGCGTCCGCGCTGATCCGCTTCTTCGCCAGCAGCTTGTCCACCTCGGCGTGCACGTAGTCCACGCCCTTGTCCACGCGCGCCTGGTCGATGTCCGTCATGACGACCGGTACCTTGAGCTGGCGGGCGAAGAGCAGCGCAAGCTGGCTGGCCATCAGGCCGGCGCCGACGACGCCGATCTTCGTGACCGGGCGGGCGAGCTTGCGGTCCGGGGCACCCGCGGGCCGCTTGGAACGGCGCTGCACGAGGTCCAGGAAGGCGTACACCGTGGAGCGGAACTCGTCGGTCTGCATGAGATCCGCCAGGGTCTGGCACTCCAGCTCCGCCGATTCGGCCTGCGTCAGGGCGCGGTTGGCTTCCAGCACGTCCAGCACCTTGGCCGGGGCCGGGGAGGCGTTGGAGGTCTTGGCCTCCACGAACGCGCGGCCCGCCGCGACGGCGCCGGCCCAGCGGTCGGCAACGTCCGGCGCGGAGGGGTCGACGGCGTTGGCGCGTTCCGGTGCGACTGCGCCGGCGATCACCCGCGCGGCCCAGGCGACGGACTGCTCGACGAAGTCGGCCGGCTCGAAGATGGCGTCCGCCACGCCGAGCTCGTAGGCCTGCGGGCCCGTCAGGGTGCGGTTGTTGCTCAGCGGGTTCTCGATCATCACCTTGACGGCGTTCTCGGGGCCGATCAGCCGCGGCAGGATGTAGACCCCGCCCCAGCCCGGGATCAGCCCGATGAACGCTTCCGGCAGGGCCAGCGCCCCGGCCCCGGTGGAGACGGTGCGGTAGGTGGACTGCAGGGCGATCTCCAGCCCGCCGCCCAGGGCCAGGCCGTTGATGAACGCGAAGCTTGGGACGCCGAGGTTCGCCAGGGTGGCGTAGACGTCGTGGCCGAGCTGGGCCATCCAAAGGCCCTGCTCACGGCCGCTGACCGACTTGACCGTGGACAGGTCCGCGCCGGCGACCAGGAAGTACGGCTTGCCGGTCACGCCGACGCCGACGATCTCACCTCGCGCGGCACGGTCCCGCAGTCCCTCGAGCACGGTGCCGAGCTCAATCAGGGTGTTCGGGCCCAGGGTGGTGGGTTTGGAGTGGTCCAGGCCGTTGTCCAGCGTGATCAGGGCGAAGGTGCCGGGGCTCTTGCCGTTGACGGCGGGGAGCTGGATGTCCTGGACGTAGGAGTGCGTTACAGTCTCGTTCGGAAACAGCTCGGCAAGCGTGTGGTAATCGGCGGCGCTCATGCTGCGGCTCCAGTCTTGGTGGTGTAGTCGGTGCCGTAATCGGCGTGGTGCGGGTTCTCCCAGATGACGGTGGCACCCATGCCCAGGCCGATGCACATGGTGGTCATGCCGAAGCGGACCCCGGGGTCTTCCTCAAACTGGCGGGCCAGCTGGTTCATCAGCCGGACGCCGGACGAAGCGAGCGGGTGCCCGACGGCGATCGCGCCGCCGTAGCGGTTCACCCGGGGGTCGTCGTCGGCGATGCCGAAGTGGTCCAGGAAGCTGAGCACCTGGACGGCGAAGGCCTCGTTGATTTCGAACAGGCCGATATCGTCGATGCCGAGCCCGGCGTTCTTCAACGCCTTTTCGGTGGCCGGGACCGGGCCGATGCCCATGACTTCCGGTTCGACGCCGGCGAAGGCGTAGCTGACCAGGCGCATCTTGACCGGCAGGCCAAGCTCCTCGGCGGCGTCGGCGGAGGCCAGCAGGGCTGCGGTGGCTCCGTCGTTGAGGCCGGCGGCGTTGCCGGCGGTGACGCGGCCGTGCGCGCGGAACGGGGTGCGCAGCGCGGCGAGGTCCTCCACCGAGGTGCCCGGGCGCGGCGGTTCATCCACGGTGTTGACGGTCCAGCCCTGGCCGGGCTTCATGGTGGCCACGGGGACCAGGTCCGGCTGGATCTGTTCCTTGGCGTAGGCCGCTGCCAGCTTGTCCTGGGAGGCCACGGCGTAAGCGTCCGTGCGTTCCTTGGTGATGGCGGGGAAGCGGTCGTGCAGGTTTTCCGCGGTGTTGCCCATGTTCAGGGCGGCGGGGTCCACGATCCGTTCGGACATAAAGCGCGGGTTGGGGTCCGCGCCGGCACCCATCGGGTGGTTGCCCATGTGCTCAACGCCGCCGGCAATCACGACGTCGTAGGCGCCGAAGCCGATGCCGCTGGCCGTCGTCGTCACGGCGGTCATGGCGCCGGCGCACATCCGGTCGATCGCGAAGCCGGGAACGGTCCGCGGCAGCCCGGCCAGCAGGGCGGCGGTGCGGCCGATGGTCAGTCCCTGGTCACCGGTCTGCGTCGTGGCGGCGATGGCCACCTCGTCGATGCGCTCGGCCGGCAGTGCCGGGTTGCGGCGCATGAGTTCGCGGATGCACTTGACCACGAGGTCATCGGCGCGGGTTCCGGCGTAGATACCCTTCTCGCCGGCGCGGCCGAACGGGGTGCGGACGCCGTCAACAAAAACGACCTCGCGGATGGTCCTGCTTCGTCCGATTGTCGGCTGTGCGCTGCTGGCTTGGCTCACGTATTACTCCTCATTGAGACATGGGTGCCGGATCCCTGTCCCCGGCCGGTGGGCTCGGAGGAACAGCAATGATCCTGGCGGCATCCCTAGCTATGTTACTCATGAGTAACTTAGCTGGCAAGGAGTGACGGGCCGCCCGTCAGGAAACGGCGTCGGGCCCGGTTTCGGCAGCGGAGGCCGCGGCGGCCTTGGCTTCCTTCGGCGGCAGCGGCTGCGGGTTCAGGAAAGCCTCGGCGATCAGCGGAGCGGTGAGCTGGATCTGCCATTGGCGGGCGCCGAGGTTCTGGAGCTCCTCGGCGATGCCTTCCTCGCTGATCTCCACTGGGGGACGCCATGCCACGCGGCGGAGGTAGTCCGGGGTGAGCAGGTTTTCGACCGGCAGGTTCAGCTCCTCGGCCCGGGCCTGCAGCTTGGGCCGGGCGGTCGCGAGCCGTGCCGCGGCCTCCGGATCCCGGTCGGCCCAGACGCGCGGCGGCGGGGGAGCGTTGGTGGGCAGGTGCAGCGGCGGGAGCTCCTCAAGGCTGCGGGCCGTGCTGATGCAGCGCAGCCAGCGCGGAGCCTCGCGTTGCGCGGCCCTGCCGTGGAAGCCCTTGGTGCCGAGCAGCTGCGGCACGGTGCTGGGCATGGCCTTGGCGGCGGCCACGAGGGAGGAATCGGGGATGAGCCGGCCCGGGGCGACGTCGCGCTTCTGCGCCAGGGAGTCGCGCTCCAGCCAGAGTTCGCGCACGGCGGCGAGCTGGCGGCGGTCGCGGATCTGGTGCAGCCCGGAGGTCTTGCGCCACGGGTCGACGCGCGGCGGGGCCTGGCCCGCTTCGAGGATCGCGGCGAATTCCTGCTCGGCGTACTCCAGTTTGCCGTCGGCGGTGAGGAGTTCGATCAGCTCTTCGCGGAGTTCGGTGAGGACCTCGACGTCGAGCGCGGCGTAGCGCAGCCAGGGCTCCGGCAGCGGGCGCGTGGACCAGTCGGCCGCGGAGTGTTCCTTGGCCAGGCCGAAGCCCAGCAGCTGTTCGATGACGGCGGCGAGGCCAACCCTCGGCAGTCCGGCCAGCCGTGCGGCGAGTTCGGTGTCGAAGAGTTTGTCCGGCCACATGCCGAGTTCGGACAGGCAGGGGAGGTCCTGGCTGGCCGCGTGCAGGATCCACTCGACGCCGCGCAGGGCCTCATTGATAATGCCCAGGTCACCGAAGGGCTCCGGGTCGATCAGCCAGGTTCCTGCGCCCTCGCGGCGGATCTGGACGAGGAAGGCGCGCTGGCCGTACCGGAATCCCGAGGCGCGTTCGGCGTCCACTCCCGCGGGGCCGTGGCCGGCGGCCAGGGCCGCAGCGCAGCGTTCCAGTCCTGCCCGGGTCTCGATAACGAGCGGGACGCCGTCGCGGGGAGCGTCGAGGTCGATGACCTCGGGGACCAGGCTGTCAAAGCCTTCCACCGTGATGTGGGCCGCCGCGCCAGCCGCCTCTGCGGTGCTGGAGGCTGTGCTGGCGACGGTGCTTGAGGCTGTGTTTGAGGCGGTGCCCGCCGTGGTGATTTCCGGATTATGAGGGGTCATGATGACCCCAGTTTACCGACATCGCCGTCGTTGCAGGCCGAAGCTGCGGCTGCCGGGGTCCGGTCATGGCTGCCGTGGGCGCCGGCGCGGCAGCGCGGAGACGCCGTCGGGCAGCGGCGGCAGGCCCGCAAAGGTGCAGACCATGTCCGACCACGCCTCCAGGTGGGCGGTGATGTCCCGGCCGGCCGGTGTCCAGGAGGCGCGGAGTTCAATGTCGATGGTGCCGGGCCGGTCGGCGAGCGTGCCGAAGCTTTCCGAGAGCACCCGGGTGGCTGTGCCGCCGGCCGATCGGTATTCCGCCTGGTGGTTTTCCAGCGCCTCCACGAGCCAGGTCCACGCGACGGAGCCGAGCATCTCGTCGTTGCCCATGTCCGGCTCCAGCTGGGCGCGGATGTAGGTGACGATCCGGAATTCGCCGTCCCAGACCGCGGAGCCGTCCGGGTCATGCAGGAGGATGAACCGGCCGGTGGCGAGTTCGACGTCGTCGCTGCCGGACGCCGGGGCCAGCGCAGCCGCCGCCGGGCCGTGGACCGCCCCTGTTGCGGCGTCGCCGGGGACGACGACTTCCGCGCCGAGCGCCACCGCGTAGGGAGCAAGCCGGCCGGGGGCCGGGATCTCATCGAGGCGCAACTCGCTGCGGCACCGTGCATTTCGAAGCGTCCCCAGGGCGAAGAGAAAATCCGCCGGAACCTGGTCGAGTGGGTTCACAGTGAAAGATTATGCACGGGGCACGTCCCGACCCGGCAGGCTCGCCGCCCGGCCGGGACGGGACTGGGCGCCACCCTCCGCCTAGCCGGCGGCGAGTTCGTGCTTGATCGCGGCGATGAAGGAATCAACGTCTTCCTCGGTGGTGTCGAAGGAGCACATCCAGCGGACCTCACGGGCCGCCTCGTTCCAGTCATAGAAGCGGAAGGACTTCCGCAACCGATCCGCCACGCCGGCGGGCAGGACGGCGAAGACGCCGTTGGATTCGGTCTTCTGGCTCAGTTCGACGCCGGGGATCGACTCGACGCCGGCGCGCAGCCGGGCCGCCATCGCGTTGGCGTGCGAGGCCGAGCGCAGCCACAGGTCGCCCTCGAGCAGGGCGATGAACTGCGCGGACATGAACCGCATCTTGGAGGCCAGCTGCATGTTCATCTTGCGCAGGTAGACCAGGCCATGGGCGGCGTCGGGGTTCAGCGCCACCACCACCTCGCCGAAGAGCAGCCCGTTCTTGGTGCCGCCGAAGGAGAGGATGTCCACGCCGGCGTCGCGGGTGAAGGCGCGCAGCGGCACCCCCAGGTGGGCGGCGGCGTTGGCCAGCCGGGCGCCGTCCATGTGCAGCTTCATGCCCTTGGAGTGGACATGCTCCGCGATGGCCCGGACCTCCTCGGGGGTGTAGCAGGTGCCCAGCTCGGTGGTCTGCGTGATCGAGACGGCCAGCGGCTGGGCGCGGTGCTCGTCGCCCCAGCCCCAGGCCTCCTGGTCGATCAGGGCCGGGGTGAGCTTGCCGTCCGGCGTCGGGACCTGCAGCAGCTTGATCCCGCCGATCCGCTCCGGCGCGCCGTTCTCGTCCATGTTGATGTGGGCCGTGGAGGCGCAAATCACGGCGCCCCAGCGGGGCAGCAGGGACTGGAGCGAGAGGACGTTCGCGCCCGTGCCGTTGAAGACCGGGAAACACTCGATGCCCGCACCGAAGTGCTGTTCCATCAGCTGCTGTAGACGGGCCGTGTAATCGTCCTCGCCGTAGGACACCTGGTGGCCTTCGTTGGCCGCGGCCAGGGCGGCGAGCACCTCGGGGTGCACGCCGGAGTAATTGTCCGAGGCGAAGCCCCGGACGGAGGGATCATGGAGCCGCACCGCGGTGCTGGCCGGGGCAGTGTCAATGGTGTTGGTTTCGACCGTGCTGGTCATCGCTTTACTCACGCTTTCAGTGTAGAGGTGCCGGCTCAGCGGCTAAGTGGCAGCCGCCGGCCGTTCAATTCCGCGGCAGGGGTCCGGAAGAGCCCGACGGCGGCCGCCGCCAGCTCCTCGACGTCGGTGAAGCCCGGGAACTTGCGTTCCGGGGAGGCTGCGCGCATGGCCGCGTCGACGAGGGCCTTCACCACGAAGACGACGGCGGCGCTGTGCTGCTCCACCGGCTCCTCCTTGTGTCCTGCCTGGGCGCGTCGGAAGCCGTCGGCCACCGCGAGGGTCCAGGCCTCGGCGGCGGCCTTGGCCGCCGCGTAGCTGGCGCCGGCCGCCGTCGGGCTGGCCACCGCGGTGGACGAGACGATCGCTAGGCGCCCGGCATCCGAGGCGGCCAGGTCGTCGTAGAAGGTCCGGCTGGCGTTGCGGAGCGTGGTGACGGCGTTGCGTTCCAGGAAGTCCCAGTCCTCGTCGCTCTGGTCGGTGATCCCCTTGGCGCCGCGCCAGCCGCCCACCAGGTGGATCACGCCGTCGATGCGCCCGGCACGCTCCGTGAGCGCCGCATGGAGGTCCCGGACCGCCGCCGGATCGGCGAGGTCGCAGGCCAGCGGCACCACGCCGGAGCCGGCTTTCGCGGCGGCGGCCTCGATCCGGGCGGCATCGGAACCCACGGTGAACACAGCGTGGCCTGCACCCCGCAGGGCGCGGGCCACGGCGATCCCGGACGGGCTGCTGCCGCCGGCTACCAGGATGTTGAGGGCGCGCCCGTCGCTCATCCGGCGTTCATGGCCTGGCTGGCGGAGCCCGCGGCCGGGTTGGTGTCTGTGTTGGTGTCTGTCGACCCCGTGATGCCGGCGGTCGATTCGATCACGGGCCGCATCTTCTTCTCCAGCGCCTCGTAGAACATGGAGAGCGGGAACTCATCGTCCAGCACCTGGTCGGTCAGGCCGCGCGGCGGCCCGTCCAGCGGCAGGGCGCCCGGTCCCTTGGCCCAGACCGACGCCGGGTTGGGCGTGACGGTGCCGGAGATCAGCTCGTAGGCGGCCAGCCAGTGGGCCATCTTGGGGCGGTCGATCGAGCGCCAGTACAGTTCCTCGATCCGGGCGCCGAGTTCCACCACGACGTCGGCCACCTCGTCCCAGTCGATGCTGAGCTTGCTGTCGGTCCAGTGCAGCACGTGGTGCTGGTGCATCCAGGCGAAGAGCAGCTGGCCGCCGAGGCCGTCGTAGTTGCGGACCCGGCTGCCGGTAATGGCGAAGCGGAAAATGCGGTCGAAGATGACGGCGTACTGGACCAGCTTGGCGTGCCGGCGGGCTTCCGGATCCGCCTCCTCGTCCTTTTCGATCTTCACCGATTCGCGGAAGGCGGTGAGGTCGCAGCGCAGTTCCTCGAGCGAGTACAGGAAGAACGGCATGCGCTGCTTGATCATGAACGGGTCGAACGGCAGGTCGCCGCGCATGTGGGTGCGGTCGTGGATGAGGTCCCACATGACGAAGGTTTCCTGGGTCAGCTCCTGGTCCTCGAGCAGGCCGGCGGCGTCCTCGGGAAGCTGCAGCGAGGTGATGTCCGCGGCGGCGCGCAGCACGCGGCGGAAGCGGGCGGCCTCGCGGTCGGCGAAGATGGCGCCCCAGGTGAAGGTGGGGGTCTCGCGGACCGCCACGGTCTCGGGGAAGAGTACTGCCGAGTTGGTGTCGTAGCCGGGGGTGAAGTCGAGGAAACGGATCGGCACGAAGAGTTTGTTGGAGTACTCGCCCGCTTCCAGGCCGGCGATGAACTCGGGCCAGATGACCTCGATCAGCACGGCCTCGACCAGGCGGTTGCTGCTGCCGTTCTGGGTGTACATCGGGAAGACCACGAGGTGCTGCAGGCCGTTGACCCGGTGCTGCTGCGGCTGGAAGGCCTGCAGGGAGTCGAGGAAGTCGGGAACGCCGAAGCCGCCGTCGGCCCAGCGCTTGAAGTCGAGGGCCAGCAGTTCCAGGTACCGCGCGTCATGCGGGAAGGCAGGGGCCAGGGCGGCGACCGCGCCCGTGATGGTGGCGACGTGTCCGGCCGCGGCCTCATGGTCGGCGGCATCCGGCACGGAGCCGTCCTGGATCTGGAGGGCCTGCAGGGCGGTGGCGGCAGCCTTGAGGCGCTGCCATTCCGGGGAGCCGGCAGTGATCGGGGCAGGGGCGGTGAGGGCGGTGATGGTCATCGTCAGTCGCCTTTCTGGTTGCTGGGAACGTCTACGGCGAGCGTAGCAAGCAAACAGAAGCTCTAACTCAAAAATGGGCCGAGCATAAGGAACTCTGGGGCATTAAGGCTGCGCCCAGCGTTCCAGCTCCAGCGGGAACGGGGCTGGCTTAGGCGTCCGTGCCGGAGGCGGTGGCCTCCGCCGCGGGGACAAGCTTCAGGGAAACCGAGTTGATGCAGTAGCGCTGGTCCGTGGGCGTGCCGTAGCCCTCGCCCTCGAACACGTGGCCCAGGTGCGAATCGCAGGCGGCGCACCGCACCTCGATCCGCTCCATCCCCAGGGTTCGGTCGTGGATGTAGCGCACCGTGCCGTCCGCCAGCGGGGCCCAGAAGGACGGCCAGCCGCAATGCGAATCGAACTTCTCCCGGCTGGTGAAGAGTTCGGTGCCGCACGCCCGGCACTGGTACACGCCCTCGGTGTGCGTGTCCCAGTACTCTCCGGTGTACGGCCGCTCCGTTCCGGCCTGGCGCAGGACCCGGTATTCCTCAGGCGTCAGTTCCTCGCGCCACTGCTGGTCAGTCTTTTCCACCGGCGACTGGCCGGCCGGTGCCGTTCCCGCCGCTACGCCGGCGGAACCGGCGTCGTCCCCGGCGGGGGAGGACGCGGGGGAGGTGACGGGCGCGACTTTGGGCTTGTTGCTGAAGATGCTCATGACGTCAATAACGCTCAGGAGTCCCCGATAAATCCCGATCCGGCGTACAAATGCAGCACCGGCAGGCCGAGCTTGTCCTGGGCCTCGTTGGCCCAGTCGGTGTGGAAGGTGTCTGCGACGGCGTGCGGGCGGGTGATCACCACGGCCTGCCCGGCGTTCAGCTCCTTGACCTTGGCGACCAGGGCGTCCACGGCCTTGCCCTCGACGATTTCGCCGGTCACGCCGCCGCCGATTCCGCCCAGCGCGGCCAGCGACGCGGCCAGGGTCTGGGCTGCCGCCGTCCGTTCCACGGCCGGATCCGGGTGCTTGGCAGTCAACTCCCGGAACGCCTTGGCGATCTCCAGCATGGAGAGGTTCTCCAGGAAGTCCACCAGCAGGTGGCGCTCCGTGTTTGCCGGGACCAGGACCACCAGCGGCGAACCACTGTCGGCCACGAGGGTTTCGAGGTTGACGCGGTCGTCCGCGCCGAGGGGCTCTTCTGTCAGGATGACGATTGGGTCGCTCATGCCCCCAGCCTAGCCGTATTGTGCCGGGGCAGACCCGCACCGATGGCGGTACGGGTGCGCCGGATGCCGGGGTAGGCCGGGAGTTCGGTAAGAATGGTGCCATGGCATCCACCCCGCGCCTCGCCCCGCCAACGCCCCGGACCCCGATTGCCCGATGGAGTTCCCGTACTCTGCCCGCGGGAAGCCCGGAGACCGGAGTGCTGGACACCGGACTGACAGGGAACGCCAAGTGGGCGCTGGGCGGCATCATCGGCGGAAGCGCCGCAGCCGGGCTGCTCGCCGCCGGTTCCTCGGCGCTGGCCCTGTACTTCGCCCGGCGTGTCATCACGCCGGTCCGGGTTCGCGACGAGGACCAGGAGGTGTTGGCCGTGATCCGCGAGGGCCGCGGGCTGCAGGTCATCCTCAAGGCAACCCCCGATTCCACCGTGGAGGGGGTCTACGGTTTCTTTTTCGACGGCGGCCGCGGCCATGCCCGCCTCGGCCGGATCCTGTCCTATTCGCCCGCAGAGCAGACGGTGCTGCGCGAAGTCGAGGCGGTCTACAGCGGGGACCTGACGACGGCGCGGCGCGGCTACTGGAGCGGTGCCGTTCACCCGGACCCCGCAGCCATCGGGCTGCCGTTCGAAGAGGTGGAGATTGAGGTCGACGGCGGGACGGCGCCGGCGTGGCTGGTCAGGGCCGCCCCGGCGGCCGGGACACCGACATCGGAAACCTGGGCGATCATGGTGCACGGGCGCGGCGCCTCGCGGCAGGAGGGCCTGCGGGCCGTCCGGGTGGCCCGGGAGCTGGGCCTGTCCAGCCTGCTGATCTCCTACCGCAACGACGGCCTGGCGCCGTCGGCCGCGGATGGCCGCTACGGCCTGGGCTCCACCGAGTGGCGGGACGTCGAAGCCGCGATCGGATATGCGGTGGAGCAGGGGGCCCACGAGGTGGTGCTCTTCGGCTGGTCCATGGGCGGCGCGATCTGCCTGCAGACCGCGGATTTGTCCCGCTACCACCACCTGATCCGGGCCATGGTGCTGGACGCCCCGGTGATTAACTGGGTGAATGTCCTGGCGCACCACGCCGAGCTGAACCGGATCCCCTCCGCCGTTGGACGCTACGGGCAGTTGATGATGAGCCACCCGCTGGGCCGCCGCCTGACCGGGCTGGCCGCGCCGGTGGACCTCAAGGCGATGGACTGGGTGTCCCGTGCCGTGGAGCTCCGGACGCCGACGCTGATCCTGCATTCCGTCGACGACGAATACGTTCCCTACGGCCCGTCCGCGGACCTGGCGGAGAAGAACCCGGAGATGGTGACCTTCGAAGCGTTCAGCACGGCACGGCACACGAAGGAATGGAACGTCGACCCGGAGCGCTGGGAGTCGCTGGTCACGGCCTGGCTCCGGCAGCAGCTCGCGCCCCGGTCGTCACCCGCGGGCTAAAACTCTCGCACGAGCGCGAACGTACAGTTGCGGCCCCGCCCACGAGCGCGAACGTACAGTTGCGGCCCCGCCCCGGCGCGCGAACGTACAGTTGCGGCCCCGCCCCGGCGCGCGAACGTACACTTGCGGCCCCGCCCCGGCGGGCGAACGTACAGTTGCGGCCCCGCCCCGGCGGGAAAACGGGCCCCAAGTGTACGTTCGGCCGTCAGCGGTGGTTGTGGGTGCCGATCCGGGCCGTGCTGGCGCCGGTCAGCCGGATCAGTTCGGCCGGGCTGAGCTCCAGGTCCAGGCCACGGCGGCCGCCCGAGACCAGGATGGTCTCCAGCTCCAACGCGCTCTCGTCGACCACGGTGGGGGAGAGCTGTCGCTGTCCCAGCGGGGAGATGCCGCCGAGCACGTAGCCGGTGCGGCGCTCCGCCGTCGCCGGGTCCGCCATCGCGGCCTTCTTGCCGCCCAGGGCGGCGGCCATCGCCTTCAGGTCCAGGTTGCCGCTGACCGGCACGACGCCGACGGCGAGGCGCCCGTCGACGTCGACCATGAGGGTCTTGAATACCCGGGCGGGGTCGATCCCCAGCACGTCGGCGGCTTCCAGGCCGTAGCTGGCCGCGGCGGGGTCATGGCTGTAGGGGTGGGCAACGAAGGAAACCCCGGCCGCCGCGAGTGCCGCGGTGGCAGGGGTTCCCTGGGACGCTTGCTTGCGGGCCACGGGACCGGCTCAGCCCTGCTGCGGCAGGGCGGCGACCTTGCGCTTGATCCGGCCGAGCATAGCCGTCATACCGCGCATCCGCAGGGGAGTGATGGCGCGGGTGAGGCCGAGGAGTTCGGGCATGTCGTCCGGAACGGCAAGGATCTCGGCCGGGCTGAGCCCGTCGAGGCCCTCGTGCAGTACGCCGGCGAAACCGCGCGTCGTGGGTGCCTCCGGCGGAGCCTTGAAGAACAAACGCACCCGCTCCGGTGCACCGCCGGGCTGGCCGTCGACGCCGGGTTCCGTCTCGATCGTCAGGAACAGCGGCGACTGGCATTCCACCACCTGCTCCATCAGCTCCGGGTGGTCCTGGAGGCGCGTCGGGGGATCCGGCAGCTCGCGGGAAAACTCAAGCAGCAGCTGGAGCCGCTCGGCTTCTTCGAGGGCTTGGAAGTCGTCAACAATTTCCGCGAGGGCGGCCGGGAGGGCAGAAGTATTCATCAGTCCCAGCTTACGCACGGGCGGCGATTGTGTCCCGGCCGGGTCCGGTCACTGCTTCTGGAATCCGGCCGGGACGGTGCCCCGATCGGCGCCCTTGACGATCGGTACGCGCACGGCGTTTCCCCACTCGGTCCAGGATCCGTCGTAGTTGCGGACGGTATCGAAGCCCAGCAGGTACTTGAGCGCGAACCAGGTGTGGCTGGACCGCTCGCCGATCCGGCAGTACGCAACGACGTCGTCGCCTTCCTTGAGCCCGGCCTCTTCCAGGTAAAGAGCCTCGAGTTCGGGGCGGCTGCGGTAGGTGCCGTCCTCCGCGGCGGCGCGGGCCCAGGGGATGGACGCGGCGGTGGGGATGTGGCCGCCGCGCAGGGCGCCCTCTTCCGGGTAGGCCGGCATGTGGGTGCGCTGGCCGGTGTATTCCTCGGCCGAGCGGACGTCGATCAGCGGCTTGCCGAAGTGCGCCAGCACGTCCTCCTTGAAGGCGCGGATCGGGGCGTCGTTGCGCTCGACCACGGGGTAGTCGCCCGCCGCGGGCACTGTCCGGTCCGTGGTGATCGGGCGTCCCTCGGCGATCCACTTGTCGCGGCCGCCGTCGAGCAGACGGACGTCCTCGTGGCCGAAGAGAGTGAAGACCCACAGCGCGTAGGCGGCCCACCAGTTGGACTTGTCGCCGTAGATCACCACGGTGCTGTCCCGGGAGATTCCCTTCGCGGCAGCCAGTGCGGCAAACGCTTCACCGTCCACGTAATCGCGGGTGACCTCGTCGTTCAGGTCGGTGTGCCAGTCGATCTTGACCGCGCCGGGGATGTGGCCGGTTTCGTACAGCAGCACGTCCTCGTCCGACTCGACGACCACCAGTTTGCCGCCGTCGAGCGCACCGCCTTCGAGTGCCGCAGCGAGCCACTCGGTGGAAACCAGGCGTTCGGGGTGGGCGTAGGCGCTGAATTTCTCGTTCTGCTCAACCGGGTAGGGCATGAAGTGGGCCTTTCACTGGGGCTTTTGGGGGGCCGGGCCAGGGGTGGTGCACGGCGCCGGGTCTGCCTCCACACTAACCACGCCCCGGCGGGATTGCTTCCCGGGCCTACATACGCGGAAATATGGCCTTGGTCACGTCCGTTCCCGCGTCCGGAAGGGAACCCGCCCTTTGCCGGTATTCTTTCTGGGGACACGAGACCAGCAGAACGGACCACCTTGGTACAGATCGAACAGCTCGCCGCCAGAACCCCGGCGGTTTCCGTGGATGAACTCCTCAACGGGTTTTATCCGTCGCCGCGCTTCGGTGAGGTGTCCTTCGCCAGCTACCGGCCGGACCCGGCCCAGCCCAGCCAGGCCCACGCGGTGCATGCCCTGCAAAGCTTTGCCGCAGGCGTCGGCTCCCGGGACGGCGACGGCCTGTTCAAGCGGCTCTTCGGCAAGAAAGACACCTCGCGGGCGGGCATCTACCTCGACGGCGGCTTCGGCGTCGGCAAAACCCACCTGCTGGCCTCGCTGTGGCACGCGGCCCCGGGCCCCAAGGCCTTCGGCACCTTCGTGGAGTACACCAACCTGGTGGGGGCGCTGTCGTTCCGCAAGACCGTGGAGGCGCTCAGCCACTACAAGCTAGTCTGCATCGATGAGTTCGAGCTCGATGATCCGGGTGACACGGTGCTGATGTCCCGGCTGATGCGCGAGCTCGCCGACGCCGGGGTCAAGCTCGCCGCGACGTCCAACACCCTGCCCGGCTCCCTCGGTGACGGCCGCTTCGCCGCCGTCGACTTCGCCCGCGAGATCCAGGTCTTGGCGGACCAGTTCGACGTCGTCCGGATCGACGGCGAGGACTACCGCCACCGCGGCCTGCCGAAGGCGCCCGCGCCGCTGCGCAACGACGAGCTTACGCACCACATGCAGGCGGAGTTCGACGGCCAGACGGTGGCCAAGGACGAGTTCAGCACCCTGATCAACCACCTGGCCGGCGTGCACCCGAGCCGCTACCGGCAGCTGATCGATGGGATCGACGGCGTGGTGTGGCGCAACGTCGAGACCATCACCGAACAGGCCGTGGCGCTGCGCTTCGTCGTCCTGGCGGACCGGCTGTACGACAAGGACGTGCCGATCCTGGCCAGCGGCGTGCCGTTCGACCAGCTCTTCACCGAGGAAATGATGACCGGCGGGTACATGAAGAAGTACTTCCGGGCCGTCTCCCGGCTCACCGCCCTGGCCCGGGAGGGCCAGAACCACGAGCCGTCCTAGCCCCTAACCGCGGCGGGCACCCAACTACTGCCAGCCAGTTGGCTGCGGCAGCGTTGGCCGTTAAACGACAAAGGTGCCGGCGCCGCCTCACGGCGGGACCGGCACCTCGCTGACGTACCTGGGTCAGAGGCCCTGCTGCCGGGGTTCCCCGGCGACTGGTGGCTCACCCGCGACGTGCGGCTCTGCGACGGGGGCCGTTGCCGGCCGGCCGTCCGCGTTGTCCACGAAGTCGGAGGCGCCTCGCTGGGCGGAATCGACCTTGTCGGCGTATTTTCCGCCGGTCTTCGAATCGACGAAATCACCCGCCTTTTCGATGCCGTCCTTGATGGCCTGTTCGTTGCCACCAATCAGATGCTGAGCCTTGCCCTTTAGATCGTCAAGTAAACCCACGGGCACCTCCCTTCAGTCGCGGAGCCAGATCGCTCCTAGCGCTTCCGATCCTAACCGCCGGGTGGGGACGTGCCAAGGGTGTACGCCCAGAGGAGAAAGACTCTGTGCGGGACGCGGGAAGGGGTAAGGGAAGGGGGAACGAAAAAAGCAGCTCCAGGGGAGCTGCTTTCATGGTGGGCGATACTGGGATCGAACCAGTGACCTCTTCCGTGTCAGGGAAGCGCGCTACCGCTGCGCCAATCGCCC
>NZ_JABFMX010000004.1:190307-228855 GCF_013359735.1 Arthrobacter sp. C9C5
GAGCGGACGACGAGATTCGAACTCGCGACATCCACCTTGGCAAGGTGGTGCTCTACCAGCTGAGCTACGTCCGCATTGTTGCCTGCGATTCCCTGCCGTATTCGGCATTTCCTCGCGTTCCAACGAGTAAGAACTCTATAGGAGGTTCAGGGAATCTACAAATCGGGCCGGGTCCGGCATCACCGTACCCCCGTTCTTCCCTGCAATCTAGGGGATTTTGCTAATTACAGGTGTGTAATTCGGGCCGTTCCGAAGGCCGCCCCGACGGTGTCCCTGAGGGGCTGGACGGCGACGGCGGCACGGGCTGCCGTCGGACGCGACGCCGGGCGCGAGGCGAGCGCGGATCTACGAACCCATGGGGAAGCCGGCCCGGGGATTCGCCAACGATGGCCGCTACGGTGCCCTGAAAGCGGCCATCTTCGTCAGATGGGCGCAGCGTTGGCTGGCTCCGGGCTACTTTCCGCGCTCCGCTGCGCCCGTTCACCAATGATGGCCGCTACGGCACCCGACGGTGTCCCTGAGGGGTTGGACGACGACGGCGGCGCGGGCTGCGGGGCGGCCGGAAGGGGGCCCGGCCGGCGTCGGGAGCGCCGATTTCTATATTCCGCCGGGGTGGGCTAGCATTCAATGGCACCGGGGCGATTGGCGCAGTGGTAGCGCGCTTCGTTCACACCGAAGAGGTCACTGGTTCGAACCCAGTATCGCCCACCTGGAAGATGGTCCGTTTCGCTCACAGAGCGGGGCGGGCCATTTTGTTTTCCCTAGAGCGTCCGACCCCTGTGAAAGAGTCTTTCTATGACCGCCCCGCTTCTCGCCCACGCCACCGAATACGGCCGGATGTATGCACGTTCCACGTCCGATCAGTTCTCCGTCCCCTCCATCACTACCGTGATCGGCCAGCAGCCCCACGGCCTGGATGGCTGGTTCGGCTACATGGGTGCGAGCAGCCTCGCGGCGGATCCCTCGCTGCCAGCGATCCTGGGGAGCCCGGCCAAGGTGCGGCAGGCGGTAAGCCGGGCGGCCAAGGCAGCCGAAACGCACCGGGACGACGCCGCCAAGCGTGGCGACCGCGTGCACAACTACTGCGAGCAGGTGGCCCTGCGGGCGCTTGGCCGGCCGCACCAGATGAAGGAAACCCGTGAGGCCCTCGCGGCCAACGGCGAGGAAGCCTTCGCCGCGCGCTTCGACGAGTGGTGGGAACTGTTCCAGGTGGAGCCGATAGCCCCGGAGATCACGGTCTGGAACAAGACCGTGGGCTACGCGGGAACCCTTGACCTGGTGGCCAAGATCAACGGCCGCACCTGCCTCATCGACTACAAGACCAAGGGCACCAGCCGGGACGGCACGGTCAAACCACTCGATGACAAGGTCGTCATGCAGCTGGTGGCCGGCATGAAGGCAGAGGAAAGCCTCGTGGACCCGGTGGCAGGGGAGTGGGAAGCCTGGCAGCACGGCGATTCCCCGATCCTCCTCGCGGTGGCCATCGGCGAGACCGAGGTCCGGCCGCAGCGGGCCAACCCGGAGGTGCTTAAGCATCACTGGTGGAAGTTCTGCGCGCTGCGCCGCGTCTGGGAGATGTCCGCGGATACCTCGGCCGCCGGAGCAGCGTTGCTGCCGATCGCGCCGCCGGTGGCCCGCTGAGCCGGAAACCCGAGGCTGCCACTAAACTGGATGGGATCCCAAAGCAACCCACCGTGAGGACAGATTGCCCATGGCCATTTTGAATATCCGCATCATTGGAGACCCGGTGCTGCGCACAGTTGCCGATCCCGTGACGGAATTCGGGCCTGAGCTGGAGAAGCTCGTTGCCGACATGACCGAAACCATGGAGGACGTGGAGGGCGCCGGCCTGGCCGCGCCCCAGGTCGGTATCAGCCAGCGGGTCTTCACCTACCGCATCCGCGGGGTTGAGGGCCACATCATCAACCCGGTGCTGGAAAACAGCGAAGATTTCCAGCCGGACGAGGTGGAAGGCTGCCTCTCCATCCCCGGACTGGGCTTCCCGGTCCGCCGGCACCGCAGCACCCGCGTCACCGGCGTCGACATGCACGGGAACCCCGTGGTGCTTGAAGGTGAGGGCATGCTCGCGCGGGTCTTCCAGCACGAAACGGACCACTTGGACGGGATCCTCTTCACCGACCGGCTCGAAGGCGAGGACCGCAAAGCGGCCCTGCGCGCCATCCGCAACGCCAACTACGACTCCATCACCGAGCAGACGACGTCGAAGCGGGCCAAGACCGTCGGCTCGAGCTTCGGCGCGGGTTCCGCCTTCGGAACCGGCCAGTGAGGGTCCTCTTCGCGGGAACCCCTGCCGTCGCCGTCCCGTCGCTGGATGCCCTCGTCGCGGCCGGCTTCGACGTCGTCGCCGTCCTGACCCGCCCGGACGCGCCGCTGGGACGCAAACGGGTCCTGACGCCCTCGCCGGTCGCCGCGCGCGCCGCGGAGCTCGGCATCGAAGTCATCCACGCCGCCAAGGTCGATGCGGCAGTGACGGCCAGGATCGAGGCGGCCGCCCCCGACGTTGCCGCGATCGTCGCCTACGGCGGACTCATTCCGCGGGCGGCCCTGGACGTTCCCCGGCACGGCTGGATCAACCTGCACTTTTCGCTCCTTCCGGCCTGGCGCGGGGCAGCGCCCGTGCAGCGGGCGCTCATCGCCGGGGATGACATCACCGGCGCCGTGACCTTTCGGCTCGAAGAGGGCCTGGACACCGGACCCGTGTTTGGCACCCTGACCGAGTCGGTGCGGCCCACGGACACCGCGGGGGAGCTGCTGGACCGACTCTCGTACAGCGGCGCCGTGCTGCTGACCCAGACGCTCTCCGCCGTCGACGCCGGCAAGGCCACCGCCGTGCCGCAGCAGGGCGACGTCAGCCTGGCCCCGAAACTCACCCTCGAGGACGGCCGGCTCGACTGGCAGCAGCCGGCCCTCGCGATCGGACGCCGCGCCCGCGGAGTGACACCGGAACCCGGGGCCTGGACCACGCTGGACGGACAGCGCGTCAAACTCGAACCGGTACTGCTCCGGCCCGGGGCTCCGGCCCTGCGTCCCGGGCGCCTGGCCCTCGACGGGAAAGCCGTCCTGGTCGGGACCGGCTCGCACCCCGTTGAGCTCACCCGGGTCCAGCCTTCGGGCAAGAAAATGATGACCGCCGCCGACTGGGCGCGCGGACAGGCAACACTGGAAAGCGTGGTCTTCGAATGAGCGAATCCGGATCAAACGGCAGCGGCAGGGCCCGGGGCCCCCAATCCGGCGGCCCGTCCTCCGGCAAGTCCGGCCAGGGCGGCCGCGGCGGCCAGGGCCCCCGGGGCGGCGTGAAGCGGAACGCGCAGGGACGCGAACGGAACCGCGGACCGCAGCGCAGCTTCACCGAAAACGCTCCCTCCCAGCGCACCCGTCGTGCCGACCCGGCGCGGCTGGTCGCCTTTGAGGTGCTGCGTGCGGTGGCCGCCGAGGACGCCTACGCGAACCTCGTGCTGCCGGCCCGGATCCGGCATCACGGATTGGACAAGCGCGACGCCGGTTTCGCCACCGAGCTCAGCTACGGCGCCCTCCGCGGCCAGGGCACCTACGATGCGATCCTTGCCCGCTGCGTGGACCGCCCGCTGGACCAGCTGGACCCGGCCATCCTCGACGCCCTGCGGATCGGCGCGCACCAGCTGCTGGCCATGCGGGTCCCGGCGCACGCAGCCCTCGACGAGACCGTCGGCCTGGCCCGCGCCGTGATCGGTGCCGGCCCCTCCGGCCTGATCAATGCCGTGCTCCGCAAGGTCTCCGCGCACACGCTGGACGAGTGGCTGGAGCTGCTGCTTCGCGACGAGCAGGACGAGACCAAGGTGGCCTCGGTCCGCTACGCCCACCCCGAGTGGATTGTGCGCGCCTTCCGGCAGTCCCTCGTGGCGCACGGCCGCCCGGTGACCGAAATCAACGACCTCCTTGAGGCAGACAACGCGGCGCCCGTGGTGAACCTCGTGGCGCTGCCCGGCCTTGGCAGCCTCGACGAGGCCCTGGAAAGCGGCGCCACACCGGGCGAGCTCGTGGAAGGTTCGGCGCTCTCCAGCGGCGGCGACCTTGGCCGGCTCGCCTCGGTGCGGGACGGCAGCACCCGGGTCCAGGACGTCGGCTCGCAGCTGGTGGCGCGCGCCCTGGCTTCCGTGGACCTTGCTGCGGGAACCGGCGCGGGGGGCGCCGAAAGCGACGTCGGCGGGACTGGCAGCCAGGCCGACGGCGAACGCTGGCTTGATCTCTGCGCCGGCCCCGGCGGCAAGGCAGCCCTGCTGGGTGCCCTGGCCCGGCAACACGGCGCCACCCTGCTCGCCAACGAGCCGGCGCCGCACCGCGCGAAACTTGTCCGTCAGGCGCTGGCCGCCGTCCCGCACGAGGTCTGGCATGTCCGCACCGGCGACGGCCGCGAGGTCGGGTCCGAGATGGCGGAAAGCTTCGACCGGGTGCTCGTGGACGTACCCTGCACCGGACTGGGCGCGCTGCGCCGCCGCCCGGAATCCCGCTGGCGGCGCACCCCCAAGGACCTCGTGGATCTCGGCCCGCTGCAGCGGGAACTGCTCAAGTCGGCCCTGGATGCGGTCAAGCCCGGCGGCGTGGTGGCCTACGTGACGTGTTCCCCGCACCCGGCCGAGACCACCGCCGTCGTGAGCGACGCGCTGCGCAAGCGCGACGACCTCGAGTTGCTCGACGCCGGCGCGGCCCTGGACGCGGTGAGCCTCACCGGACACCTCGAGGCAGGCCACGACCTCACCGCCCAGCTCTGGCCGCACCGGCACCGGACGGACGCCATGTTCCTGGCGCTCATCCACAAGAAAGCCTGAGCTTCGGGCCATACTGGCACCAGCTACCTGACCTTCCGACCAGCGCAACGACAAGGAAATCCATGGCCCATTGCTGCATCCACCCGAGCATCCTTTCGGCGGACTTCGCGAACCTCCAGTCCGAGCTCCACAAGATCAGGACCGCGGACGCCGTGCACGTGGACGTGATGGACAACCATTTTGTGCCCAACCTCTCGCTCGGGCTCCCGGTGGTCCAGCGGCTGCAGGAAGTCAGTCCGATCCCGCTGGACGCGCACCTCATGATCGAGCACGCCGACCGCTGGGCGCCGGCCTACGCCGACGCCGGGTTGGCTTCGGTGACGTTCCACGCCGAGGCATCGATCGCGCCGGTGAAGCTCGCCCGGGAGTTGCGCGCCCGCGGCGCCAAGGCGGGCCTGGCGCTGCGCCCGGGCAGCGGCGTGGAGCCGTTCCTGGACATGCTCGGCGAGCTGGACATGATCCTCATCATGACGGTGGAACCCGGCTTCGGCGGCCAGGAGTTCCTGGACCTCACGCTGCCCAAGATCCGCCGGGCAAGGGCGGCAATCGACGCCTCCGGACTGGATATCAAGCTCCAGGTGGACGGCGGAATCACGGAGAAGACCATCTGGCGCGCAGCCGAGGCCGGGGCGGACGTCTTTGTGGCCGGCTCCGCTGTCTACGGCGCAGACGACCCGGCGGACGCGATCGGGCGGCTGCGGGCTGCGGGCAGCCGCTAGCCCGCCGGAACATGACGAAAGTTGTACCGTCCGTTCCGCGGGAATAGCCGGGCCGCCCGGCCGGTTGTGTCAGAATAGCTACACACATACGTGCTCCGGGGTCGGTGTAAGTCCGAACCGGCGGTTATAGTCCGCGACCCGCGAGCCGGCACTCTTCCCTTGGGGGAAGGATGGCGGCGGACGGTTGAACCGGTGGAACTCCGGTACCGACAGTTAAAGTCTGGATGAGAGAAGCACGTACAGCTGTTACTGCGGAGCCCTCACGGCGCCGCGGAATTGCGCTGTCGTATACCCCCGGAGCCATCGCGGTTCTTGAGGGAAGGAACGACAGACATGAACCTCTTGCGATGGCTCTTCGCCGACTCCGCGGTCCTAGGGGACCGGGCGGACGGCCAATGAGCGTTCAGCAGGCGGCCGCCGGGCCGCAGGAACAACCGGACAAAGAAGACTTCGCCGCTGCAGGCTTCAGCGCCGCCGAGACGGCCGCCATGGATGCCGCCCTCGCGGCCGCGGCGCAGGGCCCGCGGGGTGCGAACCCGCTGGTGGGCGCCGTCATTATCGGAACCGACGGCACGCCCCTCGTGACCGGCCACCACCGCGGCGCCGGCACCCCCCACGCTGAGGCCGACGCGATCTCGCAGGCCGCGGCGGCGGGGATGGACCTCACCGGCACCACCATGGTGGTCACGCTCGAGCCGTGCAACCACTGCGGCCGCACCGGCCCCTGCGCCCAGGCCATCATCGACGCCGGCGTGGCCGATGTCGTCTACGCCATCGACGACCCGCATGATCCCGCCGCCGGGGGAGCGGCCACCCTGCGCGCAGCCGGGGTCCGGGTCCGGTCCGGGCTGGGCGCCGTCGCAGCCCTGGACCTCAACCGGCGCTGGTTCGACGCCGTGGCCGCCAAACGGCCCTTCGTCACCTTGCACATCGCCCAGACCCTGGACAGCCGGATCGCGGCCAGCGACGGCACCAGCCAGTGGATCTCCAGCCCCGAGTCGCTCGCCGACAACCACGCGCTGCGCGGCCGGATCGACGCGATCCTGGTCGGCACGCAGACGGTCCTGGTCGACAACCCGCGGCTCACGGCCCGCACCCCCGACGGCGCAGCCGCGGAAAAGCAGCCGCTGCGGGCCGTCATGGGCCTGCGCGGGATTCCCGACGGCGCCGCCGTCAACGGCGGCGACGGCAAGGTGCTGCACCTGCCCACCCGGGACCCCCGCGAGGCACTGGACCAACTGTTCGACGCCGGCGTGCGGCACCTCATGGTCGAAGGCGGCTCGCGGATCCTGAGCGCATTCCTCGCCGCCGGCCTCGTCGACGAGCTGATCGTCTACCTCGCCCCGACGCTCCTTGGCTCGGGCACGCCTGCCCTGGAGGACCTCGGCATCGGCACCCTCGCCGATGCCCAGCTCTGGGACTGGGACCAGGCTTCCGGCGGCGCCGTCCTGATGCTGGGCCGCGACCTGCGGCTGCACCTGCGTCCCGCCACCGACACTTCATCCGATTCCACCCCGCGCAACGACGCGGACACCGCCGCAGGAGGCTACTGATGTTTACCGGAATTATCGCCGAACAGGGGAAGGTGCTGTCCGTCGAGCGCGACGGCGACACCAGCGCCACACTGCGGCTGCACGCCCCCGCCAGCACCGAGGGACTGGCCCACGGCGGCTCGATCGCCGTCAACGGCGTCTGCCTGACCGCCACGGACATTGACGGCACGGACTTCAGCGTCGACGTCATGGGCGAGACCCTGGTCCGCAGCACCATCGGCGGGCTGGCAGCGGGGGATCCGGTCAACCTCGAGCGCTGCGTCCCGGCCGGCGGCCGGCTCGACGGCCACGTGGTGCAGGGGCACGTCGACGGCGTCGGCGAACTGCTGGAACGCGAGGCGCTCGGCAACTGGGACCGGCTGCGCTTCGGCGTGCCGGCCGGGCTGGCCCGCTACATCGCGGAGAAGGGCTCGATCGCCGTCGACGGCGTCTCCCTCACCGTAACGGCCGTGAGCCCGGCGCCGGAGCCGGCCCCGTGGTTCGAAGTCGGCCTGATCCCGACGACCCTGGCCGAAACCGGCCTGGGCGCCAAATCCATCGGCGCCCGCGTGAACCTCGAAGTGGACGTGCTGGCCAAGTACACCGAACGGCTGCTCGCCTTCGCCCCCGCCGCGCACAGCCAGGCGGCCGCATCATGAGCCGGCTGCAGGACCCGCGGGGACTCGCCGTGGACGCACCGACGGCGCTGGACCCGATCGAGGACGCCATCCGCGCCATGGCCGCAGGCCGGCCGGTGCTGGTGGTCGACAATGAAGACCGCGAGAACGAAGGGGACATCATCTTCGCCGCGCAGCACGCGACCCCGGCGCTGATGGGCTGGACCATTCGCTACAGCTCGGGCGTCATCTGCGTGCCGCTGAACAGCGAGCGGGCCGACGCGCTGGCCTTGCCGCCGATGGTGGCCATCAACCAGGACTCCAAGGGCACCGCGTACACGGTCTCGTGTGACGCGGCGGTGGGCGTGAGCACTGGAATCTCGGCCACCGACCGGGCCCTGACGGCCCGGATCCTGGCCGATCCGACCAGCCAGCCCAATTCACTGACCCGGCCCGGGCATGTTTTCCCGCTCCGTGCCGTTAAGGGGGGTGTGCGGGAACGTCCCGGCCACACCGAAGCGGCTGTTGAGCTGTGCCGGCTGGCCGGACTGGAACCCGTGGGCGTAATCGCGGAACTGGTTCACGACGACGGAGAAATGATGCGGTTGGACGGACTTCGAGGCTTCGCAGCCGAACATGGCTGCCCGCTGATCTCGATTGCCGATCTGGTGGCTTATCTTGAGGCCGGCAACATCGGCAGCAGCCACGCAGCGGAATCCGTCTGAGACCTGGATAGAGGAGAGACAATGACGACTTCTGAAGCGCAGCCGGCCACCCCGGGACAGCAGCCGCATCCGGTCAGCGGCGGGCCAATCGTCCAGCTGCCCACCGCCTACGGCGACTTCGTGGCGCAGGCCTGGACCGATCTGGACACCGGCGCCGAACACCTCGCCGTCAGCTCCCCGCTGCCGGCCACGGACGGCCAGGCCCCGCTGGTCCGGTTGCACTCCGAATGCCTCACCGGAGACGTGTTTGGTTCCTACCGCTGCGACTGCGGCGAACAGCTGGCCTATGCCCTGGAGATGATCCACGAATTCGGCGGAACGCTGCTCTACCTGCGCGGCCAGGAAGGCCGCGGTATCGGCCTGGCCAACAAGATCAAGGCCTACGCCCTGCAGGAGGCCGGCTTCGACACGGTGGAGGCCAACGAGCAGCTCGGCCTGCCGGTGGACGCCCGCTGCTACAAGGCAGCCGCCCAGATCCTCGCCGAGATGGGCCTGCACGAGATCCGCCTGCTGAGCAACAACCCGGACAAGCAGGACAGGCTGGCCCAGGCCGGCGTCCGGGTGGTCGAAATGGTTCCCACGGAGGTGCCCTCCCGGGAGCAGAACCTCCGCTACCTGCAGACCAAGAAGGACCGGATGGACCACCGGCTGGTCCTCGACATGGAGCCCGCCGCGCCCTCCGCCGGACAGCTCGGCTTCGAGCACGAACAGGGCTAAGGCCTCCCGCAATACCCCCCACGCACCTCCCAGACACCTCCCACAGCAAGGAACTCCCATGAGCGGCCACGGCGCACCCCAGATTGACCTGACCACCTTCCAGCCCGACGAAACCTCCCGGCTGAAACTGGCCATCGTGGCCGCCAGCTGGCACACCCAGATCATGGACGGCCTGCTCGACGGCGCACTGCGCGCCGCCAAGGACGCCGGCATCGCCGAACCGACCGTGCTGCGCGTCCCCGGGACCTTTGAACTGCCGGTCGCGGCCGCCCGGCTGGCGCCGCACTTCGACGCTGTCGTGGCGCTCGGCGTCGTGATCCGGGGAGGCACCCCGCACTTCGAGTACGTCTGCGAAGCCGCCACCCTCGGCCTGACCGAGGTTAGCGTCCGCACCGGCGTGCCGGTCGGCTTCGGCGTGCTGACCTGTGACACCGAGCAGCAGGGCATCGACCGCGCCGGCCTCCCCGGCTCAACCGAGGACAAGGGCCACGAGGCAGTCACCGCCGCCTTGGCCACCGCCGTCACGCTCAAGCAGTACTCCTGAGCTGTGTAATCGCTCACATCCGGGCCGTCATGCAGGGGCCCGGCAGGCGTGCTCCGGCCGTGAACAAGTAGGCTGGAGGGTGTGAAGAATTTCGAGTCGCTGTTCGCAGAACTGAGTGAGAAGGCAGCCACCCGCCCGGAGGGCTCCCGCACCGTCGCCGAACTGGAGTCCGGAATCCACGGCATCGGCAAGAAAGTCGTGGAGGAAGCAGCCGAGGTCTGGATGGCTGCCGAGTACGAATCCGATGAGGCCGCCGCGGAAGAAATTTCGCAGCTGCTCTACCATCTGCAGGTTCTGATGCTCGCCAAAGGACTCAGCCTGGAAGACGTCTACAAGCATCTCTAGCCACGTCGCGCCCTCCCCGCGGACCTGTGTCCGCGGGACCGGCGCACCGCGTGGCCCGCAGTGCCTGCACCGATGACTTCCTAACCAGAAAGAACTTCCCATGCTGAGAGTTGCCGTCCCGAACAAGGGATCCCTGTCCGAAGCCGCCTCCGCCATGCTTGCCGAGGCAGGCTACCGCCAGCGCCGCGACAGCCGCGAACTGGTCATGGTGGACCCGGACAACGACATTGAATTCTTCTTCCTCCGCCCCCGCGATATCGCCGTGTACGTCGGCCAGGGCACCCTGGACGTCGGCATCACGGGCCGCGACCTGCTGCTCGACGCCGAGGTTGAAGCCGAGGAGCTGCTGCCGCTGGGCTTCGCGGCCTCCACGTTCCGCTTCGCCGGCCCGGTGGGGGATTTCACCGCCATCGACCAGCTTGAAGGCAAGCGCCTCGCCACCAGCTACGACGGACTGCTCCGCGGCTACCTCGCCCAGCGCGGCATCAACGCCAAGGTCGTCCGCCTCGACGGCGCCGTCGAATCCTCCGTCCGGCTAGGCGTCGCGGACGCGATCGCCGACGTCGTCGAGACCGGCACCACGCTCAAAGCCGCCGGCATGGAGATCTTCGGCGAGCCGATCCTGAACTCCGAGTCGGTCCTGATCGGCCGCAAGGGCGAGCAGAACCCGGCCACCGAAGTGCTGATCCGCCGCCTACAGGGCGTGCTGGTGGCCCGGCAGTACGTGCTGATGGACTACGACATCCGCAAGGAACTCGTGGAGCAGGCCGCGGCCCTGACGCCCGGACTGGAATCGCCCACCGTCTCGCCGTTGCGCGACTCGGACTGGGTGGCCGTCCGCTCGATGGTGCCGAAGAAGGACACCAACCGGATCATGGACGAACTCTATGACCTCGGGGCCCGCGCCATCCTGGTCAGTAGCATCCACGCCTGCCGGATCTAGCGCGGCCCGTCCGTGAAGCCATCATCCATGAGCCCGTCGTTTGTGAGCCCAGTTCAGGAGCAGCCATGTCCGTAGCCGTCCGTGTCATCCCGTGCCTGGACGTCGACGCCGGCCGAGTGGTCAAGGGGATCAACTTCGAAGGCCTGCGCGACGCCGGCGACCCGGTGGAGCTCGCGCACCGCTACGACAACGGCGGCGCCGACGAACTGACCTTCCTGGATGTCACCGCGTCCTCCGGAAACCGCGAAACCACCTTCGACGTTGTCCGGCGCACCGCGGAGGAAGTCTTCATCCCGCTGACCGTGGGCGGCGGTGTCCGCGGCGTGGCCGAGGTGGACAAGCTGCTGCGCTACGGCGCGGACAAGGCGGCCATTAACACCGCGGCCGTGGCCCGGCCCGAGGTGATCGACGAGATTACCCGGCATTTCGGTTCGCAGGTGCTGGTGCTTTCCCTCGACGCGCGGCGCACCCGTCCCGGCTCGCAGCCGACACCGTCCGGGTTCGAGGTCACCACGCACGGCGGCCGCCAGGGCACCGGCATCGACGCCCTCGCCTGGGCCCGCGAGGCCGCCGACCGCGGCGTCGGCGAGATCCTGCTCAACTCGATCGACGCCGACGGCACCAAGGACGGCTTCGACTTGGAACTGATCCGCCTGGCCCGCGCCAGCGTGAAAGTGCCGTTGATCGCCTCCGGCGGCGCCGGCAGGCCCGAGCACTTCCCGCCGGCTGTAGCTGCGGGCGCGGACGCAGTGCTCGCTGCCTCGGTGTTCCACTTCGGGCCGCTCGACATGATTGCGCAGGTCAAGGCCGCCATCCGCGAGGCGGGCTTCGAAGTCCGCTGATCCCCAGCCTGATTAAAGCAACGCGGGGTCACATCGCGCCCATCCCGAAGGGGAATATGGGCGCGATGTGACCCCGCGTTGCTTGGTTAAGCGCGAGCTTAGAGTCCGACTTCGGCGGACTGCAGCAGCGCGACGGCGTCCGGCTGACCCTCGAAGGTCACCAGCGCGTGCCGGGTCCGGCCATGGGCGTGCATCAGGAGCTCACCCGGTTCGCCCACGATCGCGACCGAGACGGGCGCCCGCTTGGCAACATGTCGCGGTCCGGACGGGCGCACCAGCACGATGCCCAGGTCCACGCCGCGGTACAGGATGGCGGCGCGCTTGATCAGTTCATCCCAGAGTGCGTCCGAGTAGGCCTCGTCCAGGGCCCGGGGCGCCCAGCGGTCCACCGCCCGGCGGACATCCTCCGTGTGCACGAAGTACTCGATCAGGTTGGAGCTCTCGTCCAGGGCCTTGATCCGCATGGGGGAGAGGGCGGGCGGCCCGGCGCGGAAGGTGTTGACCAGCTTTGCGTAGGCTTCCGGGGTCCGGACCGTGGCGGCGAGCTCGGCCGTGGCCTCGTCCGAGGCCTTGGACAGCCGTTTGATCAGGAGCCCCAGGCCAACGCGGGCTTTGCGCTCCCGCAGGTAGAGGTGGGCTGCAAGATCACGGGTTTGCCAGCCCTTGCAGAGCGTGGGGGAGTCAGGACCGGCCGCCAGCAGGGTTTCGGCCAGAACTTCTCGGGACGGTTCGACGAAATGCATCACTTGTGAAACTAGCACGAGAGGCGCGCCTCTGGGCACAGGAAGCGCCGTGGTTTCGGCGGCAGCGCGCTTTCGGCGGCGATGTTAAGCGCGGTGCCCCCGGCGCGGGCGGCGCTAGGTCCGGAGGCACTAGACTTGAGCTGATGTCTGAGCAGCCCGCCCCCGCCCCCGTCCCGGTAGACGACCAGCCAAACGCCCCGGAAAATTCCGCGCCGGTCTCCGCCGCGCCGGGTTCCGCCGTCCCCGATTCGGCGCACGACGCCGGCCCGCTCCCCGCCGGTCTCGCGGCGTCCCTGAAGCGGGACAGCGCCGGTCTGGTGGCCGCGATCGTCCAGCAGTTCGACACCAACGAGGTGCTCATGCTGGGCTGGATGGACGACGAGGCGCTGCACCGCACGATGACCAGCGGGCGGGTCACCTTCTACTCCCGCTCCCGGCAGGAGTACTGGCGCAAGGGCGACACGTCCGGCCACGTGCAGTGGGTCAAGTCCCTCGCTATGGACTGCGACGGCGACGCCCTGCTCGTCCGGGTCGACCAGGTCGGCGCAGCCTGCCACACCGGCACCCGCACGTGCTTCGACGGACGCGCGCTGGACGCCGTCGTCGGCCACGCCGACTGACCCGGCGCACCGCGGCGCGGGCCGCGGCACTTCACCAGCACCAGACCAAGAGAACAGGCGGAAAAACGCAGCCATGCAGGACCTTGGAATCATCAGCCCCAGCCTGGACGAGTTCCGGGAACTCGCCGGCCACAGCCGCGTCATCCCCGTCCGGCTGAAGGTGCTGGCTGACGCCGAAACGCCGATCGGGCTGTACCGCAAACTCGCCCAGGGCCAGCCCGGGACGTTCCTGCTGGAGTCCGCCGCCGTGGGCGGCGCCTGGTCCCGCTACTCCTTCATCGGCGCGCGGTCCCGCGCCACCCTGACCACCAAGGACGGGCAGGCGCACTGGCTCGGCGAGCCGCCCGTCGGCGTGCCGCTGGACGGCAGCCCGGTCGACGCCATCAGGGACACCCTCCGCGCCCTGCACACCGACCGCTTCGAAGGGCTGCCGCCCTTCACCTCCGGCCTGGTGGGCTTCCTCGGCTGGGAAACCGTCCGGCACTGGGAAAAGCTCACCAGCCCGCCGGAGGATGACCTGCAGCTGCCGGAAATGGCGCTGAACCTCGTGACGGACATGGCCGTGCACGACAACATGGACGGCACCGTGCTCCTGATCGCCAACGCGATCAACTTCGACAACAGCTCCGAACGCGTCGACGAGGCCTGGCACGACGCCGTCGCCCGGGTGAAGGACCTGCTGGCGAAGATCAGCACCCCGACGGAGCAGCCCGTCTCCGTACTCCAGCCCGCAGCCCTGGACTTCGCCTCGAGCGTGCAGGAGCGCTGGGATGAAAACGACTACCTGGCAGCCCTGGACCGCGGCAAGGAAGCGATCATCGACGGCGAAGTCTTCCAGGTGGTGATCTCCCGCCGCTTCGAAATGGAGTGCGGAGCCGACCCGCTGGACGTTTACCGGGTCCTGCGCAACACCAACCCGAGTCCGTACATGTACATCTTCAGTCTCGAGGACGCCGCCGGCCGCCAGTACTCGATCGTGGGTTCCTCCCCGGAGGCCCTCGTGACCGTCACCGGCGAGGAAGTCATCACCCACCCGATCGCCGGGTCCCGGCCGCGCGGCAAGACCGTCGAGGCGGACAAGGCCCTCGCCGAGGAGCTGCTCGCGGACCAGAAGGAACGGGCCGAACACCTCATGCTGGTGGACCTGTCCCGCAACGACCTCTCCAAGGTCTGCGTGGCCGGAACCGTGGACGTCACGCAGTTCATGGAGGTTGAGCGCTTCAGCCACATCATGCACCTGGTGTCCACGGTGGTGGGCAAGCTCGCCCCGACGGCCACGGCCTACGACGTGCTGAAGGCCACCTTCCCGGCCGGCACCCTGTCCGGAGCGCCCAAACCCCGTGCGCTGCGCCTCCTGGATGAGCTGGAGCCCCACCGCCGCGGCATCTACGGCGGCGTGGTGGGCTACCTCGACTTCGCCGGCGACATGGACATGGCGATCGCCATCCGTTCCGCCCTGCTGCGCGAAGGCCGCGCCTACGTGCAGGCCGGCGGCGGGATCGTGGCCGATTCCGTCAACGCCACCGAGGCGATCGAAACCATCAACAAGGCCGCCGCCCCGATGCGGGCCGTCCACACGGCCCAGTCGCTGCGCAACATCACGGCCGACACCGTGCCCAGTGCCGGGACGGAGCAGCCATGACCGGCCCCGCCATGGTCAAAAGCACCAGCCCGGCCGTCCCGCGCTGGGCCCGGAAATCCACCCTGGTGCTGGTGATTGCCGCGCTGGCGCTGGCGGTCTTCGGCACCACCACGCAGACCTGGCTGACCGTGCAGCTGGACCCCAGCCAGCTGGGCCAGGCCGTCAGCAGCCAGAACGGCCTGCAGGTCCAGGGCAGCAAGGCGGCCACCACGGTGACCGCCCTCGCCCTCGTCGCCCTGGCGGGAGGCCTCGCGGCATCCATTGCCGGGCGCGTCGCCCGCTGGATCATCACGGCGATCATCCTGCTCGCCGCCGCAGGGATCGTCGCCGCGGCGGCTACCGTGCTGGCCGACCCGTTGGCCGCGGCGCAGGGTTCCATCGCCGCCGCCACCGGCATCAGTGGCAGCAACGTCCAGGTGGCCCTCACCGCGTTCCCCGTCCTCGCCGTCGTCGCCGGGTCGCTGCTGGGGCTCGGCGCCCTCGCCATCGTCCCTGCCGGACGGTACTGGAAGAGCCGCACGAAGTACGACGCCGCCGCCAGCGCAGGCGCCTCGGGCACCGCGCAGCCCGCCGATGAGATCGACAGCTGGGACCGGCTGTCCCGCGGCGACGACCCCACCTGAGCCAATGCCGCGGGCACGGCCGGCAACCCGGCAAACAGCGCGGCCAGTAACGCGGCAAACACCACTGTCAATAAATGGCAGAATGTAAGCAGTATTGATCCTGAGGAGATTTCCATGAGCAAAGCCCCTGTTTCCGCATCCCAGCCCGCTGCCGGCACCGGCATCTACGACGGCGTCGACCACAGCGAGCCGACCGGCCACGGCAACAGCCCGGCGGCCTGGACCACCGTGATCATCATGCTGATCGGCGCACTCATCGCAGCGATCGCCTTCGTCATCGCCAACACCCCGATCTTCGTTGCCGGTGCGGTCGTCATGCTGATCGGCCTCGTAGTGGGCTTCGTGATGCGCAAAGCCGGTTACGGCGTCGGCGGCAGCAAGCTGAAGAACTCCGGCCACTAAGAGTGACTGTTCTCGATGACATCAATGCCGGTGTCAGGGAGGATATGGAGGCTCGCCAGCGCCTCGTCACGCTCGCCGAGCTGAAGGAGCGTGCCGCGGCGGCCGCCCCGGCGCGAGACGCCTGGGCCGCCCTGGGCGGGCCCTCGGACCGGACCCAGCTCAAGGTGATAGCCGAAATCAAGCGGCGCAGCCCCTCCAAGGGCGATCTCGCGAGCATCGCGGATCCGGCCTCGCTCGCCGTGCAGTACGCCGGTGGCGGCGCCGCCGTGATCAGCGTCCTCACCGAACAGCGGCGCTTCAACGGCTCCCTCGCGGACCTGGACGCCGTCCGGGCGGCCGTGGACATCCCGTTGCTGCGCAAGGACTTCATGATCGACGAGTACCAGATCTGGGAAGCCCGTGCCCACGGCGCCGACCTGATCCTGCTGATCGTCGCCTCGCTGACCGATGCGCAGCTGCGCGAGTACAGCGCGCTCAGCCGTGAGCTGGGCATGAACGTGCTCGTGGAGACCCACACGCCCGGCGAAGTCGAACGCGCCGTTGCCGCAGGCGCGCGAATCATCGGCGTCAACGTCCGCAACCTCAAGACGCTCGACGTCGACCGCTCCGTGTTTGCGGATCTCGCCGCCGGAATCGCCGCCGGCGCGCTCGTGGTGGGCGAATCCGGTGTCCGCGGCGTGGACGACGTCCGGCACTACGCGGCAAACGGCGCCAACGCGGTCCTGGTGGGCGAGGCGCTGGTCAGCGATTCGACTCCGCGCGAGCGGATCGCCGAATTCATGGCTGCCGGCGCCGAAGAAATCGCCGCACGCTCCTGACCCGCGGTCCGGCCCGGCACCCGGCCGGACCCCGCGGTGCTTCCGTGCGGCACCGAAGATCTAGTTAGCAGTGGAACAGGATGGTGAGACTGATGGTCGATGCGCCAACAGCCGGCTCAGATGAAAGCCCCGTGGATGCGTTCCTAGAGGGCAAGCGACCGGACGAGGACGGACCGCAGGGTGCACCCTCCCTGCGCCACGCCCCCGGACCCTACTTCGGCTCCTACGGCGGCCGCTGGATGCCCGAGTCCCTCATTGCCGCCCTGGACGAACTCGAGGACACCTTCGAGAAGGCCAAGGCTGATCCCGAGTTCACCGCCCAGATCGCGGAGCTGAACAAGAACTACTCCGGCCGCCCCTCGCTGCTCACCGAAGCCAAGCGCTTCGCCGAGCACGCCGGGGGAGTCCGCATCTTCCTCAAGCGCGAGGACCTGAACCACACCGGCTCGCACAAGATCAACAACGTGCTGGGCCAGGCGCTGTTGGCCAAGCGGATGGGCAAGACCCGCGTGATCGCCGAGACCGGAGCCGGCCAGCACGGCGTGGCCAGTGCCACCGCCGCCGCCCTGCTGGGCCTGGAGTGCGTGGTCTACATGGGCGCCGAGGACTGCCGCCGTCAAGCCCTCAACGTGGCCCGGATGGAGCTGCTCGGGGCCACCGTCATCCCGGTGACCAACGGATCCCAGACGCTCAAGGACGCCATCAACGAGGCCCTCCGCGATTGGGTCGCGAACGTGGACAACACGCACTACCTGCTCGGCACCGCGGCCGGGGCGCACCCGTTCCCGGCGATGGTCCGGTACTTCCACGAGGTCATCGGCGAAGAAGCCCGCGCCCAGATCCTGGAACAGACCGGCCGGCTGCCCGACGCCGTCTGCGCCTGCATTGGCGGCGGCTCCAACGCCATCGGCATCTTCCACGGTTTCCTTGATGACCCCTCGGTGAAGATCTACGGCTTCGAGGCCGGCGGCGAGGGCGTCGAAACGGGGCGCCACGCGGCCACCATCACCCTGGGCAAGCCCGGCGTGTTGCACGGCGCCCGCTCCTACCTCATGCAGGACGACGACGGCCAGACCATCGAGTCGCACTCCATCTCGGCCGGCCTGGACTACCCGGGCGTCGGGCCCGAGCACTCCTACCTCGCCGACATCGGCCGGGTCAGCTACGAGCCCATCACGGACAGCGAAGCCATGGAGGCCTTCCGGCTGCTCTGCCGGACCGAGGGCATCATCCCGGCCATCGAGTCCGCGCACGCCCTGGCCGGCGCGATCAAGGTCGGCCAGCGGCTCGCGGCGGAAGCCGCAGAATCAGCTGGGGATGCCTCAGAGAAGATCGTGCTCGTGAACCTCTCCGGCCGCGGCGACAAGGACGTGGCCACCGCCGCGGAATGGTTCGACCTGCTGGACAAGGATTCACCCGAACACGAGATCGCCCAGGAGGGGGAGCAGCTGTGAGCACCGTCGAAAACAGCGCAGAAGGCAAGCTGCAGTTCGCCAGCAAGTCCGCGGCAGCCATCGACCGCGCCCGGGCCCAGGGCCGTGCCGCCCTCATCGGCTACCTGCCCGCAGGCTACCCGAGCGTTGAGGACACCATCGCCGCGGGCATTGCCCTGGCCGAAAACGGCGCAGACCTGATCGAAATCGGCATCCCGTACTCCGATCCGGTGATGGACGGCCAGGTCATCCAGGCCGCCACCACGGAGGCCCTGGCCAAGGGCTTCCACGTCGGCCAGGTGTTCGACGTCGTGCGCGGCATCACGAGCAAGACCGACGCCGCCGTCCTGGTCATGACCTACTGGAACCCCGTGGTCCGGATGGGCGTGGACGAGTTCTCCCGCCGCCTGGCCGAGGCCGGGGGAGCCGGGCTCATCACGCCGGACCTGATCCCGGACGAGGCCTCGGAATGGATGGCCGCCTCGGACAAGTACGGCCTGGACCGGGTGTTCCTCGTGGCGCCGTCCTCCTCGTCGGAACGGATGAAGCGCACGGTCGACGCGAGCCGCGGCTTTGTTTACGCCGTCTCCATCATGGGCGTCACCGGCGCCCGCACCTCGGTCAGCTCCGCGGCCAAGGACGTCGTCGCCGCAGCGCACGCGGCGGGCGCCGATCGCGTCTGCGTCGGCCTGGGTGTCTCCAACGCGGGCCACGTCCGCGAAATCGCCGCCTACGCGGACGGAGTAATCGTCGGCACGGCCCTCGTCGCGGCGATCGGTGAGGGCGGCGTCGATGCTGTAGCGTCCTTGACGAAAGAGCTCAGCACCGGCCTCACCAAGGAAGAAGCGTAAGCAATGCAGTCAGTCCTCCACGCGGCAGCGATGATTCCCGCGAGCATTCCGAGCCCGGACTGGTCCGGCTTCGATATCCCGCTGCCCTGGGGGTCCCTGCGCATCCACGCCTACGCGCTGTGCATCCTGGCTGGCATCATTGCCGGCCTCTGGCTGACGTCGGTGCGTTGGGCGCGCCGCGGCGCTCCTGAGGGCAGCGTCTGGGACATTGCCATCTGGGCGATCCCCTTCGGCATCATCGGCGGCCGGCTCTACCACGTGGTGTCCTCGCCGGACGCCTACTTCGGCCCCGGCTTCGACGGCACCGGCGACCTGTCCCTGATCCCGCAGATCCAGCGCGGCGGACTCGGCATCTGGGGTGCCGTGGTGTTGGGCGCTTTCGGTGCCTGGATCGGCTGCCGCCGGGCCGGCGTCAAGCTCAGCGCCTTCATGGACGCCGCAGCCCCCGGCCTGCTGTTGGCCCAGGCGATCGGCCGCTGGGGCAACTACTTCAACCAGGAACTCTTCGGCGGCCCCACCACCCTGCCGTGGGGCCTCCAGGTCGACGCCGACAGCCCCAACTTCCCGGCCGGCATGCCCGCCGACACCCTCTTCCACCCGACCTTCCTCTACGAGTCCTTGTGGAACCTCGTCGGAGTGGCGCTGCTGCTCGCGCTGGACCGCAAGTTCTCCTTCCGCCGCGCGCGGCTGTTCTGGCTCTACGCCATCTACTACACGCTGGGCCGCGTCTGGATCGAGGCCATGCGGATCGACGACGCCGAGCAGATCAACCTCTTCGGCATCACCACCCGGCTCAACGTCTGGACCAGCATCTTCGTCCTGCTCGCCGCCCTGGTGGTCTTCATCGTCCTCGGACTGCGCAAGCGCGACGTGCCGGACACCCCGTACCTGCCGGGACGCGAACCCGAGGCCGCGGTGCTTGCCGGGGACGCCGACGTCGAGACGGCCGACGAGGACAGGACTGTCGACGAAGAAGCGGCCGACAGGGCTGCCGACGTCGAGACTGCCGACGACGAAGCAGCCGACGAGCCGGCGACGGTCCCGGCCACCCGCGAAACCATCCGCCATTCGGACGCTGCTGTCTCAGATACTGAATCGCGTGATAATCTCCGGGATAACCAGAGCGGTCCGGACCGCCCCTCAGCCTCAGCTGTGGCGGCCGGAGAATCCACCGGCGGCACCATGCCCGCCACCGGAGAGCCGGCAACCGGAGTATCCGGCCGCCGGGCCACCGAGACCGCGCCGGACGCTGACAGCACCAAGTAACTCAGCCCCGGCAATCGGGCTGCAGGGCGATCGCCGGCTGGGCCCGAGTCCACAGCGTCGTGGCGACAGGGTTTGCACTATGAAGCAGGCAGCAGACAGCTGCACGGTATGCAAACCCGGGCCGGCTGCCCGCGTAACTGTTCGTACAGCAAGCGGCGCTGGCCTACAATTCGAGTAGGAAAATCACGTTGTTGTGCCCGTCACACCGGCGCACCGATTCGGGCCAATGTTGTCCCTCCCATACGCACGATCAGGAGGAAGGACGTCTCCCATGACCCAAACCCTGCATAGCCCCAGCTGGTCCGGTCCGGAACAGCCCACTACGGCCGTCTCACCGTTCAAACGTTTCGCGGCGCTGCCCGAAGCTGCCGGACTCTACAACCCGGAGCAGGAGAAGGACGCCTGCGGTCTGGCCATCATCGCCACCCTGCGCGGCGAGCCCGGCTACGACATTGTCGACGCCGCCCTGACCGCCCTGCGCAACCTTGAGCACCGCGGTGCCGTCGGCGCCGATGAAGGAACAGGCGACGGCGCCGGCCTCCTCATGCAGGTCCCGGACGAGTTCTTCCGTGCAGTCACCGACTTCGAACTCCCCGCCGCCGGCCAGTACGTCGTGGGCACCGCATTCCTGCCGGCCGAACAGCGCGAATCCGATGCCGCCAAGGCAGGCATCGAGGGTCTCGCGGCCGACGAGGGCCTCACCGTCCTGGGCTGGCGTGAAGTCCCGATTGTGGCCGACCTCGTCGGAGCCATGGCCCGGGCCTGCATGCCGTACTTCGCGCAGCCGTTCTTCGCCTCCAGCACCGGCGAGACGCTCTCCCGTAACGAACTCGACTCCCGGGCCTGGCGGATCCGCAAGCGTGCCCAGAACAAGTACGGCGTGTACTTCCCCTCGCTGTCCTCCCGGACCATCGTCTACAAGGGCATGCTCACTACCGCCCAGCTGGAGCCGTTCTACCCGGACCTCTCGGACAAGCGCTTCAAGACCAAGCTCGCGATCGTCCACTCGCGCTTCTCCACCAACACCTTCCCGTCCTGGCCGCTGGCCCAGCCGTTCCGCACCATCGCGCACAACGGCGAGATCAACACGGTCAAGGGCAACCGGAACTGGATGCGCGCCCGCCAGTCGCAGCTGGCCAACCCGCTGCTGGGGGACAGCCCGGAAGAGCTGTACCCGATCTGCACCCCGGGTGCCTCGGACTCGGCCTCCTTCGACGAGGTCGCCGAACTGCTCTGGCTCTCCGGCCGGCCCATCACGCACTCGATCATGATGATGATCCCCGAGGCCTGGGAAAACCACGCCACGATGGACCCCGCCCGGCGCGCGTTCTACGAGTATCACTCGCTGCTGATGGAGCCGTGGGACGGTCCCGCTGCCGTGTCCTTCACCGACGGCAACCTCGTCGGCGCCACCCTGGACCGCAACGGGCTGCGCCCGGGCCGGTACTGGATCACCGAGGACGGCCTAGTTGTCTTCGCTTCGGAGGTCGGCGTGATCGACGTCGAGCCCTCCAAGGTGGTCAAGAAGGGCCGCGTCTCGCCCGGCAAGATGTTCCTCGTGGACACCGAAGCCGGCCGGATCATCGACGACGCCGAGGTCAAGGCCGAGGTGGCCGCGGCCAACCCCTGGGCCGAGTGGCTCAAGGACAACCTGATCGACCTCAAGGACCTGCCCGAACGCGAGCACGTGGTGCACACCGCCGCCTCGGTCAACATCCGCCAGCGCACCTTCGGTTACACCACCGAGGAACTGAAGATCCTGCTCGGCCCGATGGCCCGGACCGGCGCCGAACCCCTCGGCGCCATGGGTTCGGACACCCCGGTGGCCGTGCTCTCCAAGCGGCCCCGGCTGCTCTTCGACTACTTCGTGCAGTCCTTCGCGCAGGTCACCAACCCGCCGCTGGACGCCATCCGCGAGGAACTGGTCACGTCCCTGACCTGCGCGATCGGCCCCAACGGCAACCTGCTGGACACCAAGCAGGTCCGCCAGCCGCAGGTCTCGCTGCCGTTCCCCGTGATCAACAACGACCAGCTGGCCAAGATCGCGAACATCGAGAACGCCGACGGCGACCGGGTCGCCATGAAGGTGCGCGGCCTCTACCGCCCCGACGGCGGCGAGAACGCCCTGCGCGCCCGGCTGACCGAAATCTGCGAGCAGGTCTCCGGCGCCATCAACCGCGGCGTCCAGTACGTCGTGCTCTCGGACCGCGACTCCAACGCCCAGTGGGCGCCGATCCCGTCCTTGCTGCTGGTCAGCGCTGTGCACCACCACCTGCTGCGCAGCGCCAACCGCACCAAGACCGCGCTCGTGGTCGAGGCCGGCGACGTCCGCGAAACGCACCACGTCGCCGTGCTGATCGGCTACGGCGCCTCCGCGGTGAACCCCTACCTGGCCATGGAATCCGTGGAGCAGCTCATCGCGTCCGGCGACGTCACCGGCGTCACCCCGCAGGACGGGGTCTACAACCTGATCAAGGGCCTCGGCAAGGGCGTCCTGAAGATCATGTCCAAGATGGGCATCTCCACGGTCGCCTCGTACACCGGCGCGCAGACCTTTGAAGCCCTCGGCCTCGGCCAGGACCTGGTGGACGAATACTTCTCCGGCACGCATTCCCAGCTCGGCGGCGTCGGCCTTGACGTCATCGCCGCGGAGGTCGCTGCGCGGCACCGGATGGCGTACCCCGAGAACGGTATCGAACTGCCGCACCAGCCCCTGCTGGGCGGCGGCGAGTACCAGTGGCGCCGCGACGGCGAACCGCACCTGTTCAACCCGGAGACGGTGTTCCGGCTGCAGCACGCCACGCGGGAACGCCGCTATGACATCTTCAAGGCCTACACCCGCGGCGTGGACGACCAGTCCGAGAACCTGATGACCCTGCGCGGGTTGCTGAAGTTCAAGGCCGGCCTGCGCCCGGCAGTCCCGCTCGAGGAAGTGGAGTCCGTCTCCAGCATCGTCAAGCGGTTCTCCACCGGCGCCATGAGCTACGGCTCCATCTCGCAGGAAGCTCACGAGACACTCGCGATCGCGATGAACCGGCTCGGCGGCAAGTCCAACACCGGCGAAGGCGGCGAGGACGTGGACCGGCTGCTGGATCCGACCCGGCGCTCGGCGGTCAAGCAGATCGCCTCGGGCCGCTTCGGCGTCACAAGCTTGTACCTGTCCAATGCCGACGACATCCAGATCAAGATGGCACAGGGTGCGAAGCCCGGCGAAGGCGGCCAGCTGATGGCCCAGAAGGTCTACCCCTGGGTGGCCCGGACCCGGCACTCGACTCCCGGCGTCGGGCTCATCTCGCCGCCGCCGCACCACGACATCTACTCGATCGAGGACCTCGCGCAGCTGATCTACGATGCCAAGCGCGCCAACCCCTCGGCGCGGGTGCACGTCAAGCTAGTCTCCGAGGTCGGCATCGGCACCGTCGCGGCCGGCGTCACCAAGGCCAAGGCCGACGTCGTGCTGGTTTCCGGCCACGACGGCGGCACCGGAGCGTCGCCGCTGAACTCGCTCAAGCACGCCGGCGTGCCGTGGGAACTCGGCCTCGCCGAGACCCAGCAGACCCTGATGCTCAACGGCCTGCGCGACCGCGTGGTGGTGCAGGTGGACGGTCAGCTCAAGACCGGCCGCGACGTCGTGATCGCGGCGCTGCTCGGCGGCGAGGAGTTCGGTTTCGCCACCGCGCCGCTGGTGGTCTCCGGCTGCATCATGATGCGCGTCTGCCACCTGGACACCTGCCCGGTGGGCGTCGCGACGCAGAACCCCGAGCTGCGCTCACGCTTCAGCGGTAAGCCCGAATTCGTGGTCAACTTCTTCGAATTCCTTGCCGAGGAAGTCCGCGAGATCCTGGCCGAACTCGGCTTCCGCAGCCTCGAGGAAGCGATCGGCCACGCCGAAATGCTCGACACCCGCGAGGCGATCAGCCACTGGAAGGCCGAAGGGCTGGACCTGGACCCCATCCTGCACGGGCTGGAGTTCGACGACGACGCGCCGCTGCGCAACCTCACGGGCCAGAACCACGAGCTGGACAAGCACTTCGACCAGCGCCTGATCGCGATGGCCGCCGAGGCCCTCAGCGACCGCACCCCGGTGAAAATCGCCGTCGACGTGATCAACACGGACCGGTCCGTGGGCACCATGCTCGGCCACGTGGTCACCAAGACCTTCAGCACCGATGTGCTCGCCACCGACACGATCGACATCACGCTGACCGGCACCGCCGGCCAGTCGCTCGGTGCGTTCCTGCCGGCCGGCATCACGCTGCGGATGTTCGGCGACTCCAACGACTACGTCGGCAAGGGCCTTTCCGGCGGCCGCATCATCGTCCGCCCGGACCGCACCAACGTGTTCCCGGCGGAGCGGAACGTGATCGCCGGCAACGTGATCGGCTACGGCGCCACGAGCGGCGAGCTGTTCCTGCGCGGCCAGGTGGGGGAGCGCTTCATGGTGCGCAACTCCGGCGCCACCGCGGTGGTCGAAGGCATCGGCGACCACGGCTGCGAGTACATGACCGGCGGCCAGGCGCTTATCATCGGGCGCACCGGCCGCAACTTCGGCGCCGGCATGTCCGGCGGCACCGCCTACGTCCTGGACCTGCAGACCGAACGGGTCAATAAGCAGGCCCTCGACGCCGGCGAACTGCAGCTGCGCGAACTCGACGCCGAAGACCGCGAAATCGTCCACGGACTGCTGGTCAAGCACCTCGAGGAAACCGAGTCGCAGCACGCGGCCCGGCTGCTCGAGAACTTCGACGACACCGCGGCCCGTATTACCAAGGTGCTGCCGCGCGACTACGCGGCCGTGCTGCAAACCCGTCTTGACGCCATCGAAGAGGGCCTGGACCCCGACGGCGAAGAAGTTTGGTCTCGAATCCTGGAGGTGACCGGTGGCTGATCCACGCGGATTTCTGAAAGTACGCCAGCGTGAAACGCAGCCGCGCCGTCCCGTCCCGGTCCGCATCATGGACTGGAAAGAGGTTTACGAAGCCCAGGAGAAGGGCGTCCTGAAGAGCCAGGCCGGGCGTTGCATGGACTGCGGCGTCCCGTTCTGCCACCAGGGCTGCCCGCTGGGCAACCTGATCCCGGAGTGGAACGACCTCATCTGGCGGGACAAGGGCGAGGAAGCGATGGAGCGCCTGCACGCCACCAACAACTTCCCCGAGTTCACCGGCCGGCTCTGCCCGGCACCCTGCGAGGCGTCCTGCGTGCTGGGCATCAACCAGCCCGCGGTGACCATCAAGCAGGTCGAGGTGTCGATAGTGGACCAGGCCTTCGACAAGGGCTGGGTCAACCCGCTGCCGCCGGCACGCCTCTCCGGCAAGACGGTCGCCGTCGTCGGCTCCGGCCCCGCCGGGCTCGCCGTCGCCCAGCAGCTGACCCGCGTGGGCCACACCGTCGCCGTCTATGAGCGCGACGACAAGATCGGCGGGCTGCTGCGGTACGGAATCCCCGACTTCAAGATGGAAAAAGAGCACGTCGACCGCCGCCTGGACCAGATGAAGGCCGAGGGCACCCGCTTCCGGACCGGCGTCGCCGTCGGCACCGATGTGACTTGGGAGCAGCTGCGCCGGCGCTACGACGCCGTCGTGGTCGCCACCGGCGCAACCGTCCCGAGGGACCTGCCCATCCCGGGCCGGGACCTTGAGGGCGTGCACTTCGCGATGGATTACCTCGTCCCGGCCAACCGCGTGGTGGCCGGCGAGACGGTTGAAAACCAGATCAACGCCGCCGGCAAGCACGTCGTCATCCTCGGCGGCGGCGACACCGGCGCGGATTGCCTCGGCACCGCCCACCGGCACCAGGCTGCCTCCGTGACCACGCTGGCAATCGGCAAGCAGCCGTCCGCCGAGCGGGCCGCGCACCAGCCCTGGCCGACGTTCCCCACCCTGTTCGAGGTGGCCAGCGCGCACGAGGAGGGCGGCGAACGCACCTACCTCGCGTCCACCGTGGAATTCGTCGGCGAGAACGGCAAGCTGACCGGCGTGAAGGTCGCCGAGACCGAATTCGTCGACGGCAAGCGGCTGCCCAAAGCCGGCACCGAGCGGATCATCCCGGCGGACCTCGTCTTCCTGTCCCTGGGCTTCACCGGCGCCGAACCCGCCGGGATCACCGAACAGGTACACGCCGAGTTCGACGGCCGCGGCAACGTGGCCCGGGACGGCTACTACATGACCAACACGGAAGGGGTCTTCGTCGCCGGAGACGCCGGCCGCGGTCAGTCGCTGATTGTCTGGGCAATCGCCGAGGGCCGCGCCTGCGCCGCCGCGGTAGACAAATTCCTGATGGGCAGCACCATTCTCCCGGCGCCAGTTGCGCCGACCGACCGGGCGATCGCCGTCCTGTAGCCCGGTCCCGGACCCTGCCGGGTCCGGGCCGGACACCGGCTGTTCATCCCGCGAGAACTAAAAACAACCAAGAGACAACTAGGGTAGGTATATGAGACGCGCTAAAATTGTGGCCACCTTCGGACCGGCGATCGCGAGCTTCGAGAACACGCTTGCCGTGCTGGAAGCCGGGGTCGACGTGGCCCGCATGAACATGAGCCACGGAGACTACTCCGTGCACGACAACACTTACGACAACGTCCGCAAGGCCGCCGGCCAGCTCGGCAAGGCCGTCGCCATCATGGCCGACCTCCAGGGCCCGAAGATCCGCCTCGGCCGCTTCGTCGACGGACCGCACCTGCTGGCCGTCGGTGACACCTTCACGATCACCACCGAGGACGTCCCGGGCACCAAGGACATCTGCTCCACGACGCTGAAGAGCCTCACCGAGGACGTCAACCCCGGCGACTCGCTGCTGATCGACGACGGCAAGGTGGCCCTGCGCGCCATCGAGGTGGACGACGTCAAGGTCGTCGCCCAGGTGGTCGTTGGCGGCTACGTGTCCAACAACAAGGGCATCAACCTGCCCGGCGTCGCCGTCAACGTCCCCGCGCTGAGCGAAAAGGACGAGGACGACCTCCGCTGGGCCATGCGCCGCGGCGTGGACATGGTGGCCCTCTCGTTCGTCCGCGACGCCTCGGACATCAAGCGAGTCCACGAAATCATGGACGAAGAAGGCCGCCGCGTGCCGGTGATCGCCAAGATCGAAAAGCCGCAGGCCGTGGACCAGCTACCCGAAATCATTGACGCCTTCGACGCCATCATGGTGGCCCGTGGCGACCTCGGTGTGGAGCTTCCGCTCGAGGAAGTGCCGATCGTGCAGAAGCGCGCCGTCGAACTGGCCCGCCGCTGGGCCAAGCCCGTCATCGTGGCCACCCAGGTGCTCGAATCCATGATCGACAACCCGCGCCCGACCCGCGCTGAGGCCTCCGACTGCGCCAACGCCGTGCTCGACGGCGCGGACGCCGTCATGCTCTCCGGCGAGACCAGCGTGGGCAAGTTCCCGATCGAGACCGTCAAGACGATGGCCCGAATCATCGAATCCACTGAGGTCCACGGCCTGGAGCGCGTCCCCCCGCTGGGCACCAAGCCCAAGACCCGCGGCGGCGCCATCACCCGTGCCGCCGTCGAGATCGCCGACCAGCTGGAAGCGAAGTACATCTGCACCTTCACCCAGTCCGGCGACTCCGCACGGCGCCTCTCGCGGCTGCGCCCGATCCGCCCGGTCTTCGCCTTCACCCCGGTGGAGCACGTCTGGAACCAGCTGGCGCTGACCTGGGGCATCCAGCCGGTGCTGGTCCCGATGGTGGGCCACACCGATGAGATGACCGCCCAGGTTGATCGCAACCTGCTGGAGATGGACCTCGTCGAGGACGGCGACATGGTGGTTATCGCCGCCGGTTCGCCTCCCGGAAAGGCCGGTTCCACGAACATGCTGAAGGTTCACAAGGTGGGCGACCTGGCCGACGCCGGCAGCCACGGCGAGAACGCCGTCACCAAGGACAAGCTCGGCCCCTGGCCGGAAAAGAAGAAGAAGAACAGCAAGATCTAGTTCTTCGGATCTATGACAAAGGGAGGGTCCCCGCCGCTGGGGTTCAGCGGCGGGGACCCTCCCTTTGTTTTCCTGCTTGCTGGCCGGGTTGCCGGCCGGCTCCTTCGACCGTGCGGCCTAGTTGACCTGGTTGATGATGGTCTCGGCGACCTCGCGCATGCTGAGGCGGCGGTCCATCGAGGTCTTCTGGATCCAGCGGAAGGCTTCCGGCTCGGTCAGGCCCATCTTGGTGGTCAGGAGGCTCTTGGCGCGCTCCACGAGCTTGCGGGTAGCGAACTGCTCCTGCAGGTCGCTGACTTCGCTTTCGAGGGCCTTGATTTCCTCGTGCCGGGACAGGGCGATCTCCAGGGCGGGGATCAAGTCGGCCGGGGTGAAGGGCTTGACCACGTACGCCATGGCGCCGGCGTCGCGGGCGCGCTCGACCAGTTCCTTCTGGCTGAAGGCGGTCAGCAGCACCACGGGGGCGATGCGGGCCTTGACGATCTTTTCGGCGGCGGAGATGCCGTCCATGACGGGCATTTTGACGTCCATCAGGACGAGGTCCGGCTTCAGCTCTTCCGCGAGCTGCACGGCCTTCTCGCCGTTGTCTGCTTCGCCGACGACGTCGTAGCCTTCGCCGCGCAGGATCTCGATGATGTCCAGGCGGATGAGGGTCTCATCCTCGGCGACCACGACGCGGCGCGCCGGCTGGGAGGTGGGGGTTGACTCCGTCTGTTCTGACACGGGTACTCCTTGGAAAGGTACGGCGGGAACTGGACCATCTGAGGCAAGTCCGCTGGTGTACTGGGGGCCGGTAGGGATCGATGCGGCGTCACTGGCGCGATTCTGGAATTCAGCCTATCTGCATGTAGAGTAATTTCGCGCACCGGAAGCGATCGCGTTGCTCACAGCACCATGGAGCAAGCGAATATGACAACCGGTGTACTCCGCGCCCGAGTGGCGGAATTGGCAGACGCGCCGCACTCAAAATGCGGTATCGAAAGGTGTGTGGGTTCGAGTCCCACCTCGGGCACGACAGATCGCCTCGTCAGGGGCGATTTTGCTTTAACGTGTGTACAGGCTTGCGATCGAGTCGTCTGACGGGTTGGGTCGCGGGCTGTGGCCATGCCGCCGCGTGGCCTATTCAGGTATGTGGGCGAGTTCGTCGCCCTGGCTGGTGGGCGTTCCGCCTGCTCTGGCTTGGGTTAGGGGGCTTCCTCGTTCCGGTTCTGTCGGGTTGGGCTTGGGTGTCCAACACCAGTTCATGGTCCGGTGCTATGGTCACGACATGATTTTGCCGAACTGACGCGGAAATTCTCGAAGAGCCTCTTCCGGCAGGCGGCGAGGGGGCCTCGTATTCCCCGTTTGTCCTGCCAAATCGGGTGTGGACAGTGTCCACACTTAAGTCGGACTTTCTATGCGGTCGTGTGGCGACCCATTTATGCGTTTGGTGCCTAGTTTGGAGTGGAAAGGTCGGCTGAGTGGAGCTGGGACCACTCAGTTGCCGGTTCTAGCCAGATTCCCTTTCGGTAGGGACTGCCCCCGGCTACCGGCTGATGCGCCGCTGTTAGCATCATGAAATGGTTAATTTTTGAGGATGAGCTACGCTCGCCGCTTACCTTGCGCCGATTCCAGCTCCTATTGGAGGTCCGCCGTCACGCTAGCGAGAACGGGCACAATTCGGCAAGTGTCCTGTGGCTTCGTGCAGAAGCAATGAATGCGACCGATGATGGCGACCGCTTCCTGGATAACGACCTCGAAGCGTTGCTGGATAGAAGGTGGATCTTCTACGAGAAGGCGTCAGGTCCGGTCACCGACGTGACCATCACGCGGGCCGGCATGGATGTGGCGGAAGAGTTTGAACATTTCCGGTCTGATCCACGTAAGAGAGCTCAAGCGGCCAGAAGCTCTGTCCTTCAGTGGCTCTATGACGAGTATCTGCAGGGCAAGTCCTCTCCCAACATAAGTGGATTCTCTACCAGTAAGTACGGAACGTTTTATGGCGCTGATTTCACAGAGGGCGAGATTACCCGGGCAACGCGATATCTAAGGGATCGACAACTGATCCAAGGCAAGGCGGCGATGGGCGGTCCCATCGTTCGACCGCAGATCACGCCGCACGGAATACAGACGATTGAACACGATGATGAGCCAGCAGCGGTCATAGCCAGCGAAAGGGCCTCCGTGACGCACAACTACACCATCCATAACTCGGGCCAGATGAACCTTGCTGCTGGCAGCGAGAATGTGTCTCAGTCGATGACCCTGACATCAACGCAGATCAATGACGCAAGAATGGCGGCTAATGCTTTCAGTCAGACGCTTCCCATACTCGGCGTACCTCATGAGCGCCAAGCTGAGGCCGAGCAAGTCATTGCTGAACTGGAAGAGGAGACGGCATCTCCTGACCCACAACCTGGAAAGCTCAAAACGCTTCTTAACAAGGTCGTAGAGATAGCGATTCTTGGTTCCGCCGAGGGCGCAGTTGAAGCGGTCGTTTCGATGGCACAGAAGGCCATTGATGGCCTCTAAGAACTGCTAGGCAGATTACGGCGTCCATTCCACTCGTACTAGAATCGCACACACCAAGAGGCTGAGGCCGGCAGCTGAGGCAAGAATCAGTGAGATCACGACAAGCACGTGCTTCATCCACGCGATTTTGCTCATGCGCACCATTTGGTTGGTGATAACTGGAAGTAGGTCGGTCGCTTTGATTTTTGCCGGTAGATTTTCAGGCGCCCAGTACTTCAAGTGCCCGAAGTAGATGAAGTTATCGCGCCATTCTTTCCCTACCTTCGTAGCCCGTAGACGGGGAATGACAACCAACATGGCGCATCCCGCCCCCAGGACTAGGGCCGCTGCGGCGATGATGTAGGAAATGTTCTGCCATGGTCCCTCTAGGGCTCCGAACAGGCGATCTTTTCCGGAAAGAGTGACGATTACTCCCAGAGCCGCGGACTCAAGGGCAAAGGCGAATGAAGCCTTGGCATCTACTTTGCCCGTCCAGTCAACGAGAGCTCCATGGATTCTCCATGCTGTGTCCAAGGCGTCTTTGTCCGAAGTGTCCGCGGGCGGCTCAGGTTTCTTGTCCCACCACATCAGAGAAGCCAGCGATAGTTAGTCTTGTAATAGGTGTAGTTCTTGCCACCCATTTTGAAGTCATACGGCCCGGTCCACATGTTCTTCTCCTTGTGTACAAGGGCATCCTTGGTCAGCTGCTTATATGTGCCGCCGCCAATGATCGTGTTGTAGGGATGTTCACGCAGGTCGCTGAGCTTTGCCGCGAGGTTGGGAGCTGTACCGATCGAGATCATGTCGTCATTGCCCCGGAAGCCAGCACGAACCAGGAGTGACTTGCCGCTGGCGACACCACAGCCGTGCTTGAGCTGCCAGTTGCTATCTCTGATTGATTGGAACTGCTTATGGATGGCGGGCTGTACGAGCTCGCTCATTGCCCACTTGATTTGCATGGCAGATTTCACGGCGCGGGTGGAGCGGTTGGTGCCTGCAAAGATGCCCATCACTCTGTCACCGTCGAAGCTACGGATGTGCCCGGTATTGGAACGGATGATGCGCGTGCTCACCGACAGATAAGCCTTCATGACTCTGGCCACCGTGTCAGCCGGTGCGATTCCAACGAGCCCTGACGAGTCACGCATATCAGCGTAAAGATACGTTGAGGGAAGGTAGAGGCCTTCTGAGTAGCCCATCTTGTCGGGATCGGGCACCGACTCTATCGTGCCGTCATTTCGTTCCGTCGTCGTGAGATTTGTATTGACCGTCTTCAGGATGTCACCCTCGACGTCTGACTTCAGCGTCATGCTTCCCCCTCTTTCGCTATGAAGTGTTGGATCTGAGCCTATCGGGAGGGGCTGACACTAACTGGCGGCAAGAATTCCTTGGCTTCATTCCAGCCGATCAGTTAATCTTGATGCCATAGTTAGACGTTCTGACCTCTTCTACGCGGCCACCACCAATATCCTTCGGGTAGGCGAGACTCCACATAGCTTTCCCATCCACGCTGCTATAGCACGTTGAATAATCCATCTCTTTCCACATCCGGTCAGTGATAGTCGTGCGCGCTCCATGCAGGTCGCTTAGCTTCGCAGCTATATTCGGAGCGTCCCCGATGGAAACCAGGTCGTTGTTGTTGCGAACGCCGGCACGCACTACGAGCGCATCACCCAGATCGATTCCGGTCCTGCTGCTTAGCACCCAACTTGATTTGAGGTACTCGTTGAGGCGGTACGACAGGCTGGGCCTGACTATCTCGTCGACTGCCCATTTGATTTCCAGGGCCGTTCTTGCGGCGACGGTCGGGGCGTTGTCTCCGATGAAAATGGCCATTACTCGGTCTCCGTCGTAGCTCCGGATCTCGCCTTTGTTGTCACGGATTACTCGTGTGACAACAGCCAAGAAGGCACGCACGATCTGAGCGGCCGTCGTAGCGGAATGCCTCTTGGCCAACCCGGAAGAGCCTTCCATGTCTGTATAGAGATAAACCGCTCTCAACCATACGCCGCCGTTGTTCAGATTTATTGAATCTGAGGTCGGCACCACTTGGCCCCGCCTTGTGTCCAGTTTGGTCTTGAGGAGGGAGTCTACCGCTGTGCTGTAGTCATCCTTGCGAGTCATGATCCCCATTTCAACGTGCGAGCGAAGGCTTTAACAGCCTACTAACTGGGACTGACACTCATCCGCCGCCCATGCAGTGTCCGTCCACTCTCGTACACTTGTGACATGCCGGCGAAGATAAGAGCCTCAATCAGACCTCGGTCTCGGTGGAAGTTTGAGAAGGCCGCAGGTGAGCCCGTGGAACAGCTGAGGCTGGTTCACGCGGAGGTCGTTCGTCAGCGGGCAACAGTCCTCCAGCGGACTGGCAACATGCACACTCGTGCGGCCATCCTGGTCACCGCCTCCGGAGTGTTCAGCACAGTCCAGGCGAACAACTGGGTAACCGGGTGGCAGTTCATAAGCATCACGCTGTCGGTGGTTGCCGCGGTCATCGGCTTATGGGCGATGCGACCGTCATCAGGTGTCGATGCTAATGCCACGCTCTATTTCCAAGAGCGGCTGGCCGCTGATCCCTACAGTACTGAGCACAGCATCGTGACAGACAGCATGGAGGGTCTATCGGATGACCTGCAGCGGATAGAGCGAGCCGCCAAGTTGATTGTCGCTGGCTATGGGATACTTGCTCTAGCCTGGTTGGCAATGCCCATCACAGTCGGTCTGATGCATGCGAAACTGATTTAGGAAGAAGTACTGTGGCGGATAACGAAAAGTCGAGGAGCCAGCCTCGAGTGCAGATACCGTCCACGACGGTGCGCGTTCAAAAGGGCGGGACACTCAGCCACGGCAGTAATGCACCGACGAAGCCGAAGCCGCCTCAGCCGCCGACGCCAAAGACTAAGTAACAAAAGCAGGCCTCGCCACATGAGCGGTGGCTTTGCCGTTTCATATGCGGTTCGCCTAAACCCTATAACTGTGGATAAATTCCCTTGGTTAGTTATTTCATTCGCGCTTAAATACCTGCAGTTCAATAAGAACTAGCAATTCAACCGCTCCTACTGAGCAACCAGCATGACCGCCAATTGGATGGACGCTAGTGGTGTTGATGAATCAGAGTGGGAGCCGTTGCGGCAGCCATCCTTGATCTCTATGACTCATGGGGGCACAATCACCAGGAGACTTGCAGTTTATGTGAGGTGTAACGCGGCGGCATTCAGGATGTTGCGTGCTCAAGTTTGGCGGCCGGTAGGGCCAGGAGTATCTTCAGGTGCTCGATAACGAGTGTCAACACTGCGCGACACTCGTGGGCATGGTGGTGGAGGCTTTCAATAAATGTCAGTGGCAGGGTGCATCATGACCATATGCATGAACTAATTGAACTGGTCGAGGGGACGAGCCGCACTGGATACCCTGCTGTCGTTTGGATTTGTGCCTGCGGGCGGCGCGGTGCAGGCAGCCGTACAGTTCCGGAGGCACAAACCGGATTCCTGAAGCACGCACGGGGACGCGCCCGAGCTGCAGCTGGACACCCGGCCCCGCGCAGGCTGAACACGTCTCGCAGGTGGTAGAGCGCCACACATCAACTAGGGCGGGGGACCTTTCCGCCTCCAAGTCTCAAAACCGCGTTCCCTTAGTGGGGCGCGGCTGGCGTTTGTAAGGCGCCAAAGGGCGTTTTGGGGTGTGCACATTGTGCACGCTTTGGGCTTGGGACTGGGTCGTACATAGGTCGGATCGGGCCGGATTGGCGATTTTTGCGGGGGAGTGGCGGATTTTGAAGGGCTGGAACCCGGTTCGAGTCCCACCTCGGGCACAGTGGTTTCCCTGTTCAGGGGCTTGTGGGCCTCTGAGTGTGCACAAACTGTTCACTGATGGGCCCCTGCGGGGGCCTTTTTGGGTGGTGGCTGATGCTGTGGCCGGCATGCTCCCTGTCTGCTTGGTTAGTGCCCGTGGTGCCTGTTATCTGTTCATTGTCGTTCACGGACTGGGCAACATGACCGGCCCCGGTAGCCCTTACTACTTTGCAGTCGCCTTCCCCGTGGGCATTGATGACCTGGTCAGGATCGACTCGCATCCAATATGCAGTTCAACGCGCTGTCCTTCCTCGAACGTGTCACCCCTGTTCATCCCGTGGGTTGCTCTGCCCGACTGGTTGGCGCAATGGTGCTGCCCCGGTAGACGAATTCGGCATTGATCTGGCTTGACTGGGTCGCCCTCAGCGGCAGCGCTAGGTCGCCCTGCGGATCGCCGTCGTACTGGGAAACGGTCTTGTCTCCGACGAGGAGCCCGTCACGAAAGGACATTCCGCGTTCGGCTAGCGCAGCAGGCTGGCGTCCAGTTGGGTGCTGCCGTAATACTGGGCGAAGGTGCTTCGCTTTTCATCGAAGCCGTTCGGTATGGCGTCGTGGTGTATCTTCTTCCGCAACGCAGCCGAGCGGTCCGGGGGCCCCGGGAGGCCGGATTGCCGGACGGCCTTGACCATCCGGTCTGCTGCGACACCCGCACCGTCATCACAGCTCAGCAACAGGGCAGGTTGTGCCTTCAGGGAACTCCGGATTCACCCGCCGCAGGCAGGAGGGAAATGTTCGCTGCTTGGCATCGCCTGCCAGCGGCTGTCGAAGCGGCGGATTATCATGCGGAGCATGGCCAGGCGCCGACACCGTGGCTGCTCTGGTCTTCGCTGTTCAACTCGCCAGCGAACGCCTCAACCAGGACGACCGCAGGCAACCAGCCTGGGCTCATCTGGCAACGGCCCCTTCCTGGCCCGGTCATCGGCCCGATGAGACTCGGTCAAGTGCTCAGTGACAGTCTGTGTAGTCCGCGCCGCGCCGCGGCGACGCCGCCGAGAGCTCCGAATCCGGGGTAAAAGCAGCCCTAGAGGTGGTCGGCCGGCTCGGATTCCCTTACGCTGGCACCGGAGCCGACGAGTTGGCATCGGACGATTTAGCCCCGCTGCCAGCGCCAGCGACTCAGAGGAATCTGGCGAAAGGCCGGCGGAAGAACAGAAGCCCCATCTGAACTGTGGCTTACTCGGCCTTGCTGGAACGATCGCTATTCCGCTTGCTGCCCCGGCTGCGAGCCAAGGCGGCCGCAGCACGGCTGCGACGCTTCCGGTACAGTACCAGCCCGACTGCTGCCAGCACCGCGATGAAGAGTCCGGCCGCTATGGCGACCAGGAGCGCCCATTGCGTGCCGTCGTCGTTGATGACCGGAGCAACAGGTTCACCGGGGCCCGCTTCGGGGAACGTGACGGTCGCGGTGGCTTCGCGTTCGAGAAGGCCGCTCTTGATTTTGATTTGAGCCGTCCAGGGGCCGTTGGGGAGTATTCGCGGAGGGGTGAAGACGACGGTCTGGGCATTGCCGGGCGCGACGGTCGCTGCTTTCGGGACGTTGAAAGGTCCGGCGGAAAGGCCTCCGGGTCCGGCGGTGAGTCTGAGTTCACCGGTGATGTCGAGGGCCCGTCCGCCGGTGTTCGTGATGAGGGCGCTTAGCTGGGGGGATTCGTCCTTGCTGCGTCCGGCGGTCACGGAGGTGACGGTGAAATCGGCGGGATTGCCGTTGCCGGGCCCGACGGAGAGGTAGATGCGCACGCCGACCCTGTTGGCCTGCGCGACGCCGCCCCTGTCTGCGGGGCTGCGTACCTCGGCCCAGATGGCCCCGTACTGTTCACTTTCCGGCGCGTCTGCCGGGACCTTGATTGAGGCCATGACCTCTGCATGGCCGCCGGGGGCCAGGTCAACCTGCGGCTGGGCTAGCCGGGTCCACGTGGTGAGGTCGTTCTTGACTGAGGCGTCATCGCCGATGAAGTCACCGTTGTCGATGTGTGCCGCCCCGGGGTAGATACGGATGGTCTGCGGGGTGCCGGTGTTGTTCTCCACCCGGACCCGGCGATTAATCTCGGTGCCGGGTGCGAGTCTGTCAACGATGTAGGTGCGTGCCCGGGGATCGTTCTGGGCGCTGGCGGGGATGTCCAGCAGGCGTATCCCGATGCCTTCCGGCCGAGTCGGTGCAGGCGCCGTGGTGTTTGGGCCGGCCGCCGTGGCGGGAGCCACCGGGGAAAGTGCCAGCAGGATCATCGCGAACAAGAACATCAGGGAACGCAAGAATTGCCTCTGCTTGATTGTGGGGCTCAGGGTGTTGTGTCTGTGTGTCTGTGTGTCTGTGGGCATCGCCTTCCCGGGTACCGGCAGCTTTCCGACCCGGGAGGCGATGTTCGACCGAATGGCTTAGAGCGACGAGTGGGTCAGCGTGGCCGTGTACGTGTCAGCCAGCGCGCCGGCCGGGGCGAGGACGCTCAGATTCGCGTTCCAGGTCGCGGTGTTGTTCCCTGACACTGCTGTCGCCGTCTGGACCGTCTTGGCCGTGGACAGGTCCGACGCGGGGGTTTCCGCCACCGTCGCGGTTCCGGTAACGGTCGCCGCTTCGGGCGTGTAGCTGGCTGCCGTGGCGGGGATGACGTTTGCCGCGTTGACGCCTACGAAGTCGGTCAGGGTGACCTGGGCGGACCATCCGGCCACGCCCGCCCTGTCGTCGGTGATCTGTACGCCGGTCAGGCCGACCGAGGCGCTGGCACCAGGCGTCACAGTTCCGAGAGCGGCGGTCGCAGGCGCCGAGATAGAGAGGGCACCGACCGGGACCTCGACGGTGACTGTGCTGTTCGCCGTCGCGGCAGTCGCCGGCAAGGCGACCGAGCCGACGAGGGCTGCCGATACGGCAGCAATTAGGGATACACGGGAGATGGTGCGCATGGTTGAGACCTTTGCAAATTAAGGTGAGTGACCGCCAAGGCACGATTCGGAAAACGGCCCTGCCCGCGGGGCGCGCGGTCTTGACAGGTCCCCGGGGTCTCTGTCAAAGCTAACAAGGCTGCTCCCGTCCGGAACGGCTATACGCTCCTTTGTGCACAGAATGGCCGGTTTGTCATCCACGTCTGCACGAAATCGACCTCCACGCCGTCGTGTGCCAACGTGACCAGCCCTGAAATTTGAATTCAGGGCAGAGCCAGAACCTGCTGGTTCTTCAGCCGCGTCCGGGCAGCACCGTCACGGATACGGAGAGCCTTCGAAACCACACGGGGCTGTCGGAATGTCACATGCCGCCTGTCCCAACCGAGAGGGCGGCATGTCGACTGGATCCCGACGAACACAGAGAGCAGGAACGGCAGAATGATCACGACCACCGAGACCGGGCCTATTTAGCGCGTGGCGGGCGACAGTCCACATATCGTTGGCGCGGACCTGAATACGGTCGTCGAGTTGGCCCAACAACACGCCATGGGGGAGGGCAAGCACGGTGTCCTCGTCGAGCGGCATGGGCCCGCGTCCTTAACTGTGGCAGCGTCGCAAGCACCTTGGGGTGTGCGCCGTAGGTCCGGGACTTAGCGTCTTCCGGTTGGTGCGCGGGTCCGTTTTCAATACTCGAACGTTCGGCCGTCGAGCGTGAAGCTTGGCATGCCATTGTCGTTCAGAGCCGAAAGTTGGCCCCGCACTGGTCGCGGACCGGTGGTGCGGAGGCGCCTCGCGTATCCTTCGGGCAGTTGATGAATCCGCAGGAATGCCCCGGTGTAGGGCTGCCGGGTAAGCCGGTCAAGGGGCTAAACCGGGTTCACGTTTCAAAATGCCCCAAATGACTAGAACGCCCCCGCCCTGGTTGGGATACCAGGCTGTGCGGGGGCGTTTTTAGATGGTGTTCTCCGGGCTTGTGAAGGCCATCAGGGCGGGAGCGTCGTCGGGTGTTCTTCCCGCAACTGGGGGCGCACGAAGAACTGGACCAAACACAATGGCTGTTCTGTGCGAGTCAACTACTAATTCGGCGGCCGCGGCGAATCGTGAGTGGGTCTATTGCCATGCCCTCGGAAAGGCGTTAAGTCTGACCGTGGGAGTGGCCAGGGCAACTGCGGTTGGCGGTTCGTTGGGGGGGGGGG
>NZ_JABFMX010000005.1 GCF_013359735.1 Arthrobacter sp. C9C5
GGCATGTCCCAGGTTGGGGCTAGGGGTGGGCATGTCCCGCGGCTGGGGCTAGGGGAGTGCTCGTCCCGGGGGCCGGCGCGGCGTGGCGGGCGGCACTTCCTTGGCCGCCACGACGAGCCGGAGCGGGATGACAACGTCGGCGCGGCGGGTGCGGACGGTGCAGCCGCCGTCGGGCTTCCCGACGAGTTCGCCGAGCGCGTCCGTAAGGCCTCCCTCGATCCGGTACCGCACCACTACGCGGGTGCCCAGGGGCGCGTCGGAGAGGAACTGCTGCGGCTGGGGGATCGGTGAACTCACCCGTTCATAGTAGGACGCGCAGGCTCTGTGACGCCCGGCTAGGTTCGCGGGATCAGACTGGGAGATAATAGGCTCGGAAGTCAGCAGCCCGGCGCTCAGGCCGGGAGCAAGATCCGGCGGGACGCCGGAACCAACGTGGAGAGGCCAGGGACGTGACGTACGTAATCGCGCAGCCGTGTGTAGATGTCAAAGACAAGGCATGTATTGAAGAGTGCCCCGTCGATTGCATCTACGAGGGTGAGCGTTCCCTGTACATCCACCCGGATGAGTGCGTGGACTGCGGTGCCTGCGAGCCGGTCTGCCCCGTAGAAGCCATCTACTACGAGGACGACACCCCCGAGGAGTGGGCCGACTACTACAAGGCCAACGTTGAGTTCTTCGACGTGCTCGGTTCGCCGGGTGGCGCCGCCAAGATCGGCAACACCCACACGGACCACCCGATGATCGCCGCCCTGCCGCCGCAGAACCAAGACAACTAGGACGGCGCTCCGGTGACTTCTGCGGTGCGCAGCTTCGGCCTCAGCCTGCCCGACTACCCGTGGGAAGCCATGGCCCCGTATCTCGCCCGGGCCGCGGAGCACCCGGGGGGCGTAGCCAACCTATCGATCGGAACCCCGGTGGACGACACGCCGGCCCTGGTGCAGGAAGCGCTCCGGGCGGCGGCCAATGCGCCCGGCTACCCGACGGTGCACGGCACCCCGGCGCTCCGGGAAGCGATCGCGGCATGGTTCCACCGGCGCCGTGGCGTCCCCGGGCTGGACCCGCAGAATGTGATGCCCACCGTCGGGTCCAAGGAGCTCGTGGCCTGGCTGCCGTTCCTGCTTGGCCTCAAGGCCGGCGACGTCGTCGTCCGCCCGACCGTCGCGTACCCCACATATGACATCGGGGCCACCTTCGCCGGGGCGGAGCACGTGGCCGCGGATGACCTTGACGAACTCGACGCCGGCACCCGCTCTCGCGTCCGGCTCGTCTGGGTTAACTCCCCGGCCAACCCCACCGGCAGCGTCCGCGACGTCGCGTCGCTGCAGCGGATCGTCGGCCAGGCGCGGGAACTCGGTGCCGTGGTCGCCTCCGACGAGTGCTACGCCGAACTCGGATGGGGCGAATGGGACGTCCAGCGCGGCGGCGATTCGGTCCCCAGCATCCTCGACCCACGGGTGGCCGAGGATTCCCATGAAGGCCTCCTGGCGGTCTACTCGCTGAGCAAGCAGTCCAACCTCGCCGGCTACCGCGCCGCCTTCGTGGCCGGCGACGGCGCGATCATGGCCAACCTGGTGAACAGCCGCAAGCACGCGGGCATGATTGTGCCGTACCCGGTCCAGGAAGCCATGCGGGTGGCCCTCGGCGACGACGCCCATGTGGCGGCGCAAAAGGACCTGTACCGCGGCCGGCGCGAACGGATCGTCCCGGCACTGGAGCGTTTCGGGCTGGACATCCGTGAATCCCGCGCCGGACTGTACCTCTGGGCCACGGCGGGCGAGGCGACCTGGGACACCGTGGGCAGGCTTGCCGATCGTGGAATCGTCGTCGGGCCCGGCGTCTTCTACGGCGACGCCGGCAACGGCTTCATCCGGGTGGCGCTGACTGCCAGCGACGAGCGGATCGACGCCGCCGTCGAGCGGCTGGCTACGGGACCGTAACAATGCTGTGAGGAGGGCCACAAGATGCGCCATTTGGTCGTCTTGGGACCGCTCCGGATTAGTGCCACCCGCGAACTGGCGGTAGTTTTTAACTGACTATCAATGGTGGCTTTCCACAAGAAGGCAGCGCAGCCGTTGGAATCCGTGTCCAGATACAGGTTCCGTGGGCCGCTTCACCAGATGTTGGATCAAGCTTTCAACAGGGGCCCAGACGCCTCATGAGGAGAATCCATGACTGAGACCACCAGCGCAACCCTGCGTCATGCGGGCGGGGAGCTCGAGCTCCCGCGCATCAAGGTTGTTGAAGGAAACGAAGGCTACGACGTTTCCAAGCTGCTGAAGCAGACCGGCGCCGTCGCCTTCGACCCCGGTTTCATGAACACCGCGGCCACCACCTCGGCCATCACCTACATTGACGGTGACGCCGGCATCCTGCGGTACCGGGGCTACCCGATCGAGCAGCTCGCCCAGCACTCCAGCTTCCTGGAAGTTTCCTACCTGCTGATCTACGGCAACCTGCCGACTCCGGCCGAGCTGGAAGCATTCGACCAGCGGATCCGCCACCACACCCTGCTGCATGAGGAGCTCAAGGGCTTCTTCAGCGGCTTCCCGCGCGACGCCCACCCGATGCCGGTGCTGTCTTCGGCCGTCTCCGCCCTGTCCACTTTTTACCAGGACTCGCTGGATCCGTTCAACGCCGAGCAGGTAGAGGTTTCCACCTACCGGCTGCTGGCCAAGATGCCGGTCATCGCCGCGTACGCCTTGAAGAAGTCCGTCGGCCAGCCCATGCTGTACCCGGACAACTCCCACAACCTCGTGGAGAACTTCCTGCGCCTGAGCTTCGGCCTTCCGGCCGAGCAGTACGAGGTGGACCCGGTGGTCGCCAAGGCACTGGACCTGCTGCTGATCCTGCACGCTGACCACGAGCAGAACTGCTCCACCTCCACGGTCCGGCTGGTCGGCTCGTCCAACGCCAACCTTTTCGCCTCCGTCTCCGCCGGCATCAACGCGCTCTTCGGCCCCGCGCACGGCGGCGCCAACGAGGCCGTGCTCAAGATGCTCCGCCAGATCCAGGCCGACGGCATCAAGCCCGAGGACTACATGGAGAAGGTCAAGAACAAGGAAGACGGCGTCCGCCTGATGGGCTTCGGGCACCGGGTCTACAAGAACTACGACCCGCGCGCCAAGATCGTCAAGGCCACGGCTCACGAGATCCTCAGCAAGCTCGGCGGCAACGACGAGCTGCTGGAGATCGCGCTCCGCCTCGAAGAGAAGGCGCTGCAGGATGACTACTTCATCCAGCGCAAGCTCTACCCGAACGTGGACTTCTACACCGGCCTGATCTACAAGGCCATGGGCTTCCCGGAGAAGATGTTCACCGTGCTGTTCGCGATCGGCCGCCTGCCGGGCTGGATTGCCCAGTGGCGTGAAATGATCAGCGACCCGAACACCAAGATCGGCCGCCCGCGCCAGCTCTACACGGGAGAACCGGAACGGAACTACCCTTCGGTCTAAGCCAGAAACCGCTGACGACGCCGGCCGCGCACCTCGAGCGAGAGGAGCGCGGCCGGCGTCGTTGTTGGGTCACCGTGGTGCTGGAGTGAATGTGGCTGGAGTTGCGGGTGTGACCGGCGTGGGGCACCCGGGTCGGGGCACATCCGTGCTAAAAAGGGGCAATGCCCAAATTTGTCGACGCCGCATTGCGGCGCCAGGAAGTTGTCGAAGCCGTCTTCAGGATCGTCGCGGCGGACGGGCTCGAACGGGCCTCCCTCCGCGAAGTAGCGGACGAAGCCGATCTGGCGGTGGGCTCGGTGCGGCATTACTTTGCCAGCAGCGACGAACTCCTGGCCCACTCCTTCGGCGTCGTGGTGGACCGCATCGCCGGCCGGCTCGACGCCGCCGAGGACCGGCTGGCGGAAACCGCCCCGGGCACGGCCGAGCACCGGCGCGGTGTGTTAACCCTGCTGGGGGAACTGCTGCCGCTGGATGAGGAACGGGCCGTGGATGCCTGCGTCTGGATGGCCTTCAAGAACGCGGCCCGGACCAGGCCGTTCCTCGCCGCGGAAGCCGACCGCAGCCACCGCACGGTGGCGGCCGTCGTGGGCAGGTTGATGATGGACCTGGCCGGCATCGACGCCGCGGGCGGCACGGGCGGCCCCGGGCAACAGCGGCTCGTCACCGAGGCCGAGCGGCTGCTGGCGACCCTGGACGGACTCACCATGCACGCTCTGCTGCAGCCGGAATGGATGACGGCGCAAATGTGCCACGATGTGCTGGAAGCCCATCTGGCGAGCCTGGACAGCCGCGCTGCCAGCCATTAACGTGCGCTACCTTCAGGAATAGACTGGAAAAGTACGTCATGCCAAGGGAAGGCAATCGGATGCACCACACAGGCGGTCCCGGCTGGCGGATCACCATGGACACCTCAGGTCCCATGCTCATAGCGCTTTACATCCGCGACGCGGCCGGCCTGGACACCGCGGGCCACCCCGCGCTCTCCCACGTGGCACCGAAAATCCGGTCCTCCGACCATACGCACCTGATTGACGAGGTCGGCGGCATGCCGGCCCTAAAGACCGAGTGGGAAGCATGGTGGGCGCAGATCCTGAAGGCCCACCCTGAGATGGAGCCTGAGCTTGGCCCGCCTGGATTCCGGGCATTCGGTAACTCGCCGGCCCTCCGGCGCGTGCTGCAGGCCCACTTCGGCGCCGCCCTCAGCTGGGCCCGGGAACGCCGCGGCGAGTATCTTGCCCTCGAGGCCGAGCGGGACGCCAGCGGGGCCACCCAGGTGCTCGCCGACATGGTCGACGACCGGCTGCTGGAAGTCGGCCGGGCCGCGCGCGACTTCGAACTGACCATCATCGAGCTTCCCCTCGCCGAGCCCCGGGCCTGGTACCTGGAGCCGGACAAGATCATCATGAGCTCAGCCTTGCTGTCCGAACCGGAGCTCTTCCGCAGCTACGTCCAGCCGGTCGTCGAGCTGCTGGTCTGAGCGGGCCGGGCAGCTACGACGCGGGTCTGTCGGCGACCGTGATGGTGACCTGCCCCGCAGGCCCCTCCGCGGCTTGCCAGCCCTTGCGCGACACCCTGGTCCAGCTCTGCCCGTCCACCCGCACTTCGGTGACGGACAGGGCCTTGGCGTTCGCCACCGCCCACTGCGCCACCGCCCACGCCTCGTTGCCCTGGACCCGGACTGTCAGCGTCCGGCCGGCCGCCGTCGCCGGGGTGGTCCCGAAAGCGGCCAGCAGGCGCTGGCGGACCTGGCCGGCGTCCCCGGCGGTATCCGGCTTGCGCAGCGAGCAATCGACGCCCTGCGGGGTGTAGCCGGTCAGCGCCGAGGCGAAGGCGCGAGCCATCGGTTCGTGCTGCGCATAGGCGCCCGGGTACGCCGAACGCTGGACCCGCTGCGCGGCCTCGGTGATAGGAAGCGATTCGTAGCCCGGGATCTTCACCAGCGCATCGTAGAAGGCGTTCGTGGCGTGGTACGGGTCCATCACCTGCTGCTCGGTGCCCCAGCCCTGCGACGGCCGCTGCTGGAACAGGCCGCGGGAATCCGGTCCGGCCTGGTCGCCGTGGCCGATGTTGCGCAGCTTCGATTCCTGCATGGAGGTGGCCAGGGCGATGCTGACGGCGCGTGCCGGCAGCCCGCGCCGGACCGCAACGGCGCTGATCAGGGCGGCATTGGCGGCCTGGTCGGTGGCGAGATCTTCGCCGCCGGCGCCTACTGCGGTGCAGCGCTCCGTGATCAGGGTCTCGGAGCGCTGCAGGAATCCCACCGCCGTGTAGATGGCACCCGCCACCATGGCCAGGGTCAGCAACAGCACGATCCGACGGCGCCAGCCACCTCTGCGTGCCACGTAACTACTCCCTCAAGCCCGGACGGGCCGGTTCGTTCTTCAGCCGGTTGGTTGGCGGCAGCCGCCTAGTTGGCGTGCAGGGCCTCATTGAGCTCAACAGTCTGTCCCTTGCGGGGCAGTACTTCCACCTCGCCGCTGGAGGAGTTGCGGCGGAAGAGCAGGTTCGGGACGCCGGAGAGCTCGACGGCCTTGACGATTTGGCTGGTGTCCTCGCCGTCGGCGTCCTTCGGCCCGATCACCCGCACCCGGGTGCCGGCCGTGACGTAGAGGCCGGCCTCGACGACGGAGTCGTCGCCGATGCTGATGCCCACGCCGGAGTTGGCGCCGAGCAGGACTCGCTCCCCGAGGGAGATCTTCTCCTTGCCGCCGCCGGAGAGGGTGCCCATGATGGAGGCCCCGCCGCCGACGTCGGAGCCGTCGCCGGCCACCACGCCGGCGGAGATGCGGCCCTCGACCATGGACGTTCCGAGCGTGCCGGCGTTGAAGTTCACGAAACCCTCGTGCATGACGGTGGTGCCCTCGGCCAGGTGCGCGCCGAGGCGGACCCGGTCGGCGTCGGCGATCCGCACGCCGGAGGGGATGACGTAGTCGACCATCCGGGGGAACTTGTCCACGCCGTAGACGGTCACCGCGCCGCGCTTGCGCAGCCGCGCGCGGGTCAGTTCGAAGTCCTCGACGGCGGCCGGGCCGAAGTTGGTCCACACGACGTTGGGCAGCTTGCCGAAAATGCCGTCCAGGTTGATGCTGTTCGGCTGCACCAGACGGTGGGAGAGCAGGTGCAGGCGCAGGTACGCGTCCGCGGTGTCGGCCGGTGCTTCGTCGAGGTGGATCTGCGCGAAGACGACCTTTTGCTCGGTGCCGCGGTCCGCGTCGGCGCCGTGTGCGGCGATGTCGAGCAACGACTGGTCCGCGTTCGCGACGTCGCGCAGGTTTTCTGCAGCGGTTCCGAGCGCCGGCGTCGGGAACCAGACGTCCAGCATGGTGGCCGTGCCGTTGCGGGTGGCGATGGTCGCGAGCCCGTAACCGTAGGCGGAGCGGGAGTCGTCGGGCACAGCAGCAGAAGCGGGTTCAGTCATGCGTCAAGTCTATAGAGGGCCCCCGCGCTCCCCGAAACCGGTGACGGGGGCCGGGCAGATACAGTGGAACGGTGACTGAGCATACTGCCCCCGCCCGCCTGGATCTGCGCCAGGACGTTGCCCTGCTGACCGCGGACATCATCGACATTTTCAGCGTCTCCGGGGAGGAACGCCGGCTGGCTGACGCCGTGGAGCATGCCCTCCGCGCCATCCCGCAGTTGGAGCTGACCCGCGACGGCGACGCGATGATCGCCCGCACCAACCTCGGCAGGGCGGAGCGCGTCATCCTCGCCGGGCACCTCGACACGGTCCCGCTGCCCACCACCGAAGGCGCGCTGGGCACCGTCCCCTCCTACTGGCCCTCCGGGGCGCCGGGGGAGGGCATCCTGTACGGGCGCGGTGCCACCGACATGAAGAGCGGCGTCGCGGTGCAGCTCGCGCTGGCAGCGGGCCTGTTCGACGGCGGCGCGGCACCGGATAAGGACGTCACCTTCGTCTTCTATGACCACGAGGAAGTCGAGGGGGTCAAGAGCGGCCTCGGCCGGCTTGTCCGGAACCACGGCGGCCTGCTCGAGGGCGACTTCGCGATCCTGCTGGAACCGACCGACGGGACCGTCGAGGGCGGCTGCAACGGCACCATTCGCTTCGAGGCGACCACCCTCGGTGAGGCGGCCCACTCCGCGCGGGCCTGGATGGGCAGCAACGCCATCCACGCCGCGGCCCCGATCCTGGCCAGGCTGGCCGCCTACCAGCCGCAGACCGTCACCGTGGACGGACTGGATTACCGGGAGAGCCTCAACGCCGTGCGGGTCAACGGCGGGACGGCGGGCAACGTCATTCCGGACCGCTGCGTCGTGGAGATCAACTACCGCTTCGCGCCGGACAAATCCATGCAGCAGGCCGAGGAGCACGTCCGAGAACTGCTCGCCGGCTTCGACCTGGTCCGCACCGACGGGGCCAACGGGGCCCGGCCCGGCCTGAACCACCCTGCCGCCGCGTCCTTCGTCGCCGCTGTCGGCGCGGAGCCGAAGCCGAAGTACGGCTGGACCGACGTCGCGCGGTTCAGTGAGCTCGGCGTCCCCGCCGTGAACTTCGGGCCGGGCGATGCGCTGCTGGCGCACAAGGACGACGAGCACGTCGACGCCGAGGCGATCCGCGAGTGCCTGCGGGCGCTGCGGAGCTGGCTGGGCGTGTAGTCCTGCTGGGGGCGAAAGCTCAACCGAGTCCGCGTCAGCGTAGCGTCATTTAATGCGCCGTGCCGCCCTTTCTTAAGCGGTCAAGCCTGCAAGGGCCTTGGCGTCGATGTCCTCCGGGCCGCGATCATTGCCGCCGGGGCCTCCGAGAACAGTCCAGCACGCGACGAGCCCGGCGATGACCGCGGGCCCGGGTACCAGGTCCCGCGCCGGGTGCGGGCGCTCCGCCCGCAGCCCCAACACCGGCCTAGCGCCCGCCGCGCATGATCCCGGTTTCAGCCCCTAAGTTCCCCCGGCTTATCCAGTATCCGCGCCAACTTGGCGTGCCCCTCGCTGGCAACTTCTCGGCGTGCTCTGTGTGACGACCTTTCGCTGGCCCATCGTCAGTCTCATCTCTCAAAACGTGCTCGTCGGGAACTTGCCGGATCTTCAAAGGAGGCGACAAGACGGGCCTGTACGGACGGCTTCCCTGAGTCAACTCGAGCTGTTGACTTCCTCAAGTCACGTTTGTAACGTGAACTTGCCGATATTAGTCATATCGATTTAGAAAATGGGGAAGCAAATGACAAAAGTGTCACGAAACCTTCTTGGCCTGTTCTGCGCTCTGGTCCTAACACTTGCGGGGAGCTCCGCGGCCGTCGCCCAAACCGACGGTGCGCCACCAGGCGAATCGACTCAAGCAGGCACGCTCGGCTGCGTGGCAGAGGCCGGTTTGACCGTGGGGGCAACCGTCGTCTCGTCCGGGGCGGGTCGCTGTAGCTGGGTAGCCAAGGGTATGAACCTCGGGGTCACGGTGGCGACCTACGTGGACGGATGGTACGTCGATAGCTCCTACCGCGAGTGCTGGATTGCGGTAGGAGCAGGCGATACATGTCCCGGTACAAACGTTTATTCGACGCGCGGTCCGGGTCAGTATTGCACGAAGGTATGGCTCGATTACCAGGAGAGCGATGGGATATGGCAGCAGAAATCCACGACGATGGGCGCGGGGTGCCCGTGAAGCGACTTAAATTGCTGAGCTCGCGTCCGATGCAAAAAATAAGCATCCTGGTTGTGGCCCTGCTGGTGTCCGCTGGATTTTCACTTACAACCGCTCCTGCCAGTGAGGCGGCGAGTTGTTCAATCCAGTCTTGGGGGGAGGTCGACGGCTACCACGGCGTATATATCATATACCCCAGCATCACCTGTTACGGTGCCGACCTCACAGCGATTTCCATCTCCTCGATGAAGCCCGATTTTTCCTACACTCCGACAGCGTCCTATGCCCCGGTGCAGTCGGGAGCGTCCTATCCGGGCTACGGGGTCGAATTTAATCTCAACGACGGCAAATATTGCGCCTTCATTACTGCCACGATAGGAACCCTTACCGGTCCGAAGTACGAAAGCGTGAATCACTGCTATACGCGGTAAACAATCTTGAGGTTTACAGCTTTTGGGCAGGCTGCCTGATTTACCTTCTCAAGCTGTGGTGGATGTCGTGCCGAATGGTGCCGCGAATCGCGAGTATTTGCGGGAGCAGTGGGGCTGGCCGAAATTCTGACCTAGAGCAAAAGGAAGGCCCGGAACCTGTTGGTTCCGGGCCGCTCCTTGCTCCGGCGCCCCGTGGGCGCCGTCGTCCTGTCGTTACACCTCCGCGGGGACGCTGGCCGCCGGAACGACGGCGACGCCGGGCTTCCGGGAAAGCCGGCGCTCGAGCCACTTGGCGAACGCGGCCAGGATCAGGCACATGCCGACGTACAGGACGCCGGCGACGATGGCCGCCGGGATGATCGGGGACCCGTACTGGATCTGGCTGCCGAAAAACTTCGCTTGGAAGAGGATCTCGTTGTAGGTCACGATGAACCCGAGCGCAGTGTCCTTGAGGATCACCACGAGCTGGGAAATGATCACGGGGAGCATGGAACGGACAGCCTGCGGGAGCAGGATGCTGCTCATGACCTTGCTCTTGGGTAGCCCGATCGCGTAGCCGGCCTCGCTCTGGCCGCGGGGCAGAGACTCGATGCCGGCGCGGAAGACCTCAGCGAGGACGGATCCGTTGTAGAGCACCAGACCCGCTACGACGGCGGTGAACGGCGTAATGCCCTGCACCCCGACGGTCGGGAGGCCGTAGTAGAAGATCATCATCAGGATCAACAGCGGCACCGCCCGGAAAAGCTCGGTGAAGCCGTAGCAGGGGACGCTGATCCAGCGTCGGTCCGAGAGCCGCCCGAACGCCAGGAATACGCCGAGGACCAGGCTCAGGACTGCTGCGGTGCCGAACGCGGCCAGTGTGGCCCCGACCGACTGGGCAATGGTCTGCTGTACGAGCGGAAACGTGAACAACTGCCACTTCTTGGCATCGAACTGGCCGCTCTGGGCGAAGCGCAGGACGATGAAGCCCACGATCAACAGAATCACGAGGGCAGTGACAACGCCGAGCACCCGGTAACGGGACCGGGCCTTGGGGCCGGGGGCGTCAAAGAGCACAGAACTCATCGGGCAACCTTCCACTTTTGTTCAAGCTTTCGCTGCAATGCGGAAAGGATGAAGACAAGGATGACGAACACGAGCGCAATCCACAGGAGGCCGGTCAGGGCCGGCTCGCCGCGCTCCGAGAGGTTGGCCCGGATTGCTCCGGCCTCGAAGACGGAGAAGCCCGCGGCGACTGTCGTGTTCTTTAGCAGGGCGATGAACACACTGAACATCGGCGGGATCACGGCGCGGAACGCCTGCGGCAGGATCACGAGGGTCAGCGTCTGGGCGAAGGGCAGCCCGATGGCGCGGGCGGCTTCCGCCTGTCCCACCGGGACGGTGTTGATACCGGATCGGACAGCCTCGGCCACGTAGGTGGCTGTGTAGAGGCTCAGGCCGATGATGGCCGCCGTCGTGAAGTCAATGGGCACCAGACCGAGCTTCGGGTAGCCCAGTGCGAAGAAGAACAGCACCAGGGTCAGCGGCGTATTGCGCACCACGTTGACGTACAGCGTTGCCGCCGCGCGCATGGCGGGAACGGGCGAGACGCGCAGGGTGGCGACGATGGTGCCAAGGATGAGGGCAAAGATCGCGGAGAAGAAGAAGAGTATGAGTGTGTTCCGGAACCCCGTAATGAAGAGATCCGAATTGTTCAGCAGCGTATTCACAGAATCGTCGCTTTCAGCAGGTGCTGAGGGGGCGGCCTTGCGGCCGCCCCCTCAACGTCGGTTTAGTAGTTATCTACTGCGGGCTGCTTGACCTTCGTGCCCGACTGGCCCAGCGTCTGGTCATAGAGCTTCTGCCACACGGCGCCGCCGTCGGTGAACGTCTTGTTGATGAACTGGCGCAGCGCGGTGTCGCCCTTCTTCAGGCCGACGCCGTACTTCTCAACGGTGAACGGCTCGCCGACAACCTTCAGGCTCTCGGGATCCTGGGAAGAGTAACCGAGCAGGATGGCCTGGTCGGTGGTGACTGCGTCGACCTGGCCGCTCTTGAGTGCCTCGACGCACTGCGAGTACGTGTCGAACTCAGTGGTCTTGGTGCCCGGGAAGTTGGCCTTGATGTTCTGGATCGGGGTGGAACCGGTAGCCGAGCAAACGTTCTTGCCGGAGAGGTCCTTTTCGCTGTTGATGGTGGAGTTGTCCTTCTTCACCAGCAGGCCCTGGCCGGTGACGAAATACGGGCCGGCGAAGTCGATCAGCTGCTTGCGCTTGTCAGTGATCGAGTAGGTGCCGACGTAGTAGTCAATGTCGCCGTTGGTGATGGCCGACTCGCGGTTGGCGGAAGGGATCGGCTTGAACTCGATCTTGTCTTTGCTGACGCCGAGGGACGCCGCGATCCACTTGGCGATTTCGATGTCGAAACCGGTGTACTCACCGGTTGCGGCGTCCTTGAAACCCAGGCCGGGCTGGTCCTGCTTGACGCCGATCCGCAGCTTGCCGCTGGACTTGATGGTGTCGAAGGTGGGGCTTCCGGAAACGGAGACGTTCTCGGCGACCTTGTAGGGTGCTTCCGAGGCGGCAGGAGCGCCGGCGCCGCCGCCCGTTCCGCCGCAGGCGCTGAGGGAGAGGGCCAGGGCCGCAGTTGCTGCGACGAACATGGGCTTCTTCCGGGTAAAGAGTTTCTTCATCGGATACCTTTCATTGGGCGGCCGCCGCGCGGCGGCCAGAGACAATACCTTGTGGTCTAGTGCGTCAGGAGCTTGGACAGGAAGTCCTTGGCGCGATCGCTCTTCGGATTCGTGAAGAACTCCTCGGGCGTGGCGTCCTCGACAATCTGGCCGTCCGCCATGAACACCACCCGGTCCGCGGCCTTGCGCGCGAAGCCCATTTCGTGGGTCACCACGATCATCGTCATGCCTTCTTTGGCCAGCTGGACCATGACGTCGAGGACCTCGTTGATCATTTCCGGGTCCAGCGCGGAGGTGGGCTCGTCGAAGAGCATCACCTTAGGCTTCATGGCCAAGGCGCGGGCGATTGCCACGCGCTGCTGCTGGCCTCCGGAGAGCTGGGCGGGCAGCTTGGGGGCCTGTTGGCCGACGCCGACACGCTCCAGCAGCGCCATGGCGTCCTTATCCGCCTCGGCCTTGGATACTCCCTTGACCTTGATCGGCCCAAGCGTGACGTTTTCCAGGATCGTCTTGTGCGCAAACAGGTTGAAGGACTGGAAGACCATCCCGACGTCGGCGCGCAGCTTGGCCAGCTCCTTGCCTTCCGCGGGCAGCTCCTTGCCGTCAATCTTGATGACGCCGTCGTCGATGGTTTCCAGCCGGTTGATGGCGCGGCAGAGCGTTGACTTGCCGGAACCCGAGGGGCCGATGACAACAACGACCTCTCCCTTGCGGACGTTCAAATTGATGTCCTTGAGGACGTGCAACTGGCCGTAATGCTTGTTCACGGCATTCAGGGAGACGAGGGCATCGCCGGGCACTTGAGTAGTCATAAGAAGAATCTAGCGAACATTAGCGGATTATGACCCCAATCACTCGGAGTTGGTCAACATCGTGACCCAAGAGATATCCGCAGGTCAGGGGGCACGTTGCCGGGTCCGGCGGCCCCGTCGTGCCGAAGCGCCCGGCCTGCCGATCCGCGCTAGCCTATGGGCATGAGTACCGAGCCGCAGCCCACGTCAGAGCAGAACCCAGCACCGGACGCCGGGTCCGGGCGGCGGGACGCCCCGCCGGCCAACGGCATCCGGCACAAGGGCCCGTTGGAGCTGCGTCGCAAGGCTGCCAGGGTCACGATGTCGGACCAGACGCTGCTGGACACCAAGGGCCCCGGACAGTTTGTGCACACCGACCCGTGGCGTGTGCTGCGGATCCAGAGCGAATTCGTGGAAGGTTTCGGCGCCCTCGCCGACCTCGGCCCGGCGGTCAGCGTGTTCGGTTCCGCCCGGACGCTGCCGGGCAGCCTTAACTATGAGCTGGCCGTCGACGTAGGCCGCAAACTGGCCGAAGCCGGCCTGGCCGTGATCACCGGCGGCGGCCCAGGGTCCATGGAAGCGGCCAACAAGGGCGCGGTCCAGGGCAACGGGGTGTCGGTAGGCCTGGGGATTGAACTGCCCTTCGAACAGGGCATGAACCAGTGGGTAGACCTGGGCATCAACTTCCGCTATTTCTTTGCGCGCAAGACCATGTTCGTGAAGTACGCCCAGGGATTCATTGTCCTCCCCGGCGGCCTCGGCACGCTGGATGAGCTATTCGAGGCCATGGTCCTGGTCCAGACCCGGAAGGTGACTTCCTTCCCGATCGTACTGATCGGGACCGCCTTCTGGAGCCCGATGCTGGACTGGATCCAGACGACCTTGGTCGCCGAGGGCATGATGGCGGAGGAAGATCTCGACCTGGTGCAGGTGGTCGACGACCCGGCGCTCGCCGTCGAACTCATCGTCGAAGGCGCCGCCCGCCACCGCAACCCGAACGGAACCAACCCCGGCACGGGAAACGGCAGCTACGGCGGCAACGGCGCAGCTAACGGTCCGCGGGCCTGAGCTGCCCGCACGGCCGGGTCTGGCACGATGGAGCTGTGAGTTTCTTCCTGGTTTTCGTGGCGATCGTGCTGGCCGCCGTCGCCATCCTCGTCGGCACCGACCTGGTGCCGCGGATCTTCCGCCGACGTGCCGGCGAACAGCCCTTCAACGACGGCTTCGACGAGCCGGTCGCCTCGCTGCCGGCCGTGCTGCTGCCCGCCGACGCGGAACCGGCCGACGTCGACCGGATCCGATTCGCCGTCGGGCTGCGCGGCTACCGAATGGACCAGGTGGACCAGGTCCTCGACGAGCTGCGGGACCAGATCGCCCGGAAGGACCGAGAAATCGCCCGGCTCCGCACGGAGCGTGAGGCAACGACGCCGGAACGTTCCCCGCTGGAACACCCGCTGCCGGAAGGGGCGCCGGAACGGCACCCGGACACGGCGCCGGACCCGGCCCCGTGACCCCGGTGGCGCAGGAGAGCCTGAACTCCGCCGTGTGGAGCCGGATTGCGGCCGCCGGCACGCGCACCGCCCGCTGGCCATGGTGGCTGCAGGTCGGCGGCCTCTACCTCGCCGCGCGGCTGGTCAGTGCCTGCATCTTCATGGCGGCCGCCCTGCACCAGGGCGTGAACCCATGGTTTCCGGCGAAGCCCGACTATTGGAGCTTCATCAATATCTGGGACGCCCGCTGGTACGGCGAGGCCCTGCGGAACGGCTATCCCGCCGAACTGCCGACCGACGACGCCGGCGCGGTGCAGGAAAACACGTGGGCCTTCTACCCGCTCTTCCCGCTGCTTGGCCGGATCCTCGCCGGGCTGGCCGGAATCGCGCCCGCCGCCGCGCTCACCATCATCGCCATGCTCTCCGGACTGGCGGCGGCCCTGGTGGTCTACCGGCTATTCCGGCGCAAGGCCACCCACCGCACGGCGCTCTGGGGCACGGTGTTCTTTTGCACCTTCCCCATTTCGCCGATCCTGCAGGTTCCATACGCTGAGTCCCTGAATCTCCTGCTGCTGGCCGCGGCGCTGCTGCTCGTCCTGCGCCGGCGCTACCTTTGGGCCATGCCGGTGGTGCTCCTGATGTGCCTGTCGCGGCCCACCGGCGTGCCCTTCGCCGCGATGGTCGGGCTGCTGTTCCTGTACCGCGTGTACCCGCGCCTCGTTGCGACGTTCCGCGGCCGGCCCCGGACCGACATGGTGCACAGCCCCGCCGCGGGGACCCCCGCCGCCGGGCCGCACACCCCCGGAGAGCTGTGGTCGCTGGCCGGCCTTGCCGCCGTCAGCGGGCTGGGGGCGTTGTTGTGGCCCGCGTTTGCCTGGGCGGTCACGGGCGACATCCAGGCCTACACCAAGACCGAAACGGTGTGGCGCGGGCAGGACCTGGTGCCGTTCAAACCCTGGTTCGACACCGGCGTCCAGCTCTTCGGACCCGTCCTGGGGCTACTGGCGCCGTTCGTCTTCGTGGCCGCCTTTGTCCTCGTGATGATGTCCCGCCCCGTGGCGGCGCTGGGCACGGAGCTGCGGCTGTGGTGCGTTTGTTACGTGGGTTATCTGCTGGTGTTCCTGCACCCGCAGACCAGCACCTTCCGGATGCTGCTGCCGCTGTTCCCGCTGGCCCTCGGCGCGGCACTCGTTTCCCGCTCCCGCGCCTACCGCGCGACGGTTGTTGTCATGTTTATTCTGCTGCAAATCGTCTGGATCGTGTGGCTTTGGGCGTGGGCCCAATTGCCCGGCGGCGGCGACTATCCGCCGTGACGCCGAACACCTTTTCCTGCCATAAGAGCGGCATTCCCAAGGAGCATAGAAAGTCCATCGATTAGCTACAAGCGCGTAATTACGGGATAATGGGCCATAAGCTAAGGAAAACTAAGTGTTGAGCCACGGCGGCTGCCATCACGGCCGCCAGGCGGCTTGTTTGACCAAGCGGACACAGCCCGGCCGGGCTGGTAAGTCACGGGACTACTGGAGGGGATATTCCTCATGGCGGCTATGAAACCACGCACCGGCGACGGCCCTATGGAAGTGACCAAAGAGGGTCGCAGCCTGATCATGCGGGTTCCGCTCGAAGGCGGGGGACGGCTTGTGGTCGAACTCAACGCTGCCGAAGCGACAAATCTCAAGGAATGCCTGGTCGGCGTTACCGAATAGCCTTTTCGTCACAGGGAAAGGGGCCCGCAGCCGGTTGGCAGCGGGCCCCTTTCCGGCGTCCGGGGCTATTTCTTGACCGCCACCAGCAAACCGTCGCCGGTGGGCAGCATGGCTGAGGCGAGGCGGTCGTCGTCGCGGATGGATTTGCCGACCTGGCGCAGGACGACGGTGGTTGCCTCGCGGGCAGCGGGGTTGGAGACGCGGTCCTTGTCCAGGGCGTCGTTGACGATCAGCAGGCCGCCGGACTTGAGCAGCCGGATGGCCTGCTCCACGTAGCCGGGGTAGTTGGGCTTGTCCGCGTCGATGAACACCAGGTCGTAGGCGCCGTCGGTCAGGCGCGGCAGCACGTCGCCGGCACGGCCGGAAATGGTGCGCGTGCGGTTGGCGGGGCTTCCGGCCTCCTGGAAGGACTCCCGCGCGGCGCGGAGGTGTTCGACGTCGACGTCGATCGTCGTCAGCACGGCCTGCGGTCCGAGGCCCCGCAGGATGCAGACGCCGGAAACGCCGGCCCCGGTGCCGATTTCCACCGCGGTCTGAGCCTTGGAAGCGGCCGCGAGTACGGTCAGGACGGCGCCGACGCCGGGCCCGATCGGGGTGACGCCCAGTTCGAAAGACCGTTCGCGCGCGTGCAACAGAACCTCATCCTCGGCAGGCAGATCTTCTGCGTAGGACCAGCTCGTGGACTTATCGGCGCTCATGGGTATCGCTTTCCGGGCAGGAGGGGAGTGTTTCATACAGCGTACTGTGTCCTGCATGGTCTTCGGCGTTCCGCCGTGGGCGGAAGAACCCGCCACGTCAGGAAATTCCCAGCTTATTTTGAAATGATAGTTATCCGCTCATCCGCGTGGTGATCGGCGCCGAATCTAGGGGTGTAAAGGCTTGCAGAAGCAAGTGCCATCCAGGCGTAAGCACCATCCGCGAGGGGAGTGGACAATGTCGGTTGTGGCAGCTGTCCCGGTAACTGACGAGTCCCAGCCCACGGCCGAGGCCGAATGGGTCAGGCCGACGTGGGAAGAGGTGGTGACCAACCACTCCGCCAAGGTCTACCGCCTGGCGTACCGGCTCACCGGCAACAAGTACGACGCCGAGGACCTCACCCAGGAAGTCTTCGTCCGGGTCTTTCGCTCGCTGGACAACTTCAAGCCCGGCACGCTCGATGGCTGGCTGCACCGCATCACCACCAACCTCTTCCTCGACCAGGCCCGGCGCAAGAGCCGGATCCGCTTCGATGCGCTGGCCGAGGATGCCGAGTCGCGCATTCCCGGCCGCGAGCCCGGTCCGGAGCAGAGCTTTGAATTCAACAACCTCGATCTGGACGTGCAGGCCGCCCTTGAGGAGCTGCCGCCGGATTTCCGCGCCGCCGTGGTGCTTTGCGACCTTGAGGGCCTGTCCTATGACGAGGTTGCCGTGGCGCTGGACGTCAAACTCGGCACCGTCAGGTCCCGGATCCACCGCGGCCGGACGATGCTCCGCGAGAAACTCGCCCACCGCGACCCCAGGCCGCAGCCGGCCGCAAAGCAGTCACTGAAGCCGCGGCTCAAGATGCCCCGCATCGCCGGCCTCCTCTGAACCGGGCAATGGGTCAACTGAAACACTTCCTCGCGGGCCTCACGTGCACGTACTTCGGCCGGAAACCGGGCCGGGCCCGGCCGGGCGCGCAGCCGCTCACCGGCAGGGCCCAGGAGCGGCGCCGGAAACACCTTGAGCGGTGCACCGCTTGCCGTGCCCGGCTGCAGCGCGAACGCCAATACCTCGAACGGCTGCGCGGCGCCGCTGTGCCCGCCGCAAGCGAAGACCTGACCGCCCGCCTGCTGGCCCGCACCGGGGTCCTGGCCGCCGGGCAGCAGGACGCGGGGACAGAGGCGGCTACCGCGCCCGGTCCGCCCTCGGTTCCGCCGCAGCGCACGCTGCCGCAGCAGGGGAGGCCGCTGCGGCTCGCTGCCCAGATCGCCGGCGGCGTGGCCGCCACTGCCGTCCTGATGGGCGGCGCCGCCTACCTCATGGGCAGCGACACGGCGCTGCCCGCCGACGAGGCGTTCACCTCGGCCTTTCCCGGGACGAGCCCGTCCGGCCCGGCGCTGTCTTCCGAGAGCATCTCCGTGGCCGCGTGGAAGCTCAGCGGCGAGCCGGACGTCACGCCGGCCGGCTCGCTGAGCGCCGACCAGCTCTCCGCACTGCGTGCCCGTGGCTGGACCTGCCCGGAACTGCGGGAGCTGGGCTACCACCTCGTCTGGGCCCGCGGCGGAGTCGCCGACGGCTCGGAAGTCCTGGAGCTTCGCCTCACCGACGGCCGGCACTTTGCGACGGTCCTGGAACAACACGCCGATGGCACCGCCGTCCGGCACGGCGCGGCCGGCACTGCGCGGCCGACCCCCGGGCCGGCTGCCCCAGCACAGTCGGACGTTCCACAGTCGGCCGCGGCACAGCCCGCCGCCGGGCCGCCGGTGAACGTGCTGACCGGGCACCCGGCCACCGAGGACGGCTTTGTTGCCGCCCGGCTGGACACCGCCGCGCCGGACGGCCCCGCCGGCCCGGCCGGCTCGCTCTGGATCAACAAACAAGCGCCCTTCCGCGCCATCTACCGGACGTCCACGGCCACCTTCACGTATATCTCTGAGCTCCCGGCGGAGCAGGCCGACGACGGCGTGGGCGCCCTGGTGCATCCCCGTCCGGTCAAGGCGCCGCCGGCACACGGCGGCGAGGGAGTCCCGGCCCGCCTTGAGCGGGGCCTGGAACGGATTGTGGAGCTGCTGGCACGATGACCCGCGCCATGGCCCCGCACCATACCGGGGCCCGTCAGCCGGGCCCGGGCAGCGCTTTCTGGAATCGTCGCGCGCAGGACTGAGAGGGTAATCTTCCTAGGGTGCTTGGAATCAACGGACCGGAGTTCATACTTCTGCTGATCATCGGCCTTTTGGTGATCGGACCCAGCAGGCTGCCCGAATACACGCAGAAGCTGGCCAACATCGTCAAGGAAGTCCGCCGGATGGCCTCCGGCGCCCGCGAACAGATCAAGGAAGAAGTCGGCATCGACATTGACGATGTGGACTGGAAGAAGTACGACCCCCGGCAGTACGACCCCCGCCGGATCATCAAGGAAGCCCTCCTGGAGGACGATACCAAGCCCGTGAGCGCCGGTGCGCCCGCCGCGGTCGCCACCGCCGAAGAGCGCCGGCCGGCCCGGGTCATCGAGCGGCTGCCGGAGGGCGAGGCCGCGCCGTTCGACTCCGAGGCAACCTAAACAGGGCGTCCGGCCGGACCCGGTCCGGCCCGTGTCAGCGCGGCTGGAGGCCCAGCGACAGCCCTTTCAGCCCGCGCGGGCTGGCAGCCAGCTTGCCGGCAATGCCCGCCAGGGCCAGCGCGGCCGGAGTTTCGGGCCGGCCAAGCACCAGCGGGACCCCGGTGTCGCCGCCTTCGCGCAGCAGGATATCGAGCGGAATCTGGCCCAGCAGCGGCACCTCGGTGCCAACGGTGGCGGAGAGCCGCTCGGCGAGCACGGCGCCTCCGCCGCTGCCGAAGAGTTCCATCCTGCCGCCGTCGGGCATTTCCAGATAAGACATATTCTCCACGACGCCGGCCACTGACTGGCCGGTCTGGACCGCGATCGCCCCGGCGCGCTCGGCCACGTCGGCGGCCGCAGCCTGGGGAGTGGTCACGACCAGGATCTGCGCCTTGGGCAGCAGCTGGGCCACCGAGATGGCGATGTCGCCCGTGCCCGGCGGCAAATCCAGGAACAGGGCGTCGAGGTCGCCGAAGTAGACGTCGGTGAGGAACTGCTCGAGGGCACGGTGCAGCATCGGCCCGCGCCAGGCGACCGGCTGGTTGCCGGTGACGAACATGCCGATGGAGATGACCTTGACGCCGTAGGCCACCGGCGGCAGGATCATGTCGTCCACCCGGGTGGGTGCCTGGCTGATGCCCATCAGCGCCGGGACCGAGAAGCCGTACACGTCCGCGTCGACGATCCCCACCCGCAGCCCCTGCGCCGCCAGGGCGCAGGCCAGGTTCACGGTCACCGAGGATTTCCCCACCCCGCCCTTGCCGCTCGCCACGGCGTAAACCTTGGTCAGGGAGCCCGGCGCGTTGAAGGGGATGCCGCGCGCACCGCCCGGGCCGCGCAACCGCTCCTTGAGCGCATCGCGCTGTTCCTGGCTCATGACCTTGAGTTCGACGTCGACGGCGGTCACGCCCGGCACGGCGGCCAGCGCCGCCTCGCAGTCCGCGGTGATGGTGCCGCGCAGCGGGCAGCCCGCGATGGTGAGCAGCACGGCAATCCGTACCCGGCCGGAGCCGGAAACGTCCACCGAATCGACCATGCCGAGCTCGGTGATGGGGCGGCGCAGTTCCGGGTCGATCACGGTGGCCAGTGCCGCGTGCACGGCCTGTTCCAGGGGGGAACTCGGGCCGTTGTCCGCGGGGTTGTCCAGCGGGATGCCGTCAGGCGTGGTGCTCATGCGGTGAATGCTCAGCTTTCGGGATAGGTGCGTGGCGCCGGCGGGCCCGCGGCGCCCGGACCCGGCCCGGACTGTTTGTCAGGCTTTGCCTCACTCTTGACCCGGGGGATCTGCTGGGTGCGGGGGCCGCGTTGCTTGTCCCGGCGTTCCTTCAGTTTTTCCTTGACCTTGTCCCGCGGGGACTCATGGACACCCGCGGAGGGATCATGCGTGCGGAGTTCCTCCTGGGCTTCCAGCATGTCCTCGAGCAGGCTGCGCAGTTCGGCCCGGACGTAGTCGCGGGTGGCGACCTCGCGCAGGGCGATGCGCAGCGAGGCGAGCTCCCGGGTCAGGTACTCGGTATCGGACAGGTTCCGCTCGGCGCGTTGGCGGTCCTGTTCCAGCGAGACGCGGTCCCGGTCGTCCTGGCGGTTCTGCGCCAGCAGCAGCAGGGGCGCGGCGTAGGAGGCCTGGAGGGAGAGCATCAGGGTCAACAGCGTGTATCCGAGCGCCTGGGAGTCGAACTGCCACTCTTTCGGGGCGAAGGTGTTCCACACCAGCCAGAAAACGCAGAACACGGTCATGTAGACCAGGAACGTCGGGGTGCCCATGAAGCGCGCGAAGCCCTCCGTGGCGTGGCCGAAGGCGTCCGGGTTGGGGGAGAACTTGGGCAGGATCCGCGCGCGGCCGCTCAGGGGCGTGTCCAGGCTGCCCTTGCCGGGCGCCTTGCTGCCGGGCCGGACGTTGGAGGTCCGTGGTGCGGTGGGATCAGCCAATGCGGCCTCCAAGCTTCCTTATCGGGGCGTCGTCCTCGTGGGCGCGCCAGTCATCGGGCAACAGATGATCAAGCACGTCATCAACAGTCACCGCCCCGACGAGCCGGCCGTCGTCGTTGACCACGGGGAGTGAGTTGAGGTTGTAGGTGGCCAGGGTGCGGGCGACCTCGCTGATGTGCGCCTGGTCAGAGACCGGTTCGAGGTTCTTGTCCACCAGGTTGCCCAGCGGTTCCGGCGGCGGGTAGCGCAGCAGTTGCTGGATGTGCACGACGCCGAGGAAGCGCCCGGTCGGCGTCTCCAGCGGCGGACGGGCAATGAAGATCGAGGAGGCCAGCGCGGGGGAGAGCTCCTCGCGCCGGACGTGGGCGAGGGCCTCGGCGACGGTCGCTTCCGGCGGCAGGATGACCGGCACGGGCGTCATCAGGCCGCCGGCGGTGTCCTCGTCGTATTCGAGCAGGCGGCGAACGTCCTCGGCGCCTTCGGGTTCCATCAGCTGCAGCAGTTCCTCGGCCTGGGCGCTGGGGAGTTCGGCGAGGAGGTCGGCGGCGTCGTCGGGGTCCATCTCCTCCAGCACGTCGGCGGCGCGTTCGACGTCGAGGGCGGAGAGGATTTCCACCTGGTCGCCCTCGGGCATTTCCTGCAGGACGTCGGCGAGGCGTTCGTCCTGGAGCTCGCTGGCGACCTCGAAGCGTCGCTTGTCGCTCATCTCCTGAAGGGCCTCGGCAAAGTCGGCGGGCTTGAGGTCCTCGTGGGTGGCGACGAACTGGGTGGCGGCCTGGGGCTCGGTGCGGGCGCCCTGCTGGGCATCGGCCCAGTCGATGATCATGGTTTCGTTGCGGCGCAGCCGGCTCAGCGGCGAGAGGGAGTGGCCGCGGCGGACGAAGAGCTTGCTGACAAACCAGTCGCCGGAACGGTGCCGGTCCATCGCGATGTCCTCGATGGTGGCGTCCCCGCTGCCGTCGGCCAGGGTCACGCGGCGGTCGAACATCTCGGCGACCACGAGGGTTTCCGCGCCGCGCTGTTCGAACCGGCGCAGGTTCACCAGCCCGGTGCAGATGACCTGGGTCTGGTCGATCGAGGTGATGCGGGTCATCGGCACGAAGACGCGCTTCTTGCCGGGGACCTCGACGACGATGCCCACCACGTGCGGGGCGCCGCGGTTGCCGCGGGAGAGCACGACGACATCGCGCAACCGGCCCAGACGGTCGCCCAGGGGGTCGAAGACGTCCAGTCCGAGGAGGCGCGCGACAAATACCCGCGAAAGAGTTGTGCTCACACCTACAGGCTACCGAGTCCGCTCTCTTTTAGCTGAATTTGCAGGCGCTGCCCAGCTGGATGGGTGAGAATGGGCGTATGTCAAACATTTTTGGTGGTCCAAAGGCCGGCGCTCCCGGCGGGGCGGACGAGTCCCGCGCTGTTCCCAAGGGGGACACCGTCGGTTCCTACAACTCCTATCTGGACGCCCAGAAGGCGGTGGACTACCTGGCGGACCAGCAGTTCCCCGTGCAGCTGGTCTCGATCGTCGGCAATGACCTGAAGATGGTGGAGCGCGTCACCGGCCGGCTCACCTACCCCCGCGTGGCGCTGTCCGGCGCGCTGAGCGGCATGTGGTTCGGCCTCTTCGTGGGGGTCATGCTCTCCTTCTTCTCGGAGTCCGGCGGCTACTTCTCGATCGTCACCTCCGTGTTGATGGGTGCGGCCTTCTTCATGCTGTTCGGCATCGTCACGTACGCCATGCAGCGCGGCAAGCGTGACTTCACCTCCACCAGCCAGGTGGTCGCAACGAACTACGACGTCGTGGTGGCCTTCGAAGCCGCCCATGAGGCGCGCCGCCTGCTGCACCAGCTACCGATGACGCAGCATGACGCCTCCGCCCCGGGCTTCCAGCAGCACGACCACCAGCACCAGCCGTTCCAGCCCGGCCCGCAGCAGCCCGGCCCGCAGCAGCCCGGCCCCCAGCAGCAGCCCGGCCAGCAGGGGCCGATGCCCCAGCGTCCCGCGGGCTGGAGCGACCCGTATGGCCAGCGGACCACCGATGCCGGCCAGCCGGCGGCCGCCGGTGAGCCCGCCGCGGAGGAGGAACCGGTGCGGCCCTCCGGCGTCAGCTACCCGGACCTGCCCGACGGACGGCCGCAGTACGGCGTCCGGGTCACCGACGAACCCCGGCAGGGAGAGCACAGCCCGGACGGACCCCGCCGGGACGGCGAGCAGCGCTAAGGCCGCCAGACAGCAAAGGCAAGGCACCAGGCAAGAGAAAGGGAGGGCCGCCGGATCACACCGGCGGCCCTCCCTTTCCACTTACCCCGCTGCTAGGGCAGCTGGGCCTCAACGTCCTGGTAGATGCCTGCCATCCAGGACTCGACGTCGTCGGCCTTCCGCGGCAGCGCGGCGCTCAGGTTGACCGGGCCGTCCGCCGTCATCAGGATGTCGTCCTCGATCCGGACGCCGATTCCTCGGTATTCCGCCGGAATGCCAAGGTCCTCCTCCTTGAAGTACAGTCCCGGTTCGATCGTGAAGACCATGCCGGGGGCCAGGATCCCGTCCAGGTACAGCTCACGCTTGGCCTGGGCGCAGTCGTGCACGTCCAGGCCCAGGTGGTGGCTGGTGCCGTGCGGCATCCAGCGGCGGTGCTGCTGGCCTTCGGGGCTGATGGCTTCCTCGACGGACACCGGCAGGAGGCCCCATTCGGCGAGGCGTTCGGCCAGCACGGTGGTGGCCGCGGTGTGGATGTCGCGGAACTTGGTGCCGGGCTGCGCGGCGGCAAAGCCGGCGTCGGCGGCGTCAAGCACGGCCTCGTAGACCTTGCGCTGGACCTCGGAGAAGGTGCCGTTGGCCGGCAGGGTGCGGGTGATGTCCGCGGTGTACAGGGAGTCGGCCTCGACGCCGGCGTCCAGCAGCAGCAGCTCACCGGCGGTGACCTTGCCGGTGTTGCGGGTCCAGTGCAGCACGGTGGCGTTGTTGCCGGAAGCGGCAATGGTGTCGTAGCCGAGTTCGTTGCCCTCCTCGCGGGCCCGGGCGAAGAACGCGCCCTCGACCACGCGCTCGCCGCGGCGGTGGGTGAGGGCCCGCGGCAGGGCCTTGACCACCTCGGTGAAGCCTTCAACCGTGGCGGCCACGGCGGTCTTCATCTGCTCGACTTCCCATTCGTCCTTGATTAGGCGCAGCTCGGAGAGGGCCTCGCTGAGCTTCTCATCAAGCGCGTCCAGGACGCCCAGGTCCAGGTTCTCCGGATCCTTGGCGGTGTTGTAGCGGGCCGTGTCCACGAGCGCGTCGATGTTCTCGTCCACCTTGCGCACCAGCCGGATGGAGATGCCGCCGATCTCCGGGGCGCCGACGTTCTTGGTGATGGCGAGCTCGAGTTCGGCCAGGTCGGCGGTCTCCAGGCCCAGCTGGGCCTTGAACTCGGCGAGGGTCGGCCGGGCGCCGATCCAGAACTCGCCCGAGCGGGAGTCGGCGTAGAACTGCTCGGTGTCGCGGCCGGCCAGCGGACGGAAGTACAGCGTCGCGCGGTGGTGTCCGCCGTCGTCGCCCTTGCCTTCGTCGGCCGGCTCCAGGATCAGCACGGCGTCGGGCTCGTGGTCCAGGCCCAGGCCGGTGAGGTGGGCGAAGCCCGAGTGCGGCCGGAAGCGGTAGTCGCAGTCGTTGGAGCGGACCTTCAGCGGGCCGGCGGGGATGACCAGGCGTTCACCTTTGAACAACTCTGAGATGGCCCGACGGCGGGCGGCGGCGTGGCCGGCGACGGCGTCGAGTTCCGGCAGCTGCTCCCGGGACGGGGCCCAGTTGCTGGCCATGAACGCCTTGAAGGCATCGGAGCTGGGCCGCTGCGAGCGGTTGTTGACGCGCTCTTCGAGGGGCTGGGAAGCGGAGACTTGGGTGTTATCTGCATCGTTCACCGTCCCATAGTCTCACCAGCTGCGCGGCTTAGGCCAACAAGCCGCCCCGGCGAATCTACTAGGCTAGGGAGGTGAGGATTGACCTGCATGCCCACTCGAATGTTTCCGACGGCACCCAAGCGCCCGCGGAGGTGATCGCGTCCGCTGCGGGGGCCGGGCTGGACGTCGTCGCCCTGACCGACCACGACTCCACCGACGGCTGGGCCGAGGCCTCCGCCGCCGCCCGGGAACACGGCGTGGCCCTGGTCCCCGGCATGGAGATCTCCTGCCGGACCAGCGAGGGCATCAGCGTCCACCTGCTCAGCTACCTGCACGACCCGGCCCACCCCGGGCTGCTGGACGAAATCACCAAGGCCAAGGACGCGCGCTTCACGCGGGCCGAGCGGATGGTCAGCCTGCTCGCCGAGGACTACCCGCTGACCTGGGACGACGTCATCCACCACGTCGCCCCCGGCGCCACCCTGGGCCGGCCGCACATCGCCGACGCCCTCGTGGCCGCGGGCGTGGTCGAGGACCGCAGCGAAGCCTTCGAATCGATCCTGACCTCGCATTCCCGGTACTGGGTGCAGCACTACGCACCCGACCCGGCGTACGCCGTCGAACTGGTCCGCGACGCCGGCGGGGTGCCCGTGTTCGCGCATCCCGTGGCATCCTCCCGCGGACGGATCGTGGGGGACCGCACCTACCGGGAGATGATCGACGCCGGCCTGGCCGGGCTGGAGATCGACCACCGGGACAACCCGGAGGAGGGCCGCGCCTTCCTGCGCCGCCTCGCGGAACGGCACGGACTGCTCGTGACCGGGTCCTCCGACTACCACGGGGCCGGCAAGCCAAACTTGCTGGGCGAGAACCTGACCGCCCCCGAGGTCTTCGCGCGGATCGAGGAACTGGGCACCGGATCGTCCGTGGTGCGCTGATGGAGTGGATTGACCTCCAGCTCCTGGCCTCCGTGATCGTCACGCTGTTCGTGATCATGGATCCGCCCGGGACGGTGCCGATCTTCATGTCCTTGACGGCCCAGATGGACGTTAGGGACCGCAACCTGTCGGCGCTGCAGGCGCTGCTCGTGGCCACCGGCGTGATCGTGACCTTCGCGATTTTCGGGCAGTCCATCCTGAACTACATGCACATCTCGCTCGCTGCGCTGCAGGGGGCCGGCGGCCTGCTGCTCGTGCTGATCGCGCTGCAGCTGCTGACCGGCTCCACCAGCGGCGAGGAGAACGCCGCCAAATACAAGAACGTCGCGTTTGTGCCGCTGGGGACGCCGCTGATGGCGGGCCCGGGTGCGATCGTGGCCGTCATGGTGTTCGTCCAGCGCTCCGACAGCATGGCGCAGTACCTCGCCGTCGGGCTGGGGATCGCCGCGACGCTCGCGTCCCTGTACCTGGCGATGCGGTTCGCCGGCGTCGTGCAGCGCGCCCTGGGCGAGAACGGCGTCGAACTGGTCACCCGGATTGCCGGCCTGTTGCTCTCCGCGATTGCGGTGCAGATGATCGCCGACGCCGTGCACGCCTTCGTCAAGAGCTGGACCTGACGGCGCCGCCCAACTGACTGGCAGTTGTTGTCGCTTTGAGCGTCAAAACGACAACTACTGCGAGCTAGTTGGGGAGGGCCGGCGGCGGGGTGCCGGGCAGCGCGGTGAAGTCCGCGTGCGCGCCGAGCCGCTTGGCCATGACGTCGACGGCGGCCTGGTTCTGGTCCACGCAGACGAACTTCCGGTCGAGCTTGGCCGCGACTGCGCCGAGCGTGCCGGAACCGGCGAAGAAGTCCAGGCACCAGTCGCCGGGGCGGCTGGAGGCCGCGACCACCCGCCGGATCAGGCCTTCGGGCTTCTGCGTCGGGTAGCCGGTCTTTTCCTTGCCGGTGGGCGAGACAATCGTGTGCCACCAGACGTCGGTGGGAAGCTTGCCAAGCTCGCGCTTGGCCGGCGTGACGAGTCCGGGTGCCATGTACGGCTCCCGGTCCACCTCGGCGCTGTCGAAGTGGTATTTCGCCGGGTTCTTCACGTACACGAGGATGTTGTCGTGTTTGGTTGGCCAGCGGAACTTGGCCCGGGCGCCGTAGTCGTACGCCCAGATGATCTCGTTGAGGAAGCACTCGCGGCCGAAGATCGCATCCAGCATGACCTTGGCGTAGTGCACCTCGCGGTAGTCGAGGTGCAGGTAGAGGGTGCCGTCGTCGGCGAGCAGCCGCCAGGCTTCGACCAGTCGGGGTTCCAAAAAGGACCAGTAGTCGCTGAAGGCGTCGTCGTAGCTGTGCAGCGCGCCCTTGATGGTGTCGTAGGAGCGGCCTTTGAAGCCGACGCGGTCGCCCTCGCCGCCGGTGTTGAGCACCATTTTGGTTTCCTGGCGCCGCTGCACCCGGCCCGTGTTGAAGGGCGGATCCACGTAAATGAGTGTGAAGGCGCCGTCCGGCAGCGTCGGGAGGTACTCCGCGTTATCCGCGTGCACCACCAGGTTGCTGCCGTCCGGCGCCCAGACGGTGTCAGACATGTTGGGGATTAGGCCTCGGCGCTGCGTGCCGGAGCGCCGCCCTGTGCCTCGCCGGCCACCACTTCGCCGTTGCGGCGGCGGGTACGGGTCCGGCGGCGCGCCCGGGTGGCCCGGTCGACCTCGGTCGGAGCGCTCGCCGTTGCCGGGGCGCTTGCCTCGGCGGGTCCGGTGGCGGTCTCCTTCTCGGGGGAACGACGACGGCGCTCACCGGAGCGTCCGCTGTCACGGCCGCCCTCACGGGAGCCGTCGCGGCCGCCGTCGCGGGAGCCGGAGCGTCCGCCCTCGCGCCCGCCTTCACGGGGGGCGCGTCCGCCGTCGCGTCCGCCGGTCCTGGCGCTGTCCCGTCCGCTGGGACGGGCGTTCTTCTTGCCGGTCTCGCCGAGGTCCTCGAGGACTTCGGCGTCGACGCCGGCGAGCACCCGCTTGTCGCGCGGGAGGCGGCCCTTGGTGCCCTCCGGGATGTCCAGTTCCTCGAACAGGTGCGGCGAGGAGGAGTAGGTCTCAACCGGCTCGGGAACGCTCAGGCCGAGGGCCTTGTTGATCAGGCCCCAGCGCGGCATGTCGTCCCAGTCGACGAAGGTCACGGCGGTGCCCTTGTTGCCGGCGCGGCCGGTGCGGCCGACGCGGTGCAGGTAGATCTTCTCGTCTTCGACGCACTGGTAGTTGATCACGTGCGTGACGTCGTCAACGTCGATGCCGCGCGCGGCGACGTCGGTGGCAACGAGGACGTCCACCTTGTTGTTGCGGAAGGCGCGGAGCGCCTGCTCGCGGGCGCCCTGGCCGAGGTCGCCGTGGATGGCGGCCGCAGCAAAGCCGCGGTCCACGAGTTCCTCGGCGACCTTGGCGGCGGTGCGCTTGGTCTTGGTGAAGATGATGGTCCGGCCGCGTCCGCGGGCCTGCAGGATGCGCGCCACCACCTCGATCTTGTCCATGCTGTGGGCACGGTAGATCAGCTGGCGGATGTCGCGCTTGGTCAGGCCCTCATCCTCGGGATCCGCGGCGCGGATGTGGGTGGGCTTGGTCATATAGCGGCGTGCCATCGCGACGACCGGGCCGGGCATGGTTGCGGAGAACAGCAGGGTCTGGCGGACGGGCGGGGTGCCGGCGATGAGGGTCTCGACGTCCGGCAGGAAGCCCAGGTCCAGCATCTCGTCGGCCTCGTCGAGGATGACCATCTTGACGTTCTTGAGGACGAGGTGCTTCTGCTTGTAGAGGTCGATCAGGCGCCCGGGGGTGCCGACGACGATCTCGACGCCCTGCTGCAGCGACTCGACCTGCGGCTCGTACGCGCGGCCGCCGTAGATCGTGGTGATGCGGGCGTTGCGTTTGCGGGCCGCGTTCTGCAGGTCGCCGGCGACCTGCACCGCGAGTTCACGGGTCGGCACGATCACGAGGGCCTGCGGTGCGCCGGGGGCCGGGAGGTCGGCGAAGCCCGCGTCGTCGCGTCCGATGACGCGCTGCAGGGCCGGAATGCCGAAGCCGAGGGTCTTGCCCGTGCCGGTCTTGGCCTGGCCGATGATGTCGTGGCCGCCCAGGGCGACCGGCAGCGTCATGGCCTGGATCGGGAACGGGTGGGTGATCCCGGCGTCGGCAAGGGATTCAACAATGTCGGCGCGGACGTTGTAGTCGGCGAAGGACTTTTCCGCAATTTCGTGCGGGGTTTCGTCCGAGATGATGGTCTCTTCCGGCTCGATCGATTCCGTGCCGGATTCGTCAGTCAGAAGCTGGTGCGTGTGCAATTCACTCACAGGGGAGTTTCCTTATTCATTTGGGCTGCGCTGCTTGCTCAACGGGGCCGGCCGAGGGCCGTTCCGGAGCACGCTCAGGGGCGCAAGCAAGTCCAGTGGAAGCCGATCGCGGGCTATCTAAATGCTGGCACTGGGACCAGCGGGTGTGTCTCAAGATCGCGTAGGGGCGGGCTTGTTGAATTCGAAAAACATGGAAATCAACGACCGGGCATCCATTACTACCCTTCCAGTCTAGCTGTTCGCCGTTCGGAACCTCGACCGGGGCCCGCGGTGCGGCGCGGCAACGGCCCGGCTGCGCGGCGCAAGCGCGGCGCAATATCAGCCCACGAGTTCGAGCCGGACCTCCCGCGTGACGATGTCCGAGGACAGGACCCGCACCCGGACCTGGGTGCCGGATTCCAGTTCGCCGGGGCACCGTGCGGTCACCGCGGGCTCCGCGATCTGCACGATCCCGGACGGGCCGTTGCCGTTCCCGTTGCTGCCCTTACCGTTTCCGTTCGTGGTGCCGTTCTTCGCCGGCTTTGAGCCGGAGATGACGACGGCGTCGAACTCCTGCCCGATGTGATTGCTCAGGAGGGCCGCCTCCACGGTGTCCAGCGACAGCCGCTCCAGCTTGGCGGCCAGTTGGTCCGAGGCCGCCATGATGGCCGGCAGCGAGGGGAGCGCTTCGCGGGCCCAGCCCGGAACCTCGGCGCCGTTGGACAGGGCCTCGCAGATGACCAGGACGAAGCGGTCGATCAGGCGCCGCAGCGGTGCGGTGGAGTGGGCATACGCCGCGCCGATGGCGGACTGGATGGCGTCCTCCGGGACGGCGCCATCGAAATGGGTGTAGCCGGCGCCGCGGAAGAGCATCCCGGCCGAGTGCACGATGGCAAGCTGGCGCGGGTCGGTGGGGTCCAGGGTGCGCAGGTATTCCCCGTAGCTGATCCGGCCGTCCCAGGGCTTGCCGAGTGCGCCGGTCTGGCGCCGGAAGTGCCGCAGTGAGCTCTCATCCGGAGCGGGCATGGTCCGCAGGATGCCGACCTTGCCCTGCAGCATGAGCTCGGCTGCGGCCATGCCGGTCATCAGCGAAATCTGGGCGTTCCAGTCCTCCACCGGCAGCGGCGGCGCGGCGACGATCCGGTAGCCGCCGTCGGGGAGCTGCTCGATTTCCTGCTCCGGCATGTTCAGGCTGGCCCCGCCGCGCAGGCGCTCCAGCTCCACCCGCTTGCTGCCGACTTCCTTGAGCAGCTGCAGTACGGGGTGCGCGGTGCCGCCGTCGAGTTCGGCCTGCACGCCGTGATAGCTGAGCTTGGCCCGGCTGCGGACCTGTGCCCGGCGCACCAGCACGGAGGACACCTCGGCGGCGGCGTCGAGCTCGAACTCCCAGACGAAGGCCGCGCAGAGCTGGCCCGCCAGCAGGCTGCCGGCCGCCTCGCTGATGACCTCGGGGTGCAGGGGGATGCGGCCGTCCGGGGTGTAGAACGTCTGGCCGCGGCGCCGGGTCTCGGCGTCGAGCGCACCGCCGGGGGCGACGAAGGATGGGACATCGGCGATCGCGTAGAAAACCCTGTACCCGTCGCCGGCGCGGTCAATGAACAAGGCCTGGTCCAGGTCCGTCGAGGACGCCGGGTCGATGGTCACGAATTCCACGTGCGTCAGGTCCAGCTCCGGCAGCTCGTGGGAGGCGACGGCCGCCTCGGCGTCCCGGAGCACGGCTTCCGGAAACGGCCCCGGCAGCTCCAGGACGGTGCGCAGTGCGTTGAGCGCCTGGGCAAGCTGGTTCTTCTGCTGGCGGACGCTCGGAGTCAGGCGATGATGAGACACGGAATCAGGTTAGCCCGATTTCCGCTACTAGTCTTGAAGCATGAGCACCTCCCCGGCCGAGCCCGCCCGCTACAACCTTTTCCTCCGGGACCTGCTGGGCGTGATGGCCTACGGGGAGCTCTCGGCCTTCGAACGGCTCTCCTCCGACGCCCGGTATTCGCCCACCCTGCACGACCGGGCGGTGCTGGGCCGCCTCGCCGTCATCGAGTTCCAGCACTTCGAACTGGTCTGCGCGAAGCTGGCGGAGATGGGCATTGACGCGGAGGAGGCCATGCTGCCGTTCCAGCCTTCGGTGGACCACTTCCATGAGCGCACCCGCCCCGCCGACTGGCACGAGTCGCTCATGAAGGCCTACGTGATCGACACGGTCTCCGCGGACTTTTACCGGTCCATTTCGGGCTACGTCGACGCCGAGACGGCCGGGCTGATTGAACTGGTCCAGGCGGCCGGGGACGCCACGGTGGTGCTGCGGGACCGGCTCAAGGCCGCGCTCGCCGATGATCCCCGGCTGGCGTCCCGGCTGGCGCTGTGGGCGCGGCGGTTGCTCGGCGAGGCGATTACCCAGGCCCAGCGGGTCAGCGTGGAGCACGCCTTCCTCGGCGGCCTGACCGGCGCGGACGAGGCCCGGGCCGGCGAACTCGCCCGCGCCCTGACCGCCGAGCTTGCCGCCGCGCATTCCCGTCGGATGTCCGAGCTGGGACTCGCCGGCTAGTTGTCCGCGGCCCCGCTGCGGACGTCGGCGTCGGCGTCCGCCCCGGCGTCGAGCGCGGCAAGCAGGGCGCGTGCGGCCCCGGCAGGATCAGCGGCCTCGGTAATCGCCCGGACCACCACGATCCTTCTGGCTCCGGCGTCGACCACCTGCGCCACGTTGCCCAGGTCGATGCCGCCGATCGCGAACCACGGCACCACCCCGGCGACTTTCCCGACGTCGGCGGCCTCGGCCCGGCCGATCGCCGCGGCGGCGTAGCGCACCAGGTCCAGCCCGACGGCGGCGCGGCCCGGCTTGGTGGGGGTGGCCCAGACCGGCCCCACGCAGAAGTAGTCCAGCCCGCCCCGGCCCGGGGACGCAGCGATGGCCGCATCCACCTGTTGCGGCGTGTGCGTGGACATGCCGATCACGGTGCCCTTGCCCAGGAAATCCCGGGCCGCGGCGAAGGGGATGTCCTTTTGCCCAATGTGGAACACCGGCGCCCCGGCCAGCGAGGCCAGATCGGCACGGTCGTTCACCGCCCAGAGCCGGCCGTGCCGCCGCGCCACGGAGTGCAGGACCTCCAGCAGCTCAAGCTCCTCGGCCGCCTCCAGCGACTTGTCCCGCAACTGGATGATGTCGACGCCGCCGGAAAAGGCGGCGTCAACGAAGTCCTCGAAGTCACCGCGCTCCTTCCGGGCATCGGTGCACAGGTACAGGCGGGCGGTGGTGTGGACATCCTGGCTCATGCCCCAAGCCTAGTTCCTCTAAACTGGGCGCATACCGCGGGAGCCCGCGCGAGCCGTCAGACGGCCGCCGGGCTGAGAGGGCGTCAGAGCCGACCGCTTGACCTGATCCGGCTAGTACCGGCGTAGGGAAGGAACCCCATGGACATATCCGCCGCACCACCGGATTATTACGACGTCGTCGTGATCGGCGGGGGACTGATCGGCCACGGCATCGCCTGGGAGGCCCGCCGTTCGGGCCGTACCGTCGCGCTGGTCGACGATGCCCCCGGCACCGGCGCCAGCTGGGCGGCCGCCGGCATGTTGGCGCCCGTGAGTGAACTCCACTACCAGGAGGAGGAGCTCCTGGCCCTGATGCTGGAAGCCTCAGGGTTGTGGCCGGAGTTCGCCGCCGGCCTGGCCGGCGGCAGCGACGGTAGCAAGACTGACGGCGGCGGCACCGGATATCTCACGACGCCGACCCTCGCCGTCGGCGCGGACGCGGCCGACCGGCGGGCGCTGGCCGACCTGCGGGCCGCGCAGCAGGCCTGCGGCCTGGCCGTGGAGCCGCTGACCGTGCGTGAGGCACGCAACCGCGAACCGCTGCTCAGCCCGGGCATTTCCTGCGCCTTCGACATCCCTGCCGACCACCAGGTGGATCCGCGGCGGCTGCTGGCGAGGATCGGTTCACTGCTGGCCACCGACAGCGGGTTCACGGCAGTGCCCCGCCGCGCGGCCGGGCTGCTTTGGCAGGGCGGCCGCGTCGCCGGAATCCGGTTCGAGGGCGGCGGAGAGCTCCGTGCCGGCGAGACCATCGTCGCCAACGGCCTGGCGGCGGCGGAACTGCAGGGCCTGCCCGGGGGACTGTCCCTGCCGCTGCGTCCGGTCTACGGGGACATCCTGCGGCTCCGGGTCCCGGCACGGCTCCGGCCACTGCTGGGCTCGACCGTGCGGGGCCTGGTCCGCGGGGTTCCGGTGTACATCGTCCCGCGGGAGGACGGCACGGTCGTGATCGGCGCAACCCAGCGGGAGGATGCGCCCTCCGAGGCCAGCGCGGTCTCCGCCGGCGGCGTGTACCAGCTTCTGCGCGATGCCCAGCAGCTGCTCCCGGCCGTTGCCGAGCTGGAACTGCTCGAGGCCACGGCGCGGGCGCGGCCCGGGACCCCGGACAACGCCCCGCTGCTGGGGCGCGTGGCCAACGCCGGATCCGGGCAGGACGTCGAGGGACTCATCATTGCCACCGGGTTCTTCCGGCACGGGGTCCTGCTCACCCCGGTGGCCGCCGCCATCTGCCGGGCGCTGCTGGACGGACAGCCGGACCCGCGCTGGGCGGGCTTCCGCCCGGACCGCTTCTCCAGCCGCCGCCCGGTTTCTCCAGCCCACGACTTATCCGTGCGGGACGCTTCGCCCGCGGACGCTTCAGCGAAAGACAGGACAACAGCATGAATATCAGGCTCAACGGAGCGCAGCACGCCCTCGCCGACGGCGCCACCGTCAGCGCCCTGGTCAGCGGGGTCACCGGCCGGACGCTGGCCGCCGACGGCCAGGCCACGGACGGCCGGAAGCTCGGCGTCGCCGTCGCCCGCAACGCCGAGGTGGTGCCGCGCAGCCAGTGGCACGCGACCGCGCTCGCCGAGGGCGACGACGTCGAACTCGTCACGGCAGTACAGGGAGGATGAAGGCCATGGGAGAAACAGCGCTGACCGGGACCCAGCAGGCGCGCCGGGACCCGCTAACGGTCGACGGCGTGGAACTGGGCTCTCGCCTGATCATGGGCACCGGCGGTGCCCCCAGCCTGGACGGCCTCGGCGCCGCGCTGGTGGCCTCCGGAACGGAGCTCACCACGGTGGCCATGCGCCGCTACTCGCCGGCCGAGAGCGGCTCGCTGTTCCAGTTGCTGGCGGACCACAACATCCGGGTGCTGCCCAACACCGCCGGATGCTTCACCGCACGGGACGCCGTCCTCACGGCCGAACTGGCCCGCGAAGCGCTGGAGACGGACTGGGTGAAGCTCGAGGTGATCGCGGACGAACACACCCTGCTGCCCGACGCCCTGGAACTTGTGGAGGCAACCGAACAGCTGGTGGCGCGCGGCTTCAAAGTCTTCGCCTACACGAATGACGACCCGGTGCTGGCCCTCCGGCTGGAGAACCTCGGCGCCACCGCCGTGATGCCGCTGGGCGCCCCGATCGGCACCGGCCTGGGCATCCTGAACCCGCACAACATTGAACTCATCGTCTCCCGGGCCTCGGTGCCGGTGGTGCTCGACGCCGGCATTGGCACCGCCTCCGACGCCGCGCTCGCGATGGAACTGGGCTGCGACGCCGTGCTGCTCGCCACCGCCGTGACCCGCGCCCAGGATCCGGCGCTGATGGGTGAGGCGTTCCGGCACGCCGTCATTGCCGGCCGGCTGGCCCGACGTGCCGGCCGGATCCCGCGCCGCGAGCACGCCCTCGCCTCGTCCGCGATGGAAGGACGCGCCGAGTTCCTGTAGCGGCCCCGGCCAGGGAAACCGGCCGGAGTACGATTCCTGAAAAGAAAATTGGCGGCAGGTGTCCTTTTGGCGGCGTCGTCTTCGTCGTACTGATGTAACGACCTACTAGAAGGAGTCACCGTGGACTACATGCTTTTCATCTGTACCGACCCCACAGCACCGGAATATGTGCCCGCAGAGGACAATATCGAGGAATGGGCGGCAGAGATAGAAGCCCGAGGCATCGCCCGCCACGGCGACAGGCTCCGACCTGTCGAGGACGCGACCACCGTCACCGTGCGCGGAGGCGAGGTGATTGTCGCGGACGGCCCGTTTGCCGAGACGAAAGAATGGGTCGCGGGCTATGACATTATCGCCTGCACCGATCTCGACGAGGCCATTGAGGTAGCGTCCAAGCACCCGATGGCTAAATTCGGCAAGATCGAGATCAGGCCCGTGTGGCCGTTCGGTTCCTAGCCCTCCGCCCGAAGCAAGAGACAGCGGGACGGGGGACCGCGTGGCAGCGGAATTGACCGTGCGGACCGCCATCGAAAGCGCCTCCGCTGCGGAGACGGCAAGGATCATCGCCACCCTCATCCGCGTGACGGGCGACTGGAGCCTCGCGGAGGATTGTGTTCAGGACGCGTTTGCGCGCGCCCTCGTCGACTGGCCGGAGCGTGGAATCCCCGCCAACACCGGGGCGTGGCTGACAACTGTCGCGAAGAACAGGGCGATCGACCGGATGCGGAGTGCGGCCAGCGAAAAGAGGGCGGTGCGGGAACTCACAATCCTGGCCGAGCTCGAAGAGCTGGCTGACGAGCCACCCGGCGATCCAGCTGCCGATCCAGCTGGCGACGACGACCGGCTGCGGCTGATCTACACCTGTTGCCACCCCGCCCTCCCGCTCGAGGCCCGGGTGGCATTGACATTGCGCACAGTGGCGGGCCTGACGACAGGCGAGATCGCACGCGCGTTCCTCGTCCCGGAGGCCACCATGTCGAAACGGCTCGTCCGCGCCCGCGGCAAAATCCGGGATGCCGGCATTCCGTACCGGGTGCCGCCGCCGGAGCTGATCTCCGAACGCACGGCCGGGATCCTGTCCGTCCTTTACCTCATGTTCAACGAGGGATATGCGGCCACCGGCGGCACCACGTTGATCCGCGAGCCCCTTGTCCGCGAGGCGATCCGTCTCAACCGGCTGCTGATCCGTCTACTCAACGGGTCTCCGCAGGAACCGGAGGCCCTTGGCCTGCTGGCGCTCATGCTGTTCCAGCATGGCCGCCGGAAAACGCGGACGGACGCGGCAGGGGACCTGGTGACACTGGAGGACCAGGACCGCGAACGATGGGACCGGGCAGCGACGGCGGAGGCCGTCGCGCTCCTGGCGGCCGCCGACCGGCTCGGGGCTTCCCGCGGCTCCCGGCCCGGGAGCTACCGGATCCAGGCCGCCATCGCCGCGTGCCACATGACCGCCCCCGACTTCGGCAGCACGGACTTCGCCCGCGTGGCACTGCTGTACGACCGCCTCGCGCAACTGGCGCCCTCGCCGGTCGTCGAGCTCAACCGTGCCGTCGCCGTCGCGATGTCCCAGGGGCCGGAGGCGGGGCTGGCCCTCATGGAGCAACTGGACCGGACGCGGTCACTGGAGCGGTACTACCTCCTGCCTGCCGCGAAAGCCGATCTCCTGCGGCGCCTGGGCAGAATGCACGAGGCCGGCCGCGACTACCTGCGCGCCCGGGCACTCGCACCATCCGAGGTCGAGCGCCGCTACCTCAGCAAACGCCTGGCGGAGACCGGCGCCGAGGGAACCGGGGTACTGTGATGCGCATGGAGATGCGCCTCGAGGTCATACAAGTGCCGGTCGCCGACGTCGATAAAGCCAAGTCGTTCTACATCGACCAGTTGGGATTCGACCTGGACCACGACGTGGAATACATCCCCGGGATGAGGGTCGTCCAGCTCACCCCACCCGGATCCGCCGCCTCGATTGTCATCGGGACGGGAATGACCAGCATGGCCCCCGGAAGCCTGGAAGGCCTGCAACTCGTCGTACCGGACATGGCATCCACCCGCGCCGAGCTCCTCCGCCGCGGGGCAGAGATCAGCGAGGTCCAGGACCTTGGCGGAATCGCCTTCGCATATTTCAGCGACCCGGATGGCAACCGCTGGGTCATCCAGGAATCCACGTCCCCGGACGTCAAGGAAGCTCCCCGGCGCTAACGGCTTCAGCCGGTTAAAGCACTGTGGCCACTCACCCGAGGGGGAGTGGCCACAGAGCTTTACGACTTAGCCGCCCGCTAGAGGCGCAGGATGGCGGTCATCCGGGCAGTGTCCTGCCGGGTGCGCGACCTACCGAGGTAGAGCACCGCGCCGACCGCCGCCGCAGCGCCCAGCAGCAGGGGCAGGACCCACGGGATCCAGGTCAGTCCAGGCTGGTAGCCGAAGCCTGCCGCCATGAAAATGATCCAGCTCAGCATCCCCACGCCGAGGGCGATTCCGGCCGGCACGGTGATGCCGTACTTGGCGTGCCGCTTGTCGTTGGCCCAGACCACAAAACCCGCCGCTACGGCCACCATGGCCACCACAATCAGGGACAGCATTCAGACTCCTTTGGGAACTGCGGGTTGGGGGCGGGTTGAACGGTAGGGGTGCGGGTCCGGGGCGTTGCCTAGAGGGCGCCGAAGCCGACCCGGCGGACCTCTTCGGCGCCGATTTCCACGTAGCCCAGGACGTTCGCCGGGATGATGATCTGGCGGCCCTTCTCATCGGTCAGGCGGAGTTCGGTGCCCTTGGACAGGGCCTCTTCCACGAGCTTCGCCACTACGTCCGCTTCCTGGTTGGATTCGAGGGCAATTTCGCGGCCGATGTTCTGAATGCCGATCTTTACTTCCACAGCAAGGCCTCCCAGCCAATCAAAGTGTTCAAGTTTTCTCTGCGAGGGTTTTCTCTACGAGTTCCCTCTAGGAGGTGTTCTCTATTTGTAGTCTAGGACTCTTTGGGAAAGCGGGAGATTCCGCGCCAAGCTAAACGGTAGATCAGGTCACTGGCCACATCGATGTCCAGGTTACCGTCGGTTTCCAGCCAGTACCGGGCACTGACCTGCGCCATTCCGGACAGCCCCCGGCCCAGGAGTTGGGCTTCCAGGAGCGGCAGTTTGGTGTCCTCGGCGATGACTTTCGCGATCGCGTCGGCGAAGGTCTTGTTGAACGTTTCCAGCCGCGCGCTCACATCGTGGTCGTTGACCAGGTCGGATTCGAAGACCAGCCGGTGGGCCTGGTCATCGTTGGCGATGAAATGGAAGTAGGCCCGCATGACGGCCTGGACGCGCTCGTCGTTGTCCGTCGTGGAGTTCAGCGCACCGAGCAGCAGGTCCGTAAGCCCCGACAAGTGGCTGTCCAGCAGGGCCAGGTACAGCTCGCGCTTGGACGGGAAGTGCTGGTACAGCACGGGCTTGCTCACGTGCGCGGTCTCGGCGATTTCGTCCATGGCGGCGCCATGGTAGCCGTTGGCCACGAAGACCTCCTGCGCGGCGGCGAGCAGCTGGGCCCGTCGTTCATCGCGCGGCAGCCGCGCCGAGCGCTGCGTCCCGCTCCGCGTCTGGGCCGCCGACGACTTTCCGGTGTGTCCCCGCTCAACCGGTGCCTGATGAACCACTGTCGGCCTTCTTTCCTTCGCTGTTAGCTCCACTTTACGCGGGGGTAATATGACCTGGCGGCATCTTCGGGCATACATTGAAGTATGGCTTCCCAGTTGACCCCAAACGGAACCCCCGCAACCCCGCCGCCGGCGCCAGGACCGCTGGTCGAACCTGCGGACGCGCTGACGCCGGAGGAGGTGGAGCGCTACTCCCGCCACCTGATCATTCCCGAGATCGGTACGCTCGGGCAGCGCCGGCTGAAAAACGCCAGGGTCCTGGTGATCGGTGCCGGCGGCCTCGGCTCGCCCGCGCTGCTCTACCTGGCCGCCGCCGGGGTGGGAACCCTGGGCATCATCGACGACGACGACGTTGACCTCAGCAACCTCCAACGCCAGGTGATCCACGGTGTGGCCGACGTCGGCCGGCCCAAGACTGAGTCCGCCCGCGACGCGATCGCCGCGCTGAACCCCCTGGTCGATGTCCGGCTGCACAACGTCCGGCTGGATGCCTCCAACGCACTGGAGCTCTTCGCCGGCTACGACCTGATCGTCGACGGCGCCGACAACTTCGCCACCCGCTACCTGGTCAACGATGCCGCCGCCATCCTCGGAAAGCCCTACGTGTGGGGCTCGATCTTCCGCTTCGACGGACAGGTCAGCGTTTTTTGGGAGCAGCACGGCCCGACGTACCGGGACCTGTACCCCGAAGCGCCGCCCGCGGGTTCGGTGCCTTCCTGCGGGGAAGGCGGCGTCTTCGGCATGCTGTGCGCCGCCGTCGGCTCCCTCATGGTGACCGAGGCGGTCAAGCTGATCACCGGCGTCGGGCGTTCGCTGCTGGGCCGGGTGGCGCTGTTCGACGCGCTCGGCGGCAGCTGGCGCGAAATCAAAGTCTCCAGGGATCCCGAAGCCCCGCGCGTCGCCGAGCTCACCGACTACGAGGCCTTCTGCGGGATCGCCCCCGCCGCAGACGCCGGAACCGAACACACCGTCACCGCCACCCAGCTCGCCACCATGCTCGCGTCGCGCAAGGCCGGGCTGAAGGATTTCCAGCTCGTGGACGTGCGCGAAAGCGGCGAGTTCGACATCGTCCGCATCGACGGCGCCACGCTGATCCCGCAAGGCCGGATCCTGGCCGGCGACGCGTGGGCCGAGCTGCCGCAGGACACGGACATTGTGTTCCACTGCAAGGGCGGGACACGCTCCGCGGCCGTGCTCGCCGCCGCCCGGGCAGCCGGCTACGAACGGGTCAGCCACCTGGAGGGCGGGATCCTCGCCTGGGTGCGCGAGGTGGAACCGGGCAAACCGGTCTACTGACAATTTTGAACACCTTTCCCTGGGTACCTTGTCCGGAGTACCTTGTCCCCGGGCCGCCGGCCCCTACCCGAGAGGCACTGCCATGAGCCAAGACACGGACCTGACCCCGCAGCACAAGATCGGCTCGGGTTTCGGCCCGCGTTCGACGGCGGCGGAGGTCATCGCGGGTGTGGACCTGAGCGGGAAGACCGCCGTGGTCACCGGCGGCTACTCCGGGCTCGGCCTGGAGACGGTCCGGGCACTTTCTTCCGCCGGGGCCCGGGTGATGGTTCCGGCGCGGCGCCCCGACCATGCCCGCAAGGTCCTGGCCGAGGCCGGCCTCGAGGGGGTCCGCGTGGCCGGGCTTGACCTGGCCGAGCTCGACAGCGTGCGGGAGTTCGCGGCCGATTTCCTTGCCTCCGATTTCCTCGGCGACGGCAACAGCCTGGACATCCTGATCAACAACGCCGCCATCATGGCCAGCCCGGAGCAGCGCGTTGGCCCGGGGTGGGAATCCCAGTTCGCCACGAACCATCTGGGCCACTTCGTGCTCACCAACCTGCTGTGGCCCGCGCTCTCCGCGGGGGAGGGGGCCCGGGTGGTGGCACTGTCCTCCACCGGCCACAAGCTGTCGCCCATCCGGTTCGATGACATCAATTTCGACTCCGGCTACGACAAGTGGAAGGCCTACGGTCAGGCGAAGACGGCGAATGCGCTGTTCGCGGTGCAGCTGGACGCGCTCGGGAAACGTGCCGGTGTCCGGGCCTTCGCCGTGCACCCGGGAGGCATCATGACCGAGCTGCAGCGGCACCTGCCCCGGGAAGAGATGATCGCCTCGGGCTGGATGGATGCGGAGGGCAACCTCAACGAGCGGTTCAAGACGCCCGCCCAGGGGGCCGCGACCTCGGTCTGGGCGGCCACCTCGCCGCTGCTTGCCGGCAAGGGCGGCGTCTACTGCGAGGACTGCGATATTGCCGAGCCGACGGTGCCGGGAACGCCGGAAGCGCGGGTCAGGGGAGTGGATGCCCACGCCGTGGACCGGGCGGACGCCGAAAGGCTGTGGCAGCTGTCCGCCGAGCTGACGGGTGTCAACGCCTTCGCCGCGCAATCGGACTAACCGCGGGCCTGACCGCCGGACTGGCCGACCTGGCCAGCCGGACGGAACAGCGCCGGGCTAGCGGCTGAGGGGTATCAGGCCGTTTCCCGCTGGCCGTCGGCGGAGCGCAGCGCGTTGTGGTCGACCGGGCACTCTGCCTCAGTGCCGGAAGCGGGGCGCCGGCCCGCAGGTTGTTCAACCGTGATGCCGTAGACGGCCTCGAGGCCGGCCACATAGTCGTCCTGCTGGCCGTTCGCAGCGAGTTCCCGGGCACGGACGGTGGGCACGTGCAACAGCTGCTTGACCATCCGGCGCAGGGCAAACTCGACTTCCTCTGCCGCGGCGGTGCAGCCGTGGCGGGCGCGCACCTTTTCCATTTCGGCGTCGAGCACGTTCATCGTGTGGCGGCGCAGGGCGACGATGGCCGAATCAACCGAGCGCGCCTCTCGCTCCTGCTCGAAGGCGGTGGCGGCGCCGTCGACGATGCCGCTGGCCTGGTTCAGGGACTCCGCTTGCTCCTGCGGGGCGGCCAGCCGGACGGACTCCAGCGTGAGCAGTTCGACGCCGTCGAGTTCGGCGACGGCGGGGTCGAAATCGTGGGTGAGGGCCAGGTCGATCGCGATCAGCGGCTGCGGCGACGCCGAGCGGATCCGGGCCAGTTCGGAGGCCTCGACGCGGTTGTCGGAGCCGCTGCAGCCGATCATCACGTCGGCGGCCGCGACGGCGTCCGGCAGGGAAGCGCTGTCCAGGGCGGTGCCGCCGCGGGTGGCGACAAAGCCGGCGGCGCGGCCCGAGGAGGAGAAGACGGAGATGTCAGTGCAGCCGCGTTCGCGCAGCAGGGACATGGTTGCGCCGGCGTAGGCGCCGGTGCCGAAGACGACGGCCTTCTTGGTGGACCAGTCGGGGTTTTCGGAGAGGTCGGTGGCGAGGTCCAGGGCGACGGAGACGATCGACAGTCCGCGCGAGCCGAGGGCCGTCTGTGCACCGACGTCCTTGGCGGTCTTGGAGGCGGCCTGGAACAGCCGCACGAGACCGGAGCTCGCGGTGCCTTCGTGCTGCGCGGTGATCAGGGCGCGCCGGACCTGGCCTGCGATCTCGCGTTCCCCGACGACGGCGGAATCCAGTCCGGAACTGACCGCGAACAGGTGACGGCTGACGTCCGGGCCGGTGCGGGTACTAAAGGACCGGGAGACGAGTTGTTCGTTAAGTCCGCTGGCGCCGCTGATCTGGGAGACCAGCGCGGCGCGGGCCGCCTCGACGTCGTCCGGGTGCGGCGCTTCGCCGTAGATTTCGAAGCGGTTGCAGGTGGCAAGGACAACGGCACCCGCCACGGCCGGCGATTCGGCGAGGGCGGATGTGGCAAGCCCGGAAGCGCCGGTGCTCAGTTGAGCAACGGTCTCCAGGTCGATGTCGGCGTGTGTAGCCACCAATGAGAAAAGAACCACAGCACGACAATCATAGCTTTTTCGCGTCCGTGTAGAACAACTGCCGGGCGTGGGACTGCCCACCCGGGGTTGTGATTCCCGCCACGGAGGCGTCCGCAGCGGCTGCCCTGACAGGTTGTAGTTATCTTTTGGGGCCGATTTTCGGCACAATCAAAGGCATGACTCCTAGCGCTGCGGCCACGAACGGCACTGCAATTAACGGCACGGCAAACGACGGCACGGCACACAACAGTCTCGACGCCGGCCACCCCCTGATGGACGGCCGCACCGCCGACTCGCCGCTGATCACCGCCTACCGCGGCGGCAAGCCCTCCCGGCGGCCCGTCTGGTTCATGCGCCAGGCCGGCCGGTCGCTACCCGAGTACCTCAAGGTGCGCGAAGGCGTGGCCATGCTGGATTCCTGCCTGCGCCCCGAGCTCGCCTCCGAGATCACCCTGCAGCCCGTGCGCCGGCACGACGTCGACGCGGCGATCTTCTTCTCCGACATCGTCATCCCGCTCAAGCTGGCCGGCGTCGGCGTCGATATTGTCCCCGGCGTCGGCCCGGTGCTGGACAAGCCCGTGCGCACCGCCGCGGACGTTGCCGCGCTGCCCCAGCTGAGCTGGGAGGCGCTGGAGCCGATCCGTGAGGCCGTGCGGCTCACCGTGGCCGAACTCGGCAGCACCCCGCTGATCGGCTTCGCGGGCGCACCCTTCACACTGGCCGCGTACATGGTGGAGGGCAAGCCGTCCCGCGACCACCTCGGCCCGCGCACCATGATGCACGCGGATCCGGAGACCTGGACGGCGCTGGCCAACTGGGCAGCCGACGCTTCCGGGATGTTCCTGCGCGCGCAGCTGGAGGCCGGAGCCTCCGCCGGGCAGCTCTTCGACTCCTGGGCCGGCTCCCTGGGCCTGGCCGACTACACGCGGTTCGTGGCCCCGGCATCCGCCCGCGCCCTCGATCACGTCCGGCACCTCGGAGCACCCCTGATCCACTTCGGCACCGGCACCTCGGAGCTGCTGGTGGCGATGCGCGACGTCGGCGTGGACGTCGTGGGCGTCGACTACCGGCTGCCGCTGGACGAGGCCAACCGCCGGCTCGGCGGGACCGTGCCGCTGCAGGGAAACATCGACCCGGCACTGCTCTCCGCACCATGGGAAATCCTCGAGGCCCATGTCCGCGACGTCATCAAGGCCGGCGCCTCGGCCCCGGGCCACGTCCTGAACCTGGGCCACGGCGTGCCTCCGGAGACGGACGCGGCGGTGCTGACCCGCGTCGTCGAACTGATCCACTCGATCGCCCCGGAGTAAACCCGATGGCCACCGACGCCGCCACTGACACCACCGCTTCCGCGCCGACGGCCGTGGTGGTGGGCGGCGGCATCTCCGGCCTGCTCGCCGCCCGCGAGCTGGCGCGGGCCGGCGTCCGGACCACGGTGCTGGAAGCCTCGGGGGCCTGGGGCGGCTGCGTGGGCAGCCATGTGGTGGCCGGCCTGACCCTGGACAGCGGCGCCGAATCCTTCGCCACCCGGTCCGCCGCGGTGGCCAGCCTGGCCGAAGAACTGGGCCTCGGCGCGCAGATCGTTCCGCCCAACCCCGGCGGCGCCTGGGTCCAGCTGCCCGAGGGGCCGCGGGAACTGCCGAAGACCGGCGTGCTGGGAATTCCCGCCAACCCCTGGGACCCCGAAGTCCGGCGTTCCCTTGGCCTGCTCGGATCCCTGCGCGCCTCCCTCGACGCGCTGCTGCCGGCCTCCGCGGGGACCGCTGCCGAGGCCGCCAGCGTTGCGGCCCTAGTCCGCGCCCGGATGGGCAAACGCGTGCTGGAGCGGCTGGTCGCGCCGGTGGTCGGCGGCGTGCACTCGGCCGACCCCGCCCTGCTTGACGTGGACATGGTGGCGCCGGGACTGCGCGCCGGAATCCGCACGCACGGCTCCCTCGCCGCCGCCGTGGCCGCGCAGCGCCGGGGGGCCGGACCGCGGCTGGGTGCGCCGGGGTCCAGCGCTCCAGCGCCCGGCGCCCAGCAGCCCGGCCTGCAGAAGGCGGGCTCCGCCGTCGCCGGCCTCCGTGGCGGGATGCACACCCTCGTCACCGCCCTCCTCACCGAGCTGCGCGGGCTGGACGTGACCCTGCTCAGCGGCACCAGGGTAGACGCAGCCCAGCGCATCCCGGGCGGCTGGCGGGCCACCGCGGGCCAGGCCACCTTCGACGCCGAGCGGCTGGTGGTCGCGGTGGAGGGCCCGGCGGCCGTCTCGCTGCTCGCGGGCACGCTGCCGGCATTGGCGGCCCTCCGCCCGGACGCGGGACCCGACGTGCGGCTCGTGACCCTGGTGCTGGACAGCCCCGCCCTCGACGCCGCGCCGCGCGGCACCGGAGTGCTCGTGGCCCCGCAAAGCCCCGGCATCCGCACGAAGGCCCTCACCCACGCGACCGCCAAATGGGCCTGGCTAGCCGAACGGACGGCGCCCGGCCGGCACGTCCTCCGGCTCTCCTACGGACGCGGCGCGAACGTGCCGGACGGCGCGGCGACCCCGGAGCCCCGGAGCGACGAAGAGTTGTTCGACGCCGCGCTGCAGGACGCCGCCGCGCTGCTCGCCGTCCCGCTGTCCCGGACCGACGTCGTCGGCTGGGACGTGGTGCGCTGGTCCGGCGCGCTGCCCTTCGCCGCACTCGGCCACAAGCGGCGGGTCGAGCAGGTCCGGCAGCTTTGCGCGGCCGAAGGTGGCCTCGCCGTCGTCGGGGGCTGGCTGTCCGGAAACGGCCTCGCCGCCATCGTCGCCGACACCCCCAAACAGGTGGCCGCCCTGGTTCCCTGGAGCCTGCCCCCAGAGCCGGAAAGGCGGCCCCGGCACGGTTCCCGGTAGCCGGAAAGTAGGCGTTTGGGCAAATTTTCCACGTCAACGTTCTCCGGCTAGGCTCGATGACCATGGTTATGCACAGGTCCGAAGTTCCAGAAACGCCGGCCGGTCACCATGGGGGACTCCGACGCGGCACGGCAGTGGCAGCACTCGGAGCGGTACTGGCTCTCACCGCAGGGGTTCCTGCCACCCAGGCTGCCACCCCGACGCCCAGCCCGGACGGCCCGTCAGCCTCGATTTCCGTCGGCATCGACGACCTGATCGGCGGTCTGGTGGAATCCCCGACGCCGTCGCCCTCACCCACCTCCGACTCCGGCAGCCCGGACCCCACCGAAAGCACGGCCCCGCCGACGTCCGCCGAACCGGACCCGACCGAGACGCCGGAACAGCGGGCTTCCCGGCAGGCCTCCGAGCGGGCCACGGCCCCGGGGACCTCGGTTCCGCAGCCGGTGCCCGCGGCCCCGCAGCCGGTGCCCGCGGCCCCGCAGCCGGTAGCCGGCCAGCCCTCCGGAACCCAGCAGGCCCCGGCCCCGGTCCAGACGCCCGCGAAGGACACTCCCGCCGGTGCCGCTCCCGGTGTTGCGGCTGGTACGCCGACGGCAACGCCGAGCGGCACGCCCCGCTCCGCCACCACGATGTCCGCCGCCAAGGAGGCATCTCCCACCGCCACGCCCCGGTCCGGCGACAAGATGCAGGCTGCCTCCTCCGTCGAACCATCCCCCTCCGCCCTTGTCGGCTGGGGGATCTGCCTGGTCGCGGTGTCGGTGGGAGCAGGCGCCGTGGCCCTGCGGATGCGCCGGGTCTAGTTGGATCTAAGGGCCGCCGGAACCGTTCCGCTGTGAAATTGAGCACTTCTACACGCTGTAGAAGTGCTCTATTTCGACTTAGCTCGGGGGAGGGGGCAGACTGGTATCCATGAGCCACACTTCTGCCGAATCTGTCACTAAAACCGGAACAGTAGCCGAGGAATCTACCGAGCAGTTCTTCACGCTCTGGACAGTTTTCAAGCGCTCCGCCGATGTCCTGCGCAGCGGCGACGCGGCCGAGGACTTCGATGCACTCATCGGACGGCTGGCCGAGGACGGCGTCGTCCACCGCGGCAGCTACGACGTGTCCGCGATGCGGGCCGACGCGGACATCATGATCTGGCTGCACGGCCCGCGGGCCGAAGCGCTGCAGCGCGCCGTGCGCGACATCCGGCGCAGCAAGCTCTTCACGGGGACTGAGATCGCCTGGTCCGCGATGGGCGTGCACCGCGAGGCCGAGTTCGCCAAGAACCACACGCCGGCCTTCTCCCGCGGCGTGGAACCGGCCGAATGGCTCTGCGTCTACCCCTTCGTGCGCTCCTACGAGTGGTACCTGCTCCCGGACGCCGAGCGCGGCGCGATGCTCCGCGACCACGGACTGCTGGGCCGGGACTTCCCTCAGGTCATCTCCAACACCGTCTCCTCCTTCGCCCTCGGCGACTGGGAATGGATCCTGGGCCTCGAAGCCCCGGAACTCGTGGACCTCGTCGACCTGATGCGCCACCTGCGCGCCACCGAGGCTCGCCACCACGTTCGCGAAGAAGTCCCGTTCTACACCGGCCGCCGCGTCAGCGCCGTCGAGATTGCCGAGGTCCTAGCATGAGCCCGCTCGATCCGCAGGATCCCCAGGAGAACATGGCCGTCGCCGTGAATCCCGTCACCGAAGCCGGCCGGATGGCCCCCAAGGACTACGACGCCGTGCTGCTCGCCTCCTTCGGCGGTCCCGAAGGCCAGGAAGATGTCATCCCGTTCCTGCGCAACGTCACCCGCGGCCGCGGCATCCCCGACGAGCGGCTTGAAGAGGTCTCGCACCACTACCGCGCCAACGGCGGCATCAGCCCGATCAATCAGCAGAACCGCGAGCTCAAGGCCGCCATGGAGGCCGAGCTCGCTGCACGCGGCATCGGCCTGCCGGTCTTCTGGGGCAACCGCAACTGGGATCCCTACATCCCGCAGACCCTGCAGGAGATCTACGACGCCGGGCACCGCAAGGTCCTGATGATCACCACCAGCGCGTACTCCTGCTACTCCAGCTGCCGGCAGTACCGCGAGGACATCGGCATGGCCCTGACCGAGACCGGGCTGGACGGCAAGCTCGAGGTGGACAAGGTGCGCCAGTACTTCGACCACCCGGGCTTCGTGGAGCCCTTCATCGAAGGCACCGCCGCCGGCCTCGCCGACGTCCGCGCCCAGCTGGCCGCAACCGGCACCCCGGACGCGCCGGTGCACATCCTCTTCGCGACCCACTCGATTCCGACCCGCGACGCCGAAGCCGCCGGCCGCTCAGAGGGCGAGCCGCGCCAGTTCGAACAGGACTCCGCCTATGTGGCCCAGCACCTGGCCACCGGCGCCGAGGTCATCCGCCGGGTCGAAGCCGAAACCGGCCTGGCCGCCCCCTGGTCCCTCGTGTACCAGTCCCGGTCCGGGGCCCCGCATGTGCCGTGGCTCGAACCCGACATCAACGACGCCATCGAGGAGCTCGCCGGCCAGGGCATCAAGGGCGTCGTGATCGTGCCGCTGGGCTTCGTCAGCGACCACATGGAAGTCGTCTGGGACCTCGACACCGAGGCCTTGGAAACCTGCGGCAAGCTGGGCCTCGCCGCCACCCGCGTTCCCACGCCGGGAACGCACCGCAAGTTCGTCGCCGGGATCGTGGACTTGATCAGCGAGCGGACGGCGGCAAACAACATCGCCGACCGGCCGCACCTGACCAAGCTCGGCCCCTGGTACGACGTCTGCCGGCCCGGTTGCTGCGCCAACTTCCGCGGCGAAAAGCCCACCATCGCGGGCGCGGACACCACCGTCGGAACGGGGCACGATCCCTACCCGGCAGGGGCACCCGCGGCTGCGGACGGGGCGGTCCCGGCAGCAGGCCAGGCCACGCCGTGACCGTACGGATCGGCACCCGGGCCAGCAAACTTGCCCTCACCCAGACCCAGCAGACTGCGGACCAGCTGGCCGCCGTCGGCGGGTTCCCGGTGGAACTCGTACACATCCGCACCGACGGCGACGTCCTGACCGGCCCGCTGTCCCAGATGGGCGGCACCGGCGTGTTCGTTGCGGCGCTGCGCGACGCCCTGTTGCGGGACGCGTGCGACGTCGCGGTCCATTCACTCAAGGACCTGCCCACCGGCGCTGCGCTGGGCCTGACCCTCGCCGCGACGCCGAAGCGCGTGGACGTCCGGGACGTGCTCTGCGCCCGGGACGGGCTCACGCTCGCCCAGTTGCCGGCCGGCGCGACCGTCGGCACCGGCTCCCCGCGCCGGGCCGCCCAGCTGCGCGCCGCCCGGCCGGACCTGGACATCCGTGACATCCGCGGCAACGTGGACACCCGCCTGGGCCGCGTGCCGGGCCTGCCGGGGAACACCACCTCCGACGTCGTCGAAGGCAAGTCCGGCGACCTCGACGCCGTCGTGCTGGCCGCCGCCGGCCTGCACCGGATCGGCCGGCTGGACGCGGTCAGCGAATACCTCGACACCGAGGTGATGCTCCCGGCCGCCGGCCAGGGTTCGCTCGCGATCGAATGCCGCAGCTCCGACGCGCCGCGCAAGGCCGGGTCCACCGAGGGCTCCCAGGGCGTGCTCGCCCAGGCCCTCGCAGCCCTGGACGACCCAGACACCCGGCTGGCCGTCACCGCCGAACGCGCGCTCTTGGCCAGGCTGGAGGCCGGCTGCGCCGCTCCGGTGGGCGCCTACGCCTCCCGCAAGGGCAGCATGCTGCACCTCGAAGCCGTGGTCTGCGCCGTGGACGGCACCGCGACGGTCCGGGATAAGAAGGCCACCGACGGACTGACCGAGGTCGGCGCCACCCTGCTGGGAATCGAACTGGCCGAGGCGCTGCTGGCGGCCGGTGCTGCCGACATCGCCGACCTGGCCGCTTCCTGAGCCGGACGGATTCTCACCTGATGGGACGCCGCAGCGCCAGCCGCCGGCCGGACGGGGACGCCGGGCCCAGGGTCCTCGAGGGCGCCCGGGTCCTGGTGACCCGCAATCCGGACCGGGCCGGTGCTTTGGTGTCCGCGCTCCGCGAGACCGGCGCCGAGCCGCTGCTGCTGCCGCTCATCGACTTCGAGCGCGCCTCCGACCAGCACTCGCTGGATGTGGCCTTCGACGCGCTCGGCGCCGGCGCCTACTCCTGGCTGGTGGTCAGCAGCGTCACCACGGTCCAGGTCCTCGAAGCCAAGGCGGCCGAACGCGGTGCGGCCCTCAGCGCGTGGCTTCCGGGCAGCCTGCAGGTGGCCGCCATCGGCCCGGCCACCCGCCGCATGCTTGAAGGCCTGGACATCGCCGTGGACCTCGCGCCCGCCGGCCAACAGTCCGGAGCGGGGCTGCTCGACATCTGGCCCCACGGCCACGGCAGCGTGCTGCTGCCGCAGGCCGACATCGCCGACCCGCGGCTCCGCCGGGGGCTGGAGGCCCGCGGCGCCTCGGTCCAGGCCGTCACCGCCTACCGCACCGTCGACTTCCCCGCGGACCCGCGACGCAGCCTCGCCGCCGCCCCCGACCCGCAGGCGCACGACGCCGCGGTCCTGACCGTGGCCGACGCGAAAGCCGCGATCGACGCCGGAACCCTGCACGCCGTCGTCGCGGCGTCACCGAGCGCCGCGCGCCGCGTCCACACCGGGCTGTCGCCGCTGGGCGGCTGCCAGCTCGTCGCGATCGGACGTTCGACGGCGGCCGAGGCCCTGGCCCTCGGACTGCCGGTTGCCGCCGTTGCCGAGGAACCCACCGCCTCCGGACTTGTCGCCGCCGTCATCCGCGCCCTGGATCCGGCGCACCCCGCACCCCACCCCGACCCCGAGCAGACTGTGAAGGACCAGACATGAGCTTCCCGACCCACCGCCCCCGCCGGCTCCGCACCACCCCCGCGATGCGGCGGCTGACGGCCGAACACCGCCTCTCGGCAGCCGAACTCATCCTGCCCGCCTTCATCCGCGAGGGCCTCTCCGAGCCGAACCCGATCGCCTCGATGCCCGGCGTGCAGCAGCACACCACCGACTCGCTCAAGCGCGCCGCCGCCGAGGCCGTGCAGCTGGGCGTGGGCGGCATCATGCTCTTCGGCATCCCGGCCGAACGGGACGCCCGCGGCACCGCCTCGCTGGACCCCGAGGGCGTGCTGAACAAAGCCATCCGCGATGTGAAAGCCGAGGTCGGCGACGACCTGGTCATCATGAGCGACGTCTGCCTCGACGAATTCACCGACCACGGCCACTGCGGCGTCCTGGACGCGCACGGCTACGTCGACAACGACGCGACCCTGGAGATCTACGGCCAGATGGCCGTGGCCCAGGCCGACGCCGGCGCGCACGTGCTCGGCCCCTCCGGCATGATGGACGGCCAGATCGCGGTGATCCGGCAGGCCCTGGAGGAGGCGGGCCACGCCAACACGGCCGTGGTGGCCTACGCCGCCAAATACGCCTCCGCGTTCTACGGCCCCTTCCGCGAAGCCGTCGACTCGCAGCTCACCGGGGACCGGCGCACCTACCAGATGGACGCCGCCAACCGCCGCGAAGCGATCCTCGAAGTGGAGCTGGACCTCGAAGAGGGTGCCGACATGGTGATGGTGAAACCCGCCATGAGCTACCTCGACATCCTGGCCGACGTCGCCGCGATGAGCCCGGTGCCCGTGGCCGCCTACCAGATCTCCGGCGAATACTCGATGATTGAGGCCGCCGCCGCGAACGGCTGGATCGACCGCCGCGCCGCCATCACCGAATCCGTGCTCGGCATCAAGCGGGCCGGCGCCAACATGGTCCTGACCTACTGGGCCAGCGAACTCGCCGGCTGGCTGAAGGAAACCCGATGAGCGCCGCGGGAGTGCCGGACCCCGCGTCGGGCGCCAACCCGACCGCGCCGGTCGGCCCGGACCAGATCCTGCTCGGCCTGAACACCTTCGGCGACGTCGGGGTGTTCCCCGACGGGCACCCTGTCCCGCACGCCCAGGTGCTCCGGCAACTGCTGGAACAGGCCGAACTCGCGGACCAGGTGGGGCTGCACGCCTTCGGGGTGGGGGAGCACCACCGCCGCGACTTCGCCGTCTCCGCGCCCGAGGTCTTCCTCGCCGCCGCCGCGGCCCGGACCAAGAAGATCCGGCTCGGCTCCGCCGTCACCGTTCTCAGCTCCGATGACCCGATCCGGGTTTTCCAGCGTTTCGCCACCGTCGACGCCATCTCCAACGGCCGGGCCGAGGTCATGCTGGGCCGCGGTTCCTTCGTGGAGTCCTTCCCGCTGTTCGGACTGGACCTGGCCGACTACGAGGTCCTGTTCGAGGAAAAGCTTGAGCTCTTCGACAAGGTCCGCGCCCAGAAACCGATCAAATGGGAGGGCCGGACCCGCCGGCCCATCAACGGGCTCAGCGTCTACCCGCCGCTCGAACACCACCTGCTGCCGGCCTGGATCGGCGTCGGCGGCACCCCGGAATCGGTGCTGCGCTGCGCCGAATACGGCTACCCGATCATCTTCGCCATCATCGGCGGCCAGCCACGGTCCTTCGGTCCGCTGGCCGGGCTCTACCGCGAGGCCATGGCCAAATACGGGCACCCGCTGCAGCAGGTGGCCACGCATTCGCCCGGCCACATCGCGGCCACGGATGAGGACGCGCGGGAGGAGTTCTTCCCGCACTGGCTGGGCCAGCGCAACCAGATCGGCGCCGAGCGCGGCTGGGGTCCGGGCAGCCGCGACGAGTTCGACCACCTGTGCAGCCCCGAGGGTGCGCTCTACGTCGGCTCGCCGGACACGGTGGCGGCGAAGATCGCCCTGCTCAAACGGAACCTGGGCGTGGACCGCTTCGACCTCAAATACAGCAACGGCACGCTCCCGCATGCCGCCATGATGCGCTCCATCGAGCTGTTCGGCACCGAAGTTGCGCCCCGTGTGGCCGCCCTGGTGGCCGGCGGGGTGCCCGCCAGTGACCGGCCCCTGTGAGAACCACTGAGAGAATAGGAACCATGACTTCCAGCCACCCTCGCAACGAGGAACTCTTCGACCGCGCCCGCCGCCTGATGCCGGGCGGCGTCAACTCGCCGGTCCGGGCCTTCGGCTCGGTGGGCGGCACGCCCCGCTTCATGGTCTCCGCCAAGGGCCCGTACCTCACCGACGCCGACGGCGCCGAGTACGTCGACCTGGTCTGCTCCTGGGGGCCGGCGCTGCTGGGCCACGCCCACCCGGCCGTCCTCGCGGCCGTGCACGCCGCCGTCGACCGCGGACTGTCCTTCGGCGCCTCCACCCCGGACGAGGCCAACCTCGCCGCAATCGTCCAGGAGCGCGTCCCGGCGGCCGAGCGCGTCCGGATGGTCTCCACCGGCACCGAGGCGACCATGACCGCCATCCGGCTGGCCCGCGGCTACACCGGGCGCAACCTCGTGATCAAGTTCGCCGGCTGCTACCACGGCCACCTCGACGGCCTCCTCGCCGCCGCCGGATCCGGCCTCGCGACCCTCGCGCTGCCCGGCTCGGCAGGCGTCACCGCCGCCACGGCCGCCGAGACGCTCGTGCTGCCCTACAACGACCTCGCCGCCGTCGAAGCCGCCTTCGCCAAACACGGCGACAGCATCGCCGCCGTCATCACCGAGGCCGCGCCGGCCAACATGGGCGTGGTCACCCCGGGCGAGGGCTTCAACGCCGGCCTGGCCCGGATCACCCGCGAACACGGCGCCCTGCTGATCCTCGACGAGGTCCTCACCGGGTTCCGCACCGGCTACTCGGGCTACTGGGGCCTCACCGGCGGGGCGGCCGACGCCGCCGAGCCCTGGGCCCCGGACCTGCTGACTTTCGGCAAGGTCATCGGCGGGGGCATGCCGACGGCGGCCCTCGGCGGCCGCGCCGAGGTCATGGACTACCTCGCCCCGGTGGGCCCGGTCTACCAGGCCGGCACCCTCTCCGGGAACCCGGTGGCGATGGCTGCCGGCGTCGCTACCCTCACCTACGCGACCCCCGAGGTCTACTCATTCGTCGACGCCCGGTCGCTGGAACTCTCCCGCGCCCTGTCCTCGGCGCTGGACGCGGCAGGGGTGGACCACTCCATCCAGCGCGCCGGGAACCTGTTCTCGGTGGCCTTCGGCACCTCGGCCCGCGGCGTCCACAACTACGACGATGCGCAGGGCCAGGAGGTCTTCCGCTACGCGCCGTTCTTCCACTCGATGCTGGACTCCGGGGTGTACCTGCCGCCGTCGGTGTTCGAGGCCTGGTTCCTCTCCGCCGCGCACGACGACGCCGCGATGAACCGGATCTTCGAAGCCCTGCCGGCCGCCGCCCGGGCCGCCGCCGCGGCTGAAGCCTAGGAGCACGGCGCAGGCCTAGGATCACGGCGCAGGCCTAGCGAGCCGGCGGCTGCGGCCCTCGAGGCCGTCGCCGTCGTCGCCCTTTAAACACTTTCGGCACCCGCCGCGGCGGGTGCCGAAAGTCGTTAACGCTGGTCCGGGCCTAGAAGGCCGGGGTCACGTCGCCGTTGGGCCATTCCTTCTCGATGAAGGCCTTGACCTCGGGGGAGTGCAGCAGCTCATCAAGCTTCTTGATCCGCACGTCGTCCTTGGAGTCCTCACGCCAGGCCAGGAAGTTGGCGTAAGGGTTGTTGTCCACGGATTCCACCGCGAGGGCGTTCTTGGTGCTCAGTCCGGCCTTGAGGATGAAGTTGCCGTTGATCAGGGCCAGATCCACCGAGGGGTCCTTGAGGTCGTTGATCAGCAGTTCCGGCTGGTTCTCGGAGAACTTCAGCTTCTTGGGGTTCTGTTCGTCGCTGAGCGTCAGCACCGAGGTGTCGTCCTTGATGTCCTTGACCAGGCCGGCGACCTGGAGGACCTTGAGGGCCCGGACCTGGTTGGACGGGTCGTTCGTGATGGCGACCTTGGCCCCGTCCTTGATGTCCTTGATGTCCTTGACCTTTTCCGAGAACGCGGCGTAGGGCTCGATGTGCACGCCCGCACCGTGGCCGAACTTGTAGCCCTTGGTCTTGACCTGGTCCTCGAACCACGGCAGGTGCTGGTAGAAGTTGGCGTCCAGGGAGCCGTCGCTCAGCGCGGTGTTCGGCGTCTGGTAGTCCTCGATTTCCTTGATCTCCAGCTTGAGGCCGGCCTTGGGGGCGAGCTCCTGGTTGATGAATTCGAGGATCTTGGCGTGCGGGACCGGGCTGGCGCCGACCTTGAGGGTGGCGGGCTTCGCCGGATCCAGGGTCGTGACCTGGGCGCTGGGGGTGGACGAACCACCGCAAGCCGTCAGCGCCAGGGCAGTGACAATGCCGGTGGCCAAGAGGGTGAGTGACTTACGCATCGGATGCGTTCCTTTCGAAATAGGCGGAAAACACGACGGCGGTGCCGTGGTCCGCGCAGATGCAGAGGGCGGCTACCCGCTGCAAGGCTGGGGTGGTTGTTTGTCGGGTCAGCGGTGGTCGAGGCCGCGGGAAATCCGCTCGCCCACGAGTTGGATGACCTGGACGAGGACGACGATCAGGACGATGGTGACGATCATGACCGTGACGTCGAAGCGCTGGAAGCCGTAGTTGTAGGCCAGCTTGCCGAGGCCGCCGCCGCCGACGAGGCCGGCCATCGCGGAGTAGCCCACGAGGGTCACCACCGTGGTGGTGGCGGCCGCGACGAGGGCTGGCAGGGATTCGCGCAGCATCACCTTGCTGATGACCTGCATGTTGGTGGACCCCATCACCTGGGCGGCGTCGATCTTGCCGTGGTGCACATCGCGCAGGCAGGATTCGACGAGCCGGGCGAAGAAGGGGATGGTGCCGATGGACAGCGACACCGACGCGGCGATCGGGCCGAGGCTCGTCCCGGTCAGGGCGCGGGCCAGCGGAATGAGCGCCACCATCAGGATGGCGAACGGGATGGACCGGGTGATGTTGACGATCACGTCGCTGAGGATCCGGTTGGTGACGGGCATCGGGCGCAGTCCGCCGGGGGCCGTGACATGCAGGAAGACGCCCAGCGGCAGGCCGATCAGCACGGTGAAAAAGGCCGAGATGCCGACCATCTGCAGGGTCTCCATGATTGCCTCGGGGAGGGCCCTGGCCAGCACGGGGTTGCTGAAAATGTCGTTCATTAGTTGGCTCCTTCTTCCGCCGCAGCAGCATCGGCGGCGACGCGCTTGGCGCTGATGCCCCGCTCGTGCAGGTAGTGGAGGACGGCGTCGAAATCGGCGTTTTCGGCGAGCTGCACCCGGAGGTGCCCGAACTGCTGGCCGCCGAGGGTCTCGACGCTGCCGGCGAGGACGTTAAGGTCCATGTCGAAGTGCCGGGCGACGCCGGTAAGGACCGGTTCCTTGGCGCTCTCGCCGGAGAAGAGGATCTCCAGGACCGGCCCGCGCTGCAGCGCGCCGTGCAGGGGTTCCGACGGCGGCAGCGGAAGCAGGGCGCGGGCCAGCTTGCTGTCCAGCTCGCCGGCCACCTCCTGCAGGGCGCCGTGTTCGATGATGCGGCCCCGGGACAGCAGGGACACCGAGTCGCAGACCCGCTTCACGACGTTCATCTCGTGCGTGATGATCAGGACGGTCAGCTGCAGCCGCCGGGTCAGGTCCTGGATCAGGTCCAGGATTTCCTCAGTGGTGGCAGGGTCCAGGGCCGAGGTGGGCTCGTCGCAGAGCAGCACCTCGGGGTCCGAGGCGAGGGCCCGCGCGATCCCGACGCGCTGGCGCTGGCCGCCGGAGAGCTGGGACGGGTAGGCGTTCTCGAAGCCTTCGAGTCCCACGAGCTTGAGGAGCTCGGCAACGCGGGTCCGGATCTTGTCCTTGGGGGTCTTGACGAGCTCCAGCGGGTGCGCCACGTTGCCGGCGGCGGTCCGGGAGTCCATCAGGTTCGCGTGCTGGAAAACCATGCCGATGCGCCGCCGCGCAGCACGGATTTCCGAGTCCCGCACGGAACTCAGTTCGGTGCCGTCGATGCTGACGGATCCGGAGGTGGGGCGGTCCAGCAGGGTCAGGCAGCGCACCAGCGTCGACTTGCCGGCGCCGGAGTGTCCGATGATGCCGTGGATCGAGCCCTTCGGCACGGAGAGTGTGACGCCGTCGAGCGCCACCACTTCCATTTTGCCCTGCCGGTAGACCTTGCGAAGGTCGGTAACTGTGATCATTTATCCCTTGGCGGTTGGGGTCCGGGCGCGACATAACACACGCCCTGTTCTGAACTAAATTATGTCAGCGGCGCCAAAGGGCATCCACTCGCGCATTTAGTTCGTCATAAAGCGCCATTGGGTGCAGATAATTTCGACTTGAAGGTCACTGGGCGCGGCGGGAAACCGGGAGCGGTCCGGCGGCCAAATCCCTGAGGGCACCTGCAGCCGCCGGAAGGGGGGAACCGCCGCTGTGATCTCAGTCCCAGTAGCTTGGCAGGTCGGTGCCGCTGGCCCCGCGCGCCGGGCTAGAACCCGCGCGTAGGGCTAGAAGTCGCCCCGGCTGGCGTCTTCCGGCGGCAGAACCGGCCAGTCGCCCTCAATCACGGCCGCGGGCTTGGTCTTGCGCAGGTAGCTCTGGAAATCCGCGGCCTGGGCAGACGCCCACTCCACCTGGAGCTGGTGCAGGTGGGCGGCCGGCATCCGGAGCTTGGGGAACTTCCCGGCCATGGCGTCCAGCATCCGCAGCGTGGCCAGCGCATCGGCCGCGGAGGTGTGCGCATTGTCGAGGCTGACGCCGTACTCCTCGCACAGCGCGGTCAGGGTGCGCTTGCCCTTACGGTACCGGTCCACCTGCTTGTTCATGATGAACGGGTCCAGCACGGGAAAGCGGCTCAGCTGGGGCACGCCGTAGCGGGCCGACTCGGCGGCGAGCACGGTGAAGTCGTAGCTGGCGTTGAAGGCAATGACCGGCACACCGGTGTCGAACAGCTCCTGCAGCACGGCCGCCAGCTCCCGGGTCACCTCGGCCGCGGGCCGGCCGTCACGGCGGGCCTGCTCGGTGGTGACGCCGTGGACGTCGCTGGCCTCGGTGGGGATCTCCACCCCGGGATCGGCCAGCCACTCGTGCTCCTTGATGACCGATCCGTCGGCGTCCACCACGGTCACGGATGCCGTCACGATCCTCGCAGCGCGGGAATTCCGCCCGGTGGTTTCCAGGTCGAAGGCTGCGCGGGGGAGGGTGTGCCAGGTGCTCATGCTTCAACGCTACCTGCTGCCGCCGACAGTTTTTTGCAACGCCGTGCAGTGCCTTGCGATGACCGGCGGCAGCCGGCACCGGTAACCTTGGTCCATGCGGACGGAGTATGTGGAGGCGGTACTGGAGCTCGCGGAGATGGTCCCGGCGGGCACCGCCGTCGCCTACGGGGACGTCGCCGAACTCCTGGGCGCAGGCGGCCCCCGCCAGGTCGGCTCGGTAATGAGCCACCACGGCAGTGCCGTTCCCTGGTGGCGGATCCTCAAAGCCAACGGAGACGCCCCGCCCGGCCACGAGCGGGAGGCCCTGGCCTTCTACCTCGCCGAAGGAACACCGCTGCTGGGCAGCTATCTGGAATACGAGCGCACCGGCGAGGGCCGCTGGCGGGTCGACCTGATGGCGGCCCGGTGGGCGCCGTCCGAGCCGGACTTCGAGCAGATCGACGCCATCGCCGAACGCCTCGAACGGGAGCTGCATAAACTGTCTGTCCCCAATGATGAAATGTCTGTGTGAGTAGCCCCAGCCGGACCGCCCCCAACAAAACCGCCCCCAACAACACCCCCAACAAAAGCGTGCCCAGCCAGACGGGCCTGCGGCTGCTGCCGCCCCGGACGCAGCACAGCGCCGTCCCGGTACTCTCCCCGGACCAGCGGGACGCCGTCGACGTCGCGCACGGCTCCGGACCCGTCCTGGTGCCCGGCGCGCCGGGCACCGGCAAGTCCACGGTCCTGGTCGAGGCCGCCGTCCGCCGGGCCCAGCGCGACGGCCTGGACCCTGAGCGGATGCTGATCCTGGCCCCCGGCCGGCTGGCCGCCGATGCGCTGCGCGACCGGTTCACCGCGCGCCTGGACCGCAGCCTGAGCACGACGCCGGCCCGCACCTGGGCGTCGTACGCCTTCGACCTGATCCGGCGTGCCAAGGCGGAGGGCATCCTGCCGCTGCCGCGTGCGCCGAAGCTCCTCTCCGGGCCCGAACAGGACCTGATCATCAAGGAACTCCTCGAAGGCCATGCCCAGCCCGGGCTGGAGCTGCCCTGGCCCGAGGACCTGGCCGCCGCCCTGCAGACCCGCGGCTTCCGGCAGGAAGTCCGCCAGCTCTTCGACCGGATTATCGAATCCGGGCGCACCGCGCAGGACCTGGCGGCCCTCGCGCAGCGCTGCGGCCGGCCGGACTGGACCGCCGCGGCCGCCCTCTATGCCGAGTACCGCGACGTCCTTGACCTGCGGATGCCCGAATCCTTTGACCCGGCCGGGATCATCACGGCGGCACGCCAGATTTTCCAGGACGCCCCGGAATTCCTGGCCGCGGAGCGGGACCGGCTCCAGCTGATCCTCGTGGACGATATCCAGGAGGCGAACCCGGCCGTGTTCGAACTGCTTGCGGACATCGCCGCGGGCAAGGACACGATCGTCACTTCTTCCCCGGACACCGTGGTGCAGGGATTCCGCGGGGCGCGGCCGGACCTGGTGGCCGAGCTGCCCCGGCTGCTCGCCCCGGCCGGCGGCACCGTCCTGGAGCGGCCGCTCTGGACCGCACACCGCCACGCCCCGGCCGTCGCACAGGCCTGGCAAGGCGTCGCCGAGCGGATCTCGCTGCGTTCCGGCGGGACGGTGGCGCGCCGGCTCGAACCGGCGCCCCGGGGGCTTGAGGGCCAGGGCGACGGCGTCGTTGAGGCGCACCTGTTGCCGTCCCCGGTGCACGAACTGCGCTATGTGGCGCAGCGCATCCTGGAAGCCCAGCTGAACGACGGCCGGGATCTGGGAGACATCGCGGTGATCGTGCGCAACGGCGGCCAGCTCAGCCAGCTGCAGCGCCACCTGGCCGGCCAGGGCATCCCGGTCCGGATCCCGGTGGCCGAGTCCGCGGTCCGGGACGAGGTGGCCGTGCGGCCGTTGCTGGACGCCTACGCGGTGGCGCTGGACCCTGACGTCCTTACCCCGGAATCCGCCGTCTCGCTGCTCACCTCGAGGATCGGCGGAGCAACGTCGATCGAGTTGCGCCGGCTCCGCCAGTCCCTGCGCCGTGAGGAACTCCTGGGCGGCGGCGGCCGCACCAGCGACGCGTTGCTCGTGGAAGCACTCCTGGACCCCGGCGCCCTGGCGACGCTCGGCATCGAGGGGCATTCCGCCCGCCGCGTCGCCCGGATGATCCGCGCCGGCCGGGACGCCGCCGAGGCACCGGGCGGCAACGCCGAGACCGTGCTCTGGGCGCTCTGGCATTCCACCGGACTGGCCGGCCGCTGGACCGAGGCGGCCCTGGCCGGCGGGGCAGCGGGAGCCCGCGCGGACCGGGACCTGGACGCCATGATGGCCCTGTTCCACACCGCCGAGCGGTACGTGGACCAGCTCCCGGGCTCGGGTCCGGAGCAGTTCCTCGAGTACCTGCTCAGCCAGGAGCTGCCGATGGACACGCTGGCGGCCCGGGCACAGCTCGAGGACGCGGTGGAACTCATGACCCCGGCCAGCGCCGCGGGACGGGAATGGCCGGTCGTCATTGTGCCCGGCCTCCAGGAAGGCGTGTGGCCCAACACCCGGCTCCGCGGCGAACTGCTCGGCAGCACACTTTTCGCCGACGCCGTCGAACACGGTGTCGAATACGCCCTGCAGCTCGATCCGCTGAGCCGTCTTCGCGAGATCCGCTATGACGAGCTGCGGAGCTTCTCCACCGCCGTTTCACGGGCCCGCGAAGTGCTGATCTGCACGGCCGTCTCCTCCGAAGACGAACAGCCCTCCTCCTTCCTGGACTACGTTTCGCCCCTGCACCCGGACCAGGACCGGCGCGGCTTCACGCCCGTGGAGCGGCCGCTGACCCTGCGCGCGCTCGTCGCGGAACTGCGCCAGTACGCCCAGCTTGACGGCGGGGCCGCCGAGGCGGCCGAGGCCACCGCCGTGCTGGGGGCCCTCGCAGCCGCGCAGCCGGCCGTGCCCGGCGCCCACCCGGACAGCTGGTGGGGGCTGGCTCCGTTGTCGTCGACAGACCCCGTGGTGCCGCCCGGCAGTACCGTCTTCGTCTCGCCCTCCAAGGTCGAGACGGTGCAGAAGTCGCCGCTCGACTGGTTCGTCCAGGCTGCCGGCGGAGAGGCCGCGACGGATTTTGCCCGCAGCCTCGGAACCCTGGTCCATGCCATCGCCCAGGATCTCCCGGACGCCTCGGGCGGCGAGTACGTGGCCGAGCTGGTGAAACGCTGGCCCGCGCTCGGGATGAAGGACAACTGGGAAGGCAAACTCGACTTCCAGCGGGCCGAAACCATGGTCCGCAAGCTCGCCCAGTACGTGCTGGTCATGCGGAGCGAGGGCAGGAGCCTGCTCGGCGTCGAGCAGGACTTCGAGGTGAAGCTTCCCGATCTGGAGCCCGGGGACGCTGCCGGCGGTGAAGAGTCCTGGCCCGCGCGGCCCGCCGTGCTCCGCGGCCAGGTCGACAGGCTGGAGATCGACGCCGAAGGCCGGCTGGTGATCGTGGACCTCAAGACCGGCAAGCGTCAGCCGGGCAAGGCCGAGCTCGAACGCCATCCCCAATTGGGCGCCTACCAGGCCGCGGTCCTGGCCGGCGGGTTTACCGGCCCGGACGACGGTCCGCCGCCGCGGCCCGGCGGCGCGGTGCTGGCCCAGCTTGGCACCAGCACCAAAAGCCCCGGCGTGCAGAGCCAGCCGGCGCTGGATCCGGAAGCGAACTGGGCGCTGGAGATGGTCGGCGAGGCCGCCCGCGTCATGTCCGGCAGCACCTTCGAAGCCCGCCACGACCCCGCCAAGGGCGGGCACGGCGGCCACGGCTGCAGGCTTCCCGAAGTCTGCCCGCTGTGCGCACGCGGAAAGCAGGTCACCGAATGAGTATCGAGGCAACGACAACGGCGGCCGGGCCGGAGACCGCGGCGCGGGCGGACACACCGCCGAAGCCACTGCCGAAGCCCGTGCCCGAACCGCGGTTCAGCCCGGAGGAGCTGTCCGCGATGCTGGGGGAGAAGAACAGCCCCACCGCCGAACAGTCACGGATCATCTCATCCCCGCTGGCGCCCCGGCTTGTCATCGCCGGGGCCGGCTCCGGCAAGACCGCCACCATGGCGGACCGTGTGGTGTGGCTCGTCGCAAACGGTTGGGTCAGGCCGGAGGAAGTACTCGGTGTGACCTTCACCCGCAAGGCCGCCGGCGAGCTCGCCACCCGGATCCGGGCCAAGCTGGCCGCCCTGGCGCGGATCGCCGCGGCCGATCCGGACCACAAGGTGTTCCCGGCCGGACTGCTGAGCACCGACGCGCTGGAACCCAAGGTCTCCACCTACCACTCCTACGCGAGCGGCATCGTCTCGGACTACGGGCTCCGGCTCGGCGTCGAACGGGACGTTGTGCTCCTCGGCGGTGCCCAGTCCTTCCAGCTCGCGAGCGAGGTGGTGGAAGCCTACGACGGCGACTACCAGCACTTCCGCTCCGCCAAGTCCACCCTGGTCAAAGCGGTCATCCAGCTCGCCGGGGAATGCGCGGAGCACCTGCAGGACCCCGCGCAGGTCCGGGCCTGGTTGCTGGACCGGGTGGCCGAGTTCGAAGCGCTGCCGTATGTCGCCACGGCCAAGAAAAACCCCAGCCAGGCCGCGGGGGACCTCAGCGCCCTGCTCCGGACCCGCGCCAGCGTTGCGGACATGGTCGGCCGCTACGCGGAGGCCAAACGGGCCCGCGGAGCCCTGGACTTCGGTGACCTAGTGGCCCTCGCGGCCCGGGTGGCCAACGAGATCCCGGTGGCCGCGCAGACGGAACGCCAGCGCTACAAGGTGGTGCTGCTGGACGAATTCCAGGACACCTCCCACGCCCAGCTTGTCCTCTTCTCCCGGCTGTTCGGTGACGGGCACGCCGTCACCGCGGTGGGGGACCCGAACCAGTCCATCTACGGCTTCCGGGGCGCGTCCGCGGGCCAACTCTTCCACTTCGTCCGCGAATTCCCGGTCCGGGTTGACGGCGGTGGCAGTGAGCGCGATTCCGGCGACGCCGGCGGCGGCCCGCCACGGTTCGCCGTCGCGCCGACGTCGTACCTCACCACCGCGTGGCGCAACGGCCGTCACATTCTCGAAGCCGCCAACGTCATTTCGGCCCCGCTCAGCAAGGCGGCGGCCCATGCCGGTGCCGCCGGTGCCCGGGACAGCGCCGATACCGTGGAGGTCCCGCCGCTGCAGCCCAGCCCCGCCGCGGTCCAGGGCCGCGTGGTAATGGGTCGCTTCGGCACGGACGAGGACGAAGCGGCGGCCATCGCCGCCGACGTGCTGAAATTCCGGCGGACCGACTTCGACGCCGGCAAGACGGAGGAGCCCGAGCCGCCGGCGATGGCCGTACTGTGCCGCCGCCGGGCCCAGATGGAGTGCATCCGCCGCGAATTCGAGCTGCGCGGCATTCCCTACGAAATCGTGGGCCTCGGCGGGCTGCTGGACACCCCCGAAATCGTCGACCTCGTGGCGACCCTCCGGGTGCTGGCCGATCCGGGCCGCTCCGACTCGCTGATGCGGCTGCTGGCCGGCGCGCGCTGGCGGATCGGGCCTGCGGACCTGATGGCGTTCCGCGACTGGTCGAGCTTCCTGGCGCGGCGCCGCGGCCGCCCCGGTAGCGACACCGATACCGACGTCGACGGCGACACCGCCGACACCGTCATCGAGGGCGACCTCACCGACGCCGCGAGCCTGGTCGAGGCGCTGGATTGGCTGCCCCGCCCCGACTGGACGTCCGCCCACGGCCGCCGGCTGAGCCCGGAGGCACTGGAGCGGCTGCAGCGGCTCTCCGCCGAGCTCCGTCAACTCCGCAGCTTCATGGGCGATGACCTCAGCACCCTGCTGGGCGAGGTGGAGCGTGCCATGCTCCTGGACATCGAAGTCGCGGCCCGGCCCGGCATCAGCATCCATCAGGCCCGGCGCAACCTGGACGCCTTCCAGGATGCCGCCGCCGGGTTCCTGCACACCTCGCAGCGGGTCGACGTGCTCGCGTTCCTGGCCTGGCTGGAAGCGGCCGCAGCCGAGGAAAACGGCCTCGACGCCGCCGCGCCGGAAGTCAACCACGAGGCCGTCCAGCTGCTGACCGTCCACGCCTCCAAGGGGCTGGAATGGGACGTGGTGTTCGTCCCCGGCCTCAACGCCGGGGCGTTCCCGTCCAGCCGGGATTCGCGCTGGAGCAGCGGGTCCGCCGCGCTGCCGTGGCCGCTGCGCGGGGACCGCGCCGACCTGCCGCAGTGGGACCTGGACCAGCCGGACCAGAAAGGCTGGCTCGACGCCGAGAAGGAGTTCAAGTCCGCGGTCCAGGCCCACGGCGAGGCTGAGGAACGGCGTCTGGCCTATGTTGCCTACACCCGTGCGAAGCATGTGCTCTGGGTTTCCAGCGCAGCCTGGGTAGGCTCCCGGGCGGGCCTGGCCGAAATGTCCCCGTTCCTGGCCGAACTCGAAGTGCTGAGCGGGGCCGGCGCGGCCGAGATCCATCCGCTTTCCGTCGCCGAGGAGGCCCTGCCGGAGGAAAGCCCGCTGACCTCCGAGCTGGAGCTGGCACTGTGGCCCTACGATCCCTTGGAAGGACCAGTCCACCCGCACACCGGAGCCCGGTTGCGGCTCGTACCGGGCCGCCGGGCCGCCATGGAGGCCGCCGCGGCGCGGGTCCTGGAGCAATTGGAACAGCCCGGCGCCGGCTCGCTGCCGGTTCCGGCCGGGGCAGGCACAGCACCCGCAGCTTCGGTCCCCGCAGCTGCGGCGGCCGGGGCGCGCAGACTGCGCGGGCCGGCGGCCGGCTGGGCGCAGGAAGCGGCCACCCTGCTGGACCGGCGGTCCCGGCGGTCCGCCGTCCAGGAGGTGCACCTGCCGGGCCATATTTCCGCCTCCACCCTGGTGGACCTGGACGAGGATGCGGCCTCCGTGGTGGCCCGGCTGCGGCGGCCCGTCCCGCGCGAACCCGGGATGTCGGCCCGCAAGGGAACGGCCTTCCACGCCTGGGTCGAAGAATACTTCGGCACGTCCGGGATGCTGGACCTCGGCGAAGCCGCCGGCTCGGACGACCACATTGACGAGGCCTACGGCCTGGACGCCATGGTGGAGACCTTCCGCCAGTCGGAGTGGGCCCACCGGGCGCCCGCGCACGTCGAAGTTCCGGTGGAAACCCGGATCGGCGACGTCGTGGTCCGGGGGCGCATTGACGCAGTCTTCCGCGACGCCGACGGCGGCTGGGACCTCGTGGACTGGAAGACCGGACGCCGGCCCTCGGCCGGCCAGCTCAAGACCAAGTCCGTGCAGCTCGCCGTCTACCGCCTGGCGTGGTCCCGGCTCAAGGGCGTCCCGCTTGAGGACGTCCGGGCAGCGTTCTACTACGTGGCAGACAACCAGGTGGTCCGCCCGCACGATCTCGGCTCCGCGGAACGGCTGGAGGAGATCGTCGCCGCGGCCCTCGGAAGGAAGTCGGGCTAGCTGCCCTTAGTGGCGCTGGCCGGGTACCACGGTGAGCGCCGTGGTGGAGGTGTCATCCGCAGCGGACGGCTTTGGCGCGGCCGGAGCGTCGGCGACGGGCTTCCCGTCCTCCGGATCGCCGTCAGTGGCGGCGGCACCGGCGTCGTGAGTGCTGTCCTCCGGATCCCCGTCAGCGGCGGCCTGAGTCCCGGCGTCCTCCTGCGCCGCGGCGGGAAGCTCGTCGCGGGGGATCGGCGTGACATGGACAGCGGTCGCCATATCGCTGACCGGCTGCGGCTCCTGTCCGGGCGCTGAGCCGGGGGCATCCGGGCCGATCGGCTGCACGGTCACGGCCGGCTGCGGCAGCGGCTCAACGCTGATCGGCTGGCCGCCATGTTCCGCGACGTCCTCGGCCAGCACCGCGAGCATCGACTCGGCCTCGCGGATCATGTCCTCGTCGTCCGCCGCAAGGCCCTTGACCAGGTACTGCGCCAAGGCGAACTCGGCGGACAGTGCGGCGCGGCGCAGCAGATGGGCGTCGGGGGCGTCCCGGCGGCTGGACGTGTAGTGCGCAAGGACGGCGTCCACAAAGTCCTGGTCGTTGGACGCGACCAGCCACGCCATGTCGTCGGCCGGGTCCCCGATCCGCAGGTCGGTCCAGCCGGTCACGGCGGTGACCCGGTCGCCGTCGACCAGGAGGTTGTCCTCGTGCAGGTCACCGTGCACCACGCTGGGGTTGAAGCGCCACAGCGACACGTCCTCAAGCGCGTGCTCCCAGCGGCGCAACAGCAGCGGCGGGATCTTGCCCGTGGTGGCGGCCTGGTCCAGCTCGTTGAGCCTCCGCTGGCGGAACTCGTTCGGCGTGTAACTGGGTAGATCGGCGTTACTGACCAGCGAATGCGGGAGGTCGTGGATGGCCGCGAGGGCGGCGCCGAGTTCCCGGGTCAGCGCGGCGGAGCCGGTGCTGAGCTCCTCCACCGAACGCGTGGCGCCGGAAAGGTGGGAGTAGACGAAGGTGCTGAGCGTGCCTTGCCGGACGGTGCCGGCCACGGTCGGCATCAGGAAAGGAAGCTCGGCGCGGATGCCGGGGGTGAACGCGCGCAGCACCAGGAACTCGGTTTCGAGTCGCGCACTTGCCTCGGCATGCCGTGGCGAGCGAACACGCCAGCGTTTGCCTTCGGAGTCCAGGAGAAGGGCGGAATCGAAGTCTGCCGGATCGTCGGGCGCGGAGCTCACGGCGGTCGGGGTCAGGCCGGGGACAGCTGCAGTCGCTACAGCTGCCAGTTCGATTGGTTTTCTTCTCACGCTTCCACGGTAGATTGAGCCGGCCCTAAGACGGCGCTGCATTACGGCGAGTCTGAAAGATCGGCCCGAAATAGCGCCGAACGGCAACCGCTCAGGCAACCGCTCCCGCAATCGGCCAGGCGCGCGGCCGGAACCGCCCGCGGAAATGTCAATTGTCGGCGGGGGTCGGTACGGTGGGTACATGAGTCTTGCGGAGTCACCGGAGTCCGGTAATGCAGAAATCGATGGGCAAATTGCCGGGCAAAATGCCGGACAAATTGATCCTGAATCGGTGCCCGCTGCTGGGGCCACTCCGGCAGGGGGAGTTACGGTGGCCCGGGCCGCGGGCGACAGCCCCCCGGCCAACCAGTTGCGGGACACCGTTCTTCCGGTCCGCCCCGCGATGATTGATCGCGGCTCCGCGGCCAGGCTGAAGCCGGGAATGCTGGAGGAGCTGCTGAGTTCCGGCGGCGTGCAGGCGATGGTCCTGTCCCGGCGCCAGGCGCTGGTGAGCGGCGAGGGGCTCGTCTTCCTGGACGCGGCCGGCCTCGCCGGGCGGCTCAAGGGAACCGCGTACGCCCCGGAACAGGTCATTTACCTCGGCACCGCACTGCCCGGAGCGCGTGCGGCCGAGGGAACCCAGTACGTGCTGTTCGTCCTTCCGGAACAGTTCGAGGTCCGTGCCGAGCCGTTCGAGCCGCACGTCGAGGGCATCCCGGCGGGTGCGCAGTGGGCCGGCTTCCGCGAGGTGGCCGCGCAGCTGGACCCCACCGATGCGGCCCTGTTCATTGAGGCCAGCGCCATTGCCAACTGGCACGCCACCCATACGCACTGCCCGCGCTGCGGCGCCGCCACGGTCCCGGAGGCCGGCGGCTGGGTCCGGCGCTGCCCCTCGGACAATTCCGAGCATTACCCGCGCACCGACCCGGCCATCATCGTCACGGTCGTCGGCCCGGACGACCGGCTGCTGCTGGGCGGCGGCGGCCCGCTCGACTCCCGGAACTACTCGACCCTGGCCGGGTTCGTCGAGCCCGGTGAATCCCTCGAGCAGGCAGTGATCCGTGAAATTGGCGAAGAGGTCGGGGTGCGGGTCACCGCATCGCAGTACCTCGGTTCCCAGTCCTGGCCCTTTCCGGCATCGCTCATGCTCGGCTTCACTGCGACGACGGCGGACACGGAGGCCACGCCCGACGGCGTCGAGGTCACCCGGGCGCGCTGGTTCAGCCGCGCCGAGCTGCAGGAAGCGGTGCTGAGCGGCGAAATCGTCATCTCCAGCCGACTCTCGATCGCGCGGGCCCTTATTGAACACTGGTACGGGGGCGTCATCCAGGACCGCCCGGACAGTGCCTGACGTCCTCGTGACACCACCCGGCGGCGCCCCCGTGCGGCGGGTTCCACACGCCGCGGCGTCCACCGCACACACTCCAACGACTGAGCAGCAGAAGTGAACACAGATATCTTCCAGTCCAGCGCCTTTCCGGCCGGACAGTCCCACGACGGCTCACCCGCCGCTGAAGCTCCGGTGCCCGACGGCCGTTCCCTCGAGGAACGGATCCTTGGCGGCCTCGACGCCGAACAGCGCGAGGTGGCTAGCACCCTGAACGGTCCCATGTGCGTGCTCGCAGGCGCCGGCACCGGCAAGACCCGCGCCATCACGCACCGCATCGCCTACGGTGTGCACTCCGGCGTGTACAGCCCGCAGCGGCTGCTGGCCGTCACCTTCACCTCGCGGGCCGCCGCCGAAATGCGCAGCCGGCTCCGCGACCTCGGTGTCGGCAGCGTGCAGGCCCGCACCTTCCATGCCGCGGCGCTGCGCCAGCTCCAGTTCTTCTGGCCCCAGGCCGTCGGGGGCGCGCTGCCCAACCTGCTGGACCACAAGGCCCAGATGATCGCGGAGGCTGCCCGCCGGCTGCGGCTCAGCACCGACCGGGCCTCCATCCGGGATCTTGCCTCCGAAATCGAGTGGGCCAAGGTGTCCATGCTCACCCCGGCCAACTACCTGGAAAAGGCCCAGGGCCGCGGCACCCCCGGCGGGTTCGACCTGACCGCCGTCGCCCGCGTGTTCCAGTCCTATGAGGACGTCAAGACGGACCGGAACGTGATCGATTTCGAGGACGTGCTGCTGATCACCGTGGGGATCCTGCAGGAGGACCCCAAGGTCGCCGCCACCGTCCGCGAACAGTATCGGCACTTCGTGGTGGATGAATACCAGGACGTTTCGCCGCTGCAGCAGCGGCTCCTCGAACTGTGGCTCGGCGGCCGTGACGACCTCTGCGTCGTCGGCGACGCCAGCCAGACCATCTACTCCTTCACGGGCGCCTCGCCGAAGCACCTGCTCGGCTTCAAGGCGCAGTACCCAGACGCCACGGTGGTCAAACTGATCCGGGACTACCGTTCCACGCCGCAGGTGGTGAAGCTGGCCAACGATCTGCTGGCCGGCCGGCGCAGCGGCGGTCCCGTGGCGGACGCGGCCTGGGCCGCGCCGCTGCAGCTCGTGGCCCAGCGGCCGGCCGGCCCCGTGCCGCAGTTCACCGAATGTTCCGACGACGAAGCCGAGGCTGCCACCGTCGCCGTGAAGATCAGGGAACTGCTCGACGCCGGGACGCCCGCCAGCCAGATCGCCGTCTTGTTCCGCACCAACGGCCAGTCGGAGGCCTACGAACAGGCCCTCGCCTCGGCCGGTATCGGCTACCAGCTCCGCGGCGGCGAGCGGTTCTTCGCCCGCAAGGAAGTCCGGGACGCGATCCTGCAGCTGCGGGCCGCCACCCGCGCCGTCGCCGAGACCGCGACGCCGGAGCCCCTGGGCCAGCTGGTCCGCGACATCGTGTCCTCCCTGGGCTACACGGACGCGGCCCCGCACAGCGGCGGCGCCCTGCGGGAACGGTGGGAATCGCTGGCAGCACTCGTGGCCCTCGCCGACGAACTGGTGGTCAGCAGGGGGACGCAGTTCAGCCTCGCCGACTTCGTGAATGAACTGCAGGAGCGCTCGCTGGCGCAGCACGCCCCCACCGTCCAGGGCGTGACCCTGGCCTCGCTGCACGCCGCGAAGGGCCTTGAGTGGGAAGCCGTGTTCCTGGTCGGGTTGAGCGAAGGCCTGATGCCGATCTCCTTCGCGGACACTCCCGAAGCCGTGGACGAGGAGCGCCGGCTGCTCTACGTCGGCATCACCCGCGCCAAGGAGCACCTGCACCTGTCCTGGTCCACGGCCAGGACGCCGGGCGGCCGCGCCAACCGGAAACCTTCGCGGTTCCTGGACGGGCTGCGGCCCGACTCGGTCGCGAGCTCCTCCGTCCGCGGAAAGGGCGCCGCGCCGCGGCGCAAGGCGGCGGTGCCGGCGTCGTGCCGGGTCTGCGGGAGCATGCTTTCCAGCGGTGCCGAACGCAAGGTGGGCCGGTGCAGCCAGTGCCCGCCGAGCTACGAGGAACAGACCTTCGACGCGCTGCGGCAGTGGCGGAAGGAGACCGCGCTGGAGGCAGACGTCCCGGCCTTCGTGGTCTTCACCGACGCGACCCTGACCGCGATCGCCGAGGCGCGGCCGGAGTCCCTCGAACAGCTCGCCACCCTGCCAGGAGTCGGCGCGTCGAAGCTGGAAAAGTACGGCGAAGCCGTTCTGGCCGTCCTGGTCGAAAGCTCCAGCCTCTGATGGCCGGCGCGGCGAACACCAGCGTCACCCCGGTGACCACCGCCGACGGCGCTCCCGTGGAGGTGCGCCGCTCGGCCCGGCGGCGCCGCACGGTGGCCGCATTCTGGGAGAACGGCACCGCGGTGGTCGCCATCCCGGCGCATTTCAGCGGCGCCCAGGAGCGCGAATGGGTGCACCGGATGCTGGAGAAGCTCCGCCTACAGGGCACCCGCGGCCCCAAGGCCGCCGGCAAGCGCCGGGCCGGCAGCGACGCGGAGCTGGCGGCCCATGCGGCCGAGCTTTCCGCCAAATACCTCGGCGGCCGGGCGGTCCCGACGTCGGTCCGCTGGGTGACCAACCAGAACTCACGCTGGGGCTCGGCCACGCCGTCGGAGGGAACCATCCGGCTCTCGCACAAGCTGCAGCCGATGCCGCAGTGGGTCATTGACTATGTGCTGCTGCACGAGCTGGCGCACCTCCTGGTGGCCGCCCACAATGCCGCGTTCTGGCGGCTGCTGGCCGCCTACCCGGAAACCGAACGCGCCAAGGCGTTCCTGGAAGGCGTGTCCTTCGCCACCGCCCGCGGCCTGCCTGCTGACGGGGACGACGTCGTCGACAGCGCCGATGTCGATGACGCCGGGACCGCCGCCCGCTGACGACGCCGCCCGCTGACGATGCCGGGCACGGGAAAGCCCCGGCTGGAACCGAGGTTCCGGCCGGGGCTTTCCGGTGCCGTTCGCTGAAGCAGCCACTCAGGCCTTGGGGTTGCCGCTTTCGTCCCCGGCTCCGGGCTCACCGCTGGAATCGTCCCCGGTTTCGCCGGCATCGTCTCCGCCCTGCTCCGCCCCGGGTTCAGCCGAGTCGAACCCGCCGCTCAGCAGCTTTTGCAGCGCGTCGTCGACCTCGGTGTCACTCGCCTCGGCCAGCTTGCGGCGTTCGCTGAAGCCCTTCGGATCGTCCAGGTCTTCGGCCGTGGGCAACAGGTCGGGGTGCTGCCAGATGGCGTCCCGGCCTTCCACACCGCGTTCTTCCTTCAGCTGGGCCCACAGCGTGGCGGCCTCGCGCAGCCGGCGGGGCCGCAGCTCAAGACCGACCAGCGAGGAGAACGCGTGCTCCGCGGGGCCGCCGGTCGCGCGCCGGCGCCGGACGGTTTCGCGCAGCGCCGCCGCCGAGGGCAGCAACTTCTCCGTCGCGGCGGCCGTGAGTTCATCCACCCAGCCCTCCACCAGGGCCAGCGCCGTCTCGAGCTTCTCGAGGGCCTGGTCCTGGGCGGGCGTGCGCTGCGGCATGAAGACGCCCTGCGAGAGTGCTTCCTGGATGCCCTCCGGGTTGCTGGGGTCCAGCTCGCGGGCGAGTTCCTCGATCTTGGAGGTGTCGATGTGGATGCCGCGGGCGTAAGCCTCGATCGCGCCGAGCAGGTGCCCGCGCAGCCACGGGACCTGCACGAAGAGCCGGGCGTGGGCGGCTTCGCGGACCGCGAGGAAGAGGCGGATGTCGTTTTCCGGCAGGCTGAGGCCCTCGCCGAACTTCGCCACATTGGCCGGCAGCAGCGCCATTTCCAGGTCGGCCAGCGGGACGCCGATGTCGGTGGAGCTGACCACTTCGGCGGAGAGCGCGCCGATCGCCTGGCCCAGCTGCATGCCGAAGATGGCCCCGCCCATGTTCTGCAGCATCGAGGAGGCGCCGCCCATCATGGACTTCATTTCCTCGGGCATCTGCTCGGTCATGGCGGAGGAGAGCGCGTTGGCGATGCTGTTCGCGACGGGCTCCGTCAGCCGCTTCCACGTCCCCAGGGTTTCCTCGACCCATTCGGCGCGGGACCAGGCCCGGCCGATCAGTCCGGTGGCGGGAAGCTCGGTGACCTGGTCCAGCCAGAGCTCGGCGAGCCGGAGGGCCTCGTCGACTTCGCGGGACTGCGCGGCGGTGACGGACGGGTCGGACCCGCTGGCGGCCACCCGGCGGGCGTTCTCGTGCGCCAACTGCCAGTTCACCGGACCGTCGGAGGACGCGCTCATCATGGCCTGGACCTGCGAAAACATCTGGGCCAGCAGGTTCGGGTCGTTGGGCAGCCCGGCGGCCTTCGCGAGCTCTGCCGGATCGATGTCCCCCATGCCCTTGCCGCCCATCAGGTTCTGCAGCATTTCTGCCAGCGGATCCTTGGGTTCGTCGTCCCCGTTGGACGGATTGAGTGGGTTAGAGGTCATGATCCCGCCGATCGTCGGTGTGACTGGTGCTCATCTTCACGCTACCCCTCCGTGTGAGCGGCTGTCTCCCGAAACCCGGCCACGTTCGCTGTCGGCAAAGAGCCCCTGCGGTGCCCGAGCGCGTAGTGTTAGAGGCTGGAATATTTGAAGGCTGCGGAGCCGGTTTCGGCCGCAGCCGCAGCGCCCTGATCCCGGCCCCGCAAGGGCCAAAGGCGCCGGCACGGAGAGGTCCTTCATTGACGTTTAACCAGGGCGGACAGCTCCCGGCCGAACCCGCGCCCCGCGACGGCGGCAGCGGTAACCGCGGCGCCAGCGGCAAGCCCAGCCTCTGGTCCCGGTTCACCGCCGGACGCGGCGCCGCAGGCAGCGGAGGCAGTGCCCCGGGACGGAGGACCCGTGGTGCCAACGGCGGGGGAGAAGGCAACCGCTCCTCCACCATGCTCGTCTCCGGCGTGTTGGCGATGGCCCTCGGCCTTGCCGCCATGAGTCTGCCCGTTCCCTATGTGATCGAATCGCCCGGCCCTACGTTCAATACGCTCGGCACGGACAACGGCAAGCCGGTCATCACCGTGGCGGGACACGAGACTTTCCCGGCCAGGGGCAACCTGGACCTCACCACCGTCTACGTCGACGGCGGCCCCAACGGGCCGGTCACGGTCTTCGAAGCCCTGAGCGCCTGGCTGAACGCCTCCAAGGCGGTCTATCCGGAGGAACTGATCTTCCCCCAGGGCGTCACCAAGGAACAGTCGCAGCAGGAAAGCGCGGTCGCCATGACGACCTCGCAGGAGAACGCCGTCGCCGCGGCGCTCAAGGAACTCCGTATCCCGTTCGAGCAGAAGCTGCAGGTTGCCGGGATTCCGGACGACTCGGCGTCGAAGGGCAAGATCCAGGAAGGCGACGTGCTGGTCTCGATCGCCGGCAAGCCGATCACCGCACTGAGCGTTGTCCAGGCGCAGCTCGCGGCGGGGAACGGCAAGCCGGTCACGGTCGTCGTCGACCGCAACGGCAGGCAACTGCCGCTGACGGTCACCCCGAGCAAGTCCCAGACCGGCCGCTACCTCCTCGGCGTCGTGCTGCAGTACAAGTTCAAGTTCCCCTTCAACGTCAAGATCTCGCTGGACAAGGTCGGAGGCCCCAGCGCCGGCATGATGTTCGCCCTCGGCATTGTGGACACTGTGACGCCCGGTGACCTGACCGGCGGCAAGCATGTTGCAGGCACTGGCACCATCACGCCCGACGGCGCCGTGGGGGCCATCGGCGGGATCGGCCAGAAGATGGTCGGGGCCAGGTCCGGCGGCGCCACGATGTTCCTTGCCCCGGCGGCCAACTGCGACGACGTCGCGGGCCACATCCCGGCAGGCCTCCAGGTCGTCAAGGTGGAGAACCTGGCTGAGGCGCGCCGCGCCGTCGAGCTCGCCGCGGCTGGCGGCGACACATCGGGACTTCCGGCCTGCACCAGCAACTAGACTGACCCCGGAACTAAGCTCAGGCGCCACTCGTGGCACTAATGACGGCCGCTGCCGCCCTGACGGGGCGGCGCCGGCAGTCGCTAGACTGCAGCAACACGATGCACTTAGACAACTAAAAAACCAGCAGCACTGACGACCAGCTATGAGGTACCGAGTTTGTCCCGTCCCAGCACCGTCCCACCCGGAAGGCCACAGCAACGGCGAGGCGCACTGACGCCGACACTGATTGTTGTCGCCCTGATCGTCGTGGGCTTCATCTTCTTCGCCAATGTCTGGACGGACGTCCTCTGGTACCAGCAGTTGGGCTTCTTCGAAGTCTTCCTGACCGAGAACATCGCACGGATCGCTATCTTCCTGGCCGGCTTCGCCGTGATGTTCGCCGCCGTGTTCTTTGCGATCCGGATCGCCTATATCGCCCGGCCGGTCTACGCACCCGACTCGGACGTCCGCGACAACCTCAACCGCTACCAGGCCCAGCTTGAGCCGATCCGCCGCGTCGTCATGGTCGGCCTGCCGGTGCTCTTCGGCCTCTTCGCCGGCAGCGCGGCCGCCAGCCAGTGGCAAAAGGTGATGCTCTTCCTCAACCAGGAGCCCTTCGGCCAGAACGATCCGCAATTCAACCTGGACATCAGTTTCTACCTCATGACACTGCCCTTCCTGGGCTTCGTCACCGGTTTCCTGATCAGCGTCGCCGTCGTGGCCGGAATCGCCGGGATCCTCACGCACTACCTCTACGGCAGCATCCGCCTGATGGAGCGCGGCGTCTTCACCAGCCGCGCCGCCCAGATCCACCTCGCGGTCGCGGGCGCGGCGTTCCTGCTGCTGCTCGGCGTCAACTTCTGGCTTGACCGCTACTCCGCTGTGCTGAACAACGGCGGCCGCTGGGCCGGCGCGCTGTACACCGACGTGAACGCGGTCATCCCCACCAAGGCCATCCTTGCCGTCGCCGCCGCGCTCGTGGCCGTCCTTTTCATCGTTGCCGCCGTGATCGGCAAGTGGCGCTTGCCGGTCATCGGCACCGCCATGCTCGTGATCACCTCGATCCTGGCCGGCGGCGTCTACCCGTGGGTGATCCAGCAGTTCCAGGTCCGCCCCTCGGAGCAGACCCTGGAGAAGAAGTACATCGAGCGCAACATCACCATGACCCGCGCCGCCTATGGCCTGGATAAGATCCAGGAGAAGCGCTACGAGGCCACCACCAAAGCCACCACCGGCGCCCTCGCCCCGGACGCCCAGACCACCGCCAACATCCGCCTGCTGGACCCGAACCTGATCTCGGACGCGTTCTCCCAGCTGGAGCAGTACCGGCCGTACTACCAGTTCCCGAGCAGCCTGAACGTGGACCGCTATGAGGTCAACGGCAAGATCCAGGACACCGTCATCGCCGTGCGCGAGCTTAACCCGGGCGGCCTGGCCACCAACCAGCAGTCCTGGCTCAACAAGCACGTGGTCTACACCCACGGGTACGGCGTGGTCGCGGCCAAGGGCAACAAGTTCACCGCGGACGGCAAGCCCGAGTTCCTGCAGTCGGGCATCCCGTCCACGGGCGTGCTGGGGACCGACACCAGCTACCAGCCGCGGATCTACTTCGGCGAGAATTCGCCGGACTACTCGATCGTCGGCGCCCCGGCCGGTGCCGCGCACCGCGAGCAGGACCGCCCGGCGGCCAAGGAAGGCGACGCCGGAACGCAGTACACCTTCACCGGCAACGGCGGTCCGAACGTGGGCAGCTTCTTCAACAAGATCCTCTACTCGATCAAGTTCCAGTCCTCGGACCTGCTGCTGTCCGACGGCGTCAACGCCGAGTCGCAGATCCTTTACGACCGGAGCCCGAAGGACCGGGTGGAGAAAGTCGCGCCCTACCTGACCGTCGACGGAAACGCCTACCCCGCCGTCGTCGACGGCCGGGTGAAGTGGATTGTGGACGGCTACACCACGAGCCCGTATTTCCCGTACTCGCAGCAGGAGCAGCTCTCGGACGCCACGCGGGACTCGCAGACCTCGGCCGGCCGCACCGCCGCGTTGCCGAGCAACTCCGTCAACTACATCCGAAACTCGGTCAAGGCCACCGTGGACGCCTACGACGGTTCCGTCACGCTCTACGCCTGGGACGACCAGGATCCGGTCCTGAAGGCCTGGCAGAAGGTGTTCCCGACCTCCCTGAAGCCGTACTCGGAGATGTCCGGCGCCCTGATGAGCCATGTCCGCTACCCGGAGGACCTGTTCAAGGTCCAGCGCGAACTCCTGGGCCGATACCACGTGACGAACCCGGACAGCTTCTTCACCAACAACGATGCCTGGAGCGTGCCGAACGATCCGACCGTCAAGGAGGAGGGGGTCAAACAGCCGCCGTTCTACATGTCGCTGCAGATGCCCGACCAGGACAAGCCTGCCTTCCAGCTGACGTCTTCATTCATCCCGCAGGTAGTCAATGGCAATGCGCGCAACGTGCTCTACGGCTTCCTGGCCGCGGACTCGGATGCCGGCAACCAGAAGGGCGTGAAGGCGGCGAGCTACGGGCAGTTGCGGCTGCTGCAGATTCCGCCGGAAGCCAACGTCCCCGGGCCCGGCCAGGCGCAGAACAAGTTCAACTCCGATCCCACCGTGTCGCAGGCCCTGAACCTGCTGCGCCAGGGCGCATCGGCGGTGCTCAACGGCAACCTGCTGACGCTGCCGGTAGGCGGGGGCCTGCTCTACGTGCAGCCGGTGTACCTGAAGTCGACCGGCGAGACCTCCTACCCGACGCTGCAACGGGTCCTGGTCGCGTTCGGTGACAAGATCGGCTTCGCACCGACCCTTGACGAGGCACTGAACCAGCTTTTCGGCGGCCGATCGGGCGCGACCGCCGGCGACGCCGCCAACAACGGCCAAACCCCTGCCACCCCGGCCCCGGGAGCAACGCCCCCGGCCGCCGGCGGTACGACGGACGCCAAAGCGGAACTGAAGGCGGCCCTCGAAGAGGCCAACGCTGCGATCCAGGCCGGCCAGGCGGCCCTGGCCAAGGGTGACTTCGCGGCCTACGGCGAGCAACAGAAGAAGCTCTCCGCGGCCCTGCAGCGGGCGATCGACGCGGAAGCCAAGATCAACACGCCGTCGCCGTCGCCGTCACCGTCGGCCACGCCGTCGCCGAGCGGCAGCGCGTCACCGTCGGCCACGCCATCGCCCTCGCCGAGCAAGTAGGCGCAGGCGGCCCGACAGGCATTTGCAGGAAGGCCGAAGGCCGGATTCCCCGTTCCGTTGGAGCGGGGGATCCGGCCTTTCGCCTTGGCCTGGGCGGACGAACCGGCACGTTGCGGCCCCGGGCGGGGCCTCCGGGGCAGGATTCTTTTGACGTTCTAGTGACGGATGGGACGCACATCACGCCGCCCCGATTTGGCCTGCCGTTCACCGGCAGGTAAAGTTGATCATGCGACGCGGGGTGGAGCAGTTCGGTAGCTCGCTGGGCTCATAACCCAGAGGTCACAGGTTCAAATCCTGTCCCCGCAACTGAGAAGAAGTCCGGAACACTGGAAAGTGCTCCGGACTTCTTGCTTTAAGCCGTAAGGGCTTCGAAAGGATTCCCGGCGGCGCCCGGTTCTATCGGCGCCGGAGCGGGCAAGGGGCGCCCGTGGACCCGGCGGTGGTCGGGGCGGCGGCGAAAGTAGGGTAGTGTTGATCAAGCGACGCGGGGTGGAGCAGTTCGGTAGCTCGCTGGGCTCATAACCCAGAGGTCACAGGTTCAAATCCTGTCCCCGCAACCAATGGCAGTAACAGCAAAGGCCCGGATCCCAGGATCCGGGCCTTTGCTGTTTCCTAGGCTTCCTTAAGCCGCTGGTAGGTCTCCAGCGCCCGCGCCCGCGACTCGGGAAGGCCCACGATCGGGCCCGGGTAGCCGGCCGCGCCGCCGTCGGCCTTCCACGGTTCGTGTACCGCCTTGTCGTCGAGGCCGGCAAGCTCCGGAACAAAGGCCCGCAGGTAGCGGCCGGCGGCGTCGAACTTCTTGCTCTGGGTGACCGGGTTGAAGATCCGGAAGTAGGGGGAGGCGTCGGCTCCGGAACCGGCCACCCACTGCCAGTTGGCCGGGTTGCTCGCGGCGTCGGCATCCACCAGGGTGTCCCAGAACCACGCCTCCCCGAGCCGCCAGTCGGCCAGCAGGTTCTTGACCAGGAACGAGGCCGCCGCCATCCGGACACGGTTGTGCATCCAGCCGGTCTGCCACAGCTGGCGCATGCCGGCGTCCACCAGCGGATAGCCCGTGCGGCCCTGCTGCCACGCCTGCAGTTCGGCGTCCGACGGCGTCTGCCAGGCGAAGCGGTCAAACTCGGGGCGGTAGTTGCGGGTGGCCAGCTGCGGGTTCTCGTAGAGCAGCTGCCAGCAGAATTCCCGCCAGCCGAGTTCGGAGCGGAAGATTCCGACGTCGGCCGGTGCTCCGTGCGGGTAGCGTTCCCGCAGTGCATACCAGACCCGGAACGGGCTGATCTCGCCGAAGCGCAGGTGCGGGGAGAGCCTGCTGGTGCCCTCGACGCCGGGGACGTCCCTGCCGGTGCCGTAGTCGGCGGCCGGCCCGGCCAGGAAGTCTTCCAGCCTGCTCTGCGCGCCCGCCTCGCCCGGCGTCCATTCCGCGGCGAGCCCGGCGCTCCAGTCCGGGCTGTGGGGGAGCAGGTGCCAGCTTTCCAGAACTTCGCTCTCCGGGAGTTCACCGGCGCCGGTCTTGGCCGGCTCGGGGAGCCGCTGCGGCGCGTCCAGCGGCAGGCGGGGCTCCGGCGCGTCGAGGCAGGCCTTCCAGAACGGGGTGAAGACCTTGTACGGGCCGCCGGAACCGGTCCGCACCGTCCACGGCTCGAACATCAGACTGGCCTGGAAGCTCGAGGCGCTGATCTCCCGCCCCGCCGCCCAGTCCTTGAGGCCGGCGTCGATGGCGCGTTCCGGGCCGCCGTAGCGGCGGTTCCAGAGCAGCCGGGTGGCGCCGGTTTCCTCGGCCAGCCCCCGGATGACCTCCCCCGCCTGGCCACGCCGGAGGAGCAGGCGGGAACCTGCCGCCTCAAGGTCGGCGGCAAGCGACTCGAGCGAATGGTGCAGCCACCACTTCGCGGCGCCGCCGAGGGGCCGCACACCCGGCGAAACCTCGTCCAGCACATAGACGACGGTCAGAGGGCTGCCGAGCGCGGCGGCTTCCGCCAGGGCGGGGTTGTCGTCGAGGCGGAGGTCATCGCGGAGCCAGAGAAGGGTCGAAGACATGGCTCAACGCTACTGGATTGGGGGCGCTCCGGGGACACAGCAAAGGCCGGGCACCCAGCGGTGCCCGGCCCCGCCTCAAGGGTTAGAGCTTGTCGAAGTCGACTTCCTCCACCGTGGAGCGGGCGGCCGAGCCGTTTCCGGACCCGAGTGCCGGGGTGGCGCCGCCGGACTTGAGCGCCGCCAGGCGGGCCTCGATCTCGGTCTGCTCGCCGAGGTCCTCCAGGGAGTTGAACTGGGCGTCCAGGCTGGAGGCGGCGAGTTCCTGCTGGCCGCGGACCTTGGCCTCCTCGCGGCGGATCTTCTCCTCGAAGCGGCCCACCTCGGAGGTCGGATCCATGATGTCAATGCTCTTGAGGGCATCGTGCACCTGGGTCTGCGCGGCGGCCGTCTTGGACCGGGCCACCAGTTCGTTGCGCTTGCTGGTGAGCTCGTTGAGCTTGCCCTTCATCTGGTCCAGGCCGTGCTTGAGCTTGTCCACGACGTCGGTCTGGGAAGCGATGCTGGGCTCGGCCGACTTCGCCTCGTTCTCCGACGACATCTGGCGCTGCAGGGCCACCTTGGCCAGGTTGTCGAACTTCTCGGCATCCACAATGTCGCCCTTGGCACGGTATTCGTCGGCCTTGCGGGAGGCGGCCAGTGCCTTGTTGCCCCAGTCCTGGGCGTTCTTGATGTCCTCGTTGTAGTCGTCCTGGAGCATGCGCAGGTTGCCGATGGTCTGGGCGACCGCTGATTCGGCCTCGGCGATGTTGTTCGTGTAGTCGCGGACCATCTGGTCCAGCATCTTCTGCGGGTCCTCGGCCTGGTCCAGCAAGGAGTTGATGTTCGCCTTCGCCAGCTGCGCCATGCGGCCGAAAATGGACTGCTTAACCATGGTGTTACCTTTCGTCCTATCCAGTGGTGGCCACTGAATTCGGTGAACAGTGAATGTACCGCTTCTACCCGCCGGCTGGATCGAGTCCGCCGGCGCCTAGTCTGTAACCGGCCGGCTAGAAGTCGCCTCCGCCGCCGAAATCTCCGCCCCAGCCGCCGCCGGAGTCCCCGCCGCCACCCCAGCCGCTACCGGAGTCTCCGCCGCCACCCCAGCCGCCACCGCCGCCGCCACCGTGCAGGATGGAGTTGATCAGGATGCCGCCGAGGATGGCACCGCCGAGGCCGCCGCCTCCGCCGCCGCCGAACATCCCACCGCGGCCGTAGCCCTGGTTCGCGTAGCCGCCGAACTGGTCCACATCGGCCTGCGCCAGCTGTGCGGCCTGCGCGGCGAGGGAATGTGCCTGCTGTGCGTACTGCAGGGCCGTGACCGGGTCGGTGCGGGAGATGGACAGGGCGTAGTCGAGGTTGCGCTGCGCCTCGGCGAGCCGGGTGCGCGCCTCGGTGCCCACCCCGCCGCGGCGTGCCGTGATGTAGTCGGACGTCGCGCTGATCTGCGCTTGGGCGGACATGATGCTCTGCTGCAGCGAGGCCTGCGCCCGGCGGGCCTGCTCCTGCTGGTCCCGGATGCCGGTGAGGGCCGTGTCGAGGAACTGGTGGGCATTTTCCACGCGCTCCAGCGTGGTGATGGGGTCGATCTTGCCGGCCTGGATTTCGGCCTTGACCTGGGCCAGTGCGGCCTCCACGCCGGCGACCGGTCCGGCCAGTTCCGGGTGGGCGCCGGACTGGATCATGGCCCGGGCCTGGGCGAGGTCCTGCGACGTGTCCACGACGGCGGACTCGAGCCCGCCGCTGGCCTCATCCAGGTTGGCCGCCACCTTGGTGATGGCTCCAAGCAGCACGTTGGTTTGGTGCAGGCTCTCCTCTGCCGCCCGCACCGCGACGGCGGCGAGGCTGCCCTCACCGGCGTTGAGCTTGTCCCGGGCCGTGGCGGAGGCGTTTTGCACGAACGCCAGCCGTTCCTTGGCCTGGCTGATGTTGTCCGCGACCTGCGTCAGCGCGCTCTCCGCGTACTTGGCGCGCAGCCCGGTCAGGGATTCCTCCGCCGCAGCGATCTTCGCCTCGGCCTCGGTGGCGCCCGTTCCGACTGCCGCCAGCGCCTGCGGGGCGTTCTTCTCAAGCTCCCGCAAGGAATCGAAGTCCGCCTTCTGCTCCTGGAGGGAGGACAGTGCGGCCTCGGAGCGGCGGATGATTTCGCCGAGCCAGGTCCGCTGCTGCTCTTCGGTGTCCGGAATGTGGTCGTCGAGTTGCTGCTGCAACTTGAACGACTCGCTCATGTGGGCTTTGGCGTCCTGCAGTGCCTTCGTGAAGTTGCCGACGGCGGCATCGCCGTACTGCGCCTGCGCGAAGCCAAGCTCCTGTTCGCTGGACTTGATGGCGTCGTCCGCTTCGATCAACAGCGAACCGCTCTTTCGCCGCAGTTCCTCAACGCTCAGTCCCGCCAGCGGGTCGAGGTCGGCGCCCTGCGGGCCATAGCCGGCGCCGCCTGCCGCGGCGGCCTTCTTCCGACGGTTGCGCAAGTAGAGGTAGGTTCCCACGCCGCCGGCCGCCACGACGCCGACGCCGACAAGAACGCCGTTCCCCGCGCCGGATGGGACTGAACCACTGCCGCCACCTGCGGCGTCGCCGATCGCTGCTGCCGTGTCGATGGCTGCCTGCGCATAGTCTCCGTTGCGCAGTTGCGGGTCGACCGCGTTCTTAATGATGTTTTCCCGCTGGGCGTTCGTGATCTTGCTGTTGACCGGCTTGCTCAGCTGATACTTGCGGGCTTCAGTGGCCACGGCGAGTACTAGCGAGTTGGATCCAAGGTTGGCTTTCTCCGCCACGGTCTCAGCCCACTGCCCGCTGTCGCTTGGGTTCTGGAAAGTCTTCACGTAAACCACGTAGAGGTTCATCTGGTGGTCGGTGCCGAGTTTCTTGATTGCGGTCTCGACCTCTGGCTTCTTGCCGCCCAAGACGCCGGCCGAGTCGACAATCTTATTGGCCGGATCCAGTGTCACCGGATCTTCGGCGAGGGCAGGAGCGGCGGGGAGCGCCAGCAGTCCGGCCACGCCGAGAACGGCGAGGAATCGTTTCATCATTGACCGCATGTGCAACCCTTCAGCACTTCTGTGACCGGATCGAGCCGAGCCGGTCGTCTCAGAACGCAACAGCGCCCCCACGCAGGTGTAAAGCCGCAGGTCGCTGTGGCAATTCCATTTGATTCTATGGTGCACCCCAAAGGCCGTCCACCGCCGGGAATATGCCACCAGCGAAACGCGCTGAAGCCGGCGGGACGGCAGCACCCAGCCCCACCCCTCCGCGCGTCGGCATTCAGGAACCTCCCAGCAAATGTTCGCTCTTGTTCCAGTCTGGGCCGCCATAATTGACTGCAGACGAGGATGAAAGGAAGTCCCATGACTGAGAACCCAATGCAGGGCGCGTCACCGGATCCATCTAGCACGAACCGGGAGCCGCTTGAGCCGGGGGAGGCCGCTGCCGGGGCTCCGCACGGCGCTGCGGCGGAGGACTCAGCCCGGGAAAACCCGACCATGAGGCTTGACCACTCAGTGGACGGCTCCCCGCGTCCTGTATATCCGGAGCGTCCGCCGGCCTATGGCCAGCACGCGGCTCCCGAGACGCAGCAGTTTGGCGCGCCCTCGGCCGCAGAGCACCCCGCGCCCTACGGCCAGGGTGCCAGCGCCTACGGCGGTTACGTCAACCAGCCGCCGGCCGGCCAGGCTCTCCACAACAACGCGTTCAACCACCCCAGCAATGCGCCCAAGCGCAAGGCCGCCTTCGGCGTACCGACGCTCGTGGCCAGCATCCTGGCGGCCGGCCTGGTGGGCGGCGGAGTCGTCGCCGGCAGCAACGCGCTGATCGGGAACCGTCCGCTGGCGTCGACCGGCGGCTCCAGCCAGTCCGGGACCGTGATCGTGAACAACAAGGACGACGTCAACGCGATCACCGCCGCAGCCATGAAAGCCTCGCCCAGCGTCGTGACCATCAAGGCCACGAGCGGAAGCGACGGAGGCACGGGCTCAGGCATCATCCTGGACGGTGATGGCCACGTCCTCACCAACACCCACGTCGTCACCCTGGACGGCAAGACGGCCAACGCCGCCGTGGAGGTCCGCACGAGCGATGGCAAAGTCTTCAGCGCGAAGATCGTCGGCACCGACCCGCTCTCTGACCTCGCCGTGATCAAGATCGACAAACCGGCCGGGCTGGTTCCAGCCACCCTTGGCGACTCGGACAAACTCAACGTCGGTGATACCGCCGTCGCGATCGGCTCCCCGCTGGGACTGACCGGAACCGTCACGGACGGCATCGTCTCCACGCTCAACCGCACCATCAGCGTGGCCTCCTCGGCCGCCCCCAAGGGCGGCGCCGACAATTCCCAGGGCGGTGACCAGGGCTTCCAGTTCGCCCCTCCCGGTGGCGGCCAGGCGCCGAGCACCACCGATCAGGGCAGCATCTCGATCAACGTCATCCAGACCGACGCGGCCATCAACCCGGGCAACTCCGGCGGCGCGCTGGTGAACAGCAAGGGTGAAATCATCGGCGTCAACGTGGCCATCGCCTCCGCTGGCGGAGACGCAAGCGGCGGCACGAGCAGCGGCAACATCGGCGTCGGCTTCAGCATCCCGATCAACCACGCCAAGCGCGTCGCCCAGGAGATCATCAGCAGCGGCAAGGCCACCCACGGCCAGCTTGGAGTGAGCGTGAAGTCCAAGGCTGCCGGCACCTCGTCCTCCGGCTTCTCGGTCGGCGCCGACGTGGCTACGGTCGAGCCGGGCTCGGCCGCCGACAAGGCCGGCATCAAGGTGGGCGACGTCATCACGAAGTTCCAGGACCGGACCATCAGCGATCCGAACCAGCTGACGGCCGCCGTGCGCGAGCAGGCCGCCGGCGCGACCGTCAAGGTCACCGTCCTCCGGGGCGGCCAGGAACAGCAGCTCGACGTGACCCTTGGTGCGGCCGCCGACCAGTAACGACCAAAGGAATGAAGTGAGGGTCCCGGGGCCGCAGCGCCCCGGGCCCGTGACGCCGGCCGGCACCTTGGGGGTGCCGGCCGGCTCTGCTTTTCCCCGCTCCCTTTTGCGGCCCCCTGACGGCCGTTACTGCCCTTTCCGGGGCGGCCTGACACAGGCGTTAACCGAGGCGGCGCCAGGCCCGCGCTATATGGTTAGCTAGGAGCAACCCGGCACCCCGGGCGCTCCCTGGCCACGTCCCCACCCGGCTGGCTGCCCACCCGCATGGAAGGCTGCTGTAAACACAGTGGAAGAGACTTTGAAGATCATCGTGCTGGTCAAGCACGTACCGGACGCGCAGTTCGACCGACACCTCGGCGGCGGGGACAACACCACGGACCGGTCCGAAAGCATCCTGTCGGAGCTCGACGAATACGCCTTGGAAGCCGCGCTGCAGCTCATCGAGGCCCGCGGCGGCGAAGCGGCAGGCAACAAGGTCATCGCCCTGAGCATGGGCCCGGCCGGTGCCGTTAACGCCGTCAAGAAGTCGCTGCAGATCGGCGCCACCGAAGGCGTCCACCTCAGCGACGACGCGCTCGCCGGCTCGGACGCGGCGGCCACCTCGCTGGCCCTGGCCGCGGCGATCCGGCACCTCGGCGCCGACGCCCCCGCGGATCTCATCCTGACCGGCATGGCCTCCACCGACGGGGAGACCTCGCTGGTCCCGGCCCAGCTCGCCGAGCGCCTTGGCCTGCCGCAGGTGACCTTCGCAGCCTCGCTGGAACTCGACGGCGGCAAGCTCACGGCCCGCCGCGACGGGGACTCCCATGCGGACACCGTCGAGGCCACCCTGCCGGCCCTCGTCTCGGTCACCGACCAGATCAACGATCCCCGCTACCCGAACTTCAAGGGCATCATGGCGGCGAAGAAGAAAACCATCACCGCCCTGACGCTGCCGGACATCGGCGTCGAACCCGGTCAGGTGGGGCACGCCGGGTCCTGGACCGCCGTCGAGACAGCCGAGGCCCGCCCGCCGCGGACGGCCGGCACCATCATCACAGACGAAGGCGACGCCGGCCTCAGGCTGGTCGAGTTCCTGGCCGCCCAGAAGCTGCTCTAAGGGGAAATCCAGACATGGCAAAAGTACTTGTATTCATCGATACCCCCGGCCCGGCGCTGAAGAAGTCCAGCCTGGAGCTGCTCACCATCGCGCGGTCGCTAGGCGAGGCCGCGGTGGCGTTCAATGGCGAACTGCACGACGACGTCGCCGCCGAGCTGGCAGCCTACGGAGCTGGGGAACTCTACATCCCCGCGGCCGCGGACCTCAACGACTACCTCGTCGGCCCCAAGGCGGCGTTCCTCGCGGCCGCGGTCGGAACCTCCGGGGCCACGGTCGTCCTGGCCGAGAACTCGGCCGAGGGCAAGGAAGTCGCGGCGCGGCTGGGAATCAAGCTCGGCGCCGGTGTGATCACCGACGTCGTCGCGGTGGACCCGGACGGGACCGCGCACAAGTCGGTGCTCGCCGGCTCGTACACCACCACGGCCAGGGCCACCACCCCGGTGGCCGTGCTGTCCGTCAAGGCCAACAGCGTCGCCCCGGAGCCGGCCGCCACCGCAACCGCCCCGCGGCCCGTAACGGTCGAGCTGCCGGCCGACGCCACGGCCGGCGCGGCCAGGGTGACCGCCCGGACCGAGAAGGCCGCCAGCGGCCGCCCCGACCTTTCCGAGGCCCGGATCGTCGTGGCCGGCGGCCGGGGAGTGGACGGAAACTTCGGACCCCTGGAGGACCTCGCCGACGCCCTGGGTGCGGCCATCGGCGCTTCCCGCGCCGCCACGGACGCCGGCTGGATCGGCCATGATGCGCAGATCGGCCAGACCGGCAAGACCGTCTCCCCGCAGCTCTACATCTCGGCCGGCATTTCCGGCGCCATCCAGCAGAAGGCCGGCATGCAGACCGCCAAGGTGATCGTGGCGGTGAACAAGGACGCCGAATCCCCGGTCTTCGAGATCGCCGATTTCGGCATCGTCGGCGACCTCTTCCAGGTGCTGCCGCAGGCCACCGAAGAAATCAAGAAGCGCAAAGGCTGACCATTGAGCACCAACGCCCCCGCGGCACAGAGCCCGTTCGATCCGAACCACACCCGGATCGAGCGGGTGCTTTGTTTCACCGCCCACCCGGACGACATCGACTTCGGCGCCGCCGGCACCATCGCCGCGTGGACCGCCGCCGGGGTCCAGGTCAGCTACTGCATCATGACGGACGGGGACGCCGGCGGCTTCGACCCGGCAAAGCGCGACGAAATTGTCCGGCTGCGGACGGAGGAACAGCAGCGCGCCGCCGCACTCGTCGGCGTGAGCGATATCCACTACCTGCACCAGCGGGACGGCTACCTTGAACCCTCGCACGAGGTCATCCGCGAGGTGGTGCGCCTGATCCGCCGGCTCCGCCCCGACGTCGTGCTCGCCATGCATCCGGAACGCAACTGGAACCGGATCCAGAAGAGCCACCCGGACCACCTGGCGGTGGGGGAGGCGGTGACCAGGGCGGTCTACCCGGCGCTGGAGAACCCCTTCGCGTACCCGGAGCTGGCTGCGGCCGGGCTGGAAGCCTACAAGCTTCCCTGGCTGTGGCTCTTCGCCGGACCGGAGGAGCGGGAGAACCACTTCGTGGATGTCACCGGGAACGTCGAGGAAAAGCTGGCGGCCATCCACATCCACGCCAGCCAGCACCCCGACGTCGACGCCATGGAACGCACCGTCCGCGGCCTCATGCTCACCACCGGGGAACGCGGCGGCCTCGCTCCGGGCCGGAGCGCCGAGGCGTTCCACGTCGTCGCCGTCAACGGCCCGGGAACCATCGCCGGCTTCTAGTGTTGCCCAGGCGTGACCGCTGCCATATGCTTGCCATTGTTTAAATCATATTTATTGATGGAAGGCAGACTTTAATGGCGAAGACTGCGCAGCACCCCGTCCTGGTCATCATGGGCGTCTCAGGATCGGGCAAATCCACCGTGGCCGGCCTGTTGGCCGGGCGGCTGGGATGGGACCTCGCGGAAGGCGACGACCTGCATCCGGCGTCCAACGTGGCCAAGATGCACGCCGGCCAGCCCCTGACGGACGAAGACCGCTGGCCCTGGCTGGACAGCATCGCCGCCTGGATCCGGGAGCACACCGCCGCCGGGACGCCCGGCGTCGTGACCTGCTCGGCCCTGAAGAAGCGGTACCGCGACATCCTGCGCGGGGAGGGCGTGGTTTTTGTCTTCCTCGAAGGCAGTAAGGACCGGATCTCGGACCGCCTCGCCTCCCGGCACGGCCACTTCATGCCACCGGCGCTGCTGGAATCCCAGTTCGACGCGCTGGAAGCCCCCACCGAGGACGAAAACTTCATCACCCTCTCCGTCGGGGCAACCCCTGCGGACGAAGCCCAGGAAATCATCGACCGGCTCCACCTCAACGGCGCAGACGCCGCCACGCGCTAACCGCGCGCCGGTCACCATCCCCATATTCCAGCTAGGAAAACGTTTTGAATTCTCTTGCAGCAATGCAGCTTCCCGCTGCCCTCGAGGCCTGGACCGGCCACGACACCCAGCTCCTGGTGGTCGCCGGCCTCGGCATCGCACTGATCGTGGTGCTGATCGCCAAGTTCAAGCTCCACCCCTTCCTCGCCCTCGTGCTCGGCTCGGCCTTTGTTGGACTGGCCTCGGGCGTGGAACTGCCCAAGATCATCAGCAACTTCGAGGACGGCGTGGGCGGCGTCCTGAAAGAGGTCGGCCTGCTGATCGCCCTCGGCGCCATGCTGGGCAAGCTCCTGGCGGACTCCGGGGGAGCCAACCGCGTGGTGGACACGCTGCTCGCCAAGGCGGGCGGTAACCGGGTGGTCTGGTCCATCACGCTCGTCGCGGTGATCATCGGCCTGCCGATGTTCTTCGAAATCGGCCTCGTGCTGCTGCTGCCGGTGATTGTCCTGGTCACCCAGCGCTCCAAAATGCCGCTGATGCGCATCGCCATCCCGGCGCTGGCCGGATTGTCGGTGCTGCACGGCCTCGTGCCGCCGCACCCGGGTCCGCTGATCGCGATCAGCGCCGTCAAGGCCGAACTGGGCACCACGCTCGCACTCGGACTCCTGGTCGCCATCCCCACAGTCATCATCTGCGGGCCGTTGTTCTCCCGGCTCGCCGCCAAATGGGTGCCGGTGGGCGCCCCCGCCGTAGCGGGCGGCATCGACACCGAGCACGGCGCCGACCTCGAAGGCGTCAAGCGCCAGCCCAGCTTCCCGGTGACGCTGATGACCATCATCTTCCCGGTGGTCCTGATGCTGCTCAAGGCCGTCGTGGACATCATCTGGCCCGACCCCGCCACGGCGCCCTGGATCCGGGTCTTCTTCGATTTCGTGGGCCAGCCGCTCGTGGCGATGACCCTGGCGGTCCTGCTCGCCATCGGCACCTTCGGCTACGCCGTCGGCTTCACCGGCAACAAGATCACCACCAAGATCGGCGCGAGCCTCGGCCCGATTGCCGCGATCCTGCTGATCGTGGGCGCCGGCGGCGGCTTCAAGCAGACCTTGATCGGCGCCGGCGTCGGCGACGCCGTCAAGAAATGGGCCGAGGGCGCCAACATGTCCGTGCTGGTCCTCGGCTTCCTCGTGGCCGTGGCGCTGCGCCTGGCCACCGGCTCCGCGACGGTGGCTACCGTGACCGCGGCAGGCATCGTGGCACCGCTGGCCAGTTCGCTGTCCCCGACCCACGCCGCCCTGCTGGCCCTCGCGATCGGCGCCGGCTCGCTCTTCCTCTCGCACGTCAACGACGCCGGGTTCTGGCTGGTGAAGGAACTCTTCGGCCTCAGCGTCGGCCAGACGTTCAAGACCTGGTCCGTGATGGAGACGCTGATATCCGTGGTGGGCTTTGCCTTCGTGATGCTGCTCTCGCTGGTCATTTAGCGGGCCGGCACAACAACAAGAGCCGCGCAGGCCCCGAGCGATCGGGTCCTGCGCGGCTTTGTCGTTGTCAGATAGTTCGTCGTTGCCGGCTACTAGGCGCCCAGCGGGGCGGAGGCCACGGTCGGCATGGTGGGCGTCTTAGAGCCGCCCGCCGGCTCCACCGTGATGCCCAAGGCAGCGGCGGAACCGATGCCCGTGACGACGGCAGGCTTGGACAGCGCCTCCGCGTCCATCAGGCCCTTGGAGACCGGAGCCGAGCCGTCCTTCGGGATCAGCCACATCTGGTAGACCTTGCCCGTCGGCGGAGCGGGAACGCCGTTCATCTTCACAACCGCGGCGTCCTTCGAGGACGAGAGCGTCAGCGAGGCCGTGCCGCCGCCGATCACGTCGATCGTCGCCTTGCGCACGTCGCCGGCCTGGAGTACTTGGTTCAGCGGGTCGTTCTGGTTGGCGACATACGCGCCCACCCCGACCCCGCCTACGGCGATGGCGGCAGCCGCGGCGACGCCGATCAGCCAGTTGCGCATGCCCTGGGGCCGCCGTCGTTCCTCCCGGCGCTGGCGGGCGGCACTGAGTTCGTCGGTGACCGGAAGCCCGGGGTGTTCGCGGACCGGACGGGCCACCACCGGAGGAGCGGCAGGGCCCGGCCGTGCCTCTGCACCCGGCTCAGCTGCCTGCGCCGGCAGGGCCGCGACAATGCGGTCGAAGAGTCCGGCCGGCGGCTCCTCCTCCGCGCTAAAGCTCATCGTCAACGTCTCGCGGGCCTGCCGGACACGCTCCTCGAACTCGGCCCGTTCCGCCGGCGGGGCCTCCATGAGGTAGCGGTCGACGGCGGTGCGTTCGGCGTCGTCAAGGGCATGCAGCGCGTAGACCTCGGCGAGGTCGACGGCGCGGCCGGAGCTGAGGTCGCTGGCGATGTCGGCGGAAAAGCTGCCGGGCGTGCGGCCGCTGTTCTGTGGATTCATGTCATTCATCTCAACTCACCCCCAAACAGGTCTTCAGTCGGATCAGTCCGTCGCGGATGCGGGACTTAATGGTGGGAACGGCCGCGTTGAGCCTCTCGGCAACTTCCCGGTAGGTGAGCCCGCCGTAGTAGGCGAGCCGGACGGATTCCTGCTGCGTATCCGTCAGTGTCTCCAGGCACCGGACCACCGCTTCGGCCTCGAGCTTGCTGCCGACCTCATCGGACACGGAGTCGTGGTCGATCTCCTGGCTGCTCGCGCCGTACTTGGCCTCACGGTCGGTGGACGACTGCGAGGACCGGACCTTGTCCACGGCCCGGCGGTGGGAAATGGTCATCAACCACGCGAGCGGGCTGCCGGCGTCGGCGTTGAACTTCGCGGCGTTCTGCCAGACCTGGAGGAAGACTTCCTGCGTGGTGTCCTCGCTCAGCTCCGTGTCAATCAGGACCCGGCGCGCCATGCCGAAAACGCGGCGCGACGTCAGCTGATAGAACTCGGCGAAGGCGGCCTGGTCCCCGTTGGCGATCTGTCCGAGCAGGGCTCCCAGCCGGCGGTTAACGTCGGCTGAGGTACTGGGGGGAGCGGCGGCCTCGGGGTTCGGGGCATTCGGAGTTTCCATCACCCTCAAGCATAAGGTGCCAGCTGCCGGTCCGGGGCCAGAACGGGCTTCGACCGTGCCGTGGTTGCCCGCAGCCCAAGGGGCCGGGCGTCTATCCGCCTGCATCATTGTCACCTGCCGCTCCTCGCTCCCTTCGACTCTCGCCTGGATGGTCTCTCACAAAGGATTCGGCGCGGCAGGTAAATCGGATGGGCCGGATTTCAGGAAAATTTGCGTCAGCGGTCCGTTCCGGATCCAGCGCCGGACGCCCCGGTGCTACAGCTTGGCGCCCGCGAAGCCCTGCTGGCGCCAGGCCTCGTAGACGGCAATCGACGCCGCGTTGGCCAGGTTCAGCGAACGCAGCGCCGGCAGCATTGGCAGCCGGACACGGGAGGTCACATGCGGGTCGTGCTTGAGTTCCTCGGAAAGGCCCACGGATTCCCGGCCGAACATCAGCACATCGCCGGGCCGGTAGTTGATCTCTGTGTAGGAGGTTTCGCCGTCGGACGTGAAGGCGAAGACCCGCTCGGGCTGCAGTGCGTCCCACGCCGCGTCGATGTCCGGGTGGACGGTGACGACGGCGAGGTCGTGATAGTCCAGGCCGGCGCGGCGGAGCTTGGCGTCGGAGAAGTCAAAGCCCAGCGGCTCCACGAGGTGGAGTTCGGCCCCCGTGATGGCGGCCAGCCGGATGGCGTTGCCGGTATTGCCGGGGATTTCGGGGCTGTGGAAGAGGATGCGGAACACGCTCCCATCCTAGCGAGCGGCCGGCCGCTAGTGCATTCCGCGCAGCAGCCGGGCCAGCACCGGCACGTTTACCGTGTTCGGGGCGGGCCCGGAACTGAGGAACTGCTTGAGCCCGCGGGCCAGCCCGGCGGCATTGACCACCTGCACGAGCTCGTGGCTGTCGGCGCGGTCTCGGGAGCGGCCGTGCCGGTCAATCACCGGTTCGTGCAGGTTGCCGTCGGTGCTATGGACGACGGTCCAGCCGGTGACGTTCAGCTCCGGGAAGATGTCCTGCATCCGGCGCACCACATGGGCCAGCTGCGGCGGGGCGATGGACCGTCCGCCGTGGTTCAGGGTGCTGCCGTTCCAGGCGTAGGCTCCCGGCGGCAGGAGCATGGAACCGATGATGGCCAGCCGGTAGCCGGAGACCAGCACGTGGTCGATGTGGCTGTTGTCCGCGGGGGACTGCAGGCCGTTGATCAGCCGGGCGGCCGGGATGGCCGGCAGGATCTGCCGGGTGATCAGCTGCACCGTCCGCATTTCGCGCTGGATGCGCGCCTCGGCGCCGAAAATGCCCCGCCGGCGCGGCATGCCGTGGACCTGCTGCCGGGCCACCGACGCCGGGATCAGCGGCACCTCACCGGCCGCCGCCACCTCTTCGAAGGAGGGAACGTAGACCGGAGCATCCGCGGCGGTGTTGCGCGGCGTGTTCGGACGGCGGACATGCGCGGAAGCCCGGCTGCCGGCGGCCGGGGCGTCGAAGTGCGCCCCCTCCTCGGCCGGGGCCGTGCGGCTGGAGAAGGCGGTCCCGCTGCCGTAGGAACGGTCGTAATCGGCACGGCGCTTGGCATCGATGAGGGTCTCATAGGCCAGGGTCACCCGGCGGAACGTGGCGGCGTCGCCCCCGTGGTCGGGGTGGGCCGTGCGGGCAGCCTTACGGTAGGCCACCTTGATGTCCTTGTCCGTCGCCGTGACAGGGATCCTGAGGACCTGGTAATGCGAGCTGTTGCCCTGCGTCAAGCACGATTCCTTTGCGTCAGTGGAGCCGGTCCGGCCTGGACCTCCGGCGTGGACAGTTTAACCGGCTGGGGGAATAACGAGCGTGCAGCCGTGGATGGTTCCCGGCGGCTGGCATAATTCAGCGCATGAAGATTGCCCTCGCCGTCAACCCGCGCGCCTCCTTTGGCCGCGGTCAGCATGCCGGCCGGGAAGCGGCCGAGTGCCTCCGTGCGGCCGGGGTCCAGGTTCAGCTGCTGTGCGAGGACAGCTACCAGCAGCTGTCCCAGGCCGTGGACAAGGTGCTCGCCGACGGGGTGGACGCGCTGGTCGTGGTGGGCGGCGACGGCATGGTCCACCTGGCTGTCAACGCGCTCGCCGGGTCGGGTGCCCCGTTCGGCGGGACACCGCTGGGCATCATTCCGAGCGGAACCGGAAACGACATGGCGCGCGCGCTCGGCCTGCCGCGGCACGACATCCCGGCGGCCGCCGCACGCGTGCTGGCTGCCCTGCCGTCGGGCGGGCGCCTGATCGACGCCGGCCGGGTGAGCTCCGGCGGCCGGACTCACTGGTTTGCCGGGGTGGTCTCCGCTGGCTTTGACGCCGCGGTCAACGAGCGCGCCAACGCGTGGCGCCGGCCGCGCGGCCAGGCCCGGTACAACCTGGCCATGCTGCGCGAACTGGCCACCTTCCGCGCCATCGAGTACACCGTGACGGCCGACGGCGAACGCTGGCAGCAGGGAGCCATGCTGATCTCGGTGGCCAACGGACAGTCGATCGGCGGCGGCATGAAAGTCGTGCCCGACGCCGTGCTCGAGGACGGGTACCTGGACCTGTTCATCGTCCGGCCGTTGTCTCGCGCCGCTTTCCTGGCGGTGTTCCCCAAGGTTTTTTCCGGCAAGCACGTGGGCCACCCGGCCGTGGAGATCCGCCGGGTCCGGCGGGTTGACCTTGAGGCCGACGGCGTCGTCGCGTACGCGGACGGCGAGCGGGTCGGACCGCTGCCGCTGACCATCGACGTTGTGCCCGGCGCGCTCCGGGTCCTGGCGTAGGCAGGGGACGGGCATGGCGGGCCACGGCACGGCACGGTTCGGCGGCGCACTGCTGGCGCTGCTGCCCCTGCTGGCCCTGCTGGCAGGCTGCAGTGTGGGGGTTCCGGATCCCTCGGCGGCCAAGCCGGTGAGCAGCGCTGCCACCCTCGCCACCCCGACCGTGACGCCGGGGTACGACGCCGAAGCGGTCGCTGCGCGCAGCCTGCCTTTCAGCGCGGGGGACCGCCTCGCTGCCGGTGTGCCGGTCCGACTCTCCGACGGGCTGAGCGACGCCCCCGGCTGGAAGCCCGGCAAACAGGACGTGGCAGGAGCCAGCGAGTACCGGAAGGCCGACGGCTGCCTGGTCTCCGCCAGGGTCCGGGTGAACCAGTGGCCGCTCGTCGTCGCCGGCGACGACAAGGCGTCCACGGAGGCCCTCTTCCACTACCTGGACCCGAGCATCCTGCCGTCCTACCTCAAGACGGCAGCCCTGCGCTGGGGCGGCGAGCCGGACAAACCGGGCCCGCGGCTCGAGGTGCTGGTGCTCGAGGGCGGCAAGAAGGCCGGGACCCGGGCGACCGCCAGCTACGCCCGGCTCTTTGCCAAGGCCGGCTCATCCGTCTACGTCTCCGTCTCCTGCCCGGACGCCGCGGCGCTCGCGGCCGCGCGTGCCGACGTCGCCGCCCGGCTGGCCGTGCTGCCGCCGTCGTCCTGACCCGCCGAAGCGGGCGGGCCGACGGCGGCGGCGGGCGGGCTAGCGGATCTTTGCGGGCGAGAGCCTGTTCAGCGCCAGGGCCCCGACCAGCAGGCCGAAATCGCGCAGTGCCACGTCGAAGTAGCTGCCCAGGACCAGCAGGTTGACGATGATGCCGAGCAGCCACACGGCGACCAGCAGGGATCCGAAGCGCGGCCGGACCGCCACGGCGAGGCCGGCGATGATTTCGACGACGCCGACGATGTACATGAAGCTGTGCGCCGGCAACGGGATGACTGAGGTGGCCACCGGGGCGAGATACATCGTCCAGTCGGTCAGCAGGTTGGTGAACTTGTCCACGCCGAAAATGATCGGCGCCACCGTAAAGACCGTGCGCAGGCGGGGTTAAGCAATGGATCTTGTTTTTAGAGTTAAGCTGAGGCCATGAACCGTTTGCCGTGGAGCCGCAGGATTGCCGCCGTCGCGTCCCTGGGGGATGGAAACCGCCGGCGGCTCTTTGACTTCGTCGCCGCGGCGGAGCAGGCGGTGGGCCGCGACGACGCGGCCGGTGCCCTCGGGCTGGCACGGAGCACGGCGTCGTTCCACCTGGACCGGCTGGTCCACGACGGCCTGCTGGCGGTGGAGTTCCGGAAACTCGGCGGCAAAGAGGGGCCTGGCTCCGGCCGGCCGGCCAAGCTGTACCGCGCGGCCGTCCAGGAGGTCTCGGCATCGGTCCCGGAACGCAACTACGATCTGGCCGCCGAACTCCTGGTGACGGCCATTGAACAATCCGCGGCCGACGGCGGATCGGCCCGGGCCGCGCTGCTGCAGGCCGCCCGGGCGCGGGGCCTGGCCGCGGGGGAAGCCGCCGGCGCGGCCGACTTCGCCGAGCTGCTTGCCGCCGAGGGGTACCGGCCGGCGGACGACGGTGCCGGCGGGCTCGTGCTGCTCAACTGCCCGTTCCACCGGGTAGCCCAGGGCCATGCGGAGGTGGTCTGCGCCATGAACGGCGCGTTCCTGGGCGGGGCCGCGGCAGGCTGCGGGGTGGATCCGGCCAGGGTGGAAGCGCTCGACATCGAGGAACTCCGGGGGGAGGGCTCGGCTGCCCCGGCCCAGTGCTGCGCCCGGATCAGGCCGCTCTGAGCTTCGCCTGGCCCTTGATCCCGGTCAGCAGGACGCCGGCTACCACCATGATGCCGCCTGCTACCTGGACGAGGGTCAGCGGCGTGCCAAGCGCGACCGTGATGATGGCGGTGAAAACCACCATCAGGTTCAGATAGTTCCCGGCGGTCCCCGGCGGGGTGGTCTTCAAGGCCAGGTTCCAGAACAGGTAGGCGCCCAGTGAGGGGAAGACCGCTATGTAGGCCAGCGACCAGCCTTCGGCCGGGGTCTCCGGCAGCCGCACGTGCATGGCCAGGGCAAAGGGGGCCAGCGTCACGGTCGCCATGGCGACCTGCACCGCGGTGGCGGCGATGGCGGGAATGTCCAGCCGGCGGGCGATGATCGTATAGCTGCCCCAGACCACGATGGCGCCGATCATCAGGAGCTCCCCGGTGTTGATCGAGAGGCTGAATACCCGCTGCAGTTCGCCGCGGGTGAGTACCAGCAGCACGCCCAGCAGCCCCAGCCCGATGCCCAGCCAGCCGAGTCTGGTGGTCCTCTCGCCGAGCAGGAAAATTGCCATCACCACAATCAGGGCCGGGTTCGCCGCCGTGATCAGCGAGGCGTTCATCGCGGAGGTGTAGCCCAGCGCACCGTAGAGCAGCAAGGTGTAGCCGCTCATCCCCAGCGCGCTCAGCAGCAGCAGCACGGGCCAGCGGCGCAGGACCGCGCGCCAGTCCGGCTTTTCCACGAAGTGGGCCAGAGCCAGCAGCGGCAGTGCGGCCAGCGTCCAGCGCCAGAAGGTCAGGTCCAGGGGCGTCATCGAGGCGACCGCGGCCTGGCCGACGACGAAATTTCCGGACCAGAACAGGGTGGCCAGGACGAGGTACAGGGACGCTTTCACCGCTTGAATGTACACCAGTGCCGGCGCCGTCCGGCGTCGCCCTCCGGCGTCTTCCGGCCGGGCCGTCCCGCGGTGCCGAGCAAGCCGCCACGGTAGAATTGGCCTGTGCCCGTATACCTAGACCACGCTGCCACCACGCCGCTCGCCGCGGAGGCGCTGGCCGCGCTGACGCGTGAGCTGGCCCGCACCGGCAACCCGTCCTCGCTGCACGGGTCCGGCCGCCGCGCCCGCCGGGCCGTCGAGGATGCCCGCGAGGCCCTGGCCGCGGCAGCCGGGGCGCATCCTTCGGAGATTATCTTCACCTCCGGCGGCACGGAAGCCGACAACCTTGCCGTGAAGGGACTCTATTGGGCCCGCCGGGCCGAGGATCCGCGGCGAACCCGCATTCTCTGCTCCGCCGTCGAACACCACGCGGTGCTGGACACCGTCGAATGGCTCGAACGGCACGAAGGAGCCGACGTCCGCTGGCTGCCCGTGGACGCCGACGGCGTGCTGGACCTGGCCGCGCTGGAAGCCGAGCTGGCCGACGATCCCGCCTCGATCGCCCTGGTCACCGTCATGTGGGCCAACAACGAGGTAGGCAGCGTCCAACCGGTCGCGGAGGTCGTGCGGCTGGCGCACGCCGCCGGCGTGCCGGTGCATTCCGACGCCGTGCAGGCGTTCGGCTCCGTGCCGGTTGATTTCCGCGGGTCCGGCCTGGACGCCATGTCCATCTCCGGCCACAAAATCGGCGGTCCCGTGGGCGTCGGCGCCCTGCTGCTGGGCCGCGCCGTTAAGCTGACCCCGGTCCAGCACGGCGGGGGACAGGAACGCGACGTGCGCTCCGGCACCCTGGACACCGCTTCAATCGCAGCCTTCGCCGCAGCGGCGGAGGCGGCCACCGGAAATCTGGCCGCCGAGTCGGCACGGATCTCCGCGCTCCGGGACCGGCTGATCGACGGCGTCCGCGCCGCCGTTCCGGAGGCCGTGCTGCGCGGAGCCCCCGGGGCCGGCCGACTGCCGGGCAACGCGCATTTCACCTTCCCCGGCTGCGAGGGCGACTCGCTGCTGTTCCTGCTGGATCTCGCCGGGGTGGAATCCTCCACCGGCTCCGCCTGCACCGCCGGCGTGCCACGGCCCTCCCATGTGCTGCTCGCCATGGGCCTGGATGAGGACACCGCCCGGGGCGCCCAGCGCTTCACCCTCGGCCACTCCTCTACCGACGCCGACGTCGACGCGCTGCTGGCGGCCCTGCCTGCGGCGTACACCCGCGCCCGCCAGGCCGGCATGGCCGGACACGAGTCCAGCATCCAGACCGCGGGAACCGTCGCCCGCCAATCCGCCAACGGCTAGTCCCCGGGCAGTAGCTGCTCCAGCGGGACGTCCGGATCCGCCAGGGAGTCCGCGCTGACGGCGGCGCGTGCGGTAATGAGTGCCTTGATGGCTTTTTGCGGCTTGTCGGAGCGCGGCCAGTTGACGTTCATGCCTGCGACCACGCGGCCGTCACGCTGCCAGAAGGCGAGGAATTCCTGCCGCTCCAGTGAACCCCGGAGCACGGGAGGGCCCTCGACCAGGCTTGGGAAGCCGGAGTACTCCATGCTGACGTCGTACTGGTCCGTATAGAAGTAAGGAATGCTGTCCAGTACGGCTTCCCGTCCGAGCATTGCCCGGCCGGCGACCTTCCCGCCGTTGAGCGCGTTGGACCAGTGTTCGCTGCGGTGGTGCCCGCCGGTGAACGGATGCAGGGCGTTGGCGACGTCGCCGGCGGCAAAGACTCCCGGAGCCGAGGTCTGCAGCGAGGCGTCCGTGAGGATCCCGTTGTCCAGGTCGATGCCGGCGGCTGCGGCGAGCGATGTCTCGGGGACAACGCCGACCGCGATGACAACCAGGTCCGCGGCCAGGACTTCGCCGGCGTCGGTGCGGACGCCGGTGACCCGGCCGTCCACGCCCGTGATCGCTGCAGCCGACGCCGGCAGCCGGAACCGCACGCCCCGCGACTCATGCAGCGAGCGGAAGAAGGCTCCCAGTTCGGGGCCGATCGCCGCGGCCAACGGCACCTGCTCGAGGCCCAGCAGGGTGACGGAGTTGCCGTACGAGTTCGCAGCGGCCGCAAGCTCCATTCCGATCCAGCCCGAGCCGACCATCACCACGTTCCGGCCGCCACCGGAGAGGGCATCCCGGAGCCGGCGGCTGTCGTCGAGCGTCCGGAACGTCATGACGCCGTCGAGGCTGCTGCCGGGCAGTGGAATCGAGCGCGGACGTGCCCCCGTGGCCAGCAGGAGCGCGGAATAGGGGAGCCGGCCGCCGTCCCCGAGGGACACCGTGCGGGCCGCGGTGTCCAGCCCGGTGACCGGAACGCCCAGCCGGAGGTCGACGTCGTTCTCTCCGTACCAGCCGGCCGGTGCCACCGGGAGGGCGTCCTCGCCGTCCTTGCCCAGAAGGTACTCCTTGGACAGCGGCGGCCGCAGGTAGGGGGCCTGCGCCTCCTCGGCGAGCAGCGTGACCGGGCCCTCGAAGCCCTCCGCCCGCAGGGTCTTGGCTGCGGTGGCGCCCGCCAGGCCGCCGCCCACAATCACGATGTTCTCGACAGCCATCTCGCGCGTCCCGTCTGGGTTTCGCCGGCGTTTTTCTAAAACTGTTAATGCCGACTTTAGAAGCGCGGCAGGCTGCCGTCAAGCCTTTTTGGGGCAGGAATCGGCGTGGCGATAGAATCGGTAGGCGGGCGCTGTGTTATTCCTCTGCCCGCGAACCTCCCGATTCCTAGAGAAAGCCAGCATGCGAGTTCTTGCAGCCATGAGCGGCGGCGTCGATTCAGCCGTTGCCGCAGCCCGCGCCGTCGAGGCCGGCCACGACGTCGTCGGGGTCCACCTCGCGCTCTCACGCATGCCCGGAACGCTGCGCACCGGCAGCCGTGGCTGCTGCACCATCGAGGACTCGCGCGACGCCTGGCGGGCGTGCGACGTGCTCGGCATCCCGTATTACGTGTGGGACTTCTCCGAGCGTTTCAAGGAAGACGTCGTCCAGGACTTCATCGACGAATACGCCGCCGGCCGCACGCCCAACCCGTGCATGCGCTGCAACGAGCGGATCAAGTTCGCCGCGCTGCTGGAGAAGGCGATCGCGCTGGGTTTCGACGCCGTCTGCACCGGCCACTACGCCAAGGTGATCACGGACGCCGAGGGCAACCCCGAACTGCACCGCGCCGCAGACTGGGCAAAGGACCAGAGCTACGTGCTCGGCGTCCTCACGCACGAACAGCTCCGGCACTCGATGTTCCCGCTCGCGGACACCCCCTCCAAGGCCGAGGTCCGCGCCGAGGCCGAACGCCGCGGGCTTTCCGTGGCCAACAAGCCCGACAGCCACGACATCTGCTTCATCCCCGACGGCGACACCGCCGGCTGGCTGGCGGAGAAGATCGAGATGACCACCGGCGACATCGTGGACGAATCCGGTGCCAAGGTCGGCGAGCACCCGGGCGCCAACGCCTTCACCGTCGGCCAGCGCCGCGGGCTGAAGCTGGGCACCCCGGCCGCCGACGGCAAGCCGCGCTTTGTGCTGGAGATCCGGCCCAAGGAGAACAAGGTGGTTGTGGGCCCCGAGGCCCTGCTGGCGATCGACGAGATCCGGGGCATCAAGGTGTCCTGGGCGGGGCTGCCGATCGCCGAGATCGCCACGGGCGAGCAGTTCGACTGCTACGCCCAGGTCCGCGCCCACGGGGACCCGGTGCCGGCAACCGCCCGGATGGAACACGCGGGCGGCTCCGGGGACCTGGTGGTCACGCTGGTGGAGCCGCTCCGCGGCGTCGCCCCCGGCCAGACCGTGGTCCTTTACCAGGGCAGCCGGGTCCTGGGCCAGGCCACCATCGACGCCGCGCGCTCGCTGCAGCGCGCCGCCCTCTAACCGCCCTCCACACGCCGCGTCTTCCCGCCGCCGGGCGGGTCCGCCGCCAGGCCGGTCCGCCGGTTCCAGGAGCGCCGCACGCCATTGGCTTGTGGCGCTCCTGCCGTTAACCCTCTCCCGGGCGCGGGGCATGTCCATTCTTCGCGGCCACGAATGGGCACTTCTGGGTTATGTCCAGTCCCCGGCCCGGGCGGCGGGCATGTCCGACGGCGGTCGGCGCAATGTCCGGGGTGCCGAAGATCCGGGCGATATCCCGAAGAATGCGATAAGTTCCGCCTGTTCGTGTAAATTTTGTGTCTCAACTCACAAGATGCAGCGATTCGCCCGTGGTCTTCTGGTTGAATCTAGGAATCAGGACAGGTGCTGCCCAACGAGTCAAGCTACTTCGGGCTGCGCACTAGTACTCATCGAACAGAAAGTTCACAGATGGCAATGAACAAAAAGGCCCTGCAAAGCGCCATCGCGCTTGCCGGGGTTTCCGCCTTTGCACTGACGGCCTGCACCGGCCCTACCGGCGGCGGAACGTCCTCCGGCAGCGCCGCAGGCGGAGGCAGCATTACGTACGGCACCACGGATAAGGTGGTCACCCTCGACCCGGCCGGCTCCTACGACGCCGGCTCGTTCATGGTGATGAACCAGATCTACCCGTTCCTGATGAACTCGAAGCCCGGAACGGCTGACTCCAGCCCGGACATCGCCGAGTCCGCCTCCTTCACGAGCCCCACGGAATACACCGTCAAGCTCAAGTCCGGCCTCAAGTTCGCCAACGGGCACGCACTGACGTCCTCGGACGTGAAGTTCTCGATCGACCGCGTCATCAAGATCAACGATGACAACGGCCCGGCCTCCCTGCTGGGCAACCTCGCCTCGGTGGAAGTCAAAGACGACTCCACCGTGGTCTTCAAGCTCAAGGAAGGCAACGACCAGGTCTTCCCGGGCGTGCTTGCCGCGAACGCCGGCCCGATCGTCGACGAAGAGGTCTTTTCCCCGGACAAGCTGATGAGCGACGAGGACATCGTCAAGGGCAAGCCCTTCGCCGGCCAGTACACGATCGAAAGCTACAAGAAGAACGAGCTCGTGAGCCTCAAGGCCAACCCGGACTACAAGGGTCTGCTCGGCAAGCCGGCGAACGACAGCGCCACGATCAAGTACTACGCGGACTCCAATAACCTCAAGCTCGATGTCCAGCAGGGCAACATCGACGTCGCCGGCCGCAGCCTGACCGCGACCGACGCGGCCGACCTTGAGAAGGACTCCAAGGTAAAGGTGCACAAGGGCCCCGGTGGCGAACTGCGCTACATCGTCTTCAACTTCGACACCATGCCGTTCGGCGCCAAGGCTGCCGACGCCGACCCGGCCAAGGCACTCGCCGTCCGCCAGGCGATGGCCGACGTCGTCGACCGCGACGCGATCGCCAGCCAGGTCTACAAGGGCACCTACCTCCCCGCGTACTCCGTCGTCCCCGACGGTTTCGCCGGCGCCATCAAGCCGCTCAAGGAAATGTACGGCGACGGCAACGGCAAGCCCAGCGTCGAAAAGGCCAAGAAAGCCTTCAGTGACGCCGGCGTCACCGCCCCGGTCACGCTGAAGCTGCAGTACAACCCGGACCACTACGGCAAGTCCTCCGGCGACGAGTACGCCATGATCAAGGAACAGCTGGAGAAGTCGGGCCTGTTCAAGGTCGACCTGCAGTCCACCGAGTGGGTCACCTACTCCAAGGACCGCACCAAGGATGTCTACCCGGTCTACCAGCTCGGCTGGTTCCCGGACTACTCCGACGCCGACAACTACCTGACCCCGTTCTTCATCCCGGGCAACTTCCTCAAGAACCACTACGAGAACGCCTCCGTCACGGCGCTGATCAAGAAGCAGCTCACCACCGTTGACAAGGCCGAGCGCGAAAAGGTGCTCGGTGACGCCCAGACGGCCGTCGCCAAGGACCTCTCCACGCTGCCGCTGTTGCAGGGCGCCCAGCTCATGGTCGCCGGCAAGGACGTCCAGGGTGTCGAAAAGACCCTCGACGCGTCCTTCAAGACCCGTCTTGGTGTGATTTCCAAGTAGGTCCAATCCCCATCCGGTCCTGACCAGCCAAGGAGGCGGGGCGCCTGCGCGGCGTCCCGCCTTTCTTGCTGATAGCAGGACAACCGATTCCGGAAGCCCACGAAGCCGACGGAAGCACAAATTTAGGTACCAATGACAACACTTATTGAGGCGCCGCCCAGCGACGCCGACGGCCTATTGCCCACAAAGAAAAAGGCGTCCGGTGGGGGACTGGGCCAGTACATCCTGATCAGGTTCCTGCTGATCTTCCCGACCATCTTCATCCTGGTCACGCTCGTGTTCTTCCTGATGCGGATCACGGGCGACCCGATCACGGCCGCCCTCGGCGGCCGGCTCCCGCCGGAACAACTGGCGGAGCGCATCCACGCGGCCGGCTACGACCGGCCCATCTTCGTGCAGTACTTCGAGTACCTCGGACAGCTCATCACCGGCAACTTCGGCACCACGCTCTCGGACAACCGCCAGGTCTCCGAGATGCTGACCACCTACGGTTCGGCGACGCTGGAACTGTCCATCAACGCGCTGCTCGTGGCCCTGGTCGTGGGCATCCCGCTGGGCATGATCGCCGCGCACCGCCGCGACAAGGCGGCCGACGCCGTCCTGCGGATCTTCGCGATTCTCTGCTACGCCACGCCCGTCTTCTTCGCCGGCATGCTGCTGAAGCTGACCTTCTCGGTCTGGCTGGGCTGGCTCCCGGTTGCCGGCCGGGCCAAGACCTCCACCGAACTGGCCCTCACCGCACTGCAGGCGCCCACCGGCATCTACTGGCTCGACTCGGTCCGCAGCGGCAACATGGCCGCGCTCGGTGATGTCACCGCCCATGCCGTGCTGCCCGCCGTGGCCCTCGGGCTGCTGACCGCCGGCATCTTCCTGCGGCTGGTCCGCACCAACGTGATCGGCACCCTCGGCAAGGACTACGTGGAGGCCGGACGCTCCCGCGGCGTCAGCGAATTCCGCCTGGTCACCAAGCACGCCTACAAGCCGGCGCTGATCCCGATCATCACCGTGATGGGCCTGCAGATCGCGGTCATGCTCGGCGGCGCCGTGCTGACCGAGACCACCTTTGAATGGAAAGGCCTCGGCTTCCAGCTGGCGACCTACCTGACGGCCCGCGACTTCGTGGCCGTGCAGGGCATCGTGGTGCTGCTCGCCGTGATCGTGGCCGTGACCAACTTCATCGTGGACATCGTCGCCGCGCTGATCGACCCCCGCGTGAGGTACTGACATGAGCATCGAACCAACCATTGCCGCTGAAAGCCGCCGGGACCCCTGGTACCGGCGCCTGCCGGTCGTCTCCCACTTCAACAAGAGCGTCGGCCTGCAGCGGGGCATGCTCGTCACCGGGCTGATCCTGACCTCGCTGTTCCTGCTGACGGCCATCTTCGCACCGCTGATCGCACCGTTCGGCTTCTCCCAGATCTCCGACGCCGACGGCAGCTTCACCGCCCAGCAGGCACCCGGCGGCAAGCACCTGCTCGGCACCACCGTGGGCGGCTACGACGTGTTCTCCCGGGTCGTCTGGGGCGCGCAGACCGCCGTCATGGTCATCATCGTGGCCGTCATCATGTCGATCTTCATCGGCGTCATCCTCGGCCTGGTCAGCGGCTACATTGGCGGCTGGCTGGACCGGATCCTCGTGGTCATCGCCGACGCCGTGTACGCGTTCCCGTCCCTGCTAGTCGCCATCGTCATGGCGATCGTGATCAGCGGCGGACGTTCCAGCCTGTGGGGCGGCATCCTGGCCGCGGCGATCTCGATCACCGTGGTCTTCATCCCGCAGTACTTCCGCGTCATCCGCGCCGAAACCATCCGGCTCAAGGCCGAACCCTTCGTCGAATCGGCCAAGGTGGTGGGCGCGTCCAACATCAGGATCATGACCCGCCACATCTACAAGAACGCCACCCGCACCCTGCCGCTGATCTTCACGCTGAACGCCTCCGAAGCCATCCTCACCCTCGCGGGCCTGGGCTTCCTCGGCTTCGGCATCGAACCGACCTCGGCCGCCGAATGGGGCTTCGACCTCAACAAGGCGCTGGCGGACACCACCTCCGGGATCTGGTGGACCGGTGTCTTCCCGGGCCTGGCCATTGTCCTCACCGTGGTGGGGCTGACCCTGGTCGGCGAAAGCATCAACGACCTCAACGACCCGCGCCTGCGCGGCCGCAAGAAGGCTGCCTCCGGCAAATCCGGACCCGGCACTGCCGGATCCAGCTCCGCCGCCCAGGCAGCGCACTCAGCAGAAGTGAGCAGTTCATGAGCACCAATATCGGTTCCGTTTCAGACCAGCACGCCCGCGGCGCCGGGCCCGTGCTGGACATCGACCACCTCAGGGTCACCTTCGCCACGGACGCGGGGGACGTCTATGCCGTGAAGGATGTCAGCCTCGAGGTCAACCCCGGCGAAGTCGTCGCCATCGTGGGCGAGTCCGGCTCCGGCAAGACCGTCACCGCCAAGACCATCCTGGGGTTGCTGCCGGAGACGGCGATCAGCTCCGGCGCCGTGCTGATCAACGGCAACAACGTGATCAGCGTCAGCGCCTCGAAGCTGCGGGAAATCCGTGGCCGCGACGTGGCCATGGTGTTCCAGGAGCCCTCCACGGCGCTCAATCCGGTCTTCACCGTCGGCTGGCAGATCGCCGAGGGCATCCGCGCCCATGCCGGGCACGGGGGAGCGGCCCGGGTCAGCGCCAAGGAGGCCAAGGCACGCGCCATCGATGCCCTGCGCAAGGTGGGCATCCCGGATCCGGAAACCCGGGTCAACTATTACCCGCACCAGTTCTCCGGCGGCCAGAAGCAGCGCGTCGTCATCGCCGCCGCGCTGGCGCTCAACCCGGGGCTCATCGTCGCTGACGAGCCGACCACCGCGCTGGACGTCACCGTGCAGGCGGAAATCCTGGAACTCCTGCGCGAGCTGCGCGACCAGTACGGCACCTCGATCGTGCTGATCACGCACAACATGGGCGTCGTGGCCGACCTCGCCGACCGCGTCGTCGTGATGTACCAGGGCGACGTCGTCGAGGAGGCCAGCGCTCGGGTGCTCTTTGCGGAACCGAAGCAGGACTACACGAAGAAGCTGCTGGCCGCCGTCCCGCACCTGGGCCGGAACTCCGCCTCGGAGGGCATGACCGAACGCGCCCACCAGGGCGGCAAGGTGCTGGTCGAGGCCAAGAACCTCACCATCGAGTACCCCGGCCGGCTGGGCAGCCCGGCGTTCAAGGCCGTGGACGGCGTGAATTTCACCCTGTCCGAGGGAGAGGTCTTCGGCCTCGTCGGCGAGTCGGGTTCCGGCAAGACGACGATCGGCCGCGCCATCGCGGGCCTGAACAGGACCACGGGCGGCAGCCTGAAGGTGCTGGATTACGAGATGCTCAATCTCAAGGAGCGCACCTTCAAACCGCTGCGCAAGCAGATCGGCTTCGTGTTCCAGGACCCGGCGGCGTCGTTCAACCCGCAGCTCACCATTGGTGACTGCATCGCGGAGCCGCTCATCATCCACACCAAGCCGACGCCGGCGCAGGCACGCCAGCGGACCCGTGAGCTGCTCGAATCGGTGCAGCTGCCGGCGGCTTACGCGGACCGGTACCCGCACGAGCTCTCCGGCGGCCAGCGCCAGCGCGCCTCGCTGGCGCGGGCACTGATCCTGAACCCGAAACTGCTGATCGCCGATGAGCCGACGTCGGCACTGGATGTTTCGGTGCAGGCGAAAGTGTTGGAGCTGTTCAAGGAGATCCAGGCCGAATTCGGTTTCGCCTGCCTCTTCATCAGCCATGACCTCGCCGTGGTGGACATCCTCTCGCACTGGGTCGGTGTCCTGTACAAGGGCAAGATGGTGGAGCAGGGCCTTGGAAACCAGGTCATGGGGCACCCGCAGCACGACTACACCAAGAAGCTCATCGCGTCGCTGCCGGTCCCGGATCCGGACGAGCAGGCCCGGCGCCGTGAGGCGTTCCGCGCGGTGCTCGGAGCCTAGCAGCCGGCCGCGCTTGCCCCGCTTAACACCCGGCGGGATTTCCGTGCCAGCCCCTAGACTGGACCAATGACCGAGCAGAACCAGAACCTCCCTGACGCCGATTCCTATGACCCCACGGCCAGCTCGCTGGCCGGGCACGTGGATCCCGCGGTGATGGCGGAACTGCTCTCCATCCGCTCCAGCATCGACAACATCGATGCCACCCTGGTCTTCCTCCTGGCCGAGCGCTTCAAGGCGACGCAGAAGGTCGGCTTCCTCAAGGCCGCGCACAAGCTTCCCGCGGGGGATCCCGGCCGGGAGACGGCACAGATCGCGCGCCTGCGCCGTCTCGCCGCCGAAGCCCACCTCGACCCGGCGTTCGCGGAGAAATTCCTGAACTTCATCATCGGCGAGGTGATCCGGCACCATGAGGCCATCGCCGAGGACCATGAGGCCGCCGCGCACCGGACCACGGCTGCTGCGGACCCCGGCGTTTCCGCCGAGGCGTAGCCGTGTCCGTGCCAGATTTTCCCGGCCAGGTCACGGCCACCGCGCTTGGGCCGTGGCCGGGGGAGGACCCGGTCGAGGCTGCCCGCATCATCCGCGGCGAGCTCGGCAGTCCGCACCTTCCCTTCCTCGCCGAACTCCCGGACCGGGGCGTCGGTTCCGACGCGCTGGGCCGGACGGCGTCGCTGCTGGAGGGCCTCGCCGTCGACGTCCAGCCCTACGGCTGGCGGCTCGTTGACCGCCCCGGCAAGGACCTCATGCGGGCCCGTTCGGCGCTCTCCACCGACATCAACGTCCTCGCCGACGTCGTCGGGGCCGAGGACACACCGGCCGCGGAACTCAAGATCCAACTGCGCGGCCCGCTCAGCCTCGCCGCCGGACTGCACCTGCACAACGGGGAGCGGGCCCTCCTTGACCATGGCGCACGGCGGGACCTCGCTGCCTCGCTGGCTGCCGGTGTGGGCCCCTACCTGCGCAAGGTCGCCGCCGCCGCGCCCGGAGCCGGCCTGGTGGTGCAGCTCGACGAACCGGATATCGCCGCCGTGATGGGCGGCACCATCCCCACCTCCAGCGGCTACCGCACCCTGCGCGCGGTTGCGGGTTCTGAAATCACGGAGTCCTGGCGCCTCGTCATCGATGCCCTGAGGGCCGCCGGCGCCGCCGAAGTCGTGGTCTCCGTGCCTGAAGTCGAGGCACCCTTCGACCGGATCCTCGCCGCCGGAGCGGACGGGATCGCGGTGCCGCTCCGTGCCCTGACCTCCCGCCAATGGGAACAAATCGCGGCAGCCGTGGAGTCCGGGAAACGCTTTTGGGCTGGGGCGCTGCCGGTCGACGAGGCTGCCGCGGCGCTGCCGCGCGTGCCCCAGGCCGTCGAAACGCTCTGGCGCCCGTGGCGCCAGCTCGGGCTCCCGGCCACGGCGCTGGGCACCGTGCGGGTGACGCCCTCCGCAGGCCTCGCCGGACACACGCCGTCGTCCGCGACGGCGGTGCTGACCCGGCTGACGCAGCTGGCTGACGGCCTCAACCAGCTGGCACTCGGCTAGGACCTAGACGCGGCTTTCCCAGCGCTCGGGCCGGGCCCTTCCCGGAAGGTAGCCCGGCGCCAGGGCATCCGCCGGGTAAGGCTCAAGCCGGTAGTCGAAGTGCCCCGCGTACACCAGCACCAGGCCGATCTGCGGCTGGATCACCTTGACCTGGATCCGGTGCCGGCCCTCGTCCGGCTCCCACCACTGCTCGGCATAGGCCTTGGCATCCAAGGCGTCCGGCAGCGGGATCCGCAGCGGCCCCAGGAACAGCCGGGAGGCCTCGGAGACGCCGCGCAGCCTGCCTTCCGGAGTGACGCTCAGGTTGAGGTCGGTGACCAGCCGGCGGTAGCGGCCGACGTAATCAACCAGCCGCGGGGTGCCCCCGGAGGAGTCCAGGCTGGTGGTGTCGTGGAAGATCCGGGTGGTCTGCGGGAAGAAGATTTCCCGGCGCGCGGTCAGGCTGGAGCGCCCGAACGGGTCCAGGTGGGCGTGGTTCTCGATCCGGAACCTGATGCCCTCGCCGTATTCCGGGAAGAACGCCTGTTCACCGGTCGCGAGCCGCAGCAGCGGCCGCAGCCAGCGCTGCCGGCAGCCGACGACGTCGAAGACGCCCTCGCCCACCCCGTAGTGCCCGGAGCCCGGGGCGAGCGAGAAGTACTCCTGCAATTCCGGCTGCAGCCGGGAGAATTCACGTCCCAGGCCGAGCTGGTAGATGGGTTCGTAGCTGGTCACGGCATCCTCCTTGGGGTCACAGCCGTCCCGCGGCCTTCAATCGAATGTACGCGTCCGCCAGCGCCGGCGGCAGCAAGGATGGTTCGGCGTCGACCACTTCAACGCCGGCCTGGCGCAGCTGTGCGCTGACCGCCTCGCGTTCCAGCAGGGCCCGCTCGGCCGCCGCGGCCCGGAACACCCCGCTGGCGCTCGAACGCTCCTGCTGCATTTCGCCGAGCATGGGATCCCGGACCGAGGCCACCACCACCACGTGCTGCTGCGCTAGCAGGGCGGCCATCGGCAGCAGCCCCTCTTCGGGAGCGCCGCCGTCGAGCGCGGTGAGGAGCACCACCAGGGACCGGTGCGCGGAGACCGAGCGGATCTGGGCCGGGATCTGTGACCAGTCGAGTTCGATGAGTTCGGCGTCGAGCGGGACCATCGCCTGGACCAGCTGTCCCAGCAGGTTCCCCTTGGCCGCCGACCCGGCCCGCGCCCGGAGCCTGCGGTCGAAGGCGAGGAAGTCGACCCTGTCGCCGCCCCGTTCGGCAAGGACAGCCAGCAGCAGCGCCGCCTCGATGCCGGTGTCCAGCCGCGGCTCGTCCGCGATCCGGGCTGCGGCCGTGCGCGAAGTGTCCAGCAGGATGACGACGCGGCGGTCGCGCTCCGGCCGCCAGGTACGGACCACGACGGCGGAGCGGCGGGCCGTGGCACGCCAGTCGATGGAGCGCACGTCGTCGCCGCGGACGTAGTCGCGCAGGGAGTCGAATTCGGTGCCGGCGCCCCGGATCTGGACCGCCGCCTTGCCGTCGAGCTCCCGCAGCTGGCGCAGCTTGGACGGAAGGTGCCGCCGCGCATGGAACGGCGGGAGCACCCGGAGGGAACCGGGGCAGGGCAGGGTGCGTTGCCGCGCGGCAAGGCCCAGCGGGCCGAAGGCGCGGACCGTGACATGCTCGGCGCCCAGTTCGCCGCGCCGCGAGGGCTGCAGCGTGACGGTCATCCGGCGGCGCTCACCGGCCGGTACGAGCAGGCGCTGGCTCGGGTTCTGCGCGCCAGCCGAGGGCTGCCAGGCGTCCCGGACCAGGCCGTGCAGGGTGCGGCGGCCGGCGTTGGCCACCGTCAGGACGGACTCCGCCGAACCCGTGAGCGGGACGCTGCCGGGATCGGCGCGCTGCACCGAGACCTGCCGCAGCGGTACCGCGAGGCCCAGGTCGAGCAGCGCGGCGGCGGCCAGCAAGAGGAGAACAACCCCCGCGGACTCCCAGCCGGGCAGGAGCACGGCGGGGACCAGGCCAAGCAGTGCCAGCAGCACGAAGCGTCCGGAAATCGCCATGGCTCAGCGCGGCACCGGCACGGAAGCGAGGATGCTGCCCAGCACGCCGTCGACGTGCACGCCGTCCATCTCCGCCTCGGGGCGCAGGGCCACCCGGTGCCGCAGGCAGGGCAGCGCGAGGGCCTTGACGTCGTCGGGGGTGACGAAGCGACGGCCGGAGAGCCAAGCCCAGGCGCGGGAGCCGTTCAGCAGGGCCGCGGCGCCGCGCGGCGAGACGCCCAGCTGGAACGACGGCGCGGAACGGGTGGCGCGGACGACGTCGACGATGTAGGCCAGGACTTCGGGGCCGATCTCGACGGCGGCCACAGCCTGCCGCGCCTGCTCCAGCTCGGCGGGACCCGCGACCGGGCGGACGCCGGCCGCGGCCAGGTTGCGCGGATCGAAGCCGGCCGCGTGCCGCCGGATCACCTCGATTTCGTCCTCCCGGCCGGGCAGCGGCATGGTCAGTTTGAGCAGGAAGCGGTCCAGCTGCGCCTCCGGCAGCGGGTAGGTTCCCTCGTACTCCACCGGGTTTTGCGTAGCCGCCACGATGAAGGGCGCGGGAAGCTGGCGCGAGACGCCGTCGACCGACACCTGCCGCTCCTCCATGGCTTCCAGAAGCGAGGCCTGCGTCTTGGGCGGCGTCCGGTTGATCTCGTCCGCGAGCAGGATGTTGGTGAAGACGGGGCCCTCGCGGAAGCTGAACTCCGAGGTGTGCGAATCGTAGATGAGCGAGCCGGTGACATCGCCGGGCATCAGGTCCGGGGTGAACTGGATCCGCTTGGTATCGAGGCTGAGGGCGGCGGAGAGGCTGCGCACCAGCAGGGTCTTGGCCACGCCCGGCACCCCTTCAATCAACACATGTCCCCGGGACAGCAGGGCAATCAGCATCCCGGTGACGGTGGCGTCCTGCCCGACGACGGCCTTGGCGACCTCCTGGCGCACATCCAGCAGGGCCTGGCGGACTGGGTCCCGGTCCGCGGCGTCACAGTAGCCGTGGGTTCCCGCTGCCTGCTGCGGCGCCTGCTGCGGCGCCTGTTGCGCGGCGGGCCGTGGCGCGGGCCAGGGGGCGGCAGTGTTGGGTCCGGCAGCGGCTGTTGCGGCGGGGCCGGTGGAGACGCTTGGCTGATCGTTCATCGGGCGTGTACCTCTTTCTCTAGTCTTTCCAGCTGCTGGGCCCAGCGCACGAGCTCGGCTTCGGCCCGGGGTTCGGCGTCGAGGACACCGGCGACGCTTTCCGGAGTCCGGTCCAGGTGCCGGGCGGCCGCGTCGATGATGGCCGCGGCCCCGGCGTCCGGTCCCAGCCGGAGGGTCCTGGCCAGCCGCACCAGCGTGCCGGCCCGGAGGACGTCGGCGGCACGGTCCACGGCGCGGGCGTCGTGGTACAGGCGGGCCCGTCCTTCAGCCGTCTCCACCGCCTTGACCACCACGGGCAGCGGCTCGAAGACCAGCGGGCCAAGCCTGCGGCCGCGCCAGAAAATTGCCAGCACAGCTACGAACGCCAGCCAGGGCCCAAGGACGTGGGTCCACGGCGCGGCCAGCTCATCGAGGGTCACCGGTTTCTTCGCGGCGGGAACATCGGCGATCCCGGGCAGGTACCAGACCAGCCGCTGCTCCGCTCCGAGGGCCCGCAGCACAAGAGCGGCGTTGCCTTGTTCGGCGAGGGCCCCGTTGCTGAAGATTTCGGTGCTGCCCAGGACCACCGTCCGGCCGTCCTCGCTGCCGGCGTAGAGGCCGCCCCCGCCGTCGCGCGGCGCGTAACAGACCACTTCTCCGTCGTAGAGGTAGCCATTCGCGGCCGAGACCGTGCCGGCGGCGGCGGGGTCCGAAATAACGCAAGCCGGGGCGAGCACCTCGGTGCCGTCCCGAACCACTCCGGCTTGCACGATCCCGCCGCCTACGCCTTGCAGCGTGTTCAACCGGGGCGTGATCACCACCAGCCGGTCCGCGGCGCCGCCCAGGTACTGCAACTGGTCGCGGCCGAGGTAGCCGTTGGGGTCGTAGAGCAGGACAGTGCTGCGCTCGCCGGCGCGTTTGGCGCTTTCAAGCGTCTGGATCGTCGATTCGAAAGAGTCCCGCTGCTCCACGGCGACGCCATGGCGGCCAAGGATTTCCGCGGCGGCGCGCGCTCCTTCAGGGGCGGGATTGCGGATGGACAGCTGGGTCCGATCTCCGTGGGGTTGCAGCTGGAGCACCGCCGTGAGGACGAGGGCGGCGACAAAGACGACGCCGAGGATGGCCCAGGTGCGGTGCCGGCGGACCGCGCGCCGCAGCGCCGCTGCGCTGTTCACAGCGGCCTGACGAGCGCGTCCGAGCCGGTGCCCCGATAATCCGGAGTGGTGCCGGCCAGCGCCGCATCGAGCCGGACGAGCGCCGCGTGGTCCGGCGACCCGGCGTCCGCCCCGCCGTACCGGGCGGCGTCAAAAGTGAGCGCCGCCTCCTCCAGTTCGCGGGCGTAGGCTCCAAAGGCGCGGCCCAACCGGGCGGCGACCTCGCTGGCGGTCCGGCCGGGTTGCGGATCCAGTACGGTGCGCTCCTCCGCCGCCCGCACGAGGGCGCGGAACTGCTCGACGACGGCGGCGGACCAGTCCCCGCGAGCCGCGGCGGCGGAAGCCCGCTCGCGGTGCGCGTCCGGGCTTAGCGCCGCATCGGCGTCGAACACGTCCTTGGCGGCGGGCCGCCGGGCGTTGAGCCGCGGCCGCACCACCAGAACCGCGACGGCGATGATCACGGCGGCGATGATCAGCAGGAGCGGCACGGCATAGCCGCCGTCGGCGCCGGGGGTGCCGTCGCCGGACAAGGAGCGCAGCCAGCGACCGAACTCGGCAAGTGCCTTGTCCAGCCAGCTGGGCTCGGCTTCGCGGTACGGGGCCTTCGCGAGCTCCTCCGCCGCCCAGCGGCGAGCATCGTCCCGGTCGGGAAGCACGGGAGGTTCCGGCTGTAGCCGGGCCGACAGTACCGCCACCGCACGCTCGGCGGCGAGGACGGGGGCGGCCGTCACCGCCGAACCGGGGGAGGACCGTAGGGAGGCTGCTGCCAGGTGGAGGTGTCCCCGCGGATGGCCGCGGTCCGTCCCGGGACCCCCTCCGGGTCACTGCCCGTCTCCAGCTGCCGCAGCAGGGACAGATCGAGTCCGTCCTTGCGCATCCGCAGATCCAGATAGACCAGGGCAACGGTTGAGGTCTGGAAGGCGTAGCCCACGGCGGCCACCAGCGCGGTGACCGCGGTGCCGACGACGGCGACCAGGATCCGGACCACTTGGGACTCACCCTCGCCACCCTGGGAGAAGACGGTAAACCCGACGGCGTTGCCCAAGAGGCTTACCGGAATGAGGACGATCTGGGTGATAACCCCGACGAGCAGTCCCACCACCAGGGTGACGCCCAGGATGCGCCACCAGTTTCTGCCCGTGAGCTGCCAGGAACGGCGCAGCCCGGCGAAAGTGCCGATCTCCTCCACCACAATCGCCGCCGGCGCGACGAGGAACCGGATGCCGAGCCAGAGCAGCACAATCATCAGGCCGAAGAACAGGAGCACCACGGCAAGCACGGCGGCGCGGTCCATGGCCGCAATCAGTGCCATCGTTGCCACCACCGCGAGGGCGACGACGGCGGCCACACCCAGGATCAGCAGGCCTGCGAGTCCCAGCAGGGCGCCGGTCCGGGAACGGGAGAGCGTCCACATCTGGCGGAAGCTTGTCCGCCTGTTCAGCAGTGCCCGCGCCACGGGGACCGCCATGGCACCCTGCATGACCACCGAAATCAGCACGGTCAGGAGGAACAACAGGGCGCCGACGCCGGCCGCGGTGCCGAAGGCGAACGCCGTGGCTTGCGACGAACCCATGTTGCCCGGCCACGGTGCGCCTGATCCCCCGAAGAGGGCACCTGTCTGGGCCAGCGCGGAAGTGACAGACGTCAGGGCCTGGGCGATCACGCCCGCCCCCAGCATGGCCGCGGGATTCCGCCTTACGGTCCGGAAAGCGCCGTCGAGGATTTCGCCGAACATCAAGGGACGCAGCGGCACAATGCCCGGCTTGGGCGGCGCGACGTAACGCGGCTGGCCGTAGGGGGAGGTGACGTAGGGGTCGGAAAAGCGGGGGCCGGGATGAGGAGCGCCCCACTGCGGCTGCTGCCCCCATTGCGGGGTGGTGCCCCAAGCGGGTTGTTGGGCCGGCGGGGTGGTGCCCCATTGCGGCTGGCCGCCCCATTGCTGCGGCTCGCTAGGTTCCTGCTCGGACAAGCTTTTCCTCCCCAAGAAATTGCCCACCGGATGCACGCGGCCGGGGACCTGTTGCCCTGCCGCCCGCGCGTCCCGGCGTGAGTCCGGGCCAGGCTTGCCCCCAGCCTATAGTTTCGACGGCCGGCCGCAAGCATTCGGGCCAAGTCGCGGCACCAAATTTGCGGCGGGACCACCCCGGGTGCCGCAGCGGGCGCAATCGCCCGCGCCATGCCGGGGACTGCCCGAATACGACAAAGCCATTTCAATAGGGGAATATATAACCTATGAAGGCACGGATTTTGGTTGTGGACGATGACGAGGCGCTGGCCGAGATGATCGGTATTGTGCTGCGCAACGACGGCTTCGACCCCGTCTTCTGCGCGGACGGTGGACAGGCCCTGGAGGTTTTCCGCTCATCCAAGCCGGACCTGGTGCTGCTGGACCTGATGCTTCCCGGCATTGACGGCATCGAAGTGTGCCGCCAGATCCGCGGCGAGTCTGATGTCCCGATCGTCATGCTGACGGCAAAGTCCGACACCTCCGACGTGGTCCGCGGACTCGAGTCCGGCGCCGACGACTACGTTCCCAAACCTTTCAAGCCCGCCGAACTCGTGGCCCGGGTGCGGGCCCGGCTCCGTCCCGGCGACCAGAAGGCGCCGGAGACGCTGCGCATCGCGGACGTCACGATTGACGTCGCCGGCCACGTGGTCAGCCGCAACAGCGAACGGATCTCGTTGACCCCGCTGGAATTCGACCTGCTGGTCGCCCTGGCGCGCAAGCCCTGGCAGGTCTTCACCCGGGAGTTGCTGCTGGAGCAGGTCTGGGGCTACCGCCACGCGGCGGACACCCGCCTGGTCAACGTCCACGTCCAGCGGCTGCGCTCGAAGATCGAACGCGATCCGGAAGCCCCTGAAGTTGTATTGACGGTCCGTGGTGTCGGCTACAAAGCAGGTTCCTGAGCCGGCGGACGGCCCGCCGGGGACCGCCCCGGAGACCGCTGCCCGGCTTGATCGCCCGGAAACCGCCGGCCCGGCGGACGGCCAGCCGGAGGCTGCCGCGACTGAGGCCGCTGCGCCTGAAGGCCAGGCGGCGCCGTCGTCGCCCCGTGGACAGACCCCGCTTTTCAGGGCCCGCATCTGGACCCGCCGGGCCCGGATCGTCACCGCCCGCGTCGCCCGGCTGGTCCGCACCGGAGCGTCCCGCATCCTCCCGGCAACCAGGTATCTGCTGCGTGCCGTGCACCGGCGCTGGCGGCGGTCCCTGCAGTTTCGCACCGTGCTGACCACGCTCATGCTCGCGATCGGTTCCTTCGCCGTCGTCGGCGCGTATCTCTCGAACCAGATCGCCAACAACCTCTTCCAGGAGCGGCTGGCCCAGGCGGAGTCGGAGACCCGCTACAACGTCAAGCAGGTCCAGGACACGTTCGACGGCGCTCAGGTCACCGACCAATCCAGCGTCATCACCCTGGTCTACGACACCCTGAACGCCGTGGAGGGCCGCGGCTCGGTGATCCAGCGGCGCTACGTCTTCGAGGCCATGCCCGAACAGACCAAGCCGCGCAACCGGTGGGTCGAGTCGCGCGCCTCCGACCAGCTCACTATCAGTGTGATCCCGCCAGAGCTGCGCAAGGCAGTGCAGGACTCCGGCAAAGACCAGTTCTGGGCCTCCACGGAATTCCCGGTGGGAACCGAGGACCGCCCCGGGATCGCGGTCGGCAACAAGGTAACGTTCAACGGCACGGTCTACGAGCTCTACCTCATCTACGACCTCAACACGGCGCAAAAGACCCTGGACGAGATCCAGAACGTCCTGCTGGCCGGTGCCGCCGCGCTGGCACTCATGATCGGCGCCGTGGCCTGGTACGTTACGCGCAATGTGGTCAGCCCCGTCAGCCACGCCGCCGTCGTCTCCGAAAAGCTGGCCGCCGGCCAGTTGCAGGAGCGCATGGTGGTCAAGGGCGAAGACGAAGTGGCCCGGCTGGGCGCGTCCTTCAACCACATGGCCGCCAGCCTGCAGGAGCAGATCACCCAGCTGGCCACCCTGTCCCAGATGCAGCAGCGGTTTGTCTCGGACGTCTCGCATGAGCTGCGCACCCCGCTGACCACGGTCCGGATGGCGGCGGAGGTGCTCTACGACGCCCGTGACGATTTCGACCCGATCAACAAGCGGTCCGCTGAGCTGCTCTACAACCAGGTGGAACGCTTCCAGTCGCTGCTGGCCGACCTGCTGGAAATCTCACGGTTCGACGCCGGCGTGGCCATGCTCGACGCCGAACCGACCGACATCGTCCAGCTCGTCTCGCACGTGATCGAGGGGGTGGCCCCGGTGGCGGCCGAATACGGCTCGGAGGTGACGCTGAATGCACCCGCGGGCAGCATCATTGTCGAAATGGATGACCGGCGGATCGACCGGATCCTGCGGAACCTGGTCCTGAACGCGCTGGAGCACGGCGAGGGCCGGCCCGTGAACATCTCCGTGGCGGCAAACGACACCGCGGTGGCCGTCGCCGTCCGGGACCACGGAATCGGCATGACCGCCGCTGAGGCCGCGCGCGTGTTCGACCGTTTCTGGCGCGCCGACCCGGCCCGTGCCCGCACCACGGGCGGCAGCGGGCTGGGACTGTCCATCGCAACCGAGGACACCAAGCTGCACAACGGCTGGCTGCAGGCCTGGGGAGAGAAGGGAAGAGGCTCCAACTTCCGCCTGACCCTGCCGCTGCGCCAGGGCGATACGATCACCAGGTCACCGCTTCAGCTGGAACCCGCCGACGTCGGGCCCGCCGGCGCCGTCCGTGAACGGACGATGCTGCTGCTGGAGACAGCCGTCACGGAGGCCCGTTCGGCCCCGTCCGGCCCCGACGCAACGAAGGAGCAGCCATGAGAGGTGCCGGGAAACTCACCAGGCTCGCCGGGGCCCTGCTGGCGCTGGTCCTGATTCTCCTGACCTCGTGCGCGCAGATTCCGCGCTCCGGCCCGGTGGGCAAGAGCACGGATGAGAGCGCGGGAAAGCCCAACAACGCACCGGTCTTCTTCCCTGTGGCTCCGCGGGCAGGGGCGGGCCCGGAGGCAATGATCGAGGACTTCTACCTCGCGGGCAGCGGCTACGAGGACGACTATGCCGTGGCCCGGCAGTACCTCACCCAGGCCTCCTCGGTAAAGTGGAAGCCGGACCAGCGGGTGCTGGTCTTCCGTTCCGCCCGCGTGGTGCGCACCGCCGTCGAAAATGTCTTCAACTACGAACTGGACTTGGCCTACTCGGTCGACGCCGACGGGATCGCCACACCGTTGCCGGAAGGTTCCAAGGAAAGCATCCCCGCAACGCTGACAAAGGTCGACGGCGAGTGGAGGATCGCGGAAATCCCTGATGGCACCGCCATCCCCGAGCAGACGTTCAAGGTCATCTACGGCGCCTACCCCATCTACTTCTACGACCCCACCTTCACCTACGCGGTGCCGGACATGCGCTGGTTCATCAAAAAGAAGACCGTCAAGGCCATGACCAGCGCCCTGCTCGGCGGCCCGGCCCCTTACCTGAAGGGCGCCGTCGTGAGCGCCTTCCCTTCGGGCATGAAGCTGGCGCGCGAGTCGGTGCCGGTGGTCTCCGGCGCCGCGCAGGTGGACCTCACTGCCAAGGAGCTCGTGGACGCGTCCAACGAGGACCGGCTGCGCATGCAGACCCAGCTGGCACTGACCTTCCGCAGCCAGCCCGACGTGATCAACGTGGAGCTGCGGGCGAACCAGGACCTAGTCCGGGTCGAAGACGACGGCTCCGTGCTGCCCCCGGTGCGGGACAAGGACGTTCCCGCCCACCAGATCGCCGTCAGCAACAACGACCTGGTCCGCTATGAGAACAACAAGCTGGGCCCGCTGCCGGACATCCAGTCCGTCAGGGCGCTGGCGCCGCGCATGCCCGCCGAATCGCCGGTGTCGCAGGCCGCGGCGTTCCTCAACGCCGGCCGCACCACGCTGTATTCGATCCTGCCGGGCCAGCCGGCGCGTGCCCTCACCACCCGGGCAGGCCTGTCGCGGCCGTCCTTCGACCGCTACGACTGGGTCTGGACCGCCGGGCCGGGCAGCAACGGGGCCACCGAGGTTCTCGCCTACCATCCGGCCGGAACCGCGCCGGGAGCGAACGTGCCTGCCGTGACCATGACCCCGCCCTGGCTCGCCGGGCGGAGCATCAAGGAGTTCCGGGTCTCGCGCGAAGGAACCCGTGCGCTGGTCATCTCGGAGCTGAACGGCAAAACCAGCGTCCAGATCACCGGCATCATCCGTAACGGCGACGGCACCCCACGGGACCTCACCGCGCCGATCACACTCCTGTCAGCCCGTGCCCCCGACCGGGGCGTCTGGGTCAACGACACGACCGTCGCCGTGATGAAGAGCTCGGCGAACGACAACGTCACGCCCGAGCTGCTGTCCTTGACCTCCGGAGCGCCGCAGCAGCTGGCACCTTGGCCGGGGCTAACCGCGCTCAGCGCAGGCAACGGACCGACGGAGATCTACGGCCAGTCCACGGAGGGCATCTTCCAGCGACTCGGGAACGGCTGGTCGCCGCAGCTCAAGGGCGCCATCGACCCCGCCTTCCCGGGCTGACCCCGGCTGACCCGGCTGACCCGGAGGGCGCCGGACCGATGTCCACATAGCAGCCGGGAGGGCTTCCACGGCAGCCCGGCGGCGCCCAGCCTTAAAGGGTGAACAAACGCCGGCACCGCGCCAGAGACCGCACCGGAAACAGCAACAGGATCCGCGCCGTCGACCCGGACCTTGCCCCGGTGGCGCCGGCAGCGAAACACCGTGGTGGCTACGGACGCTGGACGGAGCGGATCGCGGACCGTGCCGCTACAGCCGCCGGGGAGCTGCTGGCGCTGGCAGCGCCGGTGGAATGCGTCTGCTGCGGCGCGGAGGACAGGACGTTGTGCGCCGGCTGCGCCCATCGGGTCCGCCAACTAACGCGGCGGCCGTTCCGGGCCGAAGGGCGGGCCCCTGCCCTCGTGGACATGGACGGCTCGGTCCTGCTGCCGGTCGTGGCAGCCGGGGTCTACCGGGGCGAGCTGGCCCAGTCCCTGCTGTCCTTCAAGAGGCACGGCCAGCGTCAGCTGGCCGAGGAACTGGCCAAGGCCCTCGTCAAAGCCATCGGCGCCGCGGCCGGCCGGGCGGAAGGAATCCTGCTGGTACCCGTGCCTACCAGCGGTGCCGCGTTTCGACGCCGGGGCTTCAGCCCGGTCCACCTCTTGCTCGCGCGGGCCCGGCGAAGCCCCGCCCTGGCCGGAGCCGACGTCGCCGACGTGCTCCGCAAGACGCGGCCCGGCCCAAACGGTCCCAGGGGCCGACCTGGGCTGGCGGCCGGCTGGCCCGGCGGGCAGAAGGGATTGGGCCGCGCGGCCCGGACCCGACGGGTACGCGGTTCCATGCGGATCAAGGGCGGACTCCGCCCGCCGGAGCTTAACGGTCGGCCCTGCATCGTCGTGGACGACGTGCTCACCACCGGCGCCACGCTGGCCGAAGCGGCCCGCGCGCTGCACGCCGCGGGAGGGCTGGTCCGCGGCGCGGTGGTGCTCGCGGCGACACGCCCGCCCGCCCGGTACAACTTTGCCGTGTCAATCCCCGCCGCTGGCGGGGAACCCCGGCCGTGAGGAAAAAAATAAACCAAAAAAAGATGAATAACAGGGGTCCATGAACTAACGTCGAACATGGGTACCAAGAACAGATGTACCTGTCGATAGCGGCTCGGAAAGGGGCTCGACTGTCAGTCAGATCAGCCCCGGGAAGTGCCGCCGTCGTGTCACCGAAGTCATTTGGAGGGCACCATGGAGTTCATGATCAGCGGTCGTAATTTGACGGTCTCGGACCGGTTCCGCGAATACGCCGACGAAAAGATCTCGAAGATCGCATCACTGGGGGACAAGGTCCAGAGGGTGGACGCCAAGGTTACCAAGGAGACCAAGGCCCGGCAGACCGCAGAACTGCTCACTGTCGAGCTGACCGTCCTGGGCCGAGGGCCCGTGATCCGTGCCGAAGCCAGCGCCGCAGACAAATTTGCCGCGTTCGACCTGGCCTACAACAAGCTTCTTGAACGGTTGCGCCGTGCCAAGGACCGCAAGAAGGTCCACCACGGCCGGCACACTCCGATATCCGTCACCGAGGCGACGGCAACCCTGGAACCAGCCAGCACCAGCGAGCCCATCTACGAGGAAGCGAGCCATCCGCCGCAGCCCCGGTCCGCCGAGAAGTCGCCGTACGAGGTGGAAAACGACATTCCGGCCGGCGACTCGCCCGTGCTGATCCGCCGGAAGGTCTTTCCCGCGGCGTCCCTGTCGCTCGACGACGCCGTCGACAACATGGAACTCGTAGGCCATGACTTCTACCTCTTCGTGGACAAGGAGACGAAGGCCCCGTCGGTCGTCTACCGCCGTGAAGGCTGGACCTACGGCGTGATCAGCCTGGACCAGACCTGCGAACCGGGCGAGGCTCCGCTGGAAGAAAAGATCATCGCTTATCGTTCAGAGGATGAGCCCGCCAGCGCCTGAGCTGGTGACCATCCGACGAAGGGACTGATGTGCACGCATCGCTGAGCTTCAATCAGGCACGGCGGATCGCATTGGCAGCCCAGGGATTGGACAAGGTCCGGCCCGCCGCACCCGTGAGCGCACGGGCGGTGGGCCGTACCTTTGCCCGTCTCCACCTGGTCCAGATTGATTCCGTCAACGTGCTCTCGCGGAGCCACTACCTGCCGTTCTTCTCCCGGCTCGGCAACTACGACCGCACCATCCTGCACCGCATGGCGGGGACACACCCGCGACGGATGATGGAGTACTGGGCCCACGAGGCCAGCTTCATCCGGCCCGAGCATTTCCAGGATCTCGTGCTGTGGCAGAACCGCAAATGGGTCGGCGCCCATGCCATGGATCCGGAGCTGCGCAGCGATGTGGCGCAGCGGGTACTGGAGGCGCTTGCGGCGGGCCGGCCGCTGACCGCCGCCGAACTCACGGCCAGGCTGGGCCACGTCGAGGACCGGCCCAAGGACAACTGGGGGTGGAACTGGAACGCAGTCAAGCGGGTTCTTGAGCACCTCTTCGAGGAGGGCCTGGTCTCGGCCGCCTCCCGGACCGAGTCCTTCGAACGTCGCTATACGCTGACCTCGAGGGTCCTGGCTGCCGGCGGTCCGGCCGCGCAGGCAGCACCCGCCGCGGGCCGGGAGCCGGATGCCGCGGCCGCCATGATCCGGCTGATCGACGCCGCGGCCCAGGCGCACGGGATCGGCACCGTGCGGTGCTTCGCGGACTACTTCCGGACCCCGTTGCGCGCCGCCGCCGTCGCGGTGGAACACCTCGTGGGCGCCGGGCGGCTGGAGCCGGTGACGGTGGCCGGTTGGAACAGGCCGCTGTACCGGCACGCCGACGCCGGGTTGCCCCGCGCCGCCAACGGCCGCGCGTTGCTGAGCCCCTTCGATTCGCTGGTCTTTGAACGCCGCAGGCTGGAGGAACTATTCGGCTTCCATTACCGGCTCGAGATCTATACCCCCGAGGCCAAGCGCCGCTACGGCTACTACGTGCTGCCCTTCCTGCTGCGCGACGGAATCGTGGCCCGCGTGGACCTGAAGGCGGACCGGGCGACCGGCAGCCTGCTCGCCCGGGCCAGCCACGCCGAGCCCGGCGCGCCGGCCGACACCGCCGTCGAACTCGCCGAGGAACTGCAGCTCATGGCAGAGTGGTTGGAGCTGGACCGGGTCGTTGTCGCCCCCGTGGGGGACCTGGCGCCGGCGCTAATGCAGGCCGTGGCCGGCCTGCATCCGCTCTGAGGGAACAGGCGCGTCCCGCCCTGCGTCTCTCCCGTAGACTAAACACGCCGGAATTCGGCAGCTTGAGACTGGGAGCAATTTCACGTGGCATCACTTATCGAAAAACTTCTCCGCACGGGTGACAAAAAGACCCTGCGGCAACTGCGGAACTATGCCGATTCCATTAATGCCCTTGAAAGCTCCTTCCAGACCTTCACCGACGCCGAACTGCGCGAAGAGACCGACCGTCTCCGCGCCCGCCACGGCGACGGGGAGAAGCTCGACGACCTGCTGCCCGAGGCCTTCGCCGCCGTCCGCGAGGCATCCTCGCGGACCCTGGGGATGCGGCACTTCGACGTCCAGCTGATGGGCGGCGCCGCCCTGCACCTGGGCAACATCGCCGAAATGAAGACCGGTGAAGGCAAGACCCTGGTGGCCACCGCTCCGGCCTACCTCAATGCCCTCACCGGCAAGGGCGTACACGTCATCACCGTCAACGACTACCTCGCCGAGTACCAGTCGGACCTGATGGGCCGCGTGTACCGCTTCCTCGGCCTGAGCAGCGGCTGCATCCTCTCCAACCAGGACCCCGCCGTCCGCCGCGAGCAGTACGCCTCGGACATCACCTACGGCACCAACAACGAATTCGGCTTCGACTACCTGCGCGACAACATGGCCTGGGACAGGTCCGAACTGGTCCAGCGCGGCCACAACTTCGCCATCGTCGACGAAGTGGACTCCATCCTCATCGATGAGGCCCGCACCCCGCTCATCATTTCCGGACCGGCCCAGGGCGACACCAACCGCTGGTACAGCGAGTTCGCCAAGGTGGTGCTGCGCCTCCAGCCCGAGACCGACTACGAGGTCGATGAGAAGAAGCGCACCGTCGGCGTCCTCGAGGCCGGCATCGAGAAGGTCGAGGATTACCTCGGCATCCACAACCTCTACGAGTCCGCGAACACCCCGCTGATCGGTTTCCTGAACAACGCCATCAAGGCGAAGGAACTGTTCAAGCGGGACAAGGACTACGTCATCCTCGACGGCGAAGTGTTGATCGTGGACGAGCACACCGGTCGCATCCTCGCCGGCCGGCGCTACAACGAGGGCATGCACCAGGCGATCGAAGCCAAAGAAGGCGTCGAGATCAAGGCCGAAAACCAGACCCTCGCGACGGTCACGCTGCAGAACTACTTCCGCATGTACGACAAGCTCGCAGGTATGACAGGTACCGCCGAAACCGAAGCTGCCGAGTTCATGAGCACCTACAAGCTCGGCGTCGTCGCCATCCCCACCAACCGGGACATGCAGCGCATCGACCAGCCGGACCTCGTCTACAAGAACGAGACCGTGAAGTTCGACGCCGTGGTCAAGGACATCGCCGAGCGGCACGAAAAGGGCCAGCCGGTCCTGGTCGGCACCACCAGCGTCGAGAAGAGCGAATACCTTTCCCGGCTGCTGGCCAAGGAAGGCATCCGGCACGAGGTGCTGAACGCCAAGAACCACGCCCGTGAAGCGTCCATCGTGGCGCAGGCCGGCCGCAAGGGTGCCGTGACGGTGGCGACCAACATGGCCGGACGTGGCACCGACATCATGCTGGGCGGCAACGCCGAGTTCACCGCCGTCGCCGAACTCGCCCAGCGCGGGCTCGATCCGGAAGAGAACTCCGAGGAATACGAGGCCGCCTGGCCCGCCGCGTTCGAGGCCGCCAAGCAGTCTGTAAAGGACGAGCACGAGGAAGTCCTCAACCTCGGCGGACTCTACGTGCTCGGCACCGAGCGGCACGAGTCCCGCCGGATCGACAACCAGCTGCGCGGCCGGTCCGGGCGCCAGGGCGACCCCGGCGAGTCCCGGTTCTACCTGTCGCTGACCGATGACCTGATGCGGCTGTTCAACTCCGGCGCGGCCGAGCGGCTGATGAACAGCTCGGTGCCGGACGACGTCGCCCTCGAATCGAAGCTCGTCTCGCGTGCCATCGCCTCGGCCCAGGGCCAGGTGGAAGGCCGCAACGCCGAACAGCGCAAGAACGTCCTGAAGTACGACGACGTCCTGAACCGCCAGCGCGAGGCAATCTACGGCGACCGCCGTCGCATCCTGGAAGGCGATGACCTGCACGAAAAGGTCCAGTACTTCCTCGAGGACACGATCACCGCCTTCATCGACGAGGCAACCGCCGAAGGTACCGGCGACGACTGGGACTTCAACCTGCTCTGGTCCAACCTGAAAACCCTGTACCCGGTCAGCTTCTCGCCGCGGGACGTGATTGACGAGGCCGGCGGCAAGTCGCGGATTACGGTGGAGTTCCTGAAGGAAGAGATCCTCTCCGATGCCCGCTTGGTCTACCAGGCACGCGAGGAGCTGATCGGTTCGGAAAGCATGCGTGAACTTGAGCGCCGCGTGGTGCTCTCCGTGATCGGCCGCAAGTGGCAGGAACACCTCTACGAGATGGATTACCTCAAGGAAGGCATCGGCCTGCGGGCGATGGCCCAGCGCGATCCCCTGGTCGAGTACCAGCGTGAGGGCTTCATCATGTTCCAGGCCATGATGGAGGCTATCCGCGAGGAGAGCGTCGGCTTCCTGTTCAACCTGGAGGTCGAGGTGACCCCGGCGGAGGACGTCGTGGTGGCCGACGCCGCGGGCCAGCACACGGAGCACCACGAGCCGCAGATCCACGCTGCCGGCCTGGAAGCGCCGGAGAAGCCGGCCCAGTTGCAGTACACGGCGCCGGGCGAGGACGGCGCGGCCCAGACCCGGGTCGAGGCGAAGTCCTCCGGCCGTTCCGGCAACCCGGCGAAGGCCGCGGCCCAGGAGTCGCCGCGGCGCGCCAGCAAGAAGAAGCGTCGCTAGGCTGGAAACGCCAGAGCAGGGCCGGAACGACAGTTCCGGCCCTGCTCCATTTAAGTTGCCCTCCTTTCCCTGGTTCCTGGCGCGAATCCTCAGCCGATCTCCAGAACGGTGACCCGCCAGACCAGCCTGCTGCGCTCCAACCGCAGGGCGACGGCGCGGACGCGCAGTTCGTCGGAGACGACGGCGCTGGCCTCATAGACGTCCTCGGACACCCGGCAGGCGCGGACCGAGCGGACGGACGGATTCCGGTGCAGCCGGCCAGCCGTCGGCGAGGTGCCCGAAGCCACGCGGCGGGTCAGTGCGGCCCGGTGCTGCAGGGCCGCCAGGCAGCGCTCGTCGAGCCGGCGTGCGAGCTGCTGCGCGGGCCGGGTACCGGCAAGGACTTCGATGGCGGCCTGCACAGTCGACCGGCAAATCGCACACACCTCCCGGTCCTGGTCCACCAGCCGCAGGACCGGCGCCGTACCGCCTGGCAAAGGCGGGCGGGGAGCATGGAGCGGGACGGCGCGGGGACCCGGCGGCGCCACCGGGAGGGGGACAGCGGTGCCTGCGCGGATACCGGTCATGGGGCTCATGGGACTTCCTTTGCTGTCGTTGAGGGGTTGCGGGGTGGCTTGGTTCAGCGTGTGGGAGGCATCCGAAGGACCTGACCGGGAAGTAGCAGCCCGGGGTCGCTGCCGATGAGATCGCGGTTGGCCTGGTAGAGCCGCGGCCATGCCAGGGCGATGTCGACGTCGGACGCCAACGGTCCGAGGTCCGCCGCGCAGATGCTCCACAACGAGTCCCCGGCCCGGACGGTGACCGCCGCCGTGCGCGCCGGTTCCTGGGCGCGCCGCGGGGAAGGCGCCAGGGACCGGGGATCCACCGGCGGCGGCGCCGGCATCCAGTGCGGATCCAGGCCGAGGCTCCGGGGCTTAGCGGAGGGGACAGGAGGCTCAGGCTCCGGGGCAGGAGAACGGGCCGGAGGGGGAGCCGCGGATCCGGACGCGAAAGCGGTCACCTCGGCCCCGCTGGGGATCCATGCGGCGGAAACGGCGGGAGGGGCCGTTGTTGCCGGGCCGGCCGGGGCAGGGCTTGCGTGGGCCAGTGGGGCGGTGGCGAGTTGGAGTCCGAGGGCGGCCAGCGCCAGCCGGCGCATGAAGGCGGGACTGAACTTCCCCGCCGCTTCGGCGGAACGGCGGCTGCCACTGCGTTCGAGCAGCGCCGCCACGAAGGCGATCAGAAAGGACAACGCCCACCAGGCGACGACGATCAGCCCGGCGGTGTTGGCGGCAACCCCGATCTGGTCCTCGAAGGAGGGGGATTGACGCCTCGCCGCCGATGAATGCAGGCGCTGGGCGAGCCGGGCACCCGAGCCGGCGAGGAAAGCCCCAAGCAGGAGAATGACGAATGCCATGGCCGCGTCTGCGCCCAGCCCGCGCCGGCGGCCCGCGCCGGAAAAATTCGTGGTGTCCACAAAGGCCTCCTCTGCGGGCCGACCCGCTGCCTTGCCCGTTTAGCCGGTCCGCTGAGTGCGTCCGCGAGCACACTTTTGTTAGTGTTTGATGCAATTTGATGCATCTAAAGCGAGTTTGATCTCCGAAGACGCTGTTTGTCTAGAGGGTGCGCAAAGAATGTGGATTGACCGCCGTTGGGGGTGCGCCTACGCTGGCGCCATGCGTTGGGACGCCCTGTTTGCAGACCTGGAGGCACAACTGGCTGCCGGGGAGCGCCTGGACCTGGACGTCGAAGTTGGCGAGCGGGCGCGGGTGGATGCGGCCGCGGTCGAGCTGGCGGATCGGTTGCGGGGCTCGCTGGGCCTGCGGATCGGCGTCCACCTTGGCTCCGGAACTGTGTACGAGGGCACGCTCAGCCACGTGGGCAGCCAGTGGCTGGTGCTCGACGAGGAGCGGCACCAGGTCCTGATTCCCTACGCGTCGGCGGTGCGCTACGCCGGCCTCTCCCGGCTGGCGGTGGGCGCGGGCCCCGGGGCGCGGCAGCGGCTCGGCCTGGCCAGTGCCTTGCGGGGACTGGCACGGGACCGCGCCAACCTGGCCGTGATGGTGTCCCGAGGGGCGGCGGGCGAGTCCGTCCTGCACGGCGTCATCGACAGGGTCGGCCGCGATTTCCTTGACCTCGCGCTCACCCCTGCGGGGGAGGAGCGGCGGCCTGCGAATGTCAGCGGCGTGGCCACGATTCCCTTTGGCGCCCTCGCCGGGATTCGGTCAGTCCGCGGCGCCGACGGCTAGGCGCCCGGCTCAGTGGCCCTTGGCCTTGGCTTCCTCGATCATGCGGCTTGCCTCCGCGTAGCGCTCCTGGATGTACTGCTCGAGCATGGTTTCCTCGACCCGCCACTGGCCGCGTCCGCCCACCTGGATGGCCTTGAGCTGGCCGCTGCGAACCAGTGCGTAGGCAGCGGGGGAGTTGATCTGGAGCTGCTCGGCAACATCTGCGAGGGTCAGGAATCGGGGCATGGCACCATTTTGCCACCGGTGGTCGGGTTTGGGGACGTTATCCACAATTTGATGCTGTTTGCTCAGGTCTCTTCCCGCAGGGCCGCCAATTCGTGAGAATAGGGGTGTCCGGCGCCCGTGGCCCGGGCTGCGACTACAGGGGGAGCAGGACGCATGAGTGTGAGCACGGTAGCCGGCGGCGCCCGGTTAAAGCGGCCCTCGTGGAAGGACCCGCGGCTCCTCGTGGGCATCCTGCTGGTACTGGCCTCCGTAGTCGGCGTCGTGTCACTCGTGGCGGCGGCGGACCAGACCACTGAGGCCTACGCCGCCAGCGAGCCGATTGCCGTCGGAGAGAAGCTCTCCCCGGACAAGCTGCACCGGGTCAAGGTCCGGCTGGGCGACGTCGAGCCGCAGTACCTCACCCCGGAGTCCGGCATGGACGGCGGCCTGGTGGCCGTCCAGCGCATCGGCAAGGACCAGCTCCTGCCGCGCGAAAGCTTCGGCAGGCTGGACGCCCTGGACCGCAAGCCGGTCGCCATCACCATTGACGAGGCCTTGCCGCCGCAGGCGGTGGCGGGCTCCCGCGTGGATGTCTGGGTGGCGCTGCCGGATACCCGCAACGGTTTCAGCGAGCCGACGCTGCTGCTGCCGGGGGCCGAGATTGCCCAGCTCACCCCGGGGAGCACCGCCCTGGGGTCACAGCGGTCCACAGTGGTGATGGTCCTCGTGTCGGACGGGCAGATGCCCAAACTGCTGGGGGCGCAGGCCAACAAGGCAAAGATCTCCGTCGTTTGGAATCCGGGAGGCGCGCCCTGATGGGCATTCCGGTGGTGACGGTGGGCCGGACCCCGGACGACCTGGTCGGCGGGCTGGAGCGGCTCCATGGCCCGGTGTCCGTGGTCCGGCGCTGCAGCGAGCTCGCCGAACTGCTGGCCGCCTGCCAGACCGGCCTGGCACGGGCCGCCGTCGTCGCCGAGGGGAGCGGGGAGCTTACCGCCTCGCTGGTGGACCGCCTGTCCGCCGTGGGAGTCGCCGTGGTGGCGCTGACCGACAGCCCGGAGGAATCGGCCAGGCTTCGGGGGATCGGCGTGACCGCGGAGGCTTCCGGGGTGGAGGCGGCCGCGCTCGCCGCCCTGATCGCTGGCGCGGTGGCGGAGCTTGCCGGCGCGCGGCCCGGGCCGCCGGCCAGTGGCTTGGCCGACCCTTCCGCGGCGCTTCACCCGCAGGCGAGCCCGGACCGCACTCTGGACGGCGGGGCCGGGGCGGAGTGGGATGGCCCCGGCACCGGGGGAGCGGGAACCACAACGGGAACGGGGAGAATCATCGCCGTCTGGGGTCCCGCCGGATCGCCCGGTCGGACCCTGGTGGCCGCCAATATGGCCGGCGAACTGGCAGCGGAGGGCAAGTCCGTCCTGCTGGTCGACGCCGACAGCTATGGCGCCAGCGTCGTGGCGGTCTTGGGGCTGCTGGACGAAGCGGCCGGACTTGCGCAGGCCTGCCGGCTGGCGGACCAAGGCCTGCTCGACGGCGAAGCGTTGCGCCGGATTACCGTCCCGGTGTCCACCCGCGCCGGAACGTTCCGGGTCCTGACCGGCATTACCCGGGCCGACCGCTGGACCGAACTTCGGGCGGCGGCGCTCGCGCTGGTCTACGAGCGGGCCCGGGAGATCGCCGAGGTCACAGTGATTGACGCCGGCTTCTGCCTGGAGGCCGACGAGGAGCTCAGCTTTGACTCGATTGCGCCGCGCCGGAACGCAGCGACCCTGCGAAGCCTCGAACTGGCCGACACCGTCTATGCCATCGGCGCCGCCGACTCGGTCGGGGTGCCTCGGCTGGTGCGCGGACTGGCTGAGCTAAACGCCGCCGTCCCGCAGGCGCGTCCCCGCGTGGTCCTGAACAAGGTGCGGGCCTCCGCCGTCGGCCGGTCCCCGGAACGCCAGCTCCGTGAGGCCTGGGCACGCTATGGCCCGACCGTACCGTTGGAAGCCTTCCTCCCGGCCGATCCGGCGGCCTGCGACGCAGCCCTACTGGCTGGCTCGCTGCTGCTCGAGAGCGTGCCGGATTCCGCCCTCCGCCGGGCCATCCGGGACGTGGTTTGTGCACCCGCCCAGCAAAAACGCATATCCTCTGTCCTTTCTTCCACAGCAAAGCCCCGGCTAAAAGACTAGGCTCGCCATGAGGGCTGCAACGGTGCGGCCGTGAACTTTTTGATGGAGGCGTTTGTCGATGTCGTCTGGGTCCAGCGTGGAGGATCAACCCGTTTCGATCGGTGCCAACGAAGGGTACTTCGGGGACTACTACGAACATCTCGCCCAGGAGGATGCCCGCGCCTATGGCGACGACGTCCTGACTGCGCGGGCCCAGATGCATCTGCAGGTGGCGGCCACCAGGCAGCCCGGCGTGGCGAACATTTCGATCTCCGACGAGGCTGAGGCCAGCGTCGTCTACATCGTCACCGACGACATGCCGTTCCTGGTGGACTCAGTCAACACCGAGCTGGTCCGGCAGAAGTCCCCGATCCACCTCGTGATCCACCCGCTCTTCGTCGTCACCCGCAACCGCGAGACCGGCCGGCTGGTCAAGGTCGCGCGGGTGCCCTCGCACCTGGGCATCTCCAGCGGCGACACTGCGGCGATGCCCAACCTGTCCCACCTGATCGCCCAGGGGGACAACGCTTCGCACATGGAATCCTGGATTGCCGTCGAAATCGAACGGGTCGACGACGCCAAACGGGAGCAGCTGATCGAGGGCCTCACCCGGGTGCTCGGCGACGTCCGTGCGGCGGTCGAGGACTGGCCGAAGATGCGCAACAAGGCGCACGAGATTTCCGATGACCTCGACAAGGTCGCCCATGCTGCGCAGATCGCCGAACTCCGCCAGGCCCAGGAACTGCTCCGGTGGCTGGACGATGGAAACTTCACCTTCCTCGGCTACCGCGAATACGACCTGAAGACCGAATCCGGCGAGGACGTGCTGGAGCTTCGGGAGGACAGCGGACTCGGGCTGCTGCGCAACGGCGCGGACACCCGCCACCAGATCCAGCACCTGACCGAAACCGGCCGGAAGAAGGCGCGCGAGAAGAGGGCGCTGGTGATCACCAAGGCCAACTCCCGCTCCACGGTGCACCGCTCGGCGTACCTCGACTACATCGGCGTGAAGAGCTTCGACGCCGCCGGCAACGTCAACGGCGAACGGCGCTTCATCGGCCTGTTCGCCACGACCGCCTACGCCGGGTCCGTCCGGGATATCCCGGTCGTCCGCGAAAAGGTCGACGCCGTGCTGCGGGATGCCGGTTTCCCGCCGGACTCCCACTCCGGCAAGGACCTGCTCGGCATCCTGGAGACCTATCCGCGCGATGAGCTCTTCCAGATCGAAATCCCGGACCTTGCCGCCATCACCACCGGCATCCAGCGTCTGCAGGAGCGCCGCCGGACCCGGCTGTTCCTCCGGCCGGACATCTACGGCCGGTTCATGTCAGCCCTCGTCTACCTGCCCCGCGACCGGTACACCACCAACGTTCGGCTGCGCATCGAGAAGGAACTGCAGGAGACGTTCGACGCCGTGTCGATCGACTATGAGGCGCGGATGACCGAATCCGCCCTGGCCCGGTTGTTCTTCCGGATCCGGCTGCCCAAGGACGCGGACGTCAGCCACGTCAACAGCGACGAACTGGAGAAGCGCCTGGTCCGTGCCGCCCGCTCCTGGAGCGAAGGCATCACCGAGGTCCTGCGCGCCAGGGCCGGCGCCGACGGCGAGAACGGCGCCAAGGAACTCGCCGCCGTCTGGGCCGAGGCTTTCCCGGCCAGCTACCGCGTCGACTACGAAGTCGAGGACGCGCTCGAGGACATCGCCCGCTTCGAGAAGTACGGCGCCGCCGAGCGCACCGGCGAGCCCGGCGGGGAGCGGCCGGGCGTGCATGTGTACCTTCCCCACGGTGCCGGCGCCACCCTCGAGGAGGATGCCCGCGTCAAGCTGTACATGCTCGAGCCCAAGAGCCTGAGCCAGATCCTGCCGTACTTCCACAACCTCGGCCTTGAGGTCCTGGACGAACGCCCGTTTGAGATCGAAACGGCCGACCACCGCGACTTCTTCCTCTACGACCTTGGCCTGAAGTACCCGGCCGGGGTGAACCCGGAGCGCACCGGGGCCTTGCTGGGTGAGTCGTTCGGCGCAGCCGTGTCCGGCGTGGTGGAATCGGACAGTTTCGACCGCCTGGTGCTGCGCGAAGGCATGCACTGGCGCCAGGTGATCGTGCTGCGCGCCTATGCCAAGTACATGCGGCAGATGGGCAACACCAACTCCTTCGAATTCATGGCTGACACGCTGTTGGCCAACCCGGACGTGGCCCGGGGCCTGAATGCGCTCTTCGCCGCGCGCTTCGACCCCGCGCTGCCCGACGGCGAACGCCAACAGCGCCAGGACCAGGTCCGCGCCGGGCTGGACACGGCCATCGAGCAGGTGGCCACGCTCGACGCCGACCGGGTGCTGCGCACCTTCAAGAACCTGATCCAGGCCACGCTTCGGACCAACTTCTACCAGAACAAGACGCACGTCAGCTTCAAGCTGGACCCCTCCGGCATTGACGGCCTGCCGTTCCCGCGGCCGATGTTCGAGATCTGGGTCTACTCGCCCCGGGTCGAGGGCGTGCACCTGCGCTTCGGCAAGGTGGCCCGCGGCGGACTCCGCTGGTCGGACCGCCGGGAGGACTTCCGCACCGAAATCCTGGGCCTGGTGAAGGCACAGACCGTCAAGAACGCCGTGATCGTTCCCACCGGCGCGAAGGGCGGCTTCTACGCCAAGCAGCTTCCGGATCCCGCGGCGGACCGCAGCGCCTGGATGGCCGAGGGCATTGAAAGCTACAAGACCTTCATCCGCGGCCTGCTGGACCTGACCGACAACCTGGTCACCACCCCGGAGGGCGAGAGGCTGGTGCCCCCGGCCGACGTCGTGCGGCACGACGGCGACGATTCCTACCTCGTCGTCGCGGCCGACAAGGGAACCGCCTCGTTCTCCGACATCGCCAACAGCCTCTCCGCCGAATACGGCTTCTGGCTCGGCGACGCTTTCGCTTCCGGCGGCTCCGTCGGCTACGACCACAAGGCCATGGGCATCACCGCCCGCGGCGCCTGGGAATCGGTCAAGCGGCACTTCAGCGAGCTGGACCTGGACACGCAGGCAGAGCCGTTCACCGTCGTCGGCGTCGGCGACATGTCCGGCGATGTTTTCGGCAACGGCATGCTGCTCTCGCGGCACATCCGGCTGCTCGCCGCGTTCGACCACCGGCACATCTTCCTGGACCCGAACCCGGACGAGGCAGCCTCCTTCACGGAGCGGCAGCGGCTTTTCGACCTGCCCCGCTCCTCCTGGGACGACTATGACAAGTCCCTGATCAGCGAAGGCGGCGGCGTGTTCGCCCGCCAGGCCAAGTCGATTCCCGTCTCCGCGCAGGTCCGTGCCGCGCTGGGGCTGCCCGAAGGCACCACCCGGCTCAGCCCGCCGGAACTGCTCCGTGCGATCCTGCTGGCCCCGGCCGATCTGCTTTACAACGGCGGCATCGGCACCTACGTCAAGGCGAGCACCGAGACCAACGCCGAGGTCGGCGACAAGGCCAATGACGCCATCCGCGTCGACGGCCGCGAGCTGCGGGTGAAGGTGGTCGGTGAAGGCGGCAACCTGGGCATGACCCAGCGCGGCCGGATCGAGGCTGCACTGCAGGGCGTCATCCTCAACACGGACGCCATCGACAACTCGGCAGGCGTGGACTGCTCGGACCACGAGGTCAATATCAAGATCTTCGTGGACCGCATGGTGGCCGCCGGCAAGCTGGATCCGGCCGAACGCGCGGAGTTCCTCTCCTCGATGACCGACGAAGTCGGCCGCCTGGTGCTCGAGGATAACATTGACCAGAACATCCTGTTGCTCAACGACCGGATGCGGGTCGCCGAATGGAGCCCCAGCTATGAGCGGCTGATGGACTGGCTGGAGAATTCGGCGGACCTCAAGCGTGAGCTGGAGGCGCTGCCGACCACCCAGACGCTGCGTGAGCGGCTCGAGCAGGGCCAGGGGCTGACCTCGCCGGAACTCTCCGTGCTTGCCGCCTACGCCAAGATCGAACTCGCGACGGCGCTGCGCGACAGCGACCTCGCGGAGGACCCATGGTTCCGCGAGACGCTCCGCGCCTACTTCCCGAAGCAGCTGCGGGAACGGTTCGACGCCGAACTCGACACCCACCCGCTGCGCCGGGAAATCATCGCCACCGTCGTCGCGAACGACATGATCAACCTGGGCGGCATCACGTTCGCGTTCCGCGCCATGGAGGAAACGTCCGCCACCGAAGCCGCCGTCGCCAAGGCGTTCGTCGCCCTCCGCGAGGTCTACGAGCTGGACATCATGGTGGCCGAACTCAACGAGCTGCCGGCGTCGTTCCCGACCGAGCACTGGAGCACCGTCCACCTGGACATCCGCAGGCTCCTGGACCGCGCGGTCCGCTGGGTGCTGAGCCAGGGCAACGCCGCGCGGCCGATCGCGGAGATCGTGGCCGAGTTCAAGCCGCTGATGGATCCGATGCGGGCGCGGCTGCTGGACTACCTGCGCGGCGATGACCGCGAGCGGGTCTCGCAGTGGCTCGAAAAGGCCCGCAGCTGGGAGCTTCCCGAGGACCTGGCGCACCGCTGGGCGGAATTGTTCGAAAGCTTCGTGCTGCTGGACATCGCCAAGATCGTGCACGTCAGCCCGGAGCCGGTGGAGAACATCGCGCACGTCTATTACACCGTCTTCAACCGTTTCCATGCCGATTCGCTGCTCGAGCGCATCACCAAGCTGCCGAGGAAGGACCGCTGGCAGGCCTTGGCCCGTGCGGCCCTCCGCGACGACCTGTACTCGACCGTCTCGGATATGACGACGGCGGTCCTCGAGGCGACGCCGTCGGAGATGCCGGCGGAGGAGCGGCTGGTGGCCTGGGAAGGCCAGAATGTGGAGCAGCTGGGGCGGGCAAAGAGCATGTTCGACGAGGTGAACGCCCTCGAGGCCGATGACATGGCCTCGCTCTCGGTAGCATTGAGGCTCTTGAGGTCAATCGTCCGACGCTAGGGTCTGCCGGCCCCGCGTCGCAAATGGAGGTGCTGTGGCAATCTTTACGGACCCTATCAGGGAGCATGCTGATTTCGGGCCGGGGGATGCCGAGTGGCTGCATCTGCTCGTGGGGGACTGGCAGATGGTCGCGGACCTTGCCTTCGCCGACCTCGCCTTGTGGTTTCCGCACCCCGAGCTTGGCTACGTGGCGCTGGCCCACGTGCGCCCCTCCACCACGCATACGGTGTTTCACGCCGACTTCGTGGGGGAGGGGATCCGCTCGGACCTGAAACGGCTCGTGGACAAGGCCTGGGAAAGCCGCACCATCGAACGCTCCAACGAGACCAACTGGAGCAGCGACATGGCAATGCGGGTCGAGGCCGTGCCGATGGTCCGCAACGGCCGGACGCTCGCGATTGTGACCTCGCATATGGACCTCTCCAGCTCCCGGATGCCCTCGCGGCTGGAGCTGACCTACCGGCAGTGCGCCTACGACCTGCTGCGGATGGGCACCCTGGGACTCTGGCCGGATTTTGCCTCGCCCACCGGGTCGCGCCGCGGCGCCCCCCGCGTCGGCGACGGCCTCATCAGGCTCGACGCCGAGGGGATCGTGCAGTACGCGAGTCCCAACGGCGTCTCCGCGTTCCGCCGGCTCGGCGACGGCGAATCGCTGGAGGGCCGGTCACTGGCCGAAGTCACGGCCGGGCTGCTGCGGGACCGCCGCATGGTGGACGAGACCCTGCCGCTGGTGGTCACCGGGCGCATGCCGTGGCGCAGCGAGATCGAGTCCCGCGGCGTCAGCCTTTCGCTCCGGGCCATCCCGCTGCGGGACGAACAGCAGCGCTTCGGGGCGCTGGTGCTCTGCCGCGATGTCTCGGAGCTGCGCCGACGGGAAATGGAACTCGTCACGAAGGACGCCACGATCCGCGAGATCCACCACCGGGTCAAGAACAACCTGCAGACCGTGGCGGCGCTGCTGCGCATGCAGTCGCGCCGGATGGTCAGCGACGAGGCCAAGCAGGGACTCGAACAGGCAATGCGCCGGGTCGCGACCATCGCCCTGGTCCACGAAACCCTCTCGCAGGGCCTGACCCAGAGCGTCGACTTCGATGAGCTGATCGGGCGCCAGTTCCGCCTGTCAGCCGAGGTTGCCTCGCCCTCGCAGCAAGTGAAGACCCAGCGTTCCGGCCTGTTCGGGGAGTTGCCGAGCGACTTCGCGACGCCGCTGGCCCTCGTCATCAACGAACTCGTGACCAACGCCGTCGAGCACGGGCTCGAGGGCAGGGCCGGGACGGTCTGGCTGCTCGCCGACCGCTCCGAGAGCGAGGACGGTGACGAACTGCTCACCGTGACGGTGGCGGACGACGGCGTCGGGCTGCCGGCCGGGTCCTACACCGAAGGCCTGGGGCTGCAGATTGTGCGCACCCTGGTGACGAGCGAGCTCGGCGGGAGCATCCAATGGAAGCCGCGGGAGGGCGGCGGTACCGCGGTGCAGGTGGTTCTGAGCCTCGCCACGCGCTAAGCGCAGCACGCAACGCCGCGCTTAAGCACGCAATGGCCTCGGACCAGTCGGTCCGAGGCCATTGCTGATTGGGTCGCCCGCAGGCGGAAAATCAGGAGGCGCGGCGGGCGCGGGCCGCGCGGCGCTTCAGGGCGCGGCGTTCGTCTTCGCTCATGCCGCCCCAGACGCCCGCGTCCTGGCCCGACTCGAGGGCCCACTGGAGGCAAGTGTCCACAACGGGGCAGCGCCGGCAGACGCTTTTCGCTTCCTCGATCTGCAGGAGCGCGGGGCCGGTGTTTCCGACGGGGAAGAACAGCTCCGGGTCCTTGTCAAGGCACGCTGCGCGGTTACGCCAATCCATGCTGATCAGTAACTCCATTCCTGGGAATTCGTTAAATGCCTCTTGTGAAATTATTCACTAGAGGCTTCATAAGAAAGGGGCCCTGTGGGCCCCCTCGGTCATCTGGATTAAGCGTGTCATGTTAACGCTGTGTAAACAAGGGGTATTTGGCGAACAAATGCCGCCAAATCGTGAGCGATGCGTCACATTGCCTGGCGGAACCCCCAATGCTGTTTGACTATGTCGGGTAGGGTGCCAGTGTGTCAAGACCCCCAGTGAACCCCGCAGATCCCGCTGACCCGCAGCCCGGCGGTCCAGAGGCCGGCGGCCCGGTGCCGGCTCCCGCCGCCAGACCTGCCGGAATCACCGTCGTATCGGTCGTCACAGCCCTGGAGGCCGCGGCGCTGCTGGTGGCGGCAGGCTGGTACGGATTCCAGCTGCTGACCGGTGCACCGGTCCTGTCCTTCTGGGGCGCGGTCTTCACCCTCGGTCTGCTGCTGGCTTTCTCGGCCTGGCTCCTTGCCGTGAGCCACTTCCTCTTCCGAGGGTACCGCTGGCCAAGAGCCGGGGCGCTGGTGGCCCAGCTGTTCATGCTCACCATCGGCTTCCCGACCCTCACCGGAGGCTACCCCCTGGCCGGACTGGCCATGCTGCTGCCGGCGGCCCTGGCCATCGTGCTGCTCTTCGACAAGCGCGTCATTGCGTTCGCGTCCCGGCCGGGCGGTTCAAGCCGAGCCCTGTAGTGCCCGCGGGACAGACGCAAGTCCCGCCTAGGGCGGTTCCGCGACCGCCAGCTGCACGGCCGAAGGCCGGCCATTCACTACGACAAGGGCACGGCCGGGCGGCGGGCAGGGCTCCGGGTCGAACCGGACACCGAGAATGTCGCCGTCCATGAGTTTCCGGGGACCGATCAGGATCCCGATGCCCTGGCCGCGGGCCTGGAGCGTTAGCGGCACGCGCTGCTGGATGACGGGACTGTAGCCCGCGGTCAGCACGACCGTCCAGCCCAGGGCGTTGAGCTCCGACAGCCGCAGGTTGGCGTCCATGCCCAGGAGATCCGCGTCATCAACTACCACGATGGCGGAGTGGTCGAGCTGTCCGGTGCGCGCCCGCTCCAGCACGGCGGACCAATGTCGGGCCGGATCGCTTCCCACCGCGGGAGGCAGCCAGTCCGCGGAGGGATTGAGGCCCGGCAACGCCTTAACAAGGGACGTTTTCCCCGAAGCCGGTCCGCCGAGGACGGCAAGAACGCTGGCCGGTGGCAGCGGAACTCCGACCGGTCCGAGTTCATCTCCGCCCACCCCGATCCAGAGCCGGGCGCCTCTTGCCGGCGGTGCCTGCTGCGTGGACGCCGGGCCGATCCGGGCCCGGACCTCGGCAACGGTCACTCTTGCCGGAAGCGGCTCGATGCGGAACGGCCGGGCTGTGGGGCGCTCGATCAGAGGCACGGTGGTGCGCGGCCTGGATGCTGCATCCGCCGGCTCGTAAAGCTGGGCTGCGTGCGGGGAGGTTTCGGCGAAGGGACCGGCTACGGCCACCCTGCCGGGGATGGACGGAATATCCGGTAGCCGCGGCCAGCCGTGCCGGGTTTCCTCTGTCGACCCGGCGGGGAAGAAGATGCGGTTGGGAAGCGCAGCGAAGAACCGCGCGGCCACGAGTTCGCGCTCGCCGGAGACGACGGCGGCAACGCCCGCCGCGGGGCCGTCGCGGATGATGTCGTGGACGAGGTCCTCGGCCCAGGCCAGAGGGCCGGCCCGGAACGCTGATACCCACGCCCCCCAGTTGTTCAGTACAAGAACCAGCGCCGGGGTGTCCGCTGTTCGGGGAGCGGTAAGCCGGCTGCGGACCTCCTCTGCCAGCCGTTCGAGTACCCGGACAGCCCGACGCAGCTCGTGGGCGCCTGCCCACGCGCCGACTCTGGGCGAGGAAGCTGCTCCGCGTAGGGAGCCATCCGCATCGAGGATATACAGGTGCGACTCGACCGTGCTGTCCAACAGCCGGTCCACCGTGAGACTCAGGGCACCGGCCGCCCCGGTCGGCGTACCGCCCGGGGCGCCGCCGAGGAGGGCCAGGTGGCCATGACGGGGCGCACACCAGCGGAGCTCACGAAGTCGCTGCTCTTCCGGCACGTCAAGCATCCCCAGCAGCAGCCCTCGCGCGGGCGCCGCGATGGCGGGGCCGGCCGCATGGCGGGGCAGCGGCAGCGATCCCGCCAGCGGCTCCGCTATCGGGCGCCGGGGGAGCTCGCCGCCGTGCTCTGCCCACAGCCGTGACGTCAGGCGCACCAGGGGAGCAGCGTCCCGCTGCGGGTTAGGAACGACGGGCCGATCCGTCCAAGGCTGGAGGCCAGCAGGTCTCCGCTGCAGCAGGGCCGCGGCTTCCGTGACCGTCACGACGGTGCCAGCAGGAGGCGAGGGGGCCGCCAGGGCGGCGGTCTGGAATTCCTCGGGTCTTCCGCTTCCGCGCACGAGGTAGGCGCGCCCCGGCCTCCCCAGCGAAATGGCGGCGGCGAGCCGCGAGTTCATGATGTCGGAAGACTCCAGCTCCGACTGGACCCTCAGGACGATGCTGCTTGTAACATTGGCTCGGATGTCCGCGTTGAGCGCCCCCTGCGGCCGCTGCGTGGCCATAACGAGGTGGATTCCCAACGAGCGTCCGATGGCTGCGATCCGCATGAGCTCCGTCAACGCGGCGGGCGCCTCCTCCACCAGCATCCGGAATTCGTCGATTACCAGGACCAGATGGGGCAGCACAGGCAATACTGGCGCCTGCGTCGTATCCGTGGCCTGCGCCTGGTAGGCGGTGAGGTCAGGCACGCCGCCCGCGGCCAGCAGTTCCTCGCGGTAGCGGACCTCGGCGCGGAGCGAGGCCAGACTGCGCTCCACTTCGTGGCTCGACAAATCGGTCAGCATCCCGACGCAATGCGGCAGGCCGGTCAACGGCCCAAGCCCGGAGCCGCCCTTGAAATCGACAAACAGCAGGTTAACGAGGTCCGGCGGGTAGCTGGCCGCCAGCCCGGCCACCAGAGTCCTCAGGAACTCAGATTTTCCGGAGCCCGTGGTTCCGGCCACGAGCAGGTGGGGGCCGTCCGCCTGCAGGTCCACGTGGAGCGGCCCGGATGCCGCGCAGCCAACAGGAACGGACAGCCCGCGCACCAGTGAACGGCCGACCGATTCCCAACGCTGTTTCACATCCGCGGCCGAGAGCGGCAGGAAGTCGGCTAGGCGGCAGTCGTCCGGGATCTGCCCTGTTTCGCTGTCTGTGACGGTTTCATGCTGGCCCCGGTTCCGGCAGAAGCGGTCAAAGACGTCTTCCGGAACAAGGTCGGGGGCAAAGGCTGTCTTTGCGGTGCCAGAGAAGAGAAAGGCCCGGCGCTCGCCGAGCACGACTGACTGGCGGCCGGCGCCGGCCTGCTCAGCGGCAGAACAGCTGAGTACTTGCCAGCCGTTTGGGGTTGCCGCAGCGCAGAGCGCCTGGGCGCCTCCGGTGTCTGTGACGATGATCAGCACGCCGCGGTCACAGCCTGGGCCGGGGCCGGCGGCAAGCTGCGCGGCGGTCATTGAATCACTAGCGGACAGGGAAACCCGCGCCAGGAAGCGTGCCGCCAGGGGCAGGGACGTCGCCGGACCATGCAGCAGCACCCGGGTTCGGCGTGCCCGGGGGTAGCTCGCAAGCTGCATGACCAGGAAGCGGATCAGCCCCGCGAGGGAGTCTGCCGGGCCCCGGAGTTCTGTCGGGGACGAGGGGTCCAGGCACACGGGGACGGGGCCCACGGGAGGGGCGCAGAACCCGGGATCGTCCGGGTCTAACCGGATTCTCGCGCTCTCCGGGGCCAGCCCTAGCCGCAGCCACACGGGCCCGGGTTCAACCTCCGATGCACCGCTGGATTCCGGTGACCCGGCGTCGGTGACCAGATCGGCGGCAGACGGCGCGGCCCGGCGCCGTCGATCGCGGTCTTCGTCCACTGCGGTAGCTACCGCCGCCTTCAGCTCACGGCGCCGTCTTCGGCCGGACAGCGCCGGTATCAGCACGGATACACCCGCAACGGCGGAAAATGCCAGGAACATCCACATGCCCGTTGCGACGGCCAGCGCGGCCCCCACGGCCAAGGGCAGGACTGCGGTGAGGAGAAGCACGGCGCGGTTGGCCGGGGAGACCGGATTGGGGATCCGGAGCGGTTCCGTCGTGTCAGTGCCGGCCTCGGCACCTCCCGCCCCGGCACCGTTGCCGCGCTGTCCGGTGCGCCCGCCGCGGAACACCAGGCCCAGGGTGGACTGGCCGCAGCCGATGACGGAATCGCTCGAGACCCGGGCGGTCTTCACCGGACTGCCGTCGACAGTGGTTCCATTGGCGCTGCCCAGATCGACCAGGGTGACTGCGGAATTGGTGACCTCCAGCCGGGCGTGTTCGCGGGACAGTTCGGGATCGGGAAGCACGAGTTCAGTCCCGGCGCGGCCCAGGAGGCAGTGGCCCCGGCGCAGCGGAAGTACCGTCCCGGCGCCTGGTCCGCTGAGTACAGCCAGCAGTAAGGCCGCGCCGGAGACGGAACCGCCGTCGGAGGCCGGGCCGGCACCGTCACCGGCGCCGTCGACCAGGACGGCGCCGGTGACCAACGGGGCGGTGCCGGCGGTCAGGGCGCCGAGAGGAGAGCCGGCCACCGTCAGCCCGACCGTGCCGAACCTCCGGGCCAGTGCTGACTCCAGTTCCGCCCCGGGGCAGCCTGCCGGCAGTTCGATAGACAGTTCCACGGGCATCCCCGGCTGTGCCGCGACAGGTCCACGGACCAGAGTGCACTGCAGCAACACCGGGAGGCTCCTTCCTTCGGACGGGGGCGGGGACGCGCGCAAAACCCACGCTAGGGAAGGCGCCGGACCGGCAGGCCACCGAATCCGGCCATGTGGAAAAGCGCCCGATGTGGAAAAGACCCGCCGCCGGGGGCAATCGGGCGCGGCCCGAGACCGGGCAGCTCCTGCGGCACACCGCCCTGGCCGGCCGCGATTCGTGGCACCGGCGTCTGGCTCGGTAGTCTAGAGCAGCAGACAATGCACAACATTGCGCTGCCCACATTCGAATCAGGAGATTTTGTGACCGCTGACCTCGTCATCGTAGGGTCGGGCTTTTTCGGCCTGACAATCGCAGAACAGGCCGCCACCGAGCTGGGCTTGAAGGTCGTCGTAATCGACCGCCGCCACCACATCGGCGGCAATGCCTACAGCGAAAAAGAAGAGCAGACCGGGATCGAAGTCCACCGGTACGGCGCGCACCTCTTCCACACCTCCAACGACCGCGTCTGGGAGTACGTCAACCGCTTCACGACGTTCACCAACTACGTGCACAAGGTCTACGGCGTCCACAAGGGCGAGGTCTACTCCCTGCCCATCAACTTGGCCACCATCAACCAGTTCTTCCGCGCGAACCTGACCCCGGGCCAGGCCCAGGACCTAATCAAGGAACAGGCCGGGGAGCTTGCCGGTACCGACCCGCAGAACCTGAACGACAAGGGCATCCAGCTCATCGGTCGCCCCCTCTACGAGGCGTTCATCAAGCACTACACCGGTAAGCAGTGGCAGACGGATCCGAAGGATCTGCCCGCCGGCATCATCTCCCGGCTCCCGGTGCGCTACAACTATGACAACCGCTACTTCAACGACAAGTACGAGGGCCTGCCGACCAACGGCTACACCGCGTGGATCGAGAAGATGGCCGAGCACCCGAACATCGAGGTCCGACTCAACACCGACTTCTTCGACGAGTCGCATGAGTACAGCAAGGACAAGGTCGTCGGCAACATTCCGGTCGTCTACACCGGCCCGGTGGACCGCTACTTCGACTACGCCGAAGGCGACCTCTCCTGGCGCACCATCGACTTCGAAGAGGAAGTGCTCGACGTCGGAGACTTCCAGGGAACATCGGTGGTCAACTACAACGACGCCGACGTCCCCTACACCCGCATCATCGAGCCGCGCCACTTCCACCCCGAGCGCGAGTACCAGACGGAAAAGACCGTCATCATGCGCGAGTTCTCCCGCGCGGCCGAGAAGGGCGACGAGCCCTACTACCCGATCAACACCGCGGCTGACCGCGAACGCCTGCTCAAGTACCGCGACCTCGCGGCCGCCGAGCGGGACGTGCTCTTCGGCGGACGCCTGGGCACCTACAGGTACCTGGACATGCACATGGCCATCGGTTCCGCCCTGACCATGTTCGAGAACAAGATCCGCCCGCACTTCGAGGCCGGCGCCAAGATTGAAAGCGGAGGAGTGGACGCATGAGCGTAGGCCAGCAAGACAATGAAACGTTGACAACGGAGACGGGCAACGAAGGCGCTTGGCAAACCATTCAGCGCGTGATCCTGCCGGGCGAGCGCGGGCTTGAGACCCTTCCGCTGTACATGGACTCCGGCGTGGTCAGCAGTGCCGCCGACATCGCGGGGGAACTGTCTGGATTTGGCCGGTCCAAGACCCCGGTCAAGCTCCTCGATCCGGCCCGGATGGCGCATGCGGATGACGTCACGTCGCGGACCAGCGCCTCGGTGCGTGCAGGTGAGCGAATCTCCTTCGCCACCTATTTCAACGCCTTCGCCGCCAGCTACTGGCGCCGCTGGACCACGGTGGAAGAAGTCCGCCTGCGGGTTCGGACTTCCGGACGCGGCACGGTCAGCATCTACCGGTCCAACGCCCGAGGTTCTCTTCAGCACGTTGAGACCGCCAGGGTCGACGGCGAAGCTCAGACAGAGTTCATTCTGTCCTTGGCGCCCTTCGGCGACGGCGGCTGGTACTGGTTTGACGTTACTGCCGGAACCGAGGAGATGGAGTTTCTCGGAGCCGAATGGCAGACGCAGGCGGCAAGGCGGCAGACCGGTTCGATCACCCTGGAAATCACGACCCTGAACAAGACCGGCTACTGCATCAACAATCTCCGCATTCTTGGGCAGCACCCTGAGGCGCTGGAGCAGGTCAAAGAGGTCATCGTCGTCGACCAGGGCACCGAAAAGGTGGCCGACGCCGAAGGCTTCGCCGAGGTTAAGAGTGCGCTCGGCGGCAAGCTCCGGATCATCAACCAAAACAACCTTGGCGGATCGGGCGGCTTCGCCCGAGGCATGTACGAGGCGGTGGAAAACGGCAGTGACTACGTCCTGCTCCTTGACGACGACGTCGTCATCGAGGCCGAGAGCCTCACCCGGCTCGGCACCTTCGCTGATTACTGCAAGAAACCCACCCTGGTCGGCGGCCACATGTTCGACCTTCATGACCGCAACGTTCTTCACACCCTCGGCGAGGTTGTCAACCCGTACCTGATCGGCCCCGCGGAACCCAATCCCAACCAGGAAATGCGGCACAACTTTGCGCAGCGGAACCTGAGGGACACGCCATGGATGCACCGGCGTGTCGACGTCGACTACAACGGCTGGTGGATGTGCTTGATCCCTACCACGGTCATCCGCGAGATCGGCCTGTCGTTGCCTGTCTTCATTAAGTGGGATGACGCCGAATACGGCGTACGAGCCAAGGCTGCGGGCTACAACACCGTTTCCTTGCCCGGTTCGGCAGTCTGGCATGTCTCCTGGATCGACAAGGACGACCTCGTCGGCTGGCAGGCCTACTTCCACACCCGGAACCGCTTCATCTACGCGTTGCTGCACAGCCCCTATGAATTCGGCGGCGGCCTCGTGGAGAACTCGATCAAACTGGATCTCAAGCACAACATTTCGATGCAGTACTACACGTTGCAGGGCCGGATCGAGGCCATGAAGGACCTGCTGCAGGGCCCCGGGAGCCTGCACAGGATACTCCCGACGAAGCTCCCCGAGATCCGGTCCATGGCCCAACAGTTCTCGGAGGCGCAGTTCAAGCCCAGCTTTGACGACTACCCGTCGGTGATGTCCACCAAGGTTCCCCGCCGCGGCAAGGGCGTATCGGTACCGTCCTACCTTCAGCTGCTGCCATGGTTGACAAAGACGGTGGTACGGCACGTCGGCTTCCCGGTATCGGACTCCAGCCGGGCCCATCCTGAGACCATCGTGCCTCATCAGGACAACAAATGGTGGAGGGTCTCGCAGTTCGACAGCGCGCTGGTATCCAACGCCGAGGGTAGCGCCGTGTCCTGGTACAAGCGCGATCCCCGCCGGGTACGCGCCCTGCTCGCCGAAAGCATCAAGGTGTATGGCGAAGTGCTGCGCAAGTGGCCGACGCTGAAGCAGGAGTACCGCGGCGCCCTCGCTGAGATAACGTCCATGGATGCGTGGCAGAAGACCTTTGACGCCAACAGTGAAGGCGACGACGCCCGATGAGTGCCAACGTGCAGGAACTCGTTGAGCCGGGGCTGGGCCGGGGCCTTGCAGATGTGGGCCGCTCACGGTTCCTGCTCAAGCTTCTCGTCCGCAAGGAACTCAAGATTCGCTACCGCGGATCCGTTTTGGGCCTGCTCTGGTCCTACGTCAAGCCGGGTGTTCAGTTCATCGTTTTCTACATTGCCCTAGGCGTCTTCCTAGGGCTGGAGCGAAGCCCCCGGAACCCCGAGGGGCTGACGAACTACGCTGTCTACCTATTTTCAGGCATCGTACTGATCAACTTCTTCACGGAGGCCCTGGGAAATGCCGCCCGGTCGATCGTGCACAACGGCAACCTGATCAAGAAGATCTACCTGCCCCGGGAACTGTTCCCGGTGGCCTCGGTGTGGGTTTCGGCAGTGCACTTTTTCCCGCAGCTGGTGGTGCTGGTGACGGCTTGCCTGTTCACTGGCTGGAAGCCTGACCTCCTCCAGCTGCTCTCGGCCGTCGGAGGTTTTGCCATCGTCGCGCTGCTGGCAGCCGGACTCGGGCTGCTCTTCGGCGCGGCCAACGTGTACTTCCGCGATTCGGAGAACCTGGTCGACATGCTGCTCATGGTGGCAACCTGGGCCTCGCCTGTGATGTACGCGTGGTCCATGGTCGAGGCGAAGCTCGGAGCAGCCGCCTTTGCGGTCTACCAGGCCAACCCGATCACCGTCGGCGTGGAGCTGTTCCATTACGCCTTCTGGTATCCCACCACCGACGGGTCTGCGCCCATGCCGCCGGACCTGCTGGGGCTCTGGTTCCCTGTCGGTCTCGTTGTGTCCGTCCTCGTGCTGGCTCTCGGCCAATTCACCTTCCGACGGCTCGAAGGCCGTTTCGCCCAGGAGCTGTAGTGGTTAACGCAATCGAAGTCACCGACATCAGCAAGCAGTTCGTGCTCCGCCACACCCGCTCCATCAAGGAAGCCGTGGTGTGGCTCGCCAAGGGCAGGAAAGGTGACCTGACCAAGAAGTTCCACGCGCTCAGGAACGTCTCGCTCCATGTCCAGACAGGCGAGACCGTTGCCCTGCTCGGACTTAACGGTTCGGGGAAATCCACGCTGCTCAAGCACATCTCCGGCGTGATGCTCCCGGACAGCGGATCGGTGCGTACCCGGGGCCGGGTCGCCGGCCTGATCGAGGTCGGGGCCGGCTTCCATCCCGACCTCTCCGGCCGCGACAACGTGTACCTGAATGGAGCAATCCTCGGGATGACTGAACAGGAGGTCAACGACCGCTTCGAGTCGATCGTGGAATTCGCCGAGATCGGTGAATTCATTGATACCGAAGTGAAGTTTTACTCCTCCGGCATGTACCTCCGCTTGGCCTTCTCGGTGGCCGTCCATACAGACCCCGAGGTTTTCCTCATCGACGAAATTCTCGCGGTGGGGGACGAACCGTTCCAGCGCAAGTGCATTGAAAAGATCAAGGAGCTGGCAGAGCGCGGCAAGACCCTCGTCGTCGTCAGCCACGACCTGGACCTCGTGTCCCGGATCTGTGCCCGCGGTGTCCTGCTTGAGCACGGAAATGTATTGTTTGATGGGCCGATTAACGAGGCGGTAAGCAGGCTACGCAACTAGTCGGCACACCCCGCCGCCGACGCGGCGCGGCAGCCGCTACTGTGGAGACAGGTCCTTCGGCCCCGCCATCAGGTATGAGAGAAAAGGCACGAGAATCGTGAAGATTGCTGTAATTGCGTTGGGAAAGATCGGCTTGCCCTTGGCCGTCCAGTTTGCCTCCAAGGGGCATGAGGTCGTCGGCGTCGACGTTAACCGGCAGGTTGTAGACCTCATCAACGCCGGAACGGAGCCATTCCCCGGCGAAGCCCAGCTGCAGGAAAAGCTTTCCGAGCTGGTGCCGGCGGGTAAGCTCCGGGCGACGACCGACTACGCGGACGCGGTCCCCGAAGCCGACGTCGTTGTCCTCGTCGTGCCGCTGTTCGTCGATGCGGATGCGAATCCTGATTTCGGCTGGATGGACGCGGCGACCGCCGAACTTGGCAAACACCTGACGCCCGGCACCTTGGTCTCCTACGAGACCACCCTTCCGGTCGGCACAACCCGGACCCGTTGGAAGCCGGCACTCGAATCGGCCTCGGGCCTGGTCGAAGGCCAGGACTTCCACCTCGTGTTCTCTCCGGAGCGCGTGCTCACAGGCCGTGTGTTCGCGGACCTGCGCAAGTACCCCAAGCTGGTCGGAGGCCTGTCGGAAGCCGGGGCCGCCAAAGCTGTCGAGTTTTACGAGGCTGTCCTGGACTTCGACGAGCGGACCGACCTGGCCCGCCCGAACGGCGTCTGGGATCTGGGCTCCGCCGAGGCCTCGGAGTTGTCGAAACTGGCGGAAACCACCTACCGCGACGTCAACATCGGCCTCGCCAACCAGTTTGCCCGCTATGCCGCCACGGCTGGCATTGACATCTACCAGGTCATCGAGGCCGCCAACTCGCAGCCCTACAGCCACATCCACACCCCGGGAATCGCCGTCGGCGGACATTGCATCCCCGTCTACCCGCGGCTGTACCTGTGGAACGATCCGGAGGCGACGGTGGTGCGCGCTGCCCGCGCCGCCAACGCAGACATGCCGTCGTACACCATCGGACTGCTGGAGGGAGCTTTCGGCGACCTCACCGGCGCCCGCGTGGTCGTTCTTGGCGCCGCGTACCGCGGCGGGGTCAAGGAGACGGCGTTTTCGGGTGTCTTCGACGCAGTGAAGGCCCTTGAACAGCGCGGCGCCGCGGCGCTAGTCCATGACCCGCTGTACACCGACGAAGAACTCCAGAAGCTGGGCTTCGAGCCCTATCACCTAGGGGAACCGGTCGACGCGGCCGTGGTTCAGGCCGACCACGCCGAGTACCGCACGCTGGGGCCGCAGCAGCTCCCGGGCGTCCGGGTCTTCATCGACGGCCGCAGGGTGAGCACCCCTGAGGCATGGGATGGCGTCCAGTACCGCGTCATCGGCAAGGCGTGACCTCCTCGCAGCCTGCGCCGATCACTTTTTCCCTTTGACAGGAGATCCACGATGAACAACATTGCCCCGAGCGCCGATGTTTCGGACCGCGCCGTGCTGGGCGCAGGTACAAAGATCTGGCACCTGGCCCAGGTGCGTGAGGACGCCACCCTGGGAGAAAACTGCATCGTCGGCCGCGGCGCCTACGTAGGCACCGGTGTCCAGATTGGCGACAACACCAAAATCCAGAACTACGCGCTGGTCTACGAGCCCGCAAAGCTGGGCAAGGGCGTGTTCATCGGGCCTGCAGTGGTCCTGACGAACGATACCTACCCCCGCTCAGTCAGTCCCGACGGATCGTTGAAGAGCGCGCACGACTGGACCCCGGTGGGCGTCACGATCGAGGACGGGGCGTCCATCGGAGCCCGCGCCGTCTGCGTGGCGCCGGTGACGATCGGCCGCTGGGCGACCATCGCCGCAGGCGCCGTCGTCACGAAGGATGTACCCGCCTTCGCCCTGATGGCCGGAGTGCCTGCCAAGCGGCTCGGCTGGGTCGGCAAGGCCGGCTTCCCGCTGCGTGAGGCGGACGGGTTCTGGGTGTGCCCGGAGACGGGCGCCAAGTATGTTGAAGAAGAAAATTTCCTGAAAGAGGCAGAGGACAACGCATGAGCCCGGACTTTATCCCCGCAGCCAAACCGATCATCGGCGACGAAGAGCGGGCGGCCGTAGACGCCGTACTCGCCTCCGGAATGTTGGCCCAGGGCAAGCAGGTAGCTGAGTTTGAAACCGAATTCTCGTCTGTGCTCGTTGACGGCCGCGCGGCCGTTGCCGTGAATTCCGGCACGTCGGGTCTCCACCTGGGTCTCCTCGCCGCCGGCGTAGGCCCGGGCGACGAAGTCATTGTGCCGTCCTTCACCTTTGCCGCCACCGGCAACGCGGTGGCACTGACCGGCGCTACTCCCGTCTTCGCTGACATTGAGCTGGACCATTACACCTTGGACACGGAGCATGTTGCTTCGCTGATTACGGAGAAGACCAAGGGCATCATGCCGGTCCACCTGTACGGTCACCCCTTCGACGTCGAGGGCCTCGGCAAGCTTGCCGCGGAGCGGGGCATCGACCTCTACGAGGACGCAGCCCAGGCGCATGGCGCAAGCTTCAATGGCAAGAAGGTGGGCAGCTTCGGCACCTTTGCCATGTTCAGCCTGTACCCGACCAAGAACATGACGTCCGGTGAGGGCGGCATGGTGACGACGTCGGACGCCGCCGTCGAGCACAAGCTTCGGCTGCTGCGCAACCAGGGCATGGAAAAGCAGTACGAGAACGAGATCGTCGGCTTCAACGCCCGCATGACTGACCTGCACGCCGCCATTGGCCGCGTCCAGCTCACCAAGGTGCTGGGCTGGACCGCGCAGCGGCAGCAGAATGCGGCTTTCCTCGACGCCAACCTGGAGAACGTCGGCACCCCGGCAGTCGCGGCGGGGGCGGGCCACGTCTACCACCAGTACACGATCCGGGTCACCGAGGACCGCGACGGACTGGCCAAGGCCCTGCGGGAGGAGTACAACATCGGAACCGGCGTGTACTACCCGGTCCCGAACCACCGGCTTCCGTCCTTCAACCGGACGGAGGACCTGCCCAACACGGAGACGGCGGCCAAGGAAGTGCTCTCGCTGCCGGTTCACCCCTCCCTGAGCCAGGACGACCTCGAGCGAATCGTCACTGCCGTCAACGCCGTCGCCAAGGCCGGTGCCTGAGATGGCGAACCTGCGTGTTGGCCTGATCGGGCTGGGAATGATGGGCCGGCACCATGCCCGGGTCCTTCGCGAGTTGCCCGGTGTGGACCTGGTGGCGGTAGCGGACGCCTACGGTGATCCCCACGGTGTGGCCGGTGGCCTCAAGGTGCTCTCTTCGGTGGAAGAACTTATCGCCGAGGGACTCGACATGGCCGTTGCCGCCGTCCCCACGGGGATGCATGAGGAAGTCGGCCTGGCACTGGCCGACGCGGGCGTCCACACCCTCGTGGAGAAGCCGATCGCCGCCAGCGCCGAGGCAGGACAGCGCCTGGTAGATGCGTTCGAGGCCAAGCACCTGGTGGGGGCCGTGGGTCACATCGAACGTTTCAATCCCGCCCTGCAGTCCCTTCGGAAGCGGATCGAAGCCGGCGAACTGGGCGAGGTTTATCAGATTGCCACCCGCCGGCAGGGTCCCTTCCCGTCACGCATCGCCGACGTCGGCGTGGTGAAAGACCTGGGCACTCACGATATCGACCTGACCGCGTGGCTCGCCCAGAGCCGCTTCGAGTCGATCTTCGCCCACGTCACCACGCGCAGTGGTCGTCCGCATGAAGACATGGTGGCCGCGACCGGACAGTTGGCAAACGGCGTCATCACGAATCACCTCGTGAACTGGCTTTCTCCCATGAAGGAGCGTTTGACGATCGTCACCGGCGAAAAGGGCGCATTCGTCGCCGACACGGTGACGGCGGACCTGACGTTCTTCGAAAACGGCACCGTAGCCACGGAGTGGGAGTCGATGGCAGCTTTCCGGGGTGTCTCCGAGGGCAACATGACCCGGCTTGCAATCGCCAAACCGGAGCCGCTGAGGACCGAGCACGAGGCCTTCCGTGACGCCGTCCTGGGGCTGCGCAACGACGTTGTCACCATGCGCGAAGGTCTCGACACGCTGTCGGTCGCCGAAGCTGTGCTGGAGTCCGCGCGCAGCGGGCAGATGGTCAAAGTCGTCGCCTCGTGACGGCGCGACCCCGATTGAGGGTTGCGGTCGCCACCCGGCTTTTCACGCCCGAAGTGGGGGCCGCCGCTTTTCGCCTGCAGGCGCTCGTGGATGGGCTGGTGGCTACGGGGGCGGATGTCCAGGTCGTCACGACCCGTGCCCCCGGCGGGGCCTCGGCCGGCAGCGTGCCGTTCAAAATCAGCCGCTGGCCGGTACTGAGGGACCCGGGTGGGAACGTCCGCGGCTATATCCAGTACCTGAGTTTCGACATTCCGGCCTTCTTCCGCCTGCTGGTTCTGGGCGCGGATGTGGTCGTCTCCGAACCACCGCCCACCACCGGGCTGGTAGTAGCCGTCAGCAGCTGGCTGCGTCGCCGGCCGTTTGTTTACTACGCTGCAGACGTGTGGAGTGAAGCGCTGTCCGCGACAGATGTGCCTGGCGTCGTTATTGGCCTGATGCGACGCGTCGAAGGCTTCGTGCTGCGACGTGCCGCCTGCGTTATCGCCATTTCCGACGCTGTTGCCGAGCAGGCCGAGAAATTCGGCGTGCCGGCGGAGCGGCTCCGGGTGGTGGCTAATGGGGTCGACACCTCCGTCTTCAACCCTCAGGGGGAGGCCGCGGCCAGCGGGCGGCCATATTTTGCCTACACCGGAACCATCTCGGAGTGGCAGGGAGCCGACGTTTTTGTCCGCGCACTGCCGATCGTGCAACAGACTTATCCGGACGCGGAGATCCGGTTTTTCGGGCAGGGCACGGATGAGCCTGCCCTCCGGGAACTGGCAGCCGAGGTCGCCCCCGGAAGCGTAGTCTTCGGCGGAGTTGTTCCACCCCGGGAGGCCGCGGCCTGGCTGCGGGGAGCCGCAGCGGCCCTCGTCAGCATTAAGCCGGGTCAGGGCTATGACTTCGCCAAGCCGACTAAGATCTATGCCGCCGCCGGGTGCGGGACCCGGGTGATTTTCGCCGGATCCGGCGAGGGGGCCGCGGTGGTGGCCGACAACAGGCTCGGCGACGCGGTGGACCACGACCCGCAGGCCGTGGCGGCCGCCATGGTGTCCGCGCTGGAATTCGCCGACACCGGACGCGGACTCCGCTCGCAGTGGGTGGCGGAGAACGCCTCCCTCGCGGCAGCGGGCCAGGCAGCCGCGGCCGTCGTCGCCGCTGTGGGGAGGAATCAACGATGAAGATCCTTGTGGTCACCACGTGGTTCCCCAGCCCGGGCTCACCGGCCCAAGCCCCATTCAACCTGGAGCACGCGAAAGCGATCCAAATCCTGCACGACGTCCGCGTGGTGCATGTCAGGCTGGGCAGCAGCCTGCCAACGGCCATGGAGTCCTATGACGGCCTGCCCGTGCAGCGGATCTCCCTTGACCCGCGACGGCCATGGACGGCTCTGTCTATGCTGCGCCTCTTGCTGAAGGAAAGCTCAACGGCGGACGTGCTGCACACGATGGCTTTTTCCTCGGCCCTCGTGGCGGTGCTGCCGGCACTCCTGCGGCGAGTTCCTTGGGTGCACTCGGAACACTGGAGCGGTGTCACTAACCCGCGAAATGTGGCCGGGCTATGGCCCCGTTTCGCTTGGCTGCGGTGGGTGCTCCGTCTTCCCCACGCTGTCACAGGCGTGACTGCGGAACTTGTGGAGAAACTGCAAACCTTCGCACGTCCGGAGGCCGCGGTGCTGGTGCCATGTGTCGTGGCCAACGAGCGACCGCTGATGCCGCCACCTGCCGACGAAAGGCTCCGCCTGGTCGCCGTCGGCGGCCTGGTTCCGGGGAAAAGGCCCCTGTTGGCCATTCGGACCATAGCGGCGCTGAAGGAGTCAGGCCAGGACGTGCACCTCAGCTGGGTGGGCGACGGACCACTCCGCCGGGAGGCCGAAGAACTGATAGCCGAGCTCAAGCTCGGCGGGAACGTCACCCTGGTTGGCACGGTTCCACCCACTGAAGTCTTCGCCTTTTTCGAAGAGGCCCACCTCTTCTTCCTCCCGACGGCGCACGAGAACTTCTTCACGTCAGCCGCAGAGGCACTCTCTGCGGGGCGCGCCGTCGTCGTCCCGCGGGTGGGCGGATTCACCGACTACGTGACCGCGGCGAACGGCGTCCTCGTTGATGACGACTCACCTGAGTCCCTGGCCGCCGCAATCGTGGCGGCCCGCCGGACCTTTGCCGGCGCAGACCCCGCTGCCATTGCCGCGCCGATCCGGGACAGGTTCAGCCGAAACACTGTCGGCCGGCTTTTCGAAGACGTCTATGGCCGGGTGCTCGCCGCGACGGCAACCGGAGGAGGGAGACAGCGTGGATAACAGTGTGAACGGCGCAGGCCCGGCAGTGGACGTTGTCATCGCAGTTCACAGCAGCACCCGGCCCGTGGCCAGGGCCATCGCCTCGATCGCCAGGGCCGGCTTGGCGGTCAACGCCCCCGGCGGGGTCCGGGTCACCGTTGTCTGTCACAACATTTCCAGGGCCGAGATCGAGAAAAACGTCCCCGCCGAGCTTGCCTCTGCCACCAGGTTCTTGGAACTTCGCGACGGGATACCCAGCCCGGCCGGGCCGTTCAACCACGCCCTGGACCAGGCCACGGCGGAATTCGTGTGCATCCTTGGCAGCGACGACTATCTGGAGCCCGGCGCACTTCGCCAGTGGCTGGAACTTGCACGCCGCCATTCTTCCGCGATGGTCATTGCCCCGCAGCGCCATGCCGACGGGACGCCGGTGCGCACGCCGCCGGTCCGTGTCGGCCGGCGGTTCAAGCTGGATCCGGTAAAGGACCGCCTCAGCTACCGCACTGCGCCGCTGGGCCTCCTGCGGCGCAGTGAGATAGCGCGGCTCGGCCTCGAATTCAGCACCGAGCTGCGGACCGGGGAAGACCAGCTTTTCTCCGCCAAACTCTGGTTCGGCGGCGGCCGGATCGACTACGGGCGCGGGACGGGCAAATACGTCGTCGGCGCCGATGCGCAGGATCGGGTGACCGCGCAGCGGCGGGACATAGGGGAGCTGTTTGCCTTTGCCCTCGAGCTCGTCGCCCACCCGTGGTTCGTTGCGCTACCCCTGGCCCAGCGCCAGGCCCTGGTCACCAAGCTGCTGCGGGTTCACGTCTTTGGCGTGGTGCTCCCGCGCGAGGAACAGGGCGGTTGGACGGACGCTGACCGCGAAGAGTTCGCTCGCGTGACCCGAACGCTGCTGGCCGCCGCGCCCGGGGCGGAGCAGCCCCTGTCGATCGCCGACGTCCGACTGCTCCGCAGTATCCTGGCGCCTGGCCCTTCGGCTGAGATGCTGGCGGCCGCAACCGCGCGGCGGAGGTTCGGCCGGCCGGAAACCATGATCGCTTCGGGTGTGGCCGCCCAGCTGAGGCCCGAGGCTCCGCTTAGGTTTATGGCGGCCTCTGCCCTGCTTTAGACCGGGGCGCGGTCCGGAGGCAGGACTTGCGGCAAAAGCAACAGGGGCGGGAACTGGCGAGGTCTCGCCTGTTCCCGCCCCTGCCGGCAGCCGTAGTTCCTAGCCCTTGCCGTGCTCCTCGTGGAAGCTCAACAGGGCATCCACGATCTTCTCCGCAGCGTGCCCGTCGCCGTAGGGGGCGGCGTCCGTGGGCTCGGGAGCGGGGCGCTTCACTGTGTCGGCGAGGATGGAGAGGTCTTCGCTGACCAGCACATTCCACCGTGATTCGAGCGTCTCAACCCATTCCGTCTCCGGACGAATAGTCGTGCACGGCACCCGCAACAGGAATGCTTCCTTCTGCAGGCCACCCGAGTCGGTGATGACGCCGGCACTGTTGACGACGGCGTTGACGAGCTGCGGGTAGGCCAGCGGGGGGCACACCCGGATGCTTCCCTGCTCGAGAGCCAGCCCGTGACGTTCGGCGAAGCTCACCAGACGCGGATGGGCCAGCAGGAGCACCGGACGGTCGAGGGAGGCCAACGAGTCCAGGATGGATTTCAGCCGTGACGGGGAATCCGTGTTGTCCGGCCGGTGGATGGTGCTTACGTAGTATCCCTGCCGCGCCACGTCGAGGGGGAGGGGTTCCTGCCGGCTCTCCAGCAGGTCCCGGACCTGGTACAGGACGTCGGTCATGACGTCGCCGACGAGGACCGTCTTGGCGCCGAGGCCCTCGTTGCCCAAGTGATCAACTGCCACCTGGGTGGGTGCCAGCAGCAGGTCCGCGGCGTGGTCGGTCAGGACCCGGTTGTGTTCTTCCGGCATCCGCCGGTTGAAGGAGCGCAGGCCCGCTTCGAGGTGGGCCAGCGGGATGTGCAGCTTCACGGCGGCGATAGCCGCGGCCAGAGTGGAATTCGTGTCGCCATAAACCAGCACGCAGTCCGGCTTGGCCTCCTCCAAAATCTCTTCGAGGCCCCCGAGCATGGCCCCCGTCTGCGCTCCGTGCTTGCCGGATCCGACGCCGAGGTTGAAGTCCGGCGACGGGATCCCAAGATCGCGGAAGAAGACATCACTCATGAGTTCGTCATAGTGCTGGCCTGTGTGGGCGATCAGGTGCTCCGCCCTGCCGGAGAGGGCCGAAGCAATCGGTGCGAGCTTTACGAACTGTGGTCTTGCGCCGACGACGCTGAGAATACGCATGATTCCAGCTTAGGCGATCGCGGACCCCGGCCGTGGCGGCTGTGATTCCGCGCACGGGACGATTCCCGGTCAGAGCGCCGTGGCCTCAGGAATCAGCAGGCGTCGATTTTGTAGAGCTTGGCCGCGCCCTGCTGATCGACCAGTTCCACCTTCGCCCCGGGAGTCTTGAGGACGTCCACGAAGGAAGGGTAAGCACGTGCCGCCACGAAGTTCAGCATGTAGAAGCTGCCCAGGTCGAGGATGTAGTGCACATGATCTTTGGCTGCGAGCTGGCACGTCTCGGACCCCGGCTGCGCCGTCGTGATGTCCTTGGCGATCTCGCGCAATCCGGCGTCGGGCTCCGGGGACAGGTGATACTGGGTGACGTGGCGGCCCGAAACGGCGTACGCCAGGGCACCGCCGTTGAAGGGGTTGACGCCGATCACGGCGTCCTTCGGGACCGTTGAGTCGAGCCGGGACATGAGCGCGTACTCGTCGTCGGATACCGCCCAGCCAGGAACGAAGGAATATGATTTGGTGATTTTGGTGGAAACGGTGGCCAAGCCGGGCCCGTGATAGTGCTCCACCACGTTTGACAAGGCGAGCGCAAAAACCGCCGCCGCTGCCACAGCGTACAGCCCCGCGGAGCCGCGGAATTCGGGGAGGCCGAGGCGTCGGCCGGCGGAACGTTTCGCCGCGATGCGCCGCAACCAGCCCCGGACCGCGGACACCAGTCCGTCCGCCCCCACGCCGGCGAGGACAATCATGAACAGCGGCACCAACGCCGCGAGCCGGTAGGGATCCTGGTACCAGCTGCCGGTCGTGAAGTGTCGGAAGCGGCCCTGGTACATATAGACGGCAACGATGTAGAGGGCTGCGGCAATGAGCCCGCAGGCAATGATCCAGCCGCCTCTGCGCCGCCAAATGATGGTGAGGATGCCCAGCACGGCCGCTACCGAGGCCACCATCGTCTCTCCGCCGCCAAGGAGGGTGCCGGTTGCGACGTCGCCTACGGCCTCAGGCAGGGTCCGGCTGGGCTTCCAGTTGTCGTAGCTCAGGAGCAGTGCCTGCCAGACCACGAGGAACGCTGCTGCCGAAGCCAGCCCCCAGAGGACCACGAGTGCTATAGGTCTGAAGCCGGCCCTGGCACGAATCCGGGCACGCAGCTGGGAGAACCAGGCGCCGGCGATCAGCGGCACGGAGAATGCCAGCAATGCCGTGACACCATTGGGCTGCGACATGAACAAGGCCGCGACGGCCACGAGCAGGAACGACCAGAGGGCAAGGTTGTCCAGGAACCGTTCGCGCCCTGCATTGAACAACCCCACGAGGACGAGCAACGCCAGGGGCAGCAGGCTGTAGGCAAGGGTGTTCGGGTAGAGCGGACCCCACTGCAGCAACTGGAACGGGAACATCCAGAAGCCGCCGCTCAGGACACCGGCGACTACCAGCGGCAGGACTCGGGGACCGACGATGCCCCGGACCAGCATGATGCAGCCGAAGGGCCACAGGAGCGCGCTCACAGCCACGATAACGGCGCTCTGGCTGACAAAGACATCATTGTTCGTCAATTGGGAAACGAGCGCGGCCAGGGAGTGCCACACGGACGGGTAGATCGCAATCCCGGCGTCCGGAGTCAGCATCTTACCCAGCGTCAGGGAGGACGCGTTGCCGGTTTCAATGATGTACCGGATGGCGTTGAGGTGGAAAATGTTGTCGTACACTTGGGCGAAGTTCCCCGGCTTGCCAATGGCCGGCAGGAGGCGGCTGACGATGAGCGTGGAACCTGCAACCAAGCCGCCGAGGATGGCAGCCCATTGGACAGTGGGCGCCACCGAAGCCGGTGCAACTGCTGCGATCCGCCCCTTGATGAGCCGTCGTAGCAGGAACGCCAGACCGGTGCAGAGCGCCGTCACCAGCAGATAGCTGGGGAGTCCCCAGTCCAGCCGGACCAGTCCTCCCACGACGCCGGCCAGGCCGATCAGACCGCAGGAAGCCAGCGGCGACATTGCCGCCGACGCGAATCCTTTGGCGCCTAGTGCCCTCGCAAGGACTAGACCCGGAAGGAACATCAAGAGTGCGGCCACGGCGATAGCGGGAAACGCCTGCCACCAGTTCATTAATGCTCCTGCCCGTCCGATTTACCGACTCGAGTCTAGCAAGGCGGACGGCTGCGATCGCGCCCCGGAGCCTAGTGCAGGAGCAGAAAGCCAGCGTAAGTTACCTGCTCAGGTTGCGGGCGGGATTGCGGCCGGGTGTGCCGCAAATACCCCGGTCCTGGCCCGCAGTCTCTCGGAGACGTAGTGGCGGAACGCTGAATCGGGGGAGAGCGAGTCCCGCAGCCGTGGAGTAAGCAATGCCCCCGCCCGGCCCGAGCCCCGGTAGCCTGCCACCAGGGCGCGCAGTTGCCGCAGCTCGCCGGTCGAGCCCGCGGCCTGGACGAGGGTGGCGTCGCGCCGGCTGATGCTGGGAATCGAACCGCCGGCCAGGGCAAGCACCCTATCCGTCACGTCCCGCCAGTACAGGCTCTCGTTCACATCCCACAACGGGGCGCGGCCGGAGGCGTCCGGGGCGTCGGCGCGTCGAAGCAACGCCCCGATGCCATGCACCCTCAGGATCTTGTGCGCGATGGCGCGTCTTTCCGGCGTCGACGCCGCCCGCAGCCAGTCAGCCGCAAGCAAATGTTCGAGCCACGCGAATTCCTCCCGGAGCGGGCGGATTTGGCTCGTCACGCGGGCCGGACCGGAGTCATCGGTCTGGTGGTAGGCGGGTGCGCCGTACGGATAGCAGACAGCGCCGGAGCGAAACCACAGCCGCAGCGTAGGTTCCAGGTCTTCGCCGGTCAGGATGCCTTCGGTGTAGCTAAAACCCAGGTCGAGCAGGCTCTCGCGGCGCAGCAGACCGTAGGGCACGCTACGGTAGGCCAGCCCGTCACGGAGGGGATCGAGGACCCGGGGCTTTGACGGTCGAATCCGCGGCGACGCGAGGATGCTCCCGGCAGGGGTCCGCAACGGTGCGATCACCGCCGCCGCACCGTGCTTCTCGGCGATTTCCCACCAGGCGGGCAGCGACCCGGGTTCCAGATAGTCGTCCGAATCGAGGAAGCTGAGGTAGTCCGCGTCGCTGCGTTGCAGGGCGAAATTGCGAGGACCGGCCGGTGACGGCACACCGTCTGAATAGCTGAGGTACCTGACCCCGGCGGCGGCCGCCGGAAATCCGGCCGGAACCTCCGGGGCGGACAGGCTGTCCGCGGCAAGGTTGTGCAGCACCACCGTGACATGCAGATCGACGCCGCGGTCGGCCAGGGCTTGTCGCTGCTCGATGACGGACGCCATACCGCGCGCCACCGGCCGCGCCGGATCATGGACCGGAATGACGACTTCGATGCTCTGGCTCATGGACTAAGCACTCCTGAACGAGGTTATTTGGGGAGTCCCGGGATAACCTTACTGGGTGCAAAACGAAACTCGGGCCTCCGTCCGCGTCGCCCGGGCGGCGTCCCCGACAGCCCTCGCAGCAGGGCGGCAGGGATAATGACCGATCCGCGCGTACTCCAGTTCAACGATTGCGCTTTCGTGGCCCGGGCCATGGTCCGGGCGGCCGGGCGGGCAGGTCTGCAGTGGGACTACTTGCCGCCGGAAAAGGTCCGTCCGATGACGGCCGCGCCGTCCAATCCGGTCCTGGCGCGGGCTCGATTTGTGCCCTACGTTGCCCAACGGGCCGCACGGCTCTGGAAGGCCGACGCCGTCCATGTCCACTACGCCACCAGCGCGCGGCTACTCCGGGAACGAGGGATGCCGGAGCGGCCCTATGCCCTGACGCTGCACGGCACCGATATCCGCAAACAGTGGGCCGATCCCGTCTTCCACGATGAGATTCAGCGGGCCATCGACGGCGCCGCACACGTCTTCTACGCGAACAATGACACCGCCGCGAATGCCCTTAAGGCACGGCCCGACGCTGAGTTCCTGCCTGCGCTGGTCGACGCGGCCAGCTTGCCCGCCTGGCAGCCAGACGTTCGGCCCAACATATTTTTCGTCTCGCGCTGGGACGACGACAAGGGGGTGGAGCGGCAGCTCGGCCTGGCCCGTCAGTTACGGCGTGCGCTCGACCCCGAAGTGCGGATTCTGGGGCTGAACTGGGGGCCGGGGGCCGCGCGGGCGGCGGAAGCCGGCGTGACGTTGCTGGAGCGCATGTCGCAAGAGGAATACCACCGCGTCATGTCCCGGACCCATGTCGCCGTCGGCCAGGCCACTAACAACTTCGCCACCAGCGAGTTCGAGGCGCTGTGCATGGGGCTGCCGGTGGCCGCCGTGGGAACGCGGCTGGCGCGGCCGGACGACGGCTCGACACCCCCGGTCCTGGAAGGGACGGAAGACGACGTCGTGGCGCAGATTCTTGAAGCGCTCAGCGACCCGGAAGCCGCCGCGCGGCGGCTGGCCGGCTCGGCCTGGGCGCTGCCCAGATACGACGCCGCAGCGTACGTGGACCGGCTGGAGGATCTTTACCGGAAAATCGCGAGGCGCTAGCGGTCAGGCCGCGCTTGGCGCGGACCGCTACACTGCGCGGGCTTCCGGGCGGGACAGGTCTGATCCGACGGCGGCAGTGCCCGGTTCCGGGGTGTAGAGCCCCGCCAGGGCGGCCTGCTGGGCGAAGTCCGGATTGGCGCGGATGACTTCATCGAATGAACCCTGCGAAACGATGCTGCCGTCCTTCATGAAGCAGATCTGGTCATTATTCCGGATCGTGGAGAGGCGGTGAGCGACCGAGATCACGGTGATCTCGCCGTGCAGTTCGCTGATGGCGTTCGCCACGGCGGCCTCCGTGGAAGTGTCCAGCGCGCTCGTGGCCTCGTCAAGCACCAGCACCAGGGGGTCCATGTACAGCGCCCGGGCGATACCCAGCCGCTGGCGTTGTCCGCCCGACAGTGCCAGGCCCCGCTCGCCCACCCGGCCGTGGACGCCGCCGGCACGTGCGTCGATGGTGTCGAGGAGTTGGGCGCGCTCCAGCGCGGTCCGTACACGCTCCTCGTCGATGTCGCCGCCCCAACTCAGGGCCACATTCTGGGCAACGGAGCCGTCGAAGATCGCCACGTCCTGAGGCACATAGCCCACGCGCTTGCGCCAATCCGACAGCACATCCTCGAGTGGCACACCGTCGAGTGTCATGGTTCCCTTGGAGGGAGTCAGCAAGCCCAGGAAGATGTCGATCAGGGTCGACTTGCCGGCCCCGGACTGCCCAACTATGCCTACGGACGAGCCGATCGGCAGCCTGAGGTTGATCTTGGTGACCGCCGGGCTCTCGGACCCCGGATAGGTGAATTCGACGTCCTTCAACTCGAGCATTTTCGGCTCGCTGGTTATCGGAGTCTTCCCAAGCTTCTCGGCATTCTCCCGGAAAACCGCGGCGTCCTTGATGTCGCGCATCACGGTCTCGGTGTAGGGCAGGGTCGATTGGACCAGGGTCAGCTGGCCCTGGACCGTGGTGAGTGCGGGCACGAGCTTGAAGCCCGCCAAGCCGAAGATGGCTACCGATGACATTGCTGTCTGCATGCCGCCGATCGCGTAGCCCACCGCCCCGATGAGGAGGAACCCGCCGATCAGGGCCATGTCGATGACAAACTTGGGAACCGAACTCATGAACCTGATGTTCGACCGGGAACGGGCGGCGCGTTCGCGGCTGTGGAGGACGATGTTTCCCACTTCTTCAGCCTTGTCGCGGAGCGTGATCTCTTTGAGGGCAGCAAGCATTTCAGCCACCAGGGTCGACATGCGCATGGCGGCGTCGCGGTTCACCTTTCCCGCCTCGTACGACTTCTTGGAGAGCCACAGGTACAGGAATGCCGCGATGATCCCGAGGTAGATGACGGTGGCCAAGGCAGTCTGCCAGGAGGCGGCGACGAGGACCACTAGCACCGACGCAAAAGTCAGCGCCTGGGCCGGCAGCGTCACGGCCGGGAAAAGCACTCCCGATACGGTGTTGGCAATTCCGACGTCGATCATCCGGACAAGCTCGGTGGTGGAGCGCTTCATGCGTTCCGTCCAAGGGGCACGGATATAGCTCTGGAAAAGAACGGAACCAATCTCCAGCTCGTAGTCCGCGAACTTGCGGGTGGACACCCACTGGAGCCAGATGTTGAGGACGGATTTCAGGATCATGACCAGGGCCGATGAGACCAGGATCAGCAGGCTGAACTCCTGCGTCACTGCGCCCAGGACCGGCAGGGTCATCGACCCGCCTTTGAGGATCTGGTTCAGGACCAGCGCAAAAACGCCCAGCGCAGCCGCGTCGAGCAGCGAGAGGACGGCCGAGAGCACACCAAACAGCAGTAGGAACCGCCTGGCGTTGGCGGGCAGGAGAGGCAGAAGCTCGCGCATCGTGCGGCGCAGGTGTTTCAAGGAGTACTCCAAGACGGCGGGGAAGAATCCTTCCCATACTACGCGGGGTGCCGCATTCGCCCCCGTGCGCCCGGCCCGTTAGGGATCGCCGGAGTGCGGTTGCGCGTGTGCCGGGCCACCCGCTGCCTCAATGAGATGATGGGCATCATGAGTCAGAAGATCCGAGTCACTCAACTGTTCGACTGCGCCGACGTCGGGAAGACGTTCGTTGCGGAAGGCCGCAGGCAGGGCCAGCCGTGGAGGCTCATTCAAGGACCCTGGACGCGTGGAAGTGGCAAAGCCGCCTACTACCGGTTCCGCGCCGAGCAGCTTATGGCCTACCCGCAAACGAGGCTGTGGCACGTGAACATGGGCGGGCGCGCGGTCTGGGCCCGGGGGGCCCTGGGCCGACCCTATGCCCTGACCCTGCACGGCACCGATATCCGTGAAAACTATTGGCAGGACCAGCACCATGCGGCGATGAAGGCCGATATCGACGGCGCCGGCCACGTTTGGTACACCACCCCGGACCTGCGTGAGAAGGCCGAACGTGCCCGGCCCGATGCGGAGTACCTGCCGGTTCCGCTCGATATGGACGAGTTGCCGGCGTGGGCACCGGCGCCCCGACCGAGGGTCATCTTCCCCTCCCGCTGGGACGCCTCCAAGGGCGGAGATGCGCTGCTGGAGACCGCGGCGGACGTCGTCGCCGCAGTGGGCGGCCCCGGCGGTGCAGACGTAGTAGGCCTGGACTGGGGTGACCGGGCGGCTGAAGCGGCGAGGCTGGGGGTGCGGTTGATTCCCAGGATGCCCAAGAAGCAGTTCCTGGGCGAACTTGCCCAGGCCCACGTCGCGGTGGGTCAGGTAGCGGGAATTCTTGCCGCGAGTGAGCTTGCCGCAATCGGGATTGGGGTGCCGACGGTATTTGCGGACCAGGTGGAGGGTTATGGCGCCGATCTGGCCACTATCAGTGTCCGCCGCGCAGACGTCGGACAGGCCGTGCGCGAAGCCCTGGCCGATCCGGTGACACTGTCTCAGCAACTGCAGGGTCCTGAGTATGTACGCCTCAGGCACGGTGCCGCAGCCCTCCTTCCGGCGCTTGAGGCCGGCTACGCCAAGGTTCTGGGCAGGTCCGCATGAGCAAGCCGCATCTCCTGTACATCGCTTTCGCCTTTCCTCCGAGCACCGCCTCCTCGGTCTACCGCTGCACGGCGGTGGCTAACGCCCTCGCCGAGGACGGCTGGGACGTTACGGTGCTGACGCTGGACCGGGATATCTGGTCCGAAATCTCCGGAGTCGACCAGAAGCTTGCCGAATCGGTGGACCCGCGGATCCGGATTGTCCAGGTGGACGATGGCGGCTCCGAAGAGCTGGCCCGCGGTGACCTCCGTCGCTATTCCCGGTTGCGGATCGAGGCGCCTTACGTGTGGAAGGAAGTGGTGCGGCGCCGGGGCCGGAAGGACTTCCCGGAGGATTTTCACGGCGCATGGCTTTCCCCGGCCAGCGAGGCGGCCCGGGCCGTCCATGCTGAAAAGCCGGTCGACCTGGTGATGGCGTCTGCGAGCCCCTATGTTGCCTTCGGCGTGGCCCGCAGCTTGCCGGGGGTGCCGTACATCATGGACTACCGCGACGCTTGGGCGTTCAACACCATCACCGGGGCGGAAGACTTCAGCCGGGGGAGCAGCCGAGGGAACCTGGAGGCCAAGTTCCTGGCCGAAGCCGCCGGATCGTGGTTTGTCAACGACCGGATCCGCGACGAATATACGGCCCGGTACCCGGAGTCTGCAGCGACGATGCGGGTGGTCGCCAACGGCTTTGATCCCCAGCCGGGGCATGCGGCGCCCGCGGTCCGGCAGACCCGGAACCCGCGTTTCGGCTATCTAGGCACTCTCCAGTATGTCAACATGCCGATGACCGAGTTCCTGCAGGGGTGGGGCATGGCGTTTCCCGGCGCCGAGGCCCGGGCCACGGCGGTGTTCCGCGGGAAGCTCAGTGCCTCGGGTGCGGCCGGCGCGGAGATACTTGAGACTTTCGGTTCCGGAACCCCTAATGGCTTGCTCTACGAGGGGCCAATTTCGAAGCGTGACGTGGCCCGGTTCTACGGCACGGTGGACGCGCTCCTGTTGCTGCTCTCTAGCGGGAAGTACGTGACGGGGGGCAAGACCGCGGAATACCTTGCGACCGGACTGCCCATCGTGTCCGTGCACGATCTGGGTAATGCGGCCACGGAGCTTCTTCGGGACTACCCGCTGTGGTTCCCCGCCAAGGACCTGACCCCGGATAGCATCGCCGCTGCCCTGCGGAAGTGTGCCGAAGCCCTGGCCGATCCGGACACCGCAGCGTGGGAGGCCGCCTGGAAGTATGGCCAGCAATTTGCCCGTAGCGCCATCCTGGCGCCGGTCATTTCCGATTTGCGTGAGCTCGTTGGCCACCCGCGGCAGAGAGCGCTCGCCGAAGATCAGAGGAACCCCCAGCAATGAACCAGACCCGCGATCTTCGCCTCGGCATCGTCCTGGGCTGCAGCCCGCACCCTCAGGCCACACTGGAAGACCTCTGGAGCCGCGCCTCGGATGCTGCCGAGCCTGCCGGTTTCCGGCTCAGCGGCACGGCCTTCTACGTCGCTGATCGGGGACAGGTGCCGGTTTCGCCGGATTCTGCGCTGGAGCTGGTGCCCCTCCCGCCGGTTGGCCCCGGGCGCCTCGACGCGGCCATCGGGGCAGTCGCCCGCAAAGGCGGTCCGCTCGGTGTGGCGGGGCGCCTGGCGCGCGATAACCGAGAGTCCCGCGTGCTCGCCAGGTCCATAGCGGGCAGGGCGGAGCTGCAGGCGGCGCTGCTGGCGGCCGACGTCGTCGTCGCTGCCGATGTTTCCGCCAACCGGGCCGTCTGGCAGCTCAGGCGCCGAACTCCCGCCCCGCTGGTTCACGGCCCGATCGCCATGATGCACGCCCTGCGGCGGAAAGCGGAACACTGAGCAGCCCGGGTCGGCGATGCCGACTGTGGAATACTTGACGGGTGAGTCGCACCTGGATAGTCATACCGATGTACAACGAGGCCTCCGTCGTCGGCGGGGTGATCGAGGGACTCCGCCAAGAGTTTCCCAACGTAGTGTGCATCGATGACGGCAGCAGCGATGGTTCGCAGGCTGTGGCCCGCCGGGCCGGCGCGGTGGTGGTCCAGCACCCGGTGAATCTGGGCCAGGGCGCTGCGCTGCAGACAGGCTTCGAGTACGCGCTCCAAGACCCCGAACTCGATTGCATCGTGACTTTTGACGCTGACGGCCAACACCGGGTGGAGGACGCAAAAGCGATGGCTGACCGCATCCGGACGGGCGAAGCTGATTTGGTGCTGGGCTCTCGGTTCCTTGACGGCCGGACCAAACTTTCCCCGGCAAAGCGGCTGGTTCTGCGGACGGCCGCGATCCAGTCGCGGCTGGCAACCGGAATGGCGCTCACCGATGCGCACAACGGGCTGCGCGCCATCGGGCCGGAGGTCGCCCGCAAGATCCACCTCACCCAGAACAGGATGGCCCACGCCTCGGAGCTGATCCACCAGGTGTCCGAGATCAACCCGCGCTGGGTGGAACACCCTGTCGAGATCATCTACACCGATTACTCCAAGGCAAAAGGCCAGTCGTTGCTGAACTCCGTCAATATCATCGCTGACCTTCTGTTTAGGTGAGAAATTGCAGATCATAGTCCAAATCGTCCTTGTCCTCGCCGTCATCATCGTCTCGCTGGCGCTCATGCGCGGCGGATCCAATGCCCGGCATCTGGCCATCCGCCGGATCATGCTGGTGATTTTCGCGTTCGTGGCCGCCCTGTCGATTTTCTTCCCCGAGCTGCTGACCGTGCTTGCCCGGGCCCTGGGCATTGGGCGCGGCACGGATCTTGTCCTCTACGGGCTGGTTGTCAGTTTCATGGTTTTCATGGCCACGACCTACCAGCGTTTCCGGCACATGGAAACCACGCTCACCCAGCTGTCACGCCGGATCGCGATTGACGAAACGCCGCGCCCCTGGCTAAAGGATGCGCAGCAGACGTCGGCGGTGTTCTCGGAGCGCATGCAGGAGACAGAGTGACCGGTCTTCGTACCCGACCGGCCAGCGAAACGGCCGTAGGTGCGCCTCGCGACTACTCCCTGGACATCCTGAGGATTCTCAGCATTTCCGGCGTCGTAGCCATCCACCTCTTCGGCTACCTTGTTGGACACGCCGAGCCCCGCTCCCGGAACTGGTGGCTCGCGGCCGGCCTGGATATCCCCTTCATATGGGTTGTGCCGGTCTTCGTGATGATCTCCGGAGCCCTCCTGTTGGCGCCTGACAACCGCATCCTGGAACCGCGGTCGTTTTACCGGAAGCGGGCGGCGAGGCTTCTGCCCGCACTCGTTGCGTGGCACGTGATCTACCTCTTCGGAGTCCGGTGGCTGATGCGCGGCGAGGATCTGGCGCCGGCGCGGGTGGCGCAGCTGCTTCTTGACGGTGCGGTCTTCACGCAGCTCTATTTCCTGTGGCTGATTCTGGGGCTTTACCTGGTTGCTCCGCTCCTCTCGGACTTCCTCCGGAACGGGGGGCCGCGGCGTGCGCCGATCCTTGCGGCTGCCCTGCTGGCGGTCACGGCACTGGCTTTCATGGCACCCGGAATCGCCTCATCTTTGGGCTTCGCCAGGCCGATCAGGCTGACTATCTTCACTCACTGGCTGCCGTACGTTGGCTACTTCGTGGCCGGCCGTGCCTTGCGGGACGTGCGGCTCAGCGGCCGGTCCCTCTACGCAGTTGTCGCGGCCGCCATTGCCCTGGCTGCACTCTGCCTCTGGCAGTACGGGCACCGGGAACAAGCCGGGCTCCTGAACGTGGTGGCACCGGTCAGCTACCTCTCGCTGACCGTAATGATGCTGTCCCTAGCGGTATTCCTCGCAGCCAAGTCCGTCTTCAGTCGCCTTAGGCCTACACCCGCGGCGGCGCGGCGGCTGGTCAGCCTGTCCCGGGCCTCCTTCGGAGTGTTCCTCATCCACCTGCTCGTCTTTGAGGTCATCAGGCTGAACGTGCCGGCGGTCTACGACGGCAGGTCGATGGTGGCTGGCGTCGCCAGCTACGCGGTCACCCTCGCCGTGAGCTTCGCCGTCTCTATCCTCGCGTCCCGCATTCGCTTCGTCCGGAACATTTTCTAGCGGCGGTTGCCCGTGGGTTGGGTGCTGCCGGCGGCGGCCCGGCGTGAGGCCGCAGCCTCCGGGTCTGGAATGATGGAGGGATGACTGCCTTGCCCCGACTGCTCATCATCTCCTTCTCACCGATCCGGTCAGACCCGCGCGTGCTCAAGCAGGTGGGTCTCTTCAGCGGTAAGTATCACCTCATTACCTGCGGTTACGGGGCCGCGCCGGATGGTGTAGACGAGCACTTCGCGTTGTCGCCTGATGCGGTCGGTTGGCCTTCGGACCGGATTGGGCTGCTGGGTCGCCGCTACCGGCGCGCGTACAACAAGATGTCCGCGGTCCAGCAGGCACGAAGGCTGCTTGCAGGCATCTCCGTCGATGTCATCCTGGCGAACGATCTGAACACCCTGCCGTTGGCCTTGGAGCTGGAGCCGAAGTACGGGGTCCACTCGGACCTTCACGAGTTTGCGCCGAAGGAAAAGGACGATGACCTCAAGTGGCGCCTCTTCGTGGCCCCGTACATGCGGTGGCTCTGCCGCACCTACCTGCCCCGGGCCGGCTCTCTCACAACGGTCGCCCCGGGCATCGCCGCGCAGTACACCTTGGACTTCGGGGTCGCGGCAGAGGTGGTTACCAACGCCGCGCCCTTCGCGCCGGGAACACCCCAGCCTGTTGGCGAGACCATTAGGCTGATCCACAGCGCCGCGGGCCAGCGCTACCGGAAGCTGGAGAACCTCATCGAGGCGATGCGCAGCGCGCCGTCGGGGGTTGAACTGGACATGATCGTGATGCCCAACGAACCGGATTATGTTGCAGAACTGAAGCAGGTCGCAGCAGACGTACCTGCGGTGAAGTTCCGCGACCCCGTACCTTATGCCGAGCTCGTGCATACGCTGAGCGGCTATGACGTCTCGTTGGTCTTCCTTCCCCCGACGAACTTCAACATGGAAAACGCCCTGCCCAACAAGTTCTTCGAGGCGGTGCAGGCCCGTCTCGGAGTCATCGTGGGGCCGTCGCCGTCCATGGTGGAAATTGTCAAGCAGTACGGCTTTGGGACTGTCACCCCCGACTTCTCGCCGTCCGCGCTGGCGGAGACGATCCAGGCGCTGGACCGCGGACAAATCATGGAGTGGAAGCGCGCGGCGGACCGGGCCGCCGAGCCGCTGGCAGCCGAATCCCAGCTCAGGATTTGGGAAGGTGCGATCCGTGCCTTGCTGCCAGCCTCCGAGTCAGCCGCGTCCTGATCCGTGGAGGTATCGGACGGGACAATGGAGGAGCAGAACCCGACGCGGCGGAAGGGTTCGGCAGGCGCTGTGCTGATAGGCAGCACTGGCTGGGAACGACTCCCGTCTGTGGCAGGCAAGCCGCTGCGGTCCGTCGTTGCAGGTTGGTGGACAGTGGCACTCGTCGGCGCGGTAGCTTTTCTCTTTCGTCTCCTGCCGCTCACGAACTCCCACACAGTGGGCGGATTTCGAGGGTATGACGACGGAGTACATTACGCGTCGGGCGTATATCTGATTTCAGGGGCGCTCCCATATCGCGATTTTGTGCTGGTCCATCCGCCGGGGATCAGTGTGCTCATGGCGCCTTTTGCCTGGATAGGCAGCATAACTTCAGACCGCCTGGGAATCGGTCTCGCCAGGATTCTCTTTGTGATGATCGGGACTGCCAGCGCCGTGATCGTTGCGTCGCTGCTGAGGTCCCGCGGAGTCGCCGCAACCCTGATCGGTGGCGGCCTTTATGCCGTTTGGACAGTAGCCAACATCGCCGAACGATCGATCATGCTCTCGGCGCTGTTGAACGTATGCCTGCTGCTCGCCTTGTTGCTTCTGCGAAAATATGAAAATGACCGCAGAGCGCGCTGGGCGTTACTGGCAGGTGCCATGTTGGGTCTGGGGCTTAGCTTCAAACTCTGGGCCATCATTCCGCTGGTTGTTGTGGCCCTCTTCGCCGTCGTGCGCTTCGGGCGCCGGGGATTGGTCACGTTTCTTGGCGGGGCGACTTCCTTGGTGCTGGTTGTGGTCGGGCCGTTCTTCCTCGCTGCGCCGCAGGAGATGTTTCAGGAAGTTGTTCTGGCCCAGCTCGGGCGCTCGGACGGATTGCGCAAAGGTATTGAGCTGCGGCTGCAAAATTTTGTTGGGTCGCCTGTGCCGGACATTCTGCTCTGGTCCTTGGTGTTGCTGGTGCTCGCCGCAGTTCTGGCGCCCTGGCTCAGTGCCATCCTTGAGCGGCAACCGTTCCTCAAATCCGACGATGCCCGATGGTGGTCCATTCTCGTTGTTGCCCAGTCAGCGGCCCTGCTGACCTCCGCCAGTTTCTTCGACCACTATCCGAATTTTTCGGCACCCGCGATTGCCTTGACCTTGGGCGCCTTGGCCAGCTGGCTGGCCCGGATTTCCGGACGAAGGGCAGGACGGGCCGGACCGGCGATGGTAGCAATCATTGGCGTTGCGCTCCTGGCGCCGGTCGGAGTTGTAGGGTTTTCGCTGAAACCTGCCCCGTTGAAGGGTGTCAGCCAGACGGCGGTTGCCTCAGCGGTCGCAAAATATCAGTGCGTATGGTCCCCGTACGCTTATATGTCCATCGTCTCGAATTCTCTTACCCGTTCAGTGGCGAAAGGATGCGGCCCCCTGGTTGATTACTCCGGAGTGAAGATGATCATCGGACGCGGTCCGAAGGAGAGCGACGCCGTTAGTGCCCTTCGATTAACTGATCAGAACGAAGAGACTAAGCTGGCGGGCGCGGATGCCGCCGTAGTCGGCGTTCCCCACTCCCGATATCTGATCACCAAAGGGATGGATCAAGTCCTGCGTTCACAGTTCAGGCTCACCATGCGCCGAGGCGCCCTGGAGGTATGGGTGCGGCGGTGAACCGCGTCGGACGCCTGCGGCCACCCGCTGAACGATCAGGCGTCTTCCATGAACTGTCAGCCGGGCAATAACGCGGGGCAGGTGGACCTCCGAGTGAAACGTGGGTGAGTAAGGCAGCTCCACATGACCCGGAAGCCCGGTCGTGGTAGTGGCGCCCAGGGACCGCGACGCGCCCGAGGAGTGATCCGAGGGGACGAGACCAAGGTAAGCGCCGATCGTAGAGCCGGTGAAGCGGGTCCAGCGGCCGATTCCACCGCGAGGCCAAAAGCGCTCAGCACCGAAATACCGCGCGGTCGTCCTCGCGGGTCCACATCAAGTCCGGGCAAGGCAACCCGGACACCCACTCCGCGGTCCCGGCATCGTTGGCGGCCAGACTCCGTCCCAATATCTCGCGGGTCTCGCGGTCGATGGCACAGCCCTTCACGCCGCGCGGGAGACATCGAAACTGACGGAAGTACGCGTATTCATGACTGGGACGTCCAGACATTCAAATGTGCTCTACCAGGCCACACCCGCACCAAGCTGCGGAGAAGAACCCGGATCTGCAACCCACGAACCGCTTTGACCCCGAGGTTCCAGGCCCGCGTCGTTCCGGCCACCACACTTCATGTCGTCTAGGGCAGTGAGCCGACCAGTGTTGCTGGCTGATAGCCGTTGTTGCGCTTGGGCGCTCCGGCGTAGAACCAGAAGGTTCCGTTCTGGTTGACTGCAGCCAGGTCGGATTGGCGGTCGTCGTTCAAATCTCCTGCCCCCAGCAGGACTGAGTAGGCGTCCCACTCCGTGTTGCCGATTCTTGCTCCGGCATTGTAGCCCGGGCGGGCGGACGACACCTTGCCCGTGCCCGCGTAGAACCAGAGGGTTCCGTCAGGTCGTATTCCGGCGAGATCGTTGATGCCGTCACCATCGAGGTCCTCGACGCCAGCGACGGAATGGAAACTTGCCCACCCGGACCGTCCGATCTTGACGGCGGGTTCGTACCCCTCATCGTTGGCGGAGACCCTCCCGGTGCCATGGTAGAACCAGAGGGAGCCGTCCGGGCGGATGCCTGCCAGGTCGTTCCTGCCGTCTCCGTCAAAGTCTCGTGTTGCGACCAGCTTGCTGTAGACGTTCCAGCCCGAGCCCACCTTCCGCGCGGGGGAGTAGCCCTCGTTGCCGGCCGAGACATCCCCGGTGCCCGCGTAAAACCAGAGACTTCCATCGGGCCTCACTGCGAGGAGGTCACTCTTCCGGTCGCCGTTGATGTCCCCTGTGCCGACGAGCTTCGTGTAGATCTGCCAGCCGGAGCCAATCTGCCGGCCGGTTGCGTAGCCATTGCCGCCGGTTGAGGCGTAGAACCAAAGGGCCCCGCTCTTGGCCACGGCCAGCAGGTCGGGGCGTCCGTCACCGTCAAAGTCCTGGACCGACTCCACCGTGGTGAAGTTGTTCCAGCTGGATTTGCCGATGTTGACAGCTGGCTTGTACCCGGCTTCGTTCATGCCGGTTCCGGCGTAGAGAAGCAACGAGTTGTCGCGGCGCTGCGTCAGAAGATCTGGCTTGCCGTCCCCGTTGAGGTCACCGGTTCCCATCACGTCAAGCATATTGTTCCAGCCCGAAGCGCCTATGCGGGTGCCCGCGGCGTACCCCTCACTCGTCGCCGAGACGGTTCCTGTTCCGTCGTAGAACCACAGGGTGCCGTCGGCTTTCGTCGCCACCAGATCGTTGCTGGGCTTGCCGCCGAAGTTCCGGACGCCCACGAGTTTCGTGTAGACATTCCAGCCGGATGAGCCGATCTTTCGGCCCGCGGCGTAACCGCTCTGCGTCGCCGATACGGTTCCGGTGCCCGCGAAGAACCACAGCGATCCGTCCTTGTGGGCAGCAACCAGGTCGCTCTTCCCATCCCCGTTGAAGTCCCTGACGCCGGTGAGCTGGCTGAAGGAGCCCCAGTCGGAATTTCCGATTTTGACGGCGGGTGCATAGCCCTGGCTGCCCGACCCCACGGTGCCGGTTCCAGCATAGAACCACAGCGAGCCGTCGGGTCTGCGGGCAACAAAGTCGTTCTTGCGGTCGCTGTTGAAGTCTCCGACGCCGATGATGCGGGAGTAGATGTTCCAGCCGGTGCCGATGCGGAGCGGGCTCGCGAAACCGCCCCGGCCGTTGCCGGGGTAGAACCAGAGAGCGCCGTCTGCGCGGATGCTCAGCAGGTCATTCAGTCCGTCTCCGTTGAAATCGTCCACCGGCGTATTCAGGCTGGCACCTGCGAAGCGTTGCAGTCCCTCGTAGTCGCCGTTCCAGACGTTGGAGTCGCCGGCGAAGGGGCCGGACTCGCTGTACTGCCAGACGGAGTAGGAGTTCCAGCTGGCCGGCAGCGGTCCGGCGTAGTTGGTGGCGGAGCTCGGCCAGTTGGCGGTCCACAGGGGGTAGGCGCCGAAGCCGGCTGCATCTGCGGTGCATTGCTTCCACCACGACGTGTTGGTGTAAATCATCGGGAGCCGTCCGGTCAACGACTTCATGGTGTTTCCGAAATCACGTACCCAGCTTGCCAGCTGGCTCGGAGACCGGTCATAGCAGGCGTTGCCCTGGTAGAAGCCGTCGATGGTCTGCCCGGCATACGGGTTGGTCTCGATGTCGAGTACCGGTGGAAGGGTGTAACCGTCGGCGCTCCAGCCGCCTCCGCCCTGGACAAAGGATCTGGCCTGATCCGCCCCCGAGGACGCCAGCGGGTTGGCGAAGTGGTAGGCGCCCCGAATCATGCCCACCTGGCGGGCGCCTTTGTACTGTGCGGCGAACGAGGGGTTCGTGTAGTAGTTGCCTTCGGTGGCCTTCACGTACGCGAAGCGTGCGCCCAGATTCCATTGCGTCTGCCAGTTGACGCCCGATTGGTAGTAGCTGACGTCCAGGCCTTTGACGCCGAAGGACGGCGACCATGATCCCTCGGTGACGGCGGTCGACCCGGCTTGCGCGGCCTGCGATGCCTTGCTGCTTTGGCCCATCTCGGCGCCGCCCGGACCCGCCGCCGCTGCCATGGCTTCGCGGAAACTGGTGGCGGTCGACGGCGCCGTGGCCGCCGGAGCCGCCGTCGCTGCTGGGGAGGCCGTCGTCGCCGTCGGGCTAGCCGTCGCCAGCCCCGCCGCTGGGGTGGGCGTTACGGTCGCCGGGGCGGGCTCGGGCACCGTCCCCGTGACGCCCGCGGCCGGCGCCGGGGTGGGCACCGACGTTGTGGCGCTCGCCGCCACGGGAAGCGCCACCAAGGTGAGGGCCGCCGCGGCAAGGCCGGCAGCGACAGGTCTGACGAACGAGATGGGTCGTCTTGCCGGTTTCGATTTCATGGGCGTCTCTCCGGAGCAATGGCACACTCCGCAAAGCATGCCACCTAGTTCGCGATGACCGGTCGTCCGCATAATCGGGCACCGATAAGTCAATTCGGTTGGGTATTGACGCGGCCACGTTAGCACCGGTGTTTACCCGATGCCACAGTTGCCATTGTTAACTGTGTGACTTGTGACCATTCCGTTGTGCGGCCTGTCGCGCCATCACCGTTGCAGGGCAACCTAGACTTGAACCCATGAAGGTATTGGTTACCGGCGGCGCCGGCTACATCGGATCCCACACGACACTCTCCCTCCTCGAAGCGGGGCACGACGTCGTCGTCCTCGACAACCTGATGAACTCAAGTGCGGAGTCCCTGCGCCGAGTGGAGCAGCTGACAGGCAAAAGCGTGGACTTCCGGAAGGTGGACCTGCTGGACGCTCCGGCCGTCGACGCCGTCTTCGCCGAGGGCGGCTTTGAGGCCGTCATCCACTTCGCCGGGCTCAAGGCCGTGGGGGAATCTGTCGAGAAGCCCCTGATGTACTACCAGAACAATGTGGTGGGCACCCTCAACCTGCTGCACAGCATGGACGCTGCGGGGGTACGCCGCCTCGTGTTCAGCTCCTCCGCCACCGTCTACGGTGCCTCGGAGGAAGTTCCCCTCATTGAAAAGGCACCGCTGGACGCCACCAACCCCTACGGCCGCACCAAGGAACAGATCGAGGACATCCTCTCGGACCTGGGTGCCGCCGACCCCCGCTGGAGCGTCGCCCTGCTGCGCTACTTCAACCCGGTAGGTGCCCACGAGTCCGGCCTGATCGGTGAGGACCCCAGCGGTATCCCCAACAACCTGCTCCCGTTCGTGGCCCAGGTGGCCGTGGGGCGCCGTGAAAAGGTCATGGTGTTTGGCAACGACTACCCGACGCCGGACGGCACCGGGGTGCGGGACTACATCCACGTGATGGACCTCGCCGCCGGGCACCTGGCGGCCCTGGGTTACATCACCGGGCGGACCGGGGTATTCCGCTGGAACCTTGGGACCGGCCGGGGATCGTCCGTGCTCGAAGTCATCGAGGCGTTCGGCGAGGCTGCCGGCCACCCGGTGCCGTACGAGTTCGCGCCCCGCCGGCCGGGGGACGCCGCCGTCAGCTACGCCGATCCCTCGGCGGCGCTCGCCGACCTGGGCTGGTCCGCGCACCGGAACCTGGCGCAGATGTGCGAGGACCACTGGCGCTGGCAAAGCAGGAACCCGCAGGGCTATGCCGCGGTGGCCGAGGCCGCCGGGGCCAAGGCCGAGTAGGGGTCCTACCGACGGGCGGCCGCTCCAAGGCTGCGTCGGCGGGAACTTATCCACAGCTGCAGGTGGAGCTCTTGTCGGAACGCCCGGGCTCCTCTAGTTTTAACCCAGTTGCACTGCCCCAGGGGGATGGGTAGCGGTCATGTTGGGGGCACCGTGGAAGCTGTGCGCATCGTCGAGGACGAAGTCCGTGAGTTGATCCGTCGCCGCGGCCTTGATCCCCTGCGGCAAAGCGGGGAAGTCCGCCGCCTCGTGGAGGAGGCGATCAGCGACTACGACGAGCGTGCGCTGCTCGCACCGCTTCCGCCCATCGGCCCACTGGAGCAGGCCCGGAGGTTTGTCTTTGACGCCGTGGCGGGGTTCGGGGCGCTGCAGCCGTTGCTGGACGATCCGGCGATCGAGGAGATCTGGCTCAATGCGCCGGATGAAATTTTTGTCGCCCGGAACGGTGAATCCGAGCTGACCTCCATCGCCCTGACGGACCAGCAGGTGCGCAACCTGGTGGAGCGGATGCTGAAGAGCTCCGGGCGGCGGCTGGATATTTCCTCCCCGTTTGTGGACGCGGCCCTGCCGGACGGCTCGCGGCTGCACGTCGTCATCCCCGACGTGACGCGGCGGCACTGGGCGGTCAACATCCGCAAATTCGTGGTCAAGGCCAGCCGGCTCGAACACCTCGTGGAACTGGGCACCCTCACGCCGCAGGCGGCCCGCTTCCTCGGCGCCGCCGTGGCGAGTGGGCTCAACATCCTGGTCTCCGGTGCCACCCAGGCCGGAAAAACCACCATGCTCAATTGCCTGGCCGCGAGCATCGGCACGCGCGAGCGAGTGGTCACGGTGGAGGAAATCTTTGAACTCCAGTTCCCGCTGCGCGACGTCGTCGGACTGCAGTGCCGGCAGGCCAACCTTGAGGGCGAAGGCGAGATCCCCATGCGCCGGCTCGTCAAGGAGGCCCTGCGGATGAGGCCGGACCGGCTCGTGGTCGGCGAGGTCCGCGAGGCCGAAAGCCTCGACATGCTCATTGCCTTGAATTCGGGCATGCCGGGGATGTGCACGATCCACGCAAATTCGGCCCATGATGCGGTGACCAAGATCTGCACGCTGCCGTTGTTGGCCGGGGACAATATCTCGAGCGCCTTCGTCGTCCCGACCGTGGCGTCCTGCATCGACCTGGTGGTCCACTGCAGCCGGCAACCGGGTGGCCGGCGGCAAGTCACGGAAATCCTTTCGCTGGGGCGCAGGGTGGAGAACGGCATCATCGAGTCGTCCATGGTGTTCGCCATGCTCGACGGGAAGCTGCAACCGCAGGCCAATTCCATGCCGGCTGCCGAGAAGTTCGCGCGGTCCGGGTTCGACGTCGCGGCGCTGCTGGAGCCGCGCTGATGGCGCCGCTGCTGGGGGTGCTCGGGGGAGCCGGACTGCTGCTGGTCTGGTGGTCAGCCTGGGAACAACCCCACGCAGCCAGGCGCCGGCCCCGGGTCAGCCGGCTGGAGGACCTCCTGCGGTCCGCCGGCATCGAAAAGGTCAGCCGGCTGGGCCTGCTCGCGACGTGTTTCGGCGTCGGTGCTTTCGTGACCCTCGTGTTCTTTGCAGGCACCAGGTCATGGCCGATTTCCGGCTGCTTCGGGCTGTTCGGGGGCTGGCTCCCGCTGGGCACCGTCAAATGGCGCGCCCGCAAACGCACGGCCGTACTCCGCGAGCTGTGGCCCGACGTCGTCGACCACCTGCGCTCGGCCATCCGGGCGGGCTTGTCGTTGCCGGAGGCGCTTATCCAGCTGGGCGAGAAGGGGCCGTCCGAGCTGCGGCAGTTGTTCCGAGACTTCGGCGCGGACTACCGGTCCGGCGGCCAGTTCGACCCTGCCCTGGACCGGCTGAAGCAAAGACTCGCTGATCCCGTTGCTGACCGGATTGTTGAGGCACTGCGGTTGACGCGGGAGGTAGGCGGATCGGACCTCGGCCGCCTGCTGGGCACGCTCGCCGAATTCCTGCGGGAAAACGCCCGGACCCGCAGCGAGCTGGAGGCCCGGCAATCCTGGACGGTGAACGCCGCCCGCCTCGCCGTGGCCGCTCCATGGATTGTCCTGGTGCTGATGGCGAGCCGGCCCGAGGCCGTCGCGGCCTACAACTCGCCCGTCGGTACTGCGGTGCTGGTCGGCGGCCTGCTGGTCTCGCTGTTCTCCTACACCGTTATGCTGCGGATCGGTGCCCTCCCGCAGGACGAGCGGGTACTCCGGTGAACGGGATGATGGCAAGCGCGGTGGTCTGCGGCGCAGTCCTGGGTGGAGGCCTCTGGCTGTTCCTTGTGCGGCTTCCGTTCATGCGGCCCATGACCTTCGCGGAGCGCATCGGGCCGCAGCTGAGATCCCACAACCTGGAATCCCGGTTGCTGCACACGGCTCCCGGCAATGTCACGCCGTTTGGCCCGCTCGAGCGGATCCTGCGCCCGGTGATCCGGGACGGGGTCCGGGCGCTGGGCAGGCTGAACCCGGGCTCATCGGCGCTCAACCGCAGGCTCGCCCGCGCCGGCAGCAGCAAATCGTCGGTGGATTTCCGCGCGGAGCAGTTGCTGTGGGCCGCCGGCGGCTTCGTGGGGGCGGGGGGAATTGTGCTACTGGGAGGAGCCCTGGGCGGCTTCAATCCGCTGTTCGCCGTGCTGATCGTCCTGGGCGCCGGCCTGGCCGGGTTCCTTTTCCGCGACTATGTGCTGGGGGCGCAGGTCAAGAAGCGCGAGGCCCGGATGATGGCGGAGTTCCCCAGCGTGGCAGAACTTATGGCTCTGGCGGTCAGTGCCGGCGAGAGCGCCACCGGCGCCCTGGACCGGGTAGGCCGCCGAACGCAGGGCGAGCTGTCGAAGGAGTTCTCCCGGGTCCTGGCCGATACCCGGGCCGGGAAGCCGTTGGCCGATGCCCTGCAGGAGTTCTCGTCACGTACCGAGCTGGGCCCGCTGGTCCGGTTCGTGGACGGCCTGATCGTTGCGGTGGAACGCGGGACACCGCTGGCGGAAGTCTTGCGCGCCCAGGCCCAGGACGTGCGCGACACCGCCAAGCGCGAACTGATGGAGTCCGCCGGCCGGAAGGAGACCGGCATGATGGTTCCGCTCGTCTTCGGCGTGTTGCCGCTGACCGTGGTGTTTGCCGTCTTCCCGGGGCTGGCGGCCATCAGCCTGGGACTCTGACCAAGACATTGAGCACGTCGTACGCAGTAAGCAGAACACAGTTGGGCAGTAACAGCATCAGAACAGGGGCAGGCAGCGCAGCAATCGACTGCAATATTCAAAAACATAAAGGGGAAACGGTGAAGAGTATTGGTATCCGCACGTTGTTAGTGGCCCACATGGCGGCCATGCTGTTGTGGCTTTCCGCCGCCGCAGGCAAACAGCCAGGCAAACAGCCAGGAATCCAGCCAGGCCAGCAGTCAGGCAAACACCCCGGCTGGCAGGGCGGCCGGGCGCCCGGTAGTCCGGATCTCCGGGAGCGCGGGGATGTCCCGGGCTGGGTAATGATCACCCTGATGTCGGCCGTGCTGGTCGCCGCACTGCTGGCGCTCGCAGGCCCGGCGCTGGAGGGGCTCTTTAACCAGGCCATGCAAAAAGTCGGGCAGTAGGCGGTGTATGCAGCCGGCAGCCGCGGTCCCGCCAACCAGTGTGCCGGTCCAGCCGGCAGCCGCGGTCCCGCCAACCAATGTGCCGTTCCCGCCGGCCGGGAACGCGGCTCCGCCGTAGTCGACTTCGTCCTGGTCGGGGGACTGCTCGCGCTGTTCTTTTTGGGGATCATCCAGCTAGCCCTCGTCCTGCACGTCCGGAATACCCTGATCGACGCCGCGGCTTCGGGCGCCCGGTACGGCACCCTGGCGGACCGTGGCGCCGCCGACGCCGAGGATCGCACCACGCAGCTGATCGGGGTGGCGCTCACGCCGGAGTTCGCCCGTGACGTCAGTACCGCGGAGACCACGTACGCAGGCATCCGCACACTGGAGGTCACCGTCCGCGCACCGCTGCCGGTCATCGGCTTGATCGGACCCCGCGAACTGCTGGAGGTGAAGGGCCATGCCGCCATCCAGCCCTAGCGGCGACGATGCCGAGCGGGGGAGCGCCGTCGTCGAATTCACCTTCCTGTCCCTCCTGTTGATGGTGCCGGTGGTGTACTTCATCATCACGATCGGCCAGCTCCAGGGCGGCTCCTTTGCGGTGGTCGGCGCAGCGGACCAGGCAGCCAAGGTCTACGTGGCCCAGCCCGACGCCGCGAGCGGCCGGGCCGCCGCGGAACAAGCCGTGCAATTGGCGCTCGCCGACTACGGCCAGCCGGCGGGAAACGCGAGCCTGGAAACCAGCTGCGTCCCCGCCGACTGCACGGCTGCCGGATCCGCCGTCACCGTCACCGTGCGCCTCACGGTGCCGTTGCCGTTCGTGCCGTTCAGCGACGCACTAAGGCTCGACGCCGGCCGGCTCAGTGCCTCCGCCACGCAGATCGTTGGGCGGTTCCGGTGACCACCCGCCCGGCTGTCCGGCCGGCGGGACGCCAAGACGGTGAGGGCGGCCAGCTGATGGTGCTGATCATCGGCTATGTGCTGCTTGCCCTGCTGGTCACCACTGTGGTCGCGGCTGCGTCCAGCGTCTACATCGAACACAAGAAACTGCTGTCGCTGGCGGACGGGGCCTCCGTGGCGGCCGCGGACAGCTTCACCCTGGGGGAGCTGCACAGCTCCTCCGGAAGCCCCACCGCCGCCCTCAGCGCCGGCCGGGTGCGCAGCACCGCCGCCGACTACCTGAACCGCAACGGCGCCTTCGCCCGGTTCAGCGGCCTGGCAGTCGGCCCCGCGACGGGCAGTCCCGACGGGTCCACCGCCGTCGTGGTCCTCAGCGCCGCCGTCCACCCGCCAATCGTCAACTTCCTGGTCCCGGACGGCATCCGGATCGAGGCGACGTCGACGGCGCGGTCCCGGCTGACGCGGTGACCGGAACCCTCCCCGGGGGTCACCCGGGCGGGACCACCGGGCCGGGGCGCCCGCGGCGGATAGCGTAGGCTTGAAAAACCATGGCAAACATTGATTTTCCCGCAGAAATCCGCGCGTTGCGCGCCACCTACGCCTCGATCGAGAACGTTTCGAATGTCGATGCGCTGAAGGAAGACATCGCCGAACTGAGCGAGCGCGCCGGCGAGCCGAACCTTTGGGACGACCCCGCGGCCGCGCAGGTCATCACCTCCAAGCTCTCGCACAAGCAGTCCGAACTGGAGCGGCTGAACAAGCTGGCCGCCCGGATCGACGACCTGGAAGTCCTCGTGGAACTGGGTCAGGATGAGGACGACGCCGCCTCGATGGGGGAGGCCGCCGCGGAACTCGAATCGATCCGCAAGGCCCTCAAGGACCTTGAGGTGGTCACGCTGCTCTCCGGCGAGTTCGACGAACGCGAAGCCGTGGTCACCATCCGCGCCGGTGCCGGCGGCGTGGACGCCGCGGACTTTGCCGAGATGCTGCTGCGGATGTACCTGCGCTGGGCCGAGCGCCACGGCTACCCGACCACCATTATGGACACCTCTTACGCCGAGGAAGCCGGGCTGAAGTCCGCCACCTTCGAGGTCAAGGCGCCCTACGCCTACGGCACGCTGAGCGTCGAGGCGGGCACCCACCGGCTGGTCCGGATCAGCCCCTTCGACAACCAGGGCCGGCGCCAGACGTCCTTTGCCGCCGTCGAAGTCATCCCGCTGATCGAGCAGACGGACTCCATCGACATCCCGGACAACGAGATCCGCGTCGACGTCTTCCGCTCCTCCGGCCCGGGCGGCCAGTCGGTCAACACCACGGACTCGGCCGTCCGCCTGACCCACATCCCCACCGGCACCGTGGTGTCCATGCAGAACGAGAAGTCACAGCTGCAGAACCGCGCTGCTGCGCTGCGCGTGCTGCAGTCCCGCCTGCTGCTGCTCAAGAAGGAGCAGGAAGACGCCGAGAAGAAGGCGTTCGCCGGCGATGTGAAGGCCTCCTGGGGCGACCAGATGCGCTCCTACGTGCTCAACCCGTACCAGATGGTCAAGGACCTCCGCACCGAACACGAGGTGGGCAACACCTCGGCGGTGTTCGACGGCGAGATCGACGACTTCATCGACGCCGGCATCCGCTGGCGGACCGACAACCGCAACGCCGAGAACTAGCAAGGGGCCCGGCGGCCCCTTCCATAACCGGCCCGCCGGGTCCAAATCCCGCGACACGCCCCCGTGCTCCGGCCGCCGCGCTGTTACCCGTGCGTATAGTCGAGGGGCCGGTGCCCTACTTCCCCCAAAAGAAAGCCCGCGCCCCGGCAGCAGAACTGGTCTGAAAGATGCCCGGCTCCTGCAGGGTATTAGGGCCATGATCCGTTTCGAAAATGTCACCAAGGTCTACGACCAGAACGCGCGACCGGCGCTGGATTCGATCAACCTTGAGATCGACCGTGGCGAGTTCGCCTTCCTCGTGGGGGCCTCCGGCTCCGGCAAATCGACCTTCCTGCGCCTGGTGCTGAAAGAGGACCGCGCCTCCTCGGGGGCCGTCTACGTCGCCGGCCAGAACGTGGCGAAGATTTCCAGCTGGCGGGTGCCGCGGCTGCGCCGGGGGATCGGCGTCGTCTTCCAGGACTTCCGCCTGCTGCCGCAGAAAACCGTGTTCGCCAATGTCGCCTTCGCCATGCAGGTCATTGGCCGGAGCCGCAGCGTCATCCGCGAAACCGTACCCGAAGTCCTCAAGACCGTCGGCCTCGAAGGCAAGGAAAACCGGCTGCCGCACGAACTGTCCGGCGGTGAGCAGCAGCGCGTGGCGATCGCCCGCGCCGTCGTCAACCGTCCGGGCATCCTGCTGGCCGACGAGCCCACCGGTAACCTCGACCCGACGACCTCCATGGGCATCATGGGCGTCCTCGACAAGATTAACCAGAACGGCACCACCGTGGTGATGGCCACCCACGACGACGACATCGTCAACGAGATGCGCAAACGCGTGGTGGAACTTCGCAACGGGGTCGTGATCCGTGATGAGGCCCGGGCCCTGTACACCTCGATGATCCCTGTGGTGGGGCAATCCCGCCGGCTGCGGGACGCGAGCGGCCGCGAGCCGTCCGACTTCGGCGCCGCCAACGGCGAGGCCCAGCACGCAGGGGAGGGCAAGCTGTGAGGCTCGCCTTTGTCCTCGCCGAGATCGGCAGCGGCCTGCGCCGGAATCTGTCCATGGTGGTCTCCGTCATCCTGGTGACCTTCGTGTCCCTGACCTTCGTGGGTGCCGCCGGCATGCTGCAGCTGCAGATCAACCAGATGAAGGGCTACTGGTACGACAAGGTCCAGGTCGCCGTCTTCCTCTGCAGCGACGGTTCGACGGCGCCAGGCTGCGCCTCCGGCCCGGCGACGCCGGAGCAGCAGGCCAACCTGCGCAAGCTGCTGCAGTCCCCGGCCGTGGCCCAGTACGTCAACGATTTCCAGTTCGAATCGAAGGACGAGGCCTACAAGCACTTCAAGGAGCAGTTCTCCAACTCGCCGATCGTTGACTCGGTCACCCCGGACCAACTGCCGGCCTCCTTCCGGATCAACCTGAAGGATCCGGAAAAGTATGAGGTCATCAGCGAGAACTTCTCCTCGCAGGCCGGCGTGGAGTCCGTCATCGACCAGCGGCAGCTGCTGGAACGGCTCTTCTCCGCGATGAACGCCGCCTCCCTGGTGGCGGTCAGCGTGGCCGGTGTGATGATTGTCTGCGCCATCCTGCTGATTGCCACCACCATCCGGCTCTCCGCCTTCAGCCGCCGCCGGGAAACCGGGATCATGCGCCTCGTGGGCGCGTCAAAGATGGTGATCCAGCTGCCCTTCATCCTGGAGGGCGTGATCGCGGCCGTGATTGGCGCGGCCCTCGCCTCCGGCACGCTGTGGGCCGTCGCCCACTTCTTCCTGGGCGGGGTCCTGTCCAAGCAGTACCCGGACACGGCCTTTATTTCCCCGGCCCAGACGCTGCTCCTGGCGCCAGCACTGATCGGCCTAGGTGTGCTGCTGGCCGGCACCTCATCTCTCCTGACCCTCCGTCGCTACCTGAGGGTCTAGCTTTGCGCAACGAAGAGGAATGCTCATGAAACCGATGGTCCGACGCACCGATCCGGCCCGCCGTACCCTCCGCCGCGGCCGCCTGATCAGCGCCGCCGTGGTGCTCGTCCTCGCGGCCAACCTGGGCGCTTCGACGCCGGTGGCGTTCGCCGACACCCTTGAGGACCAGCAGGCTGCCCTCAGGGCTGAGGCCGAGCGGGTCCAGCATTCGTTGGAGTTCGTGGACGCACGCATCGCCAAGGCGGCAGGCGACCTGGTGCTCTACCAGGGCCAGCTGCCCGGCGCCCAGCAGGCGTTGCTTGACGCCCAGGGCCGTGTGGCCGGTGCCGTCAAGGAGGTTGAAGCCCTCGCTGCCCGCGTGGACCTGGCCCAGCAGAACAAGGCCAAAATCACCCAGCAGCTGGCGAATGACCAGAAGAAGATCACCGACACCCGCAAGCTGATCGGGCAGATTGCCACCCAGGCTTACAAGTCCGGCGGCGTGCCCTCCAACCTCTCGCTCTTCTTCGGCTCGAACAACGGCAGCCTGACCGACACCATCGACCTGGCGGACCAGGCGCTGCGCAGCCAGAACTCCGCGATGGACAAGTTGACCCAGCAGAACGCCACGAACGTCAACTCCCAGGCGCGCCTGCAGGCGGTGGAGGCCGAAATCGCGGACCTCAAGGCCAAGGCTGACGCCGCGTTGGTCCGGGAGCAGGCAGCCCGCGACGAGGCGGCGGCCAAAAAGGCCACGGTGGACAAGCTGATCGCCGACACCACCCGGCTCAACAGCCAGCTGCAGGCAGCCAAGCCCGCCATCCAAGGCCAGCTCGCGCAGGTCAAAGCCCGGCAGGACGCCGTCGCAGCCGAAATCGTCGAACGCGACCGGAAGCTGCGCGAGGCCTGGGAAGCTGAGCAGCGCCGGATCGCGGCGGCCCGCGCCGCTGCGGCCGCCGCGGCGGCCCGGGCCCAGGGCCAGGTTGCGCCCCGGCCGGCGCCTTACGTCCCGGCCCCGCCGGGCCCGGTGTCTGCCTTCGGCCTGCGCAGCCCGTTCAACGGCGTCCCGATCACCTCGGGCTTCGGCTGGCGTGCGACGCCGCCGGGCACCATCGATTTCTACGGCCAGGGCGGCTACATGCACACCGGCATCGACTTCGGCGCCGCTTGCGGCACCCCGGTCTACGCCCCGGCGGCCGGCACGGTCTTCTCGGCGGGGTGGGGGAACGACGGCGGCGGCAACCACGTAAAGATCTCGCACGGCGTTGTGCAGGGCAACTCGCTGACCACGATCTTCTACCACAACACCTCCGTGGTGGTCTCTGCCGGCCAGCAGGTCAGCCAGGGGCAGCTGATCGCCTACTCCGGGACCACCGGCAACTCCACCGGCTGCCACTCGCACTTCGAGACCTGGGTCAACGGCCAGGCAGTCGACCCGATGGGCCTGCTCTAAACTGGAACTGACCCGATCTATCGACTAAGGAGTATTACCGTGCCTAAAGAAAGTGGCCGGAAGGTAGTGGCCACCAACCGCAAGGCCCGGCACGACTACCACATCATGGATACCTATGAGGCGGGCATCGCACTCATGGGCACTGAAGTGAAGTCCCTCCGCGAGGGCCATGCTTCCATGGTTGACGGCTTCTGCACCTTCTACAACGACGAGTTGTGGATGGAGGGCATCCACATCCCCGAGTACCACCAGGGGAGCTGGACCAATCACGCCGCGCGCCGGCGTCGCAAGCTGCTGCTGCACCGCGAGGAGCTGACCAAGATCTCGCACAAGATCCGCGAATCGGGCTTCACGATCGTGCCGCTGCAGCTGTACTTCGTGGACGGCCGCGCGAAGGTGGAGATCGGCGTCGCACGCGGCAAGAAGGAATACGACAAGCGCCAGACGCTGCGCGAGCAGCAGGACAAGCGCGAGGCCCTGCGCGTGATGCGCGAGCGGAACCGGCGCTAGGCAGGGGTGCACCGGAACCCGCGGGAATGAATCCTGTGGGCCTTGCGTTATGATTGGTAGTCCGGGAAGGATCCGGCCGAACCCGCGAAAGCGGATCGGCGGGGAACCTGATCGGTTTGATAAAAAAATACGGGGATGATCGGTTTCGACGATGTTAGTCGCGACAGGTGAAGCGGGCCGAGGATGCAGAATTATCTCGTAAACGCTGTCTGCAAACCAATAAGTGCCGAATCAAAACGCACTGACTTCGCTCTCGCTGCCTAAGCAGTAAGACAGTCCGTCAGCCCGAGGTTGCTATTGCCCCGGATCCTGGCGTCATTTAGATAGCCACTGCTGTTTACCTCCGTCATCGGGGTGAACGGGACTCTTTGATGACTGGGCCCGGATCAGCCACCTGTTTGCAGGATGGCTGGGGCCGAGAAAATCCGACGCAAACTGCGCCCGGAGAAGCCCTGACAACACGACATCGGACGGGGGTTCAATTCCCCCCATCTCCACATAGGGAGCGCCGGCAACGGAGCTCCACCCCGTAGCAAAAGGCCGGAAGCATCAGCTTCCGGCCTTTTTGTTGTGCTGGACTTGGTTGTGCTGGACGGCGGATTAGCGCTTCTTGATGTGCGCCACTGGATCGGTGTGCTCGTCCACGATGTGCTTGGCCTTCTTCTCGGCCCGTTTTTCCTTGATGGTTTTGACCGGCTTCTTGGTGAGGTGCCGGTGCGGCGACTTGTCAGGCATTTGCGCGCTCCCTAAAGGTGGGGGCCCGGGATGAGCCCGTGCTTTTAAGGTTACGCCTCGGGTACCGCGACGTCCACGATGCCGATGAAGCGGCTGCCGACGCCCTCGTATTCGCTGCGGACCAGCCCGGCCTCGAGGGCGGGCAGTTCGTGCGGGGCGTGGTGGGCGCAGCAGACGAGGCTGAACTCCGGCCACCACTTCTTGGGCCGGGCGGTTTCGGAGAACCCGCACACGGCGCAGGTCAGCTGGACCCAGACCGGGCGTTTGCCTGTCCGGTTGGCCCTCGACTGGAGGAGCCAGGCCGGCGGGCTGTCCAGCAGCGCGCCGAGTTCGGCGTCGGACAGGCGGGACGGAATGCCGTGACGGTGCGCCATTTCCAGCGGAATATCAAGGATCTGGGCAGCTTCACGTCTCGTAACCATCCTTCAACTTTACGGGATCCGGGCACGCCGGCAGTCACCCGGCAGTCACCCGGCAGTGGCCCCGGAAGTCGCCGGGCGGTGGCCCAGGAGGCGGGGGAGAGGCGCCCCCTCTGAGCCGCAGGCCGCCGGTGCTAGGCTCATCCCAAACCCGGTACCCGCCGTCCGGCAGGCAGTGAGGAAGGCAGCAGCCATGTCCGGCACCCCCGCCGCAGCCCTGTCCAGCCTTGAGAGGCGCGTGCTGTACGTGGCGATCGTCGCGTCCTTCATCGCCTTCCTGGACGGCTCGGTGGTCAACCTTGCCCTCCCGGCGATCAGCCGTGAACTCGGCGGCGGCCTGTTGGTCCAGCAATGGGTGGTGGATGCCTACCTGCTCACGCTGGGGGCGCTGATCCTGGTCGCCGGCTCCCTCTCGGACCAGTTCGGCCGGGTCCGGGTGCTGCAATGGGGCCTCGCCGGCTTCACCGCCACCTCCGTGCTTTGCGGCCTCGCGTGGAGCGGGGAGTCGCTGATTGTGGCCCGCGGCCTGCAGGGCGTCGCCGGAGCACTGCTGGTGCCCAGCTCGCTGGCCCTGATCGTGACGGTGTTCAGCGGCCCGGCCCAGTCCGCCGCGATCGGCAAGTGGTCCGCGTGGACCTCCGGGGCCATCGTGGCGGCCCCGGTGCTTGGCGGCATCTCCGTGGATGTGTTCACCTGGCGGGTCATTTTCTTCCTCAACATCGTCCCGGCGGTTGCCGTGTGGCCGGCCCTGCGCAGGCTGCGCGAACTGGACCTGGGGCGCGCGCCCGGCAGCACGATTGACGTCACGGGCACCTTTCTGGCGATCATCGGCCTGGGCGGCGTCGTGTACGCCTTTATCGAACGCGGGAGCCTCGGCTGGGGCGCCCCGCAGGTCTGGCTGCCGCTGGCCGTCGGCATTGCCGGGCTGGCCGGGTTCCTGCTCCACGAGCGGCGGACCCCGGCGCCGATGATGCCGCTGCGGCTTTTCGCCATCCGCAACTTCGGCTGGGGCAACATCGCCACCACGGTGATCTACGGGGCGTTAAACCTCGGCTTCTTCGTCCTGGGGCTTTTCCTGCAGCAGGTCGCCGGCCTGGGGGCCACCGCAGCCGGCGTCGCCCTGCTGCCCTCCACCCTGATCCTGCTCCTGCTCTCCGCCAAGATCGGGGCGCTCTCCGGCCGCTTCGGTCCGCGCTGGTTCATGACGGCCGGGCCGCTGCTGTGCGCAGCGGGCTTCCTGATGATGCTGGGCATCGGCCTGCCGCTGGATTACTTCGGACAGGTCTTTCCCGGGCTGGTGGTCTTCGGACTCGGCTTGGCCGTGACCGTGGCGCCGCTGACCTCCGCGATCCTGGGAGCCGTAGATCCTGAAGAAGCAGGGATCGGCTCGGCCGTGAACAACGCCGTCGCCCGCATCGCAGGCCTGGTGACCATCGCCTTTGCCGGGCTCATCACCGGACCGGTGATCACGACGTCGGGCCTGCACGGCACGGCGGCGGTCACTGCCGCGCTCTTCATCGCGGGCGCTGCGGCGTCCGCCGTCGGGATCAGGAACCCGCCGCGTGAGGCCGCGGAAAGTGGGGAAGCGGACGCCTAGCCGGCCAGTGCGACGCCGGCGGCGGCCGCTGCCAGTCCCGCTGCCAGGTTGGTGGCCACGTTGAGAGCGGCGGCCCGGTAGCGCGCTTCGCTGACCAGCCGGATGGTGGCCGTGGTCCAGGAACTGAAGGTGGTCAGGCCGCCGGCCAGGCCGCTGGCGACCGCCGTCTGCCACTCGGGGCCGAGCCCAAGGTGCGGCGTCACCCCGAGGGACAGCCCGATGATGAAGGATCCGGCCACGTTGACGGCCAGGGTGGCCCAGGGCCAGTGCGGGTGGGGTCCCGGCCGGTGGGCGAACCAGGAGTCGACGGCGAACCTGGCCAGGGCGCCGGCCACTCCGAAGACCCCCACCAGCAACGCGGCGGTCACTGGGCCCTGCCGCTCAGATCGGCCAGCGCTTTGCCCGATTTCCAGCCGGCCGCCGCCGCGCCGAGCCCCAGGACCAGCGACAAGCCAAGGTAGGCGAGCCACACGGCGTGGAAGCCGCCGCGAATCTGCTGGTCGACGGCGAGGGCCAGCGCCGAAAAGGTGGTGAAGGAACCGAGCAGCCCCGGGCCGAGGCCCGCCCGGAGCCAGAAAGCGGTCCGCGGCCGGGCAATCCAGATGGTGGTCAGGGCGGCCAGGACGAAGCTCCCTAGGACGTTGATCGCCAGCGTGGTCCACGGCACGGCGCCTGCCGCCTCGGGGAAGACCAGCCCCGCGCCGTAGCGCAGCTCGGTTCCGATCAGGCCGCCGACGGCGACTGCCGCCCACGCCCGCCAGCCGGGAACCGCCGCGACCGCTGCCGGGCGGCGCTCCGCATCCAGCGCTTCCAATCAGCGCCCCTCGACGCTGCAGCCGGAATGGGCCGCGTCGCTGTGCACCCAGAGCGCGGAGGCCACCTCGTCGGCGAGGTCGATTTCGCGCAGCTCGCCGCGGGCGCCGATGCGGACCACGAGCGGGCCGCCGAACGGCTTCCGGCCCAGGACCTCGACGTCGGAGTCCAGGTCGATCTGCTCGGCGGCGAGGTAGCGCAGCAGCTCGGGGTTTTCGTCGCTGATCCGGGTGATCCGGCCGGTGTGGCCGTCGTCGAGCTCGCTCATCCGGTAGGCCGGCGGCATCAGCACCGAGCCGTCCGCGGCCGGAATAGGGTCGCCGTGCGGATCGCGGACCGGGTTGCCCAGCTTGGCGGACATCCGCTCGATGAAGGTGTCCGAGACGGCGTGTTCAAGCAGCTCGGCCTCGTCGTGGACCTCGTCCCAGCGGTAGCCGAGCTCCTGGACCAGGAAGGTCTCAATCAGCCGGTGCCGCCGGACCATGGAGAGGGCCAGCCGCACGCCGTCCTCGGTCAGGGTGACGGCACTGTACGGCTTGTGGTCCACCAGGCCCTGGTCCTTGAGCTTGCGGACCATTTCGGAGACCGAGGAGTTCGCGACGCCCAGGCGCTGAGCCAGCTGCGTGGAGGTGATGGGCTTGTCCTGCCACTCCGTGAAGGAGTAGATGACCTTGACGTAGTCCTCAATTGAGGAGGAGGGCGGACTGGTCTTCACAGCCCCAAGCCTACCGTCCGGCGGCACCGGTGAAAGTGAGCCACAGCAGGACCAGGTTCAGCGCCACCACCAGGACCACGCTGACGACGGCTGCCACCCGCAGGGTCATACCGTCCGCAAACCGGCCCATCAGGGGCTTGCTGCTGGTCAGCACCACGAGCGGGACCAGCACGAACGGAATCCCGAAGCTGAGCACAACCTGGCTGAGCACCAGCCCCCAGGTGGGGTCGAAGCCGACGGCCAGCAGGACGACGGCGGGGATCAGGGTCAGCACCCGTCGCGTCATCAGCGGAATCCGGATCTTGAGCAGGCCCTGCATGATGGTGCCGCCGGCATAGCAGCCCACCGAGGTGGAGGCCAGACCGGAGGCAAGCAGACCGACGGCGAAGACCACACCGACCACCGGGCCGAGATTGGCCGTGATGGCGGCGTGGGCGCCCTCGATGGTGTCCGTGCCGCCTTCACCGCCCAGCGTGGACGCGGCCAGCAGCAGCATTCCGATGTTGACGATGCCGGCGACGGCCAGCGCCGCGACGACGTCCCAGCGCGTGGCCTTGATCAGCCGGGCAACGGCGTGCGGCGGGACATGCAGGTGCGGATCCGGGCGGTGCCGGTCCCGGGAGAGCGCCGAGTGGACGTAGATGGCGTGCGGCATCACGGTGGCGCCGAGCATGCTTGCGGCCAGCAGCACCGTGTCCGGGCCCTGGAAGCCGGGCACCAGCCCGGCCACGACTCCGCCCGGGTCGGGTGGGCTGATGAACAGTCCGGCCAGGAACCCGACGGTGATGATGCCCAGCAGGAACATGATGACGAACTCGAAGGGGCGCTGCTGGTTGCGGCTCTGCACGGCGAGCAGGGCCATCGAAATGCCGCCCACAATGACGGCGCCGAGGGGCAGCGGGAGGCCGAAGAGCAGGTACAAAGCCACTGCGCCGCCCACCACCTCGGCGAGGTCGGTGGCTGCGGCCACAATTTCGGCCTGGACCCAGAAGGCGCGGCGCCAGGCCGGTCGGAGCCGTTCGCCGAGGATCTCCGGGAGGCTCTTGCCGGTGACGATGCCGAGCTTGGCGGACTGGTACTGGACCAGCACCGCCATGACGTTGGCGGCGACGAGGACCCAGACGAGCAGATAACCGTATTGGGCCCCGGCCGTAAGGTTGGCGGCGACGTTGCCGGGGTCCACATAGGCGATGGCAGCCACGAAGGCCGGCCCGAGCAGGCCCAGCAAGGCCCGGCGGCTACCCCTGATCCTGCGGCCAGGCGGTTGCCCCGCGGGCAGCGGTTCGTGTCCGGCTACGTCCAGCACTGCGGGCTCCCATGAAAGTTCCTGAGTGCCTACATATAAAAGTTAGGCACACCGAAATAATAGGCGCCCCGGCGTGATCAGTGCAATGCGGGAACCTCAGGCCTTGGCGGCGCGCCAGCTTTGCGTCAGGTAGGGAAGCGGCAGGACCTGCCCGGCACTGTGCCCGAGGTGCTCATGCAGGTACCAGTCGAGGTTGCCGAGCACCTTGGCCCGGGTGCTCTCGCCTGCCCGCAGGTAGTAGCTGCGGGACTTGGCCAGTTCCATGACGTCCTGCGTGGTTACCCGATCCTCCCAGCGGGTGAGATGGCTCTCCAGCCCGGTGAACTCCGGTCCCAGCGGCGGTGTGAAGTGGGGCTTGTGGACGTCCCCCGCATGCATGATCCGGGACAGCCGGTGCACCCAGGGGACCGAGGTGTCGAGCTGGTTCCAGATCAGGCCGAGAACGCCGTGCGGCCGCAGGATCCGGGCCGCCTCGGTGCTGGCCAGCAGGGGATCGCACCAGTGCCAGGCCTGGGCCACCGTGACCAGGTCGAAGGCCCCCGAAGCCAGCCCGGTGTGTTCGGCGGTACCCTCGACGGCGGTGACTCCCGTGAGGGTGCGGCGCAGCTGGTCGAGCATGTCCGGGGACGGATCGACGGCCACGGTCCTGAGCCCGCGTTGGACCAGGAGCGCCGTGAACTTACCGGTCCCGGCGCCCAGGTCGGCGGCGTCGTGGGCCCCGGCCGGGATCAACCAGTCGGCTGAATCCGCCGGATAGCCGGGCCGGACCCGGTCGTAGTGCTCGCCGCCGTCCTGGAAGCTCTGCCCGAGCTCCTGCCGCCGCTGGTGCTGCAGTTTTGGGCCACCCTGCAGTCTGGGGTGGTGCAGTTTTGGGCCGCCGCGTGACACGTGCGATCTCCTTCGGCAGCTCTGGTGCGTACCTGTCGAATTTACCGCACGCGGCCCCGCCTGCGCTGCCGGTTAGTCGACGGAGCAGGGCGCTGCGCCGGCGGTGCCCGGCGTGTTGGGCGCCCAGTGCGGGTAGCTGCGCGTGTCGTTGGCCGGCACCCACCGTCCGGCGTCCACGACGTAGTCCCAGCCCAGGCCGTTCCGCCGCAGCTCCTGGAGCCCGGCGAGCAGCCGCTGGGCGTCGTCGAGCCGTGAGCCGAGGCCGAAGCTGGCCCGGAGCGAACCGGCGGGCAGGCCGAGGCGTTTCAGCAGCGGGTGGGCGCAAAACCGGCCGTCGCGCAGGCCGATGCCGTGCTCCGCGGACAGGTACGCGGCGACCAGGCCGGCGTCGTACCCGGCGACCGAGAAGTTGACCACGCCGATTGTCCCGGGGCCGCCTTCCCGGCCGGTGTCCTCGAAGATGTGGTGGACCGTTACGCCGTCGATCCGCTCCAGCCCCTCGACCAGGAAGGAACGGATGGCGTCCTCGTGGGCGTGCCACTGCTGCTCGTCCAGCGCCTCGATGACCTGGCTGGCGCGGGCCAGCGCGGCCGCGCCCAGGACATTGGGGGAGCCGCCCTCGTGGCGGGCCGGCCCGGTGGTCCAGCTGACGGCGTCGAGCCGCGCGTCCCGTACCGCGCCGCCGCCAGCCAGGTGCGGGGTGCCGGCGTCCAGCCAGTCCGGCCGGCCCACCAGTACGCCGGCGCCGAACGGGGCGTAGAGCTTGTGGCCCGAGAAGGCGAGGTAGTCGACGTCGTCCGCGGCGATGTTGATGCGGCGGTGCGGGGCCAGCTGGGCCGCGTCGACGGCGATCCGGGCGCCGAATTCGTGCGCCAGCGCTGCCAGCTCGCGGATCGGCAGGATTTCACCGGTGACGTTGGACGCGCCGGTCACGGCGAGCAGGCTTACGCCGCCGAGGGCGAGTTCGGCCCGGAGCCGCTCCACGGTGCCGGCCAGAGTGGGGGCCGCGACGACGCTGCGGTGCGGGACGTTTTGCCAGGGCAGCAGGTTGGCGTGGTGCTCGATGTCGAGGTAGAGCACCTCGCCGGTGTGCCGGCCGTCGGCGACGGGCAGGCAGCCGGCCAGCAGGTTCAGTGCGTCGGTGGTGTTCCGGGTGAAGATCACGGAGTCGTCCGGACGACCGCTAACGAAGCCGCGGACGATGTTCCGGGCGTTTTCGTACACCGAGGTGCTCAGCTGGGAGGCGTAGCCGGCGCCGCGGTGCACGCTGGCGTAGTACGGCAGGATCTCGTTCAGGTAGGCGGACACCACGGACAGCGCCGGGGCGGAGGCTCCGTAGTCCAGGTTCGCGTACCGGACCTGGCCGCCCTGGATCAGCGGGGCCTGGATTTCGGCACCGGAAACCGCCGACAGCGGCCGGCGGGCGGCGTCGAAGCGTGCATCGGTGAACTCCGGGCCGCCGGCGGGGGTGGTGTGGGTGGGGATGGTGGCAGTCGTCATGGGACCTCGCTCGAAAAGGACCCCGCTCACAGGGGATCCGCGCTTGCCGGGTCCGCTCCGGACCGGCCAGGTCGTCACCCGGGGCACCCCGCCGCGAATGGAGGGTTGCCGGCCAGCAAACCGGGGTTTCGCGCTGGCACTCGTGACCTGCTTCGAGCCTAGGACATGGCCGGTCGCGCGGAAAAGGGAGGGCGGATATGAGGCGTTGTGTTACGGACTGCTTGGGGCGTGGCCGGCTAGAGCAGGTCGTCGAGGCCCGGGTTCAGGCGCTTGAGGACTTCGGAGTGCAGGATCGAGTTGGTCGCCAGCGCGTTGCCGCCGAAGGGGCCGTCCTCGCCCTCGAGCGAGGTGAAGCGGCCGCCCGCCTCCGTCACGATCGGGACCAGCGCCGCCATGTCGTAGAGGTTGAGTTCGGGTTCGCAGGCGATGTCGACGGCGCCTTCGGCCACGAGGCAGTAGGACCAGAAATCTCCGTAGGCGCGGGTGCGCCAGACCTCCTCGGTGAGGCCGAGGAACTCGTCGAGGTTGCCGCGCTGCTTCCAGCCGCCGAGGCTCGAATACGACAGTGACGCATCGGCGAGCCGGGAGACGTTGGAGACCCTCAGCCGGGTCGCGGCGGCCAGCGAGCGGCCCATGTAGGCGCCGGCGCCCTTGGCCGCCCACCAGCGCTTGCCCAGTGCGGGGGCGCTGACGACGCCCACCACGGGTTCGCCTTCGTCGACGAGGGCGATCAGGGTGGCCCAGACCGGGACGCCGCGGACGAAGTTCTTGGTGCCGTCGATCGGGTCGATGATCCAGCGGCGCGAACCGTGGCCGGAGCTGCCGAACTCCTCGCCCAGGACGGCGTCGCGCGGGCGGGAGCGGGACAGCTGCCCGCGGATGGCCTCCTCGGCGGACTTGTCCGCGTCGGTGACGGGGGTCAGGTCCGGCTTCGTCTCGATCCGAAGGTCGAGCGCCTTGAAGCGGCTCATGGTCTGGGAATCTACGGAATCTGCCAGTACATGGGCAAGGCGCAGGTCATCGTTGTAGCTCGAAGCTGGTTGGCTCATGCTTCCAAACTACCGTCAAAACGCGCCGCGGACAGGGAGGCCACGTCGCTGCCTGCCAAGTAGACGCGGCTATGAGACGCTGCCGAGTTCCTTGGTGTCCTGCGCTTCCAGCCGCGGATCGGTGCCCAGCAGCCGGCGCAGCGAGGCGAGCCGGGCCGGGCCGGACGGGCCTGCGTGGCCGCCCTGCACCCAGGCGTCCACTCCGCAATTGACGGCGGTGGCGTCGTGCTTGCAGCCCCGCTCGCAGTCGTCGGTGCCAGGCGCCAGGTCCGGGAAGGAACGCAGGATCCGGTCCGGGTCCACATGGGCCAGGCCGAAGGAGCGGATGCCGGGGGTGTCGATGATCCAGCTGCCCGCAGGCGCATCGCTGACCTTCAGCGCCAGCGCGGAGGAGGAGGTGTGGCGGCCGCGGCCGGTGACCGCGTTGACGCCGCCGGTGGCCCGTTCAGCCCCGGTGAGCGCGTTCACCATGGTGGATTTGCCGACGCCGGAGTGGCCCAGCATGACGGTGACCTTCCCGTCGAGGTAGTCCCGCAGCTGCGACACCGCGGCCTTGTCCAGCCGGGCGGACAGGCCGTCATCGGAGCGGGCGTCGATGCCCGAGGCGGCCGAATCCGCGGTCTTGGAGATGATCACCGGGAAGTCGAGGTGCTGGTAATTGGCCAGCAGCTCGGCGGGGTCCTTGACGTCGGCCTTGGTGACGAGCAGCAGCGGTTCAATGCCGGCGTCGTAGGCGGCCACCAGTGCGCGGTCGATGAAACCGGTGCGGGGTTCCGGGTTGGCTGCGGCCACGACGACGACGAGCTGGTCGGCGTTGGCGACGACGGCGCGTTCGATCGGGTCCGTGTCGTCCGCGCTGCGGCGCAACAGCGTCCGGCGCTCCTGGATCTTGACCAGCCGGGCCAGGGTGTCGGGTTCGCCGCTGACGTCCCCGACGAGCGAGACGAAGTCACCGGCAACTACGGGATTGCGGCGCAGCTCCCTGGCCCGCGCCGCGATGATCTTGCGTTCGTCGGCGGTGCCCTCGCCGACGACGGCGGTGTAACGTCCGCGGTCCACGGTGACGATCCGGCCGGTGACGGCGTCGTCGTAGCTGGGCCGGTCCTTGGTGCGGGGGCGGGAGCCCTTCTTGTTGGGGCGGATCCGGACGTCGGATTCGTCCCAGGAATCAGTGCTGCGTGCCACCGGCGGCTTCCTTGTCTGCGGTGCTTGCCTGGCCGAGCATGGTTGCCCACAATTGCGGGAAGCCGGGCATGGTCTTGGCCGTGGTGGCGATGTCCTCGACCTCCACGCCCGGCACGGCGAGTCCGAGGATCGCGCCGGCGGTGGCCATGCGGTGGTCCGCGTAGCTGTGCACGACGCCGCCGTGCAGCTTCGCCGGCCTGATGATGAGTCCGTCGGCCGTTTCTTCGGCGTCACCGCCGAGGCGGTTGATTTCCGCGACGAGGGCAGCGAGGCGGTCGGTTTCGTGGCCCCGGAGGTGGGCGATGCCGCTCAGCCGGGAGGGGCCGGTGGCCAGGGCACAGAGGGCTGCCACGGTTGGCGCGAGCTCGCTGGTTTCGTCAAAGTCGCCGCCCTTGATCTCCGGGCCGCCGCTCACGGTCAGGGTGCCGTCCTCCAGCGTCACGGTGGCGCCCATGGTGGCCAGGATGCCGCGCCAGAGATCGCCGACCTGGGTGGTCCCGGCCGGCCAGTTGGGGATCCGCACGGTTCCGCGGGTGGCGAGGGCCGCCGCGAGGAACGGCCCGGCGTTGGAGAGGTCTTGTTCGATCCGCTGGTCGAAGGCGCGGATCGGGCCGGGGGAGACAACCCAGTGGTTCGGCGCCGAGTCATCGACTGCCACGCCCACGCCGCGCAGCACGGCGACGGTCATGTTGATGTGGTCCAGGCTTGGCACCGGTTTTCCCACATGTTCCAGATGGAGTCCCTCGGTGAAGCGGGCCCCGGCCAGCAGCAGCGCGGAGACAAACTGGGACGAGGCGCTGGCGTCGATGACGAGGTGGCCGCCGCGGACTTCTCCCGTGCCCTGGACGGAGAACGGCAACGACGACGCCGGCCCGCCGTCGGGGGCGCTGACCGCGACGCCGAGACCGGTCAGGGCCTCGATGATGGTGCCCATCGGCCGTTGGCGGGCGTGCGGATCGCCGTCGAACGCTGAACGGCCGCGGTGCAGCGCGGCCACCGGCGGCACAAAGCGCATCACCGTGCCGGCCAGGCCGCAGTCGATCGCGGTGTCCGCCGCAGCGGCGTCCGGGGCGATGGGGGTGATGTCCAGGTCCGGGCCGTAGGCGCCGTCGCCGGGCACCTCGGTAATGGTGGCCCCTAGCTGCCGCAGGGCTTCGATCATCAGGGCCGAGTCCCGGGAGTGCAGCGGAGCGCGGAGCCTGGACGGACCGTCCGCGAGGGCGGCCAGGACCAGGTACCGGTTGGTCAGGGACTTGGAGCCGGGAACGGTGACGGTGGCGTCGACGGGACGTTCCGCGAAGGGCGCACGCCAGTGCGGACCGCCGCCGGCCGGAAGGGAAGGGGCTGCTGCGGTGGGGGTGGTGCCAGTCATTGCCGTCTTAGGCCCCGACAGCGTGGTCGACGGCCTTGCGGACCGCCTTGTCAGCCTTCTTCAGCTTCTTGCCGGTGGTCTTCCGGGCGTCGGCGGCGAGGTGTGCGGTGGTCTTCCGGGCGTCGGCGGCGAGGTGCTCCGCACGCCAGGCCAGGCTGGGCTTGCCCGCGGTGTCCACGGACGCCAGCAGCACACCGCCGGTCAGCGAGACGTTCTTCAGCAGCTGCTTGCGCCGGGCGTCGCGGCCTTCCTTGGACGAGATGTCCGCGCTGCGCCATTCGACGTAGCCATTGAGCGCCGAGATCACAGCGAGAACGGTGGCGGCCAGGCGGGAGGCCTTACCGAGCGCCAGGCAGACTCCGGCACCCACCTGGGTGCCGCCGATCACGCGGGCCAGGACCTTCTCGTTGGTCTGGAAGGGGAGGGATTCGGCGGCGCGGCGCAGCAGGGGAGACAGCTGCGTCGCAGTGTCGTCCGCATTCTTTAGCTTGTCCATGCCTGCGAGCACGAAACTGGAGGCGAGCATGGGGCGGGCGAGAAAGCGGACAAAGGACATGAATTTCCTCCTGGATGGACGAACCGCGGACGCTGTGCGGGAGAACCGGTTCTAGTCTTGCACTTTTGCGGAATATTTGCCCGTTGTGCGGGGTTGTGCATGACAGGTTCCAGCCGAAATGGGGGCGGGAAAACCAGCGCAATAACTAGGGGCACAGCCGGTCGTCCGGCCAGTGCAGGAAGGCGGAGGTTTGGTTCTGGTTAAGGAATCCGGACTGCTGGATGAAGCCGCCGCGGACCCGTGGGCCGCGGCCCTGGCGGGAGCTTCGAGCACCCGCCGGAAGGTGACAGTAGACTTGAACGCAATGAGCACCATGGATCCGGCCGTTGCGGCCATGCACGAGGTTGCCGGAAACGACGACGCCAAGCCCACCAAGGCAGCCGCCGCCAGTAGTACTGCGGAAACGACAGCCGTGGACGTGGCAATCGCGGAACGAACAGCCGTGGAAACCGTAGCGGCGGACGGCACCGGCAAGCCGCTGGACACGTCTGCCGAGACCACCGACGAGCGCCGCATCCGCTTCGAGCGCGACGCGATGCAGTACGTCGACCAGCTCTACTCCGCGGCCATGCGGATGGCGCGGAATCCCGCCGACGCCGAGGACCTCGTTCAGGAGGCGTACACGAAGGCGTTCTCCGCCTTCCACCAGTACAAGCCCGGAACGAACCTCAAGGCATGGCTGTACCGGATCCTGACGAACACGTACATCAACCTGTACCGGAAGCGCCAGCGTGAACCGCTGCAGTCCAACTCGGACACCATCGAGGACTGGCAGTTGGCCCGCGCGGAGTCGCACACCTCGACCGGGCTGCGCTCGGCGGAGGCTGAAGCGCTGGACCATCTGCCGGACTCAGACGTGAAGCGGGCCCTGCAGTCGATCCCGGAGGAGTTCCGGCTCGCCGTCTATTTCGCCGACGTCGAGGGCTTCGCGTACAAGGAAATTTCAGACATCATGAACACCCCGATCGGGACCGTCATGTCCCGGCTGCACCGCGGCCGGAGAATGCTGCGGGACATGCTGGCCGACTACGCGGCCGAGCGGGGATTCAAAGCCGCGGGCGATACCGCCGCAGCGGCCGAAAGCAACAATCAGGAGAACAGGAAATGAGCGACTGCCAGGGACTGGGCGACTGCGATGACACCCGGATGCAGCGCATCTACGAGTACCTCGACGGGGCCCTGACACACGACGACATCGCCGAGATCAAGAACCACCTCGACGAGTGCCCCGAGTGCCACGAGCAGTATGACCTCGAGTGCGTCATCCGCGTGATGGTGAAGCGCTCCTGCACGGAGGCCGCGCCCGAGAATCTCAAGAATTCCATCCTCGACCGGATCCACTCGATCCGCGCGGTTGAGGCCGACGCGGAGGCCTGAGCGTCGCCGGCCCAGCGAAAGACCCACAGCGAAAGACCCAAAAACAGCGAAAGACCCAAAAACAGCGAAAGACCCCGGGAACCGTGAGGTTCCCGGGGTCTTTCACTTAAAGCTGTCAATCCAAGCCGTGGCTTAGGTGTTGGGGCGCTTACCGTGGTTCGCGCCGCCACGCTTACGGTCACGACGTTTACGTGCACGCTTGCTCATAGCTGGCCTCCTTAATCTTGGTACTCAAAAGAGCTGCCCTCAAGTCTCCCACATCGGCGGACCCGCCGCGAACCGGGCGGCCGCCGTCTGGGGACTCAGCCCTCCAGTGAGTTCCGGATGGAGATCCGGGCCTGGTCCAGGACCGTCTTGACGGTCTCAAGGGTGACCGGGGTGACGGGCCTGGCCCCGGCGTGCCGGCGCAGCTCGACCCGGATGTCGTCCCGGAAGGACTGCACCAGCATTTCGGCCTCCCGCAGCCTGCGGTCGCTTTCCTTGGAGTAGCGCGCCCCGGCGGGGGAGGCGGCACTGCGGGCCGTGGAGCGGGCCGCCTCGGCCGTGGCGGCAAGGTCCGCGCGCAGCCCCTGCATGTTCACCCGGATGTCCTGCCGCAGCTTGTCGGCCAGCCGCCGGACGGAGGCGGAAATGTCGTCCTCCACGTCGGCTAGCTCCCCGCGCCGCCTGTTGAGCTCCACCAAACCGGCCGGTGTGATGCTGTAGTTGGTGCGCCGGCCCTCGGTGTGGGTGGCGACGAGCCCCTCTTCCTCAAGCTTGGCCAGCCGCGGATAGATGGTGCCGGCGCTGGGGGAGTAGGTGCCCCCGAAGCGGTCGCTGAGCGCCTTGATCAGCTCGTAGCCGTGCTTGGGGCCGGACTCCAGCAGGGCCAGCAGGTACAGCCGCAGAGCGCCGTGGGCAAAGACCGGAGGCATCAGAGGCCTGCTTCAGTATCCGGGCTCGGCTGGCCGTGGAAGATCGAGGTCTTTCCCGAGACTGAGTTGGTCCGGACCAGCATCAGCTTGGCGTCGGGTCCGGCGATGGTCTGCACCGTCCCGCCGGGCTGCGCGTACCGCTGGTCGTCGATCACCACCGCACCGCTGGCCGACTTCGCGATGATGTCCACGCCCACGTCGTGCGGTAGCCGGATGGTGACATCGCCGGAGACCGAGTTGGCGCCGAAGTCCTGGGTGAAACCGTGCAGGTCGAAGCTCAGGTCTCCGCTGACGGTGTTGGCGCGGATGTTGCTGAACTCGCCCGAGGCCGTGACTTCGCCGGAAACGCTCTTGGCCGTCAGGACACCGTGGTGGTTGCGGGCGATCACCTCGCCGCTGACGGTGCTCACGGCGAGTTCTCCCGCGGTGCCGTCGGCCAGGACCGAGCCGGAGACGGTATTGAGCCTCGTGTGGCCGGTGACGCCGGAAACCATGCCGTCTCCGCTGACGGTACCGGCCTCGACGTCGACGCCGGCCGGCAGGGCAATGCTGATGACCACCGAATTGCTGGAGTTGTTGTTGACCGTGCCCATCAGGTTCTTGAACCAGCCTTGCGGGCCGTGCAGCTGGTGCCGCACCTCGAGCCGGCCGTCGGTGAGGCTAACCGCCAGCGGATCGCCGTCGATCTCGGAAACCTCGATGCGGGCGACGTCCTCGTCGTGGGTGACGATGTCGAAGCGGCCGCGGACAATGCCGAGCTTTAGCGAGCGGACGCCGTCGACGTCGATTGTCTGGGGACCGGTAACGGTCCACGAGTTCTGTTCCATGGTTCCTCCGGGGGCGGGGCGGTGCGATCGGGCCAGCGTCTCCGCTTGCGATATATCGCGACTATGGAAACACGCTATCCCGCAGTGCGGGTGCGGTCAAGATATATCGCGACAGGATTGGCAGCGGCAGGCGCCGGCCCAACCCGAAGGTCCGCCGGGCGGCCTACTCCGGCGCGTCGATCCCCAGCCACTGGAACCAGCCCCGGTGCAGCACGAGCCACGCCATCAGGCCGTAACCGGCCTGGCCCGGCGTTCCGCCGTTGGCTGCGAGGTCCTGGCGCCATTGTTCATGGTTCAGCAGTGGCGAGAAGGTGTCCACGTACAGGTGCTTGCGGCGTGTGGTGACATCGGCGAAGGCGGTATTGAGCTCGCCCAGCCGGCGGTTCTGGGCGGGGTCCAGGGTCGGCGGCGGCCCGACGACGAAGACCTCGATCTTGTTCTGCGAAGCGGAGTCCAGGATGTTGGCGAGATTGAGTCGGCTGCGGGCCGTGGAAAGGCCGAACTCGATGTCGCGCCCGGACAAGCCGATGACGAGGCGGTTCTCATGCTGCGGGCCGAACCGCCGGCCGGCTTCCTCGCGCCAGCGCTCGGCCAAGCCTTCGGTGCCTTCCTGCGGGCAGGGCAGCGCGTAGCTTTCGAGGCTGAGTCCGTCGTGGGGAGTGCGGGCGAGCACCCGTCCCAGCCAGCCCAGCGCCCGGGGGTCGCCTAGGCCGGCCAGCAACTCATCTCCAACGGCTGCGATCCGCAGCTTCCGATCTTCCACGACTACCTCTTCATTCCCAATGCCGGTTCAAAGCCTTAAACGAAGCTGCCCGGCCGGAGTCGTGGTGTTCCACCTCCGGCCGGGCAGCCTGGTCTTACTTACGTGCGAATGCCTGCTTGAGCAGGGAATCCTGCTCGGCTGCGTGGCGCTTCATCGAACCTGCCGCGGTCGAAGCCGAGGCCGGCCGGGAGACGAGGCGCACGCGCCGGTCCAACGCATCCGGCAGGTTCAGGCCGATGAACGGCCACGGTCCCTGGTTGGCGGGCTCGTCCTGGGCCCAGACAACTTCGGCGTTCGGGTACTTGGCCAGCTCGGCGGCGATTTCCGCGGCGGGCAGCGGGTAGAGCTGCTCGACCCGGATGATCGCCGTCGTCGTGTCGCCGGTCTTCTGCCGGGTGGACAGCAGGTCGTAGTACAGGCGGCCGGAGACCAGCAGGACGCGTTCGACGGCGTCCGCCTGCAGCTGCTCGTGCTCGGGGATGACCGGGCGGAAGGTGCCCGTGGTGAAGTCTTCCACCGAGGACGCGGCGGCCTTGAGGCGCAGGAGCTGCTTCGGGGTGAAAATGATCAGCGGCTTGCGCGGCCTGCTGTACGCCTGGCGGCGGAGCAGGTGGAAGTGCGAGGCCGGCGTCGTGGGGTTGGCCACGATCATGTTCTCCTCCGCGCAGAGCTGCAGGAAACGCTCGATCCGTGCCGAGGAGTGGTCCGGGCCCTGGCCCTCGTAGCCGTGCGGCAGCATGAGCACCAGCGAGGAGCGCTGGCCCCACTTCTGCTCGGCCGAGGAGATGAACTCGTCGATGATGGTCTGCGCGCCGTTGACGAAGTCACCGAACTGCGCCTCCCAGAGCACCAGCGCGTCCGGGCGCTCGACGGAGTAGCCGTATTCGAAGCCCATGGCCGCGTATTCGGACAAAAGCGAGTCATAGATCCACAGCTTGGCCTGGTCGTCGGAGAGGTGGGCCAGCGGCATCCACTCGTCGCCGTTGGCGCGGTCGTGGAAGACGGCGTGGCGCTGCACAAAGGTGCCGCGGCGCGAGTCCTGGCCGGCAAGCCGGACCGGGACGCCCTCCATGCTGAGCGAGCCGAAGGCCGCGAGTTCGCCGAAGCCCCAGTCGATGCCGCCTTCGCGGGACATCTGCTCACGCTTCTCGAGCAGCTGCTTGAGCTTGGCGTGGACCGTGAAGCCCTCGGGGAATTCGACGTGCGCCTTGCCGATCCGGGCCAGCGTCTCGGTGGAGATCGCGGTGGATTCCGGGGCGCTGATGCCCGAGTCGGACTGCTGGGCGGAGGGCCGTTCCAGATCGGACACCGCCGCGGAATCTGCGGTGATGATCGGGATCGGGGAGGTCTGCGCGGCGTGGGTCTCGGCGAAGACGCGCTCGAGGCGTTCCTGGTAGTCGCGGAGCAGCTGCTCGGCTTCTTCCTCGGTGATGTCGCCGCGGCCGATCAGCGACTCGGTGTAGAGCTTGCGGACCGAACGCTTGGCCTCGATCAGGTTGTACATCAGCGGCTGCGTCATCGAGGGGTCGTCGCCCTCGTTGTGGCCGCGCCGGCGGTAGCAGACCATGTCGATGACAACGTCCTTGTGGAACCGCTGGCGGAACTCGTAGGCGAGTTGGCCGATGCGGACCACTGCCTCCGGGTCGTCGCCGTTCACGTGGAACACCGGTGCCTGGATCATCTTGGCGACGTCCGTGGAGTAGGTGGAGGAACGCGAGGAGGACGGCGCCGTGGTGAAGCCGACCTGGTTGTTGACCACCACGTGGATGGTGCCGCCGGTGCGGTAGCCGCGCAGCTGCGAGAGGTTGAGGGTTTCCGCCACAACGCCCTGGCCGGCAAAGGCCGCATCACCGTGAACCATGATCGGCAGCACGGGGAAGGCCTCGCCCTGGTCCAGGCGGTCCTGCTTGGCGCGGACGATGCCTTCGAGGACGGAGTCCACGGCCTCGAGGTGCGAGGGGTTGGCGGCGAGGTAGACCTTGGTCTCCTTGCCGTTGTCCGAGGTGAAGGTGCCCTCGGTGCCGAGGTGGTACTTCACGTCGCCGGAGCCCTGCACGGAGCGCGGATCCTGGGTGCCCTCAAATTCGCGGAAGACTTGGGCGTAGGTCTTGCCGGCGATGTTGGTGAGTACGTTGAGGCGGCCGCGGTGGGCCATGCCGATGGCTACTTCGTCGAGTTCGTCGTCGGCAGCGTCGGAGATGATGGCGTCCAGCAGAGGGATCAGCGACTCGCCGCCCTCGAGCGAGAAGCGCTTCTGGCCGACGAACTTGGTCTGCAGGAAGGTCTCGAAAGCCTCCGCCGCGTTGAGCTTGGAGACGATCCGGAGCTGTTCGTCACGGCTCGGCTTGGAGTAGGGGTGCTCCAGCTGGTCCTGGAACCACTTGCGCTCTTCCGGATCCTGGATGTGCATGTACTCGATACCTGTGGTGCGGCAGTACGCATCGCGAAGCACACCGAGGATGTCGCGGAACTTCAGCATCGGCTTGCCGCCGAAGCCGCCGGTGGGCCATTCGCGGTCCAGGTCCCACAGGGTCAGGCCGTAGGTCAGGACGTCGAGGTCCGGGTGCTTGCGCTGCACGTACTCGAGCGGATCGGTGTCCGCCATGAGGTGGCCGCGGACGCGGTAGGAGTGGATGAGCTGCTGGATCCGGGCGACCTTGTTGATCTGGTCCGCCGGGTCCACCTGTAGGTCCGGGCTCCAGCGCACGGGCTCGTACGGGATGCGCAGGGACTCGAAGATCTCGTCGTAGAAGTTCTGCGCGCCGAGCAGGAGCTGGTGCACGAGCTTGAGGAACTCGCCGCTGCCGGCACCCTGGATGACGCGGTGGTCATAGGTGGAGGTCAGCGTGAGGACCTTGCTGATGGCGTTCTGCGCGATGATCTTCTCGCTGGCGCCCTGGAACTCGGCCGGGTAGTCAAGGGCGCCGACGCCGATGATGGCCGCCTGGCCCTTGGAGAGGCGGGGGACCGAGTGCACGGTGCCGATGCCGCCGGGGTTGGTCAGCGAGACCGTGGTGCCCGAGTGGTCGTCCGCGGTCAGTTTGCCGTTGCGGGCGCGCTTGATCAGGTCCTCGTAGGTGTGCCAGAACTCGGAGAAGTTGAGGGTCTCAGCCTTCTTGATGTTCGGGACCATGAGCAGCCGGGTGCCGTCGGGCTTGGGCATGTCGATGGCGATGCCGAAGTTCACGTGCGCGGGCTGCACGGCCACGGGCTTGCCGTCGACGACGTCGTAGTAGACGTTCATCGAGGGGAACTGGGCCAGCGCCCGGATGACGGCGTAGCCGATCAGGTGCGTGAAGGAGACCTTGCCGCCGCGGGCGCGGGCGAGGTTGGAGTTGATGACCACGCGGTTGTCGATCAGCAGCTTGGCGGGGATGGCCCGGACGCTCGTCGCGGTGGGGACCTCCAGGCTGGTGACCATGTTGGCGGCAATGGCTTTCGCCGGGCCGCGCAGCACGGAGACGACGTCTTCTTCTGGCGCGGTGGGGGCCTTGACGTTCTTGGGCAGCTGGGCCGGGATGGGGGTGCCGGCGCCGGGCTCGGCGGTCTTCGAACCGTCGCGGGCGACGGTGGCCGGTGCCTTCTGGGCTGCGGCGGGAGCGGGCGCAGCGGCGGGAGCCGGGGTGGCGGCCGGGGCAGCAGGGGCTGCCGGCGCCGGGGCTGCGGGAGCAGACGCAGCAGCGGGCGGCGCTACGACCGGAAGCTCACGGGTGGAAGGGTGCGCGGCGGCCGTTGCCGAGGCGCCGTTGGTCGAGGAACCGTCGCTGGCATCGAAGGACTCGAAGAGCGGCCACCACTTGGCGTCTACCGTGTTCTTGTCCTGCTGGTACCGCTCGTACAGTTCGTCAACGAGCCACTCGTTTCCGCCAAATTCCTCGGGTAGACGGTGGCTAGGCTGCTCTGGCACTTGAAATACGCCTCTTCCATGAGTTTGATTCCCGCTGGTTTCCACGGTGCCGCAGCACGTCAATCGAACCAGTTCTCCGCGTCCAGTGAACCCAGACCTTTGCCAGTCTAGTGACGATTCCGGCCAAACCGCCAATAAGGGTGACTCAAATCATCCACGAGCCGCAACGCCGTCCGATCCGGCCCGGGGGACCGCCCCCGGGCCGGAACCGCCCCGCCGCCCGAGTGCCTCTAGAATCACAACCGAGACCCTCTACGAAGGAGCAGCCGTGCGTTTTTTGAGTGAGCCGACCACCGACCTAACCTATTCGGACATCTTCCTGGTGCCGTCCCGCTCCGACGTCACCTCGCGGCTGGACGTGGACCTCTCGGCGGACGACGGGACCGGTTCCACCATCCCGCTGGTGGTCGCGAACATGACCGCCGTGACCGGGAAGCGGATGGCCGAGACGATGGCACGCCGCGGTGGCCTGGCGGTCCTGCCGCAGGACGTGCCGCTGGACGTGCTTCGGAGCGTCACGGCCTGGGTCAAGGCCCGGCACGCGGTCTTTGAGACGCCGGTCAGCCTGCGCGCCTCGAACACCGTGATCGATGCCCTGCACCTGATGGGCAAGCGTCCGCACGGCGCGGTGGTGGTCGTGGACGACGACGGCGCCGTCGCCGGCGTCGTCCGGGCCGCCGACTTCGAGGGCCAGGACCGTTTCGCTTCCCTTGCCTCCGTGATGCGCCACCAGCCGCTCGTGCTGGACGCCGCGGAGTTCGACGCCGACGGCGCAACTGATTCCGGCGCCATGGCGCTGTCCCTGCGCCGCGCCTTCGACGCCATGGACGCCGCCGGTACCGACTTCGCGCCCGTCCAGCAGGACGGTGTGCTGGCCGGCGTCCTGACCCGCAAGGGCGCTCTGCGCTCCACCTTGTACCGGCCCTCCCTCGACGACGGCGGTGCGCTCAAGGTGGCCGCCGCCGTCGGCATCAACGGCGACGTCGCCGGCCGGGCGTCCGAATTGCTCGCCGCCGGAGTTAACGTGCTGGTGCTGGACACCGCCCACGGCCACCAGCAGAAGATGTTCGACGCCCTGGCGGCGGTCCGGAGCCTGGACCCCGGAGTGCCGGTCGTGGCCGGCAACGTGGTCACCGCGGACGCCACCCGCGAGCTGATCCAGGCCGGTGCGGACATCGTCAAGGTCGGCGTAGGGCCGGGCGCCATGTGCACCACCCGGATGATGACGGCGGTCGGCCGTCCGCAGTTCTCCGCCGTGCTGGAGTGCTCGGCCGCTGCGCGCGATGCCGGCGGCAGGGTCTGGGCCGACGGCGGGGTCCGTTACCCCCGCGACGTGGCGCTGGCCCTCGCGGCCGGCGCGAGCCAGGTCATGATCGGCTCCTGGTTCGCCGGGACGCACGAGAGCCCGGGGGATCTGCAACTGGACGCCAACGGCCGCCAGTTCAAGGAGAGCTTCGGGATGGCCTCGGCGCGGGCGGTGCAGAACCGCAACCAGCGCGAGGGCGCCTTTGAAAAGGACCGTAAAGCCTTGTTCGAGGAAGGCATTTCCACCTCACGGATGTACCTGGACTCCGCCCGCCCGGGCGTGGAGGACCTGCTCGACATGATCACCGCGGGGCTGCGCAGTTCGATGAGCTACGCCGGGGCCGCCGATCTCGCGGCGTTCCGGGAGCGGGCCGTGGCCGGCATCCAGTCGGCGGCGGGATATGAGGAAGGCCGCCCGGTGCCGCAAAGCTGGTGACCGGAGCCGCCGCGGCAACGGCCGCCGTCGGGCGTCACGACGGCGGCCGGCGGCAGCCGCTCCTGTAGACTGAAATTCTTATGGACAGTAAATCTAGGTGCCGGCCTGGGGGCTGTCAGCGCGGAACGGAATCCGTTCCCGCCCAGTCCACCCGCAGAGCCGGCAAACCCCGTTCACGCGCCCATCACTCTTCCGCTGCACGAAAGCGGACGCTGTCCGGACGCAGCGCGTTCCAGGAAACAGGGTCGGCCGCGGCTGACCATCCTCCGCCGGGACGTCTACCCTGGCCGGCTCTCCGGCACTCCGAAGCGGGCCGCTAAATGGAGTGGCTACTGCTCGGAGCTGGACTGCTCCTCATCCTCGGCACCGGCTTCTTCGTCGCCGTTGAATTCTCACTGGTCGCTCTCGACCAGGCCACCGTGCAGCGCGCCGTGGACAACGGCGACGCCGCCGCCGCCCCGCTGCTGAAGTGCCTGAAATCCCTGTCCACGCAGCTCTCCAGCTGCCAGCTCGGCATCACCCTGACCACGCTGCTCACCGGCTACGTGATGGAACCCTCGGTGGGCAAGCTGCTCGAGGGCCCGCTGGGCGCCCTCGGACTCCCGGAGGCCGCGGCGACGTCGGTTTCGCTGGTCCTCGCGATGGCTCTGGCGACCCTGCTGTCGATGCTGATCGGCGAACTGGTCCCGAAGAACATGGCGATCGCACTCTCGTTCCCGGTCGGCAAGGCCCTCGCCCGGCCGCAGCTGGTCTTCACCGCGATCTTCAAGCCGGCCATCGTCGTGCTCAACGGCTTCTCCAACAAGGTCCTGAATGTCTTCGGCCTCGAGGCCAAGGAGGAAATCTCGGGCGCCCGCACCCCGGCCGAGCTCGCCTCGCTGGTGCGCCGCTCGGCCGCGATGGGAACCCTGGACGAACGGACCGCCAACTTCATCTCCCGCACCCTGAAGTTCTCCGGACGGACGGCCGCGGACGTGATGACGCCCCGGATCCGGGTGGAGACCATTGACGGCCACCAGCCGGTCTCGGACATTGTGGAGGCCGCCAAGCGCACCGGTTACTCACGCTTTCCCGTGATCGGCGAGTCCTCGGACGACATCCGCGGCGTGGTGCATGTCAAGAAGGCAATCGCCGTTCCGGTGGACCGGCGCGCCAACCTCGAAGCCGGAGCGATCATGACCGAGGTGCTCCGCGTGCCCGAAACCATCCACCTGGACGGACTGCTCGCCGAACTGCGCGAAGGCAATTTGCAGCTCGCCGTGGTGCTGGACGAGTACGGCGGAACCGCCGGGATCGCCACCCTGGAAGACCTCGTGGAAGAAATTGTCGGGGAAGTGGCCGACGAACATGACAAGGTCCGCCCCGGGCTGCTGCAGAGCGCCTCGGGGGACTGGTACTTCCCGGGCCTGTTGCGCCCGGACGAACTCTCGGAACAGATTCCGGGCCTCACCGTCCCGGATGAGGCGGCCTACGAGACGGTCGGCGGTTACGTTATGAGCCAGCTCGGACGCATCGCGGCCGTGGGCGATATTGTCGACGTCGGCGGCGGAAAGCTGAGCGTCACCCGTATGGACGGACGCCGGATCGACCGCATCTGCTTCAAGCCCGCACCGCCGGAGCACGAGCCGCACGGCGGCAACAACGGGCGCATTGACGCTGCCGGAAAGGCCGGTGCCGCATGAGCGACTGGCTGGGAATACTCTGGCTCGCGATACTGCTGTTGGGCAACGCGTTCTTCGTCGCGGCGGAATTCGCCGTCATGTCCGCCCGCCGCAGCCAAATCGAGCCCCTCGCCGAGTCCGGGTCCAAGCGGGCCCAGACCACGCTGCGGGCCATGGAAAACGTCTCGCTCATGCTGGCCTGCGCCCAGCTCGGGATCACGGTCTGCTCGCTGCTGATCCTGCAGGTGGCCGAGCCGGCCATCCACCACCTCATGGCCGTTCCGCTGGAGGCGCTCGGGGTCCCGATGGAGATGGCCGACGTCGTGGCGTTCGCCATCGCGCTGCTGGCGGTCACCTTCCTGCACGTGACTTTCGGCGAGATGGTGCCGAAGAACATCTCCGTCTCGGTGGCGGACAAGGCGGCCCTGCTGCTGGCCCCGCCGCTGATGTTCATTGCCCGGGCGGTCAAGCCGGCGATCGTGGCCCTCAACTGGTCCGCGAACCACATCCTGAAGCTGATGCGGATCGAGCCGAAGGACGAGGTGACCTCCTCCTTCACGCTTGAGGAAGTCCAGTCCATCGTGCAGGAGTCCACCCGGCACGGCCTGGTGGACGACGACGCGGGACTGATCACGGGTGCGCTGGAGTTCTCCGAACATACTGCGTCCCAGGTCATGGTTCCGTTGGACAAACTCGTGATGCTCAAGGCCGCCACGACGCCGGAGGAGTTCGAGAAGGCCGTCAGCCGCACCGGTTTCTCCCGCTTCCCGATGCTCGACGACGAGGGCATGCTCTCGGGCTACCTCCACATCAAGGACGTGCTGTCGATCCCGGAGGCCGGCTACCAGCACCCGATCGCGGAAAGCCGCATCCGCTCGCTGGCCAACCTGGCCATGGAAGACGAGATCGAAAAGGCGATGTCCGTCATGCAGCGCACCGGTTCACACCTTGCCCGTGTGATTGGTCCGGACGGGCACACCCAGGGCGTGCTGTTCCTGGAAGACGTGATTGAGCAGCTGGTCGGGGAGATCCGGGACGCCACGCAGGCAACCGGCTACCGCAGGCTCGGACAGGACTAGCGGAGACGGGCAACACGAGTCTGACCCTAAATAGGAATGATTCCCATTTAGGGTTAGACTCGTTGTGTTGCTAATGCTTCTCAATAACAGATCCGAGGTATTTCCGTGCGCCGTTCTGCCGCCGCTCTTCTCCTTGCCGGCCTCAGCAGCCTTCTGCTGACGGCCTGCGGCCCGACGTCGGCCGGCGACCGGCCCGGCGCGGGCGACGGCGTCGTTGAGGTGGTGGCCTCGACCAGCGTGTACGGCGACATCGTCCGCAGCGTCGGCGGCGACAAGGTGCGGGTCACCTCGATCATCAGCCGGACCAGCCAGGATCCGCACTCCTACGAGGCCACCACGCAGGACAAGCTGGCCATCTCCAAGGCCGAACTGGTGGTGGAGAACGGCGGCGGCTACGACGATTTCCTGGACAAGCTGGCCGGGGATACCGGGTTGGACGGGAAGAACCTGCTCAACGCCGTCAAGGTCTCCGGGCTGGCCTCCGGGAGCCCAGTCACGTTCAACGAACACGTCTGGTACAGCCCCGCCGCGATGAGCCGGCTGGCGGACGCGCTGGCGGAGAAGCTGGGCGCCCTCGAGCCTTCTTCGGCCGGGGACTTCCGGAACAACGCCACGGCGCTGAAGAAGGAGCTCGGCGGACTGGAAACCCGGCTGTCGGGACTCAAGGCCTCGGCGGCCCACGGCGGCGTCGCCGTCACGGAACCCGTGCCGCTCTACCTGTTGGAAGCTGCGGGCCTGCAGAACCGGACGCCGGCCGAATACAGCGCCGCCATCGAAGCCGGCTCGGATGTTCCACCCGCCGTGCTCCGCTCCGCCATCGACGTCGTGAAGTCCGGCGGGATCCGTCTGCTGGCCTACAACCCGCAGACGGAAGGGCCACAGACCCGCGCGCTCAAGGACGCCGCCGTCGCCGCCGGCGTTCCCGTCGTGGACTTCAGTGAGACCCTGCCGGAGGGTCAGGCGTACCTGCAGTGGATGACCGGCAACGTGGACAACCTGGCCAAGGCCCTCGTCCGGGGCTAGCCCGGCCTAAGATAATCGCAACGGCGTGGGCACCTGGCCTAAGCAGAAATCGAGGAAAACCCAGTTGACACCCGTAGTGAGCCTGCGCGGAGCCTCCCTCACGTTCGGCAACCGGACCTTATGGAAGGACCTGGACCTGGACATCCACCCCGGTGAATTCTTCGCCGTGTTGGGACCCAACGGCAGCGGCAAGACCACCCTCCTCAAGGTCCTGCTCGGCCTGCAGGAACTGAGCTCCGGGACCGCCGTCCTGGACGGCCAGCCCATCACCCGGGGCAGCCGGCGGATCGGCTACGTCCCGCAGCAGGAATCGTTCGACCCGGACACCCCGCTGCGCGCCAGGGACCTGGTGGGCCTCGGCGTCGACGGTCACCGCTGGGGGATCCGCCTCGGCGGGGCCAGCGTGAACCGCAGGATCGACGGGCTGCTCGCCGAGGTGGGTGCGCAGGACTACGCCAAGGTCCCGGTCGGAAAGCTCTCCGGCGGTGAGCAGCAGCGGCTGCGGGTGGCCCAGGCCCTCGCCACGGAGCCCAAGGTGCTGCTGTGCGATGAACCGCTGCTCTCGCTGGACCTGCACCACCAGCAGGCGGTCAGCGCGCTGATCAACAAACAGTGCCACGAGCAGGACAGCGCGGTGATCTTTGTGACCCACGAGATCAACCCGATCATGGATTACGTGGACCGCGTGCTCTACCTGGCCGGCGGCCGTTTCCGGGTGGGCACGCCCGAGGAAGTCATGACCACGGAGGTCCTGTCGGATCTGTACGGCAGCCATGTGGAAGTGATCCGCGCCAACGGCCGGCTGATCGTGGTGGGCCTGCCGGACGCGACGACGCACCACCACGAGGACGCCCACTCGATCGCAGGGGAGGTGGGCTAGATGGATCTGGACAGCGTGCTCCATGCGATCTTCAACTTCGAGAACTACGGCGAACTGCTGGTGCTGGTGCAGAACTCCATCTGGGCCGGCGCGGTGCTGGGCCTGCTCGGCGGCCTGGTGGGCACCTTCGTGATGAAGCGTGACCTCGCCTTCGCGGTGCACGGCATCTCCGAACTCTCCTTCGCCGGCGCGGCCTTCGCCCTGCTGGTCGGCGCCGACGTGGTGCTCGGCTCGCTCGCCGGATCGGTGGTGGCGGCGCTGCTGCTGGGCCTGATGGGGGTCCGGGCCAGGGACAAGAACTCGACCATCGGGGTGCTCATGCCGTTCGGCCTGGGTCTGGGCATTCTCTTCCTCTCGCTCTACGAGGGCCGGGCCGCGAACAAGTTCGGCCTGCTCACCGGCCAGATTGTGTCCGTCGGCACCGTGCAGCTGCAGGTCCTGGCGGTTGCCGCCGTCGTCGTTATGCTGGCGCTGATCGCCATCTGGCGGCCGCTGACCTTCGCGAGCGTGGACCCCCGGGTGGCCGCGGCGCGGGGTGTCCCGGTGCGCGGGCTGGCGCTGGGCTTCATGCTGCTGCTGGGCGTGAGCGTGGCCCTGTCCATCCAGATCGTCGGCGCGCTGCTGGTGCTGGCGCTGCTGATCACTCCGGCCGCCGCGGCCCTGCGAGTGACCTCGTCGCCGCGGCTGGTGGTGCTCCTCAGCGTGGTCTTCGCGGTGACGGCAACCGTGGGCGGGATCCTGCTGGCGCTCGGCGGCCGGCTCCCGATCAGCCCCTACGTGACCACGCTGTCCTTTCTGATCTACGTGGTGTGCCGGGTGATCGGCGGCATCCGGGAGCGGCGCGGCTACAACGGCCGGATCGTCCCGCCGGCGCCGGCGCAGGGATAGGTCCAGGGACCCGTTCCTTCCCCGCCGTGCCGTTCGTCCGGATGGTCGCTTCGGGCAGCGGCCGGAAGTACAGTGCAGGCATGGGGGATAAACAGAGAAGAACGCTGCGGCCGTTTCTGCGCCTAGTGGTGCTCATGCTGCTGCTCTCGACGGCGGCTTCCGGATGCCTTGCGGAGCCGCGGCAGCCGGACCTGTCCGGCCGGGAGGACTTCGCCCGGAGTGTCATGTCCGCAGCTGTGTCCGGCTCCGTAGAAAGCGTCGAAGCTCTGGTCGACCCGGTCTTCAGCAACACCCGGCCCGAAGCCCAACAGCTGGTCGACTCCGCCCGGGGCTGGACTCCGGGCTCTTGGCAGCTCGGGATCAGCAACGATTTCCCGGAGGTAGCCAACGTCACCGCCTCGCGGAACGGACACGCCTCCGCCGTCCGCTTCGCGATCTCGTGGAGCGATGACCGCTGGGTCCTGGTGATGGGGGAGTCAACGGGCGGCCCGAGCGGCGGTGCAAGCGTCGGAGCGAAGCCCGTCGGCCCCGGCGCCGATCCCAAGATCCTGTCCGAAGGGGCCGCTCCGACTACGGGCGCTTCAAGCCAGCCGACGGAGCCGACGCAGCCGGCCGGCCCGCGCGCGGCATGCCCCGCCAGCACAGCCGGAACTGGCTCCGGTACTGGCACCGACGCACTGACCTGCCGGACGTTCACCTCGACGTCGGGCTACGCCCGCGGCCACAACATGCAATGGCTGACATCGTCGCCGCTGCACGTGAGCTTTGACCGGATGGACGGGGTTACCATGGTGGTCCGGATGCCGTGCGGCGTACTGAACGTCCCTGTTTCAGTGGACAATTTCGGGCTGGTTCCCGACACGGCCCGCATGGCGGAGTCGGCCGACGGCTGCGCCGGCCCGGATACGGAACACCGGGCCTGGACAAGTGCCTTTTTCAAGGCGCCGCTGGTCTACCAGCTGGATTCCGCAGAGCTCGTGCTTACCAGTGAGCTCGGCCAGGTCCGGTTCAAGCAGAACTGAGGTGCGGGACGCAATTTCACGCTTCGCCCCGCCGCTGCTGGAACTCAGGATGTCCGCGCCGCTGGGCTGACTAGCATTTTCGGCGTCCGCGGTAGTGGTGGAGAACCCGGAGGAATTCGTCGGCTGACAGTCCTTCAAGGGTGAGTCCAAAGACGTGTCCGCGTCCTACGAAGAGCTTCTGGACGAGTGTTTCATCCGACGGCGATTTAGTGAGGATCCAGCGGGCGAAGTGAGGCGTGAGGTGCTGGAGATGCTTGCATCGCTCATGCATCTCGTCCCCTGCGCTGTACCCGGTGCCGATCACCAGACCCCGCTGCCGGCGGCGCTGGACCCGCCGGAGAGCCTCTCCGATGAGCAGGACTTCCTCGACCGCGTGCAGGGAATACTCCTGCGCGGCAAAATCCGTGAGGCCGACGGGCGCGGTGAGTCCGAGTGCCGCGTAGGCGTCCAGGACAATTTCGAAGTTGTAGGGCTGAAACGTGAGGAAGTCCCGGATAAAGCGCTCACCCGAGAACTTGGATTGGATGCTGCGCACAAGGCTTTCGGTCTTCCCATGCCTATGCCAGCGGCTTGGGTGCGGGGTGCCGTCGTGCAGGCTGATCTCCATCGCCACGGCAAATGGTCCGTCGGACCGCAGGTCCCGGTCGAAGGCAGTAAGGGTTTCCGTTGTGAACGTGCCGAAACACTTGAGCCCGTCCGCTATCTGGGCCCTTCGATGGCTGCGCTCCGTCTCCCGTAGCCACGCTGAAAACAGGGCGGCTTCGCGGCGGTGTTCCTTGGTCAATCCGCGGGCCAAGAGTGTTTCCTCGGAGACAGCGGCCGACCGCTCGGCCGACCGCTCGGCCGCTGTCCGGTCCTCGTCCTCCGTTTTCAGCCGGTACTCCGCCCACACCCGTTCCGCCAACTCCGACAGGATCCGGGCCCGCTCGCTATCCAGCTCGTTCATGGACCTGATCCTAAGGGCCGGTCTCCTAGATGTGCTCGTAACCGGTCTTATAGGACCGACAGGACCAGCCGGGGTTCTCTAGCGTCCGGCCTGCAGGGCCGCGCAGTCGGGGCACAGCCCGAAGATTTCCACGGTGTGTTCGACGGCGGTGAAGCCGTGCTCGCTCGCGATCCGCGCGGCCCAGGCCTCGACGGCGGGTGCTTCGACCTCGACGGCCTTGCCGCAATTGCGGCACAGCAGGTGGTGGTGGTGCCCGGTGACGGCGCAACGTCGGTAGACCACCTCGCCGTCGGCGTTCCGCAGCACGTCCACCAGGCCGTCGTCGGCGAGGGACTGCAGGATCCGGTAGGAGGTGGCGAGCGAAACCGAGGTGCCCCGCTCCTGCAGGATGCGGTGCAGTTCCTGGGTGCTGACGAAGTCGGCCAGCTCGTCCAGGGCGGCGCTGACGGCCAGCCGCTGCTTCGTGACGCGTTGTTCCTTACCCGGTTCCTTGCCAGCTGGCTGATCCTTCGGGCCGGCGACGGCGGCCTCGGCCGGCGCCTGGCTGCCGCCGGTGGTGGCGCCGTGGGACATGGGGGGAACTCGCTTCGCTGGGGGTCATGCTGCGGGTAGTGGCAGGTTCCCAGATTACCAGCCGGGCCACGTGGACACCGCTTCGCAGGGCACCATAGGCTGGCCGGATGAAGCTGACGAAATTCACCCACGCCTGCGTCCGTCTCGAAAAGGAAGGCCGCGTGCTGGTGCTGGACCCGGGTACCTTCTCCGAGGCTGAGCAGGCCCTCGCCGGTGCGGACGCCGTCCTGATCACCCATGAGCACGCGGATCACGTCGACGTCGACGCAGTCACCGATGCCCTGCTGGCGAACAAGGAGCTGCAGCTCTTTGCTCCCGACGGCGTGGCGTCCCAGTTGCGAGGCAAGGCGCCCGGGGCGGCGGAACGGATCAACACGGTGGCAGCGGGCAGCAGCTTCGACGCGGCCGGTTTTGCCATCCGGAGCTTCGGCGGCCAGCACGCCCTCATCCATCCGCAGATCCCGGTGGTCGCCAACGTCGGCTATCTGGTGGACTCCAACGTCTACCACCCGGGGGATTCCTTTGCGATCCCGGACGGCATCGACGTGCAGACCCTGCTGGTGCCGATCCACGCCCCGTGGAACAAAGTGGGTGAAGTGGTGGACTTCGTGATCGGCGTGCGTGCGCCGCGGGCGTTCCCGATCCACGACGCCCTGCTGAACGACACGGGACGCGGCCTGGTGGAGGGGCATGTCACGCGGATCGGCGCCAGGTACGGCACCGAATACCGGCACCTTTCCAGCGGCGAATCGGTGGAGGTCTAGTTTCCGCTACTGGTCACACAGGCCAGGCCCCGCTGGCAAAGAACTCGCGGAGCGTGGCCTCGTGTGGTGCCGGATCCAGGCCCTGGGACTGCAGCCACTCCGAGCTGTAGTAGTTGCCGGAGTAGCGGTCGCCGGCGTCGCACATCAATGACACCACGCTGCCGCGGCGCCCCTCGGCGACCATCTCGGCGATCAGCTGCCAGACGCCCCAGAGGTTCGTGCCGGTGGACGGGCCGGCGTGCAGCCCGGCGTAATCGCGCAGGTGCCGCATGGCCGCCACCGAGGCGGCATCCGGCACCTGGATCATGTGGTCGATCACGGCCGGCACGAAGCTCGGCTCCAGCCGGGGCCGGCCGATGCCCTCGATCCGGGACGGCAAGCCGGTCGCACCAGCCGTAGCGCCGCCGTCGCGGCTGGCCACCCAGCCGGGGAAGAACGCCGAATTCTCCGGGTCGACGACGGCGAGTCCGGTGTCATGCCGCTGGTAGCGCAGGTAGCGGCCGATCGTGGCGCTTGTCCCGCCGGTGCCGGCGCCCACGACGATCCAGCGGGGGACCGGGTGCTCCTCGAGCGCCAGCTGGCCAAAGATTGACTCGGCGATGTTGTTGTTGCCCCGCCAGTCGGTGGCGCGCTCGGCGTAGGTGAACTGGTCCATGTAATGGCCGCCGGTGCTGCGGGCCAGGTCCTCGGCCGCCGCGTAGACCTCGGAGGCGTGGTCCACCAAGTGGCACGAGCCGCCAAACTGTTCGATCAGAGCGATCTTCTCGCGGCTAGTGGTCCGGGTCATTACGGCAATGAACGGCAGCCCCAGCAATTGCGCAAAATAGGCCTCTGAGACGGCCGTGCTGCCGCTGGAGGCTTCCACGATGGTGGTCCCTTCGCGGATCCAGCCATTGACCAGCCCGAACAGGAACAGCGAACGGGCCAGCCGGTGCTTGAGGCTTCCGGTGCGGTGGGTGGATTCGTCTTTGAGATACAGCTGGACACCCCAGTGCTCCGGCAGGGGCACCGAATAAAGGTGGGTGTCGGCTGATCTGTTGTTCTCGGCATTGATCCGGCGGATGGCTTCGTCAGCCCAAATCCGGTCCTGCTGGCGCACTCTTGTCACCGCACCAGCCTACCCGCGGCGGTGCCGGTCCAGCGTTAGAGTGGGCGGATGGAGACCCTGATGACTGTGGCCCAACTCAAGGAGCGGATGGACTCCGGCGCGCGGACCGTGCTGCTGGACGTCCGGTGGGCGCTGGGCGACCCGCACGGCCGGGCGCATTACCTGGAGGCGCACCTGCCCGGCGCGGTGTTTGTGGACCTCGCAACCGAGCTCGCCGGCCCGGCCGATCCCAGCCGGGGACGCCATCCCTTGCCGCCGCTGGAGCAGTTCCAGCAGTCCGCGCGCGGTTGGGGTGTCCGGGACGGCGACGTGGTGGTGGCCTACGACGACACCGGCAATCTTGCTGCGGCCAGACTCTGGTGGATGCTGCGCAACGCAGGCTTCCCCACGGTCTGCTTGCTCGACGGCGGCCTGGCCGCCTGGCGCGCGGAGGGACTCGACGTCGAAAGCGGCGAACCCCGCGTGGAGGCGGGCGACGTCGTGCTCTCCGACGGTGCCATGCCGGTGATCGGCGCGGCTGAGGCAGCCGCATGGTCCGGCAGGGGCCTCTTGCTGGATGCCCGTGCCGGGGAGCGGTACCGCGGCGAGATAGAACCCGTGGACCCCCGCGCCGGACACATTCCCGGCGCCGTGAGTGCACCCACCACCGGGAACCTGGCGGCGGACGGCCGATTCCTCCCGGCAGCCACGCTTCGCGAACGCTTCACCGGCCTTGGCGTGCAGGCGGGGCTGCCGACCGCCGTGTACTGCGGCTCAGGGGTGACCGCGGCCCACGAGATCGCGGCGCTAGAGATCGCGGGCTTCACCGCGGCCCTGTACCCGGGTTCGTTCTCGGAATGGTCCAACAATCCATCAAACGACGTCGTGACCGGCGCTGCTCCTGAGGGCGACGCGTCCCAGGCAGACCAGGCAACCAGCCCCGCGCAGGGCGGCTGATTCAGCTAGGCGGCTGACTGCGCAGCCGGGCAGGCGCCCACCATTACATTCGCCCGGTGCCCCAGTTTGGCCCGGTGCCGGAGTTTGGCGCGGTGCCGGAGCTCTCTGCTCTGGAGGGGCGGCTTTGGCGGGTCCGCGGTGATCTTGTCGTCTTCGGAGCGCGGTTGTCTCCGCGCGGTGACGCTGGTTCCGGGCAGCGGCGGTGCGGTGGAGTCGTAGCTGTGGCCGGTCGGCGTAGTCAATTGGAGGGTGTGGCGGGGGCCGGGGCGGGGCTGGGCGCTCCAGCCGGGGCTTTCTTTGGTGTGGTTGCAGGCTTCGCAGAGTCCGGCGCCGTTGCTGAGGCTGGTGGTTCCACCGTCGTGCCAGGGGACGATGTGGTCCAAGTGGCGGATCGGGGCGTCGCAGTAGGGGGTCCTGCAGGTGTCGTCCCGGGCCTGGATGAACCGGCGGAGCCCTGCGGGGAAGAGCCTGGCGCGGGAGTCCATGGCCACGAGTTCGCCGGAGCCGGGAGCAGTGTAGAGCCGGCGGAGCCAGGTCGTGAATGCGCGTTCGTCCGCCGAACTGGCATCCGTGCTGCCGGCCTTGGGCCCGGAAGTGCTGTCGCCGCTCCCGCCGTCGGCGCTGGTGTCAGGGGCTGCGCCACCGAAGTCTTTGAGCAAACTTCTGGTCCACCCGGCGGGGACGGTGCCGTAGCCGGGGAGGCGGGCAGGCTCGCTGTCGGCCTGGAAGAGGGTGCGGTCGGTCATGATCAGCTGGATTTCGATGCCGCTGATCCCGCCGGCTTTCCCGGTGATGCGTTCGACCAGGGTGTCGGCCTTCAGTTGGTCCCGGCTCCGGGTGTCCCCGCCGGCGCGGGCGGCGTCGGCGTGCCGGGTGAGGGCCGCGTGCACGGCGACGCCCTGGCTGACCGGCAATATCGCGGTCAGATAGCACATGGTGTCCGGAGCCGGGCGGAGGCTGACGTGGCGTTCGGTTTCGGCGTGGGCGGCGCGCTGGGTGACGGAGCGCGGGTCGCGCCGGTACGCGGCGGTGCGTGCCGCGGCCACTACCGCGCGATC
>NZ_JABFMX010000006.1:0-69890 GCF_013359735.1 Arthrobacter sp. C9C5
AGCGCCGATGGTACTGCACCCGGGAGGGTGTGGGAGAGTAGGTCACCGCCGGACATACATTAGGTCGAGAGCCTCCAACCACCAGGTTGGAGGCTCTCCCCCTTTAACCCCCAAACCACCCGCCACGTACCCTCCCTCAGCAGCGGCCCGCGCACCGCCGATCCTCCCGCAGCACCGGCAGGGACGTCACCAACGCTCCCGCGCAACCTGCGCCTATAGCGGGAATCCTCCCGCGCAACCCGCGCCACACGCGCACCGCATTAGGGCCGTCGGAATCGGTCAGAGGTGAGGGAGCATCAGGTAGGGGCGGGAATACCTGGCGTGCGGCCCCTTGTAGAGTTGATGACCATGGACAATCTCTTCAGTCACCCCGCAGCCGCCCCGGAGCCCGGCGGGGAGGACGCCCTGGAACCGGTGGTGTGTACTGTCGTCGTCCCGGGCGCCGTCGCGAGGGCCTTTATGGGCTTTACCGAGCACACGCACCTCTGGTGGCCGCTCGAGGGTCACAGTGTCTACGGGCAGGGCTCCTACGTGGAGTTCGAAGAGAACCTCATTCTTGAGACCGCAGACGACGGCCGGACCGCCATCTGGGGGTCCATCGATGACTGGCAGCCACCACTGTCCTTCCACGCAAGTTGGCACCCGGGATCCCAAGCCCTGTGGTCCACTGAACTGAGGGTTGCTTTCCGTGCGGTGGAGGATGGCACTGAGGTCCGCGTCGTCCACGGGGGATGGGAAGGGGCTAAGGAGCCGGCAACCACCCGCGCCGAGTATGCGGCCGGTTGGCCGGACGTGCTCGATCGCTTTGTGCGGTTCATGGGTGGGCCAGCGTAGTCGTCGGCCCTGGCTTATGTCCGGGCGCGCCCAGGGAGTAAGTCGGCTGTCGGCCGGTGAACGCGACCCGACCCGTCCGGCTAAAGAGCCTACGAGTTCTCGCGGGACGTGATTGCGAAGCTCGGGGACTGAAGCTCGGTGAAATTCCCGACACTGGCGCGCACCGTGCACTGAGGTGTGATTTGAAGGGCCGTTACGGTGAGCCCGGAGCTGTCGACTGCCAGGGCCCCGCCGCAGCCGTCGGAGAATCTCAGACCCTTTTCGCCGTCGGACACGGAATCCAGCATCTGCGACGGTTTCCCCGAAGCGGGGCTGACGTACAGCGGGTTCAGCTCATCGGCGCCGCTGGCCCACACCGGCACCAACGTGATCCGGAGCGGGCTCGGCGTGACGACCCGCGTAGGAGTGTGCACTTCGACCCCCGTCAGGCGCTGGACCGGATAGGAGGTGCCCTTGACGGCCGGGTCCTGAGTCGCGGCCGTTGTCGCCTCCGAACCGGCACGCAGCCATGCGTCGAACGACTTCTGGTCCCCGGGCGAGACAGGCACTGTGGCGGTCACCTCGGCTCGTCCTCCCGCCGGGATCTTCAACCCGGAAAGCCGCCAGCCGCACTCGACGTCGAGACCGGTCAGCGAGGCCTGGTTCCGGCTCACCGAGGCACCGCTCCAAGTGACCGCCGGGCACGCTTCGCCGGCGACCAGACCCGGGACTATCTCAAGGAACTCACCCGACAGTGGCGCCTTCTGCGCGGAGTAGGTAATGGTCAGGCGGACCTGACCGGAAGACGGCTCGTAGCTTGCGGCCCGCGAGATTGTCAGGCCGGTCGGCAGGGCTGTGCCCTGAAGTTGCGTGCTCAGCTGGGCGCCGGCGCCGCCGTTGGCCTGTGGCTGGTCCGCGGGGGCAAGCACCGCGAAGCCTCCCACCATGGCCACCAGCAGGAGCGCTGCGGAACCGGCAAGAATCATTGCCTTCCGGGTCCGCCAGAACGGAACGGTGTCCGTGCCGTCTTCAGACCTGACGTCCGGTGTCGTTGGGACTTCGCGGCGCGGAATGGAACGGACGATCGTTGCGCTGCCCGCCTCGCCCAGCTCCGGGGCGTCCTGGCCGGCGTCCGCTGCCGGTGCCGCGGCGAAGGCCTCGAGCTCCGAATCCGAGAAGGCGCCGCGGACAACAGTGGCGGGGCGTTCGACGTCGGTGAAGTCCTCCGGCGCCTCGGAGCGGGCCATGGCTTCTGCACCGTCTACTGAGGGGAGGAGTCGCCGAAGGGTAGCGGCGGCCTCGCGCGCCGTCGGGCGTTGGTCGGGTTCCTTCGAGAGTAATGCGTCCAGTATCTGCCAGAGCGGGTCTGCCACCGGAATCCGAGGCGGGCGAGACGACACATGGCGGTAGGCGACGCTGAAGTCTGTCCCGGGTCCAGCGAAGGGGGTCCGCCCGGCGAGGAGTTCGTAGAGCAGCACGCCGGTGGAGTACACATCGCCTGGCGGGCCTGAGCGGCCTTGGCTGATAAGTTCGGGCGGCATGTACTGCGGTGTGCCGATCAAGCCTGTGGTCTGTCGGATCCTCTCGCCCACCACGTCGGCTATGCCGAAGTCCGAGACCCGCACGTCTCCCGGACCCCACTCGGCCCAGGGGCGGGCGAGGAGCACGTTGTCCGGCTTGATATCCCGGTGGGTGACGCCGCGGGAGTGTGCCAAGGCCAGCGCATCGTAAACCTCGGCCGCCACCGTGAGCGCGTCCGCCGGGCGCAGGGGGCCGGTCGCCTGCACCACGTCCCGGAGCGAGCCGCCGGCTACATAGTCCATCACGATGGCCAAGCGGGAGCCTTCCACCACCATGTCCCGGACCGTGACGATGTGAGAGTCCTGCAGCCCGAGGAGCACGGACCGCTCCCGGACGAAGCGTTCCACGAGCGAGGGATCGTCGGCGTGCTCGGGACGCAGGACCTTGGCGGCAAAGGTCGCGCCGTCAGCCGAAGTGACCGTCCAGACTTCGCCGACGGCACCCGAGCCCACCCGATCGCCGAATCGGTAGGACGCTCCCAGCGCCTGACCCGTCTGTGCGAATTGCATTCCGTATTCTCCAACGCTGTCGATCTGGTTCCCGCTCCGGGCGGCTGGTTCATGTTCACGGGCTGCCGCCCGCCGGGTCAATCCCCGGTGCTGATGGACTGGATCAGGGACATCTGGCCGCCCACCCCCAGATAGCCGCGCCCGGCGGTCATGGCAACGGGGGACCGCCGCGGGAGCGTCGCACCCAGCAGTTCGCCGTCGTAATTCACGTCCGGCTGCAGAAGGACGCCCAGCCGGGACTTGCGGACCGTCTTGGTCCAGTGGCTGTAGAGCCCGCGCAGGTCTGCTGCCCGTCCGGCGGCGATGACGCACAGGCCTGGCTGCCCGGATGACACAATGCCCGCGATGGATTGATCAGCGTCCTCGAAGCGCTCGGCGTCGTCAATCAGCAGGAATACCGCGCCCCGCTCCAGCCGGAGCGAGGCCACCAGCGCGGGTACCTCGTCAGCGCCCACAGCGACCCGGTCGAAGTCCGAAGAAGCCAGCGGCGAGCGGCGGTCACAGATGGCCCACACCTGCGCCGGGCCACGAGCTGTGGCGGCGCCGCGGACGGCTGCCGCAATGGCGAGCAGGAGGGTGGACTTACCCGAACGGGCGGGCCCGGCGACCAAAGCATGCTCACCCTCGTAGATCTCGAGGAACGCCGGGGAGAGGTCCGCCTCCTGCATCCCCACCGGGACGTGCCACGGCTCGGCATCCAGGCGGGGTTCCACGCCCAGCTCCGGCAACGTGACGCTGGCGGGCAGACGCCGGATGGCCTGCGACTTAGCCGGCGCATCGGCCCAGCGGTGCCGTACGAGTTCCACTGCGGCCTCGACGCCGATGCCCGGAGTCGCCACGTGCATCTGCAGCGAGGTGCGCGGATCCACGCAGCGGCCGGGAAGCGGAGCGGGGATTTCCTTGCCGCGGACACCCAGCGAGGAGTAGTCGTAGGCGTCCGCCAGCCGGAAGAGCCACCTCTGCAGCGTCACCTCGTTCATGGCCGAGGGCACCGCCTTGGCGCGTGTGGTGGTGACCGCGAAGGACAGCCCCAACGCCGGACCGTCCGCATAGGCGCGGAACAACAGCGCCAGCAGCTGCTGGCCCTCAAAGTCCTGGAACTCATCGCGCAGCGAGGCCAGCCCGTCCACCAGCAGCACGGCGCGGCGGTGCCGGCCCGGATTCGCGCGGCGGCTCTCCAACTCGGTACTCAGGTGCCGCAGGAAGCGGGCCTGCTGTTCCTTGGCGCCGGCGCCGGTTCCCACATAAGCCGCCGTGTGCGGCAGCGCAGCCAGCGGTTCCAATTCGCGGGAGCCCATGTCGAGGATCATCAGGTCCAGCTCGGACGGATCGATGTCCTTCGCGAGGGTCAGTGCGATCGATGCAAGCGCCGTGCTTGTGCCGGAGCCGGCCACGCCCATGAGCATCAGGTTCCCGACGGATAGGTCCCACCCAGCCGCGGACTGGCGCTGCAGTTCCGGTTCGTCCACGACGGCCACCAGAACCGAGGAGCCTTGGACGGCACCCGCCTTCGGCAAAGCAGGGAGTTCACGTTGCAGGGGTGAATCGGCCGGTGCTTCGCGGTGGGCGGCGTCCGTTGGCGCCAGGAACCCGTCCAGCTCTACCCGTTCGCCCAAGGCCTCGGGCCAGACCTGCCGTGGCGGGGCGTAGCCTGCCTCGGCATTGGCCACGACAATCGCATCGATGAGCAGGTCCAGGTCGTTCCCGTCCGCTGCCGCAGCACGCGGCCTAGGGGCGGGCGCCGGGACGCCGAACTGGCGTATCTCCCGCACGTCCACGGCTGGCCCGCCGCCGAGCTGCGCCTGCCCGGTCACGAGGGCAGTCTGCACCGGAGTGATCTCGTCCTGGCCCAGTTTCACGAAGGCGCGGCCCATCTGGGCCCGGCCAATCGCCGACGCGGCGGGTACACCGATGACATTGGTGGAATCGTCGCGGCTTTGCACGCGCAAGGCCACCCGGAGGTTCGTATTCGCGAGGATGTCGTCACTGACGACTCCCGCCGGGCGCTGTGTTGCCAGGATCATGTGCACCCCCAAGGTCCGGCCGACGGCGCCTACGCTCACGAGTGCCTTGAGCACGTCCGGAAAGTCCTTGGCCAGCATGGCAAACTCGTCGATCACCAGCAGCAGCCTCGGCATGGGCTCAGCCGGGTTCGTCGCCAGGTAGGCGTCCAGGTTGTCGATGCCCTCGCCGGCTGCGGCGAAGATCCGCTGGCGCCGCTCCATCTCCGCCTCCAGCGCACGGAGGGCCCGGTCCGCGAGCTGTTCGTCCAGGTTGGAAATAGTGCCGATCGTGTGCGGCAGGCGTTCGCAGGCCTTGAAGGCGGCGCCGCCCTTGAAGTCGACGAGGATGAAGTTCAACCGGGTCGGATCGTTGCGTGCCGCGAGGCCGGCCACGAGCGAGCGGAGGAATTCGGACTTGCCGGAACCGGTGGTGCCGCCGACCAGGCCGTGCGGTCCATCCTTGACCAGGTCCAAGGTCAGGGTGCCGGCCTCGCCGGTGCCGATCGGCGTGGACACGCCGGTGGGGGACTGCCACAGGCGACGGATTGTGGCCGGATCGGGGAGGTCGAAGCCAAGGAGTCCGGGCAGCCGCACCAGCGAGGGCAGCGAGGCGCCGGGAACGCTCAGCTCCGGATCCTCGAAATGTGCAACCCGCATGGCGCAGCGCAGGGCCGCCTCCTGGTCCAGGCCGGCCAGAATGACGTCCTCAACGCGGGTCAGGTCCTCGGGCTGGTAGACCGTGGCTGCAGCGTCCGTACCCACCGTGATGATCGACGTACAGGCTGCCGGCAACTGCTCCTCGGAGGTTGCAATGACGATGCCGGCCACCCGGGACGGGCGCTGCTGCGCACTGGTGTGGACCCCGGGCGTCGAGCGGCCCGTCCCGAGCAGCGCGCGGGCCGGTGCGTCCCGGCCCTCCGTGAGCACCTCGGAATCCAGCACAACCAGCAGCGCGGGTGTGGGGAGCTCCTGCACGTCGTCTTTGAGCGCACGCAATATGGCAACGCTGGTCTCACGGTGCGCCGACATCCAGCGCTCGCCGGTACTGCTGCCGGCCTGGCGGGTGTGCGGCAGCCACGAGGCCCACTCCCACTCGTCGGCGCGCCCTGCGTCGCAGAATACCCCGACGGTCAGATCCGCGGGACCCACGTGCACTGCGGCCTGGGTCAGGAGGGATCGCGCAAGCGCCAGAGCCCCCTCCCTCGGGCCCACAATGCCCACCACCCCGGCGTCGGTCAGGTCCACAAGCACAGGGGCAGCCTGCAGCCGCGCTGCGGCAAGCGAGTCCTTTACCTTCTCGTCCAGTCGGGCGCCGGCCGCTCGGTCCACCTCAGGCTGCCAGGGGACATCACCTGTGCCGGCGTGCAGGGCCAGAAAGTCATCCGCGTCCGCGCGGCGCTGCCACAAGGATGTGGCAGGCAAAGCCGGGCGTCGTGCAACCGTCGCCGGATCCGGGATCATGCGATGCCGACGGGCGGTCTCCGCCGCGGCAGCGGCACGGACCTGCTGTTCGAACTCCTCGAGTGCGCCGGCGAAGCGTTCGTCTTCTTCTTTGAGCCCGCGGGCATGTCGGCGCTTTTGCTCGAACCACATGCCGACGGCCATAACGGGGCTCAGCAGGGCGAACATCGCGAAGCGCAGGTCCCGCAGGATCAGGACCATCGCCGCCGCCATCACCAGGGGCGCCACCACCGAAATGTAGCTGAACTTGCTGGCCGGCGGGACTTCCTTCCGGCTCGGCGGAACGAGAGGCTCGCCCGCCGGGGCCCGTCCGGGGCGGGGTGGCCGGTTGAAGGGTGCGGTCCCCGCCGGTGTGAGGTTGTGCAAGCTGCCGGGCGCCGGAGCCGGCGTCTCCTCCAGGGACCGGCGCAAAAGAAGCACCGTGCCGCCGGCCGTGATCGTGGCGGTTTCGGTGACCACAACCCCGTCCTCGCCAACTTGCTGGCCGTTGACGAGGGTGCCGTTGGTGGAGCCGCTATCAATTACCCGCACCCCGTCTTCCTCGCGGCGCAGGCGGCAGTGGTCCCAGGACGCGCTCTCGGTGGGAAGGCTCAAATCGGCGTGCGGCGATCGGCCGATGAGCATCTCACGGCCTTGCGGCATGTCGACCACGGCGCCGGCTTGCTCGCCGCCGGCGAACGTCAGGCTCCAGCCGCGCACCCTCTCCGGGGTCTGCCAGGGCGCCCGCGAGACCCGGCTGCCTTCCAAGATGATCAGCTCGGAGAAAGGCGTCGATCCACGCACCTCGGCCTCGTTGAGGAACACTGTCTCCTCAGGGGCCAGCCGCGGGCCGCCCGCGGCCGCCACGAAGTCCGCCAGTGTGGTAGCCGGCGCGGCCTGAGCCACTTCGCACTCAAAACGGCGTTCGTCCAGGTCGATCAGCACACGCACCGCGGCGCTCCTTCTGTGGTGAGATGGTGACCCGTTCGCCCGTAGTGGGCGGGGGCAGCGTGGTTAGGGATTCGCCGGCGTCGGCACCCAGACGAGCCGAGGAGCATCCTCATTCTGCGGGCGGAGCCCCAGATCCTGCTGGGACGCGTAGACCGGGATGGCTTCCGCCGTGAGCGCAGTGGGGCGGGAGAAGTCCAGGGCCGGACCCGCAAGGCCGTCAGCAGGGCCGAACGCCATGGTGCGAAGTGCCGCTCCGACCTTGGCGGGGTCGCCGCTTCGGGCCGATGCGGCCGCTCGGACGAAAGCCACGATGGCGTCGTGGCTGCGTGCATCCGCGGCCCAGGCGTCGACGGAGAACGGGGCGTCGTTAGTCAAGTTCATGACCTCCGGGTCCACGGACGCCAGCCGCACGGCGGACAGGAACGCGGACATTCCGCGCCCCTGGGCGTCCTGCTGGAGAGCGGTGGCGTCTCCTCCGGCCGAGGCTATGCTGACCAGCTGCCCGGAAGCGGCGCCGTCGAGTTCGGCGAGCGTCGAAGCGAAAGCCGGGGCTGTGGCGCCGTCGGGCATGATCACGGGTACGGACACGTCGCGCGCCTGCAGGGCCTGGACCAGCCGGGCTAACCGCTGCGGGGTGGCGGCTGAGACCACCACGGCGTCCGCGGGGTTGGCTACCTTTATGGATGCCGTGCCCGCGGGGGCATCTTTCGTCGGCGGGCGCAGCTGGTCACCGGTCCGGACGGCGGCTTCCTGGGCCAGATCGCGCACCTCGTTGAAGTCGGCGAGGTTCAGGGTCTGCGAGATCCCGACGGAGGTGTGGCTCCCGCCGCCGTCGTTGACCAGCAACACCCTCTTCTTGCCGCTCAGCGCCGCTCGAAGGGCGGCTTGCACGGACGAGCCGGAGGGGCCCGTCGTCCAGGTGGCCTGACCGGGATTCGACGGTTCGGCGTAGGGAAGGATCACCGGCAGGCCAATATCCTCGGCGGTCTTGGCCGCAGCCCGGGCCTGGGAACCCGTGGTCGCGACGATAATCCCGGAGACTCCCTGTTTGGCGAGGGTCTGCACGGCGGCGCGCGCGCCGCCGTCCGTGCCTTGGTCGTTCTGGGCGGAGAGGGCGACGTCAGCGCCTCCCCGGGAAAAGCGCTGTGCGGCGACGACAGTGCCCTGTGCCGCCTGGTTGTACGCGGAACCCGGTTCGCCGGACCGGCCCAGCGTGAGGACGACGCCGAGGGAGAAGTCCTTCGGCAGGCCCTCCGCCTTCAGCGCCACGGGGACCGTCGCGGCTACCGGATCCGGCCGCGGTGCGTCACTGGTCCGGCTCAGAGTGATGATGACGGCGAGCGACGCCATAAGGACGACGGCGGCACCGGCAGCGAGCAGGGTTGTGAGCCGGGCACGGGGGCTCATGCTTCGCCGCCGATCTTCAAGGTGTACAGGGTTTGCGCCGTGGCGCCGGCTGGTACCGCGAGATGGAACGGCGGCAGTTCGTCGACCGCGGCGAGTGAGGCTTTGAACTGCGCTTGGCGCAGCAGCAGCCCCGCCACATCCCGAGAGCGGATATTGGCGTAGCCCTCAGCGTTCTGCGATGCCAGTGCCAGCTGATAATCAGCGGTGTCGGCTTTGGCGGCGCTTGTCGCCATGGAGCCCAGCAGGCCGGAGCCGTTCACCGAGCGATCGCCGAGATCAAGCATTACTTTGTTCAGGCTGGAGGACAGGAGGGCCCTGGCGCCCTCGACGTCGCGGGTGGATCCGGAGGTACTGGTGGCGATGGTCGCAAGCGAGGTCCGCGTGCTCTTGTCCAGGGACGCGGCCAGCGCGTCGCTCTGCTGGTGCAGTTCGTCCCGTTGCCGGTTCACGGTGCCCTTAGCGTCCTCTACCACTTCGTCCGAGGTGGCCTTCAACCCGGAGATAGAGCGGTTGAAGGCCGCGACTACGGACTCGGAACCGGCGTCACCGATTTCGGCGACCTGGCGCACCTGGTCGTCCACGGCCTTGTAGACCTCCGCGGCGGTGTCGGCGGAGACTTCGCTGAGGGACTTCTTGATCTTGTCGCCGAGGCCGTCCTGCTGCTCCTTCAACTTCCCGAGCGTCGAACCGACCCTGCCGGAGGACTCGATCGCTCCGCCAAGCGCGGTGTCGAGGGCATCGAGTTCGCGCTTGGTGCTGTCGACGTCTCCGGTCGCAGCGCCGTCGAGCGCCTTCGTCGCCGTCGTGATCGCGTCCAATTTGGCGTCGAGGTCGTCGACCCTCGTGCCCAGAGTGGTTAGTGCCCGGCCGATCACCGCGTCGGGGGCACTGGTGTCGGTGGCGGCCAGAACTGTGTCCCAGGCCGCCGACTGGGCCACCAGCCGGTCGCCCAGCGGGTCTTTGAACCCCAGCGGCGGCCTGAGTCCCGGCACCGGGAGTCCGTTTTCGTCTGTGGCCTCGCACGGAACGGACGTCAGGTAGGAACGCAGTTGCTTCGCCTGCTCGGCGGAGAGCCGGCCCGCACTGGGGGAGCTGCCGTCGGCCACTTTGCACAGCTCATCGGCAAGCCGCTGGGTTTGCTGCGTCATGGAGCCGTTCAGCAGCGAGCCGTCGCCGACCTCGCTCCGCGCGGTCTGGGCGGTCTTCTTGATGTCGGCCAGCTTTTGCCGGAGGCCGTCGATACTACTGCTGACCGCAGCAGCCGCGTCACGGGTGGCAGCGACGGACGCCTTGGCGGACTTTATCGCCTCGTTCACGTTGGCGAGCGCACTCTTGTAGTCCTCGGTGGTCTCGGCGCCGTCGAGCACAGCAGCGAAATCGGCGCGCACCTTCGCCAGAGTCGCGGCGGAGGCGGCTTGATCCTTGATCGCGCCCTCGACCAGTTGCGGCTGCAGCTCCGCCACTAGCTCGTCTCCCTTCTTGACCAGACCCAGCAACGCGCCGGTGACGGTCACAGCGGAACCGTAGAGCGAGCAAGTCATCGAGGCCTGTTCGGCGCAGTCTTTGGCCGTGGGATTCTCGGGGCCCATGGTGGCTTCGATCGCGCCTGCCACGGTATCGCGGCAGCCGGCGCTCACCTTCGCGTAGGCGTCGAGCTGCGAAGCCATGGTCTGGATGCTGGAGAAGACCGTGGCCGACTTGCCCGACTTGGCCACCTCGGCCGTGCAGCCGTCGCCGCTGATGGGGGCCGTCGCGGGCACCGTCGTCGTGTCGCCCAGCATCGCATCCACGGTCGACACGGTCAGCTTCAGCTGGGATGCCGTTGAGGACTGCGTCGACTTCGTTGCGGCCTCCAGATCGGCGCCGAGGGTCTTCAGCTGTCCCCTCAGGTCCACCATGGTGGAGCCCAGCGCCTTCGAGTTATCGCGCAGCTCGCCAGCGGTCTTCACGCCCAAGGTCTGGGAGGTCGCCTGCAGGTTCCGCCGGACATCGGTGATCGTGGAACCGGCCTTGGTCAGCACCGTGTTGACGTCGGAGACCAGCGAGATTGTGCGTCGTTGCAGCTCCATCTCTGATCCGGCGCCGGAGGAGAACGCGTCGGCGAGGACGCCGTCGGCGCTGAGGTCGGTGTTGAGGCCGGGCTGGACCGCTACGTCGAATGCGGGGACCTGGAAGTCTTTGACGTCAGCGACCAGGCGCAGCGTGGTGCTCGCACCGGACCGCGGCGGGGCCAGGACGGTGGCCCACTGCACCACGGTGGCGCCGTCCTCGGCGCTGCTGAGGACGCCGTTGGTACCGGTCTTGCCATCCGCAGAGCCGGCGGTGACGTCGTCGGCCCGGACCCCGGCAAGTTTGGTTGCTGCCGCGATGGTCAGCGGTGCGCCCACCAGAGCAGTGTCGGAACGGGACTGGCCCGCCGCGTCGTATTTGATGACCTGCGGCTTGACCGTGAGGTTTTCCAACGTCAGGTCGATCTCGACCGGCCCTGAATGCCCCTTGAGGTCGGTGAGGTCGGAGCCGGACTTGTCACCGGCGCGGTACTGCAGGCTCACCCGGACCGGGAGATCCCCCACCGCCTGGGCGGCGTCGTACTTGGTGTACGCAGAGGAGGATTCGCCGGCCGCGGACACGGAAATGGTGGTGTCCTCGATCGTCTGGACACCAGCCGCAGGGGACAGGCCTACGCGCACGCTCTGAAGGAGCTTGACCGGGTCGGACACCGCTGCGGACTCGGGGGCCTTGGTGCACGACGTCGTCGCGACCAGCCCCACGGCGAGAATGACGGTGCCCAGCGCGCGGCCCGTGGCCGTGCGTCGGTTCCCTTTGGGCGGGTGAAGAAACGTTGGTACGGGCATGATCGTCCCCCTAATGCGTTCATGGTGCCTTGAGAAGGATATACGGGGTTGCTCCTGCAAATTGACTAACTACGGTTTTGAGTTCCTCGACGCCGCGCTGCAGTCAGGGGTCGTGTCCCAGAATTGACACTATCGGCCGGCCGTGTTTCTTCTTTTGTTGGATTTATTGCGGAGTCTTGGTAGCGTCAGCGTGGTCTGGGCCTCGGCCAGCATGTGGCCGGCGGCGAATGGTTGTCTTTTGGGGAGGAACTTCTTATGTCGCGTGTGTTGTCTACTGAGCAAGCGAAGGCTGCGATCGCGCAGGTGCAGTCGATCATCAATGGTGGTTTCACTGATCAGATATCTGCGCTGGATTCGCAGGGCAAGGTCTTGTCGGATCCGAATGTCTGGGATGGTCCGCTGGCGGCGGAGTTCCGGGGTTCGACGTGGCCGGAGACAAAGGCTGCCCTGGATAAGGCCAAGGACGAGCTGGAGCAGCTGCGGGGACAGCTGCAGAAGATCTCCCAGGATATTTTCTCAGCCGGCGGCGGTGCCTGAGCCGGTTTTTCGCGGGTGAGGGCCGGGTAGCCACGCCGTTCGGGTGAACGGGTGGTTGCCCGGCCTTTGCGCGGCCTTGCATTCTTTGCCGGTTCGGGTCCGCTCCGTGCCCGGCTTATGCCTCTTTCCGGGCTGTTTCCGCCGCTGGTGATCATTCCCGGGCGGGTGCCTATCTGTGTAGCGGCTTTTCATATTCCAGTTTTGTTCAGTGGGGGGCTTTGGCTGTGACCGATTTCGTTGAGGTGCCGTTGTTGCCGGCTTCGGATGCAACTGACGGGGGGCGGTTCAGTTATGCAGTGGCGGACTCCGTCAGGGCGGGGTTCGAGTCGGCGGCGTCACGGCTTGAGGAGCATTCCGGGTCGCGGGCATCCTTTGTTGCCTCGGCGAAGGAGGACTTCAAAGGACACTTTTCGGAAGTCTTCGAGACCAACGCTGCCACGGCGAGGAGCGACGCGGACGCGTTGGCGGCGGCATTGCGGACGGTGGCCGGCTACGTTGGCCAGATGATCGGGGCCGCGCACGAGGAGGACGCCCGGCGGCGTAAGAACAATGAGTGGGTTCGTCGGCACAATGACCGCAACCTGCTTGAGCAGGCCGGTGACTGGATCTTCGGTGAGGGAGAGCGGCCGAACGCCCAGCCGGGCAAGGCTCCGACATTCGCCCCGGCTGCGGCCGCCACCGGATCCCGGGATACCCCGCCGCCCGGCGGCGGGTACGGCGGCGGGACGTCCTCTGCGCGTCCGGCGAACCTTCGGTCCTTCGCGGCGAACTCCCGTGGCCTGGACGAGGGGGTGTCCTCGGCTCCTGGCACTTTGGAGGGGCAGCTTTCCTCGTTCGCCTCCAACTGCTACTGGGGGCGCATCGAGGCGTCGGGCGTTGTCAGGGCTTACCGGGAGTACCTGAGAGCCAACGAAAACGACGCGAAGTGGGCGGTGACCATCGCGGATGCCTTTGCTGCCGCCGGCGGGGAGGGCAGCGTCTCGACGCTCTCGGACGCGGCGGTGAATGAGGCTCTGGTGGCCGCAGGGGTGAGTGCGAACCGGTCCGGGTTGGTGATTGATCCGCCGCTGGCGGCTGGCGCCATGCCGACCAGCGGGTATGCAAACGACCCGGTCAATACCGCCACAGGAAACTTCATCGAGCCGGAAACGGACCTGGGTTTCACCGGGGCCGCCTCCACGTTGGTGCTGACGCGGATGTACAACTCGCTGGCGTCGGGACTGGAGACGACGGGGGTATTCGGCCGGGGATGGGCCTCCGTCCTTGATCAACACCTTGCTCTTTCGGACGAGGGCTGCCGGTGGGTGCTGGCCGACGGCCGCGCGGTGGACTTCCCCCGCGAGGGCTCCGGGTGGGCCAGGGCGGTGGGGGAGAACTACTGGCTCACCCGCCAGCGGGCCACCGCCGCCGTATTTGCTGAGTTGAGCTCCCTGCCTGACGGCACGGCCGAGCTCTTGGTGGTCCGGGACAACCAGGGCGCATGGTGGGCCTACAGCCTCGCCGGGGTGTGGCTCGGCGCCGGGGCGGGGCCGGGGCGGACGGTGTCCGTCCGCCGGGAAGGGCTGGCCGACGTCGCATCCGGTGCCAGCGCCGGCCCGGTGACCAGGCTCGAACACACACGGGGCCGTTTCCTCGACGTCGAGTTCGTGGACGGGCGGGTTGCCGTGGTGCGGGCCTCGGACGGGCGCCGGGTCGAGTACGGCTACGACGGCGGCGGCCGGTTGACTAGCGTGGCGACGGAGCTGGGGGCGCGCACCTACCGGTGGAACGAACAGGGCCTGATCGAGGCGGTCTATTCCGCCGCGGGGGTTCTGGAAGCGGAGAACACCTACGACGAGCACGGCAGGGTCACCCTGCAGCTAACCCAGCACGGACGCCGGACCCGGTTTGCGTATCTGCCGGGCCGCGTCACCGTGGTCTCGGATGAGAACGGTACCCGCTCCAACTCGTGGATCGCCGATGCCAAGGGGCGGCTGGTCGGTGTGCTCGACTCCCACGACCAGCGGCAGTCGATGGCCTACGACGGCCACGGCAACCTGGTCGCCTTCACCGAGCGCGACGGGGCGGTGACGGTGCACGCCTACGACGCGCGGGGCCGGAAGACCCGGACCGTGACCCCGGAGGGCGCAGACCTCACCTACGGTTGGGACGAACAGGACCGCATCACCACCCTGGTGACGGAGTCCGGGTCGGTCGTGGCGTACGAGTACGCCGATGAGGTGTCGCGGGACCCCTCGGTCATCCGGGACCCGCTGGGCGGGCGCACCGAGCTCCAATGGCGCGAGGGGCAGCTGACCCGGGTCGTGGACCCGGCGGGCGTCGCGGTGGAGTTCGAATATAACGGCTTCGGGGATCTGGTTGCGACCCGGAACGCGGCCGGGGACGTCGCGAGGATCGTCCGCGACCGGGCCGGCCGCCCCGTTGCGGCGATCAGCCCGTCCGGGGCGAAAACCCGCTTCTGCTACGACGTCGCGGGGCTGCTCGTGCGGCGTGAGGACCCCGACGGCGCCGTCTGGGCCTTCGAACACGACTCCGCGGGGCGGACGACGGCGTTCATCGCTCCGGACGGGGGACGGACCGAACTCGAATACGCCGCAAACGGTGAACTGGTCCGCACGGTAGATCCGTTGGGCCGCAGCATCGAGCGGGTTTTCGATGAGCTCGGCAATGTCACGGCTGCGGTGCTGCCGGACGGCGCCCGCTGGGGCTTCGCCCATGACTCGCTGTCCAGGCTGGTCGGGATCACGGACCCCGCCGGCTACGACTGGGTGCGCGAGTACGACAAGGTCGGCGCCCTGACCGCAGTCGTCGACCCGACCGGTGTCCGCACGGACACCACCACAGACCGCAAGGCCGGAACGGCCACCCTGACGGACGCGTTCGCCTCCTCGACCTACAGCTTCGACGAGTACGGGCGGCCCACGCGGGTCCAGGGTGCGGACGGCTCCGCGGACCTGGTCACCTATGACGCGGCTGGGAACCCGGTGGAACTCCTCGACGGCGAAGGCGGCCTGACGGCTCTGGGCCGGGACATGGCCGGGAAAATCACCTCGGTCACCTCGCCCGCCGGCGCGGTAACTGCATACGAGTACGACGCGTGCGGCCGGCCCTGGCGGACCACGGACCCGCTCGGCGCGGTCACGGAACTGGCGTACGACGCCGACCAGCGGGTTATTGCCCGGACGCTGCCCACCGGCGAGGTCGAAACTTTCGAATACGACGCCTGTGGCCGGCTGCTGGCCCGCCGCGCTCCCGGCCAGGGTCCCTCGCGGTACGGCTACGACAAGGCCGGGCGGCTGAGCTTTTCCCAAGACACCTGGTACGGGACCCGCCGGTTTAAATACAACGTTGCCGGGGAGCTCACCGAGACGGTCAACGGCGTCGGCGGCAGGACCCGGTTCGAGTACGACGTCCGCGGGCGCCTGGTCCGGATCACCGACCCGAACGGCGGGGTGACCACCCGGACCTACACGGAAACGGACCAAGTGGCTGCGGTGACCGACCCGCTCGGCCGGGTGAGCACCGCGACGTATGACCCGGCCGGGCGCCAGCTGTCCCAGACCGATCCGGACGGGCGCACCACCACCTGGACGTACGACGCCGCCGGGCGGGAGGCCACGACCTCGGTGGACGGGCAGCTCCTGGCCTCCGTCAGCCGGGACTTGCTCCGACGCCGCGTGGTCATCACCGACCACACCCGCGGTGACGGGCTGGCAGTGGAGCACGAACTCGGCTTTGACCGGTGCGGGCGGCTGACCTCCCGCACCCGCGGCGGCCAGGGAATGTCGTGGGAGTACGACGCCGATGGGAACCGTGCCGCCTTTACCGACGCGCACGGGACGACCACCCGCTACACCCGCGACGCCGCCGGACGGGTTACCGCCGTGAGGAACGCGCTGCTGGGCGAAGCGGTCTTCACCCACGACGCGTCAGGGCGGCTTACCGCGGCCATCGCCGGGGAGTTGGTGCAGGAATGGCTCTACCGCAACGGTGCTTTGGCCGAACACAGCCGCACGGACCGCACGGATCAGGGCTCGGCTGATGTGACGTTGATCGGACGCGACGGGGACGGCCGGATCACCGGCCTGACCCGCGCCGGTGCCGTGACCCGGTACAGGTATGACGGGGCCGGGCAAATGGTCGCGGCCGCCACGACGCGGGACGGCTCTCCGGACGTTGCTGTGTCGGGATGGGAGTACGACGCCGGCGGGCGCCTCCTGCGCGAAACTTTCCCTGGTGGGTCTCGGGCGTATCAGTACGACTTAGCCGGGCAGTTGTTGTCCGTGACCGAACCCGACGGGTCCTGGACGGAGTACATCCACGACGGTCTGGGCAGGCGCACCCGGCAGATCCGCCCGGACGGGTCCTGGACCGAATACGCCTGGGGCCAGACCGGGCAGCTGAAGGGCATGGCCGACCGGTACCCCGACGGGGGGCAGCTTTCCCGGTATGAGCTGTGGGTGGACGCGCTGGGCGAACTCGCCGCCGTGGATGGTTCGGAGCTGTGGTGGGACACCGCCAACCCGATTCCCACCCTGGCCGGCATCGGCGGCGGGCAGATCCTTTCGTTGCCCGGCGGCGTGACCGGGATCGGCGACGCCTGGACCGCGCCGGGCTGGCGTGCTGCCCGCCCGACAGACCAGACCGACCCTTGGGCCGTCATCGGCGCGGCAGCGGCCAGCACGCCGGAACCCGGTGCCGCCGGTCTGGGTGCCGTCTCAGCGCTGGCCGGCGCTCTGCCTGCCGGGATCACCCTCACCGGCAATGGCGGCCTGGACATCGCGGGCCTGGAATGGCTCGGCGCCCGCGCCTACGACCCGGCCACGCGTGGGTTCCTCTCCACCGACCCCCTCACCCCCGTCCTCGGGGCGGGGTGGGACGGCAACCCCTACGCCTACGCCGGCAACAACCCCCTCAACACCACCGACCCCACCGGCCTGCGGCCCCTGACCGATGACGAACTCAAGGCCTACGACGGATCCAACCGCGGAGCGTTCGCCGCGGCAGGGGACTGGTGGAAGAACAACTGGGAGTACGTCGCTGCCGGGGCAGCGATCGTGGCCGGTGTTGCGTTGATGTGCACCGGGGTGGGTGGCCCGGTAGGGCTGGTTCTGATGGGTGCAGCATCTGGGGCGTTGGTCAGTGCAGGTGCGTCAATTGGGATGCAGAAGGCCTCGACGGGAGAGGTCGACTGGGGGCACGTAGGCCGCGATGCGCTTATTGGTGGGGCTGCTGGTGCTGTTGGCGGTGGCGCGGCCTTTGCGGCTAGGGCGTTAGCTTCGTCGGCGCCGGTTGGTAACGTGGCGGCTGCTTTCGGCGCTAGTAGGGTCGGTACCGCAATAGCGAACGCCGGTTCACGGGTCGGATCTGCCGTGACGTCGGGGATTTCTCGCGTCAGCGCCGGGGCGGGGAGCTATGTGTCGAGATTGCCGGTGCAACATATGGTCAGGTCTGCAGTCACCAACGGAATATCCGGCAGTGCGGGGAACACCGGAATGTACTTTGTGACGAATCCTCAAAAAAAGTGGTCACCGGAGGGCATCGTCGGAGCAGCTGTAAACGGTTTCGCCAGCGGAGCCTTGGGCTCGCAGGGCGGGCATCTCGCCAGCCCTCTGAGCGGCCGTCTTTCAAGGTTGACCGAATTGGGTGTCGCGTCGGGAGGCGCGCTGACTGGAGGCGCCTTGGACCACGCAATTACGGGGAAAGACTACGGTGTGGCCGAAATAATCTTCGACGGCTCGGCCGGCGCGGCCACCGCCCGCTTCCCGGGGGCTTCCGACCTAAGCCCGAATCCTGGATGGATGACCCATTCCTTCGCTGCGTACGGGGGAGCGCATGTTGGGGCTATTGTTGAAAGCGTGAAATCTGTTAGCGGCCAACTTTTTGAGACAGGTACAGGGGTGGCGCCATGGTAACCGACGGTGTGAAATCTGACGCAGGAAGCGATCCGCCGCGGCGCGAATTCACCGAGGAGGAATTGCTCCTGGGAAAAAAGGCGTCGAAATTCATGGACACTCTTTGTGTGATTGCCGTTGTGGCATGTGTAGGCATTGCAATTTTCGTCTTTACGAATGTTCCATGGAACACCCGGATGCCTTATGAGGGAAAGTACAACCGAAGCGGGAGCGGGATCCCGATGCAGATTGCGATGGTTCCCTGTCTGCTGGTTCTTATCAGTCTGTGGCGCTCAGGTCGAAAGCCGGATGCGCATCATATGGGTAAGGGTGGGCGTGTCGGCGTGTACGTCTTCGGAACGGCGATGATCTTGGCATGCGTTGTCGGCCAGGCGGTCATGGGCCAGGCGATTCTGGCTAATGGGGGATTCTTCGGCGACTAGTCTTCGCTATCGGTGCCTTCGGCGCAGTGGCTTCTGGACTCGCGAGATTTATCTAGTCTGCTGCCATAGGTGGAGGCTTAGCCCATCTGCCTGGCGGTCCTTCCTGGTCGAGTACTTTGTCTCAGGTGGCGTGAACTAATGTCCGGACTTCGACGTGGCATGAAGGGAACAGCGCTGAGGCGATCGGCGAATATTGGGGCCTCGGTCGAAGGCGGTCTCGATTGCATAAAAGTTCCAATTATGGGTGACTGAGGATACGGAAAATATGCAAAACTCGTCGTCGTTTTTTACTTTCCTCCGGGCCGCGTGGGTTCTCTGGGTTGCGGGACTGGTTTTTGCGGCGGGGATATTTGTTTCCACTGTTTCGTTGACCGGAGGGGCACATGCTTGGGAGATCGGCATACTGCTCGCGGCCGGGATACTGGCGGGCGGCCTAATCCGGGGTCTCATTCCGGCTCGTTGGACGACGATAGTACTTGTGCTTGTTGTTGCGTTGGGGGTTTCTTTCTTTCGCACCGACGAACCGTGGTCCAGACTCTGGCCTGTGCTAGTCCCTGCGAGTGCAATTGGTGTGATGATCGGTAATGTGATCCGCCACGGAATTCTTGACAGTCATCGGAAAATCATCCGTGATGTCTGGATCGTTAATGGTGTTGAGATGCCGTCGACTGATGGGGCGAAGACTACGTCTCTGGCATCGCTTGCATCTTGGGACAGTGCGGCGGCGGGACGTTTCGTCGTGGAGCGCAATGAGGGATTGTTCGAGGCTGTCGGAAACCCATCGACGGGCTTCCTCGTGCATTGCGCAGCAAGATTCCAAGACGAGAGCGAGTGGCGGATGCTCGGTTCGGCTGGCGGCACGCAGGAAACCGAGATTCGAATACCGTCAGGCACAGCGTTTGTCCCCATCGATGCTGTGGTGGATCTCGACAGTGCAAGTAGGGCCTTACGCGGCTTTTTCCATTACCGGGGCCCCGACCCGGAGCTCGCCTGGACCTCGGGAGATGCCGTGCTTGACCTAAAATTCGGCTAGGTATGAGTATGGGTCGGCGCGTTTTAAGCTGGCCGGTGGTGTTGGCGTCCGACTGGTATGTCATGGGAACGCTAAGGATATTGTGTAACCGCAGCGCTCGTCGACGGCCGGGCGGCCGGCGCCGGTTTCAACCGGAGCGGAAACGGAATTCCTATGCAGGTCGCAGTGCTCCCCTGCCTGGTAGTTCTCTTCGGATTCTGGCGTGGAGGAAGAAAGCCTGATGCGCATCATATGCGGAAGGGCTCGCGTATCGGGCTATTTATCCTGGGGCCCGGAATCGTTTTTGCCGCTGTTGTTGGACAGTGGTTAATGGCGCAATCAATTCTAGTTGCGGGCGGGTATCTTCCCGGTCAGTTTGGATAGAGCCCTCACAGAAGGGGTGAGGGCGGGTTTTATATCCGCACCATTCGTCAATGATCTGGGCTTTGTTGAGTCGGCGCTGGATGATTTTTCAGGAATCCAGGCTCTGTGCCTCTTGGACCGCTTTGGGTGACGGGCTACCACGCTGAAGCCACGCGGCTGTCCACGCGCTAAGCACCCGGTAGCGGCCTCTGGGCAGTTATCCAAATCCACCACCCTTCGAGCCGGGCCGCGTCAGCGCTCTGTCTTGATGCCAGCCGCACCGCATCCCAGAAGGCGGTTTCCCAGGAAACACCGAGCTGACTGGCGGCTTGGCCTGGAGGGAAGCCTGCCTCGCTGGACACGGGTTCGCGTGCAGTTTCCCTCGGGCACTGTCGTACACAAAGGCGGAGTTGCAAACCAAGGAGGCCTATACATGGGTGGAACAGACCAAATCGTAATTGCGCAGCCATGGACCTCTCCGACGTGAGCGTCGAAGAGTCATGGAGCCTCAAATGACGTCAGGCTTGGAACACATTCCTGCAGAACTGGCGGCGCTTCTTGGACGCTACTCCTACGAATCGGAAGCAAGATTTTTTGAAGGGATTGTATCGGCTGTACGTGAGACCAAGAACCTTCCCGAGGCGCAGAAGGATATAGCCAGGGAAATCTTGTCTGCTTACCGCGGAATGGGCAGCTCGAACGACTCGGTAATCATGGTTGATGGAAAAGTTGATAGCCAGGTGAATGGGCATCTCCACAAGCTACTGCGGGAACTCAAGACCGTCGCCATCGATGTTGCCACGGGAAGCGCTGGCTGATGGGGCCCAGGGAATGAAGATCCGCTAGGAGCGCTTGCCGGGCAGGACCTGTTGGGTCGGCTATCCCCTTAGGGGCACGGCGTCGACCGGCGGCACGGCCGTGCTGGAGCGGATCACGAACTTGGTCGGATACTCGGTGTCTGCAGCCGCCGTCTCCGCGCCGCCTTCCAGCCCGGCGAGCAGGCGCCGGACCGCAAGGGCTCCCTGGCCCCGGGGATCCTGGTCGATGGTGGTCAGGCCGAAGAGCTCGCCAAGTTCGTGGCCGTCAATCCCGATGACCGACAGATCCTGGGGTACGCGCAGCCCGAAGTCGCGGGCGGCGAGGATGGTGCCGATCGCCATTTCATCCGAGGCCGCGAAGACCGCCGTCGGACGCTCCATCGAACTGCCGAGTAGTTGCCGGGCGCTGGCATACGCGCCCTGGATGGTGAAGTCCGCGGACACCAGCCAATCCGGACGGACCGTCAGCCCGGCGTCGCGCATGGCTTTGGTGAAGCCGCCCTGCCGGGTTCCGGGCAGCCGGAAGTCCTTCTCGTACGCGGCGTCGCCGGTCATGTGCGCGATCCTGCTGTGGCCAAGCTGGATGAGGTGCCGGGCCGCCGCCTCGGCGATGCCCGAGTCGTTGATCCGGATCGTCGAGGCGCCCGGAAGGGGACCGCCAATCCCGACGATCGGGCGGTGGATGGCGAGAAGTTGCTGGATCTCGGCCTCGCTGAGCTCCAGGGACACCGCAATGACCGCGTCCACGCGCTTGCGCAGCAGGAAGTCGTTGAGCACGCTGTGCCGGCGCTCCTCGCCCTCGCTGACGTTGTACAGCGTGAGGTCGTAGCCGGCGTCGAGCAGGGTCGCGGAGACGCCCTCCACCACCGAGGAGAAGAACCAGCGGTGCACGGACGGAACCACGACGCCGACGTTGTGGTTCCGCCCGGACGCCAGGCTGGAGGCGTGGTAGGACAGCACGAAGCCAAGTTCCGTGGCGGCGGCTTGGGCCCGTTCGCGGCTCTGGGCCGAGACATTGCCCTTGCCGCTCAAGGCGCGCGAAACGGTGGCGATGGAGAGGCCGGCCCGTTCCGCGACGTCCTTGATGCCGGGCATTTTCAGCTCTCCGTGTCCTCGATGTAGATTTCCAGCCAAACAGTTTCACCTGAGCTTAACCGATGGGCGTCTTCACCCTGTTCCGCGGACACGAAGCTGCGCAGCAGCACCTGGCCGGCGGGCAGTTCGAGCGGCTCCGGCCCGACGTTCAGCAGCACCGCGGTGGTGCCGTTGAGGTAGGCCAGGGAGGTGTCCGTGCACCAGTTCTCAAGCCAGGTGAGCGAGCCCTGGCCGAGGCTGAGCTCGCGCCGGAGCGCCAGCATCCGCCTGTACAGGTTCAGGTGCGACGACGGCGACGCGGCCTGCGCGTCCCGGGCCAGGCCGGCGAAGCTCGCCGGCTGCGGCAGCCATGGATCCGCTCCGGCGCCGAAGCCCGCGTGGGGCTCGCCGGAACGCCACGGCAGCGGAACCCGGCAACCGTCCCGGCCCAGACGCTCGCCGCCGGTCCGCCCGAAGGTGGGGTCCTGGCGCTGGCTGTCCGGAATGTCGATTCCGTCGGGGAGGCCGAGTTCCTCGCCCTGGTAGAGGTACGCGCCGCCGGGCAGGCCCAGCATGAACATGGAGGCCGCCGCGGCCCGGGAGCGTCCGAGTGCCTCGTCCGGCTGCACGTCGGCGGGGCCGATGCCGTCGCCGTCGCGGGGCGCCGGTCCGTTGTAGCCGAAGCGGGTGGCGTGCCGGACGACGTCGTGGTTGGACAGCACCCAGGTGCTCGGCGCGCCGACGGCGTCCAGCGCGGTCAGTGACTCCGTAATGACGTGGCGCATCCGGTGCACGTCCAGGCCGGCGTGTAGGTAGGGAAAGTTGAAGGCCTGGTGCATCTCGTCCGGGCGGACCCAGTCGGCCAGCCGGGGCAGCGGGTCCACGTTGGCTTCCGCGCAGAGGATGCGGTCGGGGCCGTATTCGGCCAGGATCCGGCGCCAGGTCCGGTAGATGTCATGCAGCGCCGGCTGGCCGAACATCGGGGCTTCGTGTCCGGGGAAGCCGTGCGAGCTGTTGCCGTCGGCGCGGCCGCCCCATTCGGGCAGGCCCGGTGCCTTGACCAGGGCGTGGGCGACGTCGACGCGGAAGCCGGAGACGCCGCGGTCCAGCCAGAAGCGCAGGACGCGTTCGAATTCGGCGTGGACGGCGTCGTTGTCCCAGTTGAAGTCGGGCTGGGAGGTGTCGAAAAGGTGCAGGTACCACTGGCCGGGGGTGCCGTCGGGTTCGGTGATCCGGGTCCAGGCCGGTCCGCCGAAGTGCGACTGCCAATTGTTCGGGGGCTGCTCGCCGGAATCGCCGCGGCCGTCCCGGAAGATGAACATGTCCCGCTCCGGGCTGCCCGCGGGGGCTGCCAGCGCCGCCTGGAAAGCGGCGTGCTGGTCCGAGCAGTGGTTGGGCACCAGATCCACGATCAGCCGTAGCCCGAGGCGGTTGGCCTCGGCCATCATGGCGTCGAAATCGGCCAGGGTCCCGAACAGGGGATCGACGTCGCAGTAGTCGCTGACGTCGTAGCCGGCGTCGCGCTGCGGGGAGCGGTAGAACGGCGAGAGCCAGACCGCGTCGATCTCCAACTCGGCGAGCTGGGGGAGTTCGGCGGTGATGCCGGCCAGATCGCCGACGCCGTCACCGTTCAGGTCCCGGAACGAGCGCGGGTACACCTGGTAGATCACGGCGGAACGCCACCAGCCGGGGGTGTCATCTGCGGCGTGCACCAGGGTCAGCGGGCCGGCCAGTGCGGCGGGGGCTGTGAGTACTGAATCAACGGACATGCCGGTAATCGTAAGTCCCCAACGTCGAAATTGAAAACGCTTCCAGCCGAGAAATCTTTTTGGGCTGCTCGGAGAGCCTGCGGTGGATCCGCGGCATGGACCCACCTGTTCCGCGCCACTAGGCCTCCTGACGGTGCCTCGCGGCCTCCCGCCCTGGTCACCGCCCCGCGACACGCCACGCTAGAATGACTTTCCAAAGCGCCCATCACCGTGTAGCTTGGAAGCGCTTGCAGCTGTGAGCCACATCACCGACGATGCCACCGGGCCCAGGAGACTTCCGAAGAGCCCTCCGCGTGGATGCAGGATTTTATGAAAGGGACACCAATGAAGGTGCAGAACACCCTCACGACCGGAACCAGCCGCCGGGTCTTCACGGCCGGCGCGATCTCCGTTGTTGCAGCGCTGGCACTCAGCGCCTGCGGCGGGGCTGCGGCAACCGGCCCGGCCACGGCAACGGCCACCGCCAAGCCGGATCTCAAGTCCGGCGGCGCCGGCACCATCACCATGTGGGTCGACGCCGAGCGCTCGCCCGCCCTGAAGGACATCACCGCGAAGTTCAAGGCCGACACCGGCATCGACGTCAAGCTCGTCGTCAAGGACTTCGCCGCCGTGCGCGACGACTTCATCACCCAGGTCCCGACCGGCAAGGGCCCCGACCTCATCGTCGGCCCGCACGACTGGGTAGGCAAGTTCGTCCAGAACGGCGTGATCGCCCCGGTCGAGCTCGGCGACAAGAAGGACGCCTTCCAGGAGTCCTCGGTCAAGGCCATGACCTACAACGGCTCTGTCTACGGTGTTCCCTACGCTGTTGAGAACATCGCCCTCCTGCGCAACACGGCCATCGTCCCGGACGCGGCCAAGACCATGGACGAGGTCATCGCCAACGGCAAGAAGGCCGTCGCGGACGGCAAGGCCAAGTTCCCGTTCCTGGTGGGCATGGATCCGAAGCAGGGCGACCCGTACCACCTGTACCCGCTGCAGTCCTCCATGGGCTCGCAGGTCTTCGGCAAGGCGGCCGACGGCGGCTACGACCCGAAGCAGCTGCTGATCGGCGACGCCGCCGGCGTCGAGTTCGCGAAGAAGCTTGCCGCCTGGGGCGACAAGGGCGAAAAGATCATCAACTCCAACATCACCGGTGACATCGCCAAGGAGAAGTTCCTTGCCGGCGAGTCCCCGTACTACCTGACCGGCCCGTGGAACGTTCCGGACGTGCAGAAGAAGGGCATCAAGTTCGCGGTTGACGAACTGCCGGCCGCCGGCGACCAGCCGGCCCAGCCGTTCATCGGCGTCAACGGCTTCTTCATCAGCGCCAAGAGCGCCAACGCCCTCGCCACCAACGAGTTCGTCACCAACTACCTGACCTCCGAGGCAGCCCAGGACTCCATGTACAAGGCCGGCGGCCGCCCGCCGGCACTGAAGGCCTCCTTCGACAAGGCAGCCAGCGACCCGGTTGTCGCTGCCTTCGGCAAGATCGGCGCCACCGGTGTGCCGATGCCGGCCATCCCGGAAATGAGCGCGGTCTGGGCCGACTGGGGCGCCACCGAACTGGCCCTGATCAAGGGCCAGGGCGACCCGGCCGCTGACTGGGCCAAGATGGCCGCCAGCATCAAGGCGAAAATCAAGGGTTAGTCCCCGCGCCGGTTCCTGACGCTTTCCCAAGCGCCAGGAACCGGCAGCACCGGGCCGGGCGGCCACCAGGCTGCCCGGCCCGTTCCTGCATCACCCCAGCTTCTCCCAAGGACTGTAGACAGCCATGTCAGAAACCGAACTCCGCGAGGACACCGACCCCGCAGCGTCGTCCGCCCCGGACACCGCCACCACAAGCCCCGGCCGCCAGGCCAGAACCCTCCGCCAACGCCGGACCGGCCCCGAGGGGGTGAAGGGCACCATCGCCAAGATCGTGCTGCTGGGCCTCGTCGATGCCCTCGCTGTCTACGTCCTGATCATGCTCTTCCTGAGCCAGTCCTGGCTGGCGCTGGGCGTCTCCGCCGCCGTCGTACTGGTGATCAACTGGATCTACCTGCGCAAGGGCGGCCTGCCCGCCAAGTACCTGGCCCCGGGCGTGCTGTTCCTGCTGGTGTTCCAGGTCTTCGTGGTCATGTTTAGCGGCTACATCGCCTTCACCAACTACGGCGACGGGCACAACAGCACCAAGGATGACGCGATCGCCGCCATCCAGCTCACCGCCCAGAAGCGCGTACCGGATTCACCGGCGTACAAGACTTCCGTGCTGGCCAAGGACAACTCCTTCTACCTGCTCTTCACGGACCCACAGGGCAAGGTCTCGCTGGGCAGCACCGACAAGCCGCTCGAGGAAGTGTCCGGGGCCGGCAAGGACTCCACCGGCAAGGCCAAGACGCTGGACGGCTACCAAACCCTGAACTTCCAGGAAATCGTGGCCAACCAGCAAAGCATCCTGGACATCACCGTCCCGGTGTCGGCCAACCCGGCGGACGGCACGCTCCGCACGGCGGACGGCAGCAACGCCTACCAGTTCAAGCCGGCGCTGAAGTACGACGCCGCCGCGGACACCTTCACGGACACCACTACCGGGGCGGTCTACCGCGACAACGGCAAGGGCGCCTTCGCCGCGGACAACGGCGAGACCCTCTCCACCGGCTGGAAGATCGACGTCGGGATGGAAAACTTCGCCCGCGCCTTCACCGACCCCAGCCTGCGCGGACCCCTGCTGGGCGTCATCCTCTGGACCTTCACCTTCGCCGTGGCCTCCGTCGCGCTGACCTTCGCCTTGGGCCTGTTCCTGGCCATCACCTTCAACCGGGAAGACCTCAAGGGCAAGAAGGTGTACCGGATCCTGATGATCCTGCCGTACGCCTTCCCCGCGTTCCTCACCGGCCTGGTCTGGTCCGGCATCCTCAACCCGGAGTTCGGCTGGCTCAACCAGACCCTGCTCGGCGGGGCCTCGATCGGCTGGCTTACGGATCCGGTCCTGGCCAAGATCAGCGTCCTGGTGGTCAACCTCTGGCTCGGCTTCCCCTACATGTTCCTGGTCTGCACCGGCGCGCTGCAGTCGCTGCCCAACGAGCTGGACGAGGCCGCCCGGATGGACGGCGCCGGCCCGTGGCGGGTGTTTCGCTCCATCAAGCTGCCGCTGCTGCTGGTCTCGATCGCACCGCTGCTGATCTCCTCCTTCGCCTTCAACTTCAACAACTTCAACGTGATCTTCATGCTCACCGGCGGCGGGCCCCGGTTCGCCGACACCGACCGGGACATCGGAGCCACGGACATCCTGATCACCCTGGTGTACAAGGTGGCGTTCGGACAGGGCACCGGCCGTGACTACGGCCTCGCCAGCGCCCTCGCCATCATCATCTTCATCATCGTGGCCACTGTCTCGGCCATCAGTTTCAAGCAGACCAAGGCACTCGAGGACGTGAACTCATGAACGGGTCAGCACCGCGCACCGCCGCTCCGGCGCACCAGGCCGAGCAGGGCATCACCACCGGCACCACGGACGTCGAATACCTCAAGTCGCTGCAGCGCCGGCGCCCCTTCGGCGTCTGGTTCAAGGACAAGGGCTGGCGTCACCTGGTGGGCGTCATCGTGACGATCTTCGCCGTCTTCCCGCTGCTCTACGTGCTCTCCGCGGCGCTGAACTCCACCGGTACCCTGGTGGGTTCCAACGCGCTGTTCAGCAAGATCGACTTCGGGAACTTCACCGCCCTGTTCGACATGCCCTCGCGGCCCTTTGCCCAGTGGTTCCTGAACACCATGGTGGTGGGCGGCGTAACCTCCGCGGCCACGGTGTTCCTCGGGGCGATGGCGGCGTATGCCTTCTCCCGGATGCGCTTCACTGGCCGCCGGTTCGGCCTGCTGAGCCTGCTGCTGCTGCAGATGTTCCCGCAGCTGCTGGCCGTCGTCGCCATCTTCCTGCTGCTCAGCGGCATCTCCGAGGTCATCCCCGCGCTGGGCCTGGGCAGCCAGCTGGGCCTGATCATGGTCTACCTGGGCGGCGCCCTGGGCGTGAACACCTACCTGATGTACGGCTTCTTCAACACCGTGCCGCAGTCCCTGGACGAGGCCGCCAAGATTGACGGGGCGAGCCACACGCAGATCTTCTTCGGGATCATCATGCGCCTGGTCACGCCGATCCTGGCCGTCGTGGGGCTGCTGTCCTTCATCGGCATCTCCGGCGAATTTGTGATCGCGTCCGTTGTGCTCACGGACCCGGACAGCCAGACCCTCGCCGTCGGCCTCTACTCCTTCGTGGCACAGCAGCGCTCCGAGAACTGGGGTGTCTTTGCCGCCGGCGCGGTCATCAGCGCCATCCCGGTCATGGCCCTGTTCCTGTTCCTGCAGCGCTACATCGTCAGCGGGCTCACGCAGGGCTCGGTGAAGGGCTAAGCATGTCCGGCGCTGGCACGGCCGGGCTGCTGCCGCACCACGACGGGTCCGGCCTGCACGCACCGCAAACGGTGGAGGCCGGGGCCGCGGCGCGGCTCCGGATCCGCGTCCCCGGCGCGTGGGGCCGGGCCAGCCGGGTCTGGCTCCGCTCGGTGCACGACGGCGAACCCCGGTACACGAGCTGCGTGAACATCGGTGAGACCGAGGGCTGGGTGTGGTGGGAAGCGGACCTGACGGTCACCAACCCCGTGACCCGCTACCGGTTTCTGATCGAGGTCGGATCGCGCTACTGGACCCTCAACGCGCAGGGCCTCTTCGGCCGGGATGTCTCCGACTACGCGGACTTCCGGCTCACGACGTTCCCGGCCGCGCCGCCGTGGCTGCGCCGGGGCACCCTGTACCAGGTCTTCCCGGACCGTTTCGCACGCTCGGCCCGGGCATCGACGCACCCCGTCCCGGACTGGGCCGTGCCCTGCGACTGGGACGGCACCGAAGTGCAGGGCGCGTCCGCCGAGACACCCTTCCAGTTCTACGGCGGCGACCTGCACGGTGTCACGGAACACCTGGACCATATCCAGGGGCTCGGGGCGGACATCATCTACCTGACGCCGTTCTTTCCCGCTCGGTCCAACCACCGCTATGACGCCTCGACCTTTTCCATGGTGGACCCGCTGCTGGGCGGCGACGCGGCACTGGTGGAACTCGTGGAAGCGGCCCACGCCCGCGGCCTGAAGGTGATGGGTGACCTCACCGCCAACCACTCCGGCGACGCGCACGAATGGTTCCAGCGCGCCCTGGCCGAACCAGACTCCGAGGAAGCCGGCTACTACTACTTCAACGAGGACCACAGCTCCTACGAAGCCTGGTACGGCGTGCCGTCGCTGCCCAAGCTGAACTGGGCCTCGGCCGGACTGCGGGACAAGTTCGTCCTGGACGACGAATCCCCGGTGGCCCGGTGGCTCCGGCCGCCGTTCAGCCTGGACGGCTGGCGGATCGACGTCGGCAATATGACAGGACGGCTCGGGGCGACCGACCTCAACCAGGAAGTGGCCAGGCTGATCGCGGACCGGGTCCGCGGAATCAACCAGGACGCGGCGCTGCTGGCCGAGGCAACCAACGACGCCGCTCCGGACTTCAGCGGCGAGCACTGGCACGGTGCGATGACGTACTCCAACTTCACCCGCCCGCTGTGGGCCTGGCTTTCCGGCGACGCCGGGCACGTCAATTTCTTCGGCACGCCGTTGCCCGGGCCCAACCGGATGGACGCGGAGGATTTCCTCGCCACGCACCAGGACCTGGCCGCCGCCTTCAGCTGGGATGTCCGGCAGCAGAACATGAATGCCCTGAACAGCCACGACACCGCCCGGGCCTCCACGGTCATGATCGACGGCGGCCAGCAGCTGGGCGCCGTGCTGATGTTCACCCTGCCCGGCGTGCCGGTGGTGTTTGCCGGGGACGAGTTCGGGCTCAAGGGCGACAACGGGGAGTTTTCCCGCACGCCCATGCCGTGGACCGATCCGGGGCGGATCCTGACTGACCTCCGTGGCACGTATGCCTCGCTCACCGCGCTGCGCCGGGAACAGCCCGCCCTCACCGGCGGCGGACTCCGCTGGCTGCACGCGCGGGGGGACGCGCTGGCCTTTGTGCGGGAAACCGCGGACAGCACGGTGCTGGTGGTCGTGGCCAGGGCCGCCACAGACTTCGAACTCGCCGCGGGCCTGCTCTCCGCCCGGCAACTCGCCGCGCTCGCGCAACCACCCGCCTTTGCCGCCGGCGACCTCGCGGTGGGCCCTGATCCCGCAGGCGCGCTCTTCGACAGTGGCGGCCCCGCAGCCGCCGTCTGGGTGCTGCCGGGAGTGGCGCTGCCGGCACCCTAGACTGAAGGCCAAGACTGACGGCCGGATTCGACGGAGAACTGGAGAGCGCATGCGCGGCATTGTTGAGGAGCTGACGTCCGCCCTGGGCGGGGCGAAGGTCACCGTGGATGAGGCGGCCCTGGCGGCGTACGCGGTGGACCAGGCGCCTGTGCTGGACTACCAGCTCCCGCAGGCCGTGGTCCTGGCCGAATCCGTGGCGGACGTCCAAGCCGCCGTCCGCGCCTGTGCCGCCCACCGGGTTCCACTGGTGCCCCGCGGCGCGGGCACCGGGGTGTCCGGCGGCGCCCACGCCAGCGAAGGCTGCGTGGTGCTCAGCCTGGAACGGATGAACCGCATCCTCGACCTCAACCCGGACGACGAGACCGCCGTCGTCGAACCCGGCGTCATCAACGCCGCACTGAACGCCGCGGCGGCGGTGCACGGCCTGATGTATGCGCCGGACCCGGCCAGCTACAAGATCTCCACCATCGGCGGGAACGTCGCAACGAACGCCGGCGGCCTGCGCTGCGCGAAGTACGGGGTGACGCGGGACTCCGTGCTGGCGCTCGACGTCGTGCTCGCGGACGGCACGCTGATCCACACCGGGCACCAGACCTTCAAGGGCGTGGCCGGCTACGACCTCACGGGCCTGTTCGTGGGCTCCGAGGGCACCCTCGGGATCGTCGTCGGGATCACGGTGCGGCTGAAGTACCTGCCGCGGGAAGTCCACACCATCGCCGCGTTCTACCCCGACTTCCGCAGCGCCGCGGCGGGCGTCCTCGCGGTGGGCAAGGCGCGCGTGCAGCCGGCCATCATGGAACTGCTCGACGGCGGCTCGCTCGCCCAGCTCGACGACGCCCACGGCTCGGACCTGGCCTCCCGGGGCGCCTCGCTGCTGCTGATCCAGACCGACGGCTTCGGCGCCGCGGCGGAGGCCGCCGCGATCCGGCCGCTGCTGGCCGCCGGCGGCGCCGTGGTGACCATGGAAGCCAGTGCCGAGGCCGAACAGCTGGTGGAACTCCGCCGCAACAGCCGCGGCGTCGAGGTCGACGACGAATACCGGGTGGGCGAGGACGTCGCCGTGCCGCGGTCCCGGCTGGTGGACTACGTCGCGGAGCTGGAGGCCATGGCCGTGCGGCACGAGGTCAAGCTCAAGGTGGTGGCCCACGCCGGCGACGGCAACCTGCACCCCACCTTCTGGGTGGACCGGAGCGGCGATGCCGTGGACGCCGCGGCCATGGCACGGCTGGGCGCGGCCTTGGACAACTCCGTCACCGTCGCCCTCGCGATGGGCGGCACCATCACCGGGGAGCACGGCGTGGGCCAGTACAAGCTGCGCTGGCTGAGCCTGGAGCAGAAGGAGCCGGTGCGCGAACTGCAGCGCAGGATCAAGGAGCTCTTCGACCCGGCCGGCATCCTGAACCCCGGCAAGGCGATTTAGCCCGGCTGTGCTGGAACCGGTTCCACCCAACTGACTCGCAGCTAAGGCCGTTTTGGTTGCTCAAATCGGCCTTAAATGCTAGCTAGTTGGGTGCGTGCGGGCGCGGGGTGCCCTAGTCGTCCGAGTCCGGGTATTCTTCGATCGCCTCGTCCTCGCCGTAGCGGGATTCCTCGGTCTCGACTTCCAGGATCTTGAGCAGTTCGGTGTCCGGGTTCAGCATGATCGCGGCCTCGTCCCGGCGGTGCCGGAGTTCGGAATCGATGTAGGACTGTACGGCCTCGGCCAGCGGAATGTGCCGGTTCTCCTTCTCGGACATGTACCAGCGGTGCTCCAGGATCTCGTGCACGGCCTCCGCCGGTTCGAGCTTCCCAGAGAGGTCGCGGGGGATCGAACGGACGATCGGCTCGAAGATCTGGCTCACCCAGAGGTGCGCGCTGTATTCCTCGTCCATGCCGGGGTTGTTGTCCGCCCGGAAGGAGTCCATGTCGTTCAGCAGCCGCCGCGCCTGGTTTTCCTGGGCATCGAGGCCGGTCAGGCGCAGCAGCCGGCGCTGGTGGTGCCCCGCGTCCACCACCTTGGGCTGAAGCTGGATCGTGGAACCGTTCTGCGTGGTCTTGATGGCGTATTCCTCGACGTCGAAGCCCAGTTCGTTGAGCCGCCGGATACGCGCGGCCACCCGCCAGCGCTCACCAATCTCGAAGGATTCCTTTTCCGTCAGCTCGGTCCAGAGCCGCCGGTAGCTCTCCATGATGAGCTCGCTGGTGGCGACCGGATCCACCTTTTCCTCGATCAGGCCGCCGTCGAGCAGGTCCATCAGTTCGCCGGCGATGTTGACCCGGGCGATTTCCAGGTCGTACTCGCGCTGGCCGGTGGACAGGTCCGGGTACAGCTCGCCGGTTTCGGCGTCCACGAGGTAGGCCGCGAAGGCGCCGGCGTCGCGGCGGAAGAGGGTGTTGGAGAGCGAGACGTCGCCCCAGTAGAAACCGATCAGGTGCAGCCGGACCAGCAGCAGGGCCTGGGCGTCGATCAGGCGGGTCAGTGTGTCTTTGCGCAGCATCTGCGAGAACAGCGCGCGGTACGGCATGGAGAACTTCAAGTGCCGGGTGACCAGCACGGGATTCAGCGGCCGGCCCTCCGGGGTGGTGCGTCCGGTGATGACCGCGACCGGCTCCACGCAGGGGACATCCAGCCGGGCGAGCTTGCGGAGCATGTGGTACTCGTGCCGGGCGATGTGCTCCGAGGTTTCCTTGATGGCGATCACCGAGCCGCCCAAGTGGGCGAACCGCACGATGTGCCGGGAGATGCCGCGGGGGAGGGCGGCGAGGTATTCCGCCGGCCAGTCCTCCAGGGCGATGTGCCAAGGCAGGTCCAGCAGTTCGGGCTCCGTGGCCGCGGCGGTGATGCTCAGCGAACTGGAGACGGCCTTGTCGTCGTTGGCGCTGGCGGCCTCGTACCGGGGCAGCTTGCCGATCTGGCCGTAGTCAGTGGGTTCGTCGTGCCACTGGGCACCGTTGTCCTCGGTCATAACGCAATTCTCCCGTACGAGGGCGGGCCTCGCCTAAAATCTGCCGGTTAACGGCCGACGGCGGCCCTCCCGAAGGAGGACCGCCGTCGTTATCAAGACTGGACCCGGTGGGTGGGGACTAGTCGCCGAGGCGCAGGCCGGTCTTGGTGTCGAACAGGTGCACGTGGCCCGACTGCGGACGGACCCAGACGGTCTCGCCCTTCATCGGGGGACGGCGGCCGTCGACGCGGGCCACGATGTCGTGGTCCTTGCCGTCCAGCGTGGTGTGGCCGTAGACGTAGGCATCGGCGCCGAGTTCTTCGACGACGTCGACCTCGACCTGCAGTCCCTCGCCCTGCGCAACCTGCTCGAGGTCTTCCGGACGGGAGCCGAGCGTGACGGTCTTGCCGCTGGCCTCTTCGAGGACGTCGTGCGGGACCGGGTAGACGGTGCCGCCAAACTGCACGCCGCCGTCGACAACGGGAAGTTCGAGCAGGTTCATGGCCGGGGAGCCGATGAAGCCGGCGACGAAGACGTTCTTCGGCTTGTCGTAGAGGTTGCGCGGGGTGTCCACCTGCATCAACAGGCCGTCCTTCAGGACGGCGACGCGGTCGCCCATGGTCATGGCCTCGACCTGGTCGTGGGTGACGTAGACGGTGGTGACGCCCAGGCGGCGGGTCAGCGACGCGATCTGGGTGCGGGTCTGCACGCGGAGCTTGGCATCCAGGTTGGACAGCGGCTCGTCCATCAGGAACACCTGCGGGTTACGCACGATGGCTCGGCCCATGGCGACGCGCTGGCGCTGGCCGCCGGAGAGGGCCTTCGGCTTGCGGTCCAGGTACGGCTCGAGGTCCAGGAGCTTGGCGGCTTCGCGGACACGCTCGGCGCGTTCTTCCTTGCTGACGCCGGCAATCTTGAGTGCGAAGCCCATGTTGTCCGCGACCGTCATGTGCGGGTACAGGGCGTAGTTCTGGAAGACCATGGCGATGTCGCGGTCCTTCGGCGGAACGTCGGTGACGTCGCGGTCACCGATCAGGATCCGGCCGGAGTTCACGTCTTCGAGGCCTGCGAGCATGCGCAGCGAGGTGGACTTTCCGCAGCCGGAGGGTCCAACGAGGACCAGGAACTCGCCGTCGGCGATTTCAATGTTGAGCTTGTCAACAGCGGGCTTCTCTGTGCCCGGGTACAGACGCGTAGCGTTGTCAAAAGTAACTGTAGCCACAGTTATCAATCCCTTCACCGGCAGGTACGTGCCGGACGATCCGTAGTGAATGGTTCTTTGTATTCAGTTGCGGCATCCGGAGGTGGATGCGCATGCTCCCCGGCCGAGGCCGAGGAGCATCCAATGACGCCGCACGGTAGTTGTGCGCCACATCACATACAGAGTATGTCAGATTTTTGGTCAGCGGGCTAAAAAGTTACGGATGTCACAGGTGAGCTTCCTAACTCCGGCCCGATCGCGGCGCCCAGCCCGCTTAGGCGCCGACGGCTTTCGTCCGTTCGCGCAGCAGCGCCTCCAGCAGTTCGGAGACATGCACAGGCGCCTCCACCCGAAACTCGGCCTGGGTGAAGTCCAGTCCCACCTTGACGCCCAGGTCCCCGCGGATGAGGCTGCCCAGGGCATCTTCATCCGTGGTGTCATCGCCGGCGAAGACCACCGCGGTTGCCCCGGTGGCCTGGCGGAGAAACGAGATCCCCTCGCCCTTGGAGGCGTGCACGACGGCGGTTTCCAGCACCCGGTTGCCGGTCTTGAGGAAGACCCCCGCGCGGTCCTGGAGGGCGGCCTTGGCGGCCGCCACGGCATCCTCGGCGACATCATCGGCGGCCAGCCGGGTATGCAGCACGACGCCGGCGGGCTTGTCTTCGAGCAGGGTGCCGGGCGCTACGTCCACGATCTCGGCAAGGATCCGCCGGACGTCGGCGAGCAGTTCCCGCTGCGCGTCGTCGAGCTGGAGTTCGGTGGAGCCGGGGCCCATCCAGACTTCCGCGCCGTGGCTGCCGATCAGCAGGGTCTTCTCCGGCGGCGAGGCGACCTCCCGCAGGCTGGCCAGGGCCCGGCCGGAGATGAGCGCCGTCGTCGTCCGCGGGAGCTCCGCGAGGGCGGCGAAGGCGGCGGCCGAGCGCGGCAGCGCCCGGGAGTCCGCCGCATGGTCCACCAGCGGGGCCATGGTGCCGTCGAAGTCCATGGCCACCAACAGCTGTTCCGTGCCCGCCACGCGGTGCACGGCCTCCAGCAGTTCGGGGGAGAGCGAGAGCACGCTCCGGGCGGCGTCGGGCTCAGGAGTCATCACGGACCACCTTTTCCTGGAGCGCGCTAAGGAAGTCGGCGGACCAGAGGTCGACGTCATGGTCCAGGATCTGCTTGCGCATCGCGCGCATCCGGCGCGCGGCCTCGGCGGGCTGCATGTTGACCGCGCGCATGATGGTGTCCTTGAGGCCGTCGATGTCGTGCGGGTTCATCAGGAGCGCCTGCTTGAGCTGGTCCGCGGCTCCCGCGAATTCGCTGAGCACCAGGGCGCCGTCGTTGTTCGTGCGGGCCGTGACGTATTCCTTGGCGACCAGGTTCATGCCGTCGCGCAGGGCGGTGACGAGCATGACGTCGGCGGCCAGGTAGAGGGCCACCATCTCCTCGATCGGGTAGCTGTGGTGCAGGTAGCGGACGGCGGTGTTCTGCATCGTGTCGTAGGTGCCGTTGATGTGGCCGACGGTGCCTTCGACTTCCTCGCGCAGCAGCCGGTACTGTTCCACGCGCTCGCGGCTGGGGCTGGCCACCTGGATCAGGGAGGCGTCCTCCACCGTGACCTTTCCGTCCTGCAGGAGCTCCTCGTAGGCCTTGAGCCGGTGACGGATGCCCTTGGTGTAGTCCAGCCGGTCGACGCCCAGCAGGATGGTCTTGGGGTTGCCGAGGTCGCGCCGGATCTGCTTGGCGCGCTCGATGATCTCCGGCTTCCGCGCCAGTTCGCTGATCTGCTTGACATCGATGGAGATCGGGAAGGCCTGGGCGCGGGCAATGTGCGTGGTTTCGCCGTCGGCGCCCTTGACGTGGACCTGCTGCTGTTTGACGCTGGCCCCGAGGAAGCGGCGGGCGGAGCGCATGAAGTTTCCGGCGTCGCTGCTGCGCTGGAAGCCCACCAGGTCCGCGCCCAGGAGTCCGTCAATGATTGCGCGCCGCCACGGCAGCTGCGCGAAGATCTCCGGCGGCGGGAAGGGGATGTGGTTGAAGAAGCCGATCTTAAGGTCCGGGCGCGCCTCGCGGAGCATCTTGGGGACCAGCTGCAGCTGGTAGTCCTGCACCCACACAGTGGCGCCCTTGGCGGCGTGGCGGACGACGGCGTCGGCGAACCGCTTGTTGACCTTGCGGTATGAGTCCCACCAGGCGCGGTGGAACTCGGGAGGTGCGATCACGTCGTGGTAGAGCGGCCAAAGCGTGGCGTTGGAGAAGCCCTCATAGAAGAGCTCGATGTCCCGCGTGCTGAGCTGGACCGGGATGAGGTCGATGCCGCCGTGGCTGAACGGCTCGAGGTGCTCATCGGGGGCGCCGTGCCAGCCCACCCACGCGCCGTCGGTCTTGGTCATCATCGGCGCCAGCGCGGTCACCAGGCCGCCGGGGGACCGGCGCCAGCCGTCCTCGCAGCCGGGCTCATCCGGGGAGCACCGGTCGACCGGCATGCGGTTGGACACCACCATGAAATCGAAGGTGGCGCCTGGCTCCGACGCCTCCGGCTGCTTTTCGGCGGGCTTGGTGTGTTGCCCACCTTCGGCTGTCCGTGCAGGTTCCTGCTCGGCGCTCTGCTCAACGCTCTTCTCGGCGCGCTCGGTTGCTTGCATTGGTGCCCCCTGGGGTCGCTTGTGGCTCCTATCCACCCTAGCCGGGCGGAATCTTCTGTGCTATTCGTCCGTTGGGCACACGGAAGGAAACTTGAAAGCGCAAGCTCCCGGGTTTCTCCCCTAAAATGATGAAGTTGCCACCCAGTGGACCATCCCAGGCCGATCGACACGAGGAACTAATGAGCGCCGCAAACGAACCCCGTCAGTCCAAAGCGGAGCGCACCGCCGCGGCCCGCGAGAAAGCCCGTGAGATCCGCGAAGCGCAGCTGAAGAAGGAAAAACGCAACAAGCTGCTCATCGGCTGGGGCATCGTGGCCGCCGTCGTCGCCATCATCGTGATTGTGGCCCTGGTGGTCACCTCGAACATCAAGAACAACGCCCCGGTGGCCGACTCCGGCCCGACGCCGGCGAACGGCAACGTCCACGGCGGTGTCACCCTGCTGGCCAACACCGCAGTGGCGAAGACGGACCCGGCCACCGTCAATGTCGCGGACATTCCCTCGCCCGCTGCGACGCCCCCCGCCGACATCAAGGCGCCGGGCGCCGAGGCCGAGGCGGGCAAGCCGGTCAAGGTGGTCCTGTACATCGACTTCATCTGCCCGGTCTGCAAGAACTTTGAGGCTCAGTACAACCCGACCCTGACCAAGCTGCGCAACGAGGGCAAGATTACGGTCGAGTACCGTCCGCTGGGCTTCCTGGACAGCCGCTCCAGCACCAACTACTCCTCCCGGGCCGCCAACGCCGCGGCCTGCGTCGTGAACGAATCGCCGGAGAAGTACTCGGACTTCGTTGACGCGCTGTTCGCCAAACAGCCGGCCGAGGGCGGCGCGGGCCTCTCCGACGCGGAGCTCAAGACGATGGCAACCGACGTCGGGGCCAAGAGCATCGACAAGTGCGTGGATGACAAGACGTATCGCCCGTACGTGAAGTACACCACCCAGGAGGCGGCGGCGATCGGTGTCACGGGGACTCCGACCGTCTTCGTCGAGGGCAAGCAGTGGGGCAAGGGCGCCAGCGCCCAGACCCCGTTCGAGCAGTTCCTGCAGGCCGCGGTGGACGCCAAGAAGTAACAACCGCTGGCACGCGGAAGCAGCCCGGCCCCGGAGTTCCCCGGGCCGGGCTGCTTTTTTGCCGGCCACGTGCCGGCATTTTTTACCGGCGGGCGTGCGTGGGCTACCCTTATCTAGCGGTTAGCGTCCGGCCCTTTTGCGGGGAGACGACGACGGCGGATTGCCTCCTTAGCTCAGTTGGCCAGAGCACCGCTCTTGTAAAGCGGGGGTCGTCGGTTCGAATCCGACAGGGGGCCCCACGAACCCTTCCGTTCCGGTGATTTTGCCCGGGATGGAGGGGTTTCTTGTGCATAGGATCTCGGCACAACAGGTTTACATCCTGGCTTGAAGGCGCAGGGACGCCACCCGTCGGCCAGCACGCCAGGCGACTCTCGCTTGAGCGCCCAGTTACCGCCCCACGCAGAACTGGAGTCCACGCCGGAGCAACGGCAGAATGGCAATGAGCCCTGGAACCGGCTCCTCGATGCAACCACCCGCCCGGGCCGCCGTTTTCCGACCCGCACGACAGAAAGAACACCGTGAAGCAAAACATCTTCGGCCGGATAGCCCAGCTTGCGAAGGCCAACATCAACGCCCTCCTCGACCAGGCCGAGGATCCGCAGAAGATGCTCGACCAGATGGTCCGGGACTACTCTGAGAACATCCGCGAAGCCGAAGCGGCTGTCGCCCAGACGATCGGTAACCTCCGCCTGGCCGAGGACGATTACCGCAAGGCGGTCGCAGACACGCAGCACTGGGGCGGCAAAGCCTTGGCCGCGTCGCGCAAGGCCGACGAGTACCGGGCCACGGGCAACGCCGCCGACGCGGAGAAGTTCGACAACCTGGCCAAGGTCGCGATCCAGCGGCAGATGGCCGCCGAGACGTCCGCGAAGGCGATGGAGCCGGGCATCGCCTCCCAGAACGCCATTGTCGAGCAGCTCAAGTCGGGTCTGACCCAGATGCAGGGCAAGCTCCGCGAGCTCGCCGCCAAACGCAACGAACTGATCGCCCGCTCACGGACCGCGGCCGCGCAGTCCCAAGTGAACGAAGCCCTCCGCGGACTCAACGCGGCCGACCCGACATCCGCGCTGGGCCGCTTCGAAGAACGCATTCGCCGCGACGAAGCCAAAGTCCGCGGGCAGCAGGAACTGGCCGCGTCCTCCCTGGACGCCCAGTTCGCCTCCCTGGAGGATCTTGGGGAACAGACAGAGATCGAGGCGCGGCTCGCGGCCCTCAAAGCCGGCAGCCAGCAGAAGGCCATCGACTACTAACCCCCAGAAGGCCCCGGAGGTTGCCCGTCGGGGGCCGTTTGCCCTCCGGCGCATTTGCCGCACTCGGAAGGGCGTGAACAGCACTCGGCGCCCCCTAATGACCCGAGCTTCCGCCACGGGAAGCACATCGCATCACAAGTAGCTCCAATGGGCTGCTAGGCTCCACTTATTTGATCGACATTGGGGGAGTAATGAAACGCGGCCGACTGAAATCCTTGATGGCAACAGGCATAGCAGCCTGCATTTCGTTGGCCGGGATGTCACCGGCCGTTGCCGTCCCGGTGACTGCCAGCGCATCTACCGTGAAGTCGTCTGTTGCCCCGGTCGTGACAATCAATGTCCTGCCCAACTCAACGGCTGCGAACAAGACCACGAAGCGCCTGCTTCGGCCCTCCTACAAGATCGGCAAGGGCGCCACCCTGGTCAGCACGCGCCTGGCCGTCCGCACGGCCGCCGGGAAGGTCATTACCCCGAGCGCGACAAGCGTAAACGTCCTGCCGGGCTCGTACCGGGTGACGACGACGATCCGCTACACCTACAAGCAGAACGGCAAGACGGTAGCCAAGACCGTTTCCAAGGCCCAGAATCTGGTGATTGGGGTGGTCAAACCAGCCCCTGTCAAGAGCGTAGACGCCGACGTGTTCAACAGGCTCAATGCCCTTCGCGTGAACAAGGGGCTCCCTGCGTTCAAGGCCAGTCCCGCCTTCGAGGCCTTCCTCACCGCCGAGGCCTCTGGCGTACGCAACGTGCCGTGGCCGACCGGCGCGGATCGACTGTCAACGGGCGGCGCAGTCGGGGGTAGTTACGTCGGCATTGCTAAGATCGTGGTCGACCTGCTGCTGGACCAGTCATGGCTTCGCGCAGACCTTTACGACCCTGACTACAACACCCTCTCTGTTGTCACCCGTACCACCAAAGGCGAAAAGTATGTTTTCGTCTCTTTCGCGCGCATCGCTGCTCCTGGGCCTGCTCCCGTCCCTGTACCCGTATCGACGGTCAAGCCGAGTCCTCTGACAGCTGCTGATGTTTTCAGCAGGCTCAACGCCCTGCGGCTGAAGAAAGGGCTTTCAGCGCTCCCGAGCGTCCCCGCCTTCAACACGTACGTTGCTGCCGGCGGATCCAGCATCGACCCGATGGAATGGCCGACCAGGATGCGTTCGTCGACGACCACTGGCGTCGAAGGCAGTAGCGCCGGGAGTGCCGCGAGCGTGGTCTCCCAGCTGTTGGACCGGGGCTTCCCTCAGCTCTACGACCCTAGCTACAACGTCCTCTCCGTTACCGTGAGCAGCGTCAATGGGGAAAACAAGATTTACGTGGGCTTGGGACGCTTCACCGATCCCGTCTGATCTGGCGTCCGCTACGCAACTGCGCTGCCCCTTGGCGACGCACCTGGCGCCTGGAGGAGCTTCCCGTTCTGAAGGCATCCGGGGAGTACGGCCTCGTCCGGCGGCTCATCCACGACCCGGCGAATGGGAGCTTGTGCCGGAGGGAGACGCCGCTTCGGCCTCTTAGCCACTGAACCGACAGAATAGCCCGGCCACCCACCAATGGGCGGCCGGGCTGCTCTGTGCCAGACGGGTTTCGGTCAGATCTCCTCGGTGAGGTCGACGACGTCGGCGTTCTCCTTCACTGATTCGATGCCGCCCATCTATGGTTTCTTGCCGGCGAGGATCTTCCGGGCCGCGTCCGCACGGGCCCCGGTGCAGTTCGTCGTCCGGTAGCCGCTGCGGCGGAGGTCCCCGCCCATCGCCGAGGCCATGCAGTCGGCCAGCTGCTCGACGCCGGGGGCGGTCCGTGTCCCGTAGATGGCGTTCATCCGGTTGGCCAGCTGGGAGTAGTTGTCGGCGTACACCTTGTAGGAGAGGATGTGCGCGCACTCGTGCAGCGAGACGAACTTGAGCGACGTCTGGTCGGGAAGGCCGGTGGCTATCTGGATCTGGCGGCTCGGGCTCCAGGCATAGCTCCAGGTGCCCGGGATCAAGGTGATGACCTGGTTCGGGCAGTAGCGCTTCATGTAGTCGTAGGAGGCTTTCTTGTAGCCGGTGTACCGGGCCGGGTCCACGTGCTCAATCGTGGAGGTGGGGGAGGTCCAGGACTTTTGCCGGGCCGTGGTGTCGACAGTGACTCGATATTTGCGCGTCACCGTTCCGACCGTTAGCGGGGTCTTTGCAACGGCAGTGTATTTGTTCGCCTTGGTGAAGGTGAGCGTCTGCAGGTTGACCCACTTACCGCCGCGGTATTCTTGCAGGTGCCCGGACCGGTTCGTCAGGTCGTAGTTGAGGGCGTACGCCTGGGACCACTGCGTCCGGGCGGCCACCCGCCCGTTGGCCGTGCTGAACGGCTTCCCCAGGCTGCCGCCGGGGAGAGCGACAACATAGGTCGGCTGCCGCCGGTACGAGAGCGTCAGCGGGGAAGATGTGGCGAGTGTCTTGCCCGCATTGATCAGCAGCGCCCGGAAGGACGCGGAACCTTCAGACTTGAAGGTGTAGGCGGTGAATCGCGCCTCCGGCTGGGTTGAGGCCAGCTGCGGCGACGTCCAGACTGTCTTCCATCCGCCGGCGTCCTTGCGCTGCAGGGCGATGGTCGATCCGGAGCGGCCGGTGTCCCAGCCGCTGAAGATCAGGGTCTTGGCTGCTGACCCGGAATCCCAGTTGTCAGAAACGTAGATCGTCTGGGCTACCGGCGCCGCGGGCGGGGCCGGCGGGGGAGCGGGCTGTCCCCACACCGTCCAGTTGCCGCCCCAGGCGACTTCGGTCCCACTTTTCAGGGCCACGGCCTGGAGCCGGACGATACCCGTGACTGTGGCGCCGTACGAGGCCACGATCGTGTACTTGGCGGTCGTCGCCGGTGCCGGCGCGGTCCAGACGCTGTCCTTGCCGTCGATCGTGATGTTCAGCCGGGCGGTCAGGCCTATGCCGTTGGTCATCGTGATGGTGACGGTGTTCCCGCGCCCGTGCTCGGGTTCCAGCTCGATCGCAGGCTCCGCGGTGGATTCGTTGGCGATGGCCCCGGCTTGCGTGGCCTCCGTGGCCAGGGCCGGTCCGGCCGGTGTCAGCAGCCCCGCGGTGACCGCCAGTACCGCGGCCATGGCCGCAACAGACCGGCGCAGAAGTCCTCTGTTGTTCAATTCCCCCACCTAGTTCGAAAGACGCGGGGGATGGGCCGTGACCGGGACCCGGCCGGCGAATGTTTCCCCCAGTGCAGACTCTAACTGCGAACCGGGAGTTTTGTCCCGCTTTTGCCCCGCCGATGACGGCTCCGCGGTCCTCCGCACACATGGGGTCCATGACAGCCGACGCCCCTTTCCGCCCGTTCGCCTTGAAGCGCCCTTGCGGTGGCTGCCCGTTCCGGTCCGACCGGACCCCGTTCCTGGACCGCGACCGCGGCCGGGAGATCGCCGATTCCCTGCACGCGGACGCGTCCTTCCACTGCTACAAGACGATCTCCTACGAGGCGGAGGGCGGGACCGGGGAAGTCACCCCGGACTCGAAGCACTGCGCAGGGGCCCTCATCACCATGGAACGGGAAGGGTTCGCCAACCAGATGATGCGCATCGGGGAACGCCTCGGCTTCAACAACCCGGCCGACCTGGCCATGGACGCACCCGTGCACGACTCCCTGGACGCCTGGGTCGCCACCCACGACCGCTAAACCACGCCCGAGAGCAGGGCCGCCTCAGAGCCTTGTGGTAACCAGGGCTGTCTGGGAATAGGGGATGTACCGGAACATTCCGCCGAACCCGGTCGGTTTCGCGTCCGTCCCGGTCACCGTGATCTTATGCCCCCGGTCCGCGGGTCGGAGCTTGTACTTTTTTCCGGTTGCGCCGGAGATCGGCTTGCCGTCGCGCTTCCACTGGAAGGTGTCGGCGTATTCGCGCATTCCGCCGCCGAGCTTGTGGTGCACGGTCAGGGTACTGCCGACTTTGCGGGTGCCGTTGACGACCAGTACGTTTCCCTTTTCGCGGGTCCAGTCTGCCAAGGACGCGACGTCCAGGGGACGGCCCAGCCACAAGTTGTCGAGCAGAGGAACTCGCACCAAGGGGTGCCTTTTCGACGTTTCCCTGCCCACTCGATGCCTCTACCCTGTGTGTCAGGCTAGGGAATCGTCGAAACGGGCCCTTAGGGCGGCCTATCCGGTGGTGATCCTGATCCCGGCGACCGCCCCGGTCCAGGGGCCACCGGGGTGGAGGCGCGTCAGCTTGGCGCTGACGTAACCTTTCCGCAACTGGACGGCCTGGGTCTGCGACCCGGAGCAGTCGACCTCGAACACCGTATGCTCGGTTCCGCTTTCCGTGTCCTGGGAGAGGTAGATCTGGGCATGCGGAATGCCGACGCAGGCCATGGTGACAGTATGCTGACCGGCCGCCAGGACGGCCGCAGCCTTGCTGAAACCCACACCCGGACCGTCCGCCGGGCCGGAGTCGGCCAGGAGTGCAGTCCCGGGTGCCTTCACTAGGCGCTGGTGCAGCTCGGCGTAGTTGCGCGCCTCCACCGCCAGGACATCGGGATCCTTCGCAGCAATGGTGGGCGCCGGCCGGCGGCTTTCACCAGCGGAACGCTGCGGATCGCCCGGATCTTCGTAAGTGCAGGCGCCCAGGCCTGCGGCCAGCAGCAGGCTGATGGTGAATGCCGCAGCGGAGCGGACTGCCTTCGTTCCCCCAAGACCAGACATGCGCCGAGTCTACGGACTGTCCGCCGGATGGCAAGCCGCCCGCGTTCCGGGCGCCGGTTGGGTGTGGATCCGGAGGCTGGCCCGGGTCGACGAGGGGTTATTGCTGGATTTCCAGATCAGTGATCTTCCAAGTCGATTCTTGGAATGTCAGGGTGATTTTCCCGAGCTTGCCGCCGCTTCCGCCCTGCCCGGACTTCTCAATGCCCTTGATCTTGATGTCACTTCCCCTGATTGTTGCGGTCTCGCCGTCGAGGGCGATGCCTGACTCGTTGGCGCTCATCTCCGTATCGGGGGTCAGCATGGCGACGAGTGCGAAGATACCGATCAGGCCGGCCGCCTTCTTGTCGTCCAGGTCCAGGTATTTGTAAGACTCAGGGAACCCGCTCTTGAACTTCGCCGCCTTCTCCTCGGGGGTGTCATTTGTGGAACCGCCAGCCATGGCAGCCTTCATGTAGGCATCCGACTCGTTGGAAACGCTCTGCAGGAACGCGTCGAGAACCTTCTTCACCTCCGCGGGCTTGTGCTGGACGACTTCGGCCGCCGGGGCCGCGGCCGAGGATCCGGCAGGCGGTGCGTATGCCGGGCCGGAGCTGTTCGCGCCGCAGGCGACCGTACCGGCGACGATCACGAGTGCCGAAAGCGCTGCACCGAGGTTGCGGATAATCGAGTTCATGGTTCCCCCATTTGTCGTACTGAAGTGTGCGCGACCAGCTTATGACTAATCCCCGACATCCAAGCCGGCTGTGCCAGACCCCTCACCCCTCCGGCCGGGTGGCCTCTTCCAGGATTTCCAGCAGGTGCCGGTAGGAGTGGCCGGTGGCCTTGGACATGCCCAGTTCGCAGGTGCGGTTCGTTGAGGCGTAGGCGTCGAATTCGCGTTCGTTGATTTCGCGGGCCTGCTTGTCCGTGGCGGAGTCGGTCAGTTCCGGGTGCAGCAGGCCGCGGTCGCCGGCGAAGGCGCAGCAGCCCCAGTTCAACGGCACAAACACGTCCCCGGTCACGGCCCGGGCGATGTCCATCAGCGCGCTATTGGTGCCCAGTTGGGTGGAAGAACAGGTGGGGTGCAGAGCCATGGATCTCACCGGCGCGGTGACGGTCAGCTGCCCGAGCACGTGCTGGTGCACGAATTCCACCGAGTCCACGAACCGCAGCCCGGCGTACCGTTCCCCGCCCTCGGCCGCGAGCCGTTTCATGGTGTCCAAGCCTTCCGTGCAGGAGGCGGCGTCGCACACCACCGGCAGCCGGCCCTGGCCGCTGGCCTCGTACAGGCCGTCCAGGACCTTGGCGGACATTGCCGCGTAGCCCTGCGAGAAGCCCTTGGATTTCCACGGGGTGCCGCAGCACAGGCTGCCGATGTCGTCCGGGACGGTCAGCCCCACGCCGGCGCGCTCGCAGAGGTCCAAGAACGCTTGGGCCGAGCCTTTCGCGGGGCCGCCCGCAGCACCACCGCCCGCAGCGTCACCGGGCGTGTCCGCGGGGCCGAACATGGTGCCGATGCAGGCGGGGAAGAACACGGCGACGCTGTCCGGGTCCCGCCGCGGCCGGCGCTTGGAGCCGCCGCCGGGCAGCACTGCGTCGTAGGCGGGAACGGTCTCCGCGCCCAGCAACGCCCGGCCGACGGCGGTCGCTGCCTTGGCCAGCGGCGCTGGCATCGCCTTCGCCACGGTCAGGGCCAGGCCGCCGCCGGACGTGACCGCGCCCCAGTGGTCCGCGGCGGCGCTCCAGCCGGCCTCCGCGAGGGCGTTAGCGTTTTCCTTCCGCAGCCGCCGCACCAGGTCCCCGGTGTTGATCAGCACCGGGCAGGCGGTGACGCACATGCCGTCGGCCGCGCAGGTCTGCACGCCGTCGTACTCGTAGTCCTTGCGCAGCCGGGCGGCCAGAGCGTCGTCGCCGCGCTGTTCCGCGGCGGCCATCTCGCGCCGCAGCACGATGCGCTGGCGGGGCGTGAGGGTGATGTCTTTGCTCGGGCAGACCGGTTCGCAGTAGCCGCACTCGACGCAGCGGTCCACCTCTTCCTCCACGGTCGGCGCCACCTTGAGGTTTTGAACGTAGGACAGCGGCTCTTCCGCGAGCAGCACGCCCGGGTTGAGGAGATTGGCGGGGTCGATCAGCCGTTTGATCTCCTGCATGACTTCATAGAGCTCGTCCCCGTATTGGCGGCGGACGAACGGGGCCATGATGCGCCCGGTGCCGTGCTCGGCCTTGAGCGAGCCGCCGGCGCCCAGGACCAGGTCCACCATGTCGTCGGTAAAGGCCTGGTAGCGGAGCAGCTGGGCGGGGTCGTCGAAGCGCTCGTTGAGCATGAAGTGGACGTTTCCGTCCTTCGCGTGGCCGAAGATCACGGAGTCCTCGTACCGGTGTTCGGCGAAGAGCCGGGTCAGTTCGCCGCAGGTGTCCGCCAAGGCCGGAACCGGAACCACGATGTCTTCCAGCAGCGCATTGGTACCGGAGGGGCGGGCGCCGGCCACCGTCGTGTAGAGGCCCTTGCGCACGTGCCAGAGTGCCGCGCGCTCTTTCGGGTCCGTGGTCAGCGCGAACGGCGAAGCCAGGTCCAGGGACGCGAAGAGCGGCTGCGAGTTTTGCCGCTTGTCGGTCAGCTCCGCGGCGTCGGCGCCCTGGTGTTCCACCAGCAGTGCGGTGTGTCCCTCGACCGGGAGCGAACGGATGGCCGCGGGCGCGTCGGCAGCGAGCTGCGCGACCTTCAGCGCGGCGGCGTCCATCAGTTCGATGGTTGCCAGGCCGGAGGCCACCAGCTCGGGCAGGGCGGCCGTGGCTGCGCCGAGCGTGCTGAAGACCAGCAGCCCGGTGGCGACGGCGGGCTTGACCGCGACGGTGCGGAAGACCGCTTCCGCCACGAAGCCGAGGGTGCCTTCGCTGCCGATCATGAGGTGCATCAGGATGTCGACGGCGCGTTCGTAGTCCAGGAACGAGTTCACCCCGTAGCCCATCGTGTTCTTCATCGAGAACAGGGCGGTGATGGTCCGCACAGACTCCGCGTTTTCGGCCACCCGGCGGCGCAGCCGCAGCAGGCCCTCGTGGAGGTCCGGTTCCAGTTCCCGCAGGCGCGCGTCCGCGTCGGCGTCGGCGGTATTGATGACCGTGCCCGAGGGCAGCACCAGGATCATGGATTCCAGGGTGCGGTAGGTGTTGAACTCCGTGCCGCAGGCCATCCCGGAAGAATTGTTCGCGATCACGCCGCCCACGGTGCAGGCGATTTCGCTGGCCGGGTCGGGGCCGAGTTTGCGGCCGAACGCGGCCAGACGGGCGTTGACGCTGCGGATGGTGGCGCCGGGCTGAACGCGGACGCGGGCGCCGCCGTCGAGGACCTCGATGCCGCGGAAATGCTGGCGGGTGTTGATGAGCAGGCTGTCGCTGAGCGCCTGGCCGGAGAGGCTCGTGCCGCCGGAACGGAAAGTGGCGGGCAGCCTGAGCTCGCGGCTGCGGCGCAGCAGCAGCCCGACGTCGTCGGCGTTGCGCGGGGTGGCGACGCCCTGGGGTATCAGCAGGTAGTGGGACGCGTCGTGCGCCATGGCCCGACGGTCCAGGTCCCTTGTGCTGACCGTGTCGAGGTCCAGCTGGTCGATCAGGGGTGCGGCGGCGGCCGTGGCGGTCATGCGGTGCTCCAAGGTGTTACGGGGTGGGAGGGGATTGCGGCGGGGTGGCTTCCTGCGCCCGAAGGTAGAACCACTCGATGTGTTCGCGCAGCAGGCGGGCCGCAAGCTCGCCGTCGCGCGCCCGGACGGCGTCAAAGATGCCGTGGTGCTGGCTCCGCAGCTCGCACAGGACATCCGGCCAGGACTCCATCGCGTCCATGGCGCCCTTGACGTAGCCGACGATGGACCCGCTGAGGGACTCCATCATCGTGGCGACGACGGCGTTCCCGGCGAGCGAGCTCAGCGCGACATGGAACCGGGCATCGAGTTCGTGGAAAGTCGCCCGGTCAATCCCGGGATTGTCCATGGCGTCCAGCAGCGCGGCGGCCCGCTCCAGCTCTTCCTCCGTGCCGCCGCGGGCAGCCCCGGCCTGGGCCGACCAGGTCTCGAGCAGGATGCGGGTCTGCACGATGTCCTCGACGGGCAGCCGGTTGCTGGCCACATGCAGGCGCAGGGCGGAGGACAGGCCCGCGGACGGATCGGAGATGACGATGGCCCCGGAGGTGGGCCCGGAGCCGACGGAGCTGCGCAGCACGCCCATGGCGTCCAGGATCCGGATGGCTTCGCGGACCGAGGCCCGGGAGATTCCGTAGCTTTCCGCCAGGGTCCGTTCGCCGGGGAGGCGGTCGCCGAGCTTGATCTTGCCGGAGCGCAGATCGGCCTCGATGTCCTGCAGGAGCGCGTCATAGGTACGACGGCGGGGGGCTGCTCCTGCTTCGGCGGCTGTCACGGGCTTTTCCTTCCGGGCGGGAGTGCGGGCCGTGGCGCGGCCCGCACTCTTGATTGCGTGGGGGCTGGCGGCTAAGGCAGCATCCAGCCCAGGACGGGGGTGGACTGCAGGAAGGCAAGGGTGCACAGGACCAGCAGGAGAGCCACGCTCCACCCGACCACCTTACGCAGGATCACCGACTCCTGGCCGTCAAGGTTGACGGCTGTCGCCGCGATGGCGAGGTTTTGCGGACTGATCAGCTTGCCCACGACGCCGCCGGAGGTGTTGGCGGCCACCAGCAGGTTCGGATCGATGCCGGCCTTCAGGCCCGCGGTCTGCTGCAGCTTGGCGAACAGCGCGTTGGCGGAGGTGTCCGAGCCGGTCACGGCGGTGCCCAGCCAGCCGAGCACGGGCGACAGGAAGGCGAAGAAGCTGCCGGTGCCGGCCAGCCAGGTTCCGATCGAGACCGTCTGGCCGGAGTTGTTCATGACGTACGCCAGGGCGAGCACCGTGATGATGGTCAGCCCTGCCCAGCGCATCTTGAAGATGGTCCGTCCGATCTCCTGGACCGCGTCGCCGACCGAGAGGCGGAAGCGGCCGCCGTCGTCGTACTTGGAGTACACCAGCGCCACCAGCAGCCCGGTGATCAGCAGCAGCGTGCCCGGGCTGGACAGCCACTGGAAGGTGTACACGGTGGAGGAGACGGGCTTGCCCTCGGCGTTGACCAGGGCGTCGTGCAGGATCGGCCAGGGGATCTTGATGTCCGTGGAGGCGAGGAACGCGGGCAGGTCGACCCCGAGCTTCCACAGCTTGGCGATGCCGAAAACGACGATCACGAGGAAGTACGGAAAGAGGGCCAGCCACGTGCGCGTCGGGGTGAGGCCGCCGTCGGTGGCCTTTTCGGCGGTCACGACGCCGGCCTTACCGGCATCCCGCGAGCCGCGGCTCTGTGCGGCGGTGCCGCCGGCAACAGCGTCAGCGGCCACGCCAAGGCGCTCGCGGGCGGCAGCGCTGCCCTTCGGCTTCCACATCCGGAAGAACACGACGGCGGCGCCGAGGCCGACCAGCGAGGCCAGGATGTCGGTGAGTTCGTAGGAGAAGAAGTTGGAGCACAGGAACTGGGCGACGGCGAAGGAGCCGCCGACCACCAGCGCGGCGGGCCAGCAGTCCTTCAGGCCGCGGCGGCCGTCGATGATGAAGAGCAGGATCAGCGGCACGAAGGTGGCCAGCAGGGGAGCTTGGCGGCCCACGATGGAGGCGATGTCCGTCGCGTGCAGGCCGGTCAGTCCGGCGGCGGTAGTGATCGGGATGGCCATCGCGCCGAACGCGACCGGTGCGGTGTTTGCCACCAGCACGGCGGCCGCTGCGCGCAGCGGCGGGAGCCCCAGGGCCAGCAGCATGGTGGCCGTGATGGCCACCGGGGCGCCGAAGCCGGCGAGGGCCTCAAGCAGGCCGCCGAAGCAGAAGGCCACCAGGACGGCCTGCAGGCGTACGTCGCCGCCGCCGATCACGTCAAAGACGCGGCGCAGGTCCTCGAACCGGCCGCTGAGGACGGTCACCTGGTAAAGCCAGACGGCCATCACCACGATCCAGAGCACCGGGAAGGCGCCGAAGACCCCGCCCTGTGTTGCCGAAAGGATCGCCAGGCCGGCCGGCATGTGGAAGGCGGCGATGCCGACCACGAGGGCGACCAGCAGGGCGAAGGCGCCGGCCACGTGGGCCTTGGTCTTCACCACGGCCAGCAGGATGAAGAAGGTGAGCAGTGGCAGTAGGCCGACGATGGCCGACCAGGCCACGCTGTTCAGCACTGGGTCGGTGGTGGGGGTGAAGTGGTCCACGGAAGTTCCTCTGCGTTGAGAGACGACGAGTTCTTTGGTCAGACCACTGTGGTCGGACCATGAGAGTGTAGCGCAGATCTCATTCGACGTGTGAGGGGCTTCACTTCCCGGTTTGCGTTGGGAGTGGCGGGCATCACGTGCTTTACTATGGTCAGACCACATACGTCCGGCGCTGCTCGAAAGGCTGTCATGAGAATCGCTTTGTTCGCCACCTGCATCGTGGATGCGATGTATCCGCGCACCGCGCAGGCCACCGTGAGCATCCTGGAGCGGCTGGGGCACGAGGTCGTGTTCCCGTCCGGCCAGGCCTGCTGCGGGCAGATGCACGTCAACAGCGGATACCTCAAGGAAGCCGTCCCGGTCGTCGCCAACCATGTGCGCGCCTTCGACACCGAGGACTACGACGTCGCCGTCGCGCCGTCCGGATCGTGCGTCGCCTCGGTCAAGCACCAGCACCCGATGGTGGCCCGCTCGTGCGGCGACACCGCGCTGGAAGCCCGGGCCGCCGCCGTCGGCGCCAGAACCTACGAGCTGTCCGAGCTGTTGGTGGACGTGCTGGGCGTGACCGACGCCGGCGCTCAGCTGGGCTCATACTTCCCGCACCGGGTCACCTACCACCCCAGCTGCCACGGCATGCGCCTGCTCCGCCTCGGCGACCGCCAGGCCCGGCTGCTGCGCAGCGTCCAGGGAATCGAGCTGGCCGAGCTGCCGGAAGCGGACCAGTGCTGCGGCTTCGGCGGCACCTTCTCGATGAAAAACGCCGACGTGTCCTCGGCCATGCTCGAGGACAAGACGGCCAACGTCCGCTCCACCGGTGCCGAGCTGTGCACGGGCGGGGACGCCTCCTGCCTGATGCACATCGGCGGCGGCCTGTCCCGCCAGGGCAGCGACGTGACCACCCTGCACCTGGCCGAAATCCTCGCCAGCACCGCGGAAGCGCCGGCGTCCGTCACCGGCGACGTACGCGTTTCCACCGGAAAGGCAACACGATGAGCACCTTCCTGGGCATGCCCTCCCTTCCCGTCTTCGGCACCGGCAACCTGCACGCCGCCGAATCGTTCCCGACGGCGGCGCACCGCGAGCTGGGCAACGCCCAGCTGCGCGCCAACCTCGGCCACGCCACCCACACCATCCGAGACAAGCGCCTCCAGGTGGTCTCTGAACTGCCCGATTGGGAACAGCTGCGCGACGCCGGGTCCGCCATCAAGGAATCCGTGATGGCCAGGCTCCCCGAACTCCTCGAACAGTTCGAGCAGAACTTCACCGCCCATGGCGGAGTCATCCACTGGGCGCGCGACGCCGACGAGGCTAACGCAATCGTCGCGGGACTGATCCGGGACACCGGCGAAACCGAAGTGGTCAAGGTCAAGTCCATGGCCACCCAGGAAATCGGGCTCAACGAATACCTCGAAGAGCAGGGGATCACGGCGTTCGAAACGGACCTGGCCGAGCTGATCGTGCAGCTGGACCACGACAAGCCCAGCCACATCCTGGTCCCCGCCATCCACAAGAACCGCACCGAAATCCGCGACATCTTCCTGCGCGAAATGCCCGGCGCGGACCCGGAGCTGACCGATAACCCCGCGGTGCTGGCCATGGCGGCCCGCGCCCACCTGCGCCGCAAGTTCCTCACGGCCAAGGTGGCTGTGTCCGGGGCCAACTTCGCGCTCGCCGATTCCGGCACCCTGGCCGTCGTCGAATCCGAAGGCAACGGCCGGATGTGCCTGACGCTGCCGGAGACCCTGATCACCGTGATGGGCGTGGAGAAACTGCTGCCGAGCTGGCAGGACCTCGAGGTGTTCATGCAGCTGCTCCCGCGCTCCTCCACCGGGGAACGGATGAACCCCTACACCTCGCTGTGGACCGGCGTCACCGAGGGCGACGGGCCGCAAAACGTGCACCTGGTGCTGCTCGACAACGGACGCAGCGCCGCCCTCGCGGACGAGCTGGGCCGCTCCGCGCTGCACTGCATCCGCTGCAGCGCCTGCATGAACGTCTGCCCGGTGTACGAGCGGACCGGCGGCCACGCCTACGGCTCCACCTACCCCGGCCCGATCGGCGCCATCCTTTCCCCGCTGCTGACCGGGATCGAATCGGAGGAAAACAGCTCCCTGCCGTACGCCTCCTCACTGTGCGGGGCCTGCTACGACGCCTGCCCGGTGAAAATCAACATTCCGGACATCCTGGTGCACCTGCGCAGCGTCGACGTGGACAGCAAGCGCGGAAAGAAGAAGCTGCCCAGCCAGATGGACGTCGGCATGAAGGCCGCATCCTGGGCGCTGTCCTCCGGGAAGCGGCTCGGGCTGCTCGAAAAGGGCCTTCCCCTGGGCCGCCTGGCGGCCGGCCCGGATCAAAAGATCACCAAGCTGCCCGGCATCGCCGCCGGCTGGACCCAAAGCCGCGACATTCCGGCGCCCCCGCAGAAATCCTTCCGCGACTGGTGGGCCAAGGAACACCACGGCCCGGAATCCGGCGGCACCAACGCGCCGGCCCAGGGCAACGCCCCCGCGGATGCCCACAACAACGCCCAGGCCAAGGCCCAGGACAAGGAAGACGGAGCATGAGCGCACGCGAAGATATCCTCGGCCGGATCCGCTCCGCGCTGCGGGACGCACCCGTAGCACCGCAGATTCCGCGGGAATACCGCGCAACATCCGAGCTGGACCAGGATGCGCTGATCCATCTGTTGGTGGACCGCTTGGTCGACTACAAGGCCAGGGTCTGCGTAGTGGATGCGGCCGAGGTGCCCGAACGGATCGCCGAGCTGCTCGCGGACGCCCGCAGCTATGTCGTGCCGGCAGGGCTGGACGCCGGCTGGACCGCCGGCCCGCACTCCGCCCCGGACGGCGACCGCCGCCGCGAGGATTCCGTGTCTGCGCCGCTGACCGTCGCCGAGCTGGACGGCGTCGACGCCGTCGTGACCGGCAGCGCCGTCGCCGTCGCCGAAACGGGAACGATCATCCTGGACGGCAGTCCCAACCAGGGCCGCCGCGCCATCAGCCTCGTCCCGGACCACCACATCTGCGTCGTGAACGCCGCCGACATCGCCGGCATCCTCCCCGAGGCGCTGCGGCGGATCGACGGCACCCGGCCGCTCACCATGATCAGCGGACCGAGCGCCACCAGCGACATTGAACTTGAACGCGTCGAAGGCGTCCATGGCCCCCGCAACCTGGACGTGATCATCGCGCGGTAGCCGCGGCGGTCCTCAGCAATGCCGGAGGAAGGGAGCGTTCGTGGCCTACTATTGCCATCACGCTTGGCACGACCTGGTCGGTCTCGTCGTGGAGGTCCGCAGGGAAGGCGCGGTGGTCCGCGAAGGACTGGTCGATGCCGCCATGGCGGATTCCTCCGCCCTCTGGATCGCTGCCGACGGATTCCAGGACCGGGTACTGATCGAAGCTGCAGAGGGCTACGAGGTGTGGCTGGAACCCCGTCCGCTGGACGGGAAGTTCGCATATCGGCTGGCTCAGAGCTGGCAGGCTCCCCGGAGGCCCCGGATGGCATCTTCCTTGGTGGGGAAGTAGCTGAAGAAGGCCCGCCGGGAGGTGCCCCCCCCCCTGCGTTTCCTGCCTGAACGCGATGAGCGCCGCCGGGACGTTGGGCCCTTGACCCTCCATGTCCGGCGGCGGAGTCTTGCCCTATGAGTGAAAAGAATCCGGAAACAAGCCCCGACATCAAGTCCACCGACCTGCAGGAAAAGCCGACGGCGGTGCTGCGGGAAACCGTGCCCATGAATGCGCTGCGCGAATTCTTCGACCGCGCCTACCGTTCCGTGATGACGGCCGTGCAGCAGCAAAACGTCCAGCTGGCCGGGCCGCCGTTTGCGCTCTATCGCGGCATGCCCACCGACGTCGTCGACGTCGAAGCAGGCTTCCCGCTGGCGGCGCCGTACCCGGGCGGGGGAGCTCAGGGAGGGGAATCCGGCGTGACGGCGGGCGTGCTTCCCGCAGGCAGGGCCCTCGAGGCGATGCACGTGGGGCCGTACGACACCCTGCCGGAGACCTACAGTGCCGTGATGGCCAGGATGCAGGCGGAGGGCCTGACGCCGGGCGACGCCATGTGGGAGTACTACCTCAGCGATCCCGCCACGGAACCGGACCCTGCGGCCTGGAAGACCCTCATCGTCTGGCCGGTGGCCTGAGTCCGGACGCAGCCGGCGCTAGTCGGCGTCGATCTCTTCGAGGAGCTTCCTGGCTGCCTCGGCAATGTCGTCGTGACCATGTTGCGCGGCCCGGCTCTCTAGCGAAATGACGGCGCAGCGGTGGATTTTCTTGAAGTCGCCGAAAGGAAACGTCACGCTGCCCTTGGTTCCCTCGGAGGCGTCCGTGTCCAGCCCCAGATGCCAGTGCGAGAACTCGGCGAATCCGTTCTTTTCGATGAACTTGTTCTCCTGCTCGGCTGACGGTGCGTGCTCGCTCCAGTCGTCCCGGGTGTCGCGCTGGACCTTCCCGTCCTTGACCAGGCGTCGGGCGAGTGAGAGTGCTTGTTTGTTCAGTTTCGTAGCCATCATTGCCTCCAAGTGACCCTGTCCGGCGACGCTTAATGTCGCTTTCACCACACTATTCTTCATCTCCAAGGATGATGCCCTAAACTGCTTCACTGAGGTGCCTGAAATGGCGCTGTGCAGCAACGAAAGTGAACCCCGCTATGGCTACCGATTACGACGCCCCACGCAAGACAGAAGAAGAGTCTCCCGCTGAATCGCTGGAGGCCCTTCAGGCATCCCGTGGCGGCGGTGCCCAGACTGCTGTTATCGACGTCGACGAGAACGACACCGCTGAAGGCATCGACCTTCCCGGCGCCGACCTCTCCGGCGAAGAACTGACCGTCATTGTTGTTCCCGAGCAGTCCGACGAATTCACCTGTTCCTCCTGCTTCCTGGTCCGCCACCGGTCCCAGGTTGCCAAGGAAAAGAACGGCCTGAAGTACTGCCGCGACTGCGAAGGCTAAAGCCCTCCCGCCCGGACCCCCGGGCTCGTTTCGAGAATTTTGATTTACCCAAAGCAAAGCGCCGGACGCCCGCAAGGGCCCGGCGCTTTGCCGTATCCGGCAACGCCGAACCCAACTGACTCGCAGTAAGTGCCGTTTTCGACCCTCAAAACGACCCCTGCTGCCAGTTAGTTGGGGCTAACGACCTCTCGTCAACCCAGACGGGCGGTTCTACTCTTGAGGTATCCGGGTGAGGTGGATGTCCGGATGATTTGAGGGGGCGGCTATCGTGACAAGATCCCGAGCGAACAGGCTCACCGTCTGGTTTGTGGCCTTGCTGATGGCGGCTGGGCTGGGACTCCTGGCGCCCGGGCCGGCCGCGGCGTCACCCTATTGCGGACTCGTCTGGGGATCGCTGGCCAAGGCCGACGCCGCGATGAGCCAGGCGAAGGTGGTCAACGTCCGGACCGGCCAGCACTACTGCTTCGACCGCCTTGTCATCGATCTCAACGGACCGGCGGCCGGCTACTCGGTGCGGTATGTGCCCCAGGTGGTGCAGGACGGTTCCGGCTTGCCGATCCCGCTGCGGGGCCAGGCCTTCATCCAACTCACCGCCAACGCGCCGGCCTACGACGCGGGCGGGAAATCCACCTACAACCCGGCCAACAAGGCCGAGCTGAGCAACGTGGGCGGGTACCAGACCTTCCGGCAAGTGGCGTGGGCCGGAAGCTTCGAGGGGTACACCAGCCTGGGACTGGGCGTCCGCGCGAGGCTGCCGTTCCGGGTCTTCACCTTGGCCGGACCCGGCTCGGGCTCCCGCCTGGTCATCGACGTCGCGCACTTCTGGTGAGCTGGCGCGGGTGAGGCCGCGCCAGAACTCCTGAGGCGCGCCCGACGGCGGTAGCGGCTACAGCGCGCCGAGCTCCGCCCGAAGCGGGTATTCCGTGCCGTCTAGCACGAGCTGGGTGCAACGCCCGGTGGCGGGGTTGAACACGATCGGTGCCATCAGGTTCACCGTGGTGGACGCGGGGGAGTGGTTGACCACCACCAGCACCCGGGGCGAATCGCCGTCGCCGAGTCCCAGGGCTTCCATTGCGGCGGCCGGAAGCGGCGGCGCGTAGCCGGGAACGAACACTGCGGCGTCCGCAAGGAACAGCCGCACCGGCGTGGAGCCGGATTCGAGCGCGAACAGGCCAGGGGCGCTGTCGATGTTCCGCAGGGCAAAGTCGTGCACGTTTTCCAGGCCCGGCATCGGAGCGGTGAACGTTACGGGAGTGCTGCTGAGGAGGGCGCTCACCGCAGGAAGTCCATCAGCGTGGGCTGCAGGACCTTCGCCGTCGCGGCCAGGGCTACCTGGTAGTTGGTTTCCTGAAGCTTCAGGTCCATGATCACGCTGCCGAGATCTGCCTTCTCAATGCCCATCTTCTGTGCATCCAAGGTGGCCTCCAATTCTGTGTTGACGTTGGCGGCACGTTCCAGCTGCGCTTGGCGCGTTCCGATGTCCGAACGTCCGTTGATGACGTTCTTGACGCCCGCCTCAAGCTGCCCGGCAAGTGCGGTCACGTCCTGATTGTTGCGCAGCCCGTTGACGATGCCGCTGACCGTGTCGAAGATCGAGGTTGGGCCGTTACCGAAAATCGCGGCGCCGTCGGCATCTACCCTGACTGTCTGGTTTTCGCTGATGCGGCGTTCCACCGAGCTGTTAGGAACGCCATTGAACGTGGTCGGAGTGCCGGCCGCTCCGGCGGTGAACGCGTTGGCGGCGTCAGAGCTGCCGGCGAAGATGTTGCGGCCCAGGTGCTTCCTGTTGGCAATGGAGAGCAGGTCTGCGTTCAGGCCCTCCAGCTCCAGGGCGATCGCGTCCCGGCCGGCCTGGCTGAGTGTGCCATTGCCGGCCTGGACGGTAAGGTCCTGCATCTTGTGGACAACGTTGGTGGCCTGTTCCAAGGCGGAATCCGCGGCGGTCAGCCAGCGGTCACCGTCGTCGATGTTCCTGCCATACTGGGCGGCGGCGGCGATCCGAGAGCGGGTCTGCAGGGCCTGGGCCGTGGCTGCAGGATCGTCCGAGGGCCGGGAGATCTTGTCCAGCGTGGAAGCCTTGTCCTGCAGCCCGGCGAGTTTGGCCTGCTGGGCCTGTAGCGTCCGCTGCGCCGAGGTGCTCATGGTCAGGTTTGTTACCCGGTTCAGCATGTCTACCTTCCTACCAGTCCGGTGCGGTTGATCAAAACATCCAGCGCCTCATCCACGGCCGTCATGACCCGGGCCGCGGCCTGGTAGGCATGCTGGTTGGTGAGCAGGCTGACGTTCTCTTCGTCCAGGCTCACGGAGGCCTGCGAAGCACGGTTGGCCAGGGCCGAAGCCTCGGCCGTGGATGCGAGGGCTTCGCGCTGTTGGGCGCCGCGGGATTCGACGCCGATCCCCGTCACGATGCTCGCCCAGAGGCTGTCCGGGGATTCGGTGCCCGTGCCTAGTTGGGAGATCTTGTCAGCGATGCTGTTGTCCAGTCTGCCGGCGCCGGCACCGATGCCGATCTCCCCGACACTGCGAGGCAGCACGGCCAGGGTCAGTGCCGGATTGGCGCCGGCGGCGCCGAAGAAATCGTCGGCCACGGCCCCGGTGGAGGTTTGAGCGCCATTGTGGAGGGCGTTGACGTCGTCGCGGAGCTTCCCGGCAAACGCGTTGTACGACGCCGCCGCCTCCGCGATCGCGCCGCCGCTGCCCCCGGCGTTGGCGGGCGCCAGGACGGACAGTGCGCCGGCGATTGCGCCGTCGCTGACCGGTACGGCCTGCCCCGGCCGGTCAGCCCATTCGAGCTGGACCGTGGATCCGAGCGAATCCCCGGCTGCGGTGCCGGAGAGGGCCAGGGCCCTCACTGACGTGCCCATGACGAGCGCGTTGCCGCCGACGTGGACGTCCACGGTGCCATCAGCCTGTTCCCGGACGGTGCCGCCGGCCAGCCGGGAGATAGTTTCCGTGAGCTTCGCCCGCGCGTCGATGAGTTCGTTGGCCGAACCGCCGGCAGCGGTGGTGGTGCGGATGGTCGCATTGAGGGCGGCCACCTGGGCGGCGGCCGAATTCACGGCGTCAACGCTGTCCTGGGCCTGGCCACGGACACTGCTCCACTGTGCCGTCAAAGCGCTGTACCCGGAGGAGATCTTCGCGCTGAGCTCAGTGCCGGCCTGCAGGAGCTGACCTGCGGGACCGGATTCCCCGGGCTGGTTGGCCGCACCCTGCCAGGCTGACCAGAAGTTGTGCAATGCTGCGGAAATGCCGTTGTCGCCGGGTTCCAGGAGGGTGGCCTCAATCCCCTGCAGTGCGGAGGACCGTGCGCTGGCATACCCGGCCTGCGACGTGGACGAGCGGACGCCGGCGTCCAGCAGGCCGCTGCCCAAGCGGGCGATGCCGTCCACGGAGACGCCGTTGCCGGATTCCGGGCGACCGGAGCCCATCAGGCCTTGGGCAGGTGCAGCAATCGCCGACTGCTGCACGCGCTGGCGGGTGTAGCCCTCGGTGGCGGCGTTGGCGATGTTCTGGGCGGCGACGTTCATGCCCTGCTGGGCCGCGGTCAGGCCCCGGTAGGCGGTATTCAGGGCGCCAAAGGTGCTCATGGAGTAGCTTCCTTAGAATTGCTGGTCGAAGAAGCGGGAGCCGGCAGCGTCCCCGGTCCTGCCCTGGGCGTCATAGATGCCGGCGGCCGCAGCGGGGCGCAGGTCCGCCAGGGACTCCTGGGTGGAGCGGACTGCGGTGCGCAGGTACTGCTCGTTGGAGTCGCGCAGCTCCTTGATCAGGGCGGTCTGGCGGGTCAGTGCGTTCAGGTGTGCGGTTAGGACCTCGGACCAGGCGCCCTCCGGGGCGGCCCCCGCGAGTTCGCCTAGCGTCGCGTCGGTAGGAAGGCCCCACGTCTCAGCGACGACGGCGGCCTCGATGGTGCGCGCCAGGCTCGCCTTGGAGAGGTGCGCGAGGACCTGCTCCACTTCTTTGGTGCCGTGCGCCAGCCAGCGCGACTTGCCTGAGGTGAGGAGCAGCTGCTCTTCTTCCAGTTTGAAAGTGAGAACGTCCAGGAGTTCACGCTCCCGCCACAGCAGGGCTGAAAGTTCGTGGATGGCCATGGTCCGGAGGACTCCCTCATGTGTCTGGATGGTGCAGGTGACAGGTGCGGTGGTGCCGGTGGGGCTGAGTGTTCGTGCGGACGATTCAGCGTTCTTCAGCAGGGTTCGTAAGAACTATCGGCAGTGAGGGAGGCTCCGTTAGCCGGAATATGCCTGATTACAAGGGGAAATGCGGTCAAAGGTTCGCGCCCAAAGAATTTCGGCTGTTTGCCTTACCCCTGCGGCGCGGCGGGCGATAGCTACTCTCGAGGGCCCACGGATGGGCCATCGAACACTGTCCCAATCATGGAGGAAACATCATGGGAATGCAGATCAACACCAACATGGCTGCGAACAACGCGTACCGCAGCCTCAGCAACACTCAGAACGACCTGTCCAAGTCGCTGGAGAAGCTTTCCAGCGGCCTGCGCATCAACCGCGCCGGCGACGACGCGGCAGGCCTGGCACTGTCCGAAGGCCTGAAGTCCCAGATCGGCGGCCTTTCGGTTGCTGCTCGCAACGCCCAGGACGGTATCGGCGCTGTTCAGACCGCTGAAGGCGGCCTGAACCAGACCCAGTCGATCCTGCAGCGCCTGCGTGATCTAGGTGTTCAGGCCGCCAACGACACAAACAACGTCGAGTCCCGCGGTGCCATCAAGACCGAAGCTGACAGCCTCGTGAAGGAACTGGACCGCATCGCCGGCTCCACGAACTTCAACGGTGCGCAGCTGCTGGACGGATCCAAGGCTGGAATGTCATTCCAGGTCGGAGCCAACGCGGACGACGCCAGTCGCATCACCGTTGACCTGGCAAGCGCCGACGTGACCACCATCACCTCGGCATTGAAGGATGGATCCCTTGCCTCCAACGGCACGCAGTTTGACCTCACGGCAACGACAGGTCTCGCTGACCTGTCAGCCGCGGCCACCACGGGCGGCTACACCTTCACGTCCGTAAAGGACGGCGTAACCACGACGATCAAAACCGGCAAGCTCGACGACAACATCAAGGGTGCAACCGGTCAGGACGCCGACGACTTCCAGAGCGTTGACGAGTTCGTCGGTGCGCTGAACAAGGACGCCAACTTCGCCGCGCACTTCACCGCCTCGACGGTGCGCGACGCAAACGGTGCCGGCACGGGAATTGTCGTGACGGCGAAGGACGGCGGGGTAGTAGACGCGACTTCGGCGAATGCGGGTCTCGACACTCAGACCGACCTGACAAAGATCGGCACCGCAGGTACCACTTCCGGCCTCGATTTCACCACAGCAGACGCAGCTCAGAAGTCTATTGCTCTGATCGACACCCAGATCACAAAGGTCTCCACCGCTCGCGCCGAACTGGGTGCTTCGCAGAACCGTCTCGAGTCGGCGGTGCAGACGATCAACGTCGCCAAGGAAAACCTGACCGCTTCCAACTCCCGTATCCGCGACACGGACATGGCTGAGGAAATGGTCAAGTTCACCCGCAACAACATCCTGTCCCAGGCCGGCACCGCCATGCTCGCGCAGGCTAACCAGTCCAACCAGGGTGTTCTGCAGCTCCTCCGCTAAACCGGGCCGCTGAGGGGTTGAGCAAACGGCTCCTCTGCCGGTTTTGGTGGAAGGCGCACAGCGTCCGGAGAGATTCCTTCTCTCCGGGCGCTGTGCAGTACCACCGCAGTGCCATATTCAACCGATTCACGTTCCGAAGGAGCTTTAGGCGTGGGACTCTCCATCGATGGGCTGTCCAGCGGACTGGACACCACGTCCCTGATCAATTCGCTGATGACGATCGAGGCCGCACCGCAAAGCCTCATCAAGAGCAAGGCCGCCGCAGTCCAGAGCCGCATCTCGGCGCTTCAGGGTCTCAATTCCGCCGTCGCAGACTTGGCAACCAAGGCCGCGAAACTCGCCGATCCCAAGAGCCTGGAGCTCTACTCGGCCACGAGCACCGCCTCGAACGTCAAGGCCTCCATCGGCGCCGGGGCGAAGCCCGGAGCCGTTGATTTCACGGTCACCCAGTTGGCCCAGTCCCAGGTATCGGTCACCAAAAACCTGGCTGCCTGGCCGTACACCACCATGACCGTCACGGACAACGGCGGCAAGGCCGTTACTATCACGCCCCTTACCAGTTCCCTGGACGACGTCGTCGCCGCCGTCAACCTGTCCGGCGCCGGGATTGTCGCGTCCAAGGTATCGGTAGGAGGCGGCGAATTCCGCCTCCAGTTCGCCTCCGCAAAGTCCGGGGAAGCAGCCTCATTCAGCGTCTCGGATCCGGACGGGACTGTGGGCTTGATGCCCGTCCAAACGGCTCAGGATGCCAAGATCAAGTTGTGGGCTGGCAGCGCCGCTGAAGTGACGATGAGTTCGTCCACCAACACCTTCTCGGAAATCCTCCCTGGCGTCTCGGCCACGGTGAGCGAGGTCTCGGCCACTCCCGCACGCGTCACCGTTTCACGGGACAACGCGCAAATCAGCAAGGCTGCCTCCGACTTGGTTAGCTCGGTCAACGGTGTGCTGGCCCAGATCTCGACGAAGAGCACCGTGGTCAGCAGCACCGACGCCTCGGGTGCCCCGGTCACCTCCGGTGGCGTGTTCACCGGGGACAGCACCATCCGCACGGTCAACGCGGCGGTCCTGAGCGCGGCCTCACAGCCCGTCGACGGTAAATCCCCGTCAGACCTCGGCATTGTGCTCAACAAAACAGGATCCCTCGACTTCGACGCCACTAAGTTCGGCGATGCAATGGCCAAGGACCCCGTTGGGACCATGGCCGCCGTTGCCACGATTGCCGGCCGGGTCGCAGACGCCGCTAAGCAAGCCTCGGATCCCACCACGGGGCTCCTCACCACCAAGATCAAGGGCCAGCAGTCGGCCGCCAAGGATTACACCGACCAGATCGCCAGCTGGGATGACCGCCTTGTAACGCGCCGGGCCACCCTGCAGCAGACCTACACGGCGCTTGAAGTAGCCCTCAGCGGCATGAAGGCGCAGTCGGCCTGGCTGTCGTCCCAGCTTGCAGGCCTCTCGTCAGGAAGTTCCTCATCATGACCTTGCCCTCCTTCGGCGGCTACGGCAACGCCTCCCAGCGGAACCAGTACCTCGCAGACTCGGTGCTTTCCGCGCCGCCGGCGCGCCTGCTCACCATGCTTTACGACCGGCTGCTGCTGGACCTCAGCCGCGCAGAGACCGCGCAGCAGGCCGGCAACTGGCCGGTCGCCTCGGAAAACCTCTTGCACGGCCAGGCGATCATCGCCGAGCTCATCTCCTCGCTCAAGACTGACGCCTGGGACGGCGCGGACGGCCTGCTGGGGCTTTACAACTACGCCTTCACGGCGCTGGTCAACGCCAATATCCAGCGGGACGCGGCACTGACGCGGGAGGCGATCGAGCTGCTGGAACCCCTGCGCCAGGCGTGGCACGAGGCCGCGGCGGCGATCCCGGCAGCCCAACCGGCCGGCCAGCAGGCTGCGGCCGCAGCGGCAGCGCCGGCGTCGGCAGCATCTGCTTTCGCATCAGCCGGCGCCTGGGCCACCCAGCCGGGCGCCGGCGGCGGGAGCCTTGGTTTTGGCTGAGCAGGCCCATTGGGGAGACCAAATAGCCGAGCCATTCGAGGGGGATCCGGCCCTCGCCGCCTGGATGCTGGTGCTTGACGTGCTGGAGATGGCTGTCGTTGCGGCGGAGAAGACACTCAAGGACCCGTTGGGTCCCCTGTCCGCACGGGACCAACCGGTCGCCGCACTGCCGGTGGAGCGCTGGACGCCGCCGGCACTGCACGCACCGCTTCCGCCCGAAGCGCGACGCCGGGCCATGGCCCTGTCCGCGGCGCAGGAGCGGGTGGCGCGGCGCCTGGAAGCGGCCAAGCACGACGTCGGCCGGCAGCTTCAGGCGGTCAGCTCGGTGCCCGGCGTCGGCGATCCGTCGGGTGCGATCTACCTCGACGTCAACGGCTAGCACCGCCGTCGCGGGGGACCCAGAAAAAACCCGAAGAAACCTTTCACACTTTTTACTAACGCGGCGCTGAACTGTGCCGATAACCACAGTAAGAGCACGGATCGCTCGTTTACCGGCCACGGATCGGCCACCCCACAAATTTCCCAGGCAGGACTCTGTGCTCGAATCCGTGACTTCCGCCGCCCTGGCCAGCGCCATGGACGGGCTGGCGCTGCGCCAACGCACCATCGCGAACAACATCGCCAACGTCAACACCCCGAACTACCACGCCAAGCGCGTCAGCTTCGAGGACGCCCTCGCTGCCTCCGTGCAGTCCGGCGACGGGCATGCGCAGGCGACCATGGCGACCTCGCTGGAGCCCACCCAGCTCAACGGGAACAACGTCAACCTGGACACCGAAACGCTCTCCAACATTGACACCGTGCTGCGCTTCCAGTTCGCCGCCCGGGCCATCGGCGGGGAATTCACCGCCGTCCGTGCAGCGATGAGGACGAACTAATGACCTTTGACGCGATCGGCATCGCCGGCTCCGCCCTGACCGTGCACCGCAAATGGCTCGACGCTGTCTCGGACAACCTCGCCAACATGAACAACGCCTCCGCCACGTCCGGGCCAGCGTTCCGGGCCAAGTACGTCGAAGCGGCCGAAGGCGCGGAGGGCAGCGGCGTCTACGTCAAAGCCACCGCGCTCGGCGACGAGACCGGCCGCATCGTCTACCAGCCGGACCATCCGCTGGCCGACGCCGACGGCAACGTCAAGTACCCGGACATCGACATGGCCGAGCAGATGGGCGCCCTGATCATCGCCCAGCGCGGCTACCAGGCCAACGCCCAAGTCGTGGACCGCGCCCGCGAGACCTATCTCGCCGCCCTTGAGATTGGAAAATCCTGATGCCTGTTTCCCCGATCGCGCCGGTCCAGGGCGTACTGCCCACGGACTACCTCTCCGGCGCCGCGGCGGTCCCCGCCACGGACGGGTCCTCCTTTGCCTCCTCGCTCACCGGCGCCGTCGACAACCTCCAGCAGCTGCAGTCGACGTCGAAAGAGCTCGCCGTCTCCGCCGTGACCGGCAACCTCGACGACATCCACAACGCCACCATCGCCGCGAGCCGGGCCCAGATCACCCTGGAACTCGTGGCCACGGTCCGGAACAAGGGCGTTGACGCCTTCAACGAGATCATGAGGATGCAGGCCTGATGCCTCCGCAGATCACTGTCTTCTTCCAGCGTTTCGGCGCCGGCCTCAAGAGCTTCACCACCGGCCAGCGCACGCTCGCCGTAATCGGCGCCGCGCTGCTGATCGTCGGCGTCGTCGCGCTCTCCGCCTGGCTCACCCGGCCCACCCTGGCGCCGCTGTTCTCCGGCCTCAAGGACACGGACGCGAACGGCATCGTGGAGCAACTGCGCAAGGACAACGTGCCCTATGAGCTCAGTGACGGCGGCTCCACCATCCTCGTGCCGCAGGACAAGGTCTACGACGAGCGCCTCAAAGCCGCCGCGGCCGGCCTTCCGACCGCAGCGGCTACCGGCTACTCGCTGCTGGACAAGATGGGTGTAACGTCCTCCGAGTTCCAGCAGTCCGTGACCTACAAGCGCGCTCTCGAAGGCGAACTGGCCAGCACCATCTCCGCCATGGACGGCGTGAAGACCGCCGCGGTCCGGCTCGCCATCCCGGAAAAGACCGTCTTCGTCTCCAAGGCGCCGGACACCACGGCCTCGGTCTTCGTCGAGACCGCGCCCGGCGTCACCCTGTCCAGTGACAAGGTCCAGGCCATCGTGCACCTGACGTCGGCCGCGATTGAGAACCTCAAGCCCGCCAACGTCTCGGTGGTGGACTCGCAGGGCAACGTCCTCTCCACGGTGGGCGGCGGGGCAGCAGGGTCCTCCACCAAGCAGGCCGCCGACTACCAGCAGCGCACCGGCGACGCAGTCCGCGCCGTCCTGGACCGCGTGGTCGGTCCCGGCAACTCGACCGTGGCGGTCGCGGCTGATGTCACCGGAGAATCCGCCCAACAAAAGAGCGAAACCTTCTCCAACACCCCCGGCGCGCTGCCGCTGAGCGAATCCTCCAAGACGGAAAAGTACAGCGGAGGCGCAGGCGGCGCCGCCGGCGTCCTCGGACCGGACAACATCGCGGTCCCCGGCGGAACCAGCGGCAACGGCAGCTTCGACTCCACGACCGCGACCAAGAACAACGCCGTCAACAAGGTCACCGAGGACCGTGTCATCCCGCCGGGCGCCGTGAAGCGCCAGACCATTTCGGTGGCCGTCAGCCAGGCCGCCGCAGGCGGGCTGAACATCGGCTCGCTCACTGCGCTGGTGACCTCCGCCGCCGGCGTCGACAAGGCCCGGGGCGACATCGTCACCGTCGAGGTGATCCCGTTCAGCACCGCGGCCGCGGATGCGGCCAACGCCTCCCTCGATGCGGCCAAGGCCGACCTCGAGGCGCAGAAGCAGCAGGCGTTCTTCGCCACCCTGGTCACCGCCGGCAGCATCCTGCTCGGACTGCTGATCCTGGCCCTGATCATCACCGTCATTCTGCGCCGCCGCCAGAAGCGCGAACCGGTGGATCTCGGCGAACGACTGGACCTTCTGCCGGCGATCCCCGCCGTCACGGCCATCGATCCGGCCCCCGCGACGTCCGCCATCCCGTTGACAGCACTGCCGCTGCAGCCACTGCCCGCACCGCCCATGGAGGTGCTGGAAGCCGAACGCCGCATGCAGGAGATCGACAACATGGTCGCCGCCAACCCGGAGAAGGCAGCCGACTACCTGCGCAGCCTCATGGATGACAGGCAGCCCGCATGAAACTTGCCGAATCGACCCTCACCGGCACCCAGCGCGCCGCCGTCGTCCTGATGCAGATGAGCCCGCCCAACGCGGCCCGGGTGATGGCACAGTTCACGGACGCCGAGGCGGAGGAAATCGCCGCCGAGATTGTCCGGCTCCGCAAGGTGGACCCGGAGGTCGCCGAACAGATCATGAAGGACTTCCACGAGGCTGCCCTGAGCAGCCCGCGGCAGGCCCGCGGCGGCCGGGAGCTCGCCGAAGGCCTGCTCGAGGCCTCGTTCGGCTCGGAAAAGGCCGCCGGCCTGATCAACCGGCTGACCGTCAACATGGCCGGCAAATCGTTTGAATTCCTTGAAGACATCGAGCCGGTGCAGATCCTCGCGCTGATCGACGGCGAACTTCCGCAGACCATCGCGCTGGTCCTGGCCCACCTGAGCCCGCGCAAGGCCTCGGCCGTGATGTCCGGGCTGCCCGGCTCGCTCCGGGCCGACGTCGCGCTCAGCATCGCCACCATGGGCTCGGGCGCGCCGGAAGCCATCGGCATCGTCGCGGACACGCTGAAGCTGCGCGGCGGCGCGGCCGTGTCGCAGCAGGCCTCCAAGGTGGTCGGCGGCATCCAGCCACTGCTGGAAATCATCAACCGGACCGACGCCGGCACCGAACGTTCCGTCCTGGACGGACTGGACCTGCTGGATCCGGACCTCGCCGTGGAAATCCGCGCCCAGATGGTGACGTTCGACGACATCGTCAAGCTGGAACGCCGCGACGTGCAACTGGTGCTCCGCGGCCTGGACGCCTCCGTGCTCGCCGTGGCCATGAAGGGCGCCACGGAACCGGTGCTGGAAACCATCACCACCAACGTCTCCGGCCGCAACCTGGAAATCCTCGAATCCGAGATGGCGGCACTGGGACCGCTGCGCGCCTCGCAGATCGAGGAGGCACGGGCCGCCGTCGTCCGCTCCATCCGCGAGCTCGAAGCCGAAGGCCAGATCACCATCCAGCGCGGGGACGAAGAAGACTATGTTTACTGACGGGTCGTTTACGGACGCCGGCTCCGCCGGGGGCCCTCCGGCCCGCATCGTCTTCCCCTCGCTGCGGTCCAGCGGGCCGGCCAACGAGCAGGCCGGCTACACCGAGGGCCACGCCGCCGGCTACGCCGCGGGCGTCCGCGCCGCCGCCAAGGAACAGCGCCGCTGGCGCGACCGGATGGCCGCCGAACAGGCCGCCTCGCTCGCCGCCGGGCAGCAGGACCTGGACCGTGCGGTCCGCGCCCTCGCCGTGGCCCGCACCGACTTCGCGCACCGCAACGTCCAGGCCCTGAAGGACGCCGAGGAGGTCCTGGCCCGCACCGCGCTGGAACTGGCCGAGGCCATCCTCGGCTACGAACTCGCCGAGGGCACCCGGACGGCCCGCGCCGCCCTGGACCGCGCCCTGTCCGGAAACGACGCCGCCACCGTGCTGGCCATCCGGTTGCACCCGGCCGACATTGAGGTGCTCGCCAAGGAAGGCCAGGACCTGCCGGCCGGCCTTCCGCTGCTCGCCGATGCGTCCCTGCAGCGCGGCGACGCGAAGGTGGAATACCAGCAGGGCTGGCTGGACGCCAGCCTGGGCAGCGCCCTGGCCCGTGCCAAGGCGGCCCTGATGGGGGACCAGCAGTGGCCCGCCAATGCCCCGGATACGCTCTCCGGCGGGCAGCCATGATCGCCCAGTGGCGCCCCAAGGGCGAGGACTTTGCGGCGGCCCTCGCCGCGGCCGCACCGCAGCGGGTCGGCACCGTCACCTCCGTGATGGGCCTTGGCCTGGAAGTGTCCGGCCTGGACTGCGCCCTCGGTGACCTGGTCACCGTGGGGGAGAACCCCGGACTCGACGCCGAGGTGGTGGCGGCCCTGGACGGGGCCGTGCGCTGCATGCCGCTCGGGCGCCTCGCCGGCGTCGCCGCCGGCGACCCGGTCCGCGCTAAGGGCGGCACCGTGCTGGTCCCGACCGGCGCGGGGCTCTTCGGCCGCGTCATCGACGGCCTGGGCCGCCCGATCGACGGCAAGGGCCCGCTGCTCAGCGGCCCGCGCGTGCCGATCGACAACGAGGCGCCGAACGCCATGAAACGCGCCCGGATCGATACCGCGCTGCAGACCGGTGTCCGGGTCCTTGACACCATGACCACCCTGGGCAAGGGCCAGCGCATGGGCCTCTTCGCTGGCTCCGGCGTCGGCAAGTCCTCCCTGCTGTCCATGATCGCCCGAGGCACCGACGCCGAAGTATCCGTGATCGCCCTCGTGGGGGAGCGCGGCCGCGAAGTCCGCGAATTCCTGGAGGACGACCTTGGCCCCGCCGGGCTGGCCCGCTCCGTCGTCGTCGTCGCCACCTCGGATGAGCCGGCGTTGATGCGCATGCGCGCCGCGTTCACGGCCACCCGGATCGCCGAATCCTTCCGGGACCAGGGACAGGACGTCGTGCTCATGATGGATTCGCTGACCCGCGTGGCCATGGCCCAGCGCGAGATCGGCCTCTCCGCCGGCGAGCCCCCCGCTACCCGCGGCTACCCGCCGTCGACGTTCTCCGTCCTGGCCCGCCTGCTGGAGCGGGCCGGCACCGCCGAGACCGGCTCCGTGACGGGCATCTACACCGTGCTGGTGGACGGCGATGACCACAATGAACCCATCGCCGATGCAGCCCGGTCCATCCTCGACGGCCACGTGGTGCTGGACCGGAAACTCGCTGTGACGGGACACTTCCCCTCGGTGGACGTGCTCGGTTCGGTCTCGCGCGTCGCCTCTAAGGTCAACGCCCGTCCCCATCTCGACGCAGCCTCCACGCTGCGCCGGGTCCTCGCGGCCCGCAAGGCAGCACAGGACCTGATCGACGTCGGCGCCTACCAGGCCGGGACCAACCCGCTGGTGGATGCCGCCCTGGCCCATGAGGACTCCGTCAGCGGTTTCCTGCAGCAGCCTATGGACGAGTCCACCCCCCACCCCGAGTCCTGGCGTCAGCTGGGCCACCTCACTTCGATCCTGGGAGCCGCGGCATGAACCGGCAATTCTCACTCGCGGGGCTGCTGCGCCTCCGCCAGATCCAGCAGGACCAGGCGGCCTCAGGACTGGCCCTCGCCCGGTCCCGGTCCAGCTCGGTCCGTGCCCGCGAAGCCTCCGCCCGCCGGCAGCTGTCCGCCACCGACGAGGACATCGTCAGCTCGGCGTCGCTGCGGGCCGTCGCGGCGGCCCGCTCCGCGTCCCACAGCATGCTCGCGGACCTGCAGAACCTCGCCCGCGTCGCCGAGACGGACGAGGCCACCGCGCGCGAGGAATTCATCGCCGCCCGCACCCGGTCCGTTGGCCTGGAGAAGCTGCAGGCCCGTCACCACGCCGAGGTAAACACCGCGGAGCTGCGTGCCGAACAGTCCACCCTGGACGAGATCTCCTCGACGATCTGGCACCGGGACGAACAGCAGGTGCGCTCATGAGCATGACCGAGGCGCTGGGCCGCATGCAGGGCATCCAGTCGATGATCGCCGAACTCACCCGTCCCGCCCAGACCGAAAGCACCGCCGCGGCGCTGAAGTCCGCCGCAGCCACATCCCTCGCCACCGGGACCGGAAACGGCGACGCCGGCTCCTTCACAGAGGCGCTCACCGCGGCCCTCGGCGGAAGCGGAAACGCCTCTGGAACGGATCCCTCCTCCCTGGCCGGCGGCCTGGGGCTGGGCGGCGCCGCGGGGCTCGGGAACTTGGCCGGGCTCACCGCGCCGGCCTCCGTGGCCGGTCCGGCTTCAGTTCCGGCCGGAACCGCCACCGGCACAAACGTGGTGGCCATGGCCAAGAAGTACATCGGGGTGCCGTACGTCTGGGGCGGCACCAACCCGGCCACCGGGATGGACTGCTCCGGCTTCACACAGCGGGTCTTCAAGGACCTGGGCGTCGAGCTTCCCCGCGTCGTCAGCGACCAGATGAAGCAGGGAACCCCGGTGGCGTCCCTGGCCGAGGCTAAGCCCGGCGACCTGCTGGTGAGTTTCGGCGGGAACCACATCTCCATCTACCTCGGCAACGGCAAGGCCATCGACGCGCCCGTGCCAGGCAAGACCATCCAGATCCGCGACGCCTGGGAGCAGCAGTCCAACCTGACCTCCATCCGGCGGATCGTCCCGGCCGGAGGCGCCTCATGAAGGGCCTGGTTGCGGCGGACCTGGCGGCCGCGCTGGCACCGGCCCGCCGCTCCGGCCAGGACAGCCGTGCCCGTGCCGATGGCGGAACGTCCGACGCCGGTATCTTCGGCTTGGTTCTGAGCGACGCCGTAGTCGCCGCCGCAGCCCCGACCCCCGACGCTCCCTCAGGTTTGGTGCCTTCCACCCCCGACGCTCCCTCAGGTTTGGTTGGTGCTGTCCCGAACGCTCCCTCAGGTTTGGTGCCTCCGAACGCTCCCTCAGGTTTGGTGCCTCCCGTACCCAACGCTGCCTCAGGTTTGGTGCCGTCTGTTCCGGACGCTGCCTCAGGTTTGGTGCCT
>NZ_JABFMX010000006.1:69989-213931 GCF_013359735.1 Arthrobacter sp. C9C5
AGGTTTGGTGCCGTCTGTTCCGGACGCTGCCTCAGGTTTGGTGCCGTCTGTTCCGGACGCTGCCTCAGGTTTGGTGCCGTCTGTTCCGAACGCTGCCTCAGGTTTGGTGCCTCCCGTACCCAACGCTGCCTCGGGTTTGGTGCCTCCCACCCCGGACGCTTCCTCGGGTTTGGTGCCTCCCACCCCTGACGCTCCCTCAGGTTCGGTGCCTTCCGTACCTGTATCTGCAGCGAATCCGGTCCCGGCGACCTCGCCCGATGCTGAGACGACGACGGACGCGAACCAGGGATTGGGCACCGTGCCGGCACCGTCCGACGCGTCGACGGCGGATCTGGCGTCGGCTTCCGATTCCACCTCCAACACCATGGCCGCTGTGGGCTGGATCAATTCCGGTGCCGTGGGCAGCATGGCCGCGAATCGCGACGCCGGCGCTACTCCCGCAAGTGCACTTTCAGCGGAGGCGGTGACCGGCCCGGCAGCCACCCCTGCCGGGGCCTCCGTCGGTTCGAACCTTCCACCCTCCGCCCTTGCTGGCTCCTCAAGCGCCCCTGCCGTGCAGACTGCGCCCACGACGGCGGCTCCGGTGGCTGTCGCGTCGATTCCGCCTGCGGCGTCGGCGGCTTTCGCTCCGGTGCCGGCCGGAGTTCAGGCAGCGTCCTCCGCCCCCGACGCGGCAACGACGCCGGCCGGCGGGAAGGCCGGCCCGGCTGCGACCCCCCGAGTGCCCTCGCCCGCCGTCCCCCTGCCCGCCACATCGGCGACTTTCAACGGGTCCGGCGCGCCGACCGCAACGCCCGCCGACGTCGTGACGTCCGGCGTCGTCGGCGTGAACAAACTCGCCGGCCCCACGCGTCCGGCCCCGGACGCCGTCCCGCTGGCCGCCGTCCCGGCCGACGGTGTAGTGGCGGCCGGCGCGGCGGCCCTGGCCGCACCCGGCCCGGCCTCCGGGCCTGCGACGCCCAGCGCCGGAACGGCCGCCGCGGCCTCCCCGGCACCGGCTGCCTCGCCCCAGCCGGCACTCCAGCCCCAGCTGGCCAAGCCGCTCTTCACCCTCGCCGGGGCGCCGCACGGCCAGCACGTCATGACCCTAAAGCTCAGCCCGGAGGACCTGGGACCGCTGACCGTGCGGGCCCACATCGACGGCGCCGGCGTCCGGATCGAACTCTTCGCCCCCGCGGACACCGGCCGCGAGGCGTTGCGGGCAATCCTGCCGGACCTCCGCAAGGAGCTCGCGGACTCAGGATTCGGCGCGAGCCTGGACGTTTCCGACTACAGCGGCCCGTCCGGTGGGGGACAGGACGCCTCCGCACGGGACGCAGGCCACGCCGACAGCGGCGGTGCCGGTGCCCGGAACGGCGCCGGGAGCGGCGGCCCGGACGGACGCGGGGAACCGCGGCCCGGACACCGCTGGGACCAGCTGGCGGACGAAGCCTCGCTGCGCAGCACCAGGATCCTGAACGGCCCCCAAACCACCCTCGACATTCTCGTCTGACACGAAGGAACCCGACCCATGACCATCCAGCCCATCGCCCCCCAGCCGATCACGGCCGCGGGGACGACCCCGCAGGCTGCCGCCGTCCGGGCCCCCGTGCAGTCCATGGACGCCAACGTGTTCATGTCCCTCCTCGTGGCCCAGCTCAAGAACCAGAACCCCAGCGCCCCCATGGATACCAACCAGATGATGGCGCAGACCATCCAGCTCTCCATGATGGAAAAAATGACCGAACTGACTTCCAACAGCAAGGAGGGATTTTCCCTCCAGATGCGCTCGGCAGCATCACAGCTGATCGGCCACTCGGTTGACTACAAACTCGCCGACGGCACCACCGGCACCGGAATCGCCAGCTCGGTTTCCTTCGCCAACGCAGTACCGACCGTCAAGGTCGGCGATCTCTCCATCCCCCTCGACTCCATCACCGGCCTTACCGCGCCGGCCGCTTCCTGACCAGTTTCCTCCCGTAGAAAGGCAGTTCCCATGCTCCGCTCGCTGTACTCCGGAATCTCCGGCCTTCGTGCTCACCAGACCATGCTGGATGTCACCGGCAACAACATCGCCAACGTCAACACGGCCGGCTTCAAGGCGTCCTCCACGCAGTTCCAGGACACCCTCTCGCAGATGACCCAGGGCGCGTCCGCGCCGCAGGGGGAGTCCGGCGGCAGCAACCCGGCCCAGATCGGCCTCGGCGTCCGCGTCGCCGGCGTGAGCACCAACTTCGCCCAGGGCTCCTCGCAGAGCACCGGCCGTGCCACGGACATGATGATCTCCGGCGACGGCTTCTTCGTTACGAGCAAGGGCGGCCAGCAGCTGTTCACCCGTGCGGGATCCATGACGTTCGACGCCGCCAGCCAGCTGGTCAGCCCGGACGGCGGCATCCTGCAGGGTTGGACCGCCCAGAACGGCGTGGTTAACCAGGCCGGCGCGATTGGCGACATCACGCTCAACCCCAACACCATGATCGCGACTCCCACGTCCAAGGTCACGATGGATGGGAACCTCCCCGGTGAAGCCCTTGTGACGGATGCTCCGCTGCAGCGTGTGGTCAAGGTCTACGATGCCACCGGCGCCGCCCGCGACATCAGCTTGAAGTTCACCCCCAACGGCGGCAACAGCTGGAACGTGGAGGGGGTTGACGGTGCTACCACCGGTTCGATGACCATGACCTTCGCCAACGGCAAGCTCACGTCCGGCTCCACGCTGGCACTCGGCGGCATCGACGTCGATCTATCGCAGGTTTCCGCCTTTGCCGGCATGAGCTCGCTGACCGTCGCCGGCCAGAACGGAGCGCCGGTGGGCAAGCTTGAGTCCTTCACCCTGGGCAACGACGGCTCGCTGATCGGGTCCTTCAGCAACGGCGTCAAGCAGGTCCTGGCCAAGATCGCTCTGGCCAAGTTCACCAACCCGGCGGGCCTGGAGAAGGCCGGCGGCTCGTCCTACGTCGCCACCGCCAACTCCGGCAACGTCCTGCTGGGCGCCGCGGGCGACGCCGGTATCGGCACCCTGGCCGGCGGCTCGCTGGAGATGTCCAACGTGGACCTGTCGCAGGAGTTCACCAACCTGATTGTCGCTCAACGCGGCTTCCAAGCGAACGCCCGGATCATCACCACCTCCGACGAGGTCCTGCAGGAACTGGGCAACCTCAAGCGCTAACCTGCAGTGCCCGCCGTCCGCGGCGCACCAATGTTGCTCTCTCACTTATGGCTGGCAAGAGCCGGTCATAGCCGCCGTAAGTGAGAGAGCAACTTCAGAGCGGGGGATCCGTAGGTAGCCGGCCGTGAGGGCTGCCGGCTCAAGCGCTGCGCAGAGCGAGACTGACTTTACGCACGGCGGCCCGGAAATCGTTGGCCAGGTCATCGGCATTGAACTTGAAGTAGCGCCAGCCTGCTGCGTTGAACACCTCGTCCCGGTGATTGTCCCGGGACTGCTGTGCGGGCGTGCGGTGATGGGCGCCGTCGTATTGCATGGCTATGCGCTGCTTGCGATAACCAAGGTCTGCGGGCGGAGAGTATGGGTCCTCCGGTACCAGCTTCAGCTGCAACTCCGGCTCGGGAAGCCCGGCGGCAGTCAGGGCCAGCCGCAGGAATGTCTCCGGCGCGGAGTCGGCCCCAGCGCGGACCAGCTCCACCGCCTGCCGGGCCTTCACTATCCCTTGGATCTTCGGGTGGCGCCGCAGCATGGCCCGAAGCTCGTCCGGCGTGGCCCATGCCGTGGTGCGCATCTCCAAACCCCTCCGCGGCTGGCGCACCAACTGGTCGCCGATCGCCACGAGATCCCCCAGGGGCAACCGGCGGGCCAGGTCAAGCCAAGTCCGTGCCGGCGTCGAGATGGCCATGCCGTCCAGCGCCATGACCTCCTCCGGGAACACCAGCACTCTATGCCCCACCACTCCTTCGCGCCGGACCGCGGGCAGCGAGCGGGGTTTGCTGAGGTGCAGTTCCCGGCATCCGCGAAACCACGACGGAAGCCACAGGCCGTGAATGACCGCGGCGCTCAGGTGCGAAATCCAGCCACCCGGCGTCGCGGCTGAGAGAGCCCGCGCCAAGCCCCGCAGCTCAAAATCCCAGCCCCCGGGCAGGTAGATCAGGCGGCCCGCCGAGGTCAGGTCCAAGGCGCGCAGCCGTGTCCTGCCGAGGCTGGCCGCCCGCGCCTCGTACACCGTGAACGGGGCAGCCGACAAGTGGACGGGCAAAGGGGCGGGCGCTCGCATGCGGACCATTGTGGCCGTAACCGCACCGACGCCGCTCAGGTTATCCACACGCCCGCGTTGCTCTCTCACTTATGGCGGCTAAACCCGGGTCTGAGCACCCATAAGTGAGAGAGGAACCGGGGGAGCGCCGGCGCCTAACGAAAGCGTGCGGTCGGCCGACAGTAAGGGGAGAACACCCCATCCCGCCGTCCGGCCGACCAGCCGGGCAGTCCCCAGAGAATCGGCCCATGATCGTTGTCACTCGCCTCAACGGAACGCGCTTCGCGGTCAATCCGGACCTGATTGAACGGATCCACGAGAGCCCGGACACCCACCTGGTCACGCTCGACGGCGCCGCCTACGTCGTGCTCGAAAGCCTCGCCGAGGTGGTGGAACTGATTGCCGACTACCGTGCCTACGTCCTGAGCAAGGCCCGGGACTTTCCCGCGGTGACCGGCTTCCCGCTGAGCCTGGTCCCGCCTGCCGGGCCGGAGGACGACGCCGGCCCCTCCGCACCTGAACCACCAAGGAAGTAAGCCATGGATCCCGCAACAATCATTGGACTGCTCCTCGCGTTTGGTTCCGTCGTCACCATGGTGGTCATTGAAGGCGGCAGCATCACCGCCCTGCTGCTGCCCGGGCCCCTGGTCCTGGTCTTCGGAGCGACCCTAGCCATCGGGCTGGCGGGCAACACCCTGAAGGACGTCATTCAGGCGTTCAAGGCCGTGCCGGCAATGTTCATGGGAAAGACGTCGAAGCCCCAGGAAAGCATCGACCAGATGGTGCGCTTCGCGGAAAAGGCGCGCGCCGAGGGCCTGCTCTCCCTCGAGGAAGAGGCGGCGAGCGTCAAGGATCCGTTCCTGGCCCGTGCCCTGCAGAACATCGCCGACGGCACCGACGCCGAGGACCTCCGGCTGCAGATGGAGGACGAGATTGACACGAAGTCCCGCAGCGACCACGCCTCCTCGAAGTTCTTCGCCAGCCTCGGCGGTTACGCCCCGACGGTCGGGATCGTCGGAACTGTTGTCTCCCTCACCCACGTCTTGGAAAACCTCTCCAAGCCGGATGAGCTGGGGCACATGATTGCCGCCGCCTTTGTCGCGACCCTGTGGGGCCTGCTCTCGGCCAACTTCATCTGGCTGCCGTTCAGTTCGCGCCTGGCCCGGCTCTCGGAGCTGGACATCGAACGTATGACGCTCGTGATGGAAGGCATGCTCGCCGTGCAGGGCGGCGCCCAGCCGCTGCTGCTGGCCGAACGGCTCCGGTCCATGGTTCCCGAGCACCAGCTCAAGAGCGCCGACAAGGGCCGCAAGGCGCCGAGCGGAGACGGCACAGTGGAGTCGATGGACACCGCAGCGTGAGCGGACGCCGGCGGCCCCGCAAGAAGCCCGAAGCGCACCACGTCGACGAACGCTGGATGGCTTCCTACATGGACATGGTCACGGTGCTCATGTGCCTCTTCATCGTCCTCTATGCCATGTCCACGGTCGACGCGAACAAGTTCGAGAAACTGCGCAATTCGCTCGCCACCGGCTTCGGCGCAGTGGCCTCGGAAACCGTGGACACCGCGTCCGGAACGGTGGTCCCGCCCGAATTTGTCAACAAGGACCTGGAGGCCTTCGCAGCCGTCCAGTCGGACAACAAGAAAGCGAAAGACGAGGCCCTGGCCGCCGCCAAGAAGGAAGTGGACCGGCTGCGCGCCCTCGAGAAAAAGATGAAAGCTGGCCTGGCCGCCGCCGGGCTGAGCCAGAACGTCGAGTTCCAAATCGACCAGCGCGGACTGACGGTCAAGCTCATCGGCTCCCAGGCCTTCTTCGCCCCTGACCGTCCCGAGCTCACCAACCGCGCGTCCCAGGTGCTGCACATCATCTCGCCCATCCTTCGTTCTGCGGCGCTGGAGATCATGGTGGAAGGCCACGCGGCGAAGGGCATCACTGCGTACCCGTCCACCTGGGAGCTGTCCTCGGCACGTGCTGTCAACGTGCTGCGCTACATGGTGGACCGCGGCGGGATCCCGCAGCAACGGATCGGGGCCGTCGCTTTCGGCTCGGCCCGGCAGGTCAACGACGATTCCACGCCTGCGCTGATGGAGCGAAACCGGCGGGTGGACATCGTGGTGATCTCCGACAAGCCCGACGTCGTCCGGGCCCTCATTCCCGAGGCGTTGAAGCTCAGCCAGAGATAGCGGCTTTTTCGCCTGCTGCGTATTGCCCCATTTATTGCCCGCGGCAGACTGCTTACGACGGCGGATCCCTTGCCGATAGTGGCAACCGTGAGTGTTCTGGATGAGCGGGAAGTGGTACGGGAGCGGACCGTCAGCGTCTATGACTTCCGGCGTCCCGCGACGCTGGCGCGTGAGCACAGCCGCGTCCTGGAACTCGCCTTCGAGACGTTCGCCCGCCAGTGGGGAACCCAGTTGACCGCCAAGGTCCGCGTGAAGTCCGTGGTGCGGCTCGAAGACGTCGGCATGCAGAGCTACGACGAGTACGCCGCCTCCCTGCCGGCCGTGACCGCCATGGTGCTGTGCACCGTGGAGTCGCACGATTCCAAGTTGGTGGTGCAGTTCCCCGCCCCGTCGGCCCTGGGCTGGATCAACCGGATGCTGGGCGCCTCGAATGACACGGTGATGCCGGACCGGAAGTTCACGCAGATTGAACAGGCCCTGGTCAAGGGACTCATGGACGAGGCCCTCGAGGACCTCGGCTACTCGCTCGGGCCGCTGTTGAGCGAAACCATCCGGGTGGACACCGTGCAGTACAACTCCCAGTTCGCCCAGGCCGCAGCACCCAGCGAACTCATGATTGTCGCCGCCTTCACGATCAACGTCGGCAACATCAGTGCCCCGGCCACCCTGGCGGTGCCGGCGGGGATCCTGCTGGGCCGGCTGAAGAAGGTCAACCCGACGGACGACCGCGGCAACGCGGCGGCCCGCGTCAGTGCGCAACTGGAGCGCGTCCCGGTGGAACTCTCGGTGCGGCTCTCGACCTCGTACGTCACCCCCAGCCAGGTGCTGGGCCTCGCGGTGGGGGACGTCCTGACCCTCCCGCACCTGGAAAACCGGCCGTTCGACCTCACCCTGGACGGCACGAGGCTGGCCACCGCCGCCCCGGCTCGCAACGGGTCCCGGGCCGCTGCCGTCATTGTCACAATCGAGGAGAATAACCAATGAGCATCACCCTGACCAAGCATGAATCGTCGGCGGAACGGCTCGTTGAGGAGCTGCCGAGCCCGGTAGCACTGAAGGTTGTCGCGCTGGTCCCGGCCCGCGCCGCAGCCCCCTACGCCCGCCAGGCCGTCACCGCGACCTTCGTCGGCTCCGTGACCGCAGACCTCGCCCTCATGCTCAGCGACCGCACCTTCCTGGACGAGGCGGCCGGGGGCATGGCCGGCGGCCAGCCCGGCGTCGTCTCCGTCACCGACGTCCTCCGCCCGGCGATGGAAAGCGCAAGCTCGGTCTTCGGCGCCGGCGTGCTCTCCGACCTGCGCGAGTCCGACGCTTCCGGGCTGCTTTCGGACCCGGATACTGCCGTCTTCGAACTCTCCGATGGCACCAGCCCGGCGGCATGGTTCGCGGTCCGGCTGCGCGAACACGGCGCCAGCCAGGACCGCGCCGGCGACCTCTTCGGCGGCGGCGACACGGTGGCCGGCCGGCTGGGCCGCATCAACAACATCGAGATGGCCCTGACCGTGGAGATCGGCCGCACCCGCATGTCCGTCCGCGACGTGCTCTCGCTCGAACCGGGCAAGATCATCGAACTGGACCGTTCCGCGGGCGCCCCGGCCGACGTCCTGCTCAACGGACGGCTGATCGCCCACGGCGAGGTCGTGGTCCTGGACCAGGACTATGCCGTGCGGATCACCCGGATCCTCGACGTGGCCGAGGGGCTTAGCTGAATGGACTCGCTGATCCTCGGGCTGCGGGTAGCCGTAGCCCTGGGCGCGGTGCTTGGACTGATCTGGCTGCTGCAGCGCCGTCTCGGCAAAGGCACGGGACGACGCCGGGCTGACGCCGCCCTGAGCGTTGTCAGCCGCCAAAGCGTCGGCCAGCGGGCCTCCGTGGTGGTGGTCGACGCCGGTGGCCAGCGCTTCCTGCTCGGCGTCACCGACCACGCCGTCAATGTCCTGCACGCCGGAGACATCCCGGAAGAGGCCATCGAAGACCTGGCTCCAGAGCCCCGCCGCGGCGGTGCCGCCGGCGCCTTCGCGCAGATCCTCGCCAGCGCGGGAGTCGGAGCCGGAGCCGCTGCCTCGGCCGCGCCCCTGAACGAGGCCGGGTCCACCGGCCAGGACGGCAGCCTGCCCGGTGCCGAGCCCGGGGCACCGGACCGGCCGCTGTCCCGCCGCAGCTCCATCCACCGCGAATCCCACGCCCGGACCACCCCGGGGCGCGGGACCCTGCCCGCCGCGGCCCACCCGCCGATGCGCGGGTCAATCCTGGCCGGGTCGATTCTGGCCGGTTCCACCTGGAAGCAGGCCGCTGCCGCTCTCAGGAGCGGACGCCGCAATTGATCCGCCGTGCCACCGCCCGCTCCGCCCGCGTCCCCTCCACCGCCATCAGCCGACCCGCCAGGTTCCTGGCCCTCGGCGTCGCCGCAGTGCTCTTCGCCGTCCTGCTGCTCTGGCTCAACGCCTCCGCCGGCCACGCCACTGCCCCCGTGCCGCCGGTTCCGCCAACCCCGCCGGCCAGCCCGGACACCGGCAGCGTCAACATTGAGATCAACGGCATGGACGGAAAGCCCTCCACGGCGGTCCTGACCCTGATCGGGATCACCCTGCTGTCCGTCGCGCCCGCGCTGCTGCTGATGATGACCTCGTTCACCAAGATCTTCGTGGTGCTCGCGATGACCCGCAACGCGCTCTCGCTGCCCTCCATCCCGCCCAACCAGGTGCTGGCGGGCCTGGCCCTCTTCCTGTCGATCTTTGTCATGTGGCCGGTCATCAACGAGATGAACACCATCGGCGTGCAGCCCTACCTGAACGGCACCCTTGATTTCAACGGTGCGCTCAGCGCCGGCTCGGGGCCGCTGCAGCACTTCATGCTGGCGCACACCCGCGAAGAAGACATCGCGCTGATGACCCGCGCCGCCGGCATGGAGAACCCGGCCACCCCGGAAGCGGTGCCGCTGCAGACGCTCATCCCGGCCTTCATGATTTCCGAACTCCGGGCCGCCTTCATCATCGGCTTTGTCATCTTTATCCCGTTCCTCGTGATCGACCTCGTCGTCTCCGCGGCCCTGATGTCGATGGGCATGATGATGCTCCCGCCGGTCATGATCTCGCTGCCGTTCAAGATCCTGCTCTTCGTCCTCGTGGACGGCTGGGGCCTGATCATCACCTCGCTGATCCAAAGTTATGCAGGCTCGGGATGAACGCCAACGCCGTCCTGGACATCTGCCTCCAGGCGATGATCGTGGCCGCCAAGCTCTCGGCGCCGGTGCTGGTGACCGCGCTGGTGGTGGGCCTGGCGATTTCCCTGCTGCAGTCCATCACCCAACTCCAGGAAGCCACCCTCTCCTTCGTGCCCAAACTGGCCGCCGTGGCGGTGGCGCTGCTGATCTGCGGGCACTGGATGATCTCGGAGATGGTCGCGTTCACCAACGACCTCTTCGCCAAGATCCCCTCCCTGCTCGGAGGCTTGTGAGGTGGGCATCCCGATCGACCAGACGTGGCTGGAAGTCCTCCTGCTGGCCACCGTCCGGATGACGGCATTCCTGATCGTGGCACCGCCTTTCGCGCACCAGGCCTTCCCCGGACGGATCAAAGCCATGCTGGGCGTCGGCCTGGGCCTGGCCGTCTCGCAGCGGCTCTCCGCCGGCTACGTCGCCCGCGACACGGCCGGGTTCCTCACCGGAGTGGTCCTGGAACTCGTCACCGGCCTGGTCCTGGGCTTCCTGGTCATGCTGGTCTTCGCGGCGGTCCAGTCCGCCGGCAGCCTGATCGACCTCTTCAGCGGCTTCCAGATGGCCCAGGCCTTCGACCCGCAGATGATGGTCAACGGCGCCCAGTTCACCCGGCTGCTGCAGATGGCGGCGCTTGCCCTGCTGTTCTCCTCGGACGGCTACCAGCTCGTCATCGGGGGCCTGACCGGAAGCTTCGCCGCCCTGCCGCTGGCCGGCGGCCTTGACCTGGCCCAGCCGGTCCAGGCCATGGTCGCCGCGGTCACCGGCATGTTCCTCGCCGCCGTCCAGATCGCCGGGCCGCTGCTGGTGGTGCTGTTCCTCGCCGACGTCGGGCTCGGCCTGCTGACCCGGGTGGCGCCGGCACTGAATGCCTTCTCGCTAGGCTTCCCGCTCAAGATCATGCTGACGCTCTCGTTGGCAGGATTCCTCTTCCTGGCCCTGCCCAGGATCGTCTCCACCCTCGCCGGGCAGGCCGCCAAGACTGTGCTGGGGGTGGGCTGATGGCGGATTCACAGGAAAAAACCGAACAAGCCACCGACAAACGCATGCGAGAGGTCCGCTCCAAGGGCCAGCTCTCGCGCTCGCAGGACCTCACCGCGTGGCTGGCCGTGGGCGCCGCCGCCGTGATGATCCCGGCCACCGTGGAGCGCGGGGCCAACGCGGCCACCGACCAGCTCTTCAGCGTCCGGGGCGTAATGGCGCAGCCGGACCCGGCAAGGGCCGTGAAGGCGCTTGAAGACGGCCTCGGCTCGCTCGCCGGAGTCCTCGGGCCGATGCTGATCGTGGTGCTCGTTGTGGTCCTCGTCGGCTCGGCGCTGCAGGGCGGCATCCACCTGAAGAAGTTCCGCCTGGACTTCGAGAACTTCAAACTGCTCAGCGGGCTGAAGCGCATTTTCGGCACCCAGGCGCTCTGGGGCGGCGTCAAGGCGCTGCTGAAGGCCACCGTCGTCGGCCTCGTGCTCTATTCGGTCGTTCAGGGGCTCATACCGGTGCTGCTCACCGCCGGCGGCCTTCCGGTGTCCGGCGTCGTCGCGGCCGCCGGGGGCGGCATCTCCTCCCTGGTCCAGTTCGCCGTCTTCGCCGGCATCGCCCTGGCGGCCGTGGACTTCTTCGTGGTGATGCGCCGGAACCGGAAGAAGACCCGGATGTCCAAGAAGGAAGTCCAGGACGAGAACAAGAGCAGCGAAGGCGATCCGCTGATCCGCTCCCAGCGCCGGGCCCGGCAGTTGTCCATGAGCCGGAACCGCATGATCGCGGCGATCGGGGACGCCGACGTCGTCCTCGTCAACCCCACGCACGTCGCCGTCGCGCTGAAGTACGAGCCCGGAAAGTCGGCCCCGCGGGTGGTGGCCAAGGGCGCCGGCCACGTCGCATCGCGGATCAGGCAGGAGGCCGAGGCGAAGAACGTGCCCATGGTCCAGGACATCCCGCTCGCCCGGGCGCTGCACGGCGCCTGCGAGCTGGGGCAGGAGATCCCGGTGGATTTCTACCACGCCGTGGCCGGGGTGCTGGCCTTCGTCATGTCGCTCAAGGCCCGCGGAGCCGGAGCCGGGCTGCACCGAATGGCCGGAGCCGCGCTATGAACATTTTCGGGAACACTTTCGGGAACACTTTTGGAACCAGCGTCTGTGAAAGGACCGCATCATGAACAACAGGCTCGCCCGGCTGGCGGTGCCGATCGGCATCGTGGGCATCGTGCTGCTGCTGGTGGTTCCCGTGCCCGCGCCGCTGCTGGACTTCCTGATCGTGTGCAACATCCTGCTGGCGCTGCTGGTGCTGCTGACCAGCATGTTCGTGAAGAAGCCGCTCGACTTCTCCGTGTTCCCCTCGCTGCTGCTGGTGGCCACGCTGTTCCGGCTGGGCCTCAACGTTGCCTCCACCCGTCTGGTCCTGGGCAACGGCTACGCCGGCCAGGTCATTGAGGCCTTCGGCAAGGTGACCGTGGGCGGCTCCATGATCATCGGCGCCGTCGTGTTCCTGATCCTGGTGGTCATCCAGTTCGTGGTGGTCACGAAGGGCGCTGAGCGCGTCGCCGAAGTGGGGGCGCGGTTCACCCTGGACGCCATGCCGGGCAAGCAGATGGCGATCGACGCCGACCTCAACGCCGGCCTGATTACCGACACCCAGGCCCGGGAGCGGCGCGCCGAGGTCTCGGCCGAGGCCGACTTCTACGGCGCCATGGACGGCGCCTCGAAGTTCGTCAAGGGTGACGCCATCGCCGGCATCATCATCATCATCATCAACTTCATTGGCGGCATCGCCATCGGCATGCTGCAGCGCGGCATGGAAATCGGCGACGCCCTCAACACCTACGGCCTGCTGACCATGGGTGACGGACTTGTCACCCAGATCCCGGCGCTGCTGATGGCAGTCTCCACCGGCATGATCGTGACCAGGTCCAACGCGGAGGCGGATATGGGGCGGACGGCCTCCACGCAGCTGCTGCAGTCACCCAACGCCCTGATGATCGCGGGCGTGGCCGCCCTCGCCATGGCCCTCATCCCCGGCATGCCGCCCATCCCGTTCATCCTGGTCGGCGCCGGGCTGATCCTGGCTTCGCGCCGCACCGCCGCCGGCCAGCAGCAGGCGGAACAGGCCCGCGACGCCGAGGCCGCCGCCCTGAACTCCCCGGAGCTGGACCCGAACGAGAAGCTGCTGGAGGACATGCGCGTCCACCCCGTGGAGATCCTGCTGGCCCCCGACCTTGTCGACATGGTCTCCGGCGCGTCCGACGACCTGCTGGCCCGGGTCCGGTCATTGCGGCACAAGATCGCGATGGAACTGGGCCTGGTCATCCCGCCGGTCCGCACCCGGGACAACGTGGATCTCCCGCCGGCCACCTACGCCATCCGGATCGCCGGGGTGGAAGCCGGCCGCGGCACCGCCCCGGGCGGGCAGATGCTGGCCCTCGGCGACTCGCTGGACTCGCTCCCGGGCGTCGCCATGATTGAGCCGGTCTTCGGGCTCGCCGGGAAATGGATTCCGGCCGAGATGCGGCACAACGCCGAGATGACCGGGGCCACCGTGATCGACCGCGTCTCGGTGCTGGTCACGCACCTGTCTTCGATCGTCACGGGCAACGCCGCCCGGCTGCTGTCCCGGGAGGACGTCCGGGTGCTGACCGAGGGCGTCCGCAAGCAGAGCCCCTCCGCCGTCGACGAACTGACCCCCGCGCTGCTCTCGCTCGCCGAGCTGCAACGCGTGCTCCAGGGCCTGCTCGACGAACAGGTCCCCATCAACGACCTGGCCCGCATCTACGAGGCGCTCACCCTCCGGGCCAAGGTGTCCACCGACCCGGAGTCGCTGGTGGAGGCGGCTCGCCAGGCACTCGGTCCGGCGCTGACCGCCAAGTTCATGGAGGGCCCGGTGCTCAACGTGATCATGATCGACCCGCTCCTGGAGCAATCCATGCTGGAGGATATGCGCCCGGCCGAGGGCGGCAGCCAGATCGTGATGGGACAGGACCGGCTCGACGCCGTGCTTCGCTCGGTGCGCAACGCGGTGGACTCCGCGGCCGCCGCCAACCGGCAGGCCGTCCTGGTCTGCGCCCCGGCGCTGCGCCCGGCCATCCACCGGCTCATCGGAGCCCAGCCCGGGTCCGTCCCGGTGCTTTCGTACCGCGAAGTCACTTCCGCCAACGTCCGGATCGAAACTGTAGGAGTCGTGCGCCATGCCGAACCGCTATCGGCTTAAGGGAGCCTCGCTGGAGGAAATCCGCAGCAAGGCCGAGGCCCAGTACGGCCCGTCGGCCCGCATCGTTTCCGCCGAGCGCGTGATCAGTCCCGGCATCGCCGGGCTGTTCGCAGCGAACCGCTACGAGGCCGTCGTCGAGGTCCAGCCCAAGCACGACGTCGTCACCGGCGAGGTCGTGCCGGATGCGGACATCCTGTCCGAGGGCGAGATCGTGGAGCGGGCCGCCGCCACACCGGTAGACGCCCCGCGGAACACCGTCCGGGAAGCGCCGCGGCGCCCGGAGGCGCCGGGCAGCACGCGGGTTGCCGCGGCCCCCGGCCACGAGCTGCAGGGCGACGCGATCGCCGCCCTGCTGGCCGAAGCCGACGCCGCCGAACTGACCCTGCACCGGACCGGCGCCCCCGGCGTCTCGACCGGGTCGCCGGACTTCGCCGAACTGCTGGACCAGCTCGGCTCCGGGCTCCGGCCGACGTCGGCCGGAGCGGGACAGCCTGACCCGGCCCGGGCGGAACGCCCGGGCAACGGCGTGGGGGAGCGCAGCGCCCCGGCCCACAACCAGGCGGCACCTTCGCCGTCCGTGCGGTCTACCGCGCTGGCGCCGGTGCCGGTGCGGTCCGCGGTGCCGGTCCCGCTGAGCGGCACCGGGGACCTCGTGGTGCTGGTCGGTCTCGGCGACGACGCGATGGACACCGCCCTGGCCATGTCCATCGCCGCCGGCGGCGCGGACGTGCGCACCGCCGGAGAGTTGAGCGCCTACGGCCACCTGCACCTGGACGGACGCCAGAGCGCGACGGCGGCCCGCGCCCACGCCGTGGAGACGGAGCAGACGGTGCTGGCGGCCTTCGGACTCGGCAAGGCCCGCAACACCCTGGCCCGGCTGCAGGCGATCTCGGCGCTTTCCCCGGACCAGCTCTGGGTTGTGGTCGACGCCGGGCGCAAGCACGAGGACACCGCCCGCTGGGTGGGCCTGCTGCGGGCCCGGCTCGAGGTGGCCGCGGTGGCCGTGGTGGGCGCAGCGGACACCGGGACGCCAGAAAGCGTGGAGGCCCTCGGCCTGCCGGTGGGCTGGATCGATGGCCGGCCGGCGCCCCGGCCGGCGCCGTGGGCCGCAGCGTCCGGCCGCGAAGGGTAGATTGAGAGAATGCTGGTACTAACACGCAAGCCGGGCGAACAGATCATGATCGGCGACGGCATCGTCATCACTGTTCTGGAAGGGCGCGGGGACGGCGTCCGGATCGGCATCGAGGCGCCCCGCGGCGTTCCGATCCAGCGGCGGGAAGTAATCGAGGCGATCGCTGCGGCGAACCTGGCGGCAGCTGAAGCAGGCGCCGAGTCCGGTCCCGGCACCGAGGACGCGCTGCGCGGCCTGCTGCCTCCGGCGGCCGCCCCGTCGGCTGAAGCCGGCCGCCCCACTCGACCCGCCGTCGACTGAAGCAGGCCACCACACGACGTCGGAGGACGACGTCGTCGGAAGCGCCGGCCGCCTAATCCGGCGTGTCGAATCAGTGCGAGTTGGCGTCGTCGCCGAGGTAATTGGCCATCAGCGGCTGGGTTGCGCGGCGCGTAATGGCGAGGGCCCGCTCAATGTTCCCGGCGACCGTCAGCTGTTCAAGGACTCCGGCAGGGTCGCTTGGGCCTGCGGGGCGGTGCAGGCTTTGGAGCATCTCCTCGTTGGCGCGGGCGGCCTCGCCGAGCCGGCCCATCAAGTCGCGCAGTCCATCCAGATGCTCCTGCAGGACGGTGGGCCACGACCCCTGCGGCGCGGCGGCAATCAGTTCAACCAGCGTTGCCTGCGCCGGCAAGCCCCATTCGGCCGCCACCGCCGCGGACTCGACATTGCGGGCCAGGGCTTCGAAGCGCAGGCGGTCCAGCACGGCTTCCACCTCGGAAGCGGTGAAGGTCAGCCAATGGATGTTGCCGGCCGCCACGTGCAGACGCTGGGTTTCCAACCTGAACAGGAGCAGTTCCAACTGCCGCCGTTCCTGCCACAGCGCCGCCGAAAGATCCCCTGCACCCATGGGCCCCATTCCCCCTGCCATCACGGCCAAATTACGGCTTCCCGCATTTTCCGCCAAGCTTTTCCCTGAGGGTACACGCAGATTCCGGATCAGGTGATAGGTTTCGTTCTGGGTGCTGCGCCCGAGCTTCGAACACCGCCTCCCATGGGGGGAGTGCGGGACCGTTTGCGGGTGCGGCTCTCAGGGTTTTAAAGCTCCTGATCCGTCTCATGGGGGGACACACTATTGAATCGCGTGGAACGCAATGAGATGGTCACCCAGCACCTTCCGCTGGTCGGCTATCTCGTCTCAGATTTGTGCTCGAAGGCGTCCCACCTCTCGCGCGATGACCTGGCGTCGGCTGGCGCCGTTGCTCTGATTACCTCGGCCGACTCCTTCGACCCTGACCTTGGCGTGCCCTTCGGCGCCTTCGCGCGCCGCCGCATCCTTGGCGCGTTCGCCGATGAGATGCGCGCCAGCGACTGGGCCACGCGCTCGGCACGCCGCCGGATCAAAGAGACCATGTCCGTCCAGGAAACGTTGGCGGCGGCTCTCGGACGCACGCCCTCCGTTGACGAGATCGCCTCCGCGCTCGGCGTCCAGCAAAGCGTCGTGGAAGCCGCCCTCGCGGACGCGTCGCGCACCCTCACGCCGCTCGACGACGCCGTCGTCGACACCCTCGCCGCGGAGACCCTGTCCCCGGAAAGCTCGGTGCTCGCGGATGAGCGGCTGCAGTACCTCCGTGCGGCCGTGAAGTCCTTGCCGGAGCGGATGCGCTACGTGGTCGAGGAGATCTACTTCGGCGACCGGACCGTCAAGGACCTGGCAGCCGAACTGGGCTCCACGCACGCCGCCGTGTCGCAGCAGCGCGCCGAGGCGATCCGCCTCATGCGTGACGGTCTCACCGCGCATTACGCGGATGACCCGGACCAGGGCTTCGAACCGCAGTCCCGGATCACGCCGCGCCGCCGGAACGACTACCTCGCCCAGCTTTCCGAGGCCACGGCCGGGGGGATCACCCGGGCCATCTTCCCGCAGGGGCCGGTGCTGAACCAGGCCGTCTGAGCCGACTCCGGGAAGCTTACTAAGGTTACTTAGTAAGCTAATCGTGAAATTGCGCCGCGACCATCGCGTGCGTCTGCTCCTTGGGGTAGCGTCTGAGGCATAACGCCAAGCCGTTCCTATCAAGGAGGATGCATGAAAGCAACGCCCACCCTGACGAGCAACCTGCAGGCCGTTCTCGTGGACCTGATCGAGCTCCACGTCCAAGGCAAGCAGGCGCACTGGAACATCGTGGGGACCAACTTCCGCGACCTTCACCTGCAGCTTGACGAGATCATCGAGGCAGCCCGCGGCTTTGCCGACGACCTGGCCGAGCGCATGCGCGCCCTCCACGCACTGCCGGACGGCCGCAGCTCCACGGTGTCCAAGTCCACCGCACTGGCGGAATTCCCGGCCGGCCTGATCAACACCAAGGACGCGATCGACAAGATCGTCGCCGCGCTCGAGGCTGCCGTCGGCACGATGCGCAAGGTGCACGACGAGGTGGACGAGGAAGACCCCACCACCGCCGACCTGCTGCACGAGTTCATTGCCAAGTTCGAGCAGTACGCCTGGATGGTCAACGCCGAAACCATGCGCGCCACCGCCAGCGTCACCACGCCGGACACCAAGAAGTAGGCGCTTACTTCTACGCGGTTTCCACGCGTCCGACGCCGGGTTCCCTCCCGGCGTCGGACGCTCGCATTTAACCCCTTGACAGGCGACGCAACCTGAACAGAGGTGCCCTGACGCCGGCGCCTAGTTCGCTGTCGGTACCTTGCGCAGCACGACGGCGGCAAGGACCGCGGTGCCGGCCATCAGCACCAGGGCGATGGCGGCCGTGATGTGCACGCCGGAGTCGAATGCGGCCCGGGCTGAGGCCATCACGGCCTCGGCCAGCGGAGCCGGGAGGGCATGGGCCAGTTCGGCGGCCCCGGCGAGGGTCTCGCCGGCCTGGGCCGCGGCCTCCGCCGGTGCCGTCCCAGCGACGCCGGCGGGCAGCTGCAGGTTGCGCTGGTAGGAGGCGGTCAGGATGGAGCCGAGGATGGCGGTGCCGAGCAGGGAGCCCACCTCGTAGCCGGTTTCCGAGATGGCGGACGCTGCACCCGATTTCGCCGCCGGCGCCGCCCCAAGGATCAGGTCGTTGGAGATGGTCTCGGCCGCGCCGACACCCAGGCACAGCACCAGCAGGGCGGCCAGCAGCACGCCGGGCCCGGCGCCGTGGTCCCCGAAGGCCACCAGGCCATAACCCGTAGCGCTGAGGAGCAGGCCGCCCGCCACCACGAACCCCGGACGGACCTTGCGGACCAGCGGGACCACGAGCAGCCCGGCGACGACGGTGGCGACGAGTGCCGGGATCATCGCCATGCCGGATTCTGAAGGCGACTGCCCCTCTAGCAGCTGCAAATGCTGGGCGAGGAACAGGATGAAACCGTTGTACGAAAACAGGGCCAGGACGTTGGCGGTGATCGCGGTGCCGAAGACCGGGTTGCCAAAAAGGCTGAGGTCCAACAGGGGAGCGGAGGACGCCGAGGCCGCCAGCCGGCGCTGCCGCCGGACGAAGGCGTACCCCATCAGCAGCCCGATTCCGAGGGCCGCGAGCGGTTCCGGCGCCACGCCGTCGGTCGCCAGGATCTTGATGCCGTAGACCGCCGGAACCATGGCCAGCAGGGACAAGACGATGCTGGGCGCGTCCACCCTGCCCGGGTTAGGGTCCCGCGATTCCGGGATCAGCGCGGGGCCGAGGACCAGCAGGGGCAGGATGATCGGCACGGCGACCAGCAGGACCGCACCCCACCAGAGGTGCTCCACGAGCCAGCCGCCGAAGATGGGGCCCAGCGCGGCGCCGCCGGAGAAGCCTGCGGCCCAGATCGCCACCGCGAGCCGCCGCCGGTTGGGCTCCGGGAAGATATTGCGGATCAGGGACAGGGTGGACGGCATCAGCATGGCGCCGAAGAAGCCCAGCCCGGCCCGTCCCGCGATCAGCCACTCTGCGGTGGGCGCAAAGGCCGTCACCGCGGAAACCAGTGCGAAGCCGGTGCTGCCGACGAACAGCAGCCGGCGGCGGCCGAACCTGTCACCCAGACTGCCCATCGCCACGAGCAGGCCGGCCAAGACCAGCGGATAGGCATCGACGATCCACAGCAGCTGCACGCCGGTGGCATCCAGGCTGCGGGCGATCGCCGGCAGGGCAAAGGTCAGCGCGGTGTTGTCCACGGCTACGAGCAGTACCGGGAACATCAGCAGCGACAAGGCCAGCCAGTCACGCCAGGGTGAGCGCGGGGCCGGGACGGTGCGGGTAGCTGCGGACAGGGATACGGTGCTCATGGAGGTTAACTTTACCGTCCAGACGGTACAGTTAAGAAATTCGAGTCCCGACAGGCATGATGGGAGCCATGGCCAGAAAACCCGTAGCCCGCGAAGCCGTCCTCGATGCCTTCGAATCCCTGCTTATTGCGGAGGGTGAGCGCGCCGCGACGCTCGACGCGGTCGCCCGGCTGGCCGGCGTCTCCAAGGGCGGACTGCTGTACCACTTCCCGAACAAGGAAGCCATGATCTCGGTGCTGCTGGAGCGGCTGGACCGGCTCCTCGCCGCGGACCTGGCGGCCATGGCCGCTGCACCGGAGGGAGCGGCCGCGTACTTCATCAAGTCCTCGGTGTGGGCGGATACCCCGCTGGACCGGGTCTTCGTGGCTGCCACCCGGCTGGCCGAAGTGGCCCACGCCGAGACCCTGCGGCGGATGGCCGGGGTCCAGGCGAGCTGGCTGGCGCTCCTTGCCGCTGACGTGGGACCCGCCATGGCCAAGCCCGTGCTCTACATGGGGGACGGGCTGTACTTCAACGCGATGCTGGCGCGGGGGCCCGGCGAGGCGCCGGCAGAGGTGACCGGCGACGTCGAAAGCCTGCTGGCCGCCGTCGAACGCCTGCGCAGCTGAGGGCCTCTAGGCCTGCCGGGCCGTCAGGTCGAGGCCGGCCAGTCGGAGCCAACAGCGAGCCAGGAGCGGTCGATGCCTTCCAGTGACGAAGCCGGAAGGGGGCCCCGGCTGGCGGCCGTGATGTTCGCGCGCAGGTGGGAGAGCTTGGCCGTGCCGGCAATGGCGGTGTCCACGCCGGGTGCGTACACCGTGAAGCGCAGCGCGAACTCGGCCCAGTCCATGTCCCCGGGGTCGAGTTCCAGGGCCCGCAGACGTTCCCAGTAGAGCTCCGCGTAGTTCCCGGTCGGCCGTTCAGCGAAGCGCCACGGCGCGTTCGCGATCGGGCGCTTGGCGATGACTCCCGGGCCGAGCCGGGGGCGGAGAACGTTTCGGAGATTCCACTGGTCGGCTATGTTGACGCTGGTTTCGATGGCGCCGAACCGGCCGGACTCCACAGCGAATGCGAGCGGCGCATTGTCTCCGCTGTAGCCGGCGACACCGATCTTGCCGGCGGCGACTGCCTGGTCCAGGGTGTCCTGCAGATCGCCGCGCCGCAGGATTTCAAGCGGGCATGAGTGCAGATAGAAGACGTCGATCCGTTCCGACCGGGTCAAGCGCAGGGACTGTTCGATACTCTCCAGCACGCTGCCCGGTGACCAATCCCGTTGGCCGTTGATCTTGGGCCCACCCTTTGTGGACAGTACGAATTCGTCCCGGCGTCCGCCGAGGTGCCGGCCGATGCGCTCTTCGCTCAGCCCGTAACTGGCGGCGGTATCGATCAGCGTGACGCCGAGATCCAATGCCCCGTTGAGCACCTCGGAGGCTTCGGCCTCGGTGACCTCACTTTCACCGATCTGGCCGGCACCGAGCCCCACTATGGAGACTTCCAGACCAGTGTTCCCGAATGGCCTTCGCTCCAGCATAAATTTTCTCCTTGTGTAGTAACTCGCCCAGTAACCGCCCGCGCCGCCGCCTCTTGGCGACCGCTCTACCGTAACGCTGAAGCGCCCCGGGTGCCGGAGTTTGCGGACGTGCCTCCGGCATAGGACAATGGGAGTTGTGACTACGGTCACGAGCAATTGAATATGCCTTTGATCTGCGGCGGGAGAGTTCTGCAAGTAGGTACAAGCAGGCGCCGTAGGAGCAAACCCTCCCCAGGAATCTCTCAGGCCCATGTACCGCCGCGGCAAGGCAACTCTGGAAAGCAGCAAGTGCGTCACGTGATGCGCTGTGCTCACCGACGGTGCAAGCGGAGCCTCGCGAAAGCGGCTGCGCGGAAACTCTCAGGTCCAATACAGAGCGGGGAGGAACCCGAATCAATGTGGCGTACCCTGCGCCGCCTTAGTTATGGAGTTCCTTGTGACTGTTACCTCAGCCTCCACGTCCTTCGTTGACCGGCATATCGGCGCCCGCCGCCAGGCCGACGTCGACGCCATGCTGAAGGCTGTCGGCTACGACACCGTCGACGCCTTGGTGGATACCGCCGTCCCGAAGGACATCCGGCAGGACTCCGACCTGGCGCTCGCCGCAGCGCTGAGCGAAGTGGAAGTGCTCGCCGAACTGCGCAAGCTGGCATCGAAGAACAAGACCGCAGTGCAGATGATCGGCCAGGGCTACTACGACACCGTCACTCCGGCCGTGATCCGCCGCAACATCCTCGAGGCCCCGGCCTGGTACACCGCGTACACGCCGTACCAACCCGAAATCTCCCAGGGCCGGCTCGAGGCGCTGTTGAACTTCCAGACCATGGTCCAGGACCTCGTCGGGCTCCCGATCGCCAACGCCTCGCTGCTGGACGAAGCCACCGCCGTCGCCGAGGCCGTGCTGATGATGCGCCGGGCCAACAAGAACAAGACGGCCCACGACGGAAAGACCGTCCTCGACGCCGACTGCCTCCCGCAGACCATCGCGATCGTCAAGGGCCGCGCCGAGGCCCTCGGCTTCGAAGTCGAGGTCGCGGACCTGTCCAAGGGCCTGCCCGAGGGCGCCATCAACGGCGTCGTACTGCAGCAGCCCGGTGCCTCCGGACGCGTGTTCGACCACTCGGCTGTCATCGCGGACGCCAAGGAGCGCGGCGCGCTCGTCACCGTCGCCGCGGACCTGCTGTCCCTGACCCTGATCACCTCCCCGGGCGAACAGGGCGCGGACATCGCGGTCGGCTCCGCCCAGCGCTTCGGCGTGCCGCTGTTCTTCGGCGGTCCGCACGCCGCGTACATGGCCGTCCAGAAGGGCCTGGAGCGCTCCATGCCCGGCCGTCTCGTGGGCGTCTCCAAGGACAACGCCGGCGTCCCCGCCTACCGGCTGGCGCTGCAGACCCGCGAACAGCACATCCGCCGTGAAAAGGCCACCTCCAACATCTGCACCGCCCAGGCGCTGCTGGCCATCGTGGCCTCCTTCTACGCCGTTTACCACGGCCCTGACGGGCTGAAGGCCATTGCCGAGACCACCCACGGCCACGCCCGGACCATTGCCGCCTCGCTGAAGGCCGCCGGTCTGGACGTGCTGCACACCTCGTTCTTCGACACCGTGACCGTCTCCGTGCCGGGCAGGGCCGCGGAATTCATCGCCGCCGCCGACGCCAAGGGCATCAACCTGCGCGCCGTCGACGCCGACACGGTCGGCATCTCCGCCGATGAGGCCACGACGGCGGCAATCGTCGTCGACGTCGTCGCCGCCTTCGGCGCGAGCGTCACAGACGCAGAATCGGACAGTGACGCCGGCTTCGGCCTTGACTCCGCCGTCGAGCGCACCTCCGACTACCTCCAGCACCCGGTCTTCAACACGCACCGCTCCGAAACCCAACTGCTGCGCTACATCCGCCGCCTCTCGGACCGCGACCTGGCCCTGGACCGCACCATGATCCCGCTGGGTTCCTGCACCATGAAGCTGAACGCGACGGCCGAGATGGAAGCCATCTCCTGGCCGGAGTTCGCGTCCATCCACCCCTTCGCGCCCGAATCCCAGACCGCCGGCTGGCGCGAACTGATCGAGGACCTCGAAGCCCAGCTGACCGAGATCACCGGCTACGACCAGGTCTCCATCCAGCCGAACGCCGGCTCCCAGGGCGAGCTCGCCGGACTGCTCGCCATCCGCGGCTACCACCTCTCCCGCGGCGACGAGCAGCGCAACATCTGCCTCATCCCGGCCTCCGCGCACGGCACCAACGCCGCCTCGGCCGTGCTGGCCGGCATGAAGGTCGTCGTCGTGGCCACCGCCTCCGACGGCACGATCGACCACGCTGACCTGCAGGCCAAGATCGAGCTGCACAAGGACGCCCTCTCGGCGATCATGATCACCTACCCGTCGACGCACGGCGTGTACGACGCCGACGTCCGCGAGGTCTGCGACGCCATCCACGCCGCCGGCGGCCAGGTCTACATTGACGGCGCCAACCTCAACGCCCTCGTCGGTCTGGCCCAGCCGGGCCAGTTCGGCGGCGACGTCTCGCACCTGAACCTGCACAAGACCTTCTGCATCCCGCACGGCGGCGGCGGACCCGGCGTCGGACCTGTCGCGGCGAAGGCCCACCTGGCCCCGTTCATGCCCGGCAACGCGGCCGATCCGGCCAAGGGCGCCGAGGGCACCCCGATCTCCGCCTCCCGCTACGGCTCGGCCGGCGTGCTGCCGATTTCGTGGGCCTACGTGAAGCTGATGGGCGGACAGGGCCTGACCGAGGCCACCAAGTCGGCCCTGCTCGCGGCCAACTACATCGCGGCCCGCCTCAACGACTACTTCCCGGTGCTCTACACCGGCGAGGGCGGTCTTGTGGCCCACGAGTGCATCCTGGACCTGCGCGAACTCACGGCCAAGACCGGTGTGACCGCCGAGGACGTCGCCAAGCGCCTTATCGACTACGGTTTCCACGCGCCCACCCTGGCGTTCCCGGTGGCCGGGACCTTGATGGTGGAGCCCACCGAGTCCGAGGACCTTGGCGAGATCGACCGGTTCATCACGGCCATGATCGCCATCCGCGCCGAGATTGACCAGGTGGCCCACGGCGACTTCACTGTGGAGCACAGCCCGCTGCGCAACGCTCCGCACACTGCGGCAGCCGTCATCAGCACCAACTGGGAGCGCAGCTACCCGCGCGAACAGGCCGTCTTCCCGGTGCACACGCTCAAGCAGGACAAGTACTTCCCGCCGGTCGGCCGGATCGACGGCGCCGCGGGCGACCGCAACCTGATCTGCTCGTGCCCTCCCCTCGAAGCCTTCGAAGACCACTCCGACGACTCCGCCTCCGCCTCCAACGACTAGGGACAGCCAACGATGACTGAGAACTACACAGCACTTTACGAAGAGCACAAGAAGCTCGGCGCCTCCTTCACGGACTTCGGCGGCTGGCAGATGCCGCTCAAGTACAGCTCCGAACTCGCCGAACACCACGCCGTCCGCAAGTCCGCGGGCTTGTTCGACCTCTCCCACATGGGCGAGGTCTGGGTCAGCGGCCCCGACGCCGCAGCCTTCCTGGACTACGCCCTCGTGGGCAAGATCTCCGCCATGGCGGTCGGCAAGGCCAAGTACTCGCTGATCTGCAACGAGGACGGCGGCATCATCGACGACCTCATCACCTACCGCCGCGGTGACGAGAAGTTCCTTGTCGTCCCCAACGCCGGGAACGCCAAGGTCGTCGCCGCGGCCCTGGCCGAACGGGCCGGTTTTGCCCAAGAAGGCGGGTTCCATGTCACGGTCCACGACGCCTCCGCCGAGACCTCGCTGATCGCGGTCCAGGGCCCCAAAGCGGAGGCCATCCTGCTCCGCCTGGTCCCCGCCGCGCAGCACGAGCTCGTCACCGGCCTGAAGTACTACGCCGCCGTCGACGTCCCGTTCATGGTCAGTGGCGCCAGCCAGGACCTGCTGCTGGCGCGCACCGGCTACACCGGTGAGGACGGCTTCGAAATCTTCGTCTCCAACGACGACGCCGCCGCCCTCTGGCAGGCGCTCATCGCCATCGCCGAGGACGGCGAGCTGATGCCCGCCGGCCTGGCCTCCCGCGATTCGCTCCGGCTCGAAGCCGGCATGCCCCTCTACGGCAACGAGCTCTCCCTCGAAGGAGACCCGTTCGCCGCCGGGCTGGGTCCCGTCGTCGCGCTGTCCAAGGAGGGCGACTTCGTCGGCAAGGCGGCACTGGCCGCGAAGAAGGAAGCCGGCGCCGGTTCCACCGCCGGGCGCAAGCTGGTCGGGCTCAAGGGCCTCGGCCGCCGGGCCGGCCGCGGCCACTACCCGGTCCTGAAGGACGGCAACACGGTCGGCGAAGTCACCTCCGGCCAGCCCAGCCCCACCCTGGGCTACCCGGTCGCCATGGCCTACGTCGACGTCGAGTTCACCGAACCCGGCACCGCCCTGGACATCGACCTGCGCGGCAAAACCGAGCCGTTCGAAGTTGTCGCACTGCCTTTCTACAAGCGCCAAAAGTAGCCCTGCTGGGTCTGTCCCGGAGCCGTGGCTGGCTCCGGGACCGTCCGTCTGGGTTTTCACGCGTGCTCGCTCGTTTTCCCGCCGTCCCCCTAACCTCGCAAGCTCGGTCAGGGAACCCCGACGGCGGTCACTCGCTTAGACGCACGCTTTCGAAAACCCAGCCCGGCCGGCCCCTCAATGTCAGCTCACCTCCCGTTCCCATCACCTTGGGAGACACTTCTGAAAGCCAAAGGTGCTGGGGCCTATACCGCCTACCGCGGCTCGGCCCTGGAAGATTCCAACGGCCATTGGTTCTTTCCGGAGAACTCCTGGCCCCGAAAAACTGAACTGGCCACTAGCGGCGGGGGCGCGTCATCCGGAAGCGTGCGTCTAAGCGAGGAACGAGCGAGCACGCGGAGGATGGCGAACCCCGCCGCGTAACCCGGCCACGGTCACTCCGTAACCCAGCCACAATTGATGTAGCCCACGACTTTCAAACGCAAAGGAAAAACACATGGCAAAAGTTGCCCCTGAACTGCAGTACTCCGACGAGCACGAGTGGGTTGCGCGGGAGGCCGGGAACGTTGTCTCTATCGGCATCTCCGCGGTCGCCACGGACGCCCTGGGCGACATCGTCTATGTTGACCTGCCCGAGGTCGGATCCGCGGTGACCGCGGGGGAGACCTGCGGCGAGGTCGAGTCGACCAAGTCCGTCTCGGACCTGTACGCCCCGGTCACGGGCGAGGTCACCGAAGTCAACCCCGCCGTCGTCGACGACCCCGCGCTGATCAACAGCGACCCCTACGGCGCCGGCTGGCTCTTCAAGGTCGCCGCCGAAGCGGACGGCCCGCTGCTCTCCGCGCAGGATTACGCGTCCAAGAACGGCGGCGAACTGTGAGCGCCGCGGCGGCCGCAGGTACAAACACCGCGGTATTCGAGCAGGTCGTTTCGCCGAGCCTGGACGCTGAACTGTCCGCGCTGGATCCGGAGATCGCCGCGAAGATCGACGCCGAGCTCACCCGCCAGCGCGACGGGCTGGAAATGATCGCCTCGGAAAACCACACCGCCAAGGCCGTCATGCAGGCGCAGGGCTCGGTGCTGACCAATAAGTACGCCGAGGGCTACCCGGGCAAGCGCTACTACGGCGGCTGCGAACACGTCGACGTCGTCGAGCAGCTCGCGATCGACCGGGTCAAGGCCCTGTTCGGTGCCGAGTACGCCAACGTCCAGCCGCACTCCGGCGCGCAGGCCAATGCCTCGGTCATGCACGCCCTGATCCGTCCGGGCGACACCATCATGGGCCTGAACCTGGCACACGGCGGCCACCTGACCCACGGCATGAAGATCAACTTCTCCGGCCGGCTGTACAACGTGATCCCGTACCAGGTCCGGGAGGATGACCACCGGATCGACATGGCCGAGGTGGAGCGCCTGGCCCAGGAGCACAAGCCGCAGCTCATCGTTGCCGGCTGGTCCGCCTACGCCCGCCAGCTCGACTTCGCGGAGTTCCGTCGGATCGCCGACTCGGTGGGGGCCTACCTGATGGTGGACATGGCCCACTTCGCCGGCCTCGTGGCCGCCGGACTGCACCCGTCACCGGTGCCGCACGCGCACGTCACCACCTCCACCACGCACAAGACCCTCGCCGGTCCGCGCGGCGGCATCATTCTCTCCAACGACGCCGACATCGCCAAGAAAATCAACTCGGCTGTGTTCCCGGGCCAGCAGGGCGGCCCGCTGGAGCACGTCATCGCCGGCAAGGCCGTGGCGTTCAAGATCGCTGCCTCGCCCGAGTTCAAGGAACGCCAGGAACGTGTCCTGGCCGGCGCCCGGATCCTCGCCGAGCGCCTCGTCCAGCCGGACGTTACCGCCAAGGGGATCTCCGTGATCTCCGGCGGCACCGACGTGCACCTGGTCCTTGTGGACCTGCGCAACTGCGAGCTCAACGGGCAGGAAGCCGAGGACCGCCTCGCGGAAATCGACATCACCGTCAACCGCAACGCCGTCCCGTTCGACCCGCGCCCGCCGATGGTCACCTCGGGGCTGCGGATCGGCACCCCGGCGCTGGCCACCCGCGGCTTCGGCGAGGCCGCGTTTGCCGAGGTTGCGGATATCATCGCTGAGGCGCTGACCGCCGACGCCGGAGCGGACCTGTCCGGTCTGCGCTCCCGCGTCGAAGCCCTCGCTGCCGCCCACCCGCTCTACCCCTCGGTTGATAACCTAGGCTGACCGCTTCCCGGGGCCGATCTCTTTCCGGTTTGGCTCCGGGCCCGGCGGACCGGACTTTTCACGCGTGCTGCTCCTTCGTCGCTTTGACGCACGCTTTCGAAAAGCCCGGCTCCGCCGGCCCGTCGAGGGCAGCATACCTGCCGCTCCAACCCCACATTTATCCAGTTAGGAACCCGGCCATGGCTGTTGGCGTCTTTGATCTTTTTTCCATTGGGATCGGGCCTTCGAGTTCGCATACCGTGGGACCGATGCGGGCCGCCGCCGTCTTTGCCGAGGAGCTCAAGGCCTCGGGGAATCTGGACCGCGTGGCGTCGCTGCGCGTGGACCTCTACGGGTCCCTCGCCGCCACCGGCCACGGCCACGGCACCATGACTGCCATCCTGCTCGGGCTCGAGGGATTCCACCCGGAGAAGATCCTCCCCGAGGAAGTCGAGGACCGGCTGGCCGCCATTGCCCAGACGGGCACCCTGCAACTGGCCGGATCCGTCGCCTTGCCCTACGGCGTGAAGGACATGGTGCTGCGCCCGCTGACCATCCTGCCCCGGCACACCAACGGCATGACGTTCACGGTGTCCGACGCCGACGGCGCCGTCGTGCACAGCGCCACCTTCTTCTCCGTCGGGGGCGGTTTCATCGTCCGCGAGGGCGAGGAGGACGCGGCGCTGAAGGAACTCGCAGAGTCCAAGAAGGAACTCCCGCTGCCGTTCCGCACGGCCGCTGAACTGCTGGGCCGCTGCCAGTCCAAAGGGCTCTCGATCGGCGAGATCATGTTCGTCAACGAGCGCGCCTCCCGCACCGAAGAAGAGATCCGCGAAGGCCTCCTGCACATCTACTCCGTGATGGAAGGCTGCGTCGAGGTCAGCCTCAAGCGCGAGGGGTTGCTCCCGGGCGGGCTCAAGGTCCGGCGTCGGGCCCCCGACTGGCACGAACGGCTGATGAAGGAAAACCGCGGCCAGGACCCCGACTATCGGGACCCGAAGTACTGGCAGGAATGGGTAAACCTGATCGCGCTCGCCGTAAATGAGGAAAACGCCTCGGGCGGCCGAGTCGTCACGGCGCCCACCAACGGCGCCGCGGGTATCATTCCGGCCGTGCTTTACTACGCCCTGCACTTCGCCCCCGGCATGGACAAAGCCACCCAGCAGGACCGCGACGACGTCGTGGTCAAATTCCTGCTGACCGCCGGAGCCATCGGGGTGCTGTACAAGGAACAGGCCTCGATCTCCGGCGCGGAGGTGGGCTGCCAGGGCGAGGTGGGTTCGGCGTCGTCAATGGCGGCCGCCGGCCTGGCCGAGGTCATGGGCGGAACGCCCCAGCAGGTGGAGAACGCCGCCGAGATCGCGATGGAGCACAACCTCGGCTTGACCTGCGACCCGATCGGCGGACTGGTGCAGATCCCGTGCATCGAGCGCAACGCCATCGCCGCGGCCAAGGCGATCAACGCCGCCAAGATGGCCCTCTGGGGCGACGGCTCACACCGCGTGTCGCTCGACGAGGTAATCGTGACCATGCGCGAGACCGGCAAGGACATGAGCTCCAAGTACAAGGAAACCGCCATGGGCGGCCTCGCCGTCAACGTGGTGGAGTGCTGATTTCCTAGTTGTTCAGTGCCGCCCACAGATTCAGTGACGAGGCGAACACAATCCAGGACAGGTAGGGGAGCAGCAGCAGCCCGGCGGTGCGGCTGATCGGGCCGAAACGCAGTATGGTGGCAGCCACCGCGACCGCCAGCGACACGATGATGACGAGGCCGATCCACAGCGCGGGGGAACCCAGCGCGGGGTACAGGCCAAAGAAGACCGGGGTCCACAGCATGTTCAGCACCAGCTGCACGGCGTAGACGGTGAGTGCGGCCCTGGTGCCTTCCGCCCGGCTGCGCCAGACCAGCCATGCCGCCACGGCCATCGCGATGTAGAGGATCGTCCAGACCGGCCCGAAGAGCCAGTTCGGCGGGGACCACGGGGCCTTGTCCGCGGCCGCGTACCATCCGTCGACGTTGCTGGCGCTGGCCAGTCCGCCGAGCGCCGCCACGAGGGCCGAAGCGCCCAGCAGCACCAGCAGGGCCAGCGCCTCGACACCGGGCCGGCGCTTCCCGGCCCCGCGCGGACGGAACTGCCGGCGGACGGCTGACGGTTCCGGCTGCGCATCCATACCTTCAGCGTAACCCCGGTGCGACGGCCGGCACAGGGCCGCGGCGCCCTGACAGCCGCCGGCCTCCCGATAGACTTGATGCTGCATGCCAGCCATGCCGCCGAAGCTCGTTCCGCAAAGATTGGATACCGCACCCTTGCGAGAATTCACTGCCCGCTTTGCCTCCGCCGAAGAGGTTGCCAACTGGGACGCCCACGTCACCGCGAACCCCAACGGCGGGAATCTGCTTCAATCCGAGGCCTTCGCCGAGGTCAAGCAGCACTTCGGCTGGAAGCCCCTCCACCTGGTCTATGAGACGGCCGACTACACGAGCTACAACCTGGTCCTGGAGAAGTCCTTCCCCGTCCTCGGCAAGCTCTGGTACCTCATCAAGGGCCCGGATGTCGCCTCGGTGGAGGACATCCCCGGCATCGCGGCCGCCAACGCCGACTTCGTCAAGCGCGCCCGGCTGAGGGTGTTCGCCATCAAGATCGAGCCCGACATCGTCCTGTCGGAGGACGCGCGGCGCGTCATCGAAGGCGCGGGCCTGGTCAAGACCCACAACCTGCAGCCCAACGACTCCACCGCGCTGCTGGACATCTCGCCGCAGGAAAACCAGCTGCTGCGCAACCTGCATTCCCGCGGCCGCAACGCCGTCCGGCGGGCCATCCGCGAAGAGGTCGAGGTCCACAACGTGGAGCCGACCGAAGAGAACTTCCGGGCGATGTACGCGCTGATGACCAACACCGTGGAGGCCAAGTCCCAGGTCCGGGTCCGCGAGTACGAGTACTACCGCCAGTTTTGGACCAACTTCGTGGACCGCGGCCAGGGCCGGCTGCTCTTCGTCTATGAAAACGGCGTGCCCTCCGTGGGGGCCTTCGTGATCAACTACGGACGCAAGGGTACCTACAAGGACGGTGGTTCCCTGCAGAAGCGCAGCCAGTACGGCGACTCGCACCTGGTCCAGTGGACGGCCATCAACCAGCTCAAGGAACTCGGCTGCACCGAATACGACTTCTGCGGCACGCCGCCCAGCGACAAGCTGAAGGACACGTCCAACCCGTTCCACGGCCTCGGCCTGTTCAAGACCAGCTTCAGCAAGACCGTCACGGACTTCGTCGGCTGCTACGACCAGGTCCTGAGCCCGCTGAAGTACAAGGCCTGGATGGCCGCCGGGGAGCGCGTCGCCCGCCAGCTGTACACGCGGCGCACGGGCCAGCAGTTCTACTAGACCGCCCGCAAGGTGAAATGAGGAGGCCGGAATGACCAAACCACCCGACGGCCGCCGCGGGCCGCAGACGGACGGCCTGCCCCGGACCGAGCCGATGTCGCCCATGCAGGTGCGCCAGAACGCCGCCGCCAAACGCATGCTCCGCAGGCTGGTCCAGGGTGAGAACCCGCCCACGGCGCCGCTGAGCATCGTCGACCGGCTGGCCGGCAGCCCTTACGCCAACCCGATGATCCAGGTCGGAGGCGTGGACACCTCCGCCCGCAAGACCATCGACTTCGCCCTCAAGCTGGCCGAATCGATGTTCCGCTACGGCGCCGGTGCCCTCGAAGTGGAGACCAGCATCATTGCCATCACCGCCGCGCTGGGGCTGAAGAACATCGAGGTGGACATCACCAACCAGTCGGTGGCCATCAACTATGCGCCGAAGGACCAGACGCCCATCTCGCTGCTGCGCGTGGTGCGGTCCTGGACCAACAACTACGCCGGCCTCGCCCAGGTCCACCAGCTGGTCACGGACATCGTGGCAGGCGGCGTGGGCCGCGAGGAAGCGGTGCGACGGCTCGAGGAGATCACGCACAGCTCGAAGCCCTTCCCGCGCTGGATGGTCACCGTGGCCTTCGGCGTCTTCTCCGCGGTGTTTGTCGGCGTGCTGGGCGGAGGCGTGGCCGCCTCCGGCATCGCCTTCCTGTCCAACCTGCTGATCAGCCTGCTGGCGCGGCAGCTGGGCCGCTGGCGCACCCCGGACTTCTTCATCACGGCCTCATGCTCCTTCGTCGTCACCCTGATCGCCCTGCTGCTGTGGCGCTTCGGGAGCCCGCTGGGGATCCAGATAGCCCCCGCCATCGTGGTAGTCGGCGGAATCCTGCTGCTGCTGCCCACCGGACGGCTCGTCTCCTCGGTGCAGGACGCCATCAACGGCTTCCCGGTGACCGCGGCCGGCCGGTTCCTGTCCACCATGCTGACCTTCGGTGCGCTGGTCGCCGGGATCGCGGTCGGCTTCGTGGTGGGGGCCATGACCGGCATGCAGTCCATCGACGTCACCGAGACATTCCCGCCTAAGTATCCTTTGTGGGTGCTGGTTCCGCTGGTGGCCATCGCCGTCGTCGCGATCGGCGTCACCGAGCAGACCTCGCTGAAGCTGTTGCTGCCGACGGCGGCCGTCGGCGTCGTCGGTCATCTGGTGCTGATCGGCGGCACGGCCATCGGCATCGGTCCCCGGTTCGCGCCGGCCCTCGCCGCCGTGGTCATCGGCCTCCTGGCCCGCGTGGTGGCGCTCCGGATGGGGGCCCCGCAGCTGGTCGTGGCTGTGCCGGCGGCGCTCATCCTGCTGCCGGGCCTGACTATATTCCGTTCCATGTATGTATTGACGATTGAAGAGTCCGAGATCCTGATGGGGGCCGGCGGGATGCTCAACGCCGGGGCGATCGTGCTCGGCGTCGCGGCCGGCATTGTTCTCGGCGACACCCTCGCCCGGCCGCTGACCCGGAGCCTGGCCAGCAACGAGCGGCGCCGCGCCCGCCGCCGCTAACGACGGCGAAGATGGCTCGTCTGCCGGCAGCCTGAGCCGCCGAGGTTTCCCACCTTTGCCGGACTCCGACGGCGTGTCAGCCCGCCGCGCCGGCCTGTCCCGGCGTCGTGGCGGCATAAGTGGGGAAACTCCGCGGCGCCAGCCCGCGTTAGCCGAGGATGGTTGGCTAGATCTTGCCGATCGGCAGCTTCTTTTCGGCCTGGAAGTCGTCCTCCACCCGGCCGCTGGCCCAGTACCCGGAGAGCGAGACCTGGCCCCGTTCGAGGCCTCGGTCGGCGAAGAACACCGGGCGCAGGCCCTTCATGTAGCCGCGCTCCCCGTGCGCGAAGACGTGCACTCGGCCCTCCGGCCATAGCGCGTCGCGTACTGCGTCCACCAGCAGGGTCCCGCTTCCGGCCGGAGTCCCGCGGCGCAGCAGCCAGCGCAGTTCCACACCGGCGGGGGCGTCGATCGCCAGGACGTCGGCGTCGCTGTCCACCTCCAGGAAGGCCAGGCCGCGGGCGTCCCGGGGGAGTGACTCGATCGCGGCGCTGATCGCCGGCAGGGCGGACTCGTCGCCCGCGAAGAGGTACCAGTCCGCCGCCGGGTCCGGGTTGTAGCCCCCGCCCGGGCCGGTGAAGACAAGGCTGTCCCCGGCCTGGGCGGAGGCGGCCCACGGGCCGGCCAGGCCCTCGTCCCCGTGGATGACGAAGTCGATCGCCAGTTCGGCCGCCGCCTCGTCGACCCAACGGACCGTGTAGGTCCGGGTGTGCGGCCACTCTTCCCGCGGGTGGGACTCCCGGATGGCCCAGAGGTCCAGCGGCTGCGGATAGTCGACCCCCGGCTGCGGGAACGCGATCTTGACGTACCGGTCCACATAGCCGTTGTTGACGAAGGCGGCGAAACCAGGGCCGCCGGCGATGATCCGGACCATGTGCGGCGAGAGCTGCTCGCGGCGCAGGACCGTGAGGTTGGTCTGCGGCCGGGAGTTCCGGTTGGCGGTGGTGGTGGCGGGGACGGAAGTCATGGAGCTAAGCCTAGCCAAGAACCGGGTCAGGGCAGGGGCGGCAGTTCCCAGTCCACGGTGCCGTCGCCCTGGGCGGTGAGCAGCTCATTGGCGCGGCTGAAGGGCCGCGAGCCGAAGAACCCGCGCGAGGCCGAGAGCGGGCTGGGGTGGGCGCTGGCGATCACGGCGGCGGAGCCCAGCAGCGGCCGCACGCCCTCCGCGTCCTTGCCCCAGAGGACCACCACGAGCGGCGCCGGGCTGCCGTCGTCGCGGTGCCGCTGCCCGACGGCCCTGATGGCGGCCGCCGTGACGGCCTCCCAGCCCTTGTTCCGGTGCGAACCGGCGGCTCCGGCCCGGACGCTGAGGACGCGGTTGAGCAGCAGCACACCCTGCTCCGCCCAGCGGCTGAGATCACCGTGGACGCGGGGCGGCAGCCCGAGGTCGGCGTCGAGCTCCTTATAGATATTGGCGAGGCTGCGCGGGATCGGCCGGGTGCCGCCGTCCACCGCGAAGGACAGCCCGACGGCGTGCCCCGGTGTGGGGTAGGGGTCCTGGCCCACAATCAGAACCCGCACGCCGGAGAGCGGCTGCCGGAAGGCCCGGAGGATGTTCGACGGCGCCGGCAGCACCTCGTGGCCGTCGGCCGTCTCGGCGGCGAGGAACTCGAGGACCGACCGCAGCTGCCCCTCGACCGGGGCCAACGCCGCGGCCCAGTCCGGCGCCACCAGCCCGTCCAGGGGAAGGCGCGCCATCGCCGCGAGGTCCACTGCCTCGGCGGCGGGGTCAAGTTCGAAGAGCGCATCGGGATTAAATGAATCAGGCACGGCTTCATTCTCGCAGGAGCCCCGGACGCCGGCCGGGCCCGCTAAATGACAAGCCTGTTATTCGGCCGTAACATGTGGGGGAGACCTATCGGAACGAACCTGGGAGTGTGCAGTGGCCGAAGCAGCACCCGAGTACCTGCCGGCGGATGACGCCGACGCCGTGCTCGCGGCAGTCTTCGAGGACTCGCCGTTGAGCAGCCGGGAGCAGCAGATGCTTGCCCTGGAGCGGCAGTGGTGGAAGTACGCCGGCGCCAAGGAACAAGCCATCCGGGAACTCTTTGACCTCTCCGCCACGCACTACTACCAGATCCTCAACGCCCTGATCGACACCGAGGCGGCGCTGGCCCACGATCCCATGCTGGTCAAGAGATTGCGTAGACTACGTACGTCACGACAACGTGCCCGCACTGCACGCCGTTTGGGCTCGGACGCGTAAGAGCGCGTGAAGTCCGGCCGCAAACGCGGAAATCCGCGCGGATTCCGGCGGCGGGCCATCAGCCAGAAATCAGCAAGGACGTCGTTTTACCATGACCAAGTACGCTCGGGATGAATTTGATCGGGTCCCGGAGGCCTCCACGCGCCAGGGTGTCCACCGGACAGTCGCCGCTCCCGGAGCCCGCCGTCTGGGCCCCGTCCTCGCCACTGGCGCCGCGGCCCTGGTAGTCGGCCTCGTCGCCTTCCTCCTGCTGCCTAACCTGGGCTTTGGTCCCGCCGGCGGCTCGGCCATGACCGCGGACCAGGCCAGCAACAACGCCGCGGCGTCGCAGGCACCCACCACCGCCGCGGCGGGCAGTACGCCGTCCGCCAGCAGCACGCCGACCGGCAGCCTTGCGCCGGCAGCCTCCAAGCCAACCCCCTCGGCCACCCCCTCGGCCACGAGGACCGGTGCCGTGGACAAGACGCAACCGGTGGCCGTCTACAACGCAACCGGGACGGCGGGCCTGGCCGGCCGGATCGGCTCCACGGTCACCGCCGCCGGCTGGGCCGCCGGCCCGCTCGGCAACTGGGGCGGCGCACCCCAGCAGACCTCCGTGGTCTTCTACAACGGCCCGGCCCAGAAGGCCAACGCCGAAGAGCTGGGCTCGCTCCTCGGAATCGGCACCCTGGTGGATTCGGCCGAATTCCAGATGCCGCTGGTCATCGTCCTCGGCCCCGGTTTCAATTAGCCACAGTCTGGCCGCCGGCTTCGGTTACGCCTGAATAACTATTCCCGGCCGGGCCGGGACCCTGCCCGGGAACGGGTGGAAGGCTGTGGGTAGAGTGTCTGCGGACTTCGTTTCGCATACCGCGGCGCACATTGGGGTGGGCCGTTAGCAAGCTAGCTGAAAGTGTGGAGAACATGGCATTGGGGACCGTCAAGTGGTTCAACGCAGAAAAAGGCTACGGCTTCATTACCGTCGACAGCTCCGGGGCCGACGTCTTCGTGCACTGGTCCGCGATCGCGGGCGAGGGCTACCGCGCTTTGGCTGAGGGCCAGCGGGTGGAACTGGAAGTCGGCGAGGGCGAGAAGGGCCCGCAGGCCGAAAGCGTCCGGCCCGCCTAGTGGTTTTCCCTTCAACCGCAGCTGCCCGAAAGAACAACAAGCACACGTCGAACCTTGGGCGGTTCAGCCGTGCCGCGGCCGCGGGTGTGGCCGCAGCCGTGGCGCTCGGCGCCTGCGCCGGTCCCGCCGGCAATGCCCGGGTGGACGCCGCGGAGGCGAGCGGCGACGGCACGCTGCGGATCGGCCTGATCCTGGACAACACCGGCAAGCAGAACTTCCTGAACGCGCCCCAGCTGGCGGCGGCGAAGCTGGCGGTCAAGGAAATCAACGCGGCGGGCGGCCACAAGGGCAAACCCGTGGAGCTGCTGCCGGAGTCCATCGGCACGGACACCGCGGCCCAGGCCAAGGACCTGGTGGCGGCTAAGGCCGACGTCGTGATCGGGCCCACTGACTCCAGCCGCGCCGCCGGCGCTATCGACGTCCTCGCCCGCGCCAAGGTCGCGCTCATTTCCCCGGCCAACACCGCGCCGGGGCTCAGCACGTACAAGAGCGGCGGCTACTACTTCCGGACCGCCGCCGCCGACATTGCGCAGGCTTCGGTCCTCGTCAAGCTTGCCAAGGACGGCGGCGCCCAGACCCTTGCCGTGGTGCACGAGGAGGGCGACTACGGCAAGGACGTCTCCGTGGCCGTCTCGGCGGCCGCGAAGGCCGCGGGCCTGGGAACCTCCGTGGACGCTGAATTCAAGGCCGGCCAGGCGCAACAGGCGGCAGCGGCGGCCAAGGCTGCCTCCCCGGACGCCGTCGTGCTGGTGGCCCGCGACGGGGCCCAGGGCGCCATCGCCGAGCTCAACAACGCGGGCCTGTCCGGGAAAAAGCTCATCCTCAGCGACGGCGCCGTCAACCAGTACGGCGACGGCCTTGGGTCCAAGGCCCTGGATGGCGCCCGCGGGGTGCTGCCCGGCACGTTCCCCTCCGCGCACTTCCAGGCGGAACTCGTGGCCGTCGACCCCGGCCTGAAGGACATGGCGTTCGCCGCCGAAACGTACGACGCCGTCAACCTTGCCGCCGTCGCCGCCGCCGCCGCGGAGGACGACGCCGGGACCTCCATCGCTTCGAAGTTGGTCGCCGTGTCCGGCGGGACGGCGACGGGCGCCGGCGCCCCCTCGGGGGAGTCCGCGGCCTGCAAGTCCTACCCGGAATGCGTGGCCGCCCTCCGCGCCGGCAAGCGCCCCAACTACGACGGCGCCTCCGGCCCGATCAACTTCGACAGCAACGGCGACGTCACCGCCGCCGCGTACATGGTCTACAGCTACGGCCCGGACAACAACGCCGAGATGACCGGCAGCGAAACCGCCCGCAGCGCCGGCTCCTGATCGCTCCTAGCGAAGAGCGCCCGGCGGTGGCGGACCCCGACGTCACCACTGCTTGCACTCTCCCCGGGGGAGTGCTAATTATGGAGTTAGCACTCCCGCGTATTGACTGCTAACTCGACGCCCCGGTTCAGCCGGCTGCGTCGAGGCGGCGGGCGGACCGGGAGCGAGAGAAATACCTGGCTGGGGTGAGATCCCCGGCCCGGCGGCGTACAGAGGCTGCCGGGCAGGAATCGTCCGTCGCGGGCACCGCAGCGCAAGGTTCATTCTTAACGACTGTCCCGAAAGGACTACTGCCGTTATGGCCAAGATCATTGCATTTGATGAAGAGGCACGCCGCGGTCTTGAGCGGGGCCTGAACATCCTCGCCGACGCCGTCAAGGTCACCCTCGGCCCGCGTGGACGCAACGTCGTCCTCGAAAAGAAGTGGGGCGCCCCCACGATCACCAACGATGGTGTTTCCATCGCCAAGGAGATCGAACTGGACGACCCTTACGAGAAGATCGGCGCCGAGCTGGTCAAGGAAGTTGCCAAGAAGACTGACGACGTCGCCGGTGACGGTACCACCACGGCAACCGTGCTGGCCCAGGCCCTCGTCAAGGAAGGCCTGCGCAACGTCGCGGCCGGCGCCGACCCGCTGTCCCTCAAGCGCGGCATCGAGAAGGCTGTTGAAGCGGTCACCCGCGAGCTCCTGGCCTCCGCCAAGGAAATCGAAACCAAGGAAGAGATCGCCGCCACCGCGTCCATCTCCGCCGGCGACAACGAAATTGGCGCCCTGATTGCCGAAGCCCTGGACAAGGTCGGCAAGGAAGGTGTCATCACCGTCGAGGAGTCGAACACCTTCGGCCTCGAGCTGGAGCTCACCGAGGGCATGCGTTTCGACAAGGGCTACATCTCGGCCTACTTCGTCACCGACGCCGAGCGTCAGGAAACGGTCCTCGAGGATCCGTACATCCTGATCGTCAACTCCAAGATCTCCAACGTCAAGGAACTGGTTGCAGTCCTCGAAAAGGTCATGCAGTCCAACAAGCCGCTGCTGATCATCGCCGAGGACATCGAGGGAGAGGCCCTGGCCACCCTGATCGTCAACAAGATCCGCGGCACCTTCAAGTCCGTCGCCGTTAAGGCTCCGGGCTTCGGTGACCGCCGTAAGGCACAGCTGGCCGACATCGCCATCCTCACCGGCGGCCAGGTCATCTCCGAGGAAGTTGGCCTCAAGCTTGAGACCGCCGGCCTCGAACTCCTCGGCAAGGCCCGCAAGGTCGTTGTCACCAAGGACGAGACCACCATCGTCGAAGGTGCCGGCGACGCCGACCAGATCGCCGGCCGCGTGTCCCAGATCCGCGCCGAGATCGAGAACTCCGATTCCGACTACGACCGCGAGAAGCTGCAGGAACGCCTGGCCAAGCTGGCCGGCGGCGTTGCAGTCATCAAGGCCGGTGCCGCAACCGAGGTTGAGCTCAAGGAACGCAAGCACCGCATCGAGGACGCCGTCCGCAACGCCAAGGCTGCTGTCGAAGAGGGCATCGTCGCCGGCGGTGGCGTGGCCCTGATCCAGGCCGGCGCCAAGGCGTTCGCCAACCTGCAGCTCGAAGGTGACGAGGCAACCGGCGCGAACATCGTCCGCGTAGCCATCGACGCCCCGCTGAAGCAGATCGCCTTCAACGCCGGCCTCGAGCCCGGCGTCGTTGTCGACAAGGTCCGCGGCCTGCCCGCAGGCCACGGCCTGAACGCAGCAACCGGCGAGTACGTCGACCTGCTGGCTGCCGGCATCAACGACCCGGTCAAGGTCACCCGCTCTGCCCTGCAGAACGCGGCTTCCATCGCCGGCCTGTTCCTCACCACCGAGGCCGTTGTGGCCGACAAGCCGGAGAAGAACTCCCCGGCCATGGGCGGCGGCGACGACATGGGCGGCATGGGCGGCATGGGCGGTTTCTAACCACCCGGCTACCAAGCCCTGAACGCGTATGTTGACGGTTCTCCGTCAGCGACGGCCAGTTCGACGACGGCGGTCCCACCACTGGTGGGGCCGCCGTCGGCGTTAAGCCCGGTGGTGCGGGAGCGTCGGGCGGCGGAGGTCTGGCAGGATAGTGCAGTGACGATTACAGCAGCGGCCGACGGTTCGGCTTTAGGAAATCCCGGTCCGGCCGGATGGGCCTGGTACGTGAGTGACGACTGCTGGCGTGCCGGCGGGTGGCCGCACGGGACCAACAACCAGGGGGAGCTGATGGCTGTCCTGGACCTCTTCCGGGCCACGGCGCACCTTCCGGGCGAGGACCTGCACATTCTGTGCGACAGCCAGTACGTCATCAACTCGGTGACCAAGTGGATGCCGGGCTGGAAGCGGAAGGGCTGGCGAAAGTCCGACGGCAAGCCAGTGCTCAACGTTGAGCTGATCAAGGAGATCGATCAGGCGCTCACCGGACGCAAATACACCTTCGAATGGGTCCGCGGACACGCCGGACACGACCTCAACGAGGCGGCGGATGACCGCGCCAGGGCCGCCGCCACCGCCTACCAGCAGGGCGTCGCGGTACGGCAAGGCCCCGGCTTCGTCCGCGCCGGAGACGCGGCCGCCGCCGGCGTGCAGACCGCCCCCGCCGCGCAGCAGGCTCCGGCCGCGCAGGCCCCGCCCGCAGCCCAGGCACAGTCCCGGCAGGCGTCGTCCGCTCAAGCCGGAACGCGGGAATTGATCGCTGAGCCCACGCTGTTCGGCGAATCCACCCTTTTCGCTGAGCCTGATCTCTTTAGCGAACTGGAGGAGGAATCCCGCGCTGCGGCGGCCGGCCTGGACCCGGAGGCAGCCGTCGTGGCGCTGGAGCGAGAGCTGCTGCTCCCCGAGACGCGCTCGGATCTGGGGCGCACGGGAGTGCTGCTGCACCCGGACTTCACCGAGATCGGCAGTTCCGGACGGCTCTGGACCCGCGACGAGATGATGATGGCTCTCGAGGATGATCCCGGTGTGCCCGCCGAGCTGGAGCTTCTGGCCGCGGACCGCCTCAGTGAGGGCGCCGTGCTGCTCACCTACCGCAGCCACACCCGCACGGGGACGGCGTTGCGCAGCTCCCTGTGGGTCCTGGACGGCGCCCAATGGCGGCTCCGCTTCCACCAGGGCACTCCCGAGGCCTAGGAGGCGCACAGGGGCCGTGGGCCGTGGGCCGGCCCTTGCCGCTAGCCGAACCGCTGGGCGTTGCTCAGCTCTGCCTGGGCGTAGCTGGCGGCGGCGGATCTGAGCGCGAGATTGATCGAAGCCAGGGAGGCCTCGACCTTGCCCTGGGTCAGGGTCCATTCTGCGAGCAGGGCCTGGAAATTGGTGGCGGCCGATCCGCGCCAGCTCGCCTGCAGTTCGTCCAGCCCGTGCCTCATGGCCTGCACGTCGGCGCTGATTCTTTCCACCGTGGCCTGGACGTTGGCGGACTTGAGCTGGAGCAGTTCGGTATCGACGGAAATGATGCTCACGGGAGGGCCTTTCACGGGTGCCGGGGATGGGGATATCCGGATTTTCCGGACACTGTCAGCCTAGGAAGGCGCCGCGGCCTGCCCCAGCGGAGAAGCTCCCTATGTGGAAAACCCGACTCCACCGAAAGGGTTACCCGCGCGCCGCGCCGCCCGAGTCCAGCCCTGGCTCCACGCCCGCATCAGCGTCCGACTCAGCGCCCTTCAGCTCCGCTTCTGCTGTCTCGGCCTCCGGCGTCTCCGATTCCGCCAGGAACGGGAGGCTGACCACCAGGGTGGCGCCGCCGCCCTCGGTGGGCTGGACACGGACCGAGCCCGAGTGCGAGCCGACGATGGCCGCCACGATTGCCAGTCCGAGGCCGCTGCCGCCGGTCTCCCTGGTCCGGGAGGTGTCCGCACGGTAAAAGCGTTCAAAGATCCGGGCCGCCTCCTCTTCCGAGACGCCCGGCCCGTGGTCACGGACTTCGATCACGGAGCGGCGCGTCCCGTCGGCGTCGGACCGCACCCCTACGGCGAGCTCGATCGGGGTGCCATCCGGGGTGTAGCGCAGGGCGTTGCCCACGAGGTTGCCGACCACTTGGCGTAGCTTCGCCTCGTCGCCCATCACCGGGGCCGGAGCTCCCGCGCCGCCGTCGAGGCCCCGGAGCGAGATCACCCGGCTGCGGTCGCTGGCCTGGGTATCAACCACGGCGTCATGGGCAAGCAGCAGCAGGTCCACCGGCTTCTGCTGTAGCGGGCGCTGTTCGTCGATCCTGGCCAGCAGCAGCAGGTCTTCCACCATCGCACCCATCCGCTTGGCTTCGCTCTCGATCCGCCCCATGGCGGTGGCGACGTCCTCGGGTGTGGCCAGGGCGCCGTGCCGGTAGAGCTCCGAAAAGCCGCGGATTGTGACCAGCGGGGTGCGCAGTTCGTGGGACGCGTCGGCGGCGAAGCGGCGCATCCTCTCCTCGGAGGCCATTCTGGCGGCAAAGGCGGACTCGATATGCGCCAGCATGGCGTTGAGGGACCGGCTGAGCCGGCCGACCTCGGTGTCCGGGTTCTCTACTTCCACACGCCGCGACAGGTCGCCCGCGGCGATTGCAGCCGCGGTCTTTTCCACCCGCGCCAACGGCCGGAAGGACCGGGTCACGGTCCAGGTAGCGATGAAGAAGGCCAGCACCAGGGTCAGCAGTCCGACGCCGACCACCACCAGGACGGCGTGCTCCATCACCGAATCCACCGGATACAGCGGCAGTCCGATCACGACGACGGCGGCGCGCTGGTTGCCGTCCAGCACGTTGACGGCCACCACCCGCCAGTTCCGCCCGTCGGTGCCGCGGACCTGGAACGGAGCCTCGCCGCGGTCGTGGGCCTCTTGGGGCGTAATGCTGCTGATGGCCGGGCGCGAGCCCTTGCTGCCGCCGAACACGTAGGCGGACTGGCCCGGGCTGAAAAGCATCAGTGAATAGTCGGTGGGGACGTTCGGGTTCTGGTCCTGCAGCTGGCTGAAGGATTGCTGCTGCCGGGCCGAACCCACGGCGGCCTTGAGCTTGTCGTCGACCTGGCCCTGCAGGTAGCTGTGCAGCAGGGCGAGCGTGCCCGCGCCCGTAGCGGTGAGGGCCACGAGCATCAGGGCCATCATGATGGCGACCAGCTGCGACCGCAGCGACGCCGCCCTCCATCGGTGCAGCAAGGTCAGCGCTTCTCAGCCGTCCGCAGCACGTAGCCGACGCCCCGCTTCGTTTGGATCAGGGCCGGCGCCGCGGGGTCGATGTCCACCTTGCGCCGGAGGTAGGAGATGTAGGACTCCACGATCGAGGCGTCGCCGTTGAAGTCGTACTCCCACACGTGGTCCAGGATCTGGGCCTTGGAGAGCACCCGGTTCGGGTTGAGCATGAGGTAGCGCAGCAGCTTGAACTCGGTGGGGGACAACTCGATCACCGTGCCTCCGCGGCGCACCTCGTGGGCGTCGTCGTCGAGCTCCAGGTCATCGACGCGGATGACGGCGTCGTCGTCCTGCAGCGGCTGGGTGCGGCGCAGCACGGCGCGGATGCGGGCCACCACCTCGTCGAGGCTGAACGGTTTGGTGACGTAGTCGTCGCCGCCGACCGTGAGGCCGGTGACCTTGTCCTCGGTGTCGTCCTTGGCGGTCAGGAACAGCACCGGGAAGTGCTTGCCTGCGGCGCGCAGCCGGCGGGTGACGGTGAACCCGTCCATGTCCGGCAGCATCACGTCGAGGACGGCGAGGTCCGGCGAGTGGAGCTCCGCGGCGGCGAGGGCATCGCGGCCGGTACCGGCGGAGACAACTTCGAACCCGGCGAAGCGCAGCGAGGTAGAGAGCAGCTCGCGGATGTTGGGTTCATCATCGACGACGAGCAGCTTGGCTTCGGGACCGTTCTTTTTCATGGTTCCCATGATGCTCCCAGACTCTGTGAGTTTTCTGAAAGGCGGATGTGTGTTGAATGGGCGTCCGCTAGTTGCCGGCGCCGACGTCCTTGGCGTCCATGATCCGGTAGGCGTAGCCCTGCTCGGCCAGGAAGCGCTGGCGCTTCGCGGCGAAGTCCTGGTCCAGGGTGTCCCTGGCCACGAGCGAGTAGAAGCGCGCGGCCCGGCCGTCCTGCTTGGGCCGCAGCAGGCGTCCCAGCCGCTGCGCCTCCTCCTGGCGTGAGCCGAAGGAACCGGAAACCTGGATCGCCACCGAGGCCTCCGGCAAGTCGATGGAAAAGTTGGCGACCTTGGACACCACAAGGGTCTGGACCTCCCCGGCGCGGAACGCGTCGAAGAGCCGCTGGCGCTCCTTGACCGAGGTGTCGCCCTTGATCACCGGCGCCTGCAGGCGCTCGCCGATCTCGTCCAGCTGGTCGATGTACTGCCCGATCACGAGCAACTGCTCGCCGGCGTGTTCAGCCACGAGCCGCTCCACGATCCCGGTCTTGGTCTCGGACGTGGCGCAGAGCCGGTACTTGTCGGCGTCCTCGGCCATGGCATAGGCCACCCGTTCGTCCCGGGGGAGATCGACCCGGACCTCGACGCAGTCCGCGGGGGCGATGTAGCCCTGCGCCTCGATGTCCTTCCACGGGGCGTCATAGCGCTTGGGTCCGATCAGGCTGAACACCTCGCCCTCGCGGCCGTCCTCGCGGACCAGGGTGGCGGTCAACCCGAGGCGGCGGCGCGCCTGCAGGTCCGCGGTCATCCGGAAGATCGGCGCCGGCAGCAGGTGGACCTCGTCGTAGATGATGAGGCCCCAGTCGTTGCCGTCCACCAGTTCCAGGTGCGGGTACAGCCCGCCGCGCTTGGTGGTGAGCACCTGGTAGGTGGCGATCGTGACGGGGCGGACTTCCTTGACGGAGCCGGAGTATTCGCCGATCTCCTCCTCGGTGAGCGAGGTCCGCTTGAGCAGCTCGTCCTTCCACTGCCGCGCGGACACCGTGTTGGTCACCAGGATCAGCGTGGTGGTGGAACTCGTGGCCATCGCGGCGGCACCCACCAGGGTCTTGCCGGCCCCGCAGGGGAGCACGACGACGCCGCTGCCGCCGGCCCAGAAGTTCTCCGTCGCGAGCTGCTGGTACGGGCGGAGCTTCCAGCCGGTTTCGTTGAGCATGATGGGGTGCGGCGTGCCGTCCACGTAGCCGGCGAAGTCCTCCGCAGGCCAGCCGATCTTCAGCAGCAGCTGCTTGAGCTGCCCGCGCTGGGAGGAATGCACCACCACGGTCTCGGCATCGATCCGCGGCCCCAGCAACGGAGCGATCTTCTTGGCGCGGCTGACTTCCTCGAGGACCGGATAGTCGGAGGTGCGCATCACGAGGCCGTGCTGGGGATCCTTCTCCAGCCGCAGCCGGCCGTAACGGGACATGGTCTCTTCGATGTCGATCAGCAGGGAATGCGGCACCGGGAACCGGGAGTACTTGAGCAGCGTATCCAGGACCTGTTCGGCGTCCAGGCCGGCGGCCCGGGCGTTCCACAATCCCAGCGGCGTGAGGCGGTAGCTGTGGACATGCTCCGGGGCGCGCTCCAGTTCGGCGAACGCCGCGATTGCATGGCGCGCCTCGGTGGCCTGTTCGTGGTCCACCTCCAGCAGGATGGTCTTGTCACTCTGGACGATCAGCGGTCCGTCATTCACTGGAGCAATTCCTCTGTGGCTTCAACGTCAATGATCCGGTGGATGGACAGGACACGCTCGGTTTCCTTGGCCGGATCGAACACGCGCACACGCCCGCCATTCACTGCTACCGGAACAACGGTTTCGCGGGTGGCATTCCCCAGGCCGTCCACGATGTTCATCACCACCCGCTGCTTGAGCCGGATGGCCTTCTGCAGGGTCTCCAGGCCCAGCTGCGTCGCGGCCTCGCCGCCGGCTGCCCCGGCCCCGCGGCTTGCGGTGGCGTCGGAGAAGGAGGAAGGTGAACCGCCGTCGCGCAGCACCGCGAGCTGGGCGTCGACGTCGGCGTCCGCGGGAGCGGTGCGCGGGGCGGTGTAGACCGGCCGGACGCTGCCCGGCGCCGCGGTGCTGCGGCGCAGCCGCACGGCGGCGGAACCGGTTTCCTCGACCGCGGGGGACAGGCCCAGCCCGCGCAGCAACTGGGCGGCTTCCCGGGGTGCGGCGTGCGAGACCAGCACGGTCGGCGCGATCCGGACCAGGCCCAGCCCGGACGCTGCCGGGGTGTTGAGCAGCTCCAGCAGGGCTGTTTCGTCCTCGCTCTGGATGAAGCTCGCGGCCGGTCCCACCCGGAGCCGGGCATGGCGCGCGGCGGTGTCCTCAATGAGGTACTGCAGCGGCTGCGGCACGGCGGTGGCCGAGTGCTCGCGCAGGAAATCCATCAGTGCGCCGGCGTCCTGCCCGGCGTCCAGGGCGCGCCGGACGGACGCCACCGAAAAGCGGTAGATGGTGGCCGGCCCCTGGCCCTCCGCGTCGGCCATGGTCAGGAGTTTCTCGCTCAATTCCGGGTCCAGGTAGCCGGGGGCGACAGCGGTCAGGTCCGCCTGGAGGAGCACGTGGTTCAGCGCCGCGGGCAGGTGCTCGCCGAGGATGGCCAGGGCTTCGTCCGGCTGTTCGACGGCGATCGCCGCCCCGATCTGGCTAAGCGCGCCCGATCCGACCAGGCCCAGCATTTCGGCTTCGGCGAGGACGCCCTGGATGAGCGAACTGAAGCGCCGCGCCATCCGCGGCTGCGACCAGTCGGCCCGTTCCAACACGGCGGCGGCGTCCAGCACCGGTGCCTCCCCGTCGGCCGCGGCCGCCTCCAGGGTGAGTTCGTTGAGGATTTCCAGGATCCGTTTCCGGACCACGGGGGCGTCCGGCCGTTGCGCCTCCGCGGAGAGGGCATTGATGGCGCTGCCGGCGGGGCCGCGGTGCGCCTGCGCGGTGGCGACACCGCTGACCGGCTGCCCGACCAGCGACGGGACCCGTTCGCTGGCAAGCCAGGCGTTGACCAGCCACAGCCACTGCTCCTGCCGGGGCAGCGTCAGCCATTCCAGCTGCGGCGCCTGGATCCAGGCTGAGCTGTCCACGTCCAGGCGGAGCAGCCCGGAGAGGGCGCACAGCTCCGCGAGGACGCCGGCCTCATGCAGCCCGATCCGCAGGGCGTCGGCGAGGCGCTTCATTTCCCGGACGCCCACGCCGCCGCTGCGCAAGGTGGCGAGCGGCTGCTCGCGCACGGCGTACAGCAGTTCACCGGTCAGCCGCAGGGTTTCGGCGATGGCGCCGAGCGCGGCATTGCGGCGCAGCGAAGCGCTGGTCTGTCCCAGCCTCGGCACCGGCGGGCTGAGCGCGAAGTGCTCAATGACGAAGCCGCCGCGGAGCGAGACGCCCACGCTGTGCGGGAGTTCCACATGGGCGGCGTCCAGAGGCACCAGCAGGCCGCGGGCCAGCAGCCAGTCGACGGGCCCGACGTCGGGGCCCTCGTTCAGCACGGACGCGCGGCGTTGCGCCTGGGGCACCGCGCCCATGGCCCAGTTTCCGAAGCGGGCGAGGAGCGCCGTCGTGCGCTCCGGTGCGGTGGCCAGGATCGCCTGCAGGGCCTCCGGCGACGCGGTCCAGTGCTGCAGCGACAGCGCCGCCTCCATCGGGGTGCTGGCGGGGGCGATGTCGGCGCCGGTGCCGTGCAGTTCGCCGACAAGCTGCACCACGCGCTGCGCGAAAGCGGGCTGGAGCCGGACAAGCTCGGTGTAGCTGCGCCCCAGCCCGGCCGGGTAGATGCCGATGACGTCCTTGAGGCTGCCGACCGGAAGGTAGTGGCGCTGCCGGCCCGCGGCTGCGCCCACGCCGTGCGGGGGGTCGGCCCGGTGCACGAGCGCCAGTTCCTGCAGGGAGTGCAGCAGCCGGTCCAGCGCGGCGACGGAAGAGCCGTTGATCAGCCGCTTGAGCGTCGCGGCGGACGCGCTGTGTCCGGTGTCCGTGTTGGTGCACAGATGCAGGGTTTCGAGGACCTGCATCTGCGGGCGGTTCAGCCGTTCCAGCGCCCGTTGCACACTGACCCGGCCGCTGGCTCGGGCGGCGAGGGCGGAGAAATCCGGCACCGCGGGGGAAATCAGGTCCGGCCGCGCGGAGAACAGGGCCCGCAACGAGTCGTCGCTGCGTGCCTGCAGTTCCTTGCTGAGCGCGCGGATAAGGGACATCAGTCCAACGTTACCCTCCGCCGTGCCCGGGCGTCCGGCGCCGGGCAGCGACGGCGTCGATCACCAGGGCGAGCATGAGCAGGAACGCCACCGGCAGCCCGTACAGCGCGGTGGACGTAATCCATGCCGGCGCCACCGCGTTGTTGAAGGCCATAACCATGACGGCTCCGACGGCGGCCAGCGAGAGCGCGGCAACGGCGGCCGCAAGAATCAAGAGGGGCCGCCGGAAGCGCTGTGGTGTCATGGAGGCAACGCTAACAGCCCGGCTTCGCCCGCGCCTCAAGCCGTCAAAGTGGCCAAGGCAGGATAACCTTGGAGGAACAGACCAACACGGTCCGGGCAGTCACACCCTGAACCCGCATATCCATGCGGATGCGGTGACCGCCGGCCGCGTCCCCGCAGAACGAAGAAGGTTGATTACGTGCCTACCGGCAAGGTCAAGTGGTATGACAAGGAAAAAGGCTTCGGATTCCTCGCAGGCGAAGACGGCCAGGAGGTCTTCCTGCCCAAGTCGGCGCTGCCCGAGGGCGTAACCGAGCTCAAAGCCGGAACCCGGGTGGAATTCGGTGTGGCCGACGGCCGCAAGGGAGCCCAGGCCCTGGGCCTGCGGGTGCTGGACAAGACCCCGTCGATCGCCAAGGCCAAGCGGCCCAGCGCGAAGGACCTCGCACCGCTGGTGCAGGACCTCGTCAGCGTGCTGGACAACCTCTCCGGAACGCTGTCCGCGGGCAAGTACCCGGAAGGCAACAAGGCCAAGGCGATCGCCGTCGCGCTTCGTAAGGTCGCCGACGAGCTGGACGCGTAAGGCTCTGCGATGACTCCGGAACCTGAACAGAACGCCGCCGCGGCGGCCGGTGCGGCCGCCAAGGCCGCCGGCGCCAAAGCAGGATCCAAGCCGCGCTACGGCGTGCCCGTCTGGCGCGTCGGCAAGCCCGACGCCTTCCTGGCCGCGTCCGTCGACGCGGCCCGTGCCGCCGTGGAAGGCATCGCGCCGGCGGAGCAGATCGGCCGGCACCTGGGCGCGAAGAGCGAAGGCGACCGCCTGGTCACGCACCTCTTCGAGTCCAAGTTGCCCGGCTACGGCGGTTGGCAGTGGTACGCGGTGCTGACCCGCAACTCCCGCTCCAAGACCGTGACGGTGGATGAGTTGGGCCTGCTGCCCTCCGAGGATTCCATCCTGGCCCCGGAGTGGGTTCCGTGGGCCGAACGCGTGCGCCCGGAAGACGCGCAACAGGACGACGCCGCCGAAGCCCCCGTTGCCGAGGCCGCGGCGGCTACGTCGGACGAGACCGCCGACGACGGTGCCGCGGAGGCGCAAGCAGAGCCTGCCGAAGCAGGAGCCGACGCCGGAGCGGTCCAGGACGAGTCCGCCGTCGAGGCCGACTAACGGTTTGGGGCCGTTCGGGAGCGTGCAACGGAAGGCCGGGACATGAGGTCCACCTTCAAATCGCTGCACATCCTGAACTACCGGATCTGGTTCATCGGCGCCCTGATCTCCAATATCGGGACCTGGATGCAGCGCACCGCGCAGGACTGGCTGGTCTTTGACCACCTGAGCGCTCAGGACGCCGGCGCCATGGGCATCACCATGGCCCTGCAGCTGGGACCGCAGCTCTTCCTCGCCCCCGTCGCCGGGCTGGTCGCCGACCGCTTCAACCGCAAGCAGCTGCTGGTCCTGACACAGTCCTCCATGGCCCTGTTGAGCGCAGCGCTCGGTGCCCTGGTGTTGTCCGGGGCCGCGCAGCTCTGGCACGTCTACATTTTCGCCCTGCTGCTGGGCGTCGTCTCCGCCCTGGACGCGCCGGTGCGCCAGACCTTTGTTTCCGAACTGGTGCGCGACGACTACCTGCCCAACGCCGTCGCCCTCAACAGCGCCTCGTTCAACGTGGCCAGGATGATCGGCCCCGCCGTCGCCGGCCTGCTCACCGTGGCCATTGGGCCCGGCTGGGTCTTCCTGGTCAACACCGTCACGTTCCTGGCCCTGCTCCTGAGCCTGGCCAAAATCCCCGCAGCCTCGCTGCGCCAGCTGCCCCGGGCCCCGGCCGGCAAGGGCCGGATCCGCGAGGGCCTGCGCTACGTGCGCTTCCGGCCCGACATTGTGGTTGTGCTGGTGGGGGTGTTCATCGTGGGAACCCTGGGGCTGAACTTCGTCCTCTTTATCGCTGCCATGGTCGGCACCGAATTCGGCCTCGATGCCGGCGCCTTCGGCCTGATGAACTCGATCATGGCGATCGGTTCCGTCGCCGGAGCGCTGCTCTCGGCCGGGCGGGGCCGGCCGCGGATGCGCGTGATCTTCGGCGCGGCCGGCGCCTTCGGCCTGACCTCCGGCCTCGCCGCGCTGGCGCCGGACTACTTCTGGTTCGGCGTCGCGCTGGTGCCGGTCGGCCTGTTCGCGATCACCATGATGACCAGCGCCAACGGCTACGTCCAGACCACCACGGACCCGGTGATGCGCGGCCGGGTGATGGCCTTGTATATGGCGATCTTCATGGGCGGCACCCCGATCGGCGCACCGCTGGTCGGCTGGGTGGCGAACGTCGCCGGCGCGCGCTGGTCGATGGGTGTGGCGGCGGCCTCCGGGCTGATCGCGGCCCTGAACGGCATAGTCTGGATTGTCCGGGCGAAGCAGCTGCGGATCGCCTTCAACCGGCGTGCGCGGGGCCTGCGGTATTTCCGGGTCGTCCCCGGCAGTTCGGCGACCGGTGGCGCCGCCCGGGAGGAAGACCCGGACGACGCCGTCGACCGCTGACGCGTCCTGGAAAGGGACGGCGCGGTGGCTACTTCCTGAGCTCGCCGACGACGAAGTCGATGCACTCGAGCAGTGCGGAGACGTCGTCGGGTTCGATCGCCACGAAGGTGGCGATGCGCAGCTGGTTCCGCCCCAGCTTGCGGTACGGCTCGGTGTCCACGATGCCGTTGGCGCGCAGGACCTTGGCGATGGCGGAGGCGTCGATCGAGTCGTCGAAGTCGATGGTGGCAATCACGTTGGACCGGTCCTCGGCCCTGGCCACGAACGGCGTGGCGTAGGCGGAGGCCTCGGCCCAGCGGTAAATGCGTCCGGCCGAGTCGGCGGTGCGCGCGGCGGCGAAGTCGAGGCCGCCGTTGGCGTTGAGCCACTGCACCTGCGCGTCCAGGGTCACGAGGGTGGCCAGCGCCGGAGTGTTGTAGGTCTGGTTCAGCCGCGAGTTGTCGATCGCGGTCTGGAGGTCCAGGAAGTCCGGGATCCAGCGGCCGCTGGCCTTGATCCGGGCGGCGCGCTCCAAGGCCGCCGGGGAGAACAGTCCCAGCCACAGGCCGCCGTCGGAGGCGAAGTTCTTCTGCGGGGCAAAGTAGTAGACGTCGGCTTCGGCGACGTCCACGTCCAGGCCGCCGGCCGCGGAGGTGGCGTCCACCAGGACGAGGGAGCCTGCATCGGCGCCGGCCACGCGCTTGACCGGCGCGGCGACGCCGGTGGAGGTCTCATTTTGCGGCCACGCGTAGGCATCGACGCCGGCCTCGGCCTGCGCCCCGGGGCGGGTGCCGGGCTCGGACTTGATGATCGAGGACTCGGCCAGGAACGGGGCTTTATTGGTGGCCGCGGCGAACTTCGAGCCGAATTCGCCGAAGGACAGGTGCTGCGCCTTGTTTTCCACGAGGCCGAAGCTGGCAATGTCCCAGAACGCCGTGGAGCCGCCGACGCCGAGGATGACCTCGTAGCCCTCCGGGGCGCGGAAGAAGTCGCTCAGCCCGGTCCGGACCGACCCCACGAGGTTCTTGACCGGGGCCTGGCGGTGCGAGGTCCCCAGCAGCGTCGCCGCCGCCGCAGACAGGGCCTCCATCTGCTCCGGCCGGACCTTCGACGGGCCGGCGCCAAACCGGCCGTCCTTGGGCAGGAGGTTCGCGGGGATGGTGATGCTGGTGTCGCTCACAGGGGCTCCAATTTTCGGCTGGGTGTGTGGCGGGGCTTGGACGGGCTCTGCCGGGCGTGACCGGGACCCGCTATTTATTCTGCCCGACGGCCCCATGCGGGCGGGAATAACGCCCGTCATAGTCCGGTCATTGAGACGGCGGCCGGGAGCCGGGCGCGGCGTAGCGCACGGGTCCGCGCGGCAGCCATCAGATTATCCGGACTAATTCAAAATAGGCTAGGCTATGCGGTGACGTACGGCGGATCTCGCCAGGGCGCATCCCGCACGCTGTACGGTGGGATTGACGCAAGGACGGCGCTCGAGGAGCTGAGCTGAATGACGGATCTGATCGATACCACCGAGATGTATCTTCGGACCATCCTGGAACTTGAAGAAGAGAACATCATCGCCCTCCGCGCCCGCATCGCCGAACGGCTCCGGCACTCCGGCCCCACCGTTTCCCAGACTGTCGGCCGTATGGAGCGCGACGGCCTCGTGGTTGTTTCCGGCGACCGGCACCTTGAACTGACCGAAACGGGCCGGAAGCGCGCCATCGAGGTCATGCGCAAGCACCGCTTGGCCGAGCGGCTGCTTGCCGACGTGATCGGGCTCGACTGGGCCTACGTCCATGAGGAAGCGTGCCGCTGGGAGCACGTAATGAGCGAACGGGTCGAGCGCCGCATTTTCGAAATGCTGGACCACCCGACCGTGTCCCCCTACGGGAACCCGATTCCCGGACTCGCCGAACTAGGGGGGCTTCCGACGCCGGACCGCGGCGCCGTGGTCAACCTGCTTGACGCCATGGCCGGCTACGGTGCCGACTCGCGGATCACCGTCAGCCGGCTGGCCGAGCCGATCCAGGTCGAGCCGGAGCTGCTGGTCCAGCTGGACGAGGGCGGAATCCGTCCCGGCGCCAGGGTGTCGCTGGAACGGGTGGGGGAGTACATCTCGGTCCGGGTCCCCGACATTGAAGGCGCCCTTGAGCTGCCTCCCGAGGTCGCCGCCCATGTCTTCGTTACGCTCGGGTAACCCGGCGTCAAAATCCTGCCGCGAAACAGGCGGTAAGTTGTGCACAGGCGAGATAACGGAATTATTACCGCCTGCCTTAATCCCCTATAGTTGATGACAAGCACTGATACTAAAGCGTTATCTGATCCGGAGCCGAGCTCTGCCAGCGGATCAGTCGGCGATTCACCTTCTGGCAGAGGCGGGGGAACCACAACCGGCTGTTGATTCAGCAGCCTTGGGGTGAAGTCCGCTAGCGGCAAGCAATTCAAACTGGGACCTCCGTGGATGCCCCTGCGTCTGGATGCTTGCACCGGCGGACCGGGTCTTTGATCTCTCTGACCCGAATCCGACAGCTAACTTCGCAGGCTATCCAGAGAGGAACCGTTTTTGACCACCCAGACCGTCAGGGGCCGCCGTCGTGCGACCGGTCCCGCTCCGGAGCCGCGCCCGGCCGCCGTCGTCCTCGACGAACGCCCGCGTGACGCACACCGCGAAGCGCGCCGCGGCCGGCGCAGCCCGTTCCGTCAGGTAACAGACTTCGCCGCTGTCAGCGGCGTGGGGCAGAAGGCGGGCATTGCCCTGGCGGCTACGGGTTTGGTCCTCACCGTGACAGTTCCGGCCACCGGCCCCGTGATGGCCACCGATGCGGCCAGGTCCGGTTCGGTTTCCGCGGCGGCTCAGCCCGAGGTCAAGGCCCCGGCCGCCGAAATCAACTTCAACCGCACGGCCGTCACCACCAAGGGTGACCCGGACAGCAAGCTCAAGCAGTTGCTGAGCGCCCAGTCCGTCGGCAGCATCACCCGGGCAGCCTCCGCGGGCAGCCTCGGGGCGCCGCTGGATGCCATGGTCACGGCCTCGCCGTTCGGCTACCGGGTCAGTCCCATCACGGGCGCCGTCGGGGAATTCCACCGGGGCCAGGACTACGCGGCCCAATGCGGCACCCCGGTGCATGCCGCCGCGAGCGGCACCGTAACTTTCTCCGGCTGGCACCCCTACGGGGGCGGCAACCGGGTGGTAATCGACCACGGCAACGGCCTGGAGACCACGTACAACCACTTGTCGTCCTCCGATGTCCACGTGGGCCAGCAGGTCTCCCGTGGCGATGTGGTGGCGATGAGCGGAACCACCGGCGCCTCCACCGGCTGCCACCTCCACTTCGAGGTGATGGTCAACGGGGAAGTTGTTGACCCGCTCGGCTGGCTTTAGCCAAGCCGAGGGACCACTCGCGTTTCTGTGACACGCCGTGATCTGAATGTGACATTGAGTCCCAACTGTTGTACCGTATGAAGCACGCCAACTTCTCCGAAGTTGGCGCTCTTGAGTGGATTGCCTAACTCTGCCACCGCTCAAGGTCCGTTCGCATGACATCGTCTGGCAGGGGCGGGGGAACCAATTTTGGTCTTCGCAAGAAGACCTTGGGGTTAAGTCGCAAAGCTTCCCAGGAAGCAGCGCGGCCGGGTGACTCCCATCCGAATCCGACAGCTCACCTCGTAGGCATTGGGAGAGGCTACTTTCGTGTCTTCACGCCACAATGCTGCGCGTTCTCGCGCCGGCGAGGCTCAGTTGAGCCCGCTGAATTCCATGCTCCGTGTCGCCCTTGCCGGTGCCCGGACTGGATCAAACAACGCAGTTCCCGCTTTTGGCGCGTCTTCGCAGTACACCCTTCGCTAAGAAACCCGTTTCGGGGCGATCCGGCGTACCCCCAAGATGCCGGAGCGTCCTCGGTCCCGCCTGCAAGCAGCGCGGACCCAAGGATCACGAAAGAGAGAACTGAATGACTACTCGTGCAACCATTGCACGCCACCGCGCGGAGGTCACCAAGACCAACTCGCTGGCTGTCATTGCTAAGGCCGTCGGCGACAACGCCGGTGGTATGGGTCGCCAGGCCGCGGTTATCGCTGCTGCCTCCGGCCTGGTCCTGACCAGCGGTATCGCAGCCAACGCTGCCGAGACCAACGTTCAGCGCGAATCGACTTCCGCTTCGGCCATGGAAGTACAGTCCAACGCGCCGGCCACGATCTCCGCGGCCTCCAGCATCGCGATCTCCTACGAGAAGCCTGCTGTCACCACCGCTCCGGCTCCGGTCGTCGAGGCGGCCAAGCCCGTCGTCAACGTCCAGGAAGCGGACACCGCCGCCACCGGTGCCGGCACGGGCACCGCGGTCACCGCGTCGCTGGACACCAAGGCTCCGGCCGCCGTCAGCGGCATGGGCGCTTCGATCGCCGCAGCTGCCTACGCACAGATCGGTGTCTCTCAGGACTGCACCATGCTGGCCACCAACGCGCTGGCCGCAGTGGGCGTCCACTACCACGGCTGGCCGGCGGGTTACCTGTCCCTGGGCCGCACCGTGAGCGCCGCAGAGGCCCAGCCGGGCGATCTCGCCTACTACCAGAACGGTGGCATGGGCATGGCCCACATCGCCGTTTACGTCGGCAACGGCATGGCCGTCCACGGCGGCTGGAACGGCGGCACCACCGCGCTCTACAGCGTCAACGTCGGCTCCGGCCCGGTCTTCATCCGCGTCGGCGGCTAGGACTTAGGCGCGTCTAACGCCTGAAGCTTTGTGAAGGACCCCTGCCGACGCGGCAGGGGTCCTTTGCCGTTTGCGGCTCGTTACCGGCCGGCCGTCGAGGCGCGACCCGGAAGCCCGGGTAAAGAAAAATTCGGCAATCCGGGCCTTCGGTGTTTACTCTTGTGGTGTCGATCCATAGCCCGACCATGCACAGGGCAGCCGGCCCTCGTGCCCCTGGCGGGTGCGGCCGTGAAGAGGTATGCGGATGCGCACTCTCGTTCTGAATGCTGGATATGAACCGCTGGCGGTAGTCACCTTCCGCCGGGCGCTGGTGCTTGTACTGACCGGGAAGGCCAGCGTGGTGGCCGAGGGGGACGACCCCGTGGTGGGTCCGCAGGATATCCTCGGCCGACCGACGGTGATCCTGCTGAACCGGTACATCAGGCCGCGCTACAACACCCTGACGGCAGTGAGCCGCAGGGGAGTGCTCCGCAGGGACAACCACCGTTGCGCCTACTGCGGCAAGGCTGCCCATACCATCGACCATGTCCACCCCAAGTCGCGGGGCGGTGCGGATTCGTGGGAGAACCTGGTGGCGGCCTGCCTGCGCTGCAACAACGCCAAAGGGGACCACACGCCGGCCGAAATGGGCTGGAAGCTGGGCTTCGTTCCCGGGCCGCCGAAGGGCGCGATCTGGCAGATCAAGGAACTGGAGAAGCCGACACCCGCCTGGGATCCGTTCCTGCTCCCCGAAAAGGCGCACTGAGAAGGCGCACTGGGCACAGCGGGCTGATACCGGCCCGGTGAGGCCGAAGCGGCTAGGCTGGACTGGTGGAATTTGACGCTGTCGTACTCGCCGGGGGCCGGTCCGCCAGGCTTGGCGGCGTACCCAAGGCCCTGCTGACGGTCGACGGCGGCACCCTGCTAAGTCGGTCGCTGCAGGCTGCCCGGGGCGCCCGCCGGACCGTCGTCGTCGGTCCTGACCCCGGTGACCTCCCATCGGATGTGCTCGACTGCCGCGAGGACCCGCCGTTTGGCGGACCCGCCGCCGCGATCGCCGCCGGCCTTTCCGCGCTTGCCGCCGTTGGGCGCGGGGAGCCGGCCGGAGCCGGCGCGGCGCCTCTGACCCTCGTGCTGGCCTGCGACATGCCCCGCGTGGCCGACGCCGTCCGCGCCTTGCTCGACGCACTGGCTGATGTCCCCGCCAATGCCCCGGGTGGCGCCGCTGCCAGCCCCGTCGACGGGCTCGTCGCCGTCTCGGCGGACGGCCGTATGCAACCCCTCGTGGGACTTTATGGCACGGTCGCGCTAGAAGGCGCCGTCGCCGACGCGGCGCGGCGGAACGCCCTCGAGGGGGGCTCGGTCTTCTCCCTCCTTGCTAGTCTTGAGCTGCGGAAGGTTCCGGTTCCGCCGGGTTCCACCGACGATGTGGACACCTGGGACGATGCCTCCGCCATGGGGGTGTCCACGCCCGGTCGGGGCCCGTCCGGGGCGCTGGGGCCCAACTCAACTTTGGAGGCAAACGGTGAAGAGCCAGGATGAAACGCTTGAAGACTGGTGCCGTGCGCTGCTCCAGGCCCTTGAGCTCGAAGATGTCGAGATCGACATCAACGAAGTGCTGGGACTGGCCGGTGTGGCCGCCCACTCCGTCGTCCGGCCGGCCGCGCCGCTGACCACCTTCATCGCCGGCTTCGCCGCCGGCCTGGCGTCCGGGTCCGGCCAGGCGCCGGACAGCGTGTCAATGCAGGCCGCCATGGGCGTGGCCCGGAAGCTCGCCAAGGAGTACGCCGCCGCCGAGGCTTCCGGGGCATGACCCCGGAACCCCCTCACGGCAGCAGCGGAGCCGACGACGACGATTCCGTGTCCGAACCGTCCGCAACGCGACCGGATGCCGACACCTCCGTCGGCAATGACGCCCACAACGACGACGCCGCCGCGGAGGCCGTCGCAGAGGCGCCGCACCGGCATCTCGCCCACAGCTGGCAGGAAGCCCGGCAACTCGCCTTCGACTGCGCCGCGCCCATCCCGTCCTCGCCCATACCGCTTCGGCATGCCCTGGGCCGGACACTGGCCGAGGACCTGACAGCACTGCATGACATGCCCCACTATGCCTCCTCCGCGATGGACGGCTGGGCGGTCAACGGTAGCGGCCCCTGGATCCTCGCCGAGCCGGGCCAGCGACTGGCCCCGCACCAGGCGAGCCCGATCAACACCGGCGGACTGATCCCGCCGGGCGCGAAAGCCGTGCTCCGCAGCGAGAGCGGCGTCATCGCCCCGGACGAGGACGGGCTGCCGGTCCTGAAACTGGCCGGCGGCGCCAAGCCCGGGGAACCGCGCAACGGCGAACACATCCGCAAGGCCGCGGAGGAAGCGGCCGCCGGAGAGCTGCTGATTAAGGCAGGCACCGTGCTCAACCCCGCGCATCTGGCCCTGGCCGCCCTGGCCGGTCACGACGCCCTGCCGGTGCTCGGCAAGGCCATGGTGCGACTGGTACTCACCGGCGCCGAAGTCGTCAGCACCGGCGTCCCCGCGCCAGGGGAGGTGCGGGACACGTTCGGGCCGCAGCTCGCCGCCGTCGTGGAAATGCTCGGCGGAATCTGCGCGGGGGAGGTCAAGATCGGGGACAGCGACGCCGAATGGCTTGCCGCGCTCGAAGACACCGACGACCCCGGCACAGGTCACGATCCTGTCAGCGGCGCGGAGCCGGCCGGCGAGACACTCCCGGCCGACGTCGTCATTACCACCGGCGGCACCGGCGGCTCCGGCACCGACCATCTCAGGCGCACGGTCGCGGAATTGGGCGGCAGGCTGCTGATCGATGGCATCGCCATGCGCCCGGGCCACCCCGCGGTGCTGGCCGAACTGCCGGACGGACGCTTCGTCATCGGGCTCCCCGGGAACCCGCTCGCCGCCATGATGGCGCTGTCCACCATCGGCGCCCCGCTGCTGGCCGCGCTAGGCCACGGGACGCCGCCGCCGGTGACCGAGGTGCCGTGCGGGACCATGATCGAGCCCGACCCCGGCCGGACCAGACTGATGCCGTTCCGCATGCTGTACGGGATGGCATCGCCGGCGCAGCACACCGGTCCGGGCATGATGCGGGGACTGGCGGCGGCCGACGGCATCATGGTGGTCCCGCCGCACGGCGTGCAGCTGGGGGAGCCCGTGCCGGCGTTTGCCCTGCCCTGGGGAGCCGCCCTTCCGGAGCCGGCCGCCGCGAAGGCTGCCGCCAAACCGGCCACCAAGCGCACCGCCAGGAAGCCGGCACCGGAGGGACCGGTTGACTGGAGCGGGCTGCTTGGCTGACACCCGGGCAGAGTTCATGATGGATTCAGGGGCGAGCCGCCGCAGCAGGCGGCCGAACCCGTACTTAACGCTGATGAGGAGTATCCGATGGGCCGCGTGACACAGCGCCGCAAGGTGCACAAATTTGTCCTGGACGGCTCGCCCCAGGCGCTCGAGTTCCCGGTCCGGCACCGGGAAGACGTGCTGGCGGTCGAGGAGCCGCTTGAGATCCGGTTGGGCAATCTGTCCTTCTCCGTCACGATGCGGACCCCGGGCAACGACTTCGACCTTGTCGCCGGGTTCCTGGTCTCGGAGGGCGTCATCTGGTCGCCGGATCAACTCGTCTCGCTGCGCTTCTGCGCCGGCGAGGACGAGGACGGGGTCCAGACCTTCAACGTCGTCGAAGCGCAGCTGCGCCCCGACGTCGTCCGGCCCGACACGGGGCGCAACTTCTTCACCTCCAGCTCCTGCGGGATCTGCGGCACCGACTCAATCGACGCCGTGCGCAAGTCCTCGCACTTCAGCCCCGCCGCGGACCCGCTGACCGTGCCGGTCGAGACCCTCGCCTCGCTGCCGGACCGGCTCCGGGAGGCGCAGGCCGTTTTCGACGTCACCGGCGGCGTGCACGCGGCGGGACTCTTCCGGATTTCCGACGACGGCTCGGCCGAGCTGCTCTGCCTGCGCGAGGATGTGGGCCGGCACAACGCGGTGGACAAGGTGGTGGGCTGGGCGCTGCGCGAAGGCCTGCTGCCCTTGAGCGGGACAGTGCTCCAGGTTTCCGGCCGGGCATCCTTCGAACTGGTGCAGAAAGCCTCGCTGGCCGGGATCCCGGTGCTGGCCGCCGTCAGCGCGCCCTCCAGCCTGGCCGTGGAACTCGCCGAGGCCAGCGGGATGACCCTGGCCGGGTTCAGCCGGGGCACCACCTTGAACGTCTACGCCGGCCACGAACGCGTGTCCATGCGGCAGTCGTCGGCCAGCGGCGCGCTCGCATAACCCACGTTGGCTTAACCGCGGCGGCCGACGTAGATTTTATCCATCGACTGGACACAAGGGTCGACCACGACTTCGCAACACCGGCACCAGCGCTAAGAGGATCACATTGCACGACGACCGCCGTCTCACGGAAGTCCGGCTGGACCGCTTTCTGCGCGAACGCATCATCCCCGCCGTGTACCCGCGCCGCGTCCCGCTCGCGCTGAGCAGCTGGGACGTCCCCGGGGAACCGGTCCCGGTGCAGGACGCGCTGCGGCAGAAGTTCATCCCGCAGGATCAAGGCGCGGCGTGGGGGCAGCCATGGAGCACCAAGTGGCTGCGCCTCCAGGGCGAGGTCCCCGACTCCTGGGGCAGCAGCGCGGACACCGCCGTCGAAATCCTGGTGGACCTGGGCTTCAGCGGTGATCTACCCGGATTCCAGTGCGAGGGCACGGCCTGGCGGGCCGACGGATCGGTGATCAAGGCCATCTCCCCGCGGAACCAGTACATCCCCCTTAAGCTGCTGGGCAGCGGCATGTCCGTGGACTTCTTCGTCGAAGCCGCTGCGAACCCCGACCTGTCGCAGGGCTGGACCTTCGCAGCAACTCCATACGGCGATAAGGCGACCGCCGGCACCGAGCCGCAGTACCGGCTGGGTCCGATCGTCATCGCCGAGCTCAACCAGGCCGTCTGGGAACTGCACCAGGACATCGCCACGCTGAGCGGGCTCATGCATGAACTCCCGATGGAGCTGCCCCGACGGCATGAGATCCTCCGGGCGCTGGAACGGATGCTGGACGTCATGGACCCGGACGATGTCCCCGGGACCGCCGCTGCCGGCCGTGCGGCGCTCGCCGAAGTGCTCGCCCGGCCGGCCTACGCCTCGGCCCACCAGCTCGTCGCCACCGGCCACGCGCACATCGACTCCGCGTGGCTGTGGCCCGTCCGGGAAACCATCCGGAAGTGCGCGCGGACGTTCTCCAACGTCGTGGCGCTGATGGACGAGGACCCGGCGTTCGTTTTTTCCTGCTCCTCGGCGCAGCAACTGGCCTGGATCAAGGAGTACTACCCGGAGCTGTTCGGGCGCATCCGGGAAAAGGTCAAAACCGGCCAGTTCGTCCCGGTGGGTGGCATGTGGGTCGAATCGGACAGCAACATGCCCGGCGGCGAAGCCATGGCGCGCCAGTTCCTGGAGGGCAAGAGCTTCTTCCTGGCCGAGTTCGGCGTCGAATGCCAGGAAGCCTGGCTGCCGGACACCTTCGGCTACTCCGCCGCGCTGCCGCAGATCGTCAAGGCCGCCGGCAGCCGCTGGTTCCTGACCCAGAAGATTTCCTGGAATCAGGTCAACCGGATGCCGCACCATACCTTCCACTGGGAAGGGATCGACGGCACCCGGCTCTTCACGCACTTCCCGCCGGTGGACACCTACAGCTCCGAAATCAGCGCCCGGGAGCTGGCGCACGCCGAGCGCAACTACCGCGACCATGGCCGCGGCACCATGTCCCTGCTCCCGTTCGGCTACGGCGACGGCGGCGGCGGACCCACCCGGGAGATGCTGGCGGCGGCGCGGCGCAACGCTGACTTGGAAGGATCGCCGAAGGTGCGGCTGGGCTCGGCCGCGGAGCTCTTCGCCAGCGCCGAGCAGGAATACCAGGGCCTCCCGGTCTGGGTGGGCGAGATGTACCTGGAACTCCACCGCGGCACGTACACCAGCCAGGCCAACACCAAACGGGGCAACCGGCGCAGCGAGCACCTCCTCCGGGAGGCGGAGCTCTGGTGCGCCACCGCGGCGGTCCGAACCGGCGCCCCGTACCCGGCGGCCGAGCTCAAGCGGCTCTGGCGGCTGGTGCTGCTGCAGCAGTTCCACGACATCCTGCCCGGCAGTTCGATCGCCTGGGTGCACCAGGACGCGGAACGGAACTACGCCGCCGTCGCCCGCGAGCTGGAGGCGATCATCGCCAGCGCCGCCGCGGCCGTGCTCGGGGAGGGCGAGCAGGAGTTCCTGCTCAACGCCGCCCCGCACCCCCGCCGCGGTGTCCCGGCGCTCGCCGCCGCCAAGCCCGTCCGCGCGGCCGCACCCGTGCAGTCCACGGACGCCGACGGCGGCTACGTGCTGGACAACGGGATCATCCGCGCCGTGGTGAACGCCGACGGACTCCTGGTCTCGCTGCGGGACCACGGCAGCAGCCGTGAAGCGATCGCGCCGGGGGAGTTCGGCAACCTGCTCGAGCTGCACCGGGACACCCCGAACGAATGGGACGCCTGGGACATCGACGCGTTCTACCGCCGCAACGTCACCCCGCTGACCGAGGCCCGTTCCGTGACGCTGGAACGCGACGGCGGGGCCGCCGTCGTCGTGGTGGAGCGGCTGGCCGGAACCTCCGTCGTGACCCAACGGATCCGGCTGGAGCCGGGCGCGGCGTCGCTGGCGATCTCGACCGGGGTGGACTGGCAGGAACGCGAGAAGCTGCTCAAGCTCGGCTTCGCCTTCGACGTCCGGGCCGACCGTTCCGCCTCGGAGACGCAGTTCGGCCATGTGTTCCGGCCCACCCACCTCAACACCTCGTGGGAGGCCGCCAAGTTCGAGATCTGCGCGCACCGGTGGATCCACGTGGCCGAGTCCGGGTACGGCGTCGCGGTCTCGAACGACTCCAGCTACGGTCACGACGTCACCCGAAGGATCCGCGCGGACGACGGCGGCACCACCACCATCGTCCGGGTTTCGCTGTTGCGGGCACCCAAGTTCCCGGACCCGAACGCGGACCGCGGCTGGCATGAACTGACGGTCACCGTGCGGCCCGGCGCCAGCATCGCCGACGCTGTCCAGGAGGGTTACCGCACCAACCTCACCCCGCGCGTGGTCAGAGGAGCCCGCGGTGCGGAGCCGCTGTTCACGGTCTCCAATCCCGGCCTCGTGATCGAGGCGGTCAAACTGGCGGAGGACGGCTCCGGCGACGTGATCGTCCGCCTGTACGAGTCACTGGGGGAGCGCTCCGCCGGCACGGTCTCAGCCAATTTCGCCGCCACGGGGGTGTGGACCGTGGACCTCCTGGAGCGTCCCGCGGACGCACCAGGCGTAACGATTCGGGACGGTGCCGCGGAGCTGGCACTGCGGCCGTTCCAGTTGCTGACCCTAAGATTCCAGCGCTGAGCCTTCTTTTTCGGGGATCAAGCGGCCAGCCGAAGCTCAAGGCCCGTTAAACAGGCTGAGTGGGAGCGGTCCTTGCGGACCGCTACCACTCATCCCCCCAATGGCGCTTGGACGCTCCGCCGGGATCCGTAAGACTGAATCCCCATTCACGAAAGCCGGCTGGCGTTTTCACACATTCATGATTCTCTCACGCTCTAATGATTTTGTGAATCCCCTGGCTTACTACTTTGGAAACGTTGCCGGAGTGTTACGTGGCGGCCGGCCGCTTTGCCCGGAGAGCCAGAAGGCGAGGAGTCCCAAGACGTATCCGAGCACCGCTAGGTAGTTGACGAACAACCGGGGCAAATCCCACGACTCCGGGGCAAAGGACACGGGGACGCTCGCAATGGCCGCGACGGCTCCCACCATGGTCAAGGCGGCGCCGGTCCGCACCAGCCGTGGCAGGGTTGCCTTGATAACTGCCAGCAGTGCAGGGAGCAGGAGCAGCGAAACGAACGCCGGGTAGCTGCGGCCGGCTGCCGCATAGAGCGGGGCGAGGACGGCGTTCCGGGCGTTGTCCGCCACATCCTGAAGCCCAGTCGACGAACCGCGCGTATCCATCAGCAGGAACGCCACCGTCACCGCCAGGCAAGCGGCTGCCAGCCCCCAGCGTCCCGCACGGCCCGTGATCAAGCCGTGCGCACGGGTGGCGCCGAGTCCCCTGGCCAGCCGCGACCCCACTAGGAAGACCATTCCGAAGACGATGAAGCGCAAGATCAAATTGGTCAGATTCCAACTTCCCAGCGCCCGGTCGATGGCCGCGTAGGGTCCATGGATGCTGAGCAGGCTGCACAGCGTGGCGAGGAACAGGATCCCGAAAACTGCCCTGCTCCTGCCGCGGAGGGCATCCGGCAGACGTAGCAGCAGGGCTATGCCGCAGATGATCAGCGTGCCCCATTCGAGCATGTCCACCTCCTGCTGACTCTGCGCCGCCGTGGCCGCCGCTGACACCGCGGGCCTTCGGGGTACCTCACCTACTATGTTGAATCTATCGCGGCGTCGTCCGCAGGAGCTGCATCATTCGGACGTTCCGGCGGGCTGCGACCGCGGCCTCCGCTTCGCAGCCATCCGCCCCACCCAGATCAGGACGAGCCCGAGCACCAGGAAAAGAATGCCGGTGTAGTTGATGACAAATCTCCAGCAACCCAGTCCGGGCGGAATGAGCGGGAAGCCCAGCGTCAAGGCCATTGCCACAGAGCCGACGGCCAGGGAAACGGCGCTGCCGCGGATGATCAGCGGGAGCCGGCTGCCGGCCGTCCGGATCATCGCGGGAAGCAGTGCCAGCAGGACAAAGGCCGGATAAAGCCGGCCGGCGGCCCCGTAGTACTCCACGAGTACGCGGTTGCGGCCGCTCTTTGCGGCGACCTCGACGAGCCCGGCGGATGACCCGGCCGTGTCCATCATCAGGAAAAGAACGATGACCACGGCGGAGGACAGCACCCCCATGCCGATGCCCACCGGACCCGTTAGGAAGCGCCGGGCGTCCTCGGCGCTGAAGCCTTTCGCGATCTGGAGGCCCAGGAAGAATACCGCGGCAAAGCCAACGAACCGCAGCACCACATTCGCTACATTGACGCCGCCCAGGAAGCCGTCAATGGCGTCATACGGTTCCTCGATGCTCAGCAGGATGGCCGCCATCAAGAGCACCAGCACGTAGAAGACGGGCCGGTTTTCACCCCGCCGGGCGCTGGGTATCCGGGCAAGCGCGACGAGGGTGCAGACTGCGAAGGTGCTCCATTGCAGGGCCGTGACGATCATCCGAGGTTCTCCCAAATCTTTTCCGTTTGCGCCTGCTCCTGCTCCTGGCGGCGCAGCGTCTTGCCCAGGGCTTGGAGCCGCTCCCCGGCCAGGGCAACAAGCTCGCCGTCAGAGAGGGCATCCAGTGCGGACTGCCGGGCATCCACGGGCCAGCCGGCTTCAGCCTCGGTAATCAGCCCGGTCGCGACGAGGCCGCCGGTCAAGCCCACGCCTCCGGCGCGCGAGGTTGCCACGGCAAGTTCCGGCGAGAGTCGGTTGGCGGTCAGCTGGGCCGAATAGTTCTGCGGGGCGACGCCGGTGGCGGCGGAAACGCGGTGGCGGAGTTCGCCGTCGTCAATGGCGTCCACCCAGTTCCGCACCGAGGTGGCGTGCGGGGCCGGGCTGAGCGCGCGGAGCGTCCCGGAGCCGTCTTTGGGATCCGCGGCAGAACGGGTGATGACGGCCTGCAACAGGTCCATGGTGGCGACCTGGCTGACAAGCTCGGCGGGGGTGGGAGGCTGCGCCAGCCGGGTCAGGTCCGCGAATGTGCTGAAGTTGGCGAGCGATTCAGCGGGGTTCAGGCCGAGCGCCCGGCTGATGCTCACCACGGTGGTTTCGGCGACCTTGCCGCGCACCAGTTGCTGCGCCAGAGTGGTGCGCTTGAGGCCGGAGATCCTACAAATGTCCGCGGTGCTCATTGCCGGGGCAACGCTATGGAGCCAGAGTTGAAACGCTTTGGCGGGTAGTGCCATCTATGACTTTCTGCAGGGTCGTGCGCGGACTGAGCTGCCGGGCCGCCACACCGGCGGAGAAGCCCGGTGCCGCGACCTTCACATCATCATAATTCTTCAGCCGCAATGTTTTCTTGACCCGGCGCGCGGTGCGCGTCGGCCAAGGACGGGTAGTTTCGCGAGCCGCGACGCGCGGCCACCCTTCCCAGCCAAATCAGGGCCAAACCCGCCACCAGCCCGAGCACCGCGGTCGAGCTGATGAAGTACTGGAGGAAGACCAGCGGACCGGGAAGCAGTTCACCGAACACCAGCAGGATCATGGCTGCAGCGCCGACAGACAGGACGGCCGCACCGCTACGGACCAGCCCGGGCAGCCGGGACCGCATGGCCCCGACCGTGGCTGGCAAGAGGCACCCTGCAACGTAGGCGGGATACAGCCGCCCGGCCGCCGTGTAGAGCCGGATCAGCTGCCTGTTATCTTCGCTTTGGTCCGGAATTGCCGCCATCCCCACCGAGGTGCCCGCCGTATTGGCCATCAGGAACGGAACGATCGTTGCGAGGGCAATGACCGCCAGCACGGAAAGGCCCACCGGACCCAGGAGAAGCGGGACAGTGGTTGGGTGGCCGAAGCCCCGCGCGATTTTGTACCCGGCAAGCAGGACAGTTCCATAAATCACGAAGCGCAGCAGGAGATTCGCGTAGTTGTGCGAACCGAGCCAGGCATCAATGACCGTGTAGTTGGACTCGATACTGAGCATCACGGCGAAGGTGGCCAGTGCGAAGACGCCAAATAGCGAGCGATTCTCGCCGCGCAGGGCGGACGGCGTCCGGAACAGCGCAACGAGTGCGCACACGAACAGGGTGGACCACTGTAAGGCAGAAATCATTGATGGGGTTCCCTTGGTCGGCTCGTCGGACATTCCCGCTGTTCCCTGGGAAACTTCTGGAGGCGGGGCCGCCGCGATTTTACCGGCGCCGGCGATTCAACTATGCTAGATGCTCGAACCCGCTGGTCCGTACACCCCCCAAGTCCGGACCAGCGGGTTCTTCTATGCCCGGCGGGATGTCGGCGGATTTTCAGCGAATTTCCGGCCCCGGACGGCTGCCTGCGACCGTCCGTTTTGGGCCTCGATGAGAGAATGGACGAATGACTGCAACCCTTGTTGCCAAGGACCTTTCCGGTGGTCACGACCACCGGACGCTCTTCTCCAAACTCTCCCTCACCGTCGCGCCGGGCGACGTCGTCGGCGTCGTGGGCGCCAACGGCGCCGGCAAATCCACGCTGCTGCGGCTGCTCGCCGGCGTCGACCAGCCGCAGGAGGGCACGGTGAGCCTTGCCCCGGCCGACGCGTTCGTCGGGTGGCTGCCGCAGGAGCATGAACGGATCGACGGCGAAACCGTGGCCGGCTACATCGCCCGGCGTACCGGCTGCGGCCAGGCGACGGCGGACATGGAGTCCACCGCGGAGGCGCTGGGGGGCGGTGCCCCCGGCTCCGAGGACGCGTACTCGGCGGCGTTCGACCGCTGGATGGCATCCGGCGCCGCGGACCTGGAGGACCGGATTCCGCCGGTGCTGGCGGACCTGGGCCTCGAGGTGGGACCCGACGCCGCGATGACCGGGCTCTCCGGCGGGCAGGCCGCCCGGGTGGCGCTCGCGGCCCTCCTGCTGAGCCGCTTCGACATCGTGCTCCTCGATGAGCCCACCAACGACCTCGACCTGGGCGGCCTGGCCAAGCTGGAGGCCTTCGTCCAGGGCCTGCGCGGCGGCGTCGTCCTGGTCTCGCACGACCGGGAGTTCCTGGCCCGCTGCGTGGCCACGATCGTGGAATTGGACCTCGCGCAGAACTCCGTCGCGGTTTACGACGGCGGCTACGAGGCCTACCTGGAGGAACGCGCCGTGGCCCGCCGGCACGCCCGGGAACGCTATGAAGAGTTCGCCTCCACCAAGGCAGACCTGGTCTCCCGCGCCCGCACGCAGCGTGAATGGAGCTCCCAGGGCGTCCGCAACGCGATGAAGAAGAGCCCGGACAATGACAAGATCCGCCGGGCCGCGAACACCGAGTCCTCGGAGAAGCAGGGCCAGAAGGTCCGCCAGATGGAATCACGGATCGCCCGGCTCGAGGAAGTCGAGGAACCACGCAAGGAATGGCAGCTGCAGTTCAGCATCGGGGCGGCGCCGCGCTCCAGCGCCGTCGTCGCGACCCTGCGGGACGCCGTCGTACACCAGGGGGACTTCACCCTGGGGCCGGTGAACCTGCAGCTCAACGCCGGCGAGCGGATCGGCATCACCGGGCCTAACGGTGCGGGCAAGTCCACCCTGCTGCGCCTGCTGCTCGGCGTGCAGCGGCCCGACGCCGGCGACGCGTCCATGGGCGCCTCGGTGGCGGTCGGGGAAATCGACCAGGCCCGCGGGCTGCTGGCCGGGCGCCTCTTGCTTGCCGACGCCGTCGAAGCGGTGCTGACGGACCAAACCCCGGCGGAGGTCCGCACCCTGCTGGCCAAGTTCGGACTCAAGGCCGACCACACTTCCCGGCCCGTTGACTCGCTCTCACCCGGCGAACGGACCCGGGCCGCGCTGGCGCTCCTGCAGGCCCGCGGAGTGAACCTGCTGGTCCTCGACGAGCCGACCAACCACCTGGATCTTCCCGCGATCGAGCAGCTGGAGGAAGCCCTCGACAGCTACGACGGCGCCCTGCTGCTCGTCACCCACGACCGCCGGCTGCTGGAAAACGTGCGCCTGGACGTGCGCTGGAACGTCGTCGACGGCGTCGTCACCGAACTGTTGGGCGCGAACGCCCCGAAAGGCACCAACAAATGAGCATGGACCGGGTTGCCTGGAGCTCCCTTTACAACATCACCCGCGCCTCGAGCGGCTCCAAGCCGTTCTCCAAGGAACTCCTCAAGCGTGTGTTCGGCTTTGCCCGGCCACACCGCGGCCGGCTGATCGCCTTCGTCCTGCTGTCCATCGTGATGGCGGTCCTCGCCGTCGCCACGCCGGTGCTCGCCGGCCAGGTGGTGGACGCGATCATCGCGAAGGCGGACGCCGGCACGGTGATCTGGCTGGCCGTGCTGATCGCGATCGTGGCGGTCGCCGAGGCCGGGCTCGGGCTGGTGACGCGCTGGCTGTCCTCCACCATCGGCGAGGGCGTGATCGTGGACCTGCGCACCAAGGTCTTCGACCACGTGCAGAAGATGCCGATCGCGTTCTTCACCCGGACCCGCACCGGGGCGCTGGTCAGCCGGCTCAACAATGACGTGATCGGCGCGCAGTCTGCCTTCGCCGGCACGCTCTCCGGCGTCGTCAGCAACGTGGTAGCACTGGCCCTCACACTCGTGGTGATGCTGAACAAGTCCTGGCTCGTCACCGTGCTGGCGATGATCCTGCTGCCGATCTTCCTCATCCCGGCCCGCCGGATGGGCTCCAAGCTGGCCGAGCTGCGCCGCGAGGCGGCCGAGCACAACGCCGCCATGGGCACCCAGATGACGGAACGCTTCTCCGCCCCAGGCGCCACCCTGGTGAAGCTCTTCGGCAGGCCGGACGAGGAATCCCGCGAGTTCGCCCTCCGCGCCGGCCGCGTCCGGGACATCGGCGTCCGCACCGCAATGCTCCAGTTCACCTTCGTCACGGCCCTGACCCTGGTTTCGGCCCTGGCCCTCGCGCTGGTCTACGGCCTGGGCGGCTGGCTGGCCCTTGGCGGGCAGCTCGCCGCGGGCGACGTCGTCGTGCTGGCACTGCTGCTCACCCGCCTTTACGCGCCGCTCACCGCGCTCTCCAACGCCCGGGTGGAAATCATGAGCGCCCTGGTCAGCTTTGAGCGCGTCTTCGAGATCCTGGACCTCAAGCCGCTCATCCAGCAAAAGCCGGACGCGGTGGAATCGCCGCGCGGCCCGCTCTCGGTGGAGTTCGACGACGTCCGCTTCTCCTACCCCTCGGCGGACAAGGTCTCGCTGGCCTCCCTCGAGGACGTCTCCACGCTGGATACCCGCGGCGGCGAGGAAGTGTTGCACGGGATCAGCTTCCGGGTGGAGCCGGGCCAGACCGTGGCCCTGGTGGGTTCCTCGGGCGCCGGCAAGTCCACCATCGCGCAGTTGCTCTCACGGCTCTATGACGTAGATTCGGGTGCAGTCCGCTTCGGCGGTGCGGGGTCCGGCGCCGGCGTGGACGTCCGCGACCTCACCTTCGATTCGATGCGTGAAACCCTCGGCATGGTCACGCAGGACGGGCACCTGTTCCACGAGAGCATCGCCTCCAACCTGCGCCTGGCCCGCCCGGGCGCCAGCGAGGAGCTGATGTGGGACGTGCTGCGCCAGGCCCGTCTTGAGGACATGATCCGCTCCCTGCCTGACGGGCTGGACACCGTGGTGGGGGAGCGCGGCTACCGGCTCTCGGGAGGCGAACGGCAGCGGCTCACCATCGCCCGCCTGCTCATCGCCCAGCCGAGGGTCGTGATCCTGGACGAGGCCACGGCCGCGCTGGACTCGACCAACGAGGCCGCCGTGCAGGAAGCGCTTGGCGCGGCGCTCGAAGGCCGCACCGCCGTCGTGATCGCGCACCGGCTTTCCACCATCCGCGCCGCCGACGCCATCCTGGTGGTCGAGGACGGCACGATCGTTGAGCGCGGGACGCACAACGAGCTGCTCGCCGCCGAGGGACGCTACGCGGAGCTCTACCGGACCCAGTTCGCCGAGGCCACCGCGGTGGCCGCCGAGGCGGTGCCGGAACTCTAGCTTCGGCGGTCCGCCTGGGTCGCCTGGTCCGCGAGCAGCGGCAGCACGTGGTCCGTGAGCAGGGGTGCCAGGTCGTCCGGCAACTCGCCGGACAGGTCCAGCCAGCGGATCTCGGCGATCTCCGCCGACGGCTGCGCGGTCGGGCCGCTTGTCGAGTTGATGAGGGTGGGCGCGGTGAACACCGTGGCCTCGATCTGGGTGGCGGCCTCATTCGCGGCCTCCGCCAGCCAGCTGCCGAAGGGCACCAGGTCTCCGGGGGCGACGATGATTCCCACTTCCTCCTCGAGTTCGCGGGAGGCGGCCTGGGCCGCGGTCTCGCCGGCCTCGGGCTTGCCGCCCGGGTGCATGAACTTGTCCGTCCCGCGCTTGCGGACGGTCAGGAGGCGTCCGGCGTCGTCAAAGACGCAGACGGCGGACACCACGATGCGGGGATTCACGCTTGCCGGTCCGGCCGCCACGGGCACGCCGGCCACATCGTGCGCAGCCGACCGGCGCAGCACGGAGTCGAGCAGCAGGTCCTTGGCCGGACCCGTGACATCCCAGCGGTAGCGGAAGTCATCCGGACCGAGCTTGGTGTAGCCAACCCGGTAGGTGTCCGGATCGCACCAATGCTGGTCCCGGTTTTCCTGCCCGCCGAAGCCGATGCGGTGAAAGGGCCGGCCGTCGGGGAAGAACATGTCCATCGTCGCCGGTGTTGCCGAGGGTTTGAGCAGATACTCGCGGCTGGCCGGGCCGGTAAAGGGTGCGCCGCCGGCCGGGTTCCACTGCACGGTGCCTTCTTCGCGGAAGCGGAGGCCGCCGTCGTTGGTTTCAGTGAAACGGACGACGCCGTTAAAGGTGCCGCGGCTGCCGGTGGTCCGGTCCAGCATGGTGCGGTCCACGCTCCAGCTGCCCAGCAGGTAGGCGCGCAGTTCAAAGCGCGGCTCAGAGGGCTGGTCAAGTTCCGGGCCGGCGCCCGGCGTCTGGGAGTCCAAGTGCCCTCGATTGGAATCGAACCAACGACACCGGCTTTAGGAGAGCCGTGCTCTATCCACTGAGCTACGAGGGCGGGCGAACAGACGGGCGGCCGTCGGCCGGCCCGTCGGGACACGGATACAAGCATACAAGGTGGGGGCGCGTACTACGCTCTTGGCATGACAGCCTCTGCCCCGACGGTTTCCCGGGAGCTCCTCTACATCCCCGATGTGGCCTCCACCCGGTTCTATCTCGGCGCGCTCGCGAAATTGAGCGTGCTGCAGTATTTCGTCGCCGAGGCGGCGGTGATCGGTGCCTGGGCGGGCCGGGAGCCGTACAGCCGGCGCACCGGCTACATCAGCGATCTCGGCGCCCTTGGCTGCGGCGGATTCTCCGGCCGCGACGTTTGCTCGCCGGCTCACCTGCTGATGAATGCCTCGTTCGTGGTGCAGGGGATCGGCATGATGGTCGGGGCGCTGCTGCTCAGCTCGGCCGTGATCGGTGTTGCCGCCCGGGCCGGAACCAGGCTCGCCGTGGCCCCGGGCCGGCCGTCGCCGTCGACCGCGGCGTTTGCCGCCCGCTCGCTGAGCCTGACCGCGGGCGCGGGAACCGTGATCGTGGGACTGGTGCCGGAAGACGCCGGCTCCGGCTGGCACGTGGCCGGCGCGCTCATGTACTTCGCCGCCGGCGGTCTGGCCCTCCTGCTGGTCGGCTGGCTCTGGCGTAAACAGACACCGCTGGGCTGGTTTATCCTTGCCTGCGGCGCGGTCGCCCTGGCCGCGCTCATCGCCGGCGGAGCGACGGGGACGCGGGTTCCGGAACCCGGCACGCTGGAACGGCTGATGGGGTACCCCATCACGATTGGCACGGCGGCACTGGGACTGGTCGTCGCGCAGCGCGTCCGGCAGGAGCTCGTTGTGCGCAAGCATGCGCGCGTGCAGGGGAGTTCTCCCCATCCCGCCGGTCGCGCCTAGCCAGTAGGGTGAGCGCACGGTCTGAACTATTTGGGGGGAATCGTGCGGCAAAGTATTGGGGATCCTGATCTCAACATTTTTGAGATCAGCGGGCTGGCCTGGGCGGCCGCCGTTGACGGGGCGCTGAGGGCACTTGCCGCCGAACCGGAGATCGACTTTGCCGCCTACCAGCAGTCCGCAAACGCCCTGGCACTGGGCTCGCTGGAGCCGGCGGACACCCGGCGCCTCGACGCGGAACTTCGCGAGGCAGGCATTGTCGGCCCGGACGGCACGATGCCGGATCAATGGCTGCTGGCCGTGCTGATCGCCGTCAGTGCCCCGATCCGGGTCACTGTCGTCGCCCGGACCGGGGTGCACTCCGCGCACGCCGACCTGGGCCTGGCTGGCGGGCGCGGAATCGCCGTCTCCTACCGGCGGCGGATCCGGACCACGGACGCGGGGAGGGCCGTGACCGGGATACAGGACGTCGTCGAGGTGGCCCTGTTCGAGGAACAGCACGCCTGGTCCGCCGTGCGACGGATTCTTCCGGACTTTGCGGAGCTCCAGGCCGGCCCAGGAAGCGCCCGCAGCATGGACGGCGGCCGCACACCGATCAGCCCGCAGCAGCTTCAATCCCTTGGCAGCGCCGAGCTGCAGCGCGACGTGAAGGACGCCGTCCTGGCCCCGCGCTGCACCGTGCACCTGGACGTGGTGGCGGCCCAGCCCGGGACAACGGCTGCCTTCCGCGCCGCGGATGTCTGGCACCTGGCGGAAAAGCTGTATTCGGTGCGGACCAGCGGCGACGACGGCGGCCGTTCCCTCGTGATGGTGGACGTTCCGCCGGGGGATGTGGCCAGGGAACTGTTCTGGCGGCTGCTCGGGTCGCGCGAGTTTCTCGCCGGCTCCGCGGGTCCGGCGGCGCGACGATGAGCCTGCAGGGAATGGATGTGGAGTCCGGACGCCGGCTCAGCGAAGAACTGGACCGGGCCGGCGAACGGCTGCTGGCGATGAGCGCCAGCCTGACCCCCGCCATTGCCGCCGCCGCCTGGGCCGGCAAGGACGGCCAGCGGTTCAAGGACGAATGGGCCGGGCACCGGCAGCGGCTGATCGGGGCGGGAAACGCGCTCAAGGCGGCGTCGGACGCGGTGGCGCGCAACGTCGAAGAGCAGCTCGAAGCCAGCAACCATGGCGGCGGGTCGGGCGGTTCCGGCGGCGGTTCCGGCAACGGTTCCGGCAACGCCGGCCGTTCCGGGGCCGGCGGCTCCCTTTTCCACCGACTGGGGCTGGACCGGCTGGCGGGCGGGGTTGCCGACACGGCAGGGGATCTCTGGAACCAGGGCGGCAAGATCCTCAGCACGGTGGGAGCCGCGAGCGATTTCGGCTGGAACTGGCTCCAGGACGGCGCGCCCCTGCCGGTCAGGAACCTGATGGATGCCCAGGCCAACGTGCTGGACCAAGTCGGGCACTACGGAGACATGGGCATGCGGTGGCTGAGCACCGGCGAGCCCCCCTCGCTCACCGAAATCGCGTCGAACGGCGTCCTGCTCAGGGCCGGACTCCTCTCCTTGGCCGCCACCACGCTGAGCGTGGGTACCTACAACCCGCATCTCCTCGACGATGGGCGGCCGGTGGCTGGCGAGCCGCTCCCCGTCCCGGTCGGAGAACCCGCCGGGACGGACAAGGACGGCCGATTCAACACCCCGGTGCCCTCGACCATCAGCGCGATCCTGCAGACCACCAATGCCGCCTACGGCGACGAAGGCAAACCTGGAACACCCGACGCGGCCGTCCGCATCACCACGGTCCACAAGCCCGGGGAACCGGACGCCTACATCGTCAGCATCCCGGGAACCACGCGTTGGTACCCCGACGGCGCTGCCAACGCCACCGACCTGACAGGCAACCTGGAACTGGCCGGCGGCAACTTGTCCACGGCGTCCCAGGCGGTCCGCCTGGCCATGGAAAACGCAGGGATCCCGGACGGGGCGCCTGTCATGCTGTCCGGCCATTCGCAGGGCGGCATGATTGCCGCCGCCCTGGCGTCGGACACTTCCTTCACCAACCGCTTCAACGTGACGAACGTCGTGACCTTTGGCTCTCCGGTGGACTCCGCGCCGATACCGGCCCGCATCGACGTCCTTGCACTGCAGCACGCGGGTGATCCAGTCCCCAAAGTCGATCTCGGGGACCTCACGGTGGGACAGGACGGAAGAGTTTCGGCCAGCCAGGACAATGGCGCGGTCAAGGTCACACTGCCTAATCCCGCCGTGGCGCCCGGCGTTGCCGGGATCGGCTATCACGACGGCGGCGAGTACGTGAAGTCCACCGGCAGTCTTGAGCACCAGGGACCGATCGCCGACTACGCTCAAAGGGAGTCAACCCAGCAGTTCCTGACCTCGGACCCCGGCCAGGTCAGCTCGACCGTTTCAAGCATCTCGCGAAAGCAATGAACGTGAGCCGCCCGACGCCGGACCATAGCGGAAGTTATCAATGAAGAAGCTATTTCACCCCATTGCAGGAGCACTGATCATGGGCATTCTCGCGGCAACATTGGCGGCCTGCGGCCTGGGCGGGCCTTCCGAGGCGGATCAGCTGGAGGCCGCCCTGCAGAAAGCCGGAATATCCGTCACGGGGGTGACCGCCGTCCAGGCCGACGCCAACGTTAACACCTCCGGCAAATTCATCACGGTGAAACTGGTCGGTGAAAGTGCGGACAAGGCAGCGCTTACCCAGACGTTGGAACAGGCCATGCCCGCCCTGCTGGACAGCATCAAGGACGTTGAAGGCGGCACCCTCGGGGTCAGCATTTTTTCGCCCGACGACGCTGTCCATGCCGGCCCGGCTGATCTCGGATACAGCGGCTCAAGCTCGTTGTCGAGCATTCGCCAATACTTCGCCCGGTAATTACGGAATTGCCGCGCCCGCGCAAATGTGGGACTCTCGGCGATTCTGTGTCGCGGGGGTGTCTTATGTCTCATATATGCGCTTACTTGCACTATTATGAGGGCATTCACCGGAACGCTCCGGTGCCTCGTGCGGGAAAATGGGTCCAGCGCACGCCGAAATGCCGACTTTGTAGTCTGTGGGGGCACATGTCTGATCAGCTGGTTGCGCTGCGCCTGGCAGCGACTTCCTTCGGCGACCACACCAGCGCCCCTTCACGGCTGGCCTGCGTCCCTCGGGTTGCTGTCCGATGACAGTCGAAGCCCCCGTTGCCCCGGACGGGCAAATTCCCGAGGAAACGCCAGCCGTACTTGAGGCACCCGACGCCGGGACGCCGTCGTCGTCCGGGTCCCTGACAGAGCTCAGCCTGGCGGGATTGGCACTGACGGAGCCGGGCGTTTCAGCAGCGGAAGCTCCTGCCGAGCCCGTCATCGGCGTCCGGCTGCTCGAGGGCGGCATCATTGAAGTCGCGCTGCCGCCGAACCGGGAGATCGAGGGCCCGGAAGCGCGGGTGGCCGGTGAAGCAGTCCGAATGCTCGCCGGCGGCGAGAGGGTTCCGGTGCTGCTGGTCATCTCCGGCGTCGTCGGCGTCAGCGTGGAAGCGCGCCAGGTCTACGTTGGTTCCATCGCGGCGTCGGCGTTCGCGCTGGTCGGCGAGAGCCCCGTGGACCGTGTCATTGCGCATTACCTGCTGCGCTCAAGATCCGAAGCGATCCCGGCGGAGTTCTTCATTTCGCGGATAGAAGCCCTCGAGTGGTTAAGGCCTTATACGAGTGAAAAGTGATGTTCCAGACCCCCGGCTCCATGCGCTCGTGGAGGGCATTGTCCGGATCGCCAGCGGGGACCTAAGCACCCGGATTCCCCACTCCGGTGCGCGCGACGACGTCGCCGCCGTCATCGCAGGCATCAACCTGATGGCCGATGACCTGCAGACCATTTACCAGGAGCTCGAAGAGCGCGTCGAGAGCCGGACCGCCATGTTGCGCCAGGCCCAGGTCGAGCTAGAACGGATGGCGCTGACCGATCCGTTGACCCAGCTGGCCAACCGGACGGCGCTGAACTCGGTGCTCAGCCACGCGCTGGCGGAGACGTCCCGCGGCGAAATGCCGCCGGCCCTGCTGATTCTTGATCTTGATTCCTTCAAGGGCATCAATGACACGCTGGGACACAGCGCGGGGGACGATGTCCTGCGCGTGATTGCCCGGCGCCTCCAGGACGCGGTCCGGGGCACCGATACCGTGGCGAGGCTGGGCGGGGACGAATTCGCCGTCATGCTGCCCAAATCCAACCTTGTGCGGGCCCGTCGGGTAGCCAACCGGATCCTGAAGGCGCTCAGTGAGAGCCTGGAGATCGGCGACCTGCGGGTCACCTGTGGCACCAGCATCGGCGTCCGCGTGGCCGAACCGGGCCAGTCCGCCGACGACCTGGTGATGGAAGCCGACACGGCCATGTACGCCGCGAAGGCGCAGCCGCATAGCGGGATCAAGGTCTTCGAACCGGCGCTGCTCTACGCCCGCAGGCTGCAGAGCCTCATGGTCACGGAGATGCGCGAGGCGATCCTCGAGGATCAGCTGACGCTGCATTACCAGCCGGTGGTGGAGCTCGCCACCGGGCGGATCGAGGGCGTCGAGGCGCTGGTCCGCTGGAACCACCCGGAGCGCGGGCTCCTGATGCCGGACCAGTTCATTCCGCTGGCGGAGGAGACCGGGATGATCGTGGAGCTGGGGCACTGGGTGCTGCGCAACGCGGTCCGGCAGCTTCGGGACTGGCAGGACCGGCTGGAGTTGGACAGCGAGTTCTCCGTCCGGGTCAATATCTCCACCACGGAGCTGCAGAACCTCGAGCTCATCGAACACGTCCAGGACATCCTCCGCGAGACGGGCGTGGATGCCGCGAACCTCATCATCGAACTGACCGAGTCCATGGCCGTCACCGGCGGCGACGTGGACAAGTACTCCCTGAGCGGGTTGCGCCAGCTGGGCGTGCAGCTCGAAATCGACGACTTCGGCACGGGATACTCCTCCATCAGCTACCTTCGCCGGCTCCCCGTGAACGTGGTCAAGATCGACAAGAGCCTGATCGACGGCCTGGGAACGGACGCGGAGCAGGGCAGCTTTGTCGAGGCCGTGCTGCACCTGATCCATGCCTGCGGGCTCAAGGCGGTGGCGGAGGGAATCGAGACCGCCGAACAGGCCGACGAGCTGGTCCGGCTGGGTTGCGCCAGCGGCCAGGGTTACTACTTCGGGCGCCCGGCGCCCGCCGAGGCCGTTGAGGCCCTCATCAGCCAGGACAGCTCGGTTTCGCAGTAGTTCCGCAGTGGCGCGTAACGAACGACGGCGGTTGGGCCGCTTAAATTGTTGCCAGGCAAAACAAAGGGCGGGAGTCGGATGTGAATCCGAATCCCGCCCTTTGCGGTTTGCTGACTCCGTTAGTTCTTCGGGGTGGAGTTCGGCCAGTAGTCCACAGCCACTACGGTCTGTCCGGCGTTGTCACCGGTGGCCGAGACAGCTGCCGAGGCCGAAAGACCTGCTGCTGCCAGAGCGCCGGCCACGAGGAGCGTTGCGAGGGTTTTCTTCATTTAGAACTCCTGGTACGTGAGAGGCTGATGTGACTCATGTGATGCAGGATTAGTATAAGCGCTATAGACACGCCGCATTGTAACGATTTACTCGCTTTGCCTGAACGCTGTGTTATTCGTGCGCTCCTCTTGCGTTTTCACACAGAGGCAGCTCGCGCGCCGTATACCTATTCTCCTGCGCAGCCACCGATAATTGATTCATGCACTCTGTTTCACCGCTGTACGCAGCCGCTGAGCTCCGAGCACATGAGCAGCGCAGCAACCATGCCTTCGCCGAGGCGGCTGGCAGTGCGCAGCGGGCGGCCGAGATCGCTTTGCGTGACGGGGACCCCACTTCGTGGTGGAACATGACTTTCCTCCAAGCCGAAAATCTTCTGGATGCCCAACGTTTTGAGGACTGTGCGGCTTTGGCCGCCAGCCTCATATCGGACCTGGCGGAGCCACCGATTCCCCGCGACCAGGCCCGCACTCATATTTTGCTCGCGAAGGCACGCCAGGGCGCGGGTCTGCTGGAGCGAGCCGCGGAATCTGCTCGAGCTGCTGCGAATCTCACATCCGCGGAGTCGGACATAGAAATCAACGTAAAAGCAAGGCAGGCGCTGATCGCTGCATTGGCAGACGGCGGAAAACTGGCTGAGGCTTGGGATGAGAGCAAGGCTCTTGCTGGCGTCATTTCTGACGATGTTGACGATCAGCTTGCTGGCAAGGCTTATTGGGTCATCGGAAACGTGGCTTTTCTGTGTGACAAAGTCGAAGACGGTCTGCGGTACCACGAGCTCGCGGCCGCGACGTTTTCACCTACCAAAAACCTGGACGTCTGGGCGAAATTCAACAAGGCGTCTGCCGCCATGCGCCTCGCAGCAAATATTGCGGACGAGGACACGCTTCGCTGCATCGAACGCGCCGAGTTGGCCACAGACGTCATCGGCGGCAGCGAAAACGATCTTCTTCTTTTGCGGCGCAATCGCGCACACTGGAGCTATCTAGCTGGCGATGCAGAGTCTGCGGTGGCCGTCCTGGAAGAAATCCGTGCAACCTCGAGAAGCGTTACACCTCAGATTCTCGGCGACGTATGCCTGCTGTTGGGCAGGGCATATATCGCAATGCGTGACAAGGATGCGGCCCGGCAGCCTCTGGCCGAGGCGGTGGTTCACTTCGAAAGCGCGGGAGCGCCCGACCGCGCCCAGCAGGCACGAGACTTCCTCAAAGCCGAACTGGGCCGGGACTCCTTATGGTCCTGGCTGCTTCGTGTGACAGGTTTCGACCGCAGCTAATCGCGTTTTCTGAGCATGCCCCTCCCCGGCGTCGTGCAGTGGACATATAGGGAAGATGCTCAGTGGTCGCTGCCAGGAGTGGGCATGTCCCGGGGCCCCAACGCTCTTGGTCGGGCCGGCCGGGTGGGCATGCCCCTCGCCGGCGTCGTGCAGGGGACATATAGTGAATCTGCTCATTGGTCGGGGCCAGGAGCGGGCATGTCCGGTGGTGCCAACATTCTCAGCCGAAGAGGCACACTGAGTATGCCCCTCGCCGGCGTCGAGCAGTGGACATATAGGGAAGATGCTCATTGCTCGCGGCCAGGAGTGGGCATGTCCGGTGGTGCCAACATTCTCAGCCGAAGAGGCACACTGAGTATGCCCCTCGCCGGCGTCGAGCAGTGGACATATAGGGAAGATGCTCATTGCTCGCGGCCAGGAGTGGGCATGTCCACCGGGCGGCAGAGCGGGGAGGCCGCGAATTCCCCGGCCCTGGATCCCGAACCGCTAGGCCTGAGCGGAACCCGAAGCGTCTGCCCGTGCGGAGGAGTTCTTCCGGCCCAGGAACACTGCCGCGCCGCCGACCACAAGGCTCAGCACCAACAGGACCCAGCCAGCCACCGTGAGCCCCGACGCCAAGACGACCTGGCCGCCGTCGAGCGTGGCCGCAGACATCATGGCGTCAATGGCCGCGTTGCCCCACAGCCGCACACCCGCAAACAGCAACGGCACCGCCCACAGCGCCCAGCGCAGCGGTTTCCTGGCCACGTTCGTGCCGATCAGCAGCAACCAGGTGAAGCCGAAGATCAGCGGAAACAGTGTCCCTGCCGTCTTGTGCACATAGTTGAGCTGTCCGCGGGCGTCACCGTCCATGGCCGAGCGCAGCTGCTCCACAAAGCCCCGGTCGAAGCCGCCGATCAGCGAATCGGGCATCGGGAGGCCGCCGCTGAGCTGGGTGAGCTGGTCCAGGGTCAGCAGGTGGACGTACCAGAACAGGAACAGGCTTGCCACGACGCCCGCGATCAGGATCAGGCTGCTATTGCTCTGCGCCTTCTGCGGGGTGCGGGTGGTGCTGGGATTGATCACCGCGGGCAGATGGTGCTGGGGAACGGCCGCGCTCGCGCCGTGTTTCTTGATCCGCTGGGCGGGTGTCTTGGCCATGGCTCCATTATCGCCCCTCGCTGGGGCCAGGCCGGCCGGTCCCAGGCAGGGCCACCGTCAACCCGGCCTGCCTGTTCAGCACCTCGGGGCGCCCGATAGGCTGAACGCGTGAGCGAATCAGGCAGCAACGAACTTGTCAGGCACCGGCTCGGCCGGCACAGCACCGCGGAACTCAGCCCCGAACTGGACGACTACCAGCTCGCCGAGGCCCTGGTGCGGGAGGCCGGCAACCTGGCGCTGCTGATGCGGCAGGCAGGGCTGGAGGGGCAGCGGAAAACGTCCGTCTCCGATGTCGTGACCGCCGCGGACCACGCCGCCGAAGCCTACGTGCTCGAACAGCTGCAGCGCTGCCGGCCCGACGACGGCATCCTCGGCGAAGAAGGTGCTTCCGAGCAGGGCAGCAGCGGCCGGACCTGGGTGATCGACCCGGTGGACGGCACCTACAACTTCCTGCACGGCTCCAGCTACTGGTGCTCCGCGATCGCGCTCAAGGATTCCTCCGGCCCACTACTCGGCGCCATCTTCCAGCCGGAAGAGGACAAGCTCTGGCTCGGCGGCACCGCCCGCGCGGCTACCCTCAACGGTGAGGCGCTGACCAGTTTTCGGCCCCGCGAGGCAGATGGCATGGGCCGCGCCGAGACGCCGCTGGCGGAGCTCGGCGCCGCCACATACATCCATCCCACCTGGCTGGCCGACCCGATGTGCGCCATGCCGTGGCACGCCGCGGCGACCTCCGCGGCGGCGCTGCGGATGTTCGGCTCGGGCTCATGCGACCTCGGCCGGGTGGCCGACGGCGAGCTGGACTGCTGGTTCCAGCACAGCTCCCCGGAGTGGGACTGGCTGCCGGGCCAGGCGATCGTGCTCGCCGCCGGCGGCGCCACCGACGTCGTGCGCGTCAACGGACTTGAGTGGTTCGTGGCCGGAGGTACGACGGCGGTGCGGCAGCTCCGGGCGGCGCTGGAGTCAGGCTCCGTGGGGTAAGCCGGGTCCGCGTCCGGCGCACAGATGGGCATGCTCATTCCTCGCCGCCCCGCACAGATGGGCATGCTCATTCTTCAGCCCTAAGCGTGGACACAATGGCAATATGTCCACCCGCGGGCGGAGGGGACGGGCATGTCCGTCCGGGAGCGGGGCTGCCGCGGACGGTGCCGTCAGTGGCACCGCCTAGACTTGTTAACACCATGGATATGTTGTTTGACCCCTACGCCGACGGACCCTTCCAAGCTGCCTCGCATCCGGCCGCGCCCGCGAAAGCGTCCGGAAACCCGGGGGCCGGAACCGGAATGCCGGACCTGAGGTCACCCGCTTTCGGGGCCCACGGCGGAAGCGGCGCTGGTAACGGCGAGGACTGGGACCGCCCCCAACTGCCGAACGCGGAAGAGCTCCTGCAAGGACTCAATCCCCAGCAGGAGGAAGCGGTCAAGCATGCGGGGAGCGCCCTGCTGATCGTCGCCGGCGCAGGCTCCGGCAAGACCCGTGTGCTCAGCAACCGCATCGCCTACCTGATCGCCACCCGGCGCGCGCACCACGGTGAGATCCTGGCCATCACCTTCACCAACAAGGCCGCCGCGGAGATGCGCGAGCGGATCGAGCTCCTGGTCGGCGGCCGGGCCAAGACCATGTGGATCTCCACCTTCCACTCCTCCTGCGTCCGGATCCTGCGGCGCGAGGCGGCCAACGTCGGCCTGAACTCCAACTTCTCCATCTACGACTCCGCCGATTCGCTCCGCCTGATCACGCTCGTGGCCAAGAACCTGGACCTGGACCCCAAGCGCTTCGCGCCCAAGGCCATCCAGCACAAGATCTCCGCGCTCAAGAACGAGCTGATCGACGCGGACAGCTACGCCTCCAGCGCGAACTACAGCGACCCCTTCGAACAGGCCGTCGCCGAAGTCTTCAAGGGCTACACGCAGCGCCTGCGACAGGCCAACGCGATGGACTTCGATGACCTGATCGCCGAAACCGTTTACATGTTCCGGGCCTTCCCGGCGCTCGCCGACTCGTACCGGCGCCGCTTCCGGCACGTGCTCGTGGACGAGTACCAGGACACCAACCACGCCCAGTACGCCCTGGTCCGCGAGATCGTCGGCGAGGGCCCCGGCGCCGCCGAACTCACCGTCGTCGGCGACTCGGACCAGTCCATCTACGCCTTCCGCGGCGCGGACATCCGCAACATCGTGGAGTTCGAGAAGGACTACCCGGACGCCCGGACCATCAAGCTCGAACAGAACTACCGCTCCACCCAGACCATCCTCAGCGCCGCCAACTCGGTGATCTCCCGGAACCCCAACCGGCCGGAGAAACGGCTCTGGACGGCCGAGGGCGACGGCGAAAAGATTGTCGGCTACGTAGGCGAAAACGAGCACGACGAGGCCCAGTTCATCGCGAAGGAAATCGACCGGCTGCAGGACGAGGGCAACCTCCGGCCCGGCGACGTCGCGATCTTCTACCGCACCAACGCCCAGTCCCGGTCCATCGAAGACGTCCTGGTGCGCGTCGGGCTGCCCTACAAGGTGGTCGGCGGCACCCGGTTCTACGAGCGCAAGGAAATCAAGGACGCCCTCGCCTACCTGCGCGTTTTGGTCAACCCCGACGACGACGTCAACCTGCGCCGCATCCTCAACGAGCCCAAGCGCGGCATCGGCGACCGGGCCGAGGGCGCCGTCGCGTCGCTGGCGCAGCGCGACCGGACCTCCTTCATGGCCGCCGCCCGCCGCGCCGAGGAAGCACCCGGCATGGCCACCCGCTCCGTGAACGCCGTGCTGGGCTTCGTGAAACTCCTCGACGACCTGGCCGAGGTGGCCTCCGGCTCCGGCGCTGCCGCTGCCCTGGAAGCCGTCCTGGAGCAGACCGGCTACCTCGCCACCCTGCGCTCCAGCACCGACCCGCAGGACGAATCCCGGGTGGAAAACCTCGCCGAACTGGTCGCCGTCGTCCGCGAATACGAACGGGACAACCCGGAAGGGTCCCTCGGCGCCTTCCTGGAACAGGTCTCCCTCGTGGCGGACGCCGACCAGATCCCGGACGCGCCGGGCGGGGACGCCCAAGACACAGCCGCCGCCGTCGCCGAAGCCAAGCGCCTCGGCGTCGTCACCTTGATGACCCTGCACACCGCCAAGGGCCTGGAGTTCCCGGTGGTCTTCCTCACCGGCATGGAGCACGGGCTGTTCCCGCACCAGCGCTCCGCCACCGACCCCAAGGAACTGGCAGAGGAACGCCGATTGGCCTACGTGGGCCTGACCCGCGCCCGGAAGCGGCTCTACCTGACCCGGTCCGAGGTCCGCAGCATGTGGGGCCAGAGCCAGTACAACCCCGCCAGCCAGTTCATCGAGGAGATCCCGGCCGAGCTGGTCGAGTGGAAGCGGGAAGGCTCCACCCGCCAGGCCGGCAGCTGGGGGAGCGGCGGATCGATCGGGTCAAGCCGCTACGGCGGCTCCTTCTGGGGGGCCGGCACCGCCCGCGGCACCGGGGCGGACTCAGCGGCAGGGTTCAACGCCGACGTCCCCGCCGCCATCGCCAAGAACCGGGTCCAGCCGCAGAAAGAAATCGTCGCTGTCAGCGTGGGGGACAAGGTCAACCACACCAGCTTCGGCAACGGCACCGTACTGGCCGTCGAGGGCGCGGGAGACAAGACCGTCGCGAAGGTGAAGTTCGGCGTCGGCGAAAAGCGGCTCCTGCTGCGGTACGCCCCGCTCACCAAGATCGACGCGTGACCGGGGCTCTCACCCGCCCCGCGGATCCGCCGGCAACCGCGCGCCGACCGGCATAATGGAGCGCATGCGACGGACATCTTTGGGGATCCTGGCCGCCTTCCTGGCACTGGCGGCCACGGCGTGCACCGTCACGCAAAAGGACCCGGATTACGTCCCGCCGGCTCCGCTGCCCGCCCTGGAGCAGCTCAAGCAGGCACCCCTGACGGACCCGGCGACACTTAGCGCCGGCCAGGACTCCCTGAGCTTCGTCACCATGGACCGCAACATCGTCTGCTCGCTGACCTCGGCCCGGGGCGACCACATCAACCTAGTCTATGAACAGAACGGCTTCGGCGGCAGCGGAAACGGCAAGTTCGCGACCGTGCCGGTGGCCCACTGTGAGCTCGCCGCCTACCCGAAGCCCGAAGTAAAGGACATCCGGGACGACTGCGCCGGCACCGGCCTCGGCTACCTGGGCGGCACGGCCCTGCTGACCCCGGACAAGGCGGTTTACGGCGAGTGCCGCTCCGGCGTCACACAGCAGGAAACCGAATTTGGCCCCAAGGGCACCCGCACCGGTCCGATCTCGCAGCTTCCCGTTCTCGAGGACGGGAAGAACGTCGAGCGCAACGGCCTGCGCTGCTCCGCCTACAACGGCGGCGTAGCCTGCGGAAATGTCTCCGCCGGCGTCGCCTTCTTCGTTGCGCGCGACCGTTACGAGCTGATCTTGCCGGCCCCCAAGGCGGCCTCCGCGGCGCCGTCGGAAGCCCCAAAAACCCCGTAATCTAGGGGTTTTTCTACGCTCAATAGAATAGTGTCCTTACTCACATAACGGGTAGTCTGGGTCGGGCTGGTCCAAACGAAGGACTAGAGTTCGAAAGAGGAGCATTGCGCCGTGTGGCTCGTTTCCAAGCTTGTCGCAGGGTGCGTTTATTCCGCAGCCCGGTAACCGCGAGTACGTGGGGTCCGGCTGTACAGAAACTACTTCGACGTAGAAGGACACTAAACCGTGGACCTGTTTGAATATCAGGCGCGCGATATGTTCGAGGCGCACGGTGTACCCGTGCTTGCTGGCATCGTGGCGCACACCCCTGAAGAAGCAAAGGCAGCTGCCGAGAAGATCGGCGGCGTAACTGTCGTCAAGGCACAGGTTAAGGTCGGTGGCCGCGGCAAGGCCGGCGGCGTTAAGGTCGCCAAGACTGCCGATGAGGCACTCGAGCACGCCACCAACATCCTCGGCATGGACATCAAGGGTCACACCGTCAACAAGGTGATGATTGCCCAGGGTGCCGATATCGCCGAGGAATACTACTTCTCCGTCCTGCTGGACCGGGCCAACCGCAACTACCTGGCCATGTGCTCGGTTGAAGGCGGCATGGAAATCGAGCAGCTCGCCGTCGAGCGCCCGGAAGCCCTGGCCAAGATCGCGATCGACCCGGCCGTCGGCATCGACCAGGCCAAGGCTGACGAGATCGTCGCCGCCGCAGGCTTCGCTGAGGAACTGCGCGGCAAGGTCGCCGCCGTGATCCTCAAGCTCTGGGACGTGTTCAAGAAGGAAGACGCCACCCTCGTGGAGGTCAACCCGCTGGTCAAGACCGGCGCCGGCGACATCGTTGCCCTGGACGGCAAGGTCACCCTCGACGAGAACGCCGACTTCCGCCACCCCAAGCACTCCGCCCTTGAAGACAAGGACGCCGCGGACCCGCTCGAGGCCAAGGCCAAGGCGCAGGACCTCAACTACGTCAAGCTCGACGGCGAGGTGGGCATCATCGGTAACGGTGCCGGCCTGGTCATGTCCACGCTCGACGTCGTCGCCTACGCCGGCGAGAACCACGGCAACGTCAAGCCCGCCAACTTCCTGGACATTGGCGGTGGAGCTTCCGCCGAGGTCATGGCTGCGGGCCTCGACGTCATCCTGGGTGACGAGCAGGTCAAGTCCGTCTTCGTCAACGTCTTCGGCGGCATCACCGCCTGTGACGCTGTCGCCAAGGGCATCGTCGGCGCACTGGCCGAGCTGGGCCACTCCGCGAACAAGCCGCTGGTCGTCCGCCTTGACGGCAACAACGTCGAGGAAGGCCGCCGCATCCTGGCCGAGGCCAACCACCCGCTGGTTACCCTGGCCGCCACCATGGACGAGGGCGCCGACAAGGCTGCCGAGCTCGCCAACGCAGCTAAGTAAAGGGACACGACTATGTCTATTTATCTGAACAAGGACTCCAAGGTCATCGTCCAGGGCATCACCGGCGGCGAAGGCACCAAGCACACCGCCCTGATGCTCAAGGCCGGCACCAACATTGTCGGCGGCGTCAACGCCCGCAAGGCCGGCACCACGGTCCTGCACGGCGATAACGAGATCACCGTCTTCGGCACCGTCAAGGAAGCCATGGCCGAGACCGGCGCCGACGTCTCCATCGTCTTCGTGCCGCCGGCGTTCACGAAGGACGCCGTCGTCGAAGCCATCGAGGCCGGCATCGGCCTGGTCGTCGTCATCACCGAAGGCGTTCCGGTCCAGGACTCCGCCGAGTTCTGGGCACTGGCCCAGTCCAAGGTCGACGCCGACGGCAAGCAGGTCACCCGCATCATCGGACCGAACTGCCCCGGCATCATCACCCCGGGCGAGGCCCTGGTCGGCATCACCCCGGCCAACATCACGGGCAAGGGCCCCATCGGCCTGGTCTCCAAGTCGGGCACCCTGACCTACCAGATGATGTACGAACTGCGCGACCTGGGCTTCTCCACGGCCATCGGCATCGGCGGCGACCCGGTCATCGGCACCACCCACATCGACGCCCTCGAGGCTTTCGAAGCTGACCCGGAGACCAAGGCGATCGTCATGATCGGCGAAATCGGCGGCGACGCCGAAGAGCGCGCGGCCGACTACATCAAGGCCCACGTCACCAAGCCGGTCGTCGGCTACGTGGCCGGCTTCACCGCCCCGGAAGGCAAGACGATGGGCCACGCGGGCGCCATCGTCTCCGGCTCCGCGGGCACCGCCCAGGCCAAGAAGGAAGCCCTCGAGGCTGCCGGCGTCAAGGTCGGCAAGACGCCGTCCGAGACCGCCAAGCTGCTGCGCGAAGTTTACGCGGCACTCTAGGTCCCAGCACCAAGGCAACGCGGGGTCACGTCCGGCCCATCCCCTCACCGGGATGGGGTCGGAGTGACCTCGCGTTTCTTCGTTAAGGCACGACGGCGGCAGGGACCGCCGCCGTGCGTCTAGTAGTGTTTAGGAAAGGCAAAGCGCGCGCTTGAGTGCGCGCAGGCAGGGGATCACGATGGCAGAAACGCGACGGACGCTGGTCGACGTCGTCGTGGACAAAGTCCTCGAGTACATCCTCAGCGGCCAGATCAAGGCCGACGATGCCCTCCCGCCGGAAGCGGACATCGCCAAGGAGTCAGGGGTCAGCCGCCTGACCGCCCGTGAAGCGATGAAGGTCCTCAAGGCGCAGGACGTGGTCTACGTGAAGCGGGGCCTGGGCACCTTCGTGAATCCGCCCGAGCGCTGGACCGGCCTGGACGCGATCATGCGGGCAGCCTCAAGGGGGGTGGCCTCGGACCAGGTTGCTCTGCGCCTGCTCGAGGTCCGCCGGATGGTCGAAACCGGCGCCGCCGAACTCGCGGCCTCACGCCACAGCCAGGCCGACCTCGCCGCCATGACGGAAAGCGTCGAGTTGATGGAGGCCGCGCACCACTCCGGCGACGTGGACGCGCTGACCCTGGCGGATATCTCCTTCCACGACACCGTGCTGCGGGCCTCCGGCAACCCGTTCGTGCCCGCCCTGCTGGGCCAGCTTTCGACGTTGCTGTACGCCATGCGGCGGGAGACCTCGGCGTTCCCGGATGTGCAGCGGCACGCGATCCACCACCACAAACAGGTCCTGGCCGCCATTGCCGCCGGCGAGCCTGCGGCCGCGCGCTCCGCGATGGACGCCCACATCACCCAGACCTTCGAGGACTACGAACGGTACCTCGCGGTCTCCAGCCGCGGCGCCGCCGCCAGCTGACCCGCGCGGGCGCCAGCTGACGCCCGCGGGCGCTGCCCTGAGCTTGGCCACCTCCGGGCTCATTTACCAAAGCTGTTGACGCTGCACTTTCGTGTGATTAGAATCTCCTATAGATATCAGACATCTGATATCTACCCTCAAACGAAACGCCGCCAGCCAAAGGAGTCTTCATGCGCGCGCACGTCCCTTCCCAGGGCACCCTGATCACCGGTGGAGGCCCGCGATGACCTCCCTGACTGCAGCTCCGGCCCTGAGCGAACTGGGCCAGACCACCCTCCGCAAGGTCCGCCGGCGGCTCATGCCGCTGATTGTCCTGCTGTACTTCGTCGCCTATCTGGACCGCAACAACGTCGGCTTCGCCAAGCTCGGCATGCAGGGCGACATCGGCCTCACCGAAGCCGCGTACGGCCTCGGCGCCGGCATCTTCTTCCTCGGCTACGCCCTGCTGGAAATCCCCAGCAACGGCGGCATGTACCGCTACGGTGCCCGCAAGTGGATTGCCCGCATCCTGATCAGCTGGGGCATCTTCGCCACCGCCATGTTCCTGGTCAACGGCGAGACCACCTTCTACATCATCCGTTTTCTGCTGGGTGCGGCCGAAGCCGGCTTCTTCCCGGCCATCCTGTTCTACCTGACCCTCTGGTTCCCGGCCGCGCAGCGCGTGACCGTGCTGGGCATCTTCATCCTGGCCCAGCCGGTCTCCAACGCCCTGGGCGCGCCGGTGTCCGGCATGCTCCTGGGCCTGGAAGGCGTTGCGGGCCTGCACGGCTGGCAGTGGCTGTACATCATTGAAGGCATCCCGGCGATTGTGCTGGGTGTCATCACGCCGTTCGTCATGACTGACCGGCCGGAGCACGCCAAGTGGCTCAAGCCCGAAGAGCGCGACTGGCTCGCCACCACCATGAGCAAGGAACTGGCCGAGAAGCAGAAGTCCGGCAACCACAACTTCCTCGCCGGCCTGAAGGATCCGCGCACCCTGGCGTACTCGGCCCTGTACTTCGGCCTGGTCTGCGGCATCTACGGCCTGGGCCTCTGGATGCCCACCATCGTCAAGGCGCTGGGGAAGTTCGACACCGTCCAGGTGGGCTTCATCGTCTTCATCCCGTACGCCATCGCGGCCGTGTTCGTCTACTTCTGGAGCAAGCGCTCGGACCGTACCGGCAACCGGGTCTGGCACGCCAGCGCCAGCATGGTGCTTGCCGCCGTCGGCCTGCTCGGCGCGGGCTACCTGTTGCCGGTCAACGCGGTCCTCGCAATGGTCTTCCTGACCCTCGCGGCCATGGGCATCTACTCGGCGATCGCCCCGTTCCTGGCCATGCCGTCCGCGGCGCTGACCGGCGCCGCAGCAGCGGCCGGCCTCGCCATGGTGAACTCGCTCGGCAACCTGGGCGGCTTCGTGGCCCCGTACATCGTCGGCATCCTCAAGGACGCCACCGGCAACAGCCAGAGCGGCCTTACCTTCCTGGCGGCCTGCCTTGCGATCACCGCCGTCGCCACCTATCTCTACGCCCGCAAGCGTCCGGAAGGTGTCTCCGCCCCCCGGGCGACCGCCCCCGCCGCAGACAGCCATTAGGAACCACTCATGACACACAGCACTTTCCCCGCCGAACGCACCGTCGTCCTGACCGGCGCCGCCTCCGCCCGCGGCATTGGCCGCGCCACGGCAGACCGGCTGGCCCGCGACGGCTGGTCGGTCGCGATCCTGGACATCAACGCCGAGGACGCCAAGGCCGCCGCGGCCGAGATCGGCTCCAACCGGGCCGTCAAGGCGATCGGCGTCGGCGCCGACGTCTCGGACGAGGCCTCGGTGGACCGGGCCATCACCGAGGTCGAGGAGTCGCTTCCACCCATCGTCGGCCTCGCCAACCTCGCCGGCATCAGCTCGCCGACGCCGTTCATGGAGACTTCCGTCGCCGAATGGGACAAGGTCTTCGCGATCAACATGCGCGGCACCTTCATCGTTTCGCAGCGGGTCCTCAAGGGCATGATCGAACGCCGGCTGGGCCGGATCGTCAGCGTTTCCTCGATCTCCGCGCAACGCGGCGGCGGAACGTTCTCCAAGGTGGCCTACAGCGCCTCGAAGGCCGGAATCCTCGGCTTCACCCGTGCCCTGGCCCGCGAAGTCGGCGAGTTCGGCATCACCGTGAACGCGGTGGCCCCGGGCCCGATCGACACCGACATCATGGGCGGCACGCTGAGCGAGGAGCGCAAGGCCGCCATGTCCGAGGGCATCATGATGGGCCGGGTCGGCACCCGCGACGAAGTCGCGGCGCTGATGGCCTTCCTCCTGAGCGAGGACGCCGGCTACATCACGGCCGCCACCTACGACATCAATGGCGGCCTGCAGGTCTCCTGACCTCCCGGCGCCTCTCGACGTGCCGTGCGGCTCCGGCCGCACGGCACCCGGAAGGATCACAGCATGACCCACGAAACCCACCCCGACGGACATCGCACTGCACACCCCGGCGCCGCGGCCGCCCCCGCCCCCGCCCCTGAACCGGTGCGCCTGGCCGATGCCCGGCAGCGGATCCGCGACTACCGCGCCGCCACGGGACGGCGGACCGCAGTGCTCGACGACGACCCGACCGGTTCGCAGTCCGTGCACGGCGTCTCCGTCGTCACCGTGCTTGAGGCAGACGAGTACGCCGCGGCCCTTGCGCAGCCGGAATCGACCTGCTTCATCCTGACCAACACCCGTAGCCTCGACGAGGCCGACGCCGTCGCCCTGAACCAGGCGGCCGGCCGGGCCCTGTTCGAGCTCGAGGAGCGGCTCGGCGCACCCCTGGACCTGGTCAGCCGCAGCGACTCGACGCTCCGCGGCCACGTGATGGCCGAAATCCGCACGCTCGACGCCGTCCGGCGCGAGGTCACCGGGCAGGGGTTCGACGGCGTCCTGCTGGCGCCGTCGTACTTCGAAGCCGGACGCTTCACCGCCGGGGATGTGCACTGGGCCATGGTGGGCGGGGAACCCGTCCCGGCCGGAGAAACCGAGTTCGCCAAGGACGCGACCTTCGGGTACCGGTCCTCCGATCTGAAGGATTTCGTCGCGGAGAAAAGCGGCGGCACCGTCACCCCGGAGCAGGTGCTCAGCATCAGCCTCGAGGACATCCGCCGCGGGGGAGAGGACCGGGTCGCGGAGATCCTGCGCTCGGCCAGCGACCTGCAGCTCATCATCGTCAACGCCACCGAGTTCGCGGACCTGGAGATCGTCGTGCTGGGCCTGCAGCAGGTCCAGCGGGAAGGCAAAGTTTTCCTGCACCGCACCGGGCCGTCCTTTGTCCGTGCGCTCGCAGGGCTCGACCCCAAGCCGACCCTGCAGGCGCAGGACATCTGGCCCGGCGGCCGCCCGGCCGGCCACGGGCTCGCCGTCGTCGGCTCCCATGTGGGACAGACGGCACGCCAGGTCGCTGCGGCGCAGGCACGAGGCGGCGTGTCCGAGGTCGAACTGTCCGTCGCCGACCTCGTCAATCCGGCGGCGCGCGGCGCGCACATTGCGGACACCGCGGCCCGGGTGGTCAGCGCCCTCGCCGACTCCGACGTCCTGCTCTACACCTCCCGGTCGCTGCTCAAGGGCGCCGACGCTGCCGCCAGCCTGGAGATCGCCCGCAGCGTGTCCGCGGCCCTGATCGAGGTGGTCCAGGCTGCCCTTGCCGCCAAGCCCGCCTGGGTGATCGCCAAGGGCGGCATCACCTCGCACGACGTCGCCGTGCGGGGTCTCGGAATCAGGCGTGCCACCGTGCTCGGCCAGTTGTTCCCCGGCATGGTCTCGGTGCTCCGGCCCGACGAAGCCGCCCCGGGCGTGCAGGGCATGCCGTACGTCGTTTTTGCGGGCAACGTCGGTGACGAGAACGCGCTCGCCGACACCATTGAACTCTTCCGCGGCGCCACGTCCGCGGCACCAGGAAAGGAAGTAACCCCATGACCAAGGTCGGATGGATCGGGCTGGGCGCGATGGGCGGACCGATGGCGGTCGTCCTCGCCGAAGCCGGACACGAAGTCGCCGCCTTTGACGTCGCCGAAGGCCGGGCGCAGTCGCTGGCTGTTCCCGGCCTCGCGCCGGCGGCCACGGCCAAGGAGGCCGTGGCCGAGGCCGACGTCGTCGCCCTGATGGTCGCGACGCCGGCCCAGGCCGACGCGGTACTCTTCGGCGCGGACGAACTCGCCGCGACCCTGCGTCCGGGCACCGTGGTCCTGCTGATGGCCACCGTCGGGCCAGCCGCCGTGGTGTCGCTGGCAGAGCGGCTGGCAGCGTTCGACGTCGAACTGGTGGACGCGCCGGTCTCCGGCGGCACCAAGCGCGCCGCCACCGGCGAACTGCTGATGATGGTCAGCGGCTCCGAGCGGGCCCTGGCGGTGGTGCGGCCGCTGCTGGACGCGATGGCAAGCTCCGCCCCCGTGGTGGGCACCAACGTTGGCGACGGGCAGAAGGTGAAGCTCGTCAACCAGCTGCTGTGCGGCGTGCACATCGCCGCGGCGGGGGAGGCCCTGGCCTTCGCCGAGGCCCTGGGCCTGGACCCGAAGCAGACCTGGGAAGTGCTGCGTTCGGGCGCTGCGGCGTCGTTCATGTTCGATGACCGGGGCTCCCGGATGGTGGACCCGGACAACACCGAGGTCCGGAGCGCCCTGGACATCTTCGTCAAGGACATGGGGCTCGTGGTCGAGGCGGCGCGGGAGAGCACCTACCCGGCGCCGCTCGCCGCCGCGGCCGAGCAGCTCTACCTCAGCGGCCGGCGCGCGGGCCTCGGCCGGCGGGACGACTCGTCCGTGATTGAGGTACTGCGCGGGCACTGACGCTGACTTCCGGCGGGCCGACGGCCGGGGGTGTCTTTAGCCCCCGGCCTGGCTGATGGTGAAGGCCGTCAGGAAGCCGACAGCTGCAATGAGGCCCGTCAGGACATGGTGTTCTTCGAAAGCCTCCGGGATCATGGTGTCGGCAAGCATGGCCAGAATCGCCCCGGCGGCGATCGCGGTGATGAAGGCGACCATTTCTGCCGGAGCGTTTTGCAGGCTGGCATAGCCGATCAGCGACGCCAGCCCGGAGATGAGGGCAATGCCTCCCCACACGCCGAAAACGTAACCGGCGCTGCGGCCGGATTTTTTCATTCCCGCTGTGCTGGACAGCCCTTCGGGAACGTTGGAGATGAATACAGCTGCGAGTACGGCCGTGCTGACCGATCCGCCTGAAACGAGACCGAGCCCCAGGACGACGGATTCGGGAACACCGTCCAGCAGGGCTCCGATGGCAATGGCGGTGCCGCTGCCCGGCTTGTCCTTCTCAGAGGGTTGCTTGCCGCCGGAGCGCTTCCTGTGTTTGGCTCCTTGCCGGGCCAGCAGGGCGTTCGCCCCAACATAGACCAGTGCTCCGGCAAGGAATCCCGCCACGGTCGGCCAGAGACCGCCGCCCCGTTCGGCTTCATCGACAAGGTCAAACGACAAGGCGGAGATGAGGACTCCGGCGCCGAAGGACATGATGGAGGAGACGATTTTCGGAGCGATGGTCCACTTCCAGGCAATGGCCGAACCCAGGACCAGCGCTGCGCCCGCCACGGTTCCCCATAACAGGGCCTGCACCCATGTGGGCATCTAATTCCACCTTCCAATTCTTCCATCACGAGGGCACCAGCGCCTGCGGGGCGCAGCGGCCCAGCGCCCCGGGAGGCGACTCCGTCACCAGTGAACGCGGCCGCCCCCGATCATCACAATATAAGCATGCTTTCTAAGTTGCGCCGTTGCGAGGCGGGGCCTGCAGCGTCCGCCGCTACGCCCGTCGGCGCGGGGCGGCTATAGGATTCCAGTATGGCAATCAAGGATCCGGCCTCACGCGGCGTCAGCAGGCAGGTCCTCGCCGACCACGTCTACGAAGCGCTTCTCATCGCCTTGATGGACGGCCGGCTCGAAGCCGGCACGCCCGTCAGCATCGACGGGATGGCCCGTGAGCTGGACGTCTCGCCGACGCCCGTGCGCGAGGCGCTGGCCCGGCTGGAAGCCACCGGCATGGTGCGCCGGACCGCCCTGCGCGGCTACCGGGTGGCGCCGCTCTTCACCGCGGACGAGCTGGCGGACCTGATGGACGCCCGCCTGGTGATCGAACCGGCCAACGCCTTCATGGCCTGCAGCCACGCCGATGCCGAGCTCACCGCCCAGCTGGCGCAGGCCATCGACGACCTCAAAGCGGCGCCCCGGGGGCCATCCTTTTCCGAGTTCCGCGCCTACTGGGAGGCCGACGAACGGTTCCACCGGCTCATCGCGGAGTCCGCGGACAACCAGTTCCTGCTCTCCGCGTACAACGCGCTGGGTGGCCAGGTGCAGCGCTTCCGCTTCTTCGGCGGCCTCGGCGTCACCGACGCCGACTTCGCGATCGCGGAGCACACCGAGATCCTGCAGGCCTTCGAGGCCGGCGACCCTGAGCTCGCGCGCCAGAAGATGATCGCGCACATCGAAGGCGTCAAGCAGCGCTCGCAGCACGACAGCGAAGTACACGACAGCGAAGTGCGCAGCTAGGCCAGAACCCGGCAGCAATGCCCGGCAGCGGCAAGTTCCGCTGCCCGCCACCAGGCCCCGGCGTCCAAGTCGGCCCGCGGTTCACTCCATGAAAAACCCTTGACAAGCTTTCCTATCGGGTGAATCCTATAGGAAATGTGATTCAAGATTTGGAGTGACAATGTCGTACACCGCCGAAAACTGGCCCATCACCGCGGCCCTGCTGCAGTTCCCGGGCGTCCGACCCGACGGAACCTCCGTCCAGGATGCCCCCGCCGCCGAGTGGCAGCGCGTGTTCGAGGAAGTCGCTGACGCGGGCTTCGCCAACGCCGACCTGACCGACAGCTGGGTGCGCCCGGGGGACCTCAGCCCGGCCCGGCTGGATGAACTCACGGACGCCGCCGGTCACGCCGGAATCGGTCTCCCGGCCATCTCGGCCATCCGCCGCAGCGTGATCGACGAGGCCAACTGGGAAGACAACCTGGCCTACACCCACCGCACCCTCGACGCCGCCGCGCAGCTGGGCTGCGAGGTCGTCTCGATCGGCCTGCACCAGGCCCTGACCCCCACCCAGCGCGAACAGCTCTGGTTCTGGACCGTCGAAGGCCACCAGGACCCGGTGGGGGACAAGGAAACCTGGCAGAAGGCCGTCACCCGGATCCGCGAAGTCGGCCGGCACGCGGCCGAGCTCGGGCTCCTGGTCTCCCTGGAGATGTATGAGGACACCTACCTCGGGACCGCCGACTCGTCGGTACAACTGGTCCAGGACATCGGCCTGCCCAATGTCGGACTCAACCCGGACATCGGCAACCTGATCCGCCTGCACCGGCCCATCGAGGACTGGCGGGAAATGGTCCACAAGACGCTGCCGTACGCCAACTACTGGCACGTCAAGAACTACATCCGCGACGAAAACCGGGCGAAGGACCAGTACGTCGCCATACCCGCACCGATGGAATCCGGCCTGATCAGCTACCGCGAGGCCTTCCAGTTCGCCATCTCCGTCGGCTTCCAGGGGATCATCTGCACCGAGCACTACGGCGGGGACGGCCTCAGCGTCACCGCCGCCAACCAGGACTACCTGCGCCGCCAGGTCCTGCCCAAGCGCGACGGGTACGCCCTCGGCACGTCCCTGGTGTCCCAGGGCCGGCAGCTCCCGGTGGCCGTCCCCGCACTCTAAGCCGGCGGCGCCCCACGGCCCGCCGTCTGATCCAGCCGCTCCAACCGGTTCAACGAGGAATCATGACCAAGATATTTGACGATCCCGCAAGCTTCGCGGACGACGCCCTCGACGGCTTCGCCGCCGCCCACCGCCAGTACGTGGCACGGGTGGATGGCGGCGTGGTCCGCTCCACCGAGACGCCGGCCGGCCAGGTCGCCCTCGTGATTGGCGGGGGATCCGGGCACTACCCGGCCTTCGCCGGCCTCGTAGGCGCCGGCCTGGCCGCGGGCAGCGCCTGCGGAAACATGTTCGCCTCGCCCTCCGCGGGCCAGGTCTACCGCGTCGTCAAGGCCGCGGAGTCCGGAGGCGGTGTGCTCCTCAGCTACGGCAACTACGCCGGGGACGTGCTGCACTTCGGCCAGGCGCAGGACAAGCTCAACGCCGAGGGCATCGAGACCCGCACCGTGCTGGTGACCGACGATATTGCCAGCGCCCCGCTCGAGGAGATCGGCAAGCGCCGCGGCATTGCCGGGGACCTGACGGTCTTCAAGGTTGCCGGCGCCGCCGCCGAGGCCGGGCTGGACCTGGACGAGGTGGAGCGGCTGGCGGTCAAGGCCAACCACCACACCCGCTCGCTGGGCGTCGCCTTCGCCGGCTGCACCCTTCCCGGCGCCGCGGAGCCGCTGTTCACGGTGCCCGAGGGCATGATGTCCGTGGGCCTCGGCATCCACGGTGAACCCGGCATCTCCGAACAGCCGCTGCCGACGGCCAGCGAACTGGCAGCACTGCTGGTGGACGGACTGCTCAAGGACAAGCCGGAAACCGCGGGCCGCCGCGTGGTGCCGATCCTCAACGGCCTCGGCACGGTCAAGTACGACGAGCTGTTCGTGCTGTTCGGCAAGATCGAGGCCCTGTTGACCGCCGCCGGACTTGAAATCGTTGAACCGGAATGCGGCGAGCTCGTCACCAGCCTGGACATGTCCGGGCTGTCGCTGACGCTGTTCTGGCTGGATCCGGAGCTGGAGAAGTTCTGGTCCGCGCCGGCCGACACCCCCGCCTTCCGCAAGGGCAACCTGGCTCCGCGCCGGGCCCGGACCGTTTCCGCACAGGCCGACGCCGAAGCAGCGCCCGCGCTGGCTGCCACGGCGGCGTCGACCTCGCTGGCCGCCACCGCCGTCGGCGTGCTCAAGGTGGCCCAGTCGGTCGTCGTCGAACACGAGGAAGCCCTCGGCAAACTCGACGCGATCGCCGGCGACGGCGACCACGGCATCGGCATGCGCCGCGGCGTGGACGCCGCCGTCGCAGCGGCCGAACAATCGCACGCGGCCGGTGCCGGGCTGGAGGAACTCCTCGCGGCGGCCGGAGAGCAGTGGGCCGAACGCGCCGGAGGCACCTCCGGAGCGCTCTGGGGCGCCGCGGTCACCGCCGTCGGCCGGGCCCTTGGCAGCAAGGACACCTACACGGCGGCGGACGCGGCCGCCGCCGTCGACGCCCTCCGGGACGCCATCATCACCCTCGGCAAGGCCGAAGCCGGAGACAAGACGATGGTGGACGCGCTGCTTCCCTTCGCCGACGTCTTCAACCGGGCAATCGACGACGGCGACGGCGTGGCCCGCAGCCTGCGGACCGCGGCCGACGCGGCCGCCCAGGCCGCCGAAGCCACCGCGGCGCTCAGCCCCAGGAAGGGCCGGGCACGGCCGCTGGCCGAGAAGAGCCTGGGCCACCCGGACCCCGGCGCCGTGTCTTTTGGCCTGATCGCCGGCCGGGTGGCCGACTACGCAGCCTCCATCGAACGCAGCTGAAGGAGAATTTCCTTGTCACACGAGACACAAAGTCACAGCACCACCGACCCCCAGCCCGGCTGGCGGATCGTCGTCGGCAACGATGAAGCCGGCGTCGAATACAAGAACGCCCTGCGCGAACTGCTCGAGGCCGACCCCCGGGTCGCGTCCGTGGAAGACGTCGGCGTCGGACCGGACGACAGCACCGCCTACCCGCACCTGGCCGTCGCCGCGGCCCGCAAGGTCGCCGCCGGCGAGGCCGACCGGGCCCTGTTGATCTGCGGCACCGGACTGGGCGTGGCCATCTCGGCCAACAAAGTCCCCGGCATCCGTGCCGTCACCGCGCACGACAGCTACTCCGTGGAACGCTCCGTGCTGTCCAACAACGCCCAGGTGCTGACCATGGGCCAGCGCGTGATCGGCCTGGAACTGGCGAAGAAACTCGTCGGCGAATGGCTGGGCCACCGCTTCGACGACACCTCCGCATCCGCGGCCAAGGTGGACGCAATCCACTCCTATGAAGGAGCCCCGGAAGGACTTGAAACCACATGACCCCTCGTAACATCGCCGTCGTCGGTTCCGGCTACATGGGCGGCGGAATCGCGCAGGTACTGGCCCTCGCGGGAGCCCGCGTCGCCCTCGCCGACGTCTCCGCCGAGATCGCCCAAAGCAACTACGAGCGGCTGCTCAAGGAATCCGACGAGTTCGTCGCGGCAGGCCTGTTCCCGGCCGGCTCCACCGAACGGCTCAAGGAAAACCTCTGGGCCGCGAAGGACATCGAAGAGGCCGTCGCGGACGCCGAATACATCGAAGAAGCCGTACCCGAGGTCCTGGAGATCAAGCACGGCACCCTGGGCCGGATCAGTGCCGCCGCCCGGCCGGACGCCATCATCGGCTCCAATACCTCCACCATCTCCATCGCGAAGCTCGCCGAAGTCGTGGTGAACCCGGAGCGCTTCCTGGGCGTCCACTTCTCCAACCCGGCGCCGTTCATCCCGGGCGTGGAAGTCATCCCGCACGCGGGCACCTCCGAGGCCACCGTGGAAGCCGCACGCGCGATCGTGGGGGAGACCGGCAAGGAAACCGCGACCGTCAAGGATGTCACCGGCTTCGTGCTCAACCGGCTGCAGTACGCCCTCTTCCACGAGGCCGCGCAGGTCGTGGAGGAAGGCATCGCCACGGCCGAGGATGTGGACACCATGGTCCGCACCACCTTCGGCTTCCGGCTGCCGTTCTTCGGGCCGTTCGCGATCGCGGACATGGCCGGGCTCGACGTGTACGCGTTCTGCTACAAGTCACTGCAGACCGGCTTCCCCGAGCGGTTTGCCACGCCGCAGATCCTCCAGGAAAAGGTCAACGCCGGCCAGCTCGGAACCAAGACCGGCTCCGGCTTCCTAAACGTTCCCGCCGAACGGACCGCCGCCCTGGTGGCCTACCGGAACAAGGCCTACGTCGCCATGCAGAAGCTCATCGAGGAACTGGGCCCCGCGCCCCTCGGCTGACAACCGCCTCGGCTGACAACCGCTGCACCCTAACTTCTCAAGGAGACTTCCATGACCTCATTCCCCACAGACCGCACCGTGATCGTGACCGGCGCCGTCTCCGAGCGCGGCATCGGCCGGGCCACGGCGGACTACCTCGCCGAGCGCGGCTGGAACATCGGCGTGATCGACCTGGACGACGCCGCCAGCAAGGCCCTGGCCAAGGAACTGGCGGAAAAGCACGGCGTGAAAGCCCACGGCGCCGGCGCCAATATTGGCGACGAGGCCTCGGTCCGCGCCGCGATCGACGAGATCGAGGCCGAACTGCCGCAGCTCGTCGCCCTGGCGAACATCGCCGGCGTCAGTTCCCCGGTGCCCTACCTCGAACTCGATGCCGCCGAGTGGGACCGGGTGCTCAACATCAACATGAACGGCGTGCACTACGCCACCCGCCGCGCGGCCGAATCGATGGTCAAGCACCGGCTCGGCCGGATCGTCAACATCTCCTCTGTCTCCGCCCAGCGCGGCGGCGGAACCTTCAGCAAAACCCCGTACTCCGTGGCGAAGGCCGGCGTCATCGGCCTAACCCGCGCCACCGCCCGCGAACTGGGCGAGTACGACATCACCGTCAACGCCATCTCACCCGGTCCGATCGACACCGACATCATGGGCGGGACGCTCAGCGAGGAACGCAAGGATGAGCTCGTCAAGGACCTGGTGGTGAACCGCGTGGGCAGCACCCGCGACATTGCGGCCGCGATCCACTTCCTGATCGGCGAGGACGCAGGTTACATCTCCGGCCAAACGCTCAACGTCGACGGCGGCCTGTACATGCACTGACGGCTCCCGACCGCGGGAGCCAGCAGAAACCGCGGGCCGCCGGCCCGCGGGGGAACCACCCCACCTCATCACTCGAAGGAGAGTGCTGTGTCCGTAACCACCGCTACATCCAAGGAGCTTCTGGCCCGTCCGGTCCTGAAGTCCGCGATCTCCAAGGCGGCCCGCCGGCTGATGCCGATGCTGGTCATTCTGTACGTCGTTTCGTTCCTGGACCGGACCAATGTCGGCTTCGCCGAGGCCGCCCTGGGCGCAGACAAGGGCGTGTCCGCCGCGGCCTTCGCCCTTGGTGCCGGCATCTTCTTCATCGGCTACGCGATCTTCGAGATTCCCAGCAACCTGCTGCTCAAGAAGGTGGGCGCCAAGATCTGGCTGGCCAGGATCGCGATCACCTGGGGCATTGTCTCGGCCTGCTTCGCCTTCGTGCAGGGCGAGACCTCGTTTGTGATCCTGCGCTTCCTCCTCGGCGTCACCGAGGCCGGGCTCTTCCCGGGCGTGATCATGTATCTCGCCGAATGGTTCCCCAACAAGGTGCGCGTGCAGATGTTCGCCATCTTCTACCTGGCGCAGCCGTTCTCCCAGATGATCGGCAACCCGCTCTCCGGCTGGCTGATCAACATCGGTGACCAGGTGCCGGGCCTGCGCGGCTGGCAGGTCATGTTCTTTGTCGAGGGCCTGCTCGCCGTCCTGGCAGGCATCGCGGCCTTCTTCTTCCTGATCAACGGTCCGGAAAAGGCCAAGTTCCTCAGCGGCGAGGAGAAGTTCGCGCTCAAGGAAGTCATGGCGCTGGAGGACAACATCAAGGACGAGCACGGCCCCCGCGGCATCCTCGCCGCGATGCGCAACGGCCGCGTCTGGTACTTCACCGCGATCTACTTCTGCCTGCAGATCGCGGTCTACGGTGTGACGTTCTTCCTGCCGCAGCAGGTCTCGTCCCTGACCGGGCAGAAGGTGGGCCTCGCCGTCGGCCTGCTGATCGCCGTGCCCTGGTTCTTCGGCATCTTCTCCTGCTACTTCATCGGCCGGGCGGCCAACACCGTGGCCAAGCGGCGGAAGTTCGGCACCATCCTGTTCCTCTCCACCGGCCTGTGCATCTTCGGCTCGGCCTGGGCCGGAACCAATCACCAGCCGGTGCTCGGCATGATCTTCATAACCCTGGCGGTCTGCAGCTTCCTCGCCGTGGGCCCGGTCGTGTGGTCCTACCCGACGGCGTTCCTCGCCGGCTCCGCCGCGGCGGCGGGCATCGGCCTGATCAACTCGCTGGGCAACCTGGGCGGCTTCGTCGCCCCGATCCTGCGGACGGCGGTGAACGAGGCCACGCATTCGCCCACGGGTTCGATGGGCGTCTACGCCCTGGGTGTGCTGCCCTTCGTGGCGGCGGCGATGATGTTCGCCACCCGGCGGTTCAGCAACAAGGCGGACGAGCTGCTGGACTAGATCCGGTCCGGTTGCCCAGCCCCACCTAAAGGAGACCCATGAGCCGCACCTCCGGCACCAGCGCCACGCCCCTGCACATCGGTGTCAGCACCAAGATGTATCTGGGTTACCAGGAAAGCCTGCGCTGGCTCTCGGAGGTGCGCGCCGTGGTGGACGCCCGTCCCGCCCTGGCCGCGGGCCGGGACGTCCGGGTGTTCGTCATCCCGTCCTTCCCGGTCCTGGCCGAGGCCGGGAAAATCCTGGCCGGCTCGCCCGTGCTCCTTGGCGCACAGAACTGCGCCTGGGGGGACGGGCCGCTGACCGGGGAGGTCAGCCCGGGCATGCTGGCCGAGCTCGGCGTCTCGCTGGTGGAGATCGGCCACGCGGAGCGCCGGGCACTGTTCTGCGAGGACGACGACCTCGTGGCCCGCAAGGTCGGGGCCGCCGTCGACGCCGGGCTCACGCCGCTGCTCTGCATCGGCGAACCCGCCACGCTGGGCCCCGAGGAGGCTGCGGCCTTCTGTTTGCGCCAGCTCCGGTCCGCGACCGGGGGCGACGAGTCGTTGACGTCCCGCCTGGTCCTGGCCTACGAACCGGTCTGGGCGATCGGGGCGGACCAGCCCGCCGCACCTGCGTACGTCAACGCGGTGGTGCGGCTGATCCGCCAGGGGCTCGGCGCGGCCTGTCCCATCATTTACGGCGGGAGCGCCGGGCCCGGGCTGCTGCCGCAGCTGGCGGCGGCCGACGGACTATTCCTGGGCCGCTTTGCGCACGACGCCGCGAACTTCGGCCGGGTGCTGGACGAAGCGCTTCAGACCTTCGCGCCGGCCAGCAGCTCCTCGAGCCGCTCGTAGCCTTCGGTCAGGCCGTCTTCCATCCCGGGCTGCGCCATGCCGTCACGGGCTTCCATGCTGGGGTAGACGGCGCGCGCGGTCAGCCGGGTGCGGCCGCCGCCGAGGTCCCGGAAGGTGAGGAACTCGATGCTCACCACGTCCGGGTAGCCGCCGTATTCGAAGGTCTGGATCGCGAAGTCGTTCTCCCGGACGGTGTGGAAGACGCCGCTGAACCGGTGGGCGACGCCGTCGGGCCCCGTGTGCGTGTAGCGGTAGCTGCCGCCGGTGCTGAAGTCGTAGTGGTCCACATCCATGGTCATCCGCCGGGGGCCGAGCCACTGGGCGACGAGTTCGGGTTCCTTGTGGGCCCGGAAGACGTCCGCCACGGGAAAGTCGAACTCCCGCTCGAAGTCGATGAAGGGCAGTCCTTCCGGAACCGTGAGTTTCAGGGCGTTGCTCATGATGAGTCCTTTGCCTGGGTGCCGCGCGCGGCGGCCTGGGATTGGAGCACGGCGTCGAGGCTGCGGAACTGCTCCTCGCGGACCAGCCGGTACTGGTCGATCCATGCGGTGAGCGCCTCCAGCCGTGCGGGGTTCAGGTGGACGGGCCGGCGCTGGGCGTCCCGCGTGCGCGTGACGAGCCCCGCTAGCTCGAGGACCTGAAGGATCCGTCCGGCGCCGGCCGCCTAGACTCCCGCGTGCAAGCGGGGGAGCGCGTCCACCAGCGGGGCGAGCTCCGGAACCTCCTGCGCCTGGGCCAGGGCGCGCTCCAGCGTGTGGTCGTGAACCGGCCGCGCCTGCTCCAGTAGCTCGATCCCGCTGGGCGTGAGTTCGGTGTAGATCCCGCGGCGGTCGTCCGCGCACAGGATCCGGGTCAGCAGGCCCCGCTCCTCGAGCCGGTTGACCAGACGGGTGGTGGCGCTGGGGCTCAGGGCCGTGGCCCGGGCAAGCTGCTGCATCCGCATGTGCCAGCCGTCCTGCCGGCTCAGCGCGTCCAGCACCGTGTACTCCACCACCGAGAGCTGCGCCTCGCCCTGCAGCGAACGCTCCAGCTCCGCTTCGATCAGCCCGTGCAGCGCCGCGAGGGTCCGCCAGCCTTGCGCCCGGACCTCGACGGCGTCGTCCTTGATGCCCATCTGTTGTGCTCCCTTCCAACTCGGACAGCCGCGCTCCGAACAGCGGAGAGCGGGCAGCTCACAAAGTAGTTGCTTGCGCGCTATAGTTGCGTGTGCAACAATAAATAACGCGTCTGCAACTAATAGCTTACGCTTCGCAAATCCCCCCGTACAGTTTTGAAGGAGCTCATCCATGCCTATCGGCCTGATAGCACTCGCCCTCGGCGGGTTCGGAATCGGACTCACCGAGTTCGTCATCATGGGCCTGCTGCCCCAAGTGGCCGCAGACTTCCGCGTCACCGAGGCTACCGCCGGATGGCTGATCTCCGGCTACGCGCTCGCCGTCGTCGTCGGAGCGTTGGTCCTGACGGCCGCAGTGACGCGCTTCGAACGCAAGCCTGTCCTTGCGGTGCTCATGGTGCTGTTCATCGCGGGCAACCTCGTCTCCGCGGTCGCGCCCGACTACGCCCTGATGATGGTCGGCCGGATCATTGCCGCCCTGGCCCACGGCGCGTTTTTCGGGATCGGTGCGGTGGTGGCCGCCGGCATGGTCGCCCCCACCAAGAAGGCCGGCGCCATCGCCATCATGTTCACCGGGCTGACGGCGGCCAACGTCCTGGGCGTGCCCTTTGGCACCATGCTCGGCCAGGCCGCCGGCTGGCGATCCACGTTCTGGGCCATCACCGGCATCGGCGTACTGGCCCTCGTGGGAATCCTCACCCTGGTTCCCAGGACCGGCGCGGGGGAGGCTGCTGCTGGCGGACTGCGGGGCGAACTCCGGGCCTTCCGCTCCGGCCAGGTCTGGCTGTCCATCTTCGTGACCATCCTCGGCTACGGCGGCATGTTCGGCGCCTTCACCTACATTGCGTTCACCCTCACCGAGGTCACCGGCTTCTCAGCGGCCACCGTGCCGTGGCTGCTGATCATCTTCGGCGTGGGCCTCTTCATCGGCAACACCGTCGGCGGCAAGGCAGCGGACCGTAACGTGGACCGCACCCTGCTCGTGGTGCTGGCCGCCCTCGTCGTGGTGCTCGTCGTCTTCGCCCTCACCTCGGCCAACCAGCCGATGACCATCGCCTCCATGGTGCTGCTGGGCGGCTTCGGCTTCGCCACCGTGCCCGGTCTGCAGATGCGCGTCATGAAGTACGCCGACAGCGCGCCCACCCTGGCCTCCGGCGCCAACATCGGCGCCTTCAACGTCGGCAATGCCCTGGGTGCGTGGATGGGTGGCGTGACCATCACCGCCGGACTCGGCTACACCTCGCCGATCTGGGCCGGCGCCGGAATCACCCTGCTGGGCCTGGTGGTGATGGCGTTCGCCGCCGTTGCTGCCAAAAAGGGCGCCGGGAAGGGTGCCGCTAAGGACGACGCCGGACGGCTCGCGGCGGCCGTGGACGGGCCGGCTGCCAGCGAGACCGAGGACGCGCGGCACGACGCCGAGCTGCAGCGGCTCTAGCTAGCGGCCGCCGCACGGCTCCGGCAGAGCTCCACGAAGGCGCGGAACGGGGCCTGCCGTTCCGCGGCGGGAAGTTCCAGGGCCTCCGGATGCCACTGCACCGAGGCCACCCAGCGCTTCGGGTCTTCCAAGGCCTCCACTGTCCCGTCGTCGGCCACCGCGGTCACGACAAGTCCCTCGGCCACGCGGGCCACGGCCTGGTGGTGGCCGGAGGCAATCTTGACCGTGACTGCGGCTGCAGCGCCGGATCCCGTGGCGGGTCCGGTGCTGCCGTACAGCCCGGCCACCTTCGAGCCTCCGGCGATCCCGACCTCGTGCCAGGCCCAGGGGCCCGAGCCATGGACGGGATCCGGCTCCCGGTGCGCCACGACGCCCGGGTCCATGTCCTGGATCAGGGTTCCGCCGTAGAGCACATTCAGGAGTTGGTGCCCGCGGCAGATGCCCAGCACCGGCAGTCCGGCGTCGATGGACTGCCGGGCCACCGCGAGGTCCAGCTGGTCCTGCTCCGGGTTGACGTCGTAGCAGGTTCCGCCGTCCTCCTCCCCGTAGAGCCCGGGGTCCAGGTCGCCGCCGCCCGGAAGCACGACGCCGTCGAGCCCGGCCAGTCCCTCGGCGCCGGTCAGCGGCACGGGCTCGCCGCCACCCTCGCGCACCAGCTCAACGACGTAGTCAAAGAGCGCGTTGGCCTCGGCCACCCGCGGATCGGGGTCCAGGGAACTGCTGAGCCGGACGGGAAGGCCGATGCGGGGGCGGCCGCCGAAGGGCCGTGCTGGAATCTGCATGACTCATTTTGCACCACCGGTTCCGCATCACAACGCAGGGCTAGGATTGCCGGATGACCAACAGATATCTCGTGTCCCGCAGCCGCTTCATCGCGGCCGCTCCGGAAGCCATCTTCGAAGTGCTCGCCACACCCGCACTGCACAGCGTCATCGACGGCTCGGGCACCGTGAAGGGTGCCCAGCCGCGCGGTCCCGAACGGCTGGCCCTCGGCGCGAAGTTCGGCATGGAAATGAATATCAAGCTGGACTACAAGATCCTCAACACGGTCTGCGAGTTCGAGGAGGGCCGGCGGATCGCGTGGCGGCACTTCGGCGGCCACGTCTGGCGCTACCTGCTGAATCCGATTGCTGACGCCGCCGGAAATCCGGGCACCCTGGTCACCGAGCAGTGGGACGCGCGGGAAGTGCGGGCCAGGATCCTCCTCCGCTTGGCCGGCTACCCCCGCCGCCACCCGGCCAACATCGAGCAGACCCTCGCCAAGCTCGATGCCTACATGACCTCGGAAGCCGCAGCAGGGGCCGGACCCGCCCCGGACCAGCTTCACTAGGCCCGCCGGATGAGCGCCGCCCGCAGCCTGCATCCGAGTCCGCGCACCCTTGAGGTCGAAAGCGTCGGCAGCTTCGACCGGCTGGTCGCGGCAGGCGCGCGGTCCATGCACGGCTGGCACGTCCAGTCACTGGACCTGCGTGGCCGCCGGGAGCCGCTGGAGTCCCTCGACGCGCAGGGTGCCATCTTCCTGGGCTGCACCTTCGATGACGGCGTGGAAGATTCACTGCGCGGCCGCGGCGCCCTGATCTTTCCCAAGCTGGAAAAGGTCCCGTTCAACCCCTACCGCGGCCGGCTCTACACGCCGCAGGAGCTCTACGCGGGAGTTGCGGAGACCCGCTACGAGGACACCCTGGACGCCAGGGTCTACCAGTGGAGCATCCGCCCGGGCCAGCGGCACCGCCTGGACGCGACGCTCGCGGCGGCCCTCCACGACCACTCGATCGGTGATGCGCTCGAGGAGTTGACCCGGTCGGAGCTGTGCCTTGGCCGAACCATGGTGGGCGTCATGGGTGGCCATGCCGCCAGCCGCGGCTCGGCCGGCTTCACCGAGGCGGCGCTGCTGGGCCGCCTGCTGGCGCGCAACGGCAGGGTGGTCGCCACCGGCGGCGGCCCGGGCACCATGGAGGCCGCCAACCTGGGCGCCTATCTCAGCGTTGCGGACGAAACGGATTTCCAGCAGGCGCTGACTGACCTCGCCGTCGTGCCCGGCTTCCGGCCGTCGGTGTCGGCGTGGGCGCGGGCGGCGGCCGCCGTCGTCGAACGCCATCCGGACGGCACGCCGTCGCTGGGCATTCCCACCTGGTTCTACGGCCACGAGCCGCCCAACTTCTTCGCCACGCACATCGCCAAGTACTTCGCCAACGCCATCCGCGAGGCCGTCCTGCTCGAGCTGTGCAACGGCGGGATCATCTTCCTGCCGGGATCCGGCGGCACCGTGCAGGAGATCTTCCAGGACGCCTGCGAAAACTACTACGGCGCCCCGGAGACCATCACGCCCATGGTGCTGGTGGGCAAGGAGCACTGGCTGCGCAGGTTCCCGGCCTGGCCCCTGCTGCAGAGCCTTGCCGCGGGACGGCGGATGGAAAACCGGATTTTCCTGGTGGACACGGTGGACGAAGCCCTCGCGGTGCTGGAGCGCTAGGAGTCCGCGGCGCCCAAGGGCCGTCCTGAAGGCCCTAGAGGTCCTTGCGGCAGGGGGCGTGGCCCAGCTCGTAGAGGCCGTTCAGGTCCCCGGCGGCCAGCCCGTCCGGCGCGCCGATCTCGGGGTACATCAGCTGCGTGGGGTCTTCCACATGTTCCAGGCCCATCACGTGGCCCAGCTCGTGCAGGATCACGGCCGTGGCATAAGCCGAGTTGTCCCCGCGGTCCAGGTCCTCGGTGATTTGCGGTGCGTCCAGTTCCAGGCTGCCGGTGACGAAGCTCTTGGGGCCGTCACCGAAGCTGAAGTGGGTGCTGCCGCCGGTGCCGATCACGGCACCCTTGAGCTGTGGCGCCTGTTCCGGAGTGGTCCAGGCGATCAGCAGGGGAGCCCAGCGCTCGCCGTATCTCGCCTTTTGGTACGGAGCGCGGGACTGGGACGGGGCCTCCGTCGTGGGGCCGTCGTTGACGAACCTGATTCCGGTCGCTTCGGAGATGGTCTTGATCGCGTTTTCCACCAGCGGCCCGGCATCCTTGGGGGCCAGGGCGGAGTTGACCACGTAGTGCAGGGGCCGGCAGGGGGAGTAGCCCACCGGGCCGCCGTCGGCGTTGGTGGCCAGGAACTTATAGGACTTGCTGGCGGACGGCGGCGTCTGCGGCTGTCCCAGCGGCTGGTCCTGCTCTTCGAATCCCGGCGGGGGAACGGCCATTTGCGATCCGTCTGCGGGGATTCCGGCCTTCCGCCCCGCCGGACTGGCCGTGGGGTGGCTCGCCGGGGCGCTGGCCGGCTTGGCGTCGGCTCCGCCGTTGAACTCGAACAGACCAACAAAACGCGGATCGCCGTACACGAGTCCGGCCGACAGGAAGGCCGCTCCGGCGATCAGGACGACGGCCGCAAGGTTACGGACCACCCTGACGGCGCTGCGGGCGCGGCTGTGCCGCGGGGTGCGGTCCCGGAGCCCGGGATCGTCCACTAGGCGACCACCGCGCCGAACACCATGCCCAGAAGATAAGTAACGGCGGCCGCGCCCATGCCGATGGCGAGCTGGCGGAATGCGCGGCTGGCAGGGGAGGTGCCGGAGAGCAGACCGACGACGCCGCCGGTCAGCAGGAGCGCGATCCCCACCAGGGCAGCGGACACCACGAGGGCGGCGATCCCGGTCATGCCCAGCAGGAACGGGATGATCGGCACGATCGCGCCGGAGGCGAAGAAGCAGAAGCTCGACGCCGCGGCGCTCCACGCTGTGCCCACTGCCTCGTGCTGGTCCTCGGTCTCGGGAAGCTCCGGCCGCAGCGAAAGGCTCGGATCGCAGTCGCAGTCCAGCAGCCCCATCCGCTCGGCGACGCGGTGCTCGGCCGCCTCGCGGGACATGCCGCGGGCCAGGTAAACGAGCAGGAGTTCGTTGTGTTCGATGTCCAGCGACGGCGCCGCCGCGAGCGTGATCTGGGTGGGGCGGGTCGCGGCCAGCAGCTCACGCTGGGACCGCACGGAGATGAACTCGCCGGCTCCCATCGACAGGGCCCCGGCCAACAGGCCGGCCACACCGCTGAGCAGGACCACGGAGCTGCCCACGCCGGAGGCGGCCATGCCCATGACGAGGGACAGGTTGCTGACCAGCCCGTCGTTGGCGCCGAACACCGCGGCGCGGAAGCTCCCGGCGAGGCGGTTGCGGCCGCGCGTGGCCAGCCCGCGGACCACTTCCTCGTGAATCTGCTCGTCGGCGACCATGGCCGGCGTGGCGTTGGGGTCGTTGGCGTACGGGGAGCGGCTCTCGGCGCGCTGCGCCAGGGCCAGGACAAACACGGAGCCGAAATGGCGGGCCAGGAAGCCGAGGAACTGGCTGCGGAGCGAGGCCGGGCGCGGCCGGCCGGCATGCTCGCCGAGGAGCTGCAGCCAGTGCGCCTCATGGCGTCCCTCGGCTTCGGCCAGGGCGAGCAGGATGTCGCGTTCCTCGCCGCTGCGGTTCTGCGCGAGGTCGCGGTAGACGGAGGCCTCGGCGCGTTCGTCCGCGAGGTACTGCCGCCAGCGCTTGATGTCCGCCGTGGAGGCGGCGGGACTTGCCGTGGGACTTGCGGCGGGGCTTGCCGCCGGGTACGACGGGGAACCCGCGGCGGGGCCTGGGGCAGAATGGTTTGGGTCAGATGGGGCGTGCTGAGACACGTAAACTCCTGGGCTTGATAGGGCATGATTCGGCCCCATTGCGACTCCAGCGTACCCCGCAATTCCGCGGATTTTCGGCTGGCAATCCTCAGTGGAAAGTTTCGGTACGCCGTAAAGTAAGCACGCTTACTGCCCGGCGGCGTCCGGGCAGGACGGCCCTTGACCCCCACCGCCTGCGGTGTTCGAATAAGGGTCAGGGCGGGTTCTTCGGCAGGCCCGTCCGGCCGGTTTCCGGGCGTCAGGCTGCGGGCCCGGGCGGCGTCAACACCACTGCCGCAGCCCGAGCGCACGGAGGTCGCACCATGGACAACACCGGACCACAGGCCGCCCAGCCGGCCAGGGACTCCGTCGAGTCTGATCCTGCCTACGACTTTGCCGAGGACGCCCCGGTCGGCGACGCGGAGACCGTGGACGAGGAGCTGCTCGAAGAAGCCGACCGGAACGTCCCGCTCGACGCGGAGGATTTCCTCGGAGACGAGCAACCGATAGTGCCCGCCGATACGGACGAGTTCCGTGAAGCCGAGGAAGAAGAGTAGACGGCACCGCCTCAGACAGGCTGTTTCAGGAACAATCCGGACAGCACGACGGCGGTGCCTCCCCGCGTGGGAGGCACCGCCGTCGTCGTCATGAGAGCCGGTGCTGCCTGGCCCGTTTTCCCGGGCCGGGCATGGGCCTAGTGGCTCAGCGCCGGGACTTCTTCCTGCTCCTCGGTGGCGTCGCCGGCAACACGGTCGTGCCAGTTCTTCATCACCGCGGGATCCGTCGGCTTGGTCAGCAGTGATACGGCGACGTAGACCACTGCGGAGGCCAGCAGGCCGTAGTAGATCGGTTCGTTGGCGTAGATGCCGTCCAGCGGGACCTCGGCGTTGATCTCCAGCACGATCATGGTGCCGAGGGTCAGGACCGACCCGACTGCCATGGAAGCCGCGGCGGCAACGCCGGTGCCGCGCTTCCACACCAGGCCGCCAAGGATCGCGACCAGCAGGCCGCCCACGAGGATGTCGTAGGCGATGGTGAGCGCCGCGACGACGTCCTTGGTGATGATGGCGATCACGATCGCCACGACGCCCAGGCCCAGCACCCACAAACGGTTGGCCTTGACGTCGTGCTCCGGGTTGTCCGTGTCGTCGGTGTTGATGTTCTTGCCGAACCAGCCGGCGACGAAAGGCAGGACGTCGGCGCGGGCCACGGTCGCGGCGGCGATCAGGGCGCCGGAAGCGGTGGACATCATCGCGGCAACGGCCGCGGCGAGCACCAGGCCGCCGATGCCGATCGGCAGCAGGTTGGTGGCGACCTCGGCGTAGACCACGTCCTTGCCGAGGGCCTTGACGTCGATGTCGGGCAGGGCGACCCGGGCTCCCAGGCCGATCAGGGCGCCGGCGGCACCGTAGAGGATGCAGTAGACGCCGGCCGTCGCGCCGCCCCAGCGCGCGACCGTGGGGGTCTTGGCGGTGAACACGCGCTGCCAGATGTCCTGGCCGATCAGCAGGCCGAGGGTGTAAACGACGAAGTAGGTGATGATCGTCTGGACGCCGATGCCGTCGATCTGGAAGAAGCTGGCGTCCACGCGGCTGCGGATGCCGTCGAGGCCGCCGGCGGCGTTGAGCGTGAACGGCAGCATCAGCAGGAAGATGCCGACCGTCTTGATCACGAACTGCACCTGGTCGGCCAGGGTGATGGACCACATGCCGCCGATGGTCGAGTAGACCAGGACGATTGCGCCGCCGATGGCGATGGCCAGCGCGCGGTCCCAGCCGAAGAGGACGACGAAGATCGTGGCGTACGCGCCCGTGGAGGTGGCGCAGAGCATCAGCGTGTAGGCGAGCATGACGATCCCCGAGGTCTGGGTGGCCCGGCTGCCGTAGCGCAGGGTCAGCATCTGGGAGACCGTGTAGATCTTGAGCTTCTGGATGGTGCTGGCGAAGAGCAGGCTGAGCAGCAGCACACCGGCGCCGATCGCGACCACGAGCCACATGCCGGAGATGCCGAACTTGTAGCCGAGGCCCACGCCGCCGACGGTCGAGGCGCCGCCGAGGACGACGGCGGCCATGGTGCCGGTGTACAGGAAGGGCCCGAGCCGGCGACCTGCCACCAGGAAGTCGCTGTTGTTCCTTGTGCGGGACTTGCCCCACCAGCCGAAGGCCAGCATGGCGATGAGGTACACCACCACGATGGCGATGTTGACGAAACTTGCGTCCATAAGGGGGCTCCTTGGAGCTGTTCGGAAGCAGCGCAGGGCGTCCGGGCCGCAACATTGCGGCCGGCGTCCGTTAGTGCTTGACGGTAGATTGCGGGAGGGCAGCCAGTGAGACAACCCCCCATTGCCTCATAGGCAACAGTTGTTGCCAAACAGTAAGTTGTGACGGGGGTAACAGTCAAGGTCTTGCTCCGGCGTGTCCTTCCGGGCGTCCCGATACCGGTCTGCGGCTAGGATTGGCACCAATGATGGGGCCGCGCGGCCGGCCGTGAAAGGTTCCTTTATGAAGGCTCTACCCGTAGAACCGAGCAACGTACCCGTTGCCATCGGTTCCAGGATCCGTGCCGCCCGGCAGTCCCAGCGGCTCACCATCGAACAGGTCGCCGACGCCACCGGCCTGACCAAAGGCTTCCTCAGCAGGGTCGAGCGGGATCTCACCTCGCCCTCCGTGAGTTCACTGGTGACGCTGTGCCAGGTCCTCTCCATCTCGATCGGCGAGCTGTTTGCCGCATCTGAAACCCACCTCACCAAGCAGGGCGAGGGCCCCCGGATCTCGCTCGGCGGCGAAGGGATCGTGGAACGCCTGCTCACCGCCCGCTCCGAGCGCCGGGTCCAGATCATCCAGGCCGTGATCGAGCCCCGCGGGCGCGGCGAATCCGAGTTGTACGCCGTGGACTGCGACGTCGATGTGCTCCACGTGGTCAAGGGCAGCATCCGGCTCATCCTGACCAACGAGGAGTTCGAGCTGGGAACCGGCGACACCGTCACCTTCCCTGGCCGGGAGCCGCACACCTGGATCAACCCCACCGACGAGCCCGTCGAGGTGCTCTGGGTGCTGGTTCCCGCCGCTAGCCGGTAGGTTCTCTTGGCCTGGCCTGGCCTGGCCTCAGCCCCTCACCCCGGGCCGTCCCTCCCAGTTACCACCCGCATCGCAGCGGCGGCCGATCCAGCGACCCCGGATTTCCGCGGAAGTCCTGACGCGGCCGGCCAAGTAACTGGGCGGGAGCGTCCGGCAGCCCCTGGCCCGAGGCCTGCCCGACGCTCCTCGGCCCGTCGGCGCAAGTGTGAGTTCATCGGGTTGGATTGGGCTGCGGGTGGTTTCAGCGGGTTGGTCTTGTGGGGTCTGCCTGACCTTGGCTCTAACGGATGTGCCGCGGTCCCTCGGCCAGGACCGCCCGGATCTCGGCCAGGACGTGCTCCGGCCTGAACCAGATGTCCTCGGGCATGTAGTGGAGCGACGCGAAACCTCTAAGGGTCGCGGCATTGTTTCGCTGCAGGTCCCGGCGAAGCGCCGTGCGGCTCGAATGGAACGCGAAGCCGTCCACCTCGACGATCAGAAACCCTTCGAGCAGGAAGTCGACCCTTCCGATGCCGGGCAGATGGACCTGGGCGTCGTAGCCGATGCCGTTGGTCCTGAAGAGATGCTGGGCGTCCACTTCAACGATGGACTCAGCTCGAAGGTTCAGCTGCCGCAGTGCCCGCCGGGCTGTCCCGGACCGGTCGGCTGTGAGTTCGGCTTTCAGCAGTTCCAGCGGGACGCCAAGCAGCCGCATCGCCGACGTCGCGATGGCGGTGGGCGCCGGGGGAGTGAGGCAGCCCAGGGCATGGAGCACCACGTCTTCGACGGCGGCCACGGGGAGTTCTGCGGGCCCCTCGAATCGCACCGTCCGGTGCCGGACGAAGCCGCGGCCGTGTCCGTGGTTGCAGGCCAGATGGTGCCGGGCGGGCGGATCCCGCAGCCACAGGCCGTAGTGGCCGGCGGCGCTGGCACAGCTGACCCGGGCGTTGTGGTGCAGTGCGGCCAGGAACTCGGGCCTGCAGTCCGGCAGGGCAAAGACGCCGCGCCGTGGCTGGCGGGCGACCCGGGCCAGCCGGGCAACATCCCGTCGGCTGTAGCCGGCGGACAAAAACTGGCCGGTCCGGGCGATGCCGCCCAGCTGGGCCAGGTAGGCCTGGGGATCCATAGGCCCAGTGCAGGCTGCCGCTGCCCCCGCCGAAACCGGGCAACCCTGCTATCTGGACAACTTCGAGGGCTCCGCGCCGCCGGCTGTGTGCGTTCCCGCCCAGTCACTTACCCGGCCAGCGTGCCGGGGCAGCTGGAATCCGCGGATCCGCGCGGCTCCGGGCGGGGCGGCGGGGCCGGCGGCAGCGAGTAATTGGGGAGGAGCGCACGGCCGGCGCGGAAAGCCGGGCGGCAGGGCTGCTCGGCCGCGCCCGGGGCGCGGGGGCAGCCGGATCAGGTAAACAACTGATGCGCAGCAGACAACTCCGAGTGTATGATGGCAGTCACACCCGTCGGACAACCCTCGAAGGAGACTCCTCCCTTGGAAGAGCTGCGCATCGAGGCCAATGGCAACCTTGGCCCCATCGATTCCTCCCGCATCCCGCGCTACGCCGGCGCCGCCACTTTTGCCCGCCTGCCGCGGCTGGACCAGGTGGCCAAGGCTGACGTCACGGTGGTTGGCGTGCCCTTCGACTCCGGAGTCTCCTACCGCCCCGGTGCGCGCTTCGGCGCCAACCACGTCCGTGAAGCCAGCCGGCTGCTGCGGCCTTACAACCCGGCCTGGGACGTCAGCCCCTTCGAGAACATCCAGGTCGCCGACGCCGGGGACATGGCCGTCAACCCGTTCAACATCAACGAGGCCATCGAAACCATCCAGCAGAACGCGCTGGACCTGACGGCTGCCGGCGGCAAGCTGCTGACGCTGGGCGGAGACCACACCATCGCGCTGCCCCTGCTGCGCGCCGCCGCCGAACGCGCCGGACAGCCCGTCGCCATGCTGCACTTCGACGCGCACCTGGACACCTGGGACACCTACTTCGGCGCCGAATACACCCACGGCACCCCCTTCCGCCGAGCCGTCGAGGAAGGCATCCTGGACACCGAGGCGATCAGCCACATCGGCACCCGCGGCCCGCTCTACGGCAAGAAAGACCTCGACGACGACCACCGCTTCGGCTTCGGCATTGTCGCCTCCGCCGACGTCTACTACCAGGGCGTGCTGGAAACCGTCGCCAAGGTCCGCGACCGGATCGGCAACCGCCCGCTCTACATCTCTGTCGACATCGACGTCCTCGACCCCGCCCACGCGCCCGGCACCGGAACCCCGGAAGCTGGCGGCATCACCAGCCGCGAACTGCTGGAAATCATCCGCGGCTTCCGCGGCATGAACCTGGTGGGGGCCGACGTCGTCGAGGTCGCCCCGGCGTACGACCACGCCGAGATCACCGGCGTCGCCGCCAGCCATGTCGCTTACGAACTCGTCACCCTGATGGCGGACAGCGCCGTCGACGGTGACCGGACCGGCGCGCCCAACGGCTACGCCGCACAGGCCCTCGGCCGCGAGTCCCGCCGACCGGCCGGTTTCGCCGCTCCGGCAGCCCAGCCGGTCGAAACCGGAGCCTCCCAGTGACCGGCGTGCGTAATGGCGGCGACCTCGTCGTCGAAACCCTCGAGGCGCTCGGTGCCAAGACCGTCTTCGGCATCCCCGGCCAGCACGCCCTCGGCCTCTTCGACGCGATGGGCCGCGGAAACTTGCACTTCGTCTCCTCGCGCGTGGAGAACAACTCGGCCTTCGCCGCCGACGGTTACTCCCGGGCCACCGGCGAAGTCGGCGTCCTGTTCCTCTCCACCGGCCCCGGGGCGCTGACCTCCCTGGCCGGTCTGCAGGAGGCCTACGCCACCGGGGTGCCCATGGTGGTCGTGGCGAGCCAGATTCCGCTCGAAGGCCTCGGCGCGCGGCGCAAGGGCATGCTGCACCAGCTTGATGACCAGAAAGCCTCGGCCGCCAACGTCACCAAGAGCCAGCGGCTGATCCAGCACGCCTCCGGCATCCCCTCGGCCATCCAGGACGCCTGGACCGAGGCCATCTCCTCGCCGCAGGGCCCGGTGTGGATCGAAATCCCGCAGAATGTCCTGCTGGACCCGATCATGGTGCCCCCGGTGGAGGATGCGCTCGCCGAAGCCGCGGACAACCCGCCACGCGTGGAGCTGGTTCGTGAAGCCGTGAAGTGGCTTGCGGAGGCGAAGCGTCCGGCCATCATCGCCGGCGGCGGCACCCGCCGTGGCCACGCGGAGAAGTCGCTGCTGTCCATCGCCGAGAAGCTGCACGCGCCGGTGATCTGCACTCCCGGCGGCAACGGCGCGTTCCCCTGGAACCATGAACTGTCGCTTCAGTCCTGGATCGAGGACCAGTACATGACGGAGCTGCTCGAGGACGCCGACGTGCTGATCGTCATCGGCTCCTCGCTCGGCGAGGTCACGTCGAATTACTTCACCTTCGAACCCCGGGGCCGGATCATCCAGATCGACGCCGAGCCGCGGGTACTCGAGTCCAACCGTCCGGGCCTGGGCATCCGGGCCGACGCCGGCCAGGCGCTCGCAGCCCTCGACGAGGCCCTGCAGGCCGCGCCGGCCGACGCCCGCCCCGACTGGCGCGGCCGCCCGGCCGAGGCCCTGGTCAAGGAGACCCTGGCCAAGGTCAAGGCCCGGCTGGAATCCCAGGACCTCGCCAAGGAACTGAAGTTCATGGCCGACATCCGCGACGCCGTCCCCGCGCAGATGCAGACGTTCTGGGATATGACGATCTCCGCCTACTGGGCCTGGAGCTGCTGGGACGCCCGCGAGGGCCAGTTCCATTCCGCCCAGGGCGCCGGCGGCCTGGGCTTCGGCTTCCCGGCGGCAATCGGCGGCGCCGTGGGCCTGGAAACCACCGGGAAACCGGGCGGTTCGGCCCGGGTGCTCGCGGTGTCCGGCGACGGCTCGGCGATGTACTCGATCTCCGAGCTGGCCACCGCCAAGCAGCACAACGTCCCGGTCACCTGGCTGATCGTCGACGACGGCGGCTACGGCATCCTGCGCGAGTACATGGTAGGTGCCTTCGGCAAGGCCACAGCCACCGAACTCGCCCGCCCCGACTTCGTGAAACTGGCCGAGGCCTTCGGCGTCCCGGCGGTCCGGGTGGCCCCCGAGGACGTCGGGGACGCGCTGAAGGCGGGCTTCGCGGCGGACGGGCCGAACGTCGTCGTCGTCGAAACCCTGCTCAAGATGTTCGCCCCCACGCACCTGGACGTCTAACCCCCGCCCACCAATAGCGCGAACGTACACTTCGGGCCCCGAATCCTCACGGATCCGGGGCCCGAAGTGTACTCTCGCGCTCCCCGGCGACGCTTCTTAGTTTCCCAAAGCAATCAATTTATAGTATTGTTGCTTCGGGCAAGTAAGTAAGGGGCTTCCAAACATGTCAGTTGCATCGACCACCGCAGCCAAGCTGGTCCATCAAATCTTCGATCTCCAGCGCGCCGTCCGGTGCGTCGCCGCAGCGAACCTCCGCGGCGACGATACCGGCGTCGCGCTGCAGGGCGTGCTGCGCTTTGTGGGGGAGGGCGAAACCCGTGCCACGCAGCTCGCGGAGCGGCTCGGCGTCAGCGCCCCCGTGCTCAGCCGGCACCTCGCCGAACTGCTCGAGCAGGGCTACGTGGTGCGCCGGCCGGATCCCGAGGACGGCCGGGCGCAGCTCATCGCGCTCTCGCCGGCCGGCACCGAGAAGCTGCGCTCCATCGAGGCGCAGCGCGCCGCGACCCTGCAGGGCTTCCTGCAGGACTGGAGCGAGGACGACGTCGAAGAGACCTCGCGCACCCTGAAGAAACTAGCTGAATCCCTCAGGAGTTCAGCCCGGGCAAAGACGGCCGGATCCACCGACACGACCAACTTTGTTGAGGAGTAAATCTATGGCCAGCCACGCTGCCGCCGCCGCCGGGCCGTCCCCGGCCCCCACCGCGCAAGCGGCCCCCGCACCGCAACACCACGAACCGCAGGCGGCCATGAGCCACCGGCAGATCATGGAAGCGCTGACCGGCCTGCTGGCGGCGTTCTTCACTGCCATCCTGAGCAGCACCATCGTTGCCAACGCGCTACCCACCATCATGTCCGAGCTCAAGGGCACCCAGACGGACTTCGCCTGGGTCATCACGGCCGCACTGCTGGCCAACGCGGCCACCACCCCGATCTGGGGCAAGCTGGCGGACCTCTTCAACAAGAAAGTCCTCGTCCAGCTCAGCATCGTGATCTTCGTGGCCGGCTCCGTCATGGCGGGCCTGTCCGAGACCATCCCGCTGCTGCTGACCGCCCGCGTCATCCAGGGCATCGCGATGGGCGGCCTCACCGCCCTGGCGCAGGCTATCATCGGCTCGATGATCCCGCCGCGCGACCGCGGCAAGTACTCCGGTTACATGGGCGGCGTCATGGCCGTCGGCACCGCCGGTGGCCCGCTGCTCGGCGGCTTTATCGTGGACAGCCCGCTCGGCTGGCGCTGGACCTTCTTCGTCTGCGTCCCGCTCGCCGTCGTCGCCTTGATCCTGCTGCAGGTCACGCTGAAGATCCAGCACGTCAAGCGCCCGGCCAAGATCGACTGGCTCGGCTCCATCCTGCTGACCTCCGGCGTCAGCCTGCTGCTGATCTGGGTTTCCTTCGCCGGCAACCCCGACTACTACGACTGGTGGTCCTGGCAGACGGTCGCCATGGTGGGCGGCGGCATCGTGCTCCTCGGCCTGCTGGTGCTGGTGGAATCCAAGGTGGCCCAGCCCATCATCCCGCTCAAGATCATCTCGGAGCGCACCACCGCCCTCGCGATCCTCGCCTCCGTGGCCGTCGGCGTGGGCATGTTCGGCTCCTCGACGTTCCTGGGCCAGTACTTCCAGGTGGCCCGCGGTGCCACCCCCACCGAAGCCGGCCTGCTCACGCTGCCCATGATCGCGGGCAACCTGATCGGTTCCGTGCTCTCCGGCCAGCTGATCAGCCGGACCGGCAAGTGGAAGCGTTACCTGATCGCGGGCGCCGTCGCGCTGATCGGCGGCCTCGGCCTGGCCGGCAGCATGGACCACACCACGGAGCTCTGGCTGACCGGGATCTACACGGCCATCCTCGGCATCGGGCTGGGCTTGCTGATGCAGAACCTCGTCCTCGCCGTCCAGAACACGGTCCAGGCCAAGGACATCGGCACGGCCAGCGCCTCGGTTGCCTTCTTCCGGTCCGTCGGCGGCGCCATCGGCGTCTCGGTCCTCGGCGCCGTGCTGGGCAACCGGGTCAAGGATCTTGCCGTGGAAGGCCTCGCTGCCGCCGGAATCAAAGTCCCGGCAGGATCCGCGGGGGCCAGCATGGACCTCAAGGACATGCCCGCGCCGATCCGCGACATCATGCGGGCCGCCTATGGTGACGCGATCGCAGAGGTCTTCCTGATCTCCGCCATCATCGGTCTTGTGGCGCTGGTGGCCATCCTGTTCATCAAGGAAAAGCCGCTGCGCCGCACCGTCGACATCCGGTCGGAAGCCTCGGCCTCCGGCGCGGTCACCGGTTCCGGTGCCGACGTCGACGCCGGGGCAGCTGCCCACGCCGCCGCCGCTTCCGCCCCCGCAGCGGGGCCCGCCACCGCTCCCACGGCGGGGCACGACGCCACCGCGACCGGCATCGTCGACCTGGACCGCGAGTTCATCGAGGTCCTGAGCCGGCAGCGCGCCACCGGGTCCCGTTTCCCCGACTCCGCGAGGCTGGGTGCGGACAACCGCCAGAACAGCGACGGCGAAGCCAGGGCCGAGCGTGAAAGCGCCCGGCTCCGGGCCCGGACCATGGTGGCGGAGGCGCGCGCCGACGACGTCGACGTCGTGCCACTGCTGCTCCAGACCCAGCGGTTGCTGGCCGAGCAGCAGGTGCAGCTGGCGGATGCCCTGCGTGCCGTCCACGAGCAGGCGGCGGAACAGCGCGCGATCGCGGCCGAACAGGCCCGGGTGGCGGAGCAGCTCACCACCCTGCGGCGCCAGCTCGCCAAGGAACGCAAGCTCCAGCGCGCTGCGGCCGACTACATCGCCACGCAGGGCCGGCACCGCGGCGAGTAAACGACCCAACGAAAGCGGTCCCGCGTCTCCCTTCCGGGGGAGCCGCGGGGCCGTTTTTGGACACCTCGGCGCCCCTGACGGTGGCCGAGACAGCGGTTAAGTACAACGATTGGCTGACATCCGCAGCTGGAGGTTTCACCCCGGCACGGGATTTCGTAGAGTGGGACAGCCAAGGCTGTCGGTCCCGGCTGCTAATACTTTCCTTGTTCGTCTGCTGTTCTTCCTCTTCTGCGCTTCATGAACCATTTTTAAGGACCCGTGGGCATGCTTGTCACCCTCATACGGCGCTATTCCAAGCCGTATCTGCCGTACATTGCGGCCGTCATCATCTTCCAGTTGGCCTCCACCATCGCGGCGCTGTACCTGCCCAGCCTCAACGCCCAAATCATCGACGAGGGAGTCTCCCGCGGCGACACGGACTACATCTGGCGCACCGGCGCTCTCATGCTCGGTGTCGCCCTGGTCCAGGTGGTCACCGCGATCGCCGGTGTGTACTTCGGTTCCAAGGCCGCGATGGCGTTCGGCCGGGACCTGCGCCGGGGCGTCTTCCGCAAGGTCAGCAGCTTCTCCGCCAGGGACGTCAACGTCTTCGGCGCCCCGACGCTGATCACCCGCGGCACCAACGACGTCCAGCAGGTCCAGATGCTCATGCTGATGGGGCTGAACTTCATGGTGGCCACGCCCATCATGTGCATCGGCGGCATCGTCATGGCCCTCCGCGAGGACCTGAACCTGTCCTGGCTGGTCTGGGTCTCCGTCCCGCTGCTGGTGGTCGTGGTCGGCTACCTCGTGGTCCGCCTGATGCCGCTGTTCCGTTCCATGCAGGCCAAGATCGACCGGCTCAACGGCATCCTGCGCGAGCAGATCATCGGCATCCGCGTGGTCCGTGCGTTCGTCCGCGAGCCGCACGAAGCGCAGCGCTTTGGCGCCGCCAATAAGGAACTCACCGACGTCTCGCTCAAGATCGGTGCCTTGTTCGTGCTGATGTTCCCGGCGATCGGGATGATCCTGCACGTTTCCACCGCCGCCGTGCTCTGGTTCGGCGGCCAGCGGGTCGACGCCGGGGAGATGCAGGTGGGGTCGCTAACGGCGTTCCTGCAGTACCTCCTGCAGATCCTGATGGCCGTCATGATGGGCACGTTCATGGCGATGATGATCCCGCGCGCCTCCGTCTGCGCGGACCGGATCGGCGAGGTGCTCGACGTCGAACCCTCCATTCACGAGCCGCTCGCCCCCGTGGCGCCCGCCGCCAAAGCCGGCCGGGTGGAGTTCCGGAACGTCTCCTTCGCCTACCCCGGCGCGGAGGCGCCGGTGCTCAGCGACATCAGCTTCACCGCCGAGCCCGGCCAGACCGTCGCGATCATCGGGTCCACCGGCGCCGGCAAGACGACCCTGCTGGCGCTGCTGCCGCGGCTCTTCGACGCCGCCTCCGGCGAGGTGCTGCTCGACGGCGTCCCGGTCACCGAACTGGACCGCGCCGAAATCACCGGGCGCGTCGCGATGGTGCCCCAACGGCCCTACCTGTTCTCCGGCAGCATCGAGCACAATCTGCGCTTCGGCAAGTCCGAAGCGACCGACGAGGAACTCTGGGACGCCCTCACGGTGGCCCAGGCCGCCGACTTCGTCCGTGAAAAGAAGAACGGACTCGGCGCCCGGATTTCCCAGGGCGGCACCAACGTCTCCGGCGGCCAGCGCCAGCGGCTCTGCATCGCCCGCGCACTCGTCACCGAACCCAAGGTCTTCCTGTTCGACGACTCCTTCTCCGCCCTGGATGTCGCCACCGACGCCCGGCTGCGCAAGGCGCTCAAGGCCAAGACCGCGGACGCCACCGTCATCATCGTGGGCCAGCGCGTCTCCACCATCGCCGACGCGGACCAGATCCTCGTACTGGACAACGGCCGGATCGTGGACCGCGGAACCCACGAGGAGCTCCTCGCCAGCTCCAGCACCTACCAGGAAATCGTCGAATCCCAGCTGACCGCGGAGGCCATCGCATGAGCACCAACGAAAAGCTCAGCCACGACGCCGCCGGCAACGCTCCCTACGAAGCGCCCGTCGAGGCCCCCGCCGAGGCCGCCGAGGAGGACTTCTACGAGGAGGAATTCACTCCCGGTGAAGCCGACGGCGGCATGTTCGGCGCCGTGCCGGCGAAGAAGGCCCAGCACTTCTGGCCCTCGGCGAAGCGGCTGATGGGCCTGCTGAAACCCGAGCGGGCCGGCATCGCCGCCGTCCTCGCGATGGTGACAGTCGCCGTCGTCCTCAACGTGATTGCCCCGCGCATCCTCGGCCAGGCGATGGACGTGATCTTCGGGGGAGTGGTCGGCAAGCAGCTGCCGGCCGGCGCCACCAAGGACCAGTTCATCGCCGGACTGCGCTCCCAGGGCCAGGACAACTTCGCGGACATGCTGGCCCGGATGGACGTCGTACCCGGGGTGGGCATCGACTTCCAGAAGCTCGCCTTCCTGATCAGCGTGGTCCTGGTGATGTACTTCGTCGCGAACATTTTCCTGTGGCTGCAAGGGTACGTCCTGAACGTGCTCGTCATGCGCGTGGTCCGCAGGCTGCGCGACGACACTGAGAAGAAGCTGAACAAACTCCCGCTGAACTACTTCGACACCCGCCAGCGCGGCGACACGCTTTCCCGCGTCACGAACGACGTCGACAACATCCAGCAGGCCCTGCAGCAGGCGTTCGCGCAGCTGGTGAACTCCGCCCTGACCGTGATCGGCATCGTGATCATGATGTTCATCGTGTCCTGGCAGCTGGCCCTGATCGCGCTCATCGCCCTCCCGCTCTCGGGGGTTGCCGCCGGCATCATCGGCGCCCGCAGCCAGAAGCTCTTCGCCGCGCAGTGGAAGAACACCGGCGAGCTCAACGGCCAGATCGAGGAGTCGTTCTCCGGCCACGACCTGGTCCGCGTCTTTGGCCGCGACGCCGACATGCTGGCCCGCTTCGACGAACGGAACGAGGAGCTCTACAAGGCCAGCTTCGGCGCCCAGTTCGTCTCCGGCATGATCATGCCGGTCATGCAGTTCGTCTCGTACCTCAGCTACGTGGGGATCGCCGTCGTCGGCGGGCTGCGGGTGGCCTCGGGCGGGATGAGCCTGGGCGACGCCACGGCGTTCATCCAGTACTCGCGTGAGTTCACCCAGCCGCTGGGGCAGATGGCCGGCATGGCCAACATGCTGCAGTCCGGCGTGGCCTCCGCCGAGCGGGTCTTCGAGTTCCTCGACGCCGACGAACAGGACGCCGAGACCGCCGTCGAGCACCTCCCGGCCAAAACCGACGGGCACGTCGAGTTCAAGCACGTCACCTTCAGCTACACGCCGGACAAGCCGCTGATCGAGGACCTGTCCTTCACCGCCGAGCCTGGGCACACCGTGGCCATCGTTGGCCCGACCGGGGCGGGCAAGACCACCCTGGTGAACCTCGTGATGCGCTTCTATGAGCTCAACGCCGGGGCCATCACGCTCGACGGCGTCGACGTCACCCGGCTCAGCCGCGCCGAGCTGCGTTCCAAGGTGGGCATGGTCCTGCAGGACGCGTGGCTATTCGGCGGCACGATTTACGAGAACATCCGCTACGGCAAGCTGGACGCCACCGAGGACCAGATCATGGCGGCGTCGAAGGCCACCTTCGTGGACCGCTTCGTCCGGGCGCTGCCGGAGGGCTACAACACCGTCATCGACGAGGAAGGCAACAACGTCAGCGCCGGGGAGAAGCAGCTGATCACCATTGCGCGCGCCTTCGTGGCCAACCCCTCGCTGCTGATCCTGGACGAGGCCACCAGCTCGGTGGACACCCGCACCGAGGTCCTGGTCCAGAAGGCCATGGCCGCGCTCCGCACCGAGCGGACCAGCTTCGTGATCGCCCACCGCCTCTCCACCATTCGGGACGCGGACACCATCCTGGTGATGGAGGCCGGACGGATCGTCGAACAGGGCCGGCACGCGGAACTCCTGGAACTGCGGGGTGCTTACTACCGCCTGTACATGTCCCAGTTCGCCGGTGAGGACGCCGAGACTTCCCTCGTGGAAGAGCCGACGGCGGTGCACAGCTGAGCGCCGGGACCGGGGCCGGGACCATCGAACCCCAGCGCCTCGAGGTGCAGGTGCCGATGCGCTGGGGCGATATGGACGCCTACGGCCACATCAACAATGTGCAGATCGTCCGGATCCTGGAAGAGGCCCGCATCGCCGCCTTCGGGCCGCCGCGCGGAGCGGGCCTGCCCGGCATTGAACCCCAGGTGTCGCTCTTCAACGACGTCCCGGAGGGCACGCTGGCGCTGGTCGTGGAGCATAAGATCCGCTACGTCCGGACGCTCGAATACCGCAACGTCCCGGCCGTGGTGCAGCTGTGGGTCGGCGCGGTCAAAGGTGCCAGCTTCGACATCCACTACCTGGTCCAGGACCCCGTCACCGGCGAAGACTGCGTCAAGGCGAGCAGCCACCTCGCGTTCGTGGACGAGGCCACCGGGCGGGTGCTGCGGCTGACCCCGGAGCAGAAGGCAAAGCTCGCGCCTTTCGCGGCTGCCCGCCAGACCCACTAGCCCCTACCTCGCGGCCGGGATCGGTCCTAGACTGAACAGGCCCGCGGGAAGCCGGCAGGATGAAAACCTTAGGAGCACGGATCATGGCCAAGCGAAGCAAGATGAAGGCGCGGAAGAAGACCTGGAAAGAACTCTCGCCGATGGCTAAGTTCGGCACCATCACGGCGGCCGTCGTCCAGCTCTCCCTCCTTATTGCCGCCCAGCGCGACATCTCGCGCCGCCCGGCGGAGGAGATCCGCGGCAGCAAAGCGCTCTGGCGGGCAGCCACCCTCATCAACTTCGTCGGCCCGGGCAGCTATTTCACCTTCGGCGTTAAGCGCCGCCCGGCCGTCAAGTAAGGCCCCGACCGCCCCTCTGCGGGCGCTGTGGGAAGCACGGAACGAAGCTACTCACCGGTAGCTAGGATCGACGGCGTGATGCGGGCGTTCAGCTTAAGCCTGTAAATTGAAGGCATGACCCCCAACAAAAAGCCCGCCATGCACCGCGCCCTCGGCATCTCCAAAGAGATCGAAGACGCGGCGTGGTTTGTGCTTGGCCCGGGGCTGCTCGGCAAGGCGTCGCCGCTGGACGGCAGGACCCGGACGTGGTCGGTTGCGGCGGCCTCGGAGTTGCTGGAGCGGCTGGAGCGGGGCATCCCGGACCCCAAGGCGCCGATGATGACCAACCTCCGCGAAAACCTTGAAGGCGCCACCCGCGGGGCTAAGCAGCTGGCCGTGGAGCTATTGTTCCTGCAGTCGCTGCCGCTGGCGCACGAGGTGAAGTCGCTGAAGGTCAAGCGGGCCCGCGTGGCAGAGGCCGCGTCCTGGCTGGAGCCGCCGCTGGAGCTCCCCGACGAACTCTACGCGGGCATGACGGACCACGGCGTGATCCGGGACCGCACCGCTGAGTTCAACTGGACCATCTGGGACCACCTCAAGTGGCTCTGCCGCTTCGTCCGGCATGTCGCCCAGCGACCGGCCGGCGTCGTCCAGGCCGCAATCAAGGACCCGCTGGCCTTCCACGAACTCACCATTGGCACCCCGGAAGACCAGCCCGCCATCCGCCGCAGCATCGAATTCCTGGTCTGGCCGGCCTACTTCGAGCCCGTCGTGGCCGACGTCGAACGCCAGGAGATCAGGGATGCCTTCGCCTCCCTGGTTGGCGGCGCCAAGGGCGACACCGACGAGGAAGTCTCCGCGGACATCCACCGGATCCGGCTGCACCTCGACGAGCAGGCCGGGCAGCGGATCGACTGGTACTCGCGGCAATTGGTCAGCCAGTGGCGGAAGGTGGGCGACCCCGGCCGCCGCGCCTGGCTGCTGCGCAGCCACCACGACAACGCCGAGGTGCTCGCCGCCTGGCAGGAGGAGGAGGCGGTGACGCTCGACGTCGAACATCTCCGCCTGTTGGACCCGGGTGTGACCGCGGGCCTGGTCCAGCACGCCGTGGACGAGGACTACAAGCACCTCAGCTACGTGGAGCGCGAGGACACCAAGACCGCCGTGTTCGCCTTCCTGACCGTGATGAAACCGGGCGACCTCACGCTGTACCAGAACTCCGGGACTGTCCGCGTGGGCGTGGTGCTGGGCGAACCCGAACACCATGATGACAACCGCCGGCTGCGCCGCAAGGTCCGCTGGTTCGACGAGGTCCACTCGACGGCCGAACTGCCCCGCCACGTGCAGCGGCAGCTGGCCAGCTCGGGGCTCATCGTGGACGTCACCCGGGTGATCCAGGCGCTCGAGACCCTGCTCCCGGCCGAAGCCGAGGCAGAGGCCGACGACGGCGCCGAGCTGGACGCCGTCGTCGAGCCCTGCGAGGGATTCCGGCCGCTGACGGCGGAATTCGCCGCTTCCCTGCACATGGACCTCGAACCGCTGCAGGAAATCGCCGAACTGCTGGAGGAAAACCGCCAACTGGTGCTCTACGGCCCGCCCGGCACCGGCAAGACCTACCTGGCCAAGCACCTCGCCGCCGAACTGGCCGGGGACACCAGCGATGAGCGGGTCAAACTCGTCCAGTTCCACCCCTCCTACGCCTACGAGGACTTCTTCGAGGGCTACCGGCCGGACAAGACCGACGAGGGCCAGGTGTCCTTCAAGCTGGTGGCCGGACCGCTCCGCCGGCTGGCCGAGGAGGCCGCCAAACCCGGCAACGAGAGCAAACCGTACTTCCTGATCATCGATGAGATGAATCGGGCCAACCTGGCGAAGGTCTTCGGCGAGCTGTACTTCCTGCTGGAGTACCGCGACGACCGGATCTACCTGCAGTACAGCCCCACGGAGCCGTTCTCGCTGCCGGACAACCTGTACATCATTGGCACCATGAACACCGCGGACCGCTCCATCGCGATGATGGACGCAGCCATCCGCCGCCGGTTCTCCTTCATCGAACTGCATCCCAACACCGAACCGGTGAGGGGCTCGCTGCTGCGCTTCCTGCAGGCCCGCGACCTGGACACGACGCCGGCGCTGCTGCTCGACGAACTGAACAACGCCATCGACGAGTGGGACCGGGACCTGATGATCGGGCCGTCCTACTTCATGAAGAAGGCCGCCCAGACCCCCACCGGGCTGCGCCGGATCTGGAAGTACGAGCTGATGCCGCTGCTGGAGGAGCACTATCACGGCCAGCTCAACCGGGCGCAGCTGGAGGAACGGTTCGGTCTGGAGCAACTGTTGAGCCGCCTTGCGCGCGTCTAGCCTCGCCCCGGCCAGCTCCGTCCGCCACATCGTCCTGGACGAGCTGTCCGGGGGAGTGGTGGAACGGATCGATGCCGGCAGCGCCGCTTACCTCAATGGCAGCGGACTGGCCAAGGCGTCGCCGCTGGGCATGGGCTTGTTCCGGATCGAACCTGTCGGCAAGGTGGGCTCCGTGCGCACCCCCTCAGTGCAGCTGGAAGTGCGGCCCAAGGAGCGGCTGGGCCTCGGCCGGCTGCTGTTCCTGCTCGGCTACACGGAGAACCAGGGCTTCCGGGATGACGCCGTGGCCGCGGTCGAGGACACCGATCTTTGGAGCGCCCTCGCCGAGTCGCTGGCCCAGCTCGCCGACCGGGCCCTCAGCCGCGGGGTGCTGCAGGGCTACCTGAACGTCGACGAGTCGCTCCGCACCGTCAAGGGCCGGATCAGGATGTCGGACCAGATCTCGCGCCGCCCAGGCATGCTGGTGCCGCTTGAGGTCTCCTACGACGAGTTCACCGAGGACATCCCGGAAAACCGCATCCTGCGCGCGGCCCTCGAACGGATGTCGCAGGTGCCGGGGGTGCGGGCCGACGTGCTGAGCAGGCTGCGGCGGTTGAAGGGAAAGCTCGACGCCGTGACGCGCCTACAGTCCGGCCCGCTGCCGCGGTGGCGGGCCAGCCGGATGAACACCCGCTACCACGCGGCCCTGCGGCTCGCCGAGGTCATCCTGCGCAACGCCTCGGCCGAGGCCGGAGACGGCAAGCAGCATTCGGCGGCGTTTGTGGTGGACATGTCCAAGGTCTTCGAGGACTTTGTCGGCATCGCGCTGCGCGAGGCCATGGCCGCGTACCCGGGGGAGATGCGGCTGCGCTACAACTCGATGCTAAATGAGGCGGTGCGGGACTCCGACCGGATCATGGTGCAACCGGGCGCGGTGCATCTGCTCGGCGGCCGTCCCGTGATGGTGTACGACGCGAAGTACAAAGCAGCGTCCGACGTCGGTGCCTCGCTGTCCGCTGACCACTACCGGATGCTCGCGTACTGCACCTCGCTGCGGGTGCCGACGGCGTGGCTGGTCTACGCCGGCGCGGGGGAGATCAAGCTGCGGCGGATCCTCAACACGGATATCGATGTGGTGGAATTTCCGCTGGATCTGTCCCTTCCGCCGTCGGAAATCCTGGCGTCAGTGGCTGACCTGGCCCAGCAGTCGTGGGGCGAAGTGGTCCGCCAGGCGACCATCAGCCGCTGACGGGATACACATCTAAGCGGTGTCGTCCTGCAGGGTCGTGGAGACTGACAGCAGGTGGTTCAGGAGCGCTTTTTCCGGTTCCCCGGGATTGTTGGCGACGTGCCAGCGGAGCTGTTCCCGGACCAAGGCCTCGTCCGGCTTGGTCTCTGCAAGAATCGCCTCGATGATGGCGGAAACCTGACGGCGCAGTGGCTCCAGATCCTCATGTGTTTCGGGGCTCCGGGCGGCGTGCCGCGTGCGGGTCTCGGTAGACAACAACAAGTGTGGCATGGTGCTCTCCTGCGGAGTTAGTAGTATCCCCACGTACTGCCCAATAGAGTCCTAGTCCCCGAGTTTCGATCTTAGCTCAGGGAGACCAGTCTGTCTCGTGTAGCGGTAAGATATTTTTGATGTCTGTTTCAACCAATTCCCAGGCTTCGTCCCCACCGCCCCATGGCGCGGGCGGCGGTGGCGTTCCTGCGTCCGGCGGTGAGATCAACGCCGGTGGTGCTGAGATTACCGGGGTCCGTGAGCGCATTCTGGATGTTGCGTACGAATTATTTTCGCGTCGCGGCGTGCGGGATGTGGGCATCAATGAACTTATCGGCCGCTCCGGGGTGGCGAAAGCCAGCTTCTACCGGCACTTCGGCTCCAAGGACGAGCTGGTGCTGGCTTTCCTGGAGCGCCGCGACCGGCAGTGGACTGTTGCCACGATCATTTCCGAGGCCCGACGCCGGGGGCGCACCCCGGTGGAGCAGCTGCTGGCCATCTTCGATGTGTTCGCCGATTGGTTCGCGCGGGACGACTTTGAGGCCTGCTCCTTCGTGAACATCCTGCTGGAGATGGGTCCATCGCATCCACTGGGCCGGGCAAGCATCGATTACCTCGACAAGATCCGGGGCCATGTGCAACAGCTCGCCGAAGAGGCGGGGCTGGATGATCCGGACGGCTTCGCCCGGTCCTGGTACATCCTGATGAAGGGCTCGATCGTAGCTGCGGCCGGGGGAGACCGGGCTGCCGCCGGCCGGGCACGGGAGATGGCCGAGTGGCTGATTGCACGCCACCAGGGCTAGCGCAGTCTCAGCCGCCAAGGAAACTGTCCAGTTGCTGCTCGAGGGCCGAGAGGTCCTGGAGTTCGCACTCCCAGACGGTGAGCACGTCCCAGCCCGAACTTTCGAGCAGGCGGCGCTGTTCGGCGTCGCGGTCCCGGGTGCGGGTGCGTTTGGTTTCCCAGAACTCCGAGTTTGATTTGGGTGCATGCTGGCCCACCCTGCAGTCATGGAAATGCCAGAAGCAACCGTTGACGAAGATGACTTTATGGCGGCTGGCGAACACCAGGTCGGGGTTTCCGGGGAGCCTGCCGCCGCGGGCGGTCCCGTGCAAGCGGTAACGGTAGCCTTTGGCGTGCAGCATCCGGCGGACCAGCAGTTCGGGCTTGGTGTTCTTCCCCCGGATGCGGGACATGTTCCAGCTGCGCCGCTCCGGGGTCAGACTGTCCGCCATGGTTTAAGTCTAGGCGGCGGCTGTCTGCCGCGGATTTGGCCTAGATCTCCCGTTCGGGGTGTTCGCCGAACTGGAAGTGCCGGCCGCTAACCGACGTTGGTTCGATTTCGACGTAGAAGTCTTTCAGCGTCGGCACCCACGGTTTGAGGTTCAGCGACTCGGCCACGGCGATGTCCGCCGACTGCTCCAGGATGCGTGCTGTGCCGCGAACGACCACCGACCATGCTTCTTCGGAGAGGATGCCGTCAGTTTCGAACAGCACCTTGGAGTTGATGGTCAGCTCGGCCAGCTTGTTGCCGGGCGCCGTGCGCAGGTAGAGCTTGCGGTCATTGACGGCGTAATTCACCGGGAAAATGTCCGGTTCGCCGGCCACGGTGACGACGAGCCTGCCGTGTTTTGTTCCCTCGATGAGTTTCCAGGTCTCATCCTCGGACAGCTTCAAGATGGGGCTGTTGTCTGCGTGTTCGAACATCATGGGCTTATTGTTCTGTCCCGTGTAGAAAAACGCCAGAGGCAATCGGAATTGATTGCTTAGTTGGTCGTGAGGTTGCCGTCGCTAAATTGTCCGACCCCCTCCCTAACGTTCATCTTGTTCGGATTGCATCACCCCCGGCGGCGGCCCATCAGGGTATTTTCCGCTGGAAGAGATGCCCCTCCGCGCCATGGGGCGCCTGGGCCCGGGCACTTCGCACCGCCAGGCACCGCCTGGCCATGAGTATGGGGAATCATGAGTACTTTCAATTCACACGGCACCGCACCCGCGGATGCGCCCACGTCCACCGTTCCGTCTCTGGGCGGCGCTCCTGTTGCTCCGCGGGGCAACGGCTGGGGCATCACCGCGCTGGTGCTCGGCATTGTGGCTGCAGTCTTTTCGTTCATCCCGGTGATGGGCGTCGTCGCCTTTGTCCTGGGTCCGCTGGCCGTCCTGTTCGGGATCATCGGTGCCACCCGCAAGTTCGCCAAGAAGGGTGCCGCGATTGCGGGCATCGTTCTTGGCATTCTGAGCATTGTGATCGCGGCTATCTGGATGGCCGTGGTGTCCGCTGCTGTCTCCTCGGCCGACCAGGCGCTTAACTCGGAGCACAAGGTCCAGTATGTGGTGACTACGAACGGCAAGGCCTCGGTCAACTACTGGACCAGCGGCGGGACGTCCAACGTTGACGTCAGCAGTAGCTGGAAGAAGGAGCAGACCGTAAAGAATTCGGATCTGCTCTCCTTGGTTGTCACCGGGGATTTTTCGAACGCCACGGCAAAGGTTGGCTGCGAAATTCTGTTTGACGGCAAGTCGATCTCGAAGAACTCCGGAACCGGCCAGGGCGCCATGGCCAGCTGCAGCGGCTCGGGCCTCGGGGCCGACAAAAAGAAGTAGGAACCTGAGCCGGGACTGAAATCCGGCCGCACGGCAGGGCGTTGCAGGAAGTTTCGCAACGCCCTGTTTGCGTTAGCAATTTGGGGCGTGGGCGGGGCTGTGAGGGCACGTTTGGGGCGTGCGATGAGGCTTGGGGTGAGGCTTCTGGGGCGCCTGCTTCCCTAGGGGCGCGTGCTTCAGAAGTGGGGTGGAGTGCCTGTGGATAACCCTTACGGCGAGAGTGTGGTGTCAGTTACCCTTAGGCATTGTTTGGATTCAGGCGTCTTGATTTCTATCGGGGGATTAGCTGAACATGACATCTCGCACTCCAATCTCCAGCCGCAGGCTCACCGCCGTAGTAGCCCTGCTCACCGGTATTGCCCTGATGGGAACGGCCTGCACCGGCGGCCAGGTGCCGCCCAGTGCGGCACCGAGCGATGCGTCGACCAGCACGTCCGCGTCCCCGACTCCCAGCGCCACCCCGACGCCCGCCACCACTGCCAGTTATAAGCCGGCCGACGCCAAGGGGAGGGCTCAGAACGTCCCGGTTCCGGTGCTGCCGGAGGCTGCGAAAGCGAAGACGAAGGAGGGGTTGGAAGCGTTCGCGAGGTACTGGTATTCAACGCTTACATACGCGTACGAGACGGGGAACGTGGGTCCTCTCGAATCGGTTTCGGCACCCACCTGCGCTTCTTGTGCGAAGGTCAAGAAAGTTGTCCAGGGATGGCATTCTGATGGTCGCTGGCTGGCCGGAGGCAAAATGGTCGTCGAAGAGTCACAGTCGACCTTTGTTCCAATTGGGGTGTCGCAGTATCAGGTTGTGATTCAAGTGCATCAGGAGCCACTTTCGTATTACCGGGCTGACAAAAGCCTGGACGAGACTACTCAACCGAGTCCGGCGATTGGCGACATAATGCTGGCGTCTTACGGCGGAGGCGCCTGGAAGGCGATAACCGTCGAACATCTGGTCAAGACTCCGTGAGGGCGTCCCGGCTGAGGATCGTAAATGTACTCGCGATTCTCACTCTTATCTTCACTTTCTCTCCGCCAGCGATTGGAGGCACGGCTGATTCTCCGGTCAAGGGGGACTGGGATGATAGTGGTGCCACGTTACGGTCATGGCACAAAGACCCTACTTCGGGAGCTTGGACACAGACACCGATTGGCGCGGCTGATGATCCCTACGTCTATCAATACAAACTCCTTTGCCGCGAGGACCCCAAATTAGATGGTTCTAACTGCTCCGCAGCAGATATTGAGTGCAGTGACGGTAAGAATGGTCGGAGCGTGAATTGGTATCGATCGCTTCGGGATTTTGATCCGCCCGTTTGGGGCTTCTTCGATGGTCCTACTTGCGTCTATGACGAACGACCGGTGGACATTCTCGAGCGCATCGCAGCCATGATCCAAACCGAATTCCAGAAACTTCCGATCGCCGCAGGCCGAGTAACCGCGCAACCCAGTCCGCACACGCTTCGGGGCGCCGAGACGAACTTCTTTGCTGAGGCAGCAGAGCAGCAGTTCGACATCAAGATTCTGGCCCAGGCTGTCCATGTCGACGCCAAGCCCGTCCAGTACACCTGGAACTACGGTGACGGTACTTCGTTAGGCCCACAGAACTCGGCCGGCGGACCACTGCCGCAGGACCGTTGGGGCGAAAAGACGGCCACCAGCCACATCTACGTCCAGACCGGGGACTTCTCCGTGGCGCTGACCACGTATTTTCAAGGAACCTACACCGTCAACGGCGGCCCGCCGCTGCCGATCCCGGGCCAAGGACAGTTCAGCTCCCCGCCGCAGACCGTCAGCGTCTGGCGGTCCATCACCCGAAACTATGCCGACGACTGTCTCCAAAATCCGGAAGGCCAGGGTTGCCCCGGCGCACCACCCACCTCGCGGTAACTCAGGCGTGATTCGAGTCTCAAACGGAATAGTTGCAGGCGCTGGATTGCTTTCGCCAGTGGACACAATCCACCGCGAAAGGAACTGCGCATGCTGTTTTCCCAAATGACCCTCGGCCAGCTGGAACTACCGAACCGGCTCGTGATGGCGCCACTCACCCGCCTCCGCTCGGGCAAGGAAGGCGTCCCCGGACCGCTGGTTGTTGAGCACTATCGGCAGCGCGCCTCGCTCGGCCTGATTGTCAGCGAAGGCACCTACCCCAGCCCTGCCGGGCGAGGCTTCCCGGGCCAGCCAGGCCTGGTCACTGAGGAACAGCTGAAGGGCTGGGCCGACGTCACCGCCGCCGTACACGCCGAGGGCGGAAGGATCTTTGCCCAGGTGATGCACGCCGGCCGCGTCACGCACGAGGACACCACCGGGGGCCACGAGGTCGTCGCCCCGAGCGCCATTGCCATCGACGGCGTGACCCGCACGTACGAGGGCAAGCAGGCGTTCCCTGTTCCCCGTGCCCTCACTACCGAAGAGCTGCCCGCGATCCGTGAGGAGTTCGTGCAGGCCTCCCGCAACGCGATCGAAGCCGGCTTCGACGGCGTCGAACTCCACTCCGCCAACGGGTACCTGTTGCACGAGTTCCTGACGCCGGCTGCAAACCAGCGCGACGACAGCTACGGCGGCTCACCCGAAAACCGCGCCCGCTTTGTCATCGAAGTGGCCCAGGCGGTCGTGGACGCCGTGGGCGCAGACCGCGTCGGCATCCGCATTTCGCCCGAGCACAACGTGCAGGGCGCCCTCGAGCTGGACGCCGCCGACGTCCGCGAGACCTACGGCTACCTGGTGGACGCCCTTGCTCCGCTGAAGCTGGCCTACCTCAGCGTGCTTCACAAGGAGCCCACGAGCGAACTGGTTCAGGAACTGCGCACGCGCTTCGATGGAACCTTCCTGCTGAACACCGGCTTCGGCGTCATCACGACCCCCGAAGAAGCCAAGTCGCTCGTCTCGGACGGCCACGCTGATGCTGTGGTCGTTGGACGCCCGGCCATCGCCAACCCGGATCTGGTTCGTCGCTGGCGCGAAGGCCTCCCCGTCAACGAGCCCGACGCGGGCACCTTCTACACCGACGGCGCCGAGGGTTACACCGATTACCCGGCTTACCAAAACTAGGAGCGGGGCGCCGGCGTAATCACTCCCCGGACATGCCCAGTGCACGCCTCGAACAGTGGACAGAATCCCATTCTGTCCACTGTTCGCGCTTAAGGATGGGCATGTCCAGTGGGAGCTGCGAAGGACGGGCATGTCCAGTGGGAGGTGCGAAGGATGGGCATGTCCCCTAGGCGGCAACGGACACGGACCGCTGGCAGAGGCCGATGAAGCCGCCCAGCTGTTCCAGGCCTTCTGGATGGGTAGGCAGGTAGTTCGTCAGCTCCGGGGCGCGGACGACCACGGCGCGCCACTGCCCGCGAGACACAGCCACGTTGATCCGGTTCCGGGAGAGCAGGAACTCCATGCCCCGGGGCGCCTCGGCCACCGCCGAACACGCCATGGACACGATCACCACCGCAGCTTCCTGGCCCTGGAACTTGTCCACGGTTCCGACCCGCACGCCTGATAGCCCGGCCCGGTCCAGGGCTTCGCGAATCAGGTTCACCTGGGCGTTGTAGGCAGCCACCACAAGGATGTCCGAGGCTTCAAGGGGGCGCGACCCCTCCGCGGTGTGCCACGCCAGACCTAGGTGACGCCGCAGCTGCCGAACGACTTCGGCGGCTTCCTCCGGGGACGACGTCGTGTTGCCGCTGTGCGGCACCAACACCGTCTCGATCCCGGCGGGAACTCCCTCCAGTCGTCGAAGGTCAGCGGACGGCGCAGACCGCAGCCGGCCCTCGTAGGACAGCTCGGAGACCGCCAGGCACAGCTCGGAGTTCATCCGCCAAGAGTCGGCCAGGAAGTAGCCAAGCTCCGGCGGCAAGGTGGCGTGGCCCGCGGAGATCCAGCCCAAGGCCGACTCGTCGACCGGCTCGGGATGCTTGCCTTGGCTGACCTGCGGGAGCTGCTGCGGGTCTCCGAGCAGGAGCAGCCGGCTGCTGGACTGGGCGACCGCGAGCGTATTGGCCAGCGAGAACTGACCGGCTTCGTCAATCACCAGCAAATCCAGTGAGCCGGCCGGGACGGTGGCGCCGGTCATGGTCCACGCCGTGCCGCCGACCAGGGCACCGCCGGGCGCGCTCAGCAGCGCCGCAACGTCCCTGGCGGTACGAGCCTGCCACGGCAAGGGATTGTCGTGCTTCACGTCCTTCGCCACCACGGCGGGGCTGACCCCCGCTTTGATGACGGCGGTCGTCAGTAGGTTCTCCACCACGGCGTGGGACTGGCCGACGACGCCGACCTTCCAGCCACGGGAGACGAGCCGGGCGATGACGTGGGAACCCACATGGGTCTTGCCGGTGCCCGGGGGACCCTGCACGGCCACGTAGGAGTGGTCGAGTCCCAGGACCGCCGTCGTGATCGCATCGATGAAACGGTCCGGACCGTCGCCCGGCTGCGGCAGTGACTCGCCGCCGCTCAGCCGTGGCGGCAGCTGCCGGACGAGGTCAAGGGCAGGGTGGCGGGGGATGGAACCGGACCGCAGGCCCTCGGCAACCATGTCGGCGAGTGACTCCAGCGCCTGCTCCAGGCTTTTGGTGGCGAGCGGCTGGTCCTCGGTCAGCGCGATGGGCACGTCGTTGTGGGGCGATACGTTTCGGTGCAGCCGGTCCCGAATGATGACGGTGTCCTTGCCGTCCTCGTGCCCGAGTTCCAGGACCTCCGTGCCGAACCAGCCGCTTCGGCCGGCACCGTTCTTGCCCGTGCCCTCCAGCCCCGCGGGAAGCGGAAGCCCGTACATGCGGAACCATTTGCTGCCTTCGCGCAAATCCGAGCCGGGGCTCACAGTGCCGGTCAGCCGGACCCGCCGCTCCGGAAGCTTCCGGCCTTCTTGCTGCCAGTCGTCGAGGATCTCGGCGGAATCAACAAGGAAGACGTTCCGGTCCCGCTCGTGCGTGTCCGGACCTTGCTCGCACCGGTCGAAATGCGCCCACCAGAAGGACTTGCGCTCCCGGCGGTGGTAGCTCACAGCCGCCGCCAGCATGGCGACGGCCTTGCGGTCCTCCTCGGACAGGCCGCTCCCGGGCTCGGCAAAGGCCAGCAACGCCAGCTCGGCCTGGCCAAGCGCGGCAGCAGCGGCCGGAGAGTCGACGTCATCCGCGGCGCCCGCCGGCCCGGAGCCGGCGCCCCCGGCCGGACCGGACCCGGCGCCCCCGGCCGGACCGGACCCGGCGCCGCCCGGCCCGGTCCCCGCCCCGCCCGGCTCGATCCCGCGTTCCTTGGCCCGCTGCAGCAGCCAGTTCCGCAGCTCCAGCGTCGAGAGGCAGTCGTATTCGTTGTAGTCGGAGATGCCGGCGAGGATCCTCGCGGCGTCCTCGGTCCGGCCGGCGTCGCGCGCCTCGCAGTAGTGCGCGTAGGCAACAACGGAGGCGCCGGCGTCCTTCACATCGCCCGTGCGGAGGTTCGTGCCCATGTAGAGCGGCTCGAGCTTCTTGATGCTGTACGAGTTTTCCGAGATGCGGATGCTGTTCCGGACCGTCTGGTAGAGGTCAACCAGCAGGCCCTCGCGGAGCCACTCGTCCACAATGTCTTCGCCGGCCACATGCTGCACGGAGAGCTTGCGGAGCGCCGTCTTCTCATAAGGGGCGTAGTGGTAGACGTGCATATCGGGGTAGTCCCGCCGGCGCTGCTCCACGTAGTCCAGGAAGTCGAGGAACGCCTGCTTCTCCGCCGCCCGGCTGTGCGCCCAGAACGGCCGGAACACGCCCGGAACGCCCGGCCCGGTGGGTGCCTCGATGACCCCGAAAAGGTACTCCAGCCCCCACATCCCGGTGGCGCTGTCCTGCCACAGCGGATCGCCCTCGAAGTCGAAGAAAATGTCGCCCGGACTGGGCGGCGGAAGTTCAGCCAGGGTGTTTTGCGGCAGGACGCCGTAGCGCAGCGTGTGCTCTTCGCCGTCCTTGCGGTAATGGACCTCCCCGTCGGCCGGCCCAACGCCGCTCTGCATTCGGGCCTGCTCCTGCAGCCGCAGGAGCGCGGGCGTCGGTTTGGCGAGCGTCGCCTGCGCCAGCTCCGTGACGGTCTGAATACCCAGATCGTGCAAGTTCTTGCGCTGCACCGAGTTCATCCGCGCCACCAGAAGCAGATCGTCGGTGGCCTTGACCTGTTCCTGGCAGTAGTCGCACCGGCCGCAGGCGGTGACATCCTCCGTCCCCCAGCGCACAGCCTCGGCATGCGCGATGTGCGCGGCCGTCAGGGCGAGAAAACGTTCGCGGCGTTCCCGGAAGACCGGCAGGATCTCGGCGAGTTTGTGGTGGCTGCGGACGTAGTCGTAGCCGCCGTGGGCCAGTTGCACCGTGGCGCCGAGAACGAGCGTCACCGACGGGTCCACCGGTATGCCAGCCTTGAGCAACTGGTCGCCGTAGGCGGCGAGCTGCAGCAGGGCGGTCACCTTGGCGTGGCGGGCCAGTTTCGTGTCGAACACGGCGTAGCCGCCGTCGGCCTGCCGCACCAGGAAGTCGGAACGGCCGTGGAACTGGCCGTCAAAGAACGCGGCCTGGAAGACGACGTCGGCGCCCGCCCGCAGCGCCTCGATGGACTCGTGGTGCTTGGCCTCCAAGGTGGCGCGGTCCATGGCAGTGGCGGGAACGACGTCGTACACGCCGCGCCCGCGGGCGGGGTCCCAGGTGCCGAACTCGCCCACGAACCCGTCCAGGACCTTGCGCTCGTGAACGTCACCCAGCACGGCCGCGTGCTGGAGCATCTCGTCGGGGCCGAAGTCAGCCTTGGGGGCGCGGCCCAGCTTTTCGTCGAGTTTCCGAAGCAGCTGGTACTCGCAGCCCACTGCCACCACAAGGTCGCTCGCGGAGTAGACCAGATCCGGTGCCGCACCCGGTACTTCCGGTTCAAGAAAAAACACTGCGCCCCCGCTTTGCTTGGCTCTGGCCGATTGACTCTTTTTGACCGCCCGGCCGGGTCCCGACGCCGTCGATCTCTCTTCTGCCAAGCTACCAAAGCCCTCTGACACTCAAACACTGGCCGTCGTCGTAGGAGCGGCGTAAGGTCAGCAAGACCATGACCGAACAACAACCCTTCGAGCTGGTCCGCAGCTACCCTCACTTCGAGCTGCGCCGCTATCCGGCGCACGTCGTCGCCGAGATCCGGGTCAATGCGAGCTTCGACCGCGCCGGAAACGCGGCCTTCCGCCACCTGTTCAACTACATCAGCGGCAGCAACAGCGCGTCGCAGAAGCTGGCGATGACCGCCCCGGTGATCCAAGGGACCGGAAGCCCGGGAACCGGAGGCCAGGCGAGCCGGGGCAACGGCCCCTCGCAGAAGCTGGCGATGACCGCTCCGGTGCTCCAAAGCGGTCCGTTGCCCGGGAAAGATGCGCCGGCTGACTTTGTGGTCGCCTTTGTACTCCCCGCGGGCATGAGCGCCGAAACTGCTCCGGTCCCGACCGACCCCCAGGTCAGGATCCGGGCCGTCCCGGGCTCGCTGGCCGCGGCGCTGCGCTTCTCCGGCAGCGGCTCGGAAACCGCCTTCGCGCGGCGCAACGACGGGCTGCAGTCGGCGCTGACCCTCGCCGGACTGACGGCGGTGGGGCCGCCGAGGTTTGCCCGCTTTGACCCGCCGTTCAAGCCGTGGTTCCTGCGTCGCAACGAGGTCGTGCAGGACGTGCAGGAGACCCCCGACGCTAAGGAAACGCCCGGCCCCTGACCCGGGTAAGGCAAAATGGCTGGGTGAGCCAACTCCCGCAGCACCCCGCCGTGACCACCCCGATTGAAACCCAGATTGCCGCCGAGCTCGGCGTGAAACCCTGGCAGGTGAAGGCGGCGGTGGAGCTGCTCGACGCCGGCTCCACGGTGCCGTTCATCGCCCGCTACCGCAAGGAAGCCACCGGCACCCTGGATGACACCCAGCTCCGCGGGCTCGAGGAGCGGCTGCGCTACCTGCGCGAGCTGGAGGACCGGCGTCGGACCATTCTGGAAGCGATCGCCGCCCAAGGGGCGCTGACCCCGGAGCTGCAGGCCGCCGTCGTCGGCGCCGACACCAAGTCGCGGCTGGAGGACATCTACCTGCCGTTCAAGTCGAAGCGACGCACCAAGGCCCAGATCGCCCGGGAGGCCGGCCTGGAACCGCTCGCGGACTCATTGCTGAAGCGGCCGGAGCGGGACCCGGAACGCGAAGCCGCCCGGTACCTGAACGCCGAACATGCCATCGGTGACGCCGCCGCGGCGCTGGCCGGAGCCCGGTCCATCCTTGTCGAGCGCGTCGCGCAGGACGCTGACCTGGCCGCCACCCTGCGGGAGCGGCTCTGGACCCAGGGCCGGATGGTGTCGCGGGTCAAGAAGGGCAAGGAGGCCGAGGGGCAGAAGTTCAAGGACTACTTCGAGTTCTCCCAGGCCCCCTCCGGGATGCCCTCCCACCGGGTCCTCGCGCTGCTGCGCGGTGAGAAGGACGGCGTGCTGGAACTGGATCTCAGCGAAGCGGAACCGGACGACGACGCCGCCCTGGCCGCCGCCCGCGGCCGGTACGAGGCCGCCGTGGCCAGGTTCCTTGGGGTCGCCGACCGCGGCCGGCCCGCCGATGCCTGGCTGCTGCAGACCGCGCAGCAGGCGTGGCGTTCGCGGGTGCTCAGCCGCCTGAGCGGCGACCTGCGCAGCCGGATGTTCGCCGCGGCCGAGGACGAGGCCGTCCGGGTGTTCGCCGCGAACCTGCGGGACGTGCTGCTTGCCGCGCCCGCCGGCAACCGCGCCACGCTGGGCCTGGACCCGGGGCTGCGCACCGGCGTGAAAGTCGCCGTCGTGGACGGGACCGGCAAGGTGGTCGCGACGGACACGGTCTACCCGCACGCCCCGGCACGGAAATGGGACGAGGCGCTGCGCACGCTCCTGGCGCTGGCCCGGAAGCACGGGGTTGAACTCGTGGCGATCGGCAACGGCACCGCCTCGCGCGAGACGGACAAGCTCGCGGCGGAGCTGATCAAGCAGCTCGGCGCGGACGCCGGCAGCGCCCCGCAAAAACTCGTCGTCTCCGAGGCCGGCGCGTCCGTGTACTCGGCGTCGGCACTCGCCGCGGCCGAACTGCCCGGCATGGATGTGTCGCTGCGCGGCGCGGTGTCGATCGCCCGGCGGCTGCAGGACCCGCTCGCGGAACTGGTCAAGATCGAGCCGAAGTCGATCGGCGTCGGGCAGTACCAGCACGACGTCACGGCGGCGAAGCTGGACCGCAGCCTCGACGCCGTCGTCGAGGACTGCGTCAACGCCGTCGGGGTGGACGTCAACACCGCCTCACCCGCGTTGCTGAGCCGGGTGGCCGGCGTCGGGCCGCTGCTGAGCGAGAACATTGTGGCGTACCGGAACGAGCATGGTCCCTTCAACAAGCGCAGCGAGCTGAAGAAGGTGCCCCGGCTGGGTGCGAAGGCTTTTGAACAGTGCGCCGGTTTCCTGCGGATCAGCGGGGGAGCGGAGCCGCTGGACGCCTCCAGTGTGCACCCGGAGGCGTACCCGCTGGCGCGGAAGATCAAGGCCGCGGCCAGCGACGGTCAGCGCGGCGGCCTGTCCGCGCTCAATCCACAGGACTTCGTGGACAGCTCGTTCGGCCTGCCCACCGTGCGGGACATCATCGCCGAGCTGGAAAAACCCGGCCGGGACCCGCGGCCCGCGTTTGCGGCGGCGACGTTCCGGGAGGGGATCGAGAAGATCTCCGACCTCAAACCCGGCATGGTGTTGGAGGGTACGGTGACCAACGTGGCGGCGTTCGGCGCCTTCGTGGACGTCGGAGTGCACCAGGACGGGCTGGTACACGTCTCCGCGCTCGCCAACCGGTTCGTCTCCGACCCGCGCGAGGTGGTCAAGTCCGGCCAGGTGGTCCGGGTCAAGGTGCTGGAGGCCGATCCGGAGCGGAAACGCATCTCGCTGACGCTGAGGCTCGATGACGAACCGGCGGTCCCCGGCAGGCGGCCGACGGCGGCGGGTTCGCAGGACCGGGGCCGTCAGGGCCAGGCGAAGCCACCGCAGCCCAAGTCCGCCGCCAAGCCGGCCCCCGCCAGGCAGGGCTCACCCAAATCGGGCCCCAAAGCGGCCCCGGCCTCGGCGCCCAAAGCGGCCCCGGCCTCGGCCCCGGCCAACACCGCGATGGCCGAAGCGCTCCGCCGGGCCGGGCTGGCGAAGTAGGCACGCTCCAACCTCCGGATACCGTTTATCGCGAAAAAGCTACCGCTCGTCGTGAATCCAGCCCGGTTTGGAGCAGAAAGCTCACGCTACGGTGTGATCTGCACCATGATTGCCGGAGGCAACGGCCCCGAACGGAGGTCTTTAGCCTCTATTCCGCTGGGTCAGGCGCTGTGGGGAGCGCCGAGACACCGACGTCTTTCGACAAGCAAGGGGAGCAGTTATGGGTTGGCTGGACCGTGAACGAACAATCGCCCCGCCGGGGTTCAATCGGTGGCTCGTGCCGCCCGCGGCGCTCGCCGTCCACCTGTGCATCGGCCAGGCGTACGCGACGAGCGTCTACAAGACGGCGCTGGTCAAGCACTTCGGCGCCAGCCTGACCGAGATCGGCGTCATCTTCTCCATCGCGATCGTGATGCTCGGCCTGTCCGCCGCGATCATGGGCACCTGGGTGGATAAGAACGGCCCGCGCAAGGCGATGTTCACCTCCGCCATGTTCTGGGCGAGCGGCTTCCTGATCGGCTCGCTCGGCATCTTCACCCACCAGCTCTGGCTCGTCTACCTCGGCTACGGCGTGGTCGGCGGCATCGGACTGGGTATCGGCTACATCTCGCCCGTGTCCACCCTGATCAAGTGGTTCCCGGACCGCCCGGGACTCGCCACCGGCATGGCCATCATGGGCTTCGGCGGCGGCGCGCTGATCGCCAGCCCCGTCTCCACCGCGCTGCTGAAGATGTACGACCCCAACTCCGGCGCCAAGGGCTGGATCGCCAGCGGCGACTCGGTCGGCAAGCTCTTCCTGACCCTCGCCGTCGTCTACCTCGCGTACATGCTCTTCGGCGCCTTCACCATCAAGGTGCCCGCTGACGGCTGGAAGCCGGTCGGCTTCGACCAGTCCAAGGTCAAGGCGTCCAAGCTGGTCACCACGGACAACGTCTCGGCGAAGAATGCCGTCAAGACCAGGCAGTTCTGGCTGGTGTGGATCGCACTGTTCTGCAACGTCACCGCCGGCATCGGCATCCTGGAGCAGGCTGCCCCGATGATCCAGGACTTCTTCCGGAAGTCCGACGGCGTGTCCCTGGTCAGTGCCGGCGTCGCCGCCGGCTTCGTGGGACTGCTCTCCATCGGCAACATGGCCGGACGCTTCGCCTGGTCGGCGACCTCCGATGTGACCGGCCGCAAGCGCATCTACATGGTGTACCTCGGCGTCGGCGCGGTGCTCTACACGGTGCTGGCGCTGGCCGGGTCCTCGACCACGTTCCTCTACGTGGTGCTCGCGTTCTTCATCATCTCCTTCTACGGCGGCGGCTTCGCCACGGCTCCGGCCTACCTGCGTGACCTCTTCGGCACCTTCCAGGTCGGCGCCATCCACGGCCGGCTGCTGACCGCCTGGTCCGCTGCCGGCGTCGCCGGACCGCTGATCGTCAACGCTTTCCTGGACGCCCAGGGCAAGCCCGGCCAGCTGAATGCCGCGTCCTACCAGCCCGCGCTGCTGACCATGGTGGCGCTGCTGGTGATCGGCTTTGTGGCCAACCTGCTGGTCAAGCCGGTCGACGCACGATTCCACGAACCCCGCCCGGACCGCGAGCGGTCTGCCGAACCCGCCATGGAGGCCTGAGATGAGCACAGCACACAACCCCGGTACACAGGCGGCGGTCAAGGCGTCCACCGGCAAACTCGCGGTGGCGTGGGCCCTCGTCGGCGTGCCGCTGGCCTACGGGGTCTATGAGACCCTGACCCGCGTGGCGGCGCTGTTCGGCTGATCCATGACCTTCACCGCGGCTGAGCAGTTCACCACCCGCCCCACCCTGCAGGGCACCTTCGGGATGAGCGCATCCACCCATTGGATCGCGACGGCGGCGGCCCAGGCGGTGCTCGAACGCGGCGGCAACGCGTTCGACGCCGCCACGGCCGGCGCCTTCGTGCTGCACGTCGTCGAACCGCACCTCAACGGCCCGGGCGGGGACATGACGGGCGTCTTCGTGACGGCGGCCGAGCCCGGCAAGCCTGTGGTGTTGATGGGGCAGGGGCCGGCGCCGGCTGCGGCGACGGTGGAGCACTACCGCGCCGAAGGGCTGAACCTGGTGCCGGGCTCGGGGGCGCTGGCCGCCGCGGTGCCCGCCGCCGTCGACGCCTGGCTCCTGTTGTTGCGCGACCACGGCACCTGGGAGCTGGACGAGGTCTTGGAGTTCGCTATCGGCTATGCGCGCGATGGCCACCCCATGCTGGGCCGCGTCGGCACCACGATTGCCGCGGTGGCCGAACTGTTCCAGGAGCACTGGCCCAGCTCGGCCGAGTTGTGGATGCCCGGCGGCCGGATTCCGGCCGAGGGCGACGTCATCCGTAACCCTGCCTACGCCCGAACCCTGGAAAGGCTCATCGAAGCCGGGTCGGCGTCGGGATCCGGCGGGTCCCGGGAGGCGCGGATCGATGCTGCCCGCCGGGAATGGCGCGAGGGCTTCGTCGCCCGGGCGATGGTCGAATCCGTGCAGGCCCCGCACCGGCACTCCTCCGGCACCGACCACCGGGGCGTCCTGGCGTTGTCCGACCTGGCCGGATTCGAAGCCGGCTATGAGGCGGCGGCCACCCTGGATTTCCGCGGCCACACGATCGTGAAGACCGGGCCGTGGGGTCAGGGTCCGGCGCTACTGCAGACCTTGGCCATCCTCGCCGGGTTCGAGGACCAGTATCTCGATCCGTCCACCGAGCTCGGGGCGCACACGATCCTGGAAGCCCAGAAGCTGGCGCTGGCCGACCGCGAGGCGTACTACGGCGACACGGACGTACCGCTGGAGTACCTGCTGTCCGAGGAGTACTGCGCGGGCCGCCGCGATCTGATCACGGAGCGGGCGTCGCACGACTTCCGGCCAGGGAAGGTCCCGGGGCGCGAGCCCTACCTCCCGCAGCTGCGGACCGAGTACACGCCGCCGGCCCTGCCCCGGAACGGTTCGGGGTCCGGACCGGCCGGACTGGGCGTCGGCGAGCCAACCGTGGCGCCGAGCGGGGAAACCCGCGGCGACACCTGCCACATCGACGTCGTGGACCGGTGGGGGAACATGGTCTCGGCCACCCCGTCGGGCGGCTGGCTGCAGTCCTCGCCGGCGATTCCGGAGCTGGGTTTCTGCCTGGGCACCCGCCTGCAGATGACCTGGTTGGAGCCGGGCACGCCGTCGACGCTCACGCCCGGCAAGCGGCCCCGCACCACCCTGACGCCGACGCTGGTGCTCCGGGACGGGCTGGCCGTGACCGCGCTGGGTTCGCCGGGCGGTGACCAGCAGGACCAGTGGCAGCTGCCGTACTTGCTGCGAACGGTCGTGGGTGGCTACTCACCGCAGCAGGCCATCGACGCACCGACGTTCCATACGACGTCGATGCCCGGCTCGTTCTGGCCGCGCACTTGGGAACCCGGCGGCGCCGTGGTCGAGGACCGGCTGGGCGAGGACGTCATCGCGGGGCTCAAACGCCGCGGGCACGTTGTGACCGTGGCCGGCGGATGGACCCTCGGCCGGCTGTCCGCCGTCGTGCGGGACCCCGCGACGGGGGTGCTGCAGGCTGCGGCCAACCCCCGCGGCGCCCAGGGGTATGCGGCGGGGAGGTAGTGCGTGAGGATGCGGTGCGGGCCGGGGACTGCGGCTAGGTCCGGCGTCGCTGACTCGAGTCGAGCGCTCCAAAGGACAAGGAAGTCCCCCGACGGCGAACGGCGCAATACGTCATAGCGGTTGCGAGGGCAGGAACTCCTAAGAACACGACCAGCCCCGCGGATCCGCTGGCGAAGCCGCCGACGGCGAGGTAGCCCGTGATGCCCAGCCACCAGAACAAGACTGACGCGAACGCGCTGACGACCAGCAGGAAATCCCTAGTTCCCCGGTGACGGACCAAGGGATGGCTGATGCGCGTGCGTCTGCTCGACCTGGCCCAAACCGCCGGCGGGCGAGCATCGAAATGGGGACGTTGCGGTGAGCTGCGAGTGGGAAGCCGGGGCGCGACCCGGTGCCCTCCGGCTTCAGCGGGCCTGCCCCGGGCAGCAAGAAAGCAGGTAGCCGCGGATAAAAGTGCCGGAGTCCCGAGAAACACGGAAAGTCCAGCGCCTCCGCTGGCTGTGCCGCCGATGATTACATAGGCGCTCAATCCGATCCACCAGCCGAGTGCTGCCGCGAAACCACATACGAACGCAGCGACATTCCTTCCGACGGAACGACCGACCGGCATGGAACCGAAACTGCCCGTGTGTGCCATGAGTATCTCCCTCACCGGGGTGCTGGTACTGCCACAGTGGCTGTGTGCAAAAACATCACAGCACGGACCCGCAGCTTTGACGAGGCCACGCACCCAAGTGGGTGGCCCTGAACCGGGTCGAGTCTTCCGGCTAGTGGTCGAGCGAACGATCCATCAGCCGCGGCACGCCCGTCGCATTTCAGGCCGGAAGTTTCTCACGATCGTTGTTCAGCATCTGAAGTAGTGGTTTCTTCGTGGATGTTGGCGTGGGTCGAGGTGGGGTGGCGGGATGAACCAGGGGATCCCGGCGCGGATCTGGATGGTCCATTGTTCCTTGTGGGTCAGGTGGTGATGGTGGGAGCAGAGGAGTGTTCCGTTGTCGGTGGACGTGGTGCCGCCTCTGGACCAGTAGGTATGTGGTGGGCTTCGCACCAGGGTGCCGGGATGGTGCAGCCGGGGAAGGCGCAGC
>NZ_JABFMX010000007.1 GCF_013359735.1 Arthrobacter sp. C9C5
GCCTGGGGAGGAGCCGGGGGCGGCGGGACGGGCGCCGGATCTCGTGGCGCCGGATCTCGTGGCGCAGGGACGGTGGGGGCCGGCCGCGGCGCGGCTGAGGCCGGCGGGGCGGGCGGTCTAGGCGTTGTGCCGGACGGTCGGTCCGGGGTGGCCGGCGCCGGCTGCGCTGCCCGGGCAGGCTGTCCGGTGGGCGACGCTTCCCGTGTCAATGCCGCGAGCCGTGCCTGCTGGCGCTGCCGGTCCAGTGCATCCACCCGCGCTGATTCGAGTGCCACGGTGGTGTTGCGAAGGGTGGCGAGTTGGCCGACCAGGACCGTCCGCTGCTCCGCGGCCTCTGACACTGCTTTCTGCCTGTCCGCGTCGGCGCGTTCCGGCGTCGGCCTTGCGGGATTCCGCGGTGCGGGCAGCATCATCGGCGGCGCGGTCGGCCTCGGCGGCGGCATCCTTCGACGACTGGGCGGCGGCAGCGGCGGTCTCTGCTGATTGGAATGCGCGGGTGCGGCTGGCGGCCACCGCCTCCAGCGTGGCGGCCTGTTGCAGCGCCTCGCCGTTCCCGCCGACAAGGCTGCCGAGCGCCGGCGTCATGCCGCCATTGCGGTAAAGATCACCGGCGAGTTGGCCAATCAGCGTGCGCGCCTTTTTCTGCTCAGACTCGGCGGCCGCGGCCTTGGCTTCCGCCAGTTCGGCGGCATCCCGCCGGATCTGGAGTTCCACCAGGGCATCGGCGTAGGCGTTGTTGGCGGCGAGCGAGGTGGCCAGGCCGGCCTCCTTGGCCGCGGAAGCGTCCGCCAGGATCCGGTCGATCCGGTTGACCTGATCCGCCGTCGCGCCTTCGCTGGCCTTCGCCGCGGCGATCTCACCGGGCGTCGGGAGTTCCGGCGTGGCCGGCATCCTCAGGCCGGGGACGGACTTCGTGGCGGCCGGCGCGGCCTGGGCGGGGATCGCTAGCGTTCCGAGCAGCACGACGGCGGTGCACAGGGCGGCGGCCCTGCCGCCGGGTCCGGTCCAACTCATGGAAAAACCTCGCTGCAGTCAGGCTGGCGCGAGCGAGGTCTGAAATTGGCGCATGAAAAAGCCCCTCTGCGGATCGCCCAGCAGGGACGAGGCTACGTGCCAAATACCACTTTGGCAACAGGAGTAACATCAATAACATAAACAACAACAATGTCATTTGGTCACATTCGCCTCGGCGTGTCGAGCTCCCCGGCGGGTGGCCGGGGCGCGGCAGATGGACCCTTACAGCGCTGCGCCGGCCGGTCAGGCGTGCTGGTGCGCCTCGTGCTCCGCGTGGGTGGCCGGTTCGAGCTGGAAGGTGCAATGTTCGGTGTCGAAGTGCGAGCCCAGGCAGGCGACCAGCTTGTCCAGCACCCTGTCGGCGCCGCGGGCGCCCAGCGCCGCGTCCTCCACGACCACGTGTGCGGAGAACACCGGCACCCCCGAGGTGATGGTCCAGATGTGGATGTCGTGGACGGACACCACGCCGTCGACGGCCAGGATATGTTCGCGGATCATCTGGACGTCCACGCCCTTGGGAGTGGCTTCAAGGAGCACGTCCACGACGTCCCGGAGGAGGTGCCAGGCCCGGGGCAGGATCATCAGCGCGATCAGGATCGAGGCGATGGTGTCCGCGGCCTGGTAGCCGGTGACCATGATGACGATAGCGGCGACTATGACGGCGAAGGAGCCCAACAGGTCGCCCAGGACTTCCAGGTACGCGCCGCGGACGTTGAGGCTTTCCTTCTGGGCGCCGCGGAGGATCAACAGCGAGACCAGGTTGGCGACCGCGCCCAGGACGGCGGCGAAAAGCATGACGTCGGTGTGGACCTCGGGAGCCGAGCCAAGGCGCCGGATGGCCTCGGTGAAGATGACCACGGAAATGACGATCAGGACCAGCGCGTTGGCCAGCGCGGCCAGGACCTCCGCCCGCTGGTAGCCGTAGGTCCTCGCATCGCTCGCCGGCCGCGCGGCAATCCAGGCCGCCAGCAGCGCGATGAAGACGCCGGCGGCGTCGGAGAGCATGTGCCCGGCATCGGCCAGCAGGGCCAGCGAGCCGGAGACCAGGGCGCCCACGACCTGGATCAGGACCACGGACAGGGTGATGCCCAGCACGGCGATCAGGCGCTTGCGGTGCCTCCCGGTCGCCGTAATCCCGTGTGAATGGCTGTGGTCGTGTCCCATGCCTCCAAGGCTAGTCCCACCGGAGGCGGCTAGCCCCAGCCGAGATCGTGCAGCCGCTCGTCGCTAATGCCGAAATGGTGTGCGATCTCATGGACCACGGTGACCGTCACTTCCTCGACCACGTCCTCGCGGGAGGCGCAGAGGTCCAGGATCGGCTGGCGGTAGATGGTGATCCGGTCCGGCAGCGAGCCTGCGTCCCACCAAGAATCCCGCTCGGTCAGCGGCACGCCCTCATAGAGGCCCAGCAGCACCGTGTCCGGGTCCTCGCCCGGTTGCGGGGTGTAGTCGTCCTCGATGAAGACCGCCACGTTGTCCATGGTCTTCGCCAGTTCCGGCGGGATCCGGTCCAGGGCGTCGCCCACCGCGGCTTCGAATTCGTCCTCGGACATCGGGAACGGTCCGTGGTGGCCGTCGAGGTTGTTTTGGCCGTCGTCGTCGTTCCCGCTGGGCACGATCGGCAGGCCGGGTGGGAGGGATGCGGGCATACCGGGAACTCTATGCCCTGGCCGGTGCGCCCTGCAGCGGCCGGGAACGGCGCCGGGTCAGTGCGACACCGGCGAGGCAGATCACGCCGCCCACCAGGCCCCAGATGGTGGGGATCTCACCCAGCACCAGCCAGGAGATCAGGATGGTGGTCCCGGGCACCAGGTAGGTGGTGGCGGCAAGCCGTCCGGCGTCGATCAAGGAGAGCGCGTAGGCCCAGGTGGTGAACGCGATCGCAGTGGGAAAGACGCCGAGGTACACCAGCCCCAGCGTTGCGGGCAGCGGCGCCGCGTGCAGTTCAGCGACGAGTTGGCCGCTAAAGGGCAGGCAGCACACGGCGCCCACCATGATGCCGAACCAGGTGGCCTGGGCCGCGGGGAACTTCCGGAGCACCGGCTTCTGCACGATCACGCTCACCGCCGCGAGGCCGGCCGCGAGCAGGCAGAGCAGCACGCCGGCGACGTCCGCCGTCGAGCGCTGGCCGGAACCGAGGGCGATCACCGCCACGCCGCCGAACGCGACCAGGCTGCCGATGATCAGCCAGCGCGGGAAGCCTTCCTTCAGGATGATCCCGGCCATCACGGCGACGAGGATGGGATTGACGTTGATCAGCAGGGCCGCGGTGCCGGCGTCGAGCATGTGTTCGGCGGCGTTCAGGGCAACGTTGTACCCGCCGAACCACATCACGCCGTAGGCCAGGATGGGCCACCACTCGCGGCCCTTGGGGAACACTGCGGCCTTGCGGAACTTTGGCAGCACCACGAGGCCAAGGACGACGGCGGCCACGGCGAGGCGTCCCAGGGTCAGCGGCCCGGGGGAGAAGCTGGGCCCGACGGCACGGATGCCCACGAAGGCCGACGCCCAGAGCACCACGGTGACCACGACGGCGGCGATTCCGAGCCCGCTGATCTGCCCTGGCCGAAGGGCTGGCCGCGTTGCGGGGGGCGGGGCGGCATGCGAGGCCGCATCGTCGGTGCTGTCAGGATGCGTGCTGTCCGGGGAGGGGGAGCCTGTCTCGGCTGTTGTTGCCATGCTGCCAATCTAGCCCGTGCGGCGGCCAGGCAGCTGGCGGAAATCGGTCAGGTCTAGTCGGTTTACTGCCAAAATGCAGCCAGCCCCAGCGCCGCGCCCGGCCCTGATTCACCGGCCCTGCTCACCGGCCCTGATTCACCGGAGCGGGCGGGCGGCGGCCTGGATGGCGGCCGCGACCTCCTCAAGTGCGGCCGATCCGTGCCGCCATTGCTGCCAGTGCAGCGGAACATCCACGTGCGCCGCGGGATCCAGGGCGGCCATCGTGCCGCGCTGCAGTTCCTCCGATACTTCGATTTCGGGGAGCAGCCCCCAGCCCATCCCCCAGCGGATGGCTTCGCCGAACTCGTGGGCGGCCGGAATGTAATGCCGGGGCGGCTTCAGTGCCGTACGGCTCACCGACCGGAGGTATCGGTCCTGCAAATCATCCTCGCGGTCGAAAACGATGACCGGGGCGGCGGCGAGGGCATCCGCCGTGGCGCCGCCGGGAAACCACCGGGCGGCGAAGCCGGGGGTGCAGACCGGCAGGTAGCGCATGACACCCAGCCGCCGTGAGGTGCAGCCGGGCGCCGCCTCGGCCGTGGTGGTGATGGCAGCGGCTGCAGCGCCGCTGCGCTGGAGCTCCAGCGAATAGTCCTGGTCCTCGCGGAGAATCTCGAGCTGGACCCTTCCCGCCACCGCGGCCAGTCCGGCCAGCGCCCAGGTGTGCAGGGAGTCGCTGTTGATCACCAGGGTCAGGCGCGTCCGCCCGTGCGGTTCCTCCGGCTGCAGCTCCTCGGCGAGGTCTGCGGAGAGGAGCTCCAGCTGCCGGGCAAACCGCACCACCGCCTGGCCGGACTCCGTGAGTCCTGCCGGCCGGGCCCGGGTGAGCACGGGGCGGCCGACGGCGGCCTCAAGGGCACGGATCCGCTGGCTGATGGCCGAGGGGGTCACGGATAAGTGGACGGCTGCGGCGTCGAAGCTTCCGTGCGTGACGATGGCAGCCAGCGTGCGGGCCTGCTCGGGGGAGATGTCCATCATTAGCCAATCTTATGTGGCATCAGAAAGATTAGCTGGCTTCATATTTGGCTGGCGCTTACCGTCGAAGGGTGATCCTTCCCCTGTTTTCCGGCCTCTCCGCCGGCCTGTCGCTCATTGTCGCCATCGGCGCGCAGAATGCCTTCGTCCTCCGCCAGGGCATCCAGCGCTCCCATGTGGCCATGGTGGTGGCTGTCTGTGCCGTATCGGACCTGGTGCTGATCGTGCTGGGCGTCGCCGGCATCGGCGTCCTCTTGGACCGGGCGCCCGCCGCCCTCGTGGTGATCAAGTGGGCGGGGGCCGCGTTTTTGCTCGTCTACGGAGCCCTCGCGGCCCGGCGCGCGGTCCGCGGGGAACAGCTGGACCTGCCCGGGGACAAGCCCCCGGGCAGCAGGGCGGCCGTGCTGGCCACCTGCCTGGCCTTCACCTGGCTGAACCCGCACGTCTACCTGGACACCGTCTTGCTGCTTGGGTCGCTCGCGGCCGCCCACGGCGAGTCCGGACGCTGGTGGTTCGCGGCCGGCGCTGGCCTAGGAAGCATCGCCTGGTTCACCGCCCTCGGCGCGGGGGCGCGATTCCTGACCTCCCTGTTCCGGCGCCGGGCGGCTTGGCGGGTGCTCGACGCCGCAATCGCCGTCGTGATGATCACCCTTGCCGTGTTGTTGCTAGCCTGAGCGCCGCGCCCGCCTGGGCCGTCCCTACTGTTCGCGTCCCGACCACTCAAGGAGCCGATCCACCGGCCAGGTGGTGATGATCCGCTCCGCGGGGACGCCGTTCCGGACGGCCCGCTCCGCGCCGTACTGCAGGAAGTCCAGCTGGCCCGGAGCGTGCGCGTCGCTGTCGATGCTGAAGAGGCAGCCGGCGTCGAGCGCGAGCTGGATCAGTTCATCCGGGGGATCCTGCCGCTCCGGCCGCGCGTTGATTTCGACGGCGACGTCGTTCGCCGCGCATGCCGCGAACACACGCTTCGCGTCAAAGTCCGAGGGCGGCCTCGTACCGCGGGAGCCGTTCAGGAGCCGGCCCGTGCAGTGGCCCAGCACCCTGGTGTGCGGATCCTCGATCCCGGCCAGCATCCGCCGGGTCATGGTCCGGCTGTCCGAGCGGAGCTTTGAGTGCACGCTCGCCACCACGATGTCCAGACGGTCCAGCAGTTCCGGCGCCTGGTCCAGCGTCCCGTCCTCCAGAATGTCGACCTCAATGCCGGAGAGCAGCCGGACCTGTGGGTGGTCTGTGCTAGCCCGCGCGGCGCCGATCCCCGCGATCACATCCAGCTGCTCGGTGAGGCGTTCGGCGCTGAGGCCGTTCGCGATCCTGAGCGTGGGCGAGTGGTCGGTCAGGGCCAGATACTCGCGGCCCAGCATCCGGGCCGCGTCCAGCATGGACTCGATCGGCGAGCCGCCGTCGGACCAGTCGCTGTGCGTGTGCAGGTCGCCGCGGAGGTCCGCCAGCAGTTCATGGCCGCCGGCGGCGAGGGGCTCGGCGCCGCGTTCCCGCAGGTCCGCAAGGTAGCCGGGAACGCCGCCGTCGACCGCCTGCGCAATCACCTCAAACGTCCGGTCGCCGATCCCCTTCATCCGTTTCAGCCGGCCGTCCGCCGTCCGTGCCGCCAGTTCCGCGGGGGAGAAGCCGCCGATGAGCTCTGCCGCCTTGCGGAACGCCTGCACCTTGAAGGTGGTGGCGCGTTCGCGTTCGAGCCAGAAAGCGATCTCATTGAGGGCAGCGGTGGCGTCCATCTGACCATCATCCGCACAGCCGCACGGGCCCTGTCCAGAGCTTATTCCCGGGTTGTGGGGTGGATTTTGGAGATTCCGGAAGTTGGCCCTATAGTTTTATAGGTCCAGTTCGGAGGAACCCGAAGGGAACAAAAACGGAAGGCTTCGGCCCTTAATTTTTGCCCTTGTTTCAGTGGGTTTTACCGGATGGCGTCCTGGCCCCCATCGTCTAGCGGCCTAGGACACCGCCCTTTCACGGCGGCGGCACGGGTTCGAATCCCGTTGGGGGTACGCAAGGAAGTGGTCAGGCCGGATGAAAAAGTCTGGTAGGCTAAAGGCCTTGAAAAATTGCGGTAGCGATACGGCAAGCAGCAAGAAACAGCAGTAAAGCAGTACAAGCAAGGCCCTGTAGCGCAGTTGGTTAGCGCGCCGCCCTGTCACGGCGGAGGTCGCGGGTTCAAGTCCCGTCAGGGTCGCTCTGATTGCCAGAAGAAATTCCGGCCGTCATGGTGACATGTCACCTAGGCTCTGTAGCTCAGTTGGTAGAGCGTTCGACTGAAAATCGAAAGGTCACCGGATCGACGCCGGTCGGAGCCACCACTGGGAAGCATCAGTTCATAAACGAACTGGTGCTTTTCGTCTTTAACCCATCGACTGCTCCGCAGGTGCCCTTTTGGGGCGTGAAAAAGGCCCTTATGGAGCAATCGATGGGTGCTCGATGGCGGCATACGCGGTTGGGGACACACCGACACTCAGGGCTAGACTCGCACGCTGGGGAAGAACGCCATCGTTGCGGACCGTCCCTGGACGGGTCCGCGGCGCAAGTCCGACCAGAAGAGTGATTTTGAAGAATACCGCACGCCCGCTGACCGTGACCGCCCTCCTCGCCGCCCTGGCGCTGACCGCCTGCTCGGCGCCGGAAGCCGCGGCCCCGCCGTCGTCATCGGCCCCCGCACCGTCCGCCTCCGCAACACCCAGCCCCACCAACTCCTCCGGCCCCTATGGCGACTTCCCGACGGCGGCCGAGGCCTGCAAGACGATTTCGGAGCAGGCCACGGGCGCCTCGCTGTTCCCGCTCTCGGCGGCGCAGGGCAAAACCGCCGAACTTGAGCAGCTCAAGGCCGAACTCAGCCGCACGGCTGACCGCGTCCCGGACAGCCTCAAAGCCGACTTCGCCAAACTCAACCAGGTCGCCGTCGCGGGCCTGAGCGACCAGACCGTCTACTCCAGCGGCAAATTCCAGGACGCCATGGCTCCCGTGACCGGCTGGATTGCCGCGAACTGCAAGTAGCTCCTGGAGCACATGGCTCCAAGGCTCGGAGCGGCTCGGAAATCCGGGGGATGTGGCCCCACCCTCGGCCCTAAGGGCTAGGGTGGTGTCAAAGAGAAGGGGGAGTGCCAGATGGAGTACCAGAATCCTCAGTCCGCGGGTCCCGAGGTGGGTCTGCCGGCGGCGGCCCGTGCCGCGACCGGCCGCACCGTGATTTCCGAAGCCGCCGTCGCCAAGGTTGCCGGCATCGCCGCCCGCGCCGTCCCCGGCGTGTATTCCCTGGGCACCGGGCCTTCCCGCGCCCTGGGCGCCATCCGCGACGCGGTCGGCAGTTCGGACCACGCTGCCGGGGTGCGCGCCGAGGTCGGCGAGACCCAGGTGGCCGTGGACATTGACCTCGTGGTGCTCTACGGCACCCCGCTGCATCCCTTGGCGGACCAGATCCGGGCGGCTGTCTATGCCGCCGTGGAGGAGCTCGTCGGCCTCCAGGTCATTGAAGTCAACATCGAGATCCATGACGTCTTCGTCCCCGGTCCGCCCAAGCCCGCGGCCTCCGGCGAGGCGCGACCCATGAGGGAGGCCCTGCAGTGAACCTGACCGTAGTCGGCATTGCGGCCGGCGCCTTCCTGGCGTTCATGTCCTTCGCGTTCGGAGTCTGGGGCTTCCTCGGCTCCCTGCTGTTCATGGCCGTCGGAGCCCTGCTGGGCCGCGCAGCGGAAGGGAAACTGGACCTGCGCAGCGTCTTCGACGCCCTCACGGGCCGGCGTTCCTCCTCATGAGCGCCCCAGCCGGACGGCTGCTGGCCGGACACAACCGGATCAGCACCCAGGCCCTCACGAGCGTGGCACGCGCCGCCGCTGCGGAGGCGCTCGGTGTGCCGCCGCAGGACGTCCGGGCCGACTGGGCCGACGACGACGGCCTGCTGGCGCTGTCGCTCGTCACGCCTATCGCCGTCCCGTCGCTCACCGCGGTGCTCCGGGACCCGGCCCGGGTGGCCGCCTTCGGCGGCCCCATCTGGGACCGCGCGGTGACCGCGAAAGCAGAGATTCTGCGCCGCGTGACGGAGCTCAGCGGTGCGCAGCTGAGCCGGGTGGACATCCGCATCAGCGGGGCCAGCGTCAGTGACGGAGGGCGGGTCCGGTGAGCCAGGCCGCCGAACGCCACTACGGCGACGCCGGGTCCCCGGAGGCCGCTGCCACGGGCACCCAGGCCGCCGGATCCGGTCCCGCCGCCGGCCCCGGGTCAGGCTCAGGGGGCGCCGTAATGGACCGGGTGCTGGCCCGCGAGACCACCTCGTCCCGGGCGCCCGCCGCCGTCATCGCGGCAGTCCTGGTGATCGGGCTGTGCGTCTACGCCTTGCTGGAAACGGCGGTGCGGGCCGTCGGGCAGCCGCCGTGGCTGATCGATCCGCAGACCGCCGCGGAGAAGGTGATCGCCCTCCCGGCCGGAGTCCCGCCGCTCCTGCTCGGCGTCACCGGCGCGGTGCTGTTCGCGGCCGGACTCTTCTTCTTCCTCAATGCGGTGCTGCCCGGACGGCGGGCCCGGCACGTGCTCGCCGACCCGCGCGCCGCCGTCGTGGTCGATGACGAGGTGATCGCCTCTGCGCTGGCGCGGCGCGCCCGGCTCGCCGCCAACGTGACGCAGGAGCAGGTGATGGTGGTGGTGTCCCGGCGGCAGGTGCTGGTCAACGTCCGGCCTACCTCCGGTGTGCCGCTCCGCGCAACGGACGTCCAGGCCGCCGTGCAGTCGGAGCTCCGGGACATGGCACTCTCGCCCCTGCCGGAGGTCCGGGTCAACCTGGCCTCCTCGGGGGTGATCGGCGCGTGAACGGCACCCCGCGGATCCTCAACCGGATCCTCATCGGCATCCTCGGCGCCAAGCTCCTCGTGATCGGGACCCTGCTGATCCTGCTGGCCACCGTCCCGGCCGTCGGCCGCTGGTGGCAGGCCTGGTCGGCGGGTATGTGGGGCGGTGCCCGCGGACTCTTCGACCGCACCCGCTTCCCCGGAGGGACGGAGAGCTGGCTGTGGATCGTCATGGTGGTCCTGCTGCTGCTCGTTATCGGGGTCATGGTGGCTTGGCTGGCGCAACAGGGCAAAGGCCGCGCGAACCTGCTCGTCGCCGAGGACGACGCCGGCGAAGTGCCCGGCAATGTCCGGATCGGCGGCGGCGTGGCGGAACAGGCCCTCCGGGCGGCGCTGGCCGACCGGCCGGACCTGGCAGGCGCCACCGTGGCCACCTACGAGTTTGCCGGCGAGCCGGCCCTGCGGATCCGGGTACAGCCGCGCCAAGGCGTCGCCCCGCACATCCTGGCGGCCGAGGTCTCGGCCCTGGTGGAGGCCCTGGACGCCGTGATCGGGAAGCGCACACCGGTGCTGATCCACATCGGTTCGGGCGCGCGGTCCAGGTTCGGCCGCGCCGAACGCGTCCGCTGAGCCCACGCCGCGATTCGGGCGGCCAGCGGTGAGTTCTTGGACACATTTGCCCCACCCGAAACGCCGGCCCCAGCCGGATGCCAACCCCGCAAGGCCGCGGCAACTCGCGGAAAGACCGCCGACGCAGGCGGTCTCCATTACGTAAAGGTTTAATGTAAACGCTTGCATTCCTCACCGCCGGGTCGCTAGTGTGATGGTCACCACACCAACTGCACCACCGGTCCAGCCGGTACTCAGCGAGGAGCACCTGTATGAAAACCCGTAATTACCTTCTTCCCGTAGCCGCGGCCGGTGTCTTGGCCCTCTCCCTCTCGGCCTGTGCAGGCGGGGGAGGCGGCGGCGGTGGCACCACGGGTGGGGGCGGCGGCGACGCGGCAGCCAACCTGGACGGGCGCGGCCCCATCACCTACGTACAGGGCAAGGACAACAGCAACGTGGTCCGGCCGCTGATCGAGAAGTGGAACGCCGCGCACCCGAACGAGAAGGTGACGTTCAAGGAGCAGACCGACCAGGCCGACCAGCAGCACGACGACCTCGTCCAGAACTTCCAGGCCAAGAACGCCAACTACGACGTGGTCAGCGTTGACGTCGTCTGGACCGCCGAGTTCGCGGCGAAGGGCTGGCTGCAGCCGCTCAAGGACAAGATGGCGCTCGACACGGCCGGAATGCTGAAGCCGACCCTCGACGCCGCGTCCTACAAGGGCACCCTGTACGCCGCGCCGGAATCTTCCGACGGCGGCATCCTGTACTACCGCAAGGACCTGGTTCCCACGCCGCCCAAGACCTGGGACGAAATGATGGGCATGTGCTCGATCGCCAAGGCCAAGAACATGGGATGCTACGCCGGCCAGTTCTCGAAGTATGAGGGCCTCACGGTCAACGCCTCCGAGGCGATCAACTCCTTCGGCGGTTCCGTGCTGGACAAGGACGGCAAGCCGAGCCTGAACACGGAAGAAGCCAAGACAGGCCTCGCCAACCTCGCCAAGGCCTACGCGGACGGCAACATCCCGAAGGAAGCCATCACGTACAAGGAAGAGGAATCCCGCCAGGCGTTCCAGGACGGCAAGCTCCTGTTCCTGCGCAACTGGCCGTACGTCTACAACCTGGCCACCACCGAAGGATCTTCCAAGGTCAAGAACGTGCTGGGCATGACCGCACTCCCGGGCAAGGACGGCCCCGGCGCCTCCTCGCTTGGCGGCCACAGCGCCGGCATGAGCGTCTACTCCAAGAACAAGGCCACCGCGCTGGACTTCCTGAAGTTCCTCACCACGGAAGAAACGCAGAAGTTCTTCGCCACCCAGGGTTCACTCGCTCCGGTGCTGACCAAGCTCTATGACGACAAGGAACTGGTCGCCAAGCTGCCGTACCTGCCGGTGCTGAAGACCTCGATTGAGAACGCCGTCCCGCGTCCGGTGACCCCGTTCTACCCGGCCGTTACCAAGGCCATCCAGGACAACGCATACCCGGCCATCAAGGGCGAGAAGGCAGTGGACGCAGCGCTGTCGGACATGCAGAAGTCCATCGAAACCCAGTCAAAGTAGTCAAAAATGGCAACTGAATTGGGCCCGACGCCGGTTAAGAAGCCGGCGTCGGGCGGGACCGAGCTCCACCACGCACCCAAGGGGGTGGGGGAGGACAACGTCATCGCCAGCCAGGGCAGGTGGGCGTCCTGGCTGCTTGCCCCCACCATCATCGCGCTGGCTGTCGTTATCGTTTACCCGATTATCAGCGCCATCGTGATGTCCTTCCAGGCCGACGCCGGCCTGGATCCGGCCACCGGCCTCTTCACCGAGGGCGGCCCGGCCGGCTTCTCGAACTACGTCAACTGGCTCGCCCAGCAGTGCACGTCGCCCGACGGCGGCACAGTGGCCTGCCCGCCGGGGACCCTGGGTTCCCAGTTCTGGTCCGCGACCGCCACGACCTTCTTCTTCACCGTCGTGACCGTGGCCCTGGAGACCGTGCTCGGGTTCTGGATGGCCATGATCATGGCCCGCACCTTCAAGGGACGCAGCCTGGTCCGCGCCGCCGTGCTGGTGCCGTGGGCCATCCCCACCGCCGTCACTGCAAAGCTGTGGCTGTTCATCTTCGCGTTTGAGGGCATCGCCAACAAGCTCTTCAACACGACCATCCTGTGGACCGGCAGCGAGTGGCCGGCCAAGTGGGCGGTCATCATCGCCGACGTCTGGAAAACGACGCCGTTCATGGCGCTGCTGATCCTGGCCGGCCTGCAGATGATTCCTGCCGAGGTGTACGAGGCAGCCAAGGTTGACGGCGCTTCGGCCTGGCAGCGGTTCCGGATGATCACCCTGCCGCTGGTGAAGCCGGCGCTGATGGTGGCCATCCTCTTCCGCACCCTCGACGCGCTGCGCATGTTCGACCTGCCGTACATCCTGACCGGCGGGGCGAACAACACCACCACGCTGTCCATCCTGGTGATCAGTCAGATCAGGCAGGGCTTCAACGTGGCGGCGGCACTGTCCACCATCACGTTCATCATCATTTTCCTTGTCGCCTTCATCTTCGTGCGCTTCCTTGGCGCGAATGTGGTGGAGCAGCAGACCGGCGCTAGTAAGGGGAAGAAATGACCACCGCCGCGACCGAGCTGCGCGCGCAGCAGGACCGGGGGCGCAAGGTCGCCCAGAACCGGGAAAAGTGGGCCCAGGGCCGGACCTACATCAGTGCCCTGGTGATCCTCGTCTGGTGCCTCGCCCCGGCCTACTGGATGGTGGTGACCGCGTTCCGCGACGTGGGGTTCACCTACGACACCTCGATCCTGCCGACGCATGTCACGCTGGACAACTTCAATACGGCGTTCGACGAGTCATTCGGGAACCACTTCCGCCAGGCGCTGATCAACAGCGTGTTCATCGGCGTCGTGGTGACCGTGGTCTCGCTGCTGATCGGCGTCTTCGCCGCGTATGCCCTAGCCCGGCTGAACTTCCGCTTCAAGTTCCTCGTGCTGGGCTTCATCCTGGGGGCCTCGATGTTCCCGGGCGTTGCCCTCATCACCCCGCTGTTCCAGCTGTTCACCAACATCGGCTGGATGGGTACCTACCAGGCCCTGATCATCCCGAACATCTCGTTCGTGCTGCCGCTGACCGTCTACACAATGACGTCGTTCTTCCGCGAAATGCCGTGGGAACTCGAGGAATCGGCGCGGGTGGACGGCTGCACGCAGGGCCAGGCGTTCCGGAAGGTGATCATGCCGCTCGCGGCGCCGGCCATCTTCACGACGGCCATTCTGGCGTTCATCTCCTCATGGAATGAATTCCTGATCGCCAGCCAGCTCTCGTCCGACGCGACCCAGCCGGTCACCGTCGCGATTGCCAGCTTCGCCGGCGCGCAGCCCAACCAGATCCCCTACACGGCGATCATGGCGGCTGGCACCATCGTGACCATCCCGCTCGTGATCCTGGTGCTGGTGTTCCAGCGCAAGATTGTGGCCGGCCTGACGGCCGGTGCCGTCAAGTGATGGTCTTGTGATGGCTGGCGGACAGAACCAGGGCGAGATCCACCCCACGCACCGCAGGGTGCGCTCGGGCGAGGACTTCGACATCATCATCGGATTCCTTGGCTTCTGGGCTGTTGTGCTGCTGGCGGTCACCGTCTGGATGGAGGTGACCGCCCAGCCTGCAGTCGGCTGGGCCCTGGGCCTGCTCGCCACGCTGCTGGCCCTGTATGGAATGATCCGGCTCCGACGGCGTCTGCCGGGCCGGACGGCAACCCGGCGGCGCTGAGGGCTGCCCTGATACCCGGGCCTGGAATAGGGACACCGGGTATCAGGGGCTTGGAAACTAGGAACGGAAGGACCGGCGCCGTGGGGGCGGCACACTAGCCGCGCTTCTCGCGGATAGCCGACAAGGGGATACGGTGGCACGGACAACTGACAGGGCGCAACGCGGCGGCCACTCCGGCGTCAGTATCGAGGACGTGGCGGCCGCCGCGGGAGTCTCCACCGCCACCGTCTCCCGGGCCGTCCGGGGGCTGCCCAGGGTCTCTCCCGCGACCCGGGAAAAGATCCTGGTCATCGCGGAAGCGCTGGGCTACGTGGCCTCCTCCTCGGCGTCGGGCCTGGCCACCGGCCGCACCAGGACCGTCGGGGTGCTGGCCCCCTTCGTGAGCCGCTGGTTCTTCTCCAAGGCCATTGAAGGGGCGGACCGGGAACTGCACGGCCGCCAATACAACCTCTCGCTGTTCAACCTGGGCGGACACGGCAGCCACCGCGAGCGGCTGTTCAGCAAGACCATGGTCTACAAGCAAATCGATGCGCTCCTGGTCCTCTGCATGGCCTTGAGCCGCGAGGAACTCGAACACCTGCAGAAGATCGACATCCCGCTGGTCGTCGTGGGCGGCCACGTGGAGGGCTGCGCCTACATCGGGATCGACGACTACGAGGCCGCCGCCACCGCAGTGCGCCACCTCGTTGGCCTGGGCCACAAGGACATAGCCCTGCTGCACGGCGACGACGAAACAGACCTGAACTTCGACGTTCCCAGGGTGCGCATCAAGGCGTTCCAGGATGTGATGGCCCAGTCCGGGCTGGACGTCCGGCCAGAATGGGACCAGTGGGGCGACTTCACCGTCCGCAGCGGCCAGGACGCGTTCAAGCGGCTGTGGGACAGCCCCGGACCGAAGCCCACCGCGATCTTCTGCGCCTCGGACGAGATGGCCATGGGGGTCATTTTTGAAGCCCGTCGGGCGGGCGTCCGGATTCCGGAGGACCTGTCCGTGGTGGGGATCGACGACCACGAATTCTCCGCCGCCGTCGGACTCACCACCGTCGGCCAGCGCCCCGACGAGCAAGCCGAGCTCGGCACCAAGATGCTGCTCGATGAGCTCGACGGGATCGCCGGGGCCGTGCGTTCCACGGTGGCCCCGCACCGGCTGATCGTGCGGGACACGACGGCGGCCCCGCTGCTTGCGGTGCCGCTCGCCCCGACTTCCGGCCAGGGATCCCGGCGGCCGTAAGCGGTCGGGGTTCGGCGCCGGCGGCGCGGGCTCAGGAAGCGCGGGCCAGCTGCCGGATCGGAATCCAGCGGGAGGCAAGCCGACGGTAGGCGGCCGCCGCTCCGGTCATGTCACCCTCGGCGAGGCACTCGATCCCCAGCCGCACGTCCATCGGGGAATCGTCCGGGTAGACCTTGTCCGCCACCGCGCCGTAATCAAGCTCCACGACCGACTCGGAGTGGAAGAGTTCCAGCCACTCGGTGAGCTGGGTGAGGTCCTCCAGCATGTCCAGGTCCGGGGCCGCGAGGGCCAGATGGGCGACGGCGTGCCGGACCCGCCCCAGGGCGGCGCCGATGGTCGCCCGGATGCGCACGGTGACAATCCGGCCGCCGGACTCCACCACGTCCGTGGGATCCGATTCCTGGAACAGGCAGAACCAGCTGAACGGGATGCCCCAGGTCGACGCGCGGGTGTGGACCCGGCCGATCCCCTCGCGCGCCTTCACCTGGTCGATGCGTTCCTGGTGCCGGTCCCGCTGCTCCTCGGGGATCAGCAGCTGCGCCAGCGGGCCGTGGATCCCCTCCATCAGGGCGTTGGCGGCGAGCCCGGCGCGGAGCACCAGCTGGCTCGGGCAGTACAGCAGCGTGGCCGGCAGGACCTCGCCGTCGCCGATTTCCTCAGCCTTGCGGGCAGCGACGTTGCTGGCGCCGGCGGACCCGCTGACGGCCAGCACGCGCACCAGGTCGGTCTGTCCGGTGGGGAAGGGATCCCCGCCGGGGCGGGTGATGCGGCCCAGGGAGGCCAGCAGTTCGGCGTTCTCCACCGCGGCGCGGGACTCCGCGCGGGCACCGGCGGTCCGCAGGGCCTCCTGCTGCTCGGCCGGGAAGGCCTCCAGCGGCTCGTAGACCCGGAGCGTGGAGGAGAACGGCAATCCGGCCTGGCCGCGGTAGAGGTTGCCCGTCATCGCGGGCCTGTACTTCCCTGGCGGGCGTCCATCAGTCGGCCAGCTCCACGATGACCGGGGCATGGTCCGAGGCGCCCTTGCCCTTGCGCTCCTCGCGGTCGATCGAGGCTCCCGAGACGCGGGCAGCCAGCGCGGGGGAGGCGAGGACGAAGTCGATCCGCATCCCCTCCTTCTTCGGGAAACGCAGCTGGGTGTAGTCCCAGTAGGTGTACACGCCCGGCCCGGGCGCGTGCGGGCGGACGACGTCGGTGAACCCGGCGTCTTCGAAGGCGTGGAAGGCCGCGCGTTCCGGTTCGCTCACGTGCGTCAGGCCCTCGGCGCGGAAGTAGTCGATGTCCCACACGTCCTCGTCCCGCGGGGCGATGTTCCAGTCACCCATCAGCGCGATCTGCGCCTCCGGGTCGGCCTGGACCCAGCCCTCGGCGTGGGCGCGGAGCGTGTCCAGCCAGCTGAGCTTGTACGGCATGTGCTCATCATCGAGCGCCCGGCCGTTGGGGACATAGAGGCTCCAGACCCGGATCCCGCCGCAGGTCGCGCCGATCGCCCGGGCCTCCTGCACCTCGTCCTTGCCGCCTTTGCCGAAGACGGGCTGGTTCATGAAGGTGCGCTCGACGTCGTCGAGCCCCACCCGCGAGGCGATGGCCACCCCGTTCCACTGGCTCAGACCGAAGTGTGCGACCTCGTAGCCCATCCGCTCGAACAGTTCCCAGGGGAAGTTGTCGTCCTTGCACTTGGTTTCCTGGATGGCCAGGACGTCACAGTCGGTGCGCTGAAGCCATGCCTCAACGCGGTCGGCACGGGCACGGAGCGAGTTCACATTCCAGGTAGCAATCTTCACAGTTCCTAATTTACCTTTCCTTGGCCCGGCGGCGGCGCGGCCGGAACGCGCCGGGCAGGGCAGGCCGCTGCGGCCTGCCACTCTGGAGATTAGTAGGAAGTCCGAGTATATTCGGGTGCAGAGATGATCTAGGTCACATGCAAAGGAGCATTCCATCATGGTTCGTGAGCTTTCCCATTACGTCGGCGGACAGCGCGTGGAGGGCACCTCGGGGCGCTTCAGCGATGTCTACGATCCCTGCACCGGCGAGGTGCAGGCCCGGCTTCCGCTGGCCAGCGCCGAGGAAGTCCGCAACGTTATCGCCAATGCGGAGAAAGGCCAGCTGGAATGGGCTGCCATGAACCCGCAGCGCCGCGGCCGGGTCCTGCTGAAGTTCGTGGACCTGGTGAACCAGAACATGGACGAGCTCGCCACCCTGCTGTCCTCCGAGCACGGCAAGACCTTCCTGGACGCCAAGGGCGACATCCAGCGCGGCATCGAAGTGGTCGAGTTTGCCGCCGGCGCCCCGCACCTGCTCAAGGGCGAGTTCTCCGACAGCGCCGGAACCGGCGTCGACGTCCACTCGATGCGTCAGCCGCTCGGCGTCGTCGCCGGCATCACGCCGTTCAACTTCCCGGCCATGATCCCGCTCTGGAAGTCCGGTCCGGCCCTGGCTGCCGGCAACTCCTTCATCCTCAAGCCCTCCGAGCGGGATCCCTCCGTGCCGCTGCGCTTGGCCGAGCTGTTCACCGAGGCCGGGCTGCCGGACGGGGTGTTCAACGTGGTCAACGGCGACAAGGAGGCCGTGGACGCGCTGCTGGAGGATCCCCGCGTCCAGGCCATCGGCTTCGTCGGCTCCACCCCGATCGCGCAGTACATCTACGCCACGGCCGCCGCGCACGGTAAGCGCGCCCAGTGCTTCGGCGGCGCCAAGAACCACATGGTGATCATGCCGGACGCGGACCTGGACATGGCTGCGGACGCCTTGATCGGCGCCGGGTTCGGCTCCGCCGGCGAACGCTGCATGGCGATCTCGGTCGCCGTCCCCGTTGGCAAGGCCACCGGCGACGCGCTCGTGGCGAAGCTGCAGGAGCGGATCGCCGGGCTCAAGGTGGGCCACAGCCTCGCCAAGGATTCGGACTTCGGCCCCGTCGTGGCCGCCTCGGCCAAGGAGCGGATCGAGGGCTACATCGCCGCCGGCGTCGAGGAAGGCGCCAGCCTGCTTACGGACGGCCGCGGCCTCAAGGTGGAGGGCTACGACGGCGGGTTCTGGGTGGGCCCGACCCTCTTTGACAACGTCACCAAGGACATGAAGATCTACCAGGAGGAGATCTTCGGCCCGGTGCTCAGCGTGCTCCGCGCCGAGGACTACGACGAGGCCCTCCGGCTCTGCAGCGAGCACGAATTCGGCAACGGCGTGGCCATCTTCACCCGCGACGGCGACGCCGCCCGCGACTTCGCCAGCCGCGTCCAGGTGGGCATGGTGGGCATCAACGTCCCGATTCCGGTGCCGATCGCCTACTACACCTTCGGCGGCTGGAAGGCGTCGGGCTTCGGCGACCTCAACCAGCACGGCGCCGACGCCTTCCGCTTCTACACCAAGACCAAGACGGTCACCACCCGCTGGCCCTCCGGCATCCGCCAGGGCGCCAGCTTCGTGATGCCGGAAGGCAGCTGATGGCGGTCCGGCCCTCCGAAGAGGCCGCCGAAGAATCCGCCGAGGTCCTCTTTGAGCGCCGCGGCCGGCTCGGCGTCATCACGCTGAACCGGCCCAAGGCCGTCAACGCGCTGACCGCCGGCATGGCGGCGGCCATGCTGGAGACGCTCACCCTCTGGGCCGACGACGACGCCGTCGCCGCCGTGCTGGTCCGCGGCGCCGGCGAGCGTGGGCTGTGCGCCGGCGGGGACATCGTCGCCATCTACCGGGACATGCAGGGCGGCGGCGACGCGACGGCGGATTTCTGGGCTGTCGAGTACCGGCTGAACCTGCTGATCTCGGACTACCCCAAGCCGTACGTGGCGTTCATGGACGGGCTGGTCCTGGGCGGCGGGGTGGGGATCTCCGCGCACGGCTCGGTCCGGATCGTCACCGAACGCACCCGGATGGGCATGCCGGAAACCACCATCGGCTTTGTGCCCGACGTCGGCGGGACGCTCCTGCTCTCCCGCTCGCCCGGCGAGACCGGTACCCACGCGGCCCTCACCGGGGCGCATCTGAGCGGCGCCGACGCGCTGTTCCTGGGCCTCGCGGACACCTTCGTGCCCTCCGGAGAGCTCGCCGAGCTGGCGGCGGCGCTGGAAGCCGAACCGGTGGACGCCGCCGTCGCACGCTTCGCCGAACCGGCCCCGCAGTCCGTTGTGGCCGCCCAGCAGGAATGGATTGACGCCTGCTACTCGTCCGACGACGCCGAGGAGATCCTTGACCGCTTGCGGACCGTGGGCGGCGAGGCCACCGACGTCGCCGAAACCATCGCGGCCAAATCCCCCACCGCGGTCAAGGTGGCGCTCGCCTCGCTGCGCCGCGCCCGCGGCCTCAGCCTGGCCGAAGCCCTGGAACAGGAATACCGGGTGGGCCTGCGGTTCCTGGCCGGCCCGGATTTCCGCGAGGGCATCCGCGCCCAGGTGGTGGACAAAGACCGCACCCCGCACTGGCAGCCAGCCAGCCTGGCCGAGGTCAGCCGCGACGACGTCGAGGCCTACTTCGCGCCGCTGGGCGAGCGTGAACTACAGCTGTCACCGCGGGCGAAGAGTTCAGAGACGAACATGGAGAAGAACAATGTCTGAGACCGCCGCGTCGGAAACCGCTGCACCCGCCCTTGGCACCATCGCCTTCCTCGGCCTGGGCCACATGGGCGGCCCGATGGCCGTGAACCTGGTCGAGGCCGGCTACACGGTGACCGGCTACGACGTGGTGCCGGCGGCGCTGGAAGCCGCCCGCGCGCACGGGATTGCCACCGCGGACACGGCCGCCGAGGCCGTCGCGGGCGCCGCCGTCGTGCTGACCATGCTGCCCGGCGGCAAACACCTGCTGGACGCCTACCGCGGCATGGATGGTGGGCCGGGCCTGCTGGCCGCCGCGGCGCCGGGGACCATGTTCCTGGACTGCTCGACCATCAACGTTGACGAGGCCCGCGAGGCCTCGGCCCTGGCGGTCGCGGCCGGCCATCGGGCCGTCGACGCCCCGGTTTCCGGCGGCGTCGTCGGGGCCGAAGCTGGAACGCTGACGTTCATGGTCGGCGCGCTGGAGGAGGACTTCGAGGCCGTCAAGCCGATGCTTGAGGTGATGGGTAAACGCGTGGTCCACTGCGGCGGGCACGGCGCCGGGCAGGCGGCCAAGATCTGCAACAACATGATCCTGGGCGTCTCGATGATCGCCGTCAGCGAGGCCTTCGTGCTCGGCGAGAAGCTCGGGCTGACACACCAGGCGCTCTTCGACGTCGCCTCCGCCGCGTCGGGGCAGTGCTGGGCGCTCACCACCAACTGCCCCGTACCCGGGCCGGTTCCGACAAGTCCCGCCAACCGCGACTACCAGCCGGGGTTCGCCGGGGCGCTGATGGCCAAGGACCTGAAGCTCGCGCTCAACGCGCTCGAAAGCACCGGCGTCGCCGCCCGGCTGGGCCCGCTGGCCTCCGAAATTTACGATACCTTTGCCGCGGAAGGCGGTGCCGGCCGGGACTTCTCCGGCATCATCACCGACATCCGGGACAAATCCGAACATCAGCCGAGGGGACAGGCATGACCGAGTACGCAAACATTCTGGTGGAGCGCCGCGGCCGCGTGGGGCTCGTGACGCTCAACCGGCCCGAGGCGCTGAACGCCCTGAACAAGGCCACCATGGACGAGCTCGTGGCCGCCGTGTCCGCGATGGACGCCGACCCCGAGGTCGGCGCCGTCGTGGTGACCGGCTCGGCCAAGGCCTTCGCGGCTGGCGCGGACATCAAGGAGATGCAGTCCAAGGGCTACATGGAGATGTACGCGGCCGACTGGTTCCGCGGCTGGGAGGACTTCACCCGGCTCCGCATTCCGGTGGTGGCGGCGGTTTCCGGCTTCGCCCTCGGCGGCGGTTGCGAACTGGCGATGATGTGCGACTTCATCATTGCGGGGGACAACGCCAAGTTCGGCCAGCCCGAAATCAACCTCGGCGTGCTCCCCGGCATGGGCGGCTCGCAGCGACTCACCCGCGCGGTGGGCAAGGCCAAGGCGATGGACATGATCCTCACCGGCCGTTTCATGGACGCCGCGGAAGCCGAGCGCGCCGGGCTCGTGTCGCGTGTGGTTCCGGCCGCCGACGTCGTGGAGGAAGCTGTCAAGGCCGCCGAAGTGATTGCCTCCAAGTCCAAGCCGGTGGCCATGGTGGCCAAGGAAGCGGTCAACGCGGCCTTCGAAACCGGGCTGGCCCAGGGCGTGCTGTTCGAACGCCGGGTGTTCCACTCGCTCTTCGCCACCGAGGACCAGAAGGAAGGCATGGCGGCCTTCAGCGAAAAGCGGCAGCCCGACTTCACCCACCGTTAGGCGGCGCCTGCTGGCCGCAGCGTTCTGATTTTCGACAGTGAGGCGGTCATGCACGCAGGCTGGGCGGAGGGAAAGACTGGGCGCCCGGGGGTGATGCGGCCGCGCTAGGCCTTGCGCTTGGCGCGGAGCACTGAATCCCGGACCGTCACCGGTGCGCCGTCGGAATCTTCCGTGGCCCGCGGCCGCGCCGTGCAGGTCACGATCTCCCAGTCATCGGGGTCCAGGTCCGCGGCGAGCTGCTCGGCGGTGAAGAGCAGTCCCGGGGCGGAGGGCCGGCGCACGCTGGTCTCCAGGTCCGAGGGGTGGTGGCCGACGATCAGCAGCGTCCCGCCCGGTGCCACCGAGGCCGCCAGCCTGCTGTACACGCCGTCGCGCTGCGGGGCTGGCAGGTGCAGAAACTGCGCCGAGACAAGGTCGAAGGTCCCGGCCGGCGGAGGCGAGGAGGTGAGGTCCTGGTGCTGCCAGGTGATGCGGGCGGCGGTTTCCGGCTCGTCTTCGAGGGCCGCGGCCGCCCGGGCCAGCGCCACAGACGAGATGTCCACCGCGGTCACCCGCCAGCCGCGCCGGGCAAGCCAGGCAGCGTCGGCGCCTTCCCCTGCCCCGACGTCGAGCGCGGAACCCGGGGCGAGATCGGCGGCCTCAGCCACCAGCTGGGGGTTCGGTTGACCGCTCCACACCGAGCCGTGCTGGCCGTGCTGGCGGTACCGCTCATCCCAGAACGATTCGTCGAATTCCATGCAGATCTCCTCCGGGCACCGTCGTACGCGGTCGGGCGCCTGCCGCTCCGGCCGCCCATCCAGTCTAGGCGCGGTGCGCGTCGGAGGAGCGGCTACGCGGCGCTGATCCCGAACAAACCGATGATCAGGGCCATCACCATCAGGGTTACGAGTTCATGGGCGCAGTTCAGCACGGTCAGGCCAACGGGGCGCCCCTCGAACGCGTCGTGCGTGATGAAGCGGGCGGCAGTGAACCCGGCCCACAGGATCAGGGCGGTGACCAGAGTGTTGGCGAGGAAGTTTCCGCCGTAGAAGTGCTGCGAGAGGGCGGCGGAGCCGGCCAGCACCCAGGCGCTGACAAAGCTGACCAACAAGGTGATCAGGATGGGCCTGACGGCGTCCCTGGCGTCCCCGCTGGGGCTGACCTTGGCGATGCGCATCCAGTAGTTGCCGAACACTTTGGGCGTGTACCAGACGGACCCGACCACCATGCTGGACAGCGTGGCCAGCAGTACCGCCCAGATGTTGATCTCCGGAATCATGGGGCTCTCCTCAGCTCCGGGCCGTCCGGTCGACGGCCCGCAAACGAAGTGTACGGCTTAGCCGCTGAAGTCCCCGGCATTGCGCCGGAAGTTGCCGAGGATCCGGATCAGCTGCTCCACATCCTGCTCCTCGAAGCCGGACTGGCCGAAGACCTCCGAGTTCAGCACCGCCGTCGCCCGCTTGGCCAGCGTGCGCCCCTCCGAGGTGAGCTCGATCAGCGTCGTCCGTCCGTCGGTGGGGTGTGGGGAGCGGAGCACCAGCCCGGCCTCCTGCAGCCGGTCGACGGCGTTGGTCACGGAGGTGGGGTGCACCTGGAGCAGGGCGCTCGCCTTGTTCATGGGCAGCGCCCCGCTGCGGGCAAAGCTGAGCAGGGCCAGCAGTTCGTAGCGCGCGAACGTCAGCCCGAACGGCTTGAGCGCGGTTTCGATCCGTGCCAGCAAGATCTGCTGGGTCCGCATGACCGCCGTGATGGCAGCCATCGGGGCGGCGACGTCGGCCCAGCCGTGCCGTTCCCAGTTCCGCTGGGCGTCGGCGATCGGATCACGCGGCAGCGGGGTGCCCATGCCTAGCCCTGCCCCTTCAGCCCGGGGAAGTCCGCCTCCGAGTACTCCGTGCCGAGGCCCTCCGGCACGCCCCCGGCCCCGTGCCGCAGCTCCTCGCTGTGCCGCAGTTCCACCCGCCGGATCTTGCCGGAAATGGTCTTGGGCAGCTCGGCGAACTCCAGCCGGCGGATCCGTTTGAACGGCGCCAGGTGCTCGCGGCAGTAGCGCAGGATGTCCTCGGCCAGCTCGGGCCCGGGTTCGTGGCCAGCCGCCAGGACCACGAAAGCCTTGGGCACGGATAGTTTGAGCGCGTCGGGGGAGGGGACGACGGCGGCCTCCGCCACCGCCGGGTGCTCGATCAGCACGCTCTCCAGCTCGAACGGGGAGAGCCGGTAGTCGGAGGACTTGAAGACGTCGTCGCCGCGGCCCACGTAGGTGATGATGCCGCGTTCGTCCCGGCTGGCCATGTCACCGGTGTGGTAGTAACCGTCACGGAAGGCCTCGGCCGTCTTTTCCGGGTCTCCGTAGTAGGCCTTCATCAACCCGACGGGCCGCGGGTCCAGGCGCAGGCACAGCTCGCCGTCGTCGGCCTCCTCCCCGGTGGCCGGGTCCACGAGGACGACGTCGTAGCCGGGCAGCGGCCGGCCCATCGCGCCGATCTTGATCGGCTGGCCCGGGGTGTTGGCGATCTGCACGGTGGACTCGGTCTGGCCGAAGCCGTCCCGGATGGTCTGGCCCCAGGCGCGGTAGACCTGGTCGATCACTTCGGCGTTGAGCGGCTCGCCGGCGGAAACCACCTTCGTGGGCGGGTTCTTGAGCAGGGTCAGGTCGGCCTGGATCAGCATCCGCCAGACCGTCGGCGGGGCGCAGAAACTCGTCACCCGCTCGCGGTCCATCTGCTCCATCAGCGCCTTCGCGTCGAATCGCTCGTAGTTGTAGATGAACACGCAAGCCTCGGCGATCCAGGGCGTGAACACGTTGGACCAGGCGTGCTTGGCCCAGCCGGGTGAGGCGACGTTCAGGTGCACGTCGCCCGGCTCCATCCCGATCCAGAACATGGTGGACAGGTGGCCCACCGGGTAGGAAGTGTGCGTGTGCTCCACAAGCTTGGCCTTGGAGGTGGTGCCGGAAGTGAAATAGAGCAGCAGGGTCTCGTCGGCCAGGGTCGGCGCGTCCGGGCTGAAGTCTTCCGCCGCGCCCGCAGCCTCGCTGTACTGCAGCGCGGCCGTGTTGATTTCGGCGTTGCCGGCGGCGTCGCCAATTTCGATCAGGCGGTAGTCGCCCGGGACGCCGGTGAACTTGTCGATGTTGGCGCTTCCGACGGCGGCCCAGCTGGCGCCGCCGCGTTCCACCCGGTCCTGCAGGTCGGCCGGACCCATCAGCGTGGTGGTGGGGATCATCACGATCCCGAGCTTGATGCCGGCCAGCATCAGTTCCCACAGCTCCACCTGGTTGCCGAGCATGATGATCATCCGGTCCCCGCGGCGCACGCCCTGGGCCCGGAGCCAGTTGGCCACCTGCGCGGAGCGCACCGAGAGGTCAGCGAAGCTGCGCCGCGTGGCCGTGCCGTCCTGTTCCACGATCACCAGGGCGGGCTTGTCCGCCTTGGCCGGATCGGCGGCGATCTGGTCGAACCAGTCCAGGGCGAAATTGAACTCCTGGAAGCGCGGCCATTCGAATTCCTGCCGGGCAGCGGCGTAGTCCCCGCGCAGGGCCAGCAGCCTATCCCTCGCGGCGCGGAATTCCTCAGTGACGGTCATGGTGCACCTTTCGCAGCCGGTCGCAGCCAGGCGGTCCGGTGGCGGCCGCCGCTGGCCTAGTGATCCACATCACTGTGCAATATACTAGGACATCCAAGGGTTTGGAAGAGCCGATGTTGCTGCCGATGCGCGGCACATTACGAAGGGATACGTGCCCGTGCAGTCACAAGGAAGTGCCGGCGGACAGACCGCCGTCAAGGCAATGGCAGGCAAGGCAATGGCAGGCGAGGCAATGGCAGGCCAGGCACCGGCGAGCCGCGGCGCCGCGGAAAGTTCGGCCCAGGCCCCGGTAACTCCGCCGTTCCCGGACGCGGACCTGATGTACATCGTGGACCTGCTGCCCCCGGACGAACGGGAGCGATACCAGGAGATCCGGGAGTTCCTGCAGACCCGGATCCGCGCCGCGTCCATCGACTACTGGAACCGCGAGGAGTTCCCCTTCGGCCTGCTCGACGAGCTGGGCAAGCACGGCCTCGGCGGCCTGCAGACGGACGGCAGCTCCAAGCTCTTCAAGGGGCTGATGTACGTCGAGGTGGCGCGCGCCGACGTCTCGCTCTCGGCGCTGGTGGGGATCCACAACGAGCTGATCGTCGGCATGATCGACGAGCTCGGCTCGGAGGAGCAGAAGGCCCGCTGGCTGCCGGGGCTCACCGCCTTCACCCAGCTCGGCGCCTTTGCCCTGACCGAGCCGGACCACGGGTCGGACATTGCCGGCGGGCTGTCCACCACGGCGCGGCTGGAGAACGGCGAATGGGTGATCACCGGAGCCAAGCGCTGGATCGGCGCCGGCACCATCGCCGACTTCGCCCTGGTCTGGGCCCGCGACGTCGCGGACCAGCAGATCAAGGGCTTCATCGTGGAGACGGACCGGCCCGGCTACACCGCCACCAAGATCGCGAACAAGATCGGCCTACGGATCATGCAGAACGCGGACATCGTCCTGGACGAGGTCCGCATCCCGGAATCCAACCTGCTGCCCGGTGCCACGGACTTCTCGCGCGCCAACGAACTGCTGCGGGACTCGCGCGCCTGGGTGGGCTGGCAGGCCGCGGGCATCCAGCTGGCCGCGTTCGACGTCGCCCGGGCCTACTCGCTGGAACGCAAGCAGTTCGGCAAAGAGCTGGCCCGCTTCCAGCTGGTCCAGCAGCAGCTGGCCGAGATCCTCGGCAACGCCAGCGTCTCGCTGGCGCTGATGGCCCAGCTGGCGCGGATCCAGCAGGAGGGCAAGCTGGAAATGGTGCAGGCCGCCATGGCAAAGTCCACCACCACCCGGCTGGCCCGGGCCTCCGTCGCGATGGGGCGCTCGCTGCTGGGGGGCAACGGGATCAGCACCGACTACGAGATGGGCAAGCTCTTCGGCGACGCCGAGATCCTCTACACCTACGAGGGCAGCTACGAGATCAACTCCTTGATCGTCGCCCGGGCCGTGACCGGGAAGTCCGCCTTCGTCTAGAGGCTGACGCAGCCGCGCTCAGGTAACGTCCTGGCGGGAGGCGCCGTAGCGCTCGCTGCGGTTGCGGCCGGCGTGCTTGGCCGCGTACAGCGCCCGGTCCGCGCAGGCCAGCAGGCTGTGGCTGCCGGCGTCGCCAAGTTCGCAGACGCCGGCGGAGACCGTGATGGAGCCGACCTCGCCGAACGGCTCCGACTCGATGGCCGCGCGGGCCCGTTCCGCCGCGAGCAGGGCCTCCGGGCCGTCAGTCCCCGGCAGCAGCCAGACGAATTCCTCCCCGCCGAAGCGGGCCACGATCTCGCCCTGGCGGGCGACGCCGCGGAGCCGGGCCGCGACATCCGCGAGCACCACATCGCCCATGAGGTGGCCAAAGGTGTCGTTGACCTTCTTGAAGTGGTCGATGTCGAGGACGACGGCGCTGAGCCTGGTCCCGCGCGTGGCCGCCAGCTCGATCTCGTGCGAGAGGTGCTGCTCCAGGGCGCGCCGGTTGGGCAGGCCGCTGAGCTGGTCCGTGGTGGCCTGCAGCTCCAGGCTGGCGCGGGCCTCGGTGTTGCCGATGGCAATCTCCACCAGTTCGGCGAACTGGGCCAGCCGTTCCAGCATCGCCTCGGTGACGCCCGTGCTGGATTTCGAGGTCAGGGTGACGACGCCCCAGAGGCTGCCGTGGACCCTGATCGGGGCGGCCGCCGCCGACTGGAAGCCTCCGGCCCGCATCTGCTCGGCGGCGGGGCCGCCTTCCGGGCCGTAGACCACCAGGGCGGGTTTGCCGGTGACCGCGACCCGGACGGTGGCCGAGGTGTCGGTGGGCGAAAAAACGTGTGTCCGGCTCAGGGTGGGCGGCAACTCCGGCGCCATCGCCACGATTTCCGCTGACAGCGCGCCGGTGAAGCGGACGACGGCGGCCGAGTCCACCTGGAAGAGGTCCCGGACGATGAACGCGACCTGCTCCGCGATGTCCGCCGGGGCGGCGTTGCGGGCGACGGCGGTGGCGATCTCGTGCAGCGCGGCCCACGTCTGTTCCTGCCGGAGCCGATCGGTGACGTCGACCGCCACCACCATGCCGGCGGTTGCGTCGTCGTCGGAGTAAACGGGACCGGCCTTCAGCCGGTAGGTGCGGGGCCCGATCTGCCGGCTCCAGGAGACCTCCTGGCCGGACAACGCGGCGCGGTAGCGGGGCTCCAGCTCATTGGCCAGGGCGCCGTCGAGCACTTCATGGATGCGCCGGCCCTCGAGCTCGTCGGCACGGTAGCCGAAGGCCTCCAGCTCCTGGCCTTCGGCGATCAGGTAGCGCAGCTCCGAATCGAAGAGCAGGACAAAAACGCCGGGGATGCTGCGGGCCAACGCCCGGTAGCGGTCCGTGTCGCGCTGCTGGCGGCGCTCGGCGAGCACCCGCTCGGTGACGTCCGTGACCATGACGAAGAAACCCTGAACCCCGCCGTCGCCGCCTTCGCCGCCGTTGCGAAGGTCCGGCATGTAGGAGACCTCGGCGAAACGCGTCGCACCTGCGGCATCCGTGAGCGTGCGCTTGAAAAGCTGCGGCTCGCCGTCGAGCACCTTGGAAATGTGGGGGTAGTTGGCCTCGTACACGGCGTCGCTGAGCAAATCTCGGATGTGGATGCCGTGCAGTTCCTCGGGGGTGACCCCGAACCACTCGCGGTACGCGTCGTTGGCCAGCCGGTTGCGCAGCCCGGAGTCCCAGTAGCCCACCATCGCCGGAATGCCGTTGAGCACGGCCCGCATCTGGGCCGGTACCTCTGGCAGCGACGGCTGCCGTGCGTTCTCCCGGGTGAGAGCGCTGTGAATATTCATTGCCCCAGTATCTATTGCGGCGACTCCTGACGGAAAACCGGGGAAGCGGCCCGTGCGGCCGTCCGGGCCGCCGTCTCTATCCCGGCCCGGTGCGCGGCCCAATCCTCGGCGGTACGCGGCGTCAGGTTTGGGTCGCCGGGCCCTTTCCCGGCCGTCCCGTCGATGAGTTCGCGGAGGATGTCCGCATGGCCCAAGTGCTGCGCCGTTTCAACGCACATATGGACCAGGATCTGCTGCAGCGTGACGTGCCGGCGGTCCCCGGCCCACCACGGAACCTCGCCCGGAGCGTCCAGCGGAAGGGCCTCAATGGTGGCGTCGGTGTGGGCAGCGGCTGCGTGGTGCAGTTCCACAATCTGCTCCCGGGTCTCGTCCGGGGTTACCCACAGATCGGCATCCGGTTCGGCACCCTCCTCCAGCCAGGGCAGGGGCTGGGCGTGGGGGCGGCCGAACACCTCGCCGAAGTAGCCGATCTCGACGCTGGCCACGTGCTTGACCAGGCCCAGGAGGTTGGTTCCGGTGGGCGTCAGGGGCCGGCGGACGTCGTACTCATCCAGACCGTCCAGCTTGGCCAGCAGTTCGGCGCGGCGCAGGCGCAGGTACCGGTGCAGAATCTCCTTCTCGTCCATGCCCGGAATCCTACCGGCCGGCCCGCCGCTTCAGGGCATGAAGCGGTAGCCGATCCCGGCCTCCGTGAGCAGGTGCCGGGGCGCGGCGGCGTCCGGTTCCAGCTTGCGGCGGAGCTGGGCCATGTACACGCGAAGGTAGTTGGTTTCCTTCGCGTAGGCCGGGCCCCACACCTCGGACAACAGCTGTTGCTGGGTGACGAGTTTCTCCGGGTTACGGACCAGCACCGACAGGATGTTCCATTCCGTCGGGGTCAGGCGGACGTCCTCGCCGTCGCGCGTGACCCGGCGCTTGCCGAGGTCCACGGTGAAGGCGTCGGTCGTGACCACCGGTTCGTGATCCGGATCGGCGCTGCGGCGCAGCAGCGCGCGCAGCCGGGCCAGCAGTTCATCCAGCCCGAAAGGCTTCGTGATGTAGTCGTCCGCGCCAGCATCCAGGGCCTGGACTTTGTCCTCCGAGCCATGGCGGGCCGACAACACCAGCACGGGAACCTGGCTCCAGCTGCGCAGTTCGCGGATCACCGAAGTTCCGTCCATATCGGGCAGCCCAAGGTCCAGGATGACAAGCGCCAAGGGGTGCTGGCTGGCCGCCAGCAGTGCCGAGTGGCCGTCCGCCGCGGTCGTCACGTCGTAGCCGTGCGCCTGCAGCGTGATCCGCAGGGCCCTGAGCAGATGCGGGTCGTCATCGACCACCAGGACGGCGGTCATCCGGCGTCCGGCCCGGACGCAGCGACCGGCAGTGAATGACTCCGGCGCGACACGGCCGACTGCGGTTCCAAGGGTGCTTGCTGGTGTCGCGCCTCGAACGGCGCGCCAGTGGAGAGCGGAAGCCGGATGACCATGGTCAGGCCGCCGCCCGGGGTGGCCTCGGCGCTCAGGGTTCCGCCCATGGCGTCCGTGAAACCCTTCGCCACGGCCAGACCGAGGCCGATGCCGCTAGTCCGCGGGGCGTCGTCCAGACGCTGGAACGGCCGGAACATTTCCACGACCCTCTCTGCCGGAATCCCTCGGCCGTGGTCAATGATGCGCAGCTCTCCGGCCGGATGTCCCTCGAGAGTCACCGGACTCAGGCCCCCTCCTGCCCCAACGAGGACAATGTCGGAATCCGGCGCATATTTCACCGCGTTCTCGACGACATTGGCGATGACACGCTCCAGCATGCCCGGGTCCGCATCCACCTCGGGCATGTTGGCAGGCAGTTCGACCCGGACGCGCCCTTCCGGCACCCCCCGCAGGGCATCCGGGACCACCTCAGACCAGCGCACCGGCCGGAGTAAGGGGGTGGCGGCGTCGGCGCTGATGCGGGACATATCCAGGAGGTTGCCCACCAAAGCGTCCAGCCGGTCGGAGCATTCCTCGATGGTGGCCAGCAGCTCTTGTTGCTCCTCCTGCGTGTAGCGGGCGCCGTCATGGCGCAGGCCGCCGACGGCGAGTTTGATGCCGGCCAGGGGAGTGCGGAGGTCGTGGGAAACAGCGCGCAAAATAGACGTGCGGATCGTGTTGCTTTCGGCTAGGCGCAGCATCTGCCGGCGGCTGGCCACGAGCTGCTGGCGCTCCAGTTGCGCGGCAAGATGGACGCCGAAGGCTGCCAACAAGCGCCGGTCGCTGGCCGGCAGGATCCGGCCAAACAGCACGAGGCGTGTGGACGCGTCAATCTCCTCGATGTTCTCGCCGTTGACGCCGCCGCGGTCGGTGTCGGCCTCGGAAAGTTCCCCGGCCGCGCCTGTGAGGCGCCACCGCCGATCATCTGCGCCAGCCGGGCCGGCCTCGCCCCCCGAATCGTCGAGGCTGAAGACGGCCGCCCCGCGGACCTGGAAGACGCCCAGCGATTGCTCCAGGAGGGCATGGAGCATGTCATCCGAACCGGCTGCACTCCGGGCCAGGTCGCTGAGGGTGGTGGCTTCCGCGCGGGCGCGCGCGGCCTCCTTGGAGCGCCGGGCGGACAGGTCGACGACGACGGCCACCGCCGCCGAAACGCCCACAAACACCAGCAGGGCCAGGAGGTTCTGCGGATCGCTGATGGTGAGGTTCCCCACCGGCGGGGTTGAGAAGTAGTTCACCAGAAGGCTGCTCCAAAGCGCGGCGAGAATGGCCGGCCAGAGCCCACCGACTAGCGCCACCGCAATCGAGCCGCTCAGCTGGACCAGCATCACGGTGGCCACGTTCCGTTCCGGGTTGACGAACAGCAGGATGAGCTGCAGCACGGCCGGGAGCGCGACGGCCAGGACGAACCCCACCGTCACCCGGACACGCCCCAGATCGCGTTGCCGGGACGGCAACGTGCCACGCCCGCCGAGCGGGTGCGAGACCATGTGGACGTCGATATCGCCGGAATCCCGAACCACCCGCGTGCCGACGCCTCCGCCAAGCAGGTTTTCCAGCAGGGCGGACACCTTTTTGCGCCGGGAGATGCCAACGACGATCTGGGTGGCATTGACGCTCCGGGCGAAGTCCAGCAACGCCCCCGCAGGATCCTCGCCCGTCACAATGTGGTAGCTGCCACCGAGGTCCAAGAGCAAATGGCGTTGGGCTTCGAGCGCCTGGGGGGACTCATGGGCCACCCCGTCTGCCACCCGGACATGCACCGCCAGCAGGTCACCGCCGTTGACCCGGTTGAGGATCCTGGCGCCGCGGCGAATCAGGACCTCGCCTTCAGGTCCGCCGGTGAGCCCCACCACGATTCTTTCCCGGGCCGGCCAGCTTTCCTCGATGCCCTGTTCCGCCCGGTATTTGGCGAGGCCCTCGTCCACGCGATCGGCCAGCCACAGCAGCGCCAGTTCCCTCAGCGCAGTCAGGTTCCCCAGCCGAAAGTAATTCGACAGGGCGGCGTCGATCTTCTCGGGGGCGTAGATCTTGCCGTCGCCCAGGCGCTGCCGGAGCAACTCCGGGGAGATGTCCACCAGATGGATCTGATCGGCCCGGCGCACCACCTCGTCGGGCACTGTCTCGGCCTGGCGGACGTCGGTGATCGCGCTGACGACGTCCCCCAGCGAGGCGAGGTGCTGGATGTTAACGGTGGATAGGACATCGATTCCCGCCTCGAGCAGCTCGTCGACGTCCTGCCAGCGTTTGGGGTTACGGCTGCCGGGCACGTTGGAGTGGGCGTACTCGTCCACGATTGCCATCCCCGGTGCCCGGGCCAGCACGGCGTCAAGGTCCATTTCTTCAAACTCGGTACCCCGGTAGCTCAATCGCCGGGGAGGAATGACCTCCAGGCCTTGCAGCAACGCACGGGTCTCGCTGCGACCGTGGTCCAGGGCAAACGCGACGACGACGTCCGCGCCGCGCTCGCCGAGCCGGTGTGCCTCTTCGAGCATCTCGTAGGTCTTGCCGACCCCGGGCGCTGCCCCCAGGAAAATACGCAGCGTTCCACGTGCCATGCCGTCATTCTCTCACTTGGATTGTGCCGGCTGCGATGCCTGCGACGCGGCAGCGACTGCCAGGTTCAAGGACGTCACGTTGACCGATGGCTGTCCCAGGAACGCGGTTATCCCGCTGCTGGTGTGCCGCTCCACGAGCGACGCCACTTGGTCGGGGTTCAGCCCGTGGGCCGAAGCGACGCGCGAAACCTGCAACCTCGCGTACTCGGGGGAGATGTCCGGGTCCAGCCCAGAGCCGCTGGCCGTGATGGCGTCGGCCGGAACAGCGGATTCGCTGATGCCTTCGGCGGAGGCGACGGTGGTCCGGTTGGCCTTCACAGCCGCCAGGAGCTTGGGATCATTGGGGCCGAGGTTGGTGGCTGAGGACGACGCCGGATCCCACATTACGGCCGAGGGCCGGGCGTGGAACCACTCGGGGTCCTGGGCGCCGGAATCGTCGGCCGAGGCCTGGGCAATCAGGGCCGACGCGGCCGGGGCGCCGGCACCGTCTTTGATGATGGAGCCATTGGCCTGGTAGGGGGCGATGAGCTGTCCGACGCCGAGCACGGCTAGGGGGTACGCCACGCCGAGGACCAGTGTGGCGAGGAGTAGGAACCGCAGGGCGGTTCCGGCCTGGCGGAGATAGCCGGTCAGTGTGTTCATGGATTTTCCTAGCCGATTCCGGGGATGAGGGAAATGATGAGGTCGATGATCTTGATGCCGATGAATGGGGCGATCAGCCCGCCGAGGCCATAGATCAGCAGGTTCCGTCCCAGTGCCTGGTTGGCGGAGACGGCACGGTATTTGACGCCGCGCAGTGCCAGCGGGACCAGGGCGATGATGATCAGGGCGTTGAAGATCACGGCGGACAGGATGGCCGAGGACGGTGTGGCCAGGCCCATGATGTTCAGCAGTCCGAGCCCGGGGAAGGCGGCGGTGAACAGGGCCGGGACGATCGCGAAGTACTTGGCGACGTCGTTGGCGACCGAGAAGGTGGTCAGGGCGCCGCGGGTGATGAGCAGCTGCTTGCCGATGCCGACGATATTGATGAGCTTGGTGGGGTCCGAGTCGAGGTCCACCATGTTGGCGGCGTCCTTTGCGGCAGGGGTTCCGGAGTTCATGGCGACGCCGACGTCCGCCGCCGCCAGTGCAGGGGCGTCGTTGGTGCCGTCCCCGGTCATCGCCACGAGCCTGCCCGCGGCCTGCTCCTTTTTGATGACCGCGAGCTTGTCCTCAGGGGTTGCCTCGGCCAGGAAATCATCGACCCCGGCCTCGGCAGCGATCGCCTTGGCAGTGATGGGGTTGTCACCGGTGATCATCACGGTCCGGATGCCCATCTTCCGCAGCTCGGCGAAACGGGCATGCATGCCCGGTTTGACGACATCGGCGAGGTGGATGGTCCCGAGGACGTCCGCGCGACCGTCCTTACCCACCTGGGCGACCAGCAGGGGCGTGCCGCCCTGGGCTGAAATTTCCTTCACCCGGTGGTCCACCTCGGCCGGGGTGTGTCCGCCGTACTCGGCCACGAAGGCGGCGACCGTGGAGGCGGCGCCCTTGCGGATCTGGAGCCCATCAATATCCAGCCCACTCATGCGCGTGCTGGCGCTGAAGGGCACCACCGCAAAATCGCCGGAGCTGCGTTCCAGGGTGGCCAGATCGGACCCGGTCACGCCCTTGTCCGCGGCAAGATCCACGATGGAGCGTCCCTCGGGGGTTTCGTCGGCCAGACTGCAGACCCGGGCCGATTCGATCAGCTGGGTCCGCTCCACATGGTTGGCGGGGAAAAAATTGACGGCGCGGCGGTTGCCATAGGTGATGGTTCCGGTCTTATCCAGCAGCAGCGTGGTGATGTCCCCGGCGGTTTCCACGGCGCGGCCGGAGGTGGCCAGTACGTTGTGCTGGACCAGTCGGTCCATGCCGGCGATGCCGATCGCCGGGACCAGCGCGCCAATGGTGGTAGGGATCAGGCAGACCAGCAGCGCGACCAGCACGATCGGGGACGGGGTGGCCCCGGCCAGGGCCGCGAACGGAGCCAGCGACATGGTCACGGCCAGGAACACAATGGTCAAAGACACCAGCAGCACGTGCAGGGCGATTTCGTTGGGCGTCTTCTGTCGCACGGCACCTTCGACCAGCTTGATCATCCGATCGATGAATGTCTGTCCGGGCTCGGCGGTGATCCGGATGACAATCCGGTCCGACAGGACCCTGGTACCGCCGGTCACGGAGGACCGGTCGCCGCCGGATTCCCGGATCACCGGGGCCGATTCGCCGGTAATGGTCGATTCGTCAACGCTCGCCAGACCCTCGATGATTTCCCCGTCGGAGGGAATCACGTCCCCGGCTTCGCAGATGACGATGTCATTCAGCCGCAACTCCGTGCCGGGGACGTCCTTGGTGGTGCCGTCGGACTGCCTGAGCCGGGCGTGGACTCCTTTGCGGCTGGCCCGGAGGCTGTCGGCCTGGGCCTTGCCCCTGCCCTCGGCGATTGACTCCGAGAGCGTGCCGAACAGCACGGTCAGCCACAGCCAGACGGTGACCGCGATGCCGAACACGCTCGGCCGGTACAGGCAGATCGCCGTGCACAGGGCGGCCCCGACCAGCACGGTGAACATCACGGGCGAATGGATCATCTGGCGCGGCGAGAGCTTCCGGACCGCGAGCGGCAGCGCGGCCGCGACGGACGTGAGCGTAAGTTTGGCCGGGGCCTGGGTGTGGTGTTTGTGTTCGCCCGGGGTGCCTAGGGGGTTGCCGTCGGCGTAGGTCTGGGCGTCGGTGTCCGAGGCTGATGCCGTGCTGGACCGGGTCATTTGAGGAGTCCTTCTGCGAGGGGGCCCAGGGCAAGGGCAGGGAAGTAGCTCAGGGCGGTGAAAATCACTGTCACGCCCAGCAGCAGGCCGGCGAACAGGGGGCCGTGGGTGGGAACGGTACCGGCGGAGGCGGGAATCTTGACCTGCCTAGCCAGGGACCCGGCCAGGGCGAGGACCAGAACGATCGGGAGGAACCGGCCCAACAGCATCGCCAGGCCCATCATGACCGACAGGAAGGGGCCGGAGGTGGTGATGCCGCCGAAGGCGGAGCCGTTGTTGTTGGCACCGGAGGTGAACGCGTAGAGCACTTCACTGAACTGGTGCGGCCCGGATGCCGGGGCATTGGCCATGATATCGGGCAGTATGACGGTGATGCCGGACAGGGCCAGCACCAGGGTCGGGGTGACCAGGATGTACATGGCGGCCAGCTTCATTTCGGTCGGGCCGATCTTCTTGCCCAGGTACTCGGGGGTGCGTCCGACCATGAGGCCGGCGATGAAGACGGAGATGATGGAGAGGATCAGCAGGCCGTAGAGCCCGGATCCGGTGCCGCCGGGGGCGACTTCGCCGAGCATCATGTTCACCATGGCCACTCCGCCGGCCAGCGGAGGCAGGGAATCGTGAGCGACGTTGATCGCCCCGGTGGAGGTCAGCGTGGTGGACGTGGCGAAGATCGCGCTCGGCACCGGACCGAGGCGTTGTTCGAAGCCTTCGCCCAGGCCGCCCGCGGCCGCCGTCGCGGTTCCTTGGCCGGCTGCCGTGGCCCAGCCCATCAGGGCGGTGGAGGCCAGCCAGAGGATGCCCATAACGGCGGCCACCGTGTAGCCCTGCTTCTGGTCCCCCACCATCCGGCCGAAGGCGTAGGGCAGCGCCGAAGGGATGAGCAGGATCAAGAACACCTGGAAGAGACTGATGAAAGCATTGGGGTTTTCGAACGGGTGGGCGGAATTGGCATTGAAGTAGCCGCCGCCGTTGGTCCCCAACACTTTGATGGCTTCCTGGGAGGCGACGGGCCCGCCTGGAATGACCTGGGAGACTCCCGAAGCCTGGTTCACGACCTCGGTGGACCAAAAGTTCTGCACCACACCGCCCAGGACCATCACCACCGCGCCGACGAGCGCGATCGGCAGCAGCACCCGGAACGAGGTCCGGGCCAGGTCCACCCAGAAGTTGCCCAGCCGGTCGGTGCGCGTGCGGGCGATGCCCCGGATCAGGGCGACGACGACGACGATGCCGACCGCCGCGGAGAGGAAGTTTTGGACCGCCAACAGGGCCATCTGCACGAAGATACCGACCGTGGTCTCCGGTACGTAGGTTTGCCAGTTCGTGTTGGTCACGAAGGAAATGGCGGTATTCATCGCAATCCACGGGTCCACGCCGGGGAGAGATCCGCTGCCCGGCAGGATGCCCTGCAGCCGCTGGAGTCCGAAGACCATCAGGATGGACACCGCCGAGAAAGCGAGGACGCTGCGAAGGTACACGGGCCACGTCTGCTCGGTGCCGGCGTCGATCCCGGCGAGCCGGTAGAACAGGCGCTCGGGCCGGTTGGACGTTGTGCCCTCGAATGCTCGGGCCAGGTAGATCCCCAGGGGCTTGTGAAGGGCGGCGAGGACCACCACCAGAGCGGTGACTTGGATAATGAATGAGGCGGTATTGAACGTCATCTGCGCCTCACCACTTTTCCGGGTGGATCAAGACAGCGAGCAGGTATCCGAAGAGGCTCAGTCCCGCAATGAGCAGAACCAGCCACATCATCGCGTCGGCGCTCATTGCCCGCCCTCCGGCCGGTCCTCGGCGCCGCCGACCATCACGGCCAGGACGTGGCCAATCCACATAATGAACCCCATGGATGCCATGAGGATTCCAAGAACAGCCAGGTCGGCCATCGCGGGTTCCTTTCATCTACGCCCCGTTTGCGGGGTTAATGACAGTCAACTCCTCTCCGGCACGAATTTTCCGGTTCCTGATGATTTCTTAACGACTTCACGGCTCATCTTGACGGCGGTTTAACGGCGGGGCCGCCGCCGGGGCCGTGCCGGCCCCCAAAGCAGAGAAGCGCCGCCAGAATGCAGCTGTTCGAGGCAGGTGCCGGACGGACGGTCGTGCGGTCGACCCGTAACGCGGCGGGCAGGGGAATGGCGACGGTCACGCCGTGGCCGGGTGGGCAATGCGGCGGGGGTGCTAGCCGACGTGAACCCACGGGCGCTTGGTGACATCGGGTTCGGCCTCGCGTAGGACCTCGCGGGTGACGGGCGCAATTTCCCCTTCGCCGAATGCGAGGAAACGCAGCAGGTTGGTAACCGGGTTCCCCTCGGTCCAGCGGAAGTAGATGTGCGGCATCAGCCCGGTTACGTCCCGGATATGCAGCAGCACCGAAGCGATCGTGTTGGGGACCACGGGGCCGTGCACCTCCAGGATCCGGTAGCCGTGCCGGGTGATGCCACGGACCTCAAGCTCGGTTTCGAAGTCCGAGGAGTCGTCCACGACCACCTCCAGGAACAGGGCCTGGTAGTCCAGCGGCAGATGGCTGACCTCGATGGCGGACTCCAGCTTCTGCCGGTAGGCCTCCGCGCTGAGGCGCATCGGTTCGTGGGCGATGATCCGCAGCGGCCCTTCCAGCTCATCGGACATGAATTCCAGCGCCTGCCGGTCCAGATGGACGTGGGTGGCGTGCAACTCGAAGGAGCGCCGGACCCGAGAGAGGAGCGAAATCACGATGATGCCGAGGATGAAGAACCCGGCAATACGAATGCCTTCGGGCCGTTCGATGATGTTGGTAACCGTGGTGTAGACGAAGACGACGGCGATCACACCGAACCCGATGGTGCGTTTGTGCTGCCTTTGGCGGCGGGCAGAGAGTGCCACGGCGATGGCCGCCGAGGTCATTAGCACCAGCACGCCGGTGGCGTAGGCGCCGCCTTGGGCGTCGACGTCGGCGTCGAACAGCCAGGTGATCAGGAACCCGACCAGCGTGAAGACCAGGACGAGCGGACGCACGGCCCGGGCCCAGCCGGGGGCCATCCCGTACCGGGGCAGATAGCGCGGCACGAGGTTAAGCAGCCCGGCCATGGCCGAGGCGCCGGCGAACCAGAGGATGGCGATCGTGGAGATGTCATAAACGGTGCCGAAGCCCGCGCCGAGGTATTCGTGGGCCAGGAAGGCGAGCGCGCGGCCGTTGGCTTGGCCCCCGGGCTGGAATTCCTGGGCCGGGATCAAAACCACGGTGGTGAAGCTGGTCGTGATCAGGAAAGCGCTCATAATGACGGCGGCGGTGGTCAGCAGTCTGCGCGCCCCCTCGATCCGGCCGGCGGGGTGCTCGTCGGTATCGCCGGGGCGCCCCTTGATCTGCGGCATCACGGCCACGCCGGTCTCGAAACCGGACAGGCCGAGGGCGAGCTTCGGGAAGACCAGCAGCGCGATCCCGACCGCCAGCAACGGGTTTCCATGCGACGTGGTCAAGGTTTGCCACCAGTCACCGACCGCAACGGGGTGCGTCAGCGTTTCAAACACGGTCACGACCACCACGACGACGTTCAAGCCAAGATAGACGGCGACAAGGAAGACCGCCACGCCGATTGCCTCTTTGAATCCGCGAAGAAACACCGCCGCCAGCATGGCCAGCAGGAATAGGGTGACCAGGACGTTTTGGCCCTGGATCCAGGAGGGCGCGAAGGGATTTTGGATGGCGTGCGCGGTGGCATCTGCGGCCGAGAGTGTCATGGTGATCATGAAGTCCGTGGCCGCGAAGCCGAGCAGCACCAGCACGAAGAGCTTTCCGCCCCAGCGCGGCATCAGCCGCTCCAGCATGGCAATGGAGCCCTCGCCGCGGTGGCTCTCGCCGGCAACGCGGCGGTAGACGGGCAGGGCGCCGAGCAGGGTGACAGCCACCAACACGATGGTCGCCAGCGGCGATATCACGCCCGCGGCTAAGGCCGCGATGGCCGGCTGGTAGCCGAGGGTGGAGAAGTAGTCGACACCGGTCAGGCACATCACCTGCCACCACGGATGCTTCTTCAGATGCGCATCGCTGGCCGCGCCCGGACCCTGGTGGACTCCTTTGGCGTCCTGCAGGCCGAACAGCAGCCACTGCCTGAAGTTTTCAGCCGTTCCGGGCCGCACCGAGGGGTCCGCGGGCGGTCTGCTCATCGTCGTCATTAGTGCCTCTCCGCGCGATACCCGCCATCGTGTCCACCCCCGACTGTAACCCCGGCGCGGCGCCGCTCATGGTGCTACGGCAGCAATCTTGACGGATCTTTAACGCACAGGCGGCGGTTCACTGCCGGCCGTCGTCTTTCCGTGAGGTGGCGCGGGGGGCCGGCGGCGGGAAGGCATGGATCTCCAGGTAGAGGATGGCGGCCGCCACGGCGGGCAGAAGACGATGCGTGCGGTGCCGGGCCGCCCGGTAGACGTGTCCGAAGGGATCCTGAATCCGGACGTGGTCGAGGGCCCGTTGGTGTGAAAGTCGGCGGTTGATTTCTTTCAAGTCACGGGGATGCGATGTGGCGCTGCCAATAAGAAGAGACCACTGCCGCTGGGCCGGTGCGATTCCTTCGTCCAGGGCGAGGACCTCGAACAGGTCGGCGATCAGTTCAGCCGCGGACTCGGCCGGGAACCGCCGCAACCGGTGTTCTTCGGAATGTGCCGTCTGGGCGTTCCACCACGCGTTTTTGAGCCAGTGATATTCAACTGGACCAAGGGAGCGGCCTAGCACCAGGCGGCGATCCGGATCCACCATCAGTCGGTAGGCGGTTCCCTCGCGGTCCAGAATGCAGGCGGCTTCTGCGGCGTATTCGAAAGCGGCCAGCAGGTCATGCTCGGAGCGGTAATACGAAAAGTCCCCGCCGTCGTCGACGGCGATGAAATCCCGGGCGTCACCGGCGCTGGCCAGACGGCCTGGCGTGTCCGGTTGCTGGCGGGGAGGGGTGTTCATTGTGGTTGGCTCCTGCAGAGGACCGGAATGCCGCCACGGTAGCCGCAGGGTCCTCTCCCCTTATGACACCACCCGCGGGGTCTCGGCGGAATGGGCCTTAATGCTTTCCTTACGCATGAGGGCCTAAAGTTTGCGCAATCCTAATGTGCACGATCCGGGGCCCTCGCTGCATCCGGCGTACCCGGAGCGAGGGGACTAGCGGCAATTCTCGACGGTCGCGTGCCTGGGGCCGCGACCGGTGGAACATGAACCCTTATGTTGAGATCAGTGACTTCGTCAGGATGGTCCCGCCGACACCGAGCAGGACGGTACCGGATCCACCCGTGATGATCCGCTTCACGCGAGGACGGCCCAGTGCTGTGGAGACCTTCGTGAGCGCGTGGACCAGCACGACGTACCAAGCCAACGCGGTGAGCAGAAAGATGCCGGCCATCAGCGCGTGCTGCTCCAGAGGGGGGAGCGGGCCGAGGTTGAATTGGGGGAAAAGGGACAGATAGAAGACGGCGACCTTGGGGTTGAGCAGGTTGCTGACCATCCCCTGCAGGAAGGGGGACCCTCCTCCAAACCGCAACCTGGGTCGCGACGCTGCGGGCTGGCTGCGGGGCCGGCCGAAGGCCTCGCACAGGGCGCTGATCCCCAGGAAGAGTAGGTAGGCGGCTCCGGCGATCCTGATCGCGGTGCCAAGAATTTCGGACGCCCCTAAAAGTGCCGTAACGCCGAGCACCGCGAGAAGGGCAAGGATCGTGTTGCCGGCCATGATCCCGATCGCCGTTGATGCCGCTGACCCGGGTCCGCGGTGGGCGTTTTTCAGCACCAGGGCAAAATCAGGGCCGGGGACGACGACTACGACGACGCAGGTCAGTGCAAAGGCCATCAGCTGTTCGACCATCAAGGGCTGCTCCCGGGAGGACGGATCTTCGGCCCGTATCAGCCGGCCCCAAGCGGACTCGGCCGGCCGAGCCGGTGGCAGGGCTGCGAAGATTTGGCCCTGCCTGTGGTTCGGGCCGATTTTCGCCCCTTGACATCACAGTGTAGCCGCGCTGTCGGCTGGGGGGACGCTACAGCGTGGGAAGATCTTGGCTCTTCGCATCCTTGGGCATGGCCGTGGCGCGCTCGACGATTTCGCTGGCAATGGCGGTGACCTTGCGGTTCGTGTCGGCGCTCAACTGGCTCATGAGCCCAAATGCTTCATCCGCGTTGACGCCCGTGCGCCCCATGAGGATGCCCTTCGCCTGCTCGATAACCGCCCGGTTGCGGGCCGACGCCGCGACCGCTTCTGTGGCGAGTTGATGACGGTCCGTATGGATTGATTGGGTGAGGTCCACGATGACGCCCCAGACACCGACGGGTGTGTCCCCTTCGAGGATGAAGTCCGCGGAGAAGAGCAACTTGTGCTGTCGGTTCTTTCGGTCGCGGATTGAGACGTAGATGGACGATGGACCGCCCACGGCCGCCACGCGTTCCCAATAGGCCTGGACTTTTGGCCGGTCTTCGGGCTCGAGGTGAGGGAAGACCATTTCCATCGACGGGACCACTTCGCCCGGTTCATACCCGTAGAGTCTGTAGAGGCCATCAGACCAGCGGAAAACGCCGTCGGCGAAGTAGTATTCGACCAGCCCGGTGGGGCAGTTGAGGAAGTCGTCGTTGGGGACTCGGTCAGGGACTGACCCCGGATATTTGCTTTTCGATGTCATGGTCCGGGCCGTTCGACGTGCTACGCCCGGCGATCCTGCGTCTGGGCCTGAAAAGACCAGAATATCGCAGGAGTGCGACCGTCGCAGGCCTTCGACAGTGTCCACGGTGGGCCACTGTCTGACAACGAAACAAAGCCCCTCCGGAGTGGCTCCGGAGGGGCTTCATGTTTTCTAGGAGAAGTGTTCCGGCAGGCCGGGCCTTCCTGAAAGCTTAGAGCGGGCGGATGTTCTCAGCCTGGGGGCCCTTCGGACCCTGGGTGACGTCGAACTCGACCTTCTGGTTCTCGTCCAGCGAGCGGTAGCCGCTGGAAGCGATTGCCGAGTAGTGGGCGAAAACGTCGGCCGACCCGTCATCCGGGGCAATGAAGCCAAAACCCTTTTCGGCGTTGAACCATTTAACTGTGCCTGTAGCCATGCCTTTATCCTTCTGAAATGCTGCTGATCTCCGGCGGCCACGCAAGGCCAACGGCTGCGGAGACATTCGTCCGCTGTCCCCAACGTACGGGGCGCAGGGCCGCGGTGCAAGAGGCTGAGTGCGGGAGTTAACCCCGGGCTGAAGCTATAGTCAGCTCACCATGACAACAATCTCGGTGGTTATTCCCACCCGGAACGATGCGCAGATGCTCGCCGTGTGCCTGGCGGCACTCGGCAGGCAGAGCCGCCGCGCCGACGAGGTGATCGTGGTGGACAACGGCAGCACGGACAACACTGCCGCGGTCTGCACGGCCGCCGGGGCGCGGCGGATCGTCGTTGACCTGCCCGGAATCGCGGCGGCCACCGCCCGCGGATTTGATGAGGCGGACTCGGAAATCATCGCGCGCCTGGATACCGACTCGGTCCCGCCCGCCGACTGGCTGGAACGTGTCGAAGCCATCCTGGACAAAGCCGGTCCGCTGACCGCGGTGAGCGGGCCCGGGGACTTCTACGGCGGGACGCGGTTCGCGCGCTGGGTGGGCCGGAACATCTGGATTGCCGGTTACTTGTGGGCCATCGGTTTCCTGCTGGGGCATCCGCCGCTGTTTGGCTCCAATTTCGCCCTGCGGGCCGACGTCTGGGAGAGGATCCGTGGCAGGGTCCACCGGGGCCGGCCGCCGGTCCACGACGACCTCGACATTTCCTACCAGATCCCGCCGGAGGTGGCCGTGCTCTGGGAGCCTTCGCTGCGGGTGGGCGTCTCGGCCCGGCCGTTCGAAAGCCGGCACGCAGTCGGGCGCCGGCTGTCGATGGCGTGGACGACGTTCGGCGTCGAGTTCAGCTCCGAGCCCCCGCTGCGCCGGCGCCGCCGCCGCAAGCGCTGGGAACGCGCCCACCGGCGCTAGCTGCCAGGCGGCGTCCCGTCGGCGTCGGCGTAGAGCGCGATCAGGTCCCGGCTCATCTGGTGCGGCGACGTTTCACTGGGGCTGTGGCCGCCCCGGTAGACGGAGATCTTCGCGCCGATCGCCTGCGCAAAGCGGCGGTGCAGTGCGAGCGGCCAGAGGTCGTGTTCGCCGACTGCGACAAACTTCGGCAGCGCCGCCGCGGCCAGGACCGGCCTGAGGTCCGGTGCGTGCTGCATCAGCCCGAAGATGTCGCGCACGGCTGTCCGGCGGGTGAAGCGGAAGCGGTACCGCACGAAACGGATCCGGTTCGGCGCCACGCGGACCACGTTGCTGCGGATGCCCACGATCATCAGCGCCGCACCGACCCTGGCGCCGGCCCAGCCGCTGAACCGGCCGATCCGCTGGACCCCCCGGAAGCTGTTGCCGGGCTCGGGCGGGCAGCTGAGCAGCGTGAGGCTGCGGAACAGCTCGGGCCGTTGCGCGAACGCCACCTGCGCGACGATCGCGGCGAAGGAGTAGCCGACGACGTGCGCGGCGCCCTCCCCGGCCTCCAGCAGGGCGATCAGGTCGTCGGTGAAGAGCTGGTAGTCGTAGTGCTCCCGCGGCGGGTCGAGGTGCTCGGGCCCGGCGTCGGCGGACTCGTACTGGCCGGCGATGTCGCAGCTGAGCACAAAGTAGCCGGCGGCCGCGAGCCGGGGCAGCATCAGCGAGAAGTCTTCCTTGGAACCCGTGGCGCCCGGGACCATCAGCACCCGTGGATGGGCCGGGTTGCCCATGGACAAGGTCGCCAGCTCACCGCTCGGCGCGTGGAAGGCCCCGCGGACAGAGTCCGACGGCGGGGCGAACCAGTCGACGTCGGGCAGGGCGGCGTCCAGCCGGGCGGCCTCGTCGACGAGCCCCGAGCCGAAGACTCCGGGGTCCGGTTCCGGTGCGCCCGGAAGGTTGCGGCCTGTTGACGCCATGGACTAAACATAGCCCCCGGCGCCGGACCGGGATCCTCAGGCGCCAGCCACCCTGCGCACGAACGCGTGCAGGCGGCGGTAGACCTCCTGTGACTCCGGGTAACGGAAGTCCTGCTGCCACGTGTGTTCGGTGTTTGGGGAGTCCCAGCCGTAAATCAGGGTGTCGACGTGCACCTCGTGCTCCCGCAGGCGCTCGATGAAGTTCAGGTTGGCGGCGTAGAAGAAGTCGCGTTCCGAGGTGGTCACGAAGACCGGCGGGAACCGGGCGTCGAGCCACTCGATCGGGGACAGGAAGCCGGCCGCCCTGCGCAGTTCCGCAATGCGGCGGCGGCCAGGGCGGCGCACTGCCCGGGGCAGGAGCATCCGGACGAAGTCCAGGCTGAGGACGAAGCCCTTGTCGAAGAACACGGAGAAGTCCACAACGCTGCAATGCTGCACCAGCCCACGCAGGCTTGAGGCGGGGGTTGCCGGCGCCAGCCCGTAATGACCGGCCAGTTCCGGGCGGAAGCTGGCCGCGGCGAGGAGGGCGGCGATCTGGCCGCCGGCGGAGTCGCCGCCGAGGACAATCCTGGCGGGGTCGCCGCCGAAGCCCGCGATGTTGTCGCGGACCCAGGCAAGCGCAGCATTGGCGTCCTGGAGGACGTGGGCCATGTGGAAGCGCGGGGCCCGGCGGTAGTTCACGTTGACGGCGATCATCCCGCCCTCGGCCTGGCTCGCGCAGTACTTGGTCAGCGAGGCCTTGTCGCCCGAGGTCCAGCCCCCGCCGTGGAAGTAGACGTAGACCGGCAGCGGCCCGGCGCCGTCCGTAGGAGCGGCTCCAGCGGCGGCCGGGGTGATGACGTCCAGACGGTGAGCGCGGGTGCCGTCGCCCACGAAGTCAATGTCGTGGAAGTAGTCGACGCCGGTGACGGGGTCGGCGTTGAAGCGGGCCTTTTCGCTCGGGCCCAGCGAGTGCATCAGGACCCGCCAGGCCCACACCGGAACCCGGCGCAGCACGCCGCGCGCGCGTCGGGCGAGGCCGAAGGCGCCGCCGGTCGGCTGCGCAGGGTATTGCGCCGGCTGCTGCGGGAAGGGTTGCTGGGGTGGTAGCTGGACCGCCGGGGTCATGCTGCCATTCTAACTGGCACGGCTGTGCTACCACGGTGAGGGCAGCCTGTCCTGGGCAGTGCGGCCCCGGTCAGTCCGGCAGTTCCCGGACCGTGCCGGCGGCGCCGTCCACGGTGACGCGTTGGCCGGTGTGCAGCCGCGTGGTGGCGTCCGGCACGCCGACCACCGCGGGGATGCCGTATTCGCGGGCGACGACGGCGCCGTGCGAGATGACGCCGCCCATTTCCATGACCAGCGCGCCCGCCGTCATGAACAGCGGCGTCCAGCCGGGGTCGGTCGAGGGTGCCACCAGGATTTCGCCGGGCTCGAGGCGGGCGCCCACCGGGTCCATGATCACCCGGACCGTTCCGGTTGCGGTGCCGGCCGAGGCCGGGGTCCCGGACAGGGCGCCGGTGGCCGGCCGCTTCGCCATCACGGCGGCCTCCACGTCTGTCCCGTCGGAGAGCAGCAGACGGGGGATGTGGCGCCGCCGCAGTTCGACGTCGTACAGGCGGCGGCGTTCGGCGACGACGCCCTGCATGCCGGCGCCCCGAAGGGCCACCCGGAGCTCGTCGAAGTCGAGGAAGAACACGTCGTTGGCCGCCGCCACGACGCCGGTCCGCAGCAGTTCCGCGCCGACCAGCAGCAGCTGGCGGTGCATTTCACCGAGGATCTTCACAATGTGGAACTTCGGCAGCTCGCGCAGGCCGGATAGCTCCCGGACCTGGCGCAGGGACAGCTCAAGCAGCCGGGCGCGCCACTTGCCGTGAACGGCTGCCCGGTCCACCAGGCTGCGCATCCTGTCCTCCGCATGCTCGGCGGCCCGGCGGAACTGCCGATCCGGGGCCTGTTCGGGGTCCTCCACGCGCAGGTAGTTGGAGATCATGCCGAGGATGTGGTCCGGTTCGTCCGACCAGCGCGGCATGCCGAGATCGATCTCGGCCACCGCGCGGTGGCCGTACCGGGCCAGGAAAGCCCGAACCCCGTCCTGCGCCGGCGCGGGAAGGGACCCGGCGCGGTAGGCGGCGGCCAGCCGGGCCGGCTGCTCCGCCAAAAAGGCGCCCCGCGAGGCGGGATCGGCCCCGAGGGTCACCGCCAGCTGCCAGAGTTCAAGGTCCATCTCGGTGGTCACGTTGTGCGGCAGCCCGCGCAGCACCGCCTCCAGCTCACGGGGCGGGGCGATGCCGCGCAGTAGCCGCCGGGCCACCGCCAGCATGATGTAGCCCACGGACGGGGCGGGCAGGGTGGCCCGGATGAGGCCGTCGATGGTGCGGTTCGTGATCTGTTCGGCGTAGTCCAGCCGTTGCAGGGCCGTGGCCGGTTCGGGCAGCACCAGCTGCGCTGCGAGGCGTTTTCCGTAGGCCTCCACCCGGCGGAGTTCCGCCTCGGGCCGGAGTGCGGCGCCGATGAGCGCCGGGATCAGGCCCAGGACCATGCCGAGGCTGTCGCCGGCCTCGGTGCCGCTGGTCCGCGGTCCGCTATCTGGCCGGGGCGTCCTGGGCCGCGACTTCCGCGACTTCCGCAACTTCCGCGGGTGCTCGCTGGCCGCGAACCGCGGGTCGGCCAGCAGTTCCGGAAAAATGGCGGCAGACCGGCCGTCCGCCAGCGGGAGCATCCGGGTCAGGTAGCGGCGGCCCCATTTGTTGTGCACCAACGCCGTCAGGTCCACGTACATCCGCAGCCCGGGGTTGACGTAGCGCCAGGGTCCCTTGCGGTTCCGCATCACGCCGAGGGCGGCCAGCCCGATCGGGGTGATTGGCCTGGTGAGTCCCTGCAGGAGTGTCCCGCACAGGTAGACCCGGGTTCCGCCGTCGGGGTCCGGGTTCAGGGCGGACGGGTCCCCGGAGATCGGATCCTCCAGCGGATACAGCGTGGTGATCGGCCGTGACTGCGTCAGCCAGGCCTTGCCCGCGGCGTCGATTACCCACTCCACGTCCTGCGGTGCGCCGAAGAGACGCTGGACGGCGTCGCCGAGCCTGGTCAGCGCGCCGAGTTCCGCGTCATTCAGGCTGAAGCCCCGCGCCGGATCGTCGTCCCCCCGCGCGCGGCGCAGGACCGCCGCCGTCGCGGTCTCCACGGTGAACTGGTCCGGGTTCACGGCGCCGGACACCACGGCCTGTCCGGCCCCGGGGCTGGCGTTGATCACCGTCTCGGTCCGGGTCCCGGTCACCGGGTTGGCGGTGAACAGCACGCCGGCCGTGGCGGCGTCGACCATGAGCTGGACGACGACGGCGAGCCCCACCTCGCGGTGGCTGATCCCGTTGGCGGACCGGTAGGCGACCGCCCGGTCGGTCCACAGCGAGGCCCAGCAGCGCCGCACGGCGTCGATGACCGAGTCGGCGCCGGTGACGCCGGTGAAGGAGTCCTGCTGGCCGGCGAAGCTGGCAAAGGGCAGGTCCTCGGCGGTGGCCGAGGAACGCACCGCGACGGCCGGCTGCGCGCCCAGCGCGGCGTAGGCCTTCCGCAGCGCCGCGTCGACGCCGGACGGAACCGGCGCTGACAGGACCAGCTCGCGGGCGCTGGCCGCCACGCGGTCCAGTTCCGCCGGCCCCGGACCGGAAGCTCGGCCAGCTGCTGCGTCGGCGCCGGGAGCGCCGTCGGCGGCTGGAGCGTCGGCAGCAGCGTCGAGCCGGGCGTCGAGCAGGGCGGCCAGGGCCGCCAGCGCGGGCGGCGCCGCGAGGCGGTAGGCGTCGGTGGTCAGGCAGAAGCCGCGCGGCACCGGAAAGCCCGCGGCGGTGAGCTTGCCGAGGTTCAGCGCCTTGCCGCCGACGAGCCGCAGGGGAGCGGAGCCGGTCCGGCCAAGGTCCAGCACGAACTCGTCCGGCGAGGTGGCGTCCGACTCCTCGTCGTCCGCTTCGGAGCGCATGGGTCGCGCGCCTAGTCGCTCGCCGGGTCGCCGGCGTCCTCCCATTGGACGTCCAGGTTGCGGAACACCGGCGGCGAATCGCACAGGGCCGCCATCCGCGCCGCGAAATCGGAGGTTTCCGGCCGCCGGGAATTCTCCATCGCCGACTCGTAGGAATCGAACTCGACAATGGTGAGGTAGGTGCCGGGCCGGTCACGGTCCGCGGTGTTCAGGATCCGACGGAAGGTCGGGGCGGTTTCCCCCTCGGTCCGGGAGGGCCGGCCGAGCGCTTCGATCTCCTCGATGCGGGACGACTGGTATTCGATGATCTGCACAAACCTGGCCATGACGGCTCCTTGACGGCTGCGGGTGCTGATGCGCATCACGCTAGACCCGCCAACCCGGCAGTGCAAGGGCCGCGCGGTCCCCTGCCCGTTCGGCTAGGGCGTCAGCAGGACCTTGATGGCCCGCCGTTCGTCCATGGCGCGGTAGGCCTCCGGCGCCTCCTCCAGCGGCATGACGACGTCGAACACCCGGCCGGGGTTGATGCTGCCGTCCAGCACGTCGGCGAGCAGTTCCGGGATGTAGGTCCGGGCGGGGGCCATCCCGCCGCCGATGGAGATGTTGGTGTCGAAAAGGTAGCGCAGCGGAATCTCGGCGCCGCCGGTCGGCACGCCCACGAAGCCGAGGGCGCCGCCCGGGCGGACGCTGTGCAGCGCCTGCTCCATGGATTCCTTGGTGCCGACGCACTCCAGGACGGAATCGGCCAGCACCCCGCCGAGCAGTTCGCGAACCTTCGCGACGCCGTCGTCCCCGCGCTCCGCGACGATGTCTGTGGCGCCGAACTCCCGGGCGATGGCCTGCCGGTCGGCGTGCCGGGACATGGCGATGATCCGTTCCGCGCCCAGCCGCTTGGCGGCCAGGACGCCGCACAGGCCCACGGCGCCGTCGCCCACCACGACGACGGTCCGGCCTGCTCCCGCCTTTGCCGCGAGGGCTGCGTGGTGGCCGGTGGCCATCACGTCGGAGAGGGTCAGCAGGCTGGCGCGCAGCGCGTCGTCGGGCTCGGTGACGCCCGGAACCTTGACGAGGGTGGCGTCGGCCAGCGGGACCCGGACCGCCTGGCCCTGGCCGCCGTCGATGGCCAGCCCGGCGTCGTCCTTGCCGCCCCAGCCGGCCAGGTGGTCGCAGGCCACCGTGACACCGTTGAGGCACTGCGGGCACTTGCCGCAGCTGACCACGAACGGCGCGATCACCAGGTCCCCCACGGCCAGTTCGGTCACCGCGTCGCCGATGCTTTCGACCAGGCCGATGAACTCATGGCCGATCGCCGAGGGTTTGTGGGTGGGCCGGACGCCGCGGTACGGCCACAGGTCGGAGCCGCAGACGCAGGCGGCGGTGACTTTTACGACGGCGTCGGTGGGCTGCTGGATGGTGGGGTAGTCGCGGTCTTCGACGCGGATGTCGCCGGGGCCGTGGATGATGGTGGCGCGCATGGGGGGCTCCTCGCGTGGTCGTGGATGGGGGCTGGAAACGAGTCTAGTCCTGGACGTCGGAGGCGGTCCCGGGGCGGAGCAGCCGGCTGATCCGGTCCTGGACCCTCAATTCCGGGGCGGACTCATGGTTGAACAGGATGCGGTAAATCACCGGTGCCACCACGGTGTCGACAATTTCCCGGGCCGCCGGCGCGGTTTCGCCGCGGGCTTCGGCCAGCCGCCGGATCTCCTCGACATGGCCCTGCATGAGTGCGAAATAATCCCGGGTCACGGCGCCGTCCGCGAGCATGTCCCGGAGCACCTGCCGCCCCAGCGGGGAGGAAAATTCCTCGACGTAGGGGACGAACCAGGCCTCCATGTCCCCTTTGAGCGACCCGGTGTCCTCCACCTGCTCGGGCAGCATCCGGTTGGACGCGACGGCGGCGAGCAGCCGCGGCAGATCCCCCCACCGCCGGTAGATGGTCGAGGAGTTCACTCCGGCGCGTTCCGCCACCAGCGGCACCGACAGGACCGAACGGTCGCCGTCGTTCTCCTCCAGCAGCGCGCGGACCGCCTGGTGCACTGCCTGCTGGACACGGGCGCTGCGGCCGCCCGGGCGCGGAGTCGCTGTAGCCATCATCACACCATGCTAAGGCAAAACTTCTGCTTTAGTGGCGGTTTCCGGTGCTAGTCTCTTAATGCATAGATTGTGCTTTAGTCGATTGGTTAGTAGGCAGGGAAAGCATTGAAGAATACCGGTACCGCGTTCTGGCTTCACGCGGCGCTCCTGACGGTCTTCATCGGGGCATCGTCGGCGCCGTCGCCGTTGTACGAGTTTTACGCGCGGGAATGGGGGCTCGGTTCCGCCGCTGTGACGGTCGTCTTCGCCGTGTACGCGGTGGCCGTGCTGCTGACGCTGCTGGTGGTCGGGTCGCTGGCGGACCATCTCGGCACGCGGCCCGTGCTGCTGGGGGCTGTGGCGCTGCAGATCGGGGCCATGATGACCTTCGCGTTCGCGCCCGGTCCGGAAATGCTCCTCGCGGCGAGGGCCCTGCAGGGCGTCGCTACCGGCGCGGCCATGGGCGCGGCCGGGGCCGCGCTGCTGGCCTTCGAAGGCGTCGGCCGCCGGGGCCGCGGCTCCCTCGTGAACAGTGCCGCCTCGCCGGTCGGGCTCTCCATCGGCGCGCTCGGCTCGGCGTCCCTGGTCCGGTTCCTGCCGGAACCAACCAAGACCGTGTACTTCTTCCTCGCTGCCCTGCTGCTGGTCCTCGGGACCGCCCTGCTGTGGCTGCCGAGCGCGGGGCGGAAAGCCCCCGGCTGGCTCCGTTCCCTGGTTCCCGAGGCGAAGGTCCCCAGTTCCGCGCGCAAGACGATGGCCGCGACCATGCCGGTGGCGGCCGCGACCTGGGCGCTCGCAGGCTTCTATCTCTCCCTCGGGCCGGCCCTTGCGCATTCGATCACGAAGGACAGCTCCGTGCTGGTGGGCGGGCTGGCCCTGTTCGCTCTCTTCGTCCCGGGGGCCCTGGCAATCCTCGTCGTCCGCCGCTGGTCCGACCGGAACACGCTCCTGACCGGGGTCCTCTCCCTGATCGCCGGGATATCCCTGACCGTCCTCGCCGTCCAGCTGGGGTCCGCGCCGCTCTACTTCACCGGCACCATGGTGGCCGGCGTCGGCTTCGGCAGCGGCTACTTCGGCGCGATGCGGATGACCCTGCCGCTGTGCGGGCCGCACGAGCGCATCGGGATGCTCTCCAGCATCTACCTGATCTGCTACCTCGGCTTCAGCGTCCCGGCCGTGGCCGCCGGGCTGCTGGTCGCCGTGGCCGGGATGAAGGGCACGACGCTGATCTACGGTGCCGCCCTGGTGCTGGCCGCCGTCCCCGCCCTGGTGCTGACCGCCAAGGCGACGACCCGCAACAACCCCATCGACCTGGTTGCTGGAACGCCAGCAGCCTCCTGAAAGGAACCGACATGAGCTTCACCCTTCCGGCCGACATTGCAGGCCGACCCATCACCGTGATCGGCGGCGGCACGCTGGGCCGCCGCATCGCGCTGATGCTCTCGCTCCGCGGCGCCGAGGTGCGCGTCTTCGACACGAACCTTGCCGTGGCCCAGGCCGCCGTCGACTACATCGGAACCGAGCGTCCCGGCGTCGCGGATGAGTTCGGCGGCACTGCCGAGGGGCGGATCACGGCCGGCGACGACCTCGCCGCAGCCCTCCGGGACGCCTGGCTCGTCGTCGAGGCGGTGCCGGAAAAGCTCGAACTCAAGAAGGAAATCTTCGCCGACCTTGACCGGCTGGCCGCGCCCGACGCCGTGCTGGCGAGCAATTCCTCCTCGTTCGCTTCGTCCGAATTCATCGATGGGGTGGACGCGCCGGAACGCGTCCTGAACCTGCACTTCTACATGCCGCCGGCGGTGCGCTCGGTGGAGCTGATGTCCAGCGGCCGCACCGATCCGGCGATCATTGAGCTGCTGATGGCCGAGCTGCCGAAGTACGCCCTGGCCCCGCACCTGGTCCGCAAGCAGAGCACCGGCTTCATCTTCAACCGCGTCTGGGCCGCGATCAAGCGCGAATCCCTGCTGGTCGTGGCGGAGGGGGTCGCCGAACCCGAGGACGTCGACGCCCTGTTCCTCGACGTGTTCAAGGCCGACACCGCACCGTTCCGCTTCATGGACCAGGTGGGCCTGGACGTGGTCCTCGACATCGAAAACCACTACTGCGAGCTGGCCGGCATGGAGAACAAGTCGGCGCCGCTGCTGCGGGACTACATCGGGAAGGGCTGGCTGGGGGTCAAGAGCGGCCGCGGTTTCTACAACGACTACTCCTGAGCCCGCGTTGCCCTAAGAGTTGCCCTGGAAGCCCAGCGAAATGCCGCCGTCGACCCGCAGCTCAATCCCGGTGACGTAGGCGGACTCGTCGCTGGCCAGGAACACCGCGGCGTTCGCGACGTCCCAGGCCGTGCCCATGTGGCCCATGGGCACCTGGGCGTGGCGCTTCTTCAGCATTTCCTCGCGCTGCCCGTCCGCGTAGGCGCCGGCCAGCTCGGCGGACTCGGTCACCATCGGCGTTTCCATCAGCCCCGGCAGGATGGCGTTGACCCGCACGTGCTTCGCCGCGTACTCCGCCGCCGTAGTGCGGCTCAGGTGGTTCAGCGCCGCCTTGGAGGAGTAGTAGGTGGCGTACGGGACGCCGGTCCAGCGGATGCCCGCCAGCGAGGAAATGTTGATGATGGAGCCGCCGCCCTGGGCAACCATGTGCGGGATGACGTGCTTCATGGTCAGGAACGGGCCCTTCAGGTTGATCGCGTGGACCCTGTCCCACTCGGCCTCGTCCAGTTCCACCACGCCGCCTACCTTGGCGATGCCGACGTTGTTGTCGAGGACGTCGATCCGGCCGAATTCGTCGATGACGGACGCGACGGCGCGGCCCACGGCGGCGGAGTCCGTCACATCGAAGGCAAGATGCCGTGCCTGGCCGCCCTCGGCCAGGATCAGGCCCTCCGTTTCCTTCGCAGCCGCCTCGTTGACGTCCGCGCACACCACCGTGGCGCCCTCGCGGGCAAACGCGATGGCCGTGGCCTTGCCGTTGCCCATTCCCGGGGCGCTGGAACCGGCCCCCACCACCAGGGCGATCTTTCCCTGCAGTCTCTTAGTCATCAGTGTTCTCCTAGATCTTGGATTTCTCGTTGCGCCAAAAGGTTTCGCGGATGTTCTTCTTCAGGACTTTGCCGTTGACGCTGCGCGGCAGCGCGGGAACCAGGTGCACGGCTTTCGGGGCCCGGATGCTGCCCAGTTCCTGCTTGCACAGGGCGATGACTTCCGCCTCCGTGACGGTGCAGCCCTCGTTCAGTTCGACGACGGCGGTCACCGCCTCGCCCCAGTCGGGGTGGGGGGAGCCGACCACCGCGCAGTCGCGCACGGCCGGGTGGCTCCAGATCACCTGCTCCACTTCGCTCGGGTAGACGTTGAAGCCGCCGGAGATGATCAGGTCCCGCCGCCGGTCGGTCAGGTGCAGGTAGCCCTCCTCGTCGAAGACGCCGATGTCGCCGGTGTGCAGCCAGCCGTCGCGCAGCGCCTGCGCCGTCTGTTCCGGGTTCTTGTAGTAGCCCTTCATGACCAGGTCGCCGCGGACGCAGATCTCGCCGGGCGTTCCGGCCGGAAGCGCCCGGCCGTCGTCGTCGCGGATCTCGACCTCGACCAGCGGATACGGCCGGCCGCAGGAGGAGAGCCGGGAGTCAGGGGCGATCGCGCCAGCCACGAAGTGCTCATCCGGGCGCAGGAAGGTCACCGACGCCGGCGCCTCCATCTGTCCGTAGAGTTCCATCATCACCGGACCGATTGCCGTCAGCGCCTGGCGCAGCTTCTCGACCGACATCGGGGCCGCCCCGTAGATCAGGTAGTGCAGCGAGGAGAGGTCCCGTGGTTGCTCCTTGAGCACCTCCAAGAGTCGGTAGATCACGGTGGGAGGCAGGAACAGGTCCGTCACCGCGTACTTTTCGATCGCGTCGAGGACCGCGTGCGGGCTTGCTTTGGGCAGGACCACCACGGTCCCGCCGCGGGCCGTGGCGGCCAGGCTCAGCAGGCCGGCGGTGTGCGTCATGGGCGCGGCGGCGAGGTTCACCACGGCATCCTCCGAGCCGTAGTGGGCCGCCATCATCAGGTGCGCCACGAAGGCGGACAGGCTCCGGTTGGTGTTCATCACGCCCTTCGGCAAGCCCGTGGTGCCGCCGGTGGGCGCCAGTGAGACCACGTCCTCCGGGGACGCGTTGACGGCGGGCTTGGTCGCCGGCTGGGCTGCGATCCACTGGCTGAAGGCGGTTGCCGCGGGCGTCCCGGGCGCCCCGGGTCCGGCGGAGCCGGCAGGCCCCCCGGCCTCAGCGGCGGCGTCCGGCCCGAACCGGATCCAGTGACGGACGCCGGGCAGCCCCTCCTGGAGCTGCCGGACCGGCTCGGCCAGGCCGGCATGGAAGATCACCAGTTCCGCGTCGAATCCGGCCAGCAGCTGCGCCGTTTCAACGGTCGGGCTCGCCGGGTTGGCCGGGATCCAGGTTAGTCCGGCCCGCCAGATGCCGAGCACGCAGATCCACGCGAGGGGATCGTTCGGGGAGAGCACCGCGACCTTGGCATCGGGGGAGAGGCCTGAGTCCAGCAGCGCGTTGGCGATCCGGCAGGACAGCTCGCCGGCCTCGGTGAAGGTGAAGGCGGTTTCGTCCTGCACGTAGGCGAAGCCGTTCGGGTTGCAGCTCCAGCCGCGGTCAAAGAATCCGATCACGCTCACTGCGGCAGCCCCGTCCGGTAGCTCTCCTTGAGGCGCAGGAAGACCGCCGTCGTGATCGCCGCGAGGATGGTCAGGTACCAGCCGAAGGCGTCGATCATCTTGGCATCGGCCAGCCAGGTGGCCACGTACGGTCCCGTGCCGCCGACCAGCGCGACGCCCAGGGCGTAGGGGAGGCCGATGCCGGCGGCCCTGATCCGGGCCGGGAAGAGCTCGCACATCACGGCGGAGGTGATGGAGGTGTAACAGGCGAGCAGCGTCAGGGCGGCCATCTGCACCAGCAGCAGGGACAGGAAGCTGTTCTGCAGCATGTGGAGCAGGGGGATGGTCAGCACGGTGAAGCCGATGCCGAACGCCAGCAGCAGGGGCTTGCGGCCGATCCGGTCCGAGAGGATGCCCATCAGCGGCTGCAGGACCGCGAAGTAGCTCAGCGAGATGAGTCCAACGAAGAGTGCGTTCTTCATGTCGAAGCCCACCGTGATGTGCGCGTAAGTGGGCAGGTAGGAGGAGAAAACGTAGAAGAACAGGGTCGGCGCGGCGTTGATGCCAAACACCAGCAGGCATTCCTTGGGGTGGGTGCGCATGAACTCGAAGGCCGAGGGCCGGGCGGGCCTGGCGCCGGGCGGGACGGACGGATCGGCGTCGTCGTCGAGCGCCAGGGTTTCTTCGGCGAAGCGGCGGATGAACAGGCCGGCCACCGCGCCGAGGGTTCCGATGGCGAACGGCACGCGCCAGCCCCACTCGTGCATGGCGTCGTCCGGGAGCCAGGCCACGAGGAGCGCCACGGAGCCGATCGCCACCACGTTGCCGAGCGTCGCGCCGATGTAGAGGAAGCTGGAGAAGAAGCCTCGGCGGCCCGCCGGGGCCGATTCGACCAGGAATGTCGAGGAGGCCGCGAATTCGCCGCCGGTGGAGAGGCCCTGCAGGAGCCTGGCCACCACCAGCAGGATCGGCGAGAGCACGCCGACCTGGTCGTAGGTGGGTGCCACGGCCACCAGCAGGCTGCCGACGCCCATCAGCATGACGGTCGCGGTGAGCGCCTTCTTCCGTCCCAGGCGGTCCGCCACCATGCCGCCCAGCAGGCCGCCGAGCGGCCGCATGAAGAAGCCGACGGCGAAGATCGCCATGGCGCTGAGCAGCGGGACCACGGGGTCGCCGGTCTTGGGAAAGAACTGGCTGGAAAAGTACAGCGCCAGCATGGAATAGACGTACCAGTCGAACCATTCGACGATGTTGCCGACCGTTGCGGCCGCGAGTTGGCGGGTCCTGCTGACAGGTGGTGCTGCGGTGATGACGCTCATCCGGTGACTCCCAGATCCGATGGGCCCGGACGAGGGGTGCCGCATCGTCCGGCCCGTGGGGGCGCAGGGGTCAGCAGTTCGTCCGGCTGTGATGCAGACCACGTTACGGAGGCGCTGCGGCCCCGAACATGGAGCCAGCTCAAAGGGAACGGGGCGGGGGTTGTGGATTCCTACAACGGGCCGTCGACGGGCATGGGTGTCCCGTCCTGGCAGGCCTCGAACGCCCAGCAGAGCTCCACGAGGGTCCCGGTCGCGTCGAGCCGGGTGCCGGTGAGCTGCTCGAACTTCTGCAGCCGGTAACGCAGCGTGTTCTCATGCACGGACAGTGCCCTCGCGGCTGCGGATATCCGGCGGTCGCTGGCCAGGTAGGACCGCACCGAGTCCAGCACGATCCGGCCGAATTCGGCGTCGTCGGCGAAGGGCGCCAGGTAGCGCCGGCGCAGCACCTCCGTGACGTCCGGATCTCCGGCCGCGGTGCGCCACGTCAGGTCTTCCATGCAATAGGAGCCCCGGTCCGCACGCCGCCAAGCGGCGGCGAAGACGCGGTCGGCGACGGCGTCGGACTGTGCCAGCGCGGTGAGGGGCCGCGGGGGTCCGACGGCGATGGTCGCCGCCGCGCTGCCGGCAGCGGGCTTGGCGGCGAGGAAACCGACGATGTCGCCGGCCAGGACGGTCAGCACCCCGTCGCCGCTGCGCAGCGGCGCCACCAGCTCGCCGAGAAGCTCGTCCGGGGACGTCCCTGGCCTGGCGCGTGCGCGCAGGGCGCGGAATTCGCGCCGCGGATCGATCCCGAAGTCGGCGGAACGGGACACCAGTTCCGCGCCGGCGAGGGTTCCGGCCAGCACGGCGCGCAGGTAGCCCTGCCGGAGTTCGTGGTCGCGCACGGCCTGCTGGACGCTGCTTTCGCGGTAGGAATGCACCAGGGCGGCCGTGTAGGAATCGCTGACGCCCCAGAGCACCCGGTGCGCGGCGAGGACCTCCCGGTCGCCGAGCCGTAGCTCCTGGGCGATGTCGAGGAAGCGGTCCTGGATCACGGCCATGGAGAGGCGGTAACCGCGCAGCACGTCCTCGATCCGCAGGCCCTGGTGGAACCGGACCTGCGCCACCCTGGCTTCGAAGGCGAGCTGCGATGACTCCGGCACGGTCCCGGATTTCACCGCCTGGATGGCCATCCGAAGGTTTTGTTCCACCGAGGAGCTGATGTCCGCCTCGGCCACGCCCCGGTACCCGGCCACGTCCGTGGCGCAGCGCTCCACGCTGCTGGCCTTCAGGTACTGCAGGTCTCGGAAGAGCAGGTCGGCCACGTTTTCAATGCTGGACTCAGCCAATGTTCGCCTCGCACCACACTTGGGTCCCGTCGGCCTTGTGGAGCATGGCGCGCTCGGCCGAGGCCCAGTACCTGACCCAGAGGATCTTTCCGTCCGGGGTCGCGATTTCCACCGTTGCGGCGGCCGGGACACGGCCCGGCCGGCGCACCATCACGGGTGCGCCGGCCGCCAGGCCAAGCCAGTTGGTGACCCGCACCATGTCCGCGGGCGGCGCCTCAGACGGCTTCAAGCACGCTGACGTAGTTCGCAATGCCCACGCCGCCCATATTCTGAACCGCGGCCCGGCGCGGGGCGGCCAGCTGCATGTCCCCGGCGGTGCCGGTGAGCTGCATCGCCGCGATGACATGCTGCGAGACGCCGGTGGCCCCGACCGGGTGGCCCTTGGCCTTGAGTCCGCCCGAGACGTTGACCGGCAGCTTGCCGTCCTTGAAGACCCAGCCTTCCTTGACCGCGCGGGCGCCCTGGCCCGGCTCGGTCAGGCCCATGACCTCGTACATCAGCAGTTCGGCGATGGTGAAGCAGTCGTGCACCTCGGCGAAGTCCAGGTCCTCCAGCCCGACGCCGGCCATGCCCAGGGCCCGCTGCCAGGAGGCGCGGGTCGCGGCAAAGGCGGTGGGATCGCGGCGGTCGGTCGGGAAGAAATCGTTCGCCTGGCCGAAGCCGGCGAGCCGGACCGGGGCGGTGGCGCCGCCGGTGGGGGCAACGCTGAGCACGACGGCGGCGGCGCCGTCGGAGACGGGGGAGCAGTCGGTGCGGCGCAGCGGATCGGCGACCATCGGGTTCTTGTCCGAGACCGTCTGGCAGAACTCCTCGCCGAGGTCCTTGCGGAGCTGGGCGTAGGGGTTGTCCACGCCGTTGCGGTGGTTCTTCGCCGCGATCGAACCCAGCACATCGGACAGGTTCCCTGCGCCGGCGCCGTAGCGCTTCTCGTAGTGCTTGGCCACTTCGGCGAAGAGCCCCGTGAAGCCCGTGCTGGAGGGCTTGCCGGCCATGTCGTAGTCCGCGCCGAGCAGGGCGGCGCCCACGACGTCGGCGCCGGCCTGGGTCATCTTTTCGGCCCCGATCACCAGGACCGTCTTGGCGGTACCCGCCAGCAGCGACTTGGTGCCCTGCTGGAACGCGGCCGAGCCCGAGGCGCACGCGTTCTCCACCCGTGTCGACGGGACGTTGGCGAGCTGCTCCGAGACCTGCAGCGCGAGCGAGGACGGGAACGCCAGCGGCATCATGCCGGAGTTGAACTGGCCCAGGTAGATCTCGTCGATCTGGCCGGGTTCGATGCCGGCGTTGCCGATCGCCTCGGTGGCGACCTTTACGATCAGGGACTCGAGGGTCTCGTCCGTGAGCTTGCCGAACCGGCTGTGGCCCCAGCCGGTGAGCAGGACATCCTTGCCGAACTGGTCCTTGAGGCTCATGCCGTGGCTCCTTCCAGGCTGCTGGCGTCCCGGGCCGGGGCTGCCTCGAGGGAGGGGTCGACGTCGAACTCCGCCTCTGTCTTCTCGCGGATCTCCGCCACGGTGACGCCGGGGGCGAGGCGGGTGAGCGTGAGTCGGCGAACGCCGGTTTCTTGATTCTTCACCAGGTCAAACACCGCGAGATCGCTGATGATCCGGTCCACGCAGCTCAGCCCGGTGAGCGGCAGGGTGCATTCCTTGACGATCTTGGCGGTGCCGTCCTTGGCGTTGTGTTCGGTGAGGACCACGACGCGCGGGGTGCCGGCCACGAGGTCCATGGCGCCGCCCATGCCCTTGACCATCTTGCCGGGGATGGTCCAGTTGGCCAGGTCGCCGGCACCGGAGACCTGCATGGCGCCGAGGATGGCGACCTTGACGTGGCCGCCGCGGATCATGCCGAAGGAGGTGGCGGAGTCGAAGATGCTGCCGCCGGGCAGGACGGTGACCGTCTGCTTGCCCGCATTGATCAGGTCCGCGTCCTCCTCGCCCTCGTAGGGGAACGGGCCCATGCCGAGCAGGCCGTTCTCACTCTGCAGCACTACGCGGACGCCCTCGCGCAGGTTGTTGGCGACGAGCGTGGGAATGCCGATGCCGAGGTTGACGTAATCGCCGTCGTTGAGTTCTTCGGCCGCGATGGCGGCCATTTCATTCCGGGTCCAAGCCATGGTGTTTCTCCTGAAAAGTGTGGGTGGCGGCGCTCAGGCCGGATTAGACGGTGACGGCGGAGGCGGCAGCGTTGTCCGCCTCGGACGCTTCGGCGCGGGGCCGGACGGTGCGCTGTTCGATGTCCTTGACCCGGTCGCTGGCCTGGACCAGTCGCTGCACGAAGACGCCGGGGGTGGCGATGTGGTTCGGGTCGAGGGCGCCGGGTTCGACGATCACCTCGGCCTCCGCAACGGTGACGACGCCGGCCGTGGCGACCACGGGATTGAAGTTCTGTGCGGTGTAGCGGTAGATCAGGTTGCCGTCAGTGTCGGCGGTGTGCGCATGGACCAGGGAGACATCGGCCTTGATGGCACGCTCCTGGACATACGTTTCGCCGTCGAACTCCGCCAGCGGCTTGCCTTCGGCGACGAGGGTGCCGACGCCGGTCTTGGTGTAGAAGGCCGGGATGCCGGCGCCGCCGGCGCGGAGGCGCTCGGCGAGGGTGCCCTGCGGGGTGAACTCGACCTCCAGCTGGCCGGCGAGGTACTGCTCGGCGAAGAGCTTGTTCTCGCCCACGTAGGAGGCGATGACCTTGCGGACCTGGCCTGCCTCGATGAGTATGCCGAGGCCCTTGCCGTCCACGCCCATGTTGTTGGAGACCACGGTGAGGTCCTTGACGCCGGAGTCCCGGACCGCCTCGATCAGGTCTGCCGGAATGCCGCTGAGGCCGAAGCCGCCGACCGCCAGCGTCATGCCGTCCCGCAGCACGTCCTGCAGTGCGGCTGCCGCACCGGATTTCACCTTTGACATTTGCATCTCCTCATTGAGCGTTTGAGTAACCGGCGGCCTGGCCATGGGACCGCTGCCCTGATCCACGTTGTGGACTGTTTTCCTGAGGAAGGAGCCTATGGTGTGGTGCAGACCACTGTCAACGCCGAGAATCCGCAACTTTTCGTGCTTTTTTACAGTGTGGACGCTAGGCTGGGCACTGTCCACAATGTGGATGTTTTGAGGAATATTCTGAGGAATTGCGAGGAAAAGATGAACTCAGTCCCCGTGCAGGGAGCCCAGGTGGTGAGCCGCGCGGCGGCCCTGCTGAGGATCGTGGGCCGGAAGCCGGAAGGCTCCCCGCTCGTGGAACTGGTCCGCGAATCCGGGCTGACGCGTCCCACCGCCCACCGGCTGCTCACCTCCCTGGCCGCCGAGGGGCTGCTGGACCAGGATCCGCACAGCGGCAACTGGGTGCTGGGCCCGGAGATCCTGCTGATGGGATCGGTGGCTTCGGCACGCTTCCCGCTGGAGGACATTGCCCGGCCCAGCCTGCGCCGGCTGGCCGAGGAAACCGGGGAGAGCGCCTTCTTCTCGATCCGCCGCGGCGCCGAGACGGTGTGCCTGCTCCGGGAGGAGGGCAGTTTCCCGGTCCGCTCCTTCGTGCTGCACGAGGGTGTGCGCTTCCCGCTGGGCGTTGCCTCCGCCGGCACCGCCATCATGGCGTTCCTGCCCGCGGCGGAGCAAGAGGAGCTGCTGGCCGGCTGGGCAGCCCATGCCGGGAGCTTTGCCGCCGCCCACAGCGAGGAAGTGGTCCGCGCGAACCTGGAAGCGACGCGGCAGGCAGGCTATTCGGTCAACCCGGGCCTGGTGTTGGAAGGCAGCTGGGGAATGGGCGCCGCCGTCTTCGACCAGCGCGGCCGGCCGGCGTGGGCGCTGTCCCTGACCGGGATTGAGCCGCGTTTCCGGGCGGACCGCCGCGAATACCTGGGGCGCCTGCTGATGGACGAAGCGCACCGGATCTCCCTGCAGTTGCAGGGCAGCTGAGTCGCCACCGGGGCCGTCTCGACAAACCGGAGGGCGCGGAGCACGATTGGAATTGCAGCCGTGGCTGCATGCGCTTTAGACAGCGCCTGTTCCCCAGTCCGGGTGGCGCGTCTGGCCCAAAAACTACTTCCCCGCCTTGATGCTGGGGGACTGGGAGCAGGGGAAGAGAGCGGCGGACGCAGTCCAGGCCGGAGCGAAACGGCGCCGCGGGAAGCGGCGTCGGCGCACCAGATTAGCCGGTTTCCCGGCTGCAATCCTCCAGCCACAAAGGAATGAGTCCCATGACTCGCCGAGCAGAATCTCCTCACGCGCCGCGCTTGCTGCGCGTGCTCATCGCTTTCATCGCCGCGCTCGTGTTGCCAGTCACCGTCAGTGCTGCCACCGTCAATGCTGCCGCCGTCGCGGGTGGCGAAGAATCCGCCAGCACGTGGACGGTCCAGGTCGGGTCCGAATCCTCGAGCCAGGCCATCCAGGGCATGGCCTTCCTGCCCGGAAACATTTACATCAACGCGGGCGACAAGGTCACCTGGGAGGCCAACTCCGCTGAGATCCATACCGTGACGTTCCTGGCTAAAGGCCAGTCCCTGAGGTCCACCCAGCCCTTCAACCCATCGTTGCCGCAGAACATCTACCAGCGGGGCGGCAAGGCCTATGACGGGCATTCGTATTACAACTCCGGGGTCATGACCAACGTGTCCGACAGTGGCTTCAAGCAAGTCACGAAATACACCCTGGCATTCCCGCACAAGGGCAACTTCACCTATTACTGCCTGGTCCACGGCATGGCCATGAAAGGAGTAGTCCACGTCCGGGCGGCCGGAACCGACTACCCATACAGCCAGGCGCAGTACGACCGCCAGTCGGCGAGGCAGGAACGGGCCATCCTGCGGGACGGACGCCAGGCATGGGAGGACGCCCGGGACCAGGCGGACGAGCACACCGTGATCGCGGGAACGGATAACGGAACGTCCATGGTGATGCGCTTCGTCCAGCAGAAGGTCGAAATCCGTGTGGGCGAGAAAGTGACGTTCGTCAACAGCGGTATGGGCGCCCCGCACACCGTCACCTTTGGCAAGGAACCCGCCAATGTCTTTGTCCCCCGGGGTAACCCGGCCAAGTTTGCCGGTGGAGACCTCAACTCAGGAATCATGCCCCCGCACAGCAAGTTCACCGTGACCTTCACCAAGGCCGGCGAATTCGACTACATCTGCGGCCTGCATGACTTCATGGGCATGGTGGGCACCGTGGAAGTCCGGAGGTAACCGGGCGGAGCGACTACGGGCGCGTTACTGCTTCCACCAGGTGTCGAAAATGGTGACCGGGACGGTGCGCTTGTGCCGGGTCCGCAGGTATTTCTGCTCGATCAGCTCGGCCGCGGCGTCGGGGATGTCGCGGCCTTCGAGGTAATCGTCGATCTGGTCGTAGCTCAGGCCGAGTTCTTCCTCGTCGGTGCGCCCGGGCTTGTGGTCCAGGAGGTCCGCCGTCGGGACCTTCTCCCAGATGCGGGCCGGGGCGCCGAGTTCGGCCAGCAGGGCGCGGTTCTGGCGCTTGTTCAGGCCGAACAGCGGCAGGATGTCCGCGCCGCCGTCGCCGTATTTGGTGAAGAATCCGGTCACGGATTCGGCGCCGTGGTCGGTGCCGATCACCAGGTAGTTGTGCTCCCCGGCCAGGGCGTACTGGGCGATCATGCGTGTGCGGGCCTTGGTGTTGCCCTTGTGGAAGTCGGAAATGCCGTTGCCCACGGTTTTTTCGAATTCATCCTCGAAGCCGTCCACCGCGGCCGAGATGTTGAAGGTCCACTCCGTCTTGGCCCGCACAAAGTCCAGGGCCGCCTGGGCGTCGTCCTCATCGTGCTGCACGCCGTAGGGAAGCCGCACCGCGACGAAGTTCGCCTCCTCGCCCTCGGCCTCGAGCTCCTCGACCGCCAGTTGCGCCAGCCGTCCGGCCAGCGAGGAGTCGAGGCCGCCGGAGATGCCCAGGACGAAGCCCTTGGTGTGGCTGGCCTTGAGATAGTCCTTGAGGAACGTGACGCGTTTGCGCACCTCCCCGGCGGGGTCGATCCGGGGCTGCACGCCCATTTCTTCAATGATCTTCGCCTGGAGTTCACGCATGCCTCACAGCCTAGCCAGCCGTGTCAATCAGGCTCAACTGTTGCCGGCCGGCCAGTGTGTGGCCCGGGGCGGCTCCGGCGGCGGAATGCGCTGCGCTTCCGGGCCAGCGCTGCGCGGATCCGCGGTGCCCGCGTCCGGAACCGCCGCGAAAACCCCCTCCCGCCGGCACCCCTCGCAGGCGTAGCGTATGGCCATGGAGACGACGGGATGCGTGGTGGTGGGCGGCGGCCCGGCCGGGATGATGCTCGGCCTGCTCCTGGCCCGGGCCGGGGTGCAGGTGACGGTCCTGGAAAAGCACGCGGACTTCCTGCGCGACTTCCGCGGCGACACGGTGCACCCATCCACCATCCGGCTGATCGACGAACTCGGCCTCGGCCAGGAATTCCGCCGCCTGCCGCAAAGCCGCCTGCGGAGCGTCGTGTTCCCGGTCCCGGGCGGGCCGCCGGTGACCATGGGCGACTTTGATTCCCTGCGGCCGCCGTACAACTACATCGCCATGATGCCGCAGTGGGATTTCCTGAACTTCCTGGCCGCAGCTGCTGCCGAGGAGCCCGGGTTCACCCTGCTCATGAACCACACGGCCACCGGGCTGGTCCGCGACGGGGGCCGTGTCCGCGGGGTCCGGTTCCGCACCCCGGACGGCACGCAGGACGAGCTCCGGGCCGACCTGGTGGTTGCGACGGACGGCCGCCACTCCGCGTTGCGTGCCGCCGTCGGGCTGGCCCCGAAAGAGTTTCCGGTGCCTTTCGACACCTGGTGGTTCCGGCTGCCCCGGTATCCTGCCGAACGTGGCGAGGTGGCCGGGCTGGTGCCGGCGTTCGGCCCCGGGGAGGCGCTGGTGGCCTTGTCCCGCAACGATTACTACCAAATGGGCTACCTTGCCCCGAAAGGCACCGACGCCAGGATCCGTGCGGAGGGCGTCGACGGCTTCCGGCGCCGGATCGCCGGGCTTCGGCCGGACCTCGAGGACCGGGTGGACGCCATCCGGTCCCTCGATGACCTGCACTGGCTCGACGTCCGCCTGGACCGGCTGCAGTCGTGGCACATCAACGGCCTGCTCTGCATCGGCGACGCCGCGCATGCGATGTCCCCGGCCGGCGGCGTCGGCATCAACCTCGCCATCCAGGACGCCGTGGCGGCGGCGGAGATCCTGGCCCCCGCGCTGCTCCGCGGCCGGGTCACGGCGGCGGACCTCCGACGCGTCGAACGACGACGGCGGCTCCCCACCGTCGTCGTGCAGACCGGCCAGCGGCTCATGCACCGCGCCGTCTTCGGCCCGATCATGGCCGGAAAACGCACCAAATTTCCGGCCGCCGCGCTCTTCCTGGCCCGGCGGATTCCGGCGGTTCGCCGGATCATTCCCCGGTTTATCGCCTTCGGACCCCGCCCCGAACACGCCCCCGCCTTCGCGCGCCGCGCCGAGGCCCGGCCCCAGCCGCACGCCTAGCCCCTCACTCCCGTCCATTGCTCCGCAGGTGCCCTTTAGCGCCCCCAAAACGGCGGTTACGGAGCAGCGGATGCACGTCAGCCGTGCGCGGCGAGGTAACTGATCAGGCCGTCGACGGTGGCGACCGCGGGATAGTCCCGCTCCGGGATGTCCACGCCGGTCGCCGTGTCGATGGTTTCGACGAGCCGCAGGAAATCCAGTGAGTCCAGCTCGAGGTCCTGCCGTAGCCGGGCGTCGCCGCCGACGTCGTCCAGTTCAACATCCGGTGCGACTTTCCCCAGCGCGGCACGCACCGCGGCCCGGGCATCCTGTTCGTTCATGGTGTCTCCGTCTTCACAGTTCGTCCGGTTTCTGCAGCAACTCTTGGATCCGGGCCAGGAAGCGGCCGCCGCGCAGTCCGTCGCTGACCCGGTGGTCGGCCGACAGGGTGGCGATCGCGGCGGCCCGGACGCCCAGCATCCCGTTCTCCGCCCAGGGTTGCTCCAGCACGCGGCCGAAGCCCACCATCGCCACCTGCGGCGGATAGATCACCCCGTAGACGCTCTCCACGCCGAGGTCCCCGAGATTCGTCACGGTGATGGTGGGGTCCGCCATCTCGGCGCGCTGCAGCCGTCCGGCCCGCGCGCGGCTGACCAGGTCCCGCAGCTGTTCCATCAGCTCGTCGAGGGCCAGGGTGTCGGCGTCATGGATCGCGGGGGCCACCAGGCCGCCCTGGCGCAGGGCCACCGCGACGCCCAGATGCACCGCGGCGCTGGGCCGGTACGCCCCGTCCAGATAGAAGCCGTTGACCTCCGGGACGTCCTTGGCCGCGAGCGCCGCCGCCTTGAGCAGGAGGGCGGAGGGCACCAGCCGGGACGCCACCGGCCGCTGCGCGTTGACGGTCTGCATCCAGCCGACGGCGGCGCGCAGGTCCAGGGTGGTGCTCAGGTAGTAGTGCGGGATGGTCTGCTTGGAGCGCGACATCAGCGCCCCGATGGCCCGGCGCAGGGTGGCCACCCGTTCGCGGCCCTCCGGGGGCTTCTCCGCAGCCGGGGCCCGCGCTTCCGGCACAGCCCCCGCTTCTGGCACAACCGCCCCCGGCGCTTCCGGCGCAACCGCCGGCGGTCCTGCCTCCCGGGGACCGGCCTCCGGCCGGCGGGCTGCGGCGGCCTGTACGTCCTCCACGGTCACGGCGCCCTCCGGTCCGGTGCCGGGGACGGACGAAAGCTCGACGCCGAGTTCGGCGGCGAGCCGCCTGGCCCGCGGCGAGGACCGCACCCGCCGTGTGCCTGCAGGCCGGGCGGCCACTGCGTGCTCCACGTCGGCGCGGGTGATCGCGCCATCCTTGCCGGTGCCGTGGATCCGTCCGGTGTCGACGCCGAGCCGGTGCGCGAGGTGCCGGACCGGAGGCGCGATTGGAGGCGCTTCCGGCGAAGGGGCCGGCTTCGCAGCCTCAACCTTCGCGGCCACGGGCCGGGGCGGCGGTGCCTCGCGGCTGGGAGCCCCGACCTCGGCCGGGGTCTGCGTGATCCGGGCCAGCGGCGTCCCCACCGGTACGGTCTCGCCGATGTCTACCAGGAGGTCCGCGACCACCCCCTCCTGGAAGGATTCGACGTCCATCACGGTCTTGTCCGTGTCCACCACGGCCACGAGGTCCCCGCGGCGGACGTAGTCGCCGGGCTTGACCAGCCATTCGACGATCTTGCCGTGCTCCATATCGGCCCCGAGCGAGGGCATCAGGAAGTCACCCACGCGCCCCGACCGCCTCCCGAGCTGCCGCGACGACCCGTTCCACGGAGGGCAGGGCGGCGATTTCAAGATGCTTGGCGTAGGGGATCGGCACCTCGGCGCTGCAGACCCGGCCCACGGGCGCGTCCAGCTCGAAGAACGCGTGTTCGCTGATCCGGGCGCTGATTTCGGCGGAGATGCTGCCGCTGCGCCAGCCCTCGTCCACCACCACGGCACGGTGCGTCCGGGCCACCGAGGCGAGGATGGCGGCGTCGTCGAGCGGTCGCAGCGTGCGCAGGTCCAGCACTTCGGCGTCGATGCCTTCGGCGGCGAGCTGCCCGGCGGCCTCGAGCGTGAGGGGGAGCGTCCCGCCGTAGGTGATGAGTGAGACGTCGGCGCCGGGCCGCCGGATGGCGGCGCTGGTGATGTCCACCGCGCCGGCGTCCTCGGCGAGCTCGCCCGGGACGTTGTAGAGCGAGCCGTGCTCGAAGATCAGCACCGGGTCCGGGTCCTGGAGCGCGGTCCACAGCATCCCGCGGGCGTCTTCGAGGGTGGCGGGGGTGAGGATCCGCAGCCCGGGGATGTGCGCGTACCAGCCCTCCAGGCTGTGCGAGTGCTGGGCGCCAAGCTGGCGGCCGGCGCCGGTGGTCATCCGGATCACCAGCGGCACGTGGAACTGGCCGCCGGACATGTGCAGCAGGGACGCGGCGTTGTTCACGATCTGGTCGAGGGCCAGGAGGCTGAAATTCACGGTCATGATCTCCACGATGGGTCGCATCCCGCCGAGCGCGGCGCCGATCCCGGCGCCGACGAACCCGGACTCGGACAGCGGGGTGTCGCGGATCCGTTCCGGCCCGAACTCCTCCAGCAGGCCCAGGCTCACGGCGAAGGAGCCGCCATAGGCACCCACATCCTCGCCCATCAGGAAAACCCGCTCGTCACGCTGCAGCGCCTCGCGGATCCCGGCCCGAAGCGCCTCCCGGTAGCTGGATTTCATGACCCGTCCCCTTCCTGCCAGGCGCCGGGGTCGCTGTACACAAAGCGCGTGAGGTCCTCGAGCGGCTCCGGCTTGCCGGCCTCCGCAACCTCGACGCCGGCCGCGACTTCCGCCTCGGCGTCGGCCTGCAGTTGCTGCCAGTCCGCCTCGGTGAGCTGGCCGGCGGCCTCCATCGCGGAGCGCAGCAGCGTGATCGGATCCCGCTCCAGCCACCGCGCCACCTCGGCCTTGTCCCGGTACCGCTCCGGGTCGAACATCGAATGCGCCCGGAAGCGGTAGGTGCGCAGTTCCAGGAAGTGCGGCCCGCCGCCGGCTCGGACCGCGTCGACGGCGCGACGGGCGGTCTCCTCGACGGCCAGCACGTCCATCCCGTCCACGGCCCAGGCGGCAATCTCGTAGCCGGCGGCCTTCAGCGCGATGTCGGTCTGCGACTCGGAGCGGCCCAGCGCCGTGCCCATCGCGTACAGGTTGTTTTCACAGCAGAACAGCACCGGCAGCTGCCAGAGAGCGGCGAGGTTGAGGCTCTCATGGAACTCGCCCTCCGCGACGGCGCCCTCACCGAAAAAGCAAACGGTGACGCGGGACCGGCCGGCCATCTTGTCCGCGAGCGCCAGCCCGACGGCCAGCGGCAGGCCGCCGGCGACGATCGCGTTCCCGCCGTAAAATCGCGTGGCGGCGTCGAACAGGTGCATGGAGCCACCGCGTCCGCGGCAGCAGCCCTCCACGAAGCCGTACATCTCGGCAAGGATCGAGCCGGCGGACACGCCGCGCAGCAGGGCGTGGCCGTGTTCCCGGTAGGTGGCGACGACGGCGTCCTCCGGAGTGAGGGTTTCCAGCACCCCGGCCGCCACCGCCTCCTCGCCGATGTAAACGTGCAGGAAGCCGCGGATCTTGGCGGCGCTGTACAGCTCGACGCACTTTTCCTCGAGCTGGCGCACGCGCAGCATCTGCAGCAACAGGTGCCGGCCGTGCGCGGGATCCAGCGGGCCGGCGGCAGCCGCCATCGGGCCGGTCACTGCAGTCCCTCCGGAACCGTGCCGGGTGCGCGGCCCGTAGTGCCGGGTGCGCCGTCGGGCTGGCCGTCGGGCACAGCTCCCAGCGGGGACTCGATGGTGGACGTGTCGCCCTCCGGAAGCCCCAGTTCGCGGGCCTTGAGCAGGCGCCGAAGGATCTTCCCGCTGCGGGTTTTCGGCAGCGCCGTGGTGAAGTCCAGCAGCCGGGGCGCCACCGCGGGGCCCAGCCGTTTGCGCGCGAACCCGATGATATCCAGCTGCAGTTCCTCGGACGGCTCCCAGCCGGGGCGCAACTCCACGAAGGCCTTGACCACCTCGCCTGCCACCGGGTCCGGGACGCCAATCACGCCGGCCTCGGCCACCGCCTCGTGTTCCATCAGCGAGCTCTCCACCTCGAACGGGCCGATCAGGTGCCCCGAGGACTTGATCACGTCGTCGCCCCGGCCCACGAACCAGTAGTAGCCGTCGGCGTCGCGCTTGGCGAGGTCGCCGGTGAGGTACCAGCCGCCCACGAAGCACCTCCGGTAGCGCTCCTCCTCGTGCAGGTAGCCGCGGAACATCGAGGGCCAGCCGGGCCGCAGCGCAAGCTCACCCATGGTGTCCGGCTCGGTGACCAGCACCGCCTGCCCGTCCCTGAGCACCGGCTTGTCCTGCGCGTCCCGGGCCACCAGCGCGGCTTCGATGCCCGGCAGCGGCCGGCCCATGGAACCGGGGCGGATCTCGGTGGCCGCGAAGTTCGAAATCATGATGCCGCCGGTTTCGGTCTGCCACCAGTTGTCATGCACCGGCTGGCCGAAGGCCTCCTTGCCCCAGACCACGACTTCCGGATTGAGCGGCTCTCCGACGCTGGCGACAAAGCGCAGGGCGGACAGGTCGTGCCCCGTGGCGCGGTCCGCCCCGGCCTTCATCAGCATCCGCAGGGCGGTGGGCGCGGTGTACCAGACGCTGACGTGCTGCTCGGCGAGGATCCGGTACCAGCGGTCCGCGTCCATCTCCTCCTCGTCCACGATGCTCGTCACGCCGTGGCTGAGCGGGGCCAGGACCCCGTAGGACGTGCCGGTCACCCAGCCGGGATCGGCCGTGCACCAGTAGATGTCCTCCGGATGCAGGTCCAGCGCGAAGGTGCCGGTCGCGTGGTGGGCGGTGACGGCGTCGTGCACGTGGATGGCGCCCTTCGGTGTCCCGGTGGTGCCGGACGTGAAGTGCAGTAGCGCCATGTCCTCGGGCCGGGTTGCCGCGATCTGCCCGTCGGCCGGGGCCGTCTGCATCAGCCCGGCCAGGTCCAGGGTGCCCGGTTCCGGGTCGCCGTCGGCGTCGATCAGCAGCACATGCCGCAGCTCCGGGAGCGAGTCGCGCAGCTGCGCCACCTTCCGCCGGTAGAGCGCCCGGGTGGTGATGAGCGCGCGTCCGGACCCCAGCTGCAGCCGCTGCCGCACGGGCTCCGGCCCGAAGGCCGAAAAAAGGGGACAGAACACGCTGGCGTTCTTGAAGGTGCCGAGCATCGCGATGTACAGGGAAGGGTTGCGGCCGGTGAGCGAGAAGACGCGCTCGCCGCGCCCGACGCCGAGGCTGTGCAGCACCGCGGCGAACCGGCTGCTTTGCTCTGCCAGCTCCGCGTAGCTGAGCGAATGGCAGCTCCCGTCGGCCCGGATGAAGCGCAGCGCCTCGCGGCCGCCGAGCCCGCCGGCCGCATGCCGGTCGGCGGCCTCGAAGGCGATATTGAGGCCCCGGCCATCCGGCAGGCCGGACAGCTCCCTGCGGGCGTGATCCCAGGAGAACGCCGCGCAGCTGGCGTCATAATCCAAGAGGTTGGGCCGGACCCGGAAGCTGCCGGGGTCCTTGGGGATTGCCGGCCAGCGGGTGGAAGGTTCGGTTCCTGCCGTCATGCTTACATCGGACGCCCGCCCCGCGCCGGCGGCCAGTGCCGTAAGTCCCGTGCCCCGCGTCCCGGCCCGGGAGGAAGCCGCCGCGGGCGCCGACATCTGGCGTCCGGACTGGGATCCGGGCCAGCGCCTGCCACTAAACTGGGTCCCATGACTGCCACCAGTGACTTTGCAGCCGACGCCGCTGCCGCCCGTGCCCGCCTCCTGGAACTGATCAAGGAGCTGGCCGTCGTCCGCGGCAAGGTCATCCTCTCCAGCGGCGCCGAGGCCGACTACTACATCGACCTGCGCCGCATCACCCTGCACCACGAGGCGTCCAAGCTCGTCGGCCAGGTCATGTTGTCCCTGCTGGACGACGCCGGGATCGACTTTGAGTGCGCCGGCGGACTGACGATGGGGGCGGACCCGGTGGGCACCGCCGTCATGCATGCCGCCGTCGACGCCGGCCGCCCGGTGGACGCCTTCGTCGTCCGCAAGGCCCAGAAGTCCTACGGCATGGGCCGCCAGGTCGAGGGGCCCTCGGTTGAGGGCCGCAAGGTCCTGGTCCTCGAGGACACCTCCACCACGGGCGGCTCGGCGCTGACGGCCGTCGAGGGCGTGCGGAAGGCCGGCGGCAACGTCGTGGCCGTCGCCGTGATCGTGGACCGCGACACCGGCGCCAAGGAAAAGATCGAAGCCGAAGCCGGCGTCCCCTACCTGTTCGCTTTCGGTAAGGACGAACTGGGCCTGAGCTAGGGGTTTCACCGGCGGCGGACACGTGTGGACGGTGCTTTGGGGGTGACTTATCATTTCTTAAATACCCCCATCGGTACCTCTGTACCCGTAGTTGGAGAAACGCGCTATGCTCCCGCCCCAGGAATACCCTGCCACCGTCAGCACGGTCGACCAGGTCCAGAACCTCATCCTCGACAGCACCGACTTCGAAGAGTTCCTCAATGAACTCGCACGTTTTTCCGCGCACCAGGTGGCCGGCAAGGGCGACGACGCGCTGTGCGGGATCACCCTGCTGCGGGACCGGAAGGCTGCGACCATCGGCTGGAGCAGCGAGTCCGCCCGGGAAGTGGACGAGATCCAGTACCGGCTGGCGCAGGGTCCCTGCCTGACGGCGGCGCAGGAAGAGCGCGAGGTCTACGTCCCGGACCTTTTCGAGGAAGACCGCTGGGGTCCCGACTACGCCACCGCCGTCGCCTCGCATGGACTGCGCTCGGTGCTTTCGGTGCCGTTCCACCTGCAAGGCGAAGCCCAGGCCGCGCTGAACCTGTATTCGGACGCGCCGCACAAGTTCGACGGCGACGTCGCAGCCCGGGCGCGTGACTTCACCCGGCAGATCTCCCAGGCGCTGCGCATGGCCGTGCGCTTTTCCCTGCACACGGACAGCGCCACGAACCTGCGGGCCACGCTGGAATCCCGCACGGTCATCGACATGGCGATCGGCATCGTGATGGCCCAGAACCGCTGCAGCCAGGAAACGGCGGTCCAGATCCTCACCGACGCGTCCAGCCACGGCAACGTGAAACTGCGCGACATTGCCACCTCGCTGGTGGAGTCCGTTGGCGGTTCGGCGACCCGGACGCACTTCCAGGAGCCGGGACGGCAGGCCGCCGGATAACAAGCCGGCTAATCCGGGGACTTGTGCCCACCCCATCCCGCCGTTACGCTGAGTGAGGTTGAGCCGTCGGCCATAGACACTTACTTTGGAGTACCTATGGACCAATCTCTTAATGCCCAGGTGAAGCTCGATGTCGCCGCAGACGTCATCCGGATCGATGTCCGGGGCAGCCTCAGCCAGGATTCCCGCCCCGCCCTGATGCAGCTGATCCAGCGCATCCGCCGCATGGGCATCAGCTCCCACATCCGCGTCGACCTCGCGCACGCCGAATTCGTGGAATCAGCCGCCCTTGCCGGCCTGCGCAACGACCTCAACGCCATTGACGGAGGACCCGGTCAACTCGAGGTTGCCGGGGCCATGCCCGTCGCTGCCGGGGTTTCGCTTGAACTGCAGATGTTCGGCGACGACTTCGGAAGGGTGTTCCAGCCGCTGGACCTCTCCGCGGAATTCGTGGCCTCCATTAATCCGTCCGGGACACGCCCGCTGGCCCGCTACTCCGACGATGAGCTGCTGGCCGCCAGCGACTGTGTCTTCGGCAAGCTGGATGATCCGCGGAACGGTGCGCCCTCGGAGCTCCTGGCCAGGTACGAGGACATCAGCCTCGAACTCGCCCGGCGCGAAGTCGGGCGCGCGCCCGAACCGGCCTAGGCCGAGCCCTCCCGGCATCCCGACGCCGCCCCTCCTTGAGCCGCCGCGGGGTCACGGGATCGCTGTTTCACCCTCCGTTTTCTGCTGCACCGGCGCAGTGGCTACGGTAGAGGTGTGCCGCATGAGACGGAAGCGAACGACGGGCGGGAACCCCGGGACGCCGAGGCCCGCGTGCTCCGGCATGCCGCTGAACTCGAACGGTTTTCGCGGCGGAACTTCCTGATCGGCGCCGGTGTCGCCTCAGTCCTGGCCGGGGACATGCTGTTCACCCGCCAGGTGCAGGCCGAGCGGCGGGTGAACAAGATCCTCCCGGTGCCCGACGACGTCGCTGAGCTGTATTTCCCCCACGCCAGCTGGTTCCTTTTCCCGGGGTACAAGACCAGCTGGGAAGAGGCGCAGTGGATCCTGAACTCGCTGCGCGGTGCGCTGACCAAGCGGGGCCAACTGGCCGCCGTCGGCTATTCCAACGTCGGCCTGGACATCGACAAGATCGTGATCGCGGTCATCGAGCACATCCGCGCCCACCAGCTCGACACCGTCTACTTCTACGGCCACAGCTTCGGCGGGATGGTGGCGGTGCAAGTCGCCGCCCGGTTGCTGGAACTGCACGGCGTCAAGGTGGCGTTCATCCTGCTCGACTCCAGCCCATCCAGCCGGTATGACGTCCTGGACCAGAGCTGGTTCGAGGGGGTGGTGTTCCTGTACGAGAGCGGATTCCGGTTCCCCACCGTGCTGCGCGGCGGCTACGAACTCGGCGAACGGATGCTGAACAAGCATGAACGCAGCTGGGGCCAGGTGCTGGACCAGACCCTGGAACAGCTCTCGCCGATCGCCCCGTCCAGCGTGCTGATCCAGACCGAATCGGCCTACATCTACCACTTTGACCTGAACCGCTTCGTCGGCAAGCTGGGGGACGCGAAGATGGCATTCATCGGCAATCCCGGGGACCAGACCGTGAGCTACGAGACGGCGCGGGACACCTGGATGCTGCGGTTCAAGGCGAACATGGTCTCGGATTCATTGCGGACGGACGGGGCGCGGCCGGCGCACGCCAGCCCGCAGTGGAACCCCTCGGTCTACCGGCCGCTCATCGAAGAGCTCCAGGACGAGTTCCTGCCGCTGGCGTCCGGCGGCGGCAAGAAGACCGCCTTCTAGCCCGAGGGCGGCCCCGCCCGGTCCGCTCAGATCTGGTTCTTCAGGTCCGCGACCGAGTTCAGGATCTGGTTGGGCCGGAACGGGTAGGCCGCAATGTCGTCCTTGTGCGTGATGCCGCTGAGCACCAGCACCGTGTGTAGCCCCGCCTCCATGCCGGCAATGATGTCCGTGTCCATCCGGTCCCCGATCATGGCGGTGGTCTCCGAATGCGCGTCGATCTGGTTCATCGCCGAACGGAACATCATCGGGTTCGGCTTGCCCACAATGTAGGGTTCGCGGCCGGTCGCCTTGGTGATGAGCGCGGCGATCGCACCGGTGGCCGGCATCGGTCCGTCCTTGGACGGCCCGGTGGCGTCCGGGTTGGTCGCGATGAAGCGGGCGCCGCCCAGGATCAGGCGGATGGCCATGGTGATGGCTTCAAAGGAGTAGGTCCGGGTCTCGCCGAGCACCACAAAGTCGGGGTCCTGGTCGGTGAGGATGAAGCCCGCCTCATGCAGCGCCGTCGTCAGCCCGGCCTCGCCGATCGTGTACGCGCGGTTGCCGGATTCGGAACCGCGCACCTGGTCCTTGAGGAACTGCGCCGTGGCCAGGGCCGAGGTCCAGATGTTCTCCTCCGGGATTTCCAGGCCGGAGCTCTTCAGCCGGGCGGCGAGGTCCCGGGGCGTGAAGATGGAGTTGTTGGTCAGCACCAGGAACCGCTTGGACGTGTCCACCCAGCGCTGGATGAGTTCCGAGGCGCCGGGGATTGGCTGGTTTTCGTGGACCAACACGCCGTCCATGTCCGTCAGCCAGCACTCGATCTCCTGGCCGCTGCGGTACACCGAGGAGGTGGACCGCACGTCGTCGGAGTCTGAACGCTGCTCTGTCCCGTGGTCTTCGTACTGATCCGCCATGGTGCCCTCCGTCGATAGTGTGCCGCAACAGGTCCCAGTCTAATGTTGAGGCGTGACTGAACCCGAGACTCCCAGCGAACCTCCTGCCGGTACCCCGGCCGCTCCGGACGGCGAGGCGGAGCCCAAGGCGGAGGTCGGCGTCGGCCCCTGGCAGGGACCGTGGCCGGAAGGCGGGCACTGGGACCCGGACCTGCTCGCGGACGGCGACCGCCGCAACGTGGTGGACAAATACCGCTACTGGAAGCACGAGGCGATCGTCGCCGAGCTGGATTCGCGGCGCCACAACTTCCACATCGCGATCGAAAACTGGCAGCACGACATGAACATCGGTACCGTCGTCCGCACCGCCAACGCGTTCCTGGCCAAGGAAGTCCACATCATCGGACGACGCCGGTGGAACCGCCGCGGGGCGATGGTCACCGACCGCTACCAGCACGTCCGCCACCACGCCACCGTGGAGGACTTCGTCGCCTGGGCGCAGGGGGAGGGGCTGGCCGTGATCGGGATCGACATCTTCCCCGATTCCGTCCCGCTGGAAACCTACGAGCTGCCCCGGGACTGCGTGCTGGTATTCGGCCAGGAAGGTCCGGGCCTGACGCCGGAGGTCCACGAGGCCGCCGTCGCGACGCTCTCGATCGAGCAGTTCGGTTCCACCCGCTCGATCAACGCCGCCTCCGCGGCCGCGATCGCGATGCACGCCTGGATCCGCCGGCACGTCTTCAACCAACTCCCGGGGTAGCGGCCGTTCGCCCGGCCTTAGAGCCCCTGCTGACTAATGCTGATTGAAATGGGTACTATTAGGTCAAAAGCAATCATCCGAGGTGGGGTTCTATATGGCCGAAGTCATTGTGGTTGAGCACGAGCAGGCTGCAGGCGAACTCGTCGCAGAGTCGATACGTGCCCTGATCGAGGCCAAGCGCGACGCGGTGCTGGGTCTCGCGACCGGGTCGACGCCGCTGACTGTCTACCAGGCGCTGGGCCGCTCGCTTAGTGCGCGCCCCTTGGACGTCGGCATGGTGCGCGGCTTTTCGCTCGACGAGTACGTCGGCCTGCCGGCGGGGCACCCGGAGAGCTACCGCGCCGTCATTGATCGTGAGGTCGTGGCGCCGCTCGGGCTCACGCCGAGCAATATCCGGGTGCCCAGCAATGACTTGGCTGCGCTGCCCGCCGCCGGAACCGAATACGAGCAAGCGATCATCGACGCCGGGGGAGTGGACCTGCAACTCCTCGGGATCGGTCGCACCGGTCATCTGGGCTTCAACGAGCCGGGTTCCTCGTTTGCATCGCTGACCCGAGTGAAGACGCTCACGCCTCAGACGCGGGCGGACAACGCCCGGTTTTTCGCCTCGCCCGACGAGGTGCCGATCCACTGCATTACCCAAGGGATCGGCACCATCCTGCGTGCGCGCCACCTTGTGCTGCTCGCCTTCGGGGCGGGCAAGGCGGCTGCGCTGGCTGCCGCCGTCGAGGGCCCGGTCACGTCCAGCCAGCCAGGCTCGGCAATTCAGCTGCATCCGCACGTCACCGTGGTCGTCGACGAGGCGGCGGCAGGCCTGCTCGCGAACCTCGACTACTTCCGCTATGCCTGGGCAAACAAGCCGGCGTGGCAGGGGATCTAGCTTGCGGACCGATCGTCCGGCTGCCTCCGGTGGCTCCGGACCGCCTCGTAGGTGAGCCGAAGCGACTCAGTCATGTCGTCGTACATTGATTGGGCGATTCGCACGAAGAGGATGTCCACTACGGCCAGCTGGGCGATCCGGCTGGACATGGCACCCGCGCGATAACGGTTCTCCCGAGTCTGGGTGGTGAGGACGAAATCGCAGTAGTCGGTCAACGGCGAATCGGGGAAATTGGTGATTCCCACCGTCGTTGCGCCAGCGGCGCGCGCGATCTTCAGCGCATTGCACGTCTCGGTGGTGAGGCCGGAATGGGAGACGGCAAGGGCGACGCCGCCCGGGCGTTGGAGAGCCGCGGATGCCCAGGCGAGGTGCATGTCGGAGAAGGCGGTCGCCGACAGCCCGATTCGATACAGCTTCTGCTGCAGGTCCTGGGCGGTCAGGCCGCTCGAACCGGAGCCATAGACGTCTATGCGGGTGGAGGCTGCGATGGCTGCCGCGACCCGGTCAAGGGTCTCGAGGTCAAGCGCCTTAGCCGTCTCCTCGATCGCCAGCACCTCCTGGTAGGCGATTTTGGTGACCACGTCTTCGGCGCTGTCGGTCCGGTTGATTTCGCCGTCATCGACCTTGAAGCGATCGCGCTGTGCCTGCTCACGGCCTGCTGCCGCCGCTACTTCGATGCGGAAGTCCCGGTAGCCCGAGAAGCCAAGTTTCTGGCAGAACCGTGCCACCGTGCCCGGCGAGGTCCTGCACAGTGCAGCGACCTCGGTGATTGTGCGGTCAAGGATGGTCGGATCGTCAATGACAGCCTGGGCAACCCTGGACTCCGTTGTGCTGAGGCCGGGCAGGGCCTGCCTCAGCATGAGCAAGGCATTAGCGGACACCCGCACTCCCTTCGTTGGTCAGCGCCGCCCCGATGGCCTCGTTGAGGAACCCCCGGTGCTCCGCCAGGACCTGGATGGCGGCGCCTGGTTCGAGATCCGTCAGCAGCATCAAAATAGCCGCCTTGACGGATCCATCGACGGCATGGAGCGCTCGGGCGGCGTCGACCGCGCTCGCATGCGTTGCCAGCATAACGGTTCTCTCGGCACGGGCGCGCAGCTTCTCGTTCGTGGCCTGCATGTCGACCATCAGGTTGCGGTACGTCTTGCCCAGCCGGACCATCGTGATGGTGCTCAGCATATTGAGGACCATTTTCTGCGCCGTGCCTGCCTTGAGCCGGGTCGACCCGGTAAGGATTTCCGGGCCTACGACAACGTCGATGGCGACGTCGCAGGCCCGGCCGAGGTCCGACGGCGCGTTGCAGGAGAGCCCGGCGGTGAACGCGCCGACGGATGAGGCGTATTTGACGGCACCGAGCACATACGGTGTGCGGCCGGACGCGGAAATGCCGATCACTGCGTCCGCGGCCGAAACGGCCAAAGCGCGTAGGTCGGCTGCGCCGGCGTCGGCGTCGTCCTCGGCGTTTTCAACGGCGGCGTGGATGGCGCCGGGACCGCCGGCGATGACGCCGATCACCTGTTCGCGGCTGGTGCCGAAAGTGGGTGGCGCCTCGCTGGCGTCGAGGATGCCCATCCGACCGGCGGTCCCCGCGCCGACGTAGATCAGGCGTCCGCCGGTGCTCATACGGCTGACTATGCCGTCGATCGTGGCTGCGATGGCGGGGCCGGAGCAGTCGACGGCGGCTGCGACGGCGGCGTCCTCCTCGTTCATCGCGCGCACGAGGTCTGCGGTCGAGAGTATGTCGAGATCCGGATGCCGGTCGCTGACCTGTTCTGTGGAGAGCGTTGCCAGTGATTCGCGGAGGGGGGCGTTTTCAGGCTGATCATGGAGGTGCGGCTTAGCCACGGGTGATTCTCTTCTCATGGGGTAGTGCACGGGAGTGGGCGATCAGGGTGGCTCCGGCCAGGGCGTCTCCCCGGGGGGAGATGAGGGAGAGGCCGACATCGGTCAGGGCCGCATCGAGGACGGCGCGAAAGTAGGGATGGGACACGAGACCGCCAGCGGCGCAGACTTGCCCGGTCTCGGCTCCCGCCGCAGCGCAGGTGCGGGCGAGCCGGGCGCACGCCTCCGCGACGATTGCTGTCGCCACGCCGTCGCCTCGGGTGGCGTGGGTGATGACGGTCGGGGCGAACGTGCCGATAGTCCGCGCGGGGGTGCCGGCGGACGAGACCCAGCCGGGCAGGGCGGGGAGGCCGCCGGCCAGGCCGGCAGCGGCGGCGCGGAGCGAGGTTGCCGGTCCACGCCCGTCCCCGGCACGGAGGCCCGCCTGCAGCCCCTCCTGGCCGATCCAGCGTCCGCTGCCTTCGTCGCCGAGCCACGGGCCCAGCCCGTCGATCTGCCGAATTAGCCCTGTGTCGTTGACTGAGAAGACGACGGCCCCCGTGCCTGCGATGAGGACGGTGCCGGGACCGCCGGCGAACGCGCCGACATGCGCGGCAAGGCCGTCGCTGATGAGGGCCAGGGGGACGTCGAAATCGGCCCTGAGCTCCTTCAGGAGACCGCGCACGGCATCCGGCGCTGCCAGGGCGCCGGCCGCGCCGATACCGATGCAGTCGAGGCCCGGCGGTTCCGGGATGCCACGAGCAAGGCGGGCCACAGCGCCGAGGATTGCGTAACGTGCCAAATCCTTGCCATGTTCGTCGGCAAGGCCCGGTGCGCCCTCGTGCGTTGCCTCGTCGAGTGCCGTTTCGCCGCGGCTGAGGCGGACCCGGCAGGACGTCTTGCCGAGGTCGACAGCCAGCACTGTCGGCCCGCTCATCGCGAGGCCCCCGCGGCGGCAGCCGGAGTGCGGGCTTCCATCGGCAGCACGCGCAGGCCGCGGATGCCGGCCAGCGGCGCCGGCATCCGAAGCGGCCCCGGTCCGGGGGCGATTTGCCCGGCCACACGGGCGCGGCCTGGTGCGGTGGCCGGCAGTTCGCACGTAACTCCGTGCCAGCTGAGGAAACCGAGCAGCGCAAACATCAGCGACTCCTTGAAGTCGGGCTCAATTCCGCAGACGTCCGAGGAGACCAGGGAGATTCCGTTCCGGGCGACTTCCGCACCAAGGGCGGACATCAGTGAGGGGTTGCGCACGCCGCCGCCGGAGGCGATCAACCGGCCGGGCCGTTCGACCGTACCGGTGTGCAGGGAGTCCGCTACGGAGCGGGCGGTCAGCCGGGTGAGCGTTGCTACGAGATCTTCAAGGGACAGCGGAGAATCTCCTTTGGCCGCTGCGAGGGCGGAGTCCACGAAGTGAAGCCCGAACGTCTCCCGACCCGTCGACTTCGGCGCGGGCCTTTGGAGATAGGGATGCTGGAGCAGGGCGGAGAGGAGCCGGGCGTCGACCTGGCCGGCGGCCGCGAGCTTGCCGTCGGCGTCGAAGCCGCGGGCGCCGTTCGTGGCACGGGCGACAACCGCGTCGATCAGAACGTTGCCGGGACCGGTATCCCAGGCCACCATGGTCCCGCCGGAGGTCACGACCGACAGGTTCGCGATCCCGCCCAGGTTGACGGTCGCTGCGGGGGTGCCGTCGTCGGCCTCCGATGCTGCCAGCCAGGCCCGGTCGAAGATGCCCATCAGCGGAGCGCCTTCGCCTCCCGCTGCGATGTCGGCCGCGCGGAGGTTAGACAGTACGGGCGCGGCGGCGGCCTCGGCGATCCAGGCGGCCTCGCCCAGTTGCAGCGTTCCGCGGGCGCGGGTGCCGTCGACCCAGTGGAAGACCGTTTGTCCATGCGAGACGACCAGGTCCACGGCTGAGCCGAGGTGCTGCATGGCGGCTCGAGCGGCTGAGGCAAACTCCTGGCCAGCGAGGGTGTCCAGCCGGCACAGCTCTTCGGCGTCGACGCGGCCCCCGTCCGCCAGGGCGAGCAGGCGCGTGCGCAGTTCCGGGGCCCAAGCCACGGTGCGGGTGAGCAGCGGGCGCACGGTCAGCCACGGAGTGCGGCCGTTCCGGGCACTCTGGGCGCTGTCCGCATCGATATCGACGATCGCTACATCGATGCCGTCGGCGGAAGTCCCGGACTGAAGGGACAGTATCCTCATGGTTTAGCACCGCGCAGAATGTCGCGGACGGTGTCCGCGGTGACCCTTGAGGTTCCCCGTGCGTCAATAAGAGCGAGCGGCGGGTCCTCACTGGAGGGCAGTCCGGCGTTGATGACGACGGCGTCCGGGCGGAGTCCGGCTATCCGGGTCAGGGCATCCCGTTGCGCCCCCGCGCAGGCAATCCGGTCCACCAGCACGGCCATGCCGGTGCCGCGGGGGAGGCTCGCGACGGTCTCTGTCAGCGCAGCGTCGTCGGTACCTGGCGTGAAACGGTCCAGGTCAAAATCGAGCGCGAGACTCGCGGCAAACGGATCGGCGGCGGATGCCACGGCGAAGGTGGCATGTGCCCTTAGATCGAGCAGCGCCAGGCGGCGCTGAACGACTGACGCGGCGCCGTGCACCGTGATTGCCGCCCGGACCATGAGCGCGGCGTCGGCGATGCCCGGCGCTGAACCCCCAGGCTCCGGGGGCCCGGCGGGCAGGGCCAGCCGCGCGGCCGATGCGCCGGCCCGTTCAAGGTCGCCAGCGGTGAGCGCGCCGTCGTCGAGGGCCCCGAAGAGGGCCTTGCGCACCTCAAGGTAGTCATCCTCGTCGGTACTGCGGCCGCCCTTCGGCCCGAGGTTGGACGGATTGCCGATGCAGAGCAGTTCGGCTCCGGCCGCCAGGGCGAGCACGGCGCCCGGGCCGGCCCCGAAAGACGCCCGGATTGCTGCCATGTCGAGGGCATCGGTCACAATTGTGCCGGCAAAGCCGGTCCCGCGGAGGGCGGCGAGGATGGCCGGATTGAGGGTCGCAGGCAGGTCGCCGCATTCCGGCACCACAATGTGTGCTGTCATCACGGCCCGAACTCCGGCGGCGACTGCCTCGTGGAAAGGCGGCAGATGGTCACGCTCGATCTCGGCCCAGGAGAGGTTGAGCCGGGGCAGGGACAGGTGGGAATCGGTCTGCGTGTCCCCGTGGCCGGGGAAGTGCTTGACGCAGGCGGCCACTGCGGATTCCTGCAGGCCGTGGACAAAGGCAGCGACATGCCGCGACACAAGAGGCGTGTCCTGGCCGAACGCCCGCACGCCAATAACCGGGTTCGCCGGATTCGTGTTCACATCGGCCACCGGACCCAGCACAACGTTGACGCCCGCTGACGAGGCCCGTCGTCCGATCATCCGGCCCACAGCCCGGGTGGCCTCGGCGTCGTCGAGGTGACCCAGCTGCGCGTGCCCCGGGAGGAGTGATCCCCGTGCAGCGTCGAGCCGGGACACGCTGCCGCCCTCCTCATCGATGCCGATGAGGACTCCGGGCCGAATGCTCCGAAGCTCGGCAGAGAGCCGTGCCGGCTGTCCGGCGTCCCACGCGTCGATGTTCTGGCCGAAGTAGACCACGCCGGCGAGGCCTTCGTCGAGCGCCCGGGCCAGCCAGGGGGGAACGCGGTGGCCGGTGAACCCTGGCCAAAGAACGCCGTTGACGAGCCGGCGCAGGGTGGGGTCTGTGGCTGCGGTCATCCCTTCACGGCTCCTGCCACCAGGCCATTGCTGAGCTTGCCCTGGACGAGGACGAAGAAGACCATCACCGGAATGGTGATAATGGTCGAGGCGGCCATGACCGGTCCCCAATCGTTGGCATGGACGCCGAAGAATTGTTTGAGGCCGATCGCCACGGTGTAGTTCTCGGCTGCCCCGCCGAGGAGGGTCATCGCAAAGATGAACTCGTTCCAGGCAACGATGAAGGAGAAGACACTGGTCGCGACAAGCCCGGGTGCCACGAGCGGCAGCAGGACCGAGCGGAACATGCGTCCCCAGCTGGCGCCGTCGATATAGGCCGCCTCTTCCAGCTCGACCGGGACGGCGGCGACGAAGCCGCGCAGCATCCAGATCGCGAACGGCAGGGAGAAGGCCAGATAGACAATGACGAGCCCGACCAGCGAGTTGAGCAGCTGCAGGTCGCGCACCTGCACGAACAGGGGGATCACCAGGGCCTCAAGCGGCACCATCTGCACGGTGAGCACCATGATCAGGATGCCGGTGCGGAACTTGAAACGGAAGCGCGCCACCGCGACGGCGGCCAGCAGCGCCACAATTCCCGAGATGGTCACCGTGAAGAATGCGACGACGGCCGAATTGCGAAGGAAGGTGCCGAACCCGCCTTCGGTAAGCACGTACTGGTAGTTGGCGAGAGTGAACTCCTGCGGAAGCAGGGACTGGCCGCCGCTGGAGGCCTGCGCGTCAAAGGAGCTGGAGATCATCCAGTACGCGGGGAAGAGTGTGAAGGCCAGGAGGAGGGCAACCAGGGCGGCCTTGACCAGCCTCCGGCTGAGCGAGCGGTGCCTCATACCTTTTCCTCCTTGAACAGGGTGCGGACGTAGATGGCGGTGATGATCAGGAGCAGCACCGTCAGGAGCACGGCGATGGCCGCTCCGAAGCCGTAGCGGTTCTGCCCGAACGACTCAACGTATGACCAGACGCCGAGGTTGAGCACCTCCCGATTGGATCCTGACCCGCCGGGCATGAGGTAGATCTGGGCGAACACCTTGAAGTCCCAGATGGTTGAGAGGATGACCACAACCGAAAACACCGGCTTGATGGTGGGGTATGTGATCTGGAAGAAGCGCCGGATCGGGCCGGCCCCGTCCATCTCCGCGGCCTCAAGCATCTCCTTCGGCACTCCCAGCAGGCCGGCGAGCACGGTGATGGCGACGAACGGGAAGCCATGGTGCACGATGTTCAACGCCACGATCCCGTAGAACGTCACCGGGTTGGTGAACCAGTTGAACGATTCGTCCATGAGGCCGAGGCCCTTGAGGGTCGCGTTGACGAGCCCTTGATCGGCGTCGAAGATCCAGATCCAGACATACGTTCCGGTGACCGCCGGCATGGCCCAGGCGACCATAACGGCGCTCCCGACGACAGTGCGCCAGAGCGGGCTGAGTGAGGCCATGAGCAGGGCGACCAGTGTCCCGAAGATGACGGTCGAGGCGACCGCCACGATGGCGAAGCCGATCGTGTTGGGCAGCACCACGGTCCACAGGGAGGAGTCCCCGAAGACCTCGGCGTAGTTGTCCAGACCGATGAATTTGGTCTTGCCGCTGACGATCTGCCGCAGGCCGTAATCCTGCAAGGAGAAGATGAAGACCCGTGCGAGCGGCCAGAGCAGAAGGCCGGCCAGCAGGATCAGCGCGGGGGCGAGCAGCAGCCACGGCCTGGCCTTGGCCATGGTGAGGAGCCGCCGGCGTTTCGGCGGGCGGCCACCCGCGGACGGCTGGGGCTTGCGTCCCTCGTCCACGGGCGGCTGCTTGAGCCCTACGGTCATGGGGTCTTCTTGCCGTTCATGATGGCGTCCATCTCGGCCGCGGCACTCGACGTGGCCTCATCGACGGTCTTCTGGCCGGAGAGGATGGCTTGGATCATCGAGTTGGTGGTCTTCTTGGCCTGAACCGCACCGAACTTGGGCGTGACGGGAACGGAAGCGCCGCCGTCGACCATTTGCTTGGCGAATGACTTCACCAGCGGGTCATCCGACTTAATGGTGTCGTCCAGCAGCGACTTTTGGCCGGGGAAGTAACCGCTCTTGCTGGCCCACTCCCGGGCGAACTTGCCGGTGCTCATCAACTTGACGAAGGCCCAGGCGAGGTCCTTGTTCTTGGCCGTGTTGAAGACGCTCAGGTGCGACCCGCCCAGGACCGAAGGGCTGATGCCGCCGTCCTTGCCGGGGATGGGGATAGCGCCCAGCTTGCCCTTGAGTGCCGGGGCCTTCGCGAGGATGGTCGCCGGCGTCCACGAGCCGGAGATCGCCATGGCGACCTTGCCCTGGGTGAAGTTGTCGAGCACGTCGGTCTCCTTCCAGGTGGTCGCACCAGCGGTGGAGAAGCCGTGTTTGGTGGCCAGGTCCGTGTAGAAGCGGATGCCCTCGCGTGCCTTGTCGCTGGCCAGCCCGGACTCCCAGTTGTCGCCCTTTTGGACCGACACGTCGCCGCCCGCGCCCCAAACCCACGGATAGGCGAGCATCTCGGCGTCGCCGGGGACCGGGAAGGGAATCAGATCCGGGCGCTTGGTCTTGATGACCGTGGCCACGTTAACGAGTTCCTGCCAGTTGGTGGGCGGGGTCAGGCCAAGCTCCTTGAACACGTCTGTCCGGTAAATGATCGAGCGAACCCCGGCGTACCAGGGCATACCGTACAGCTCGCCGTCGTAGGTGCCGGATTCGGCGAGGCCTTTGACGAGGTCCCCGTCGAGGCCGGCTTCCTTCACCTTGTCGCCAATCGGGGCAAGCGCACCTGAATCGGCGAACTCTGCCGTCCATGTGTTCCCGGTCTCGGCGACATCCGGGGTTGTGCTGCCGGCGATCGCGGTGACGAACCGGTCATGGGCGCCGGCCCACTGCACGTATTCGACGTTGAGCTTCGCGCCGGTCTCCTTCGTGAACTCCTGGCCGACGGAGTCGAAGAACGCCTCGGAATCGGGGTTGGTGCCTTTCATGATCCAGACGTTGAGTGTTTGGCCTTTGGCGTCCGTTGCGCCGCCTGTGGAACCGCCGCCCGCGGCGCCGCCACAGGCTGACAGTGCCAGGGCGACGACGGCGGCCATGGCGGCGGAAAGATAGCGCTTGTGCATGCAGTCTCCTCATTGAAACGTGATAGCGGACGACCCGGTCCAGCTGATGTGAAAATAATTATCCATGCGTGATGCAAGTCACGCAAATTATTTTCTGAATGCGGACGTCTCTGCTGGAGATCGGGACTCCACAGCTGGAAGCTTGCCGCTAGGCCGGCAAGAGCCGGCCGGCTGCGAAGACCGCATCGACTGATAGCCCGCCGTCGAGCAGAACCGCGTCGGCGGCGTAGCCGATCGCGAGCTGTCCGAGATCGCGGCTGCGCCCGATGGCCCGGGCGGGAGTGGCGGTCACCGCGGCGACCGCCTCTTCAATCGGGATGCCCACTTCAGTCACCGCTCGACGCAGAGCTGCGTCGAGGGTGAGCGTGGAGCCGGCGATGGCCCCGTCGGCTCCTGTCGCGCTGCTCAGGCGGGCAATGCCGCCGGTGACGGTGACGGCCAGGGACCCAAGCATGTACTCGCCATCCCCGGAGCCGGTGGCGGCCATGGCGTCGGTGATCAGGGCAATGCGGCCGGGTGCGCCGGCAAAGGCCAGACGTACCACCTCCGGGTGGACATGCACGCCGTCGTTGATAATCTCCAGCGTCACCCCGGGGGAGCGGGTAGCTGCCGCGACCGGACCGGGCGCGCGGTGGTGGATGCCGCGCATGCCATTGAAGGCGTGCGTCAGGATCGAGGCGCCGGCTTCAAATGCTGCCCGAGCGGTGGCATAGTCGGCGGCGCTGTGCCCGACGGCGACGGCGACCCCTGCGTCGACGAGCGTGCGGATTGCCTCCCGGGCGCCGGGCAGCTCGGGTGCGAGCGTCCACTGGCGAAGGTGTCCCCGCGCCGCGGTGAGGAGCCGGGCCATCGAATCGCCGTCAGGCGCCCGGAGCAGTGCCGGGTCGTGCGCGCCGCGGAAAGCGTTGTCGAGGAAGGGGCCCTCAAGGTGAGCGCCGAGCACGAGCGGGTTGGCCTCGGCCGCGTCTGCGATGGCAGCGAGCCGGGACTCGAGCTCGCACTGGCGGGCAGTGACGAGGGAGAGCACGGCGCGGGTCGTGCCGTGGCGGTGGTGCACGGCAAGGGCATCGCGGATAGCGTCGGCTCCGTTATCGAAAGCGAAGCCGCCGCCGCCGTGGCAGTGGATGTCTATGAAGCCGGGGATGAGCCAGCGGCCGGCGGCATCCGTCACTTCCACCGCCGGGGTGCTCAGGCCACGCCAGCTGTCCCCGGAGCCGAGGCCAGACACCGTATCGCCGGTAAAGGCGACCCAGGCGTCGGCGGTGGTCAGCCCGCCGGATACCAGGCGCGCAGAGTGGATGATGCGGGTGGCAGGGCGGGTCATGATGCGACGATCACCTCGAAATTCTGGTCGGCAAAGGCAGCCAGCTGCTCCGGTGTGATCCCCGGGTCCGTGATGAGCCCGTCGAAGCGGTGCAGTGCGCCCAGTCCGGCGAATGCGATTCGTTCGATCTTGCTGGAGTCGGCTACGATCATCGCCCGGGCCGCGCGCTCTGTCATCAGGGAATTCACCGCAGCCTCCCGTTCGTCGTTCACGGAGGGGCCAGCCAGCGGATCTATGCCGTTCACGCCGATGAAGGCGATGTCCAGGCGCACTTGCTGCAGCACGGCGTCGCTGTAGGAACCGACCAGTTCGTAGGAGCGCGAATGCACCACCCCGCCGGTCACCACCGTCTTGATCTGCGGGCGCATCGCCAACTGGGCCGCGATGTTGAGGGCGTTGGTGACGACCGTCAGTGTGGCGTGCGGTGACGCTTCCATGATGTCCGGTCTGGCGCCAAGTACCTCGGCGATCGCCGTGCTCGTTGTGCCGCCGCAGAGCCCCACGACGGCGCCGCGGGCCACGAGCGAACTGGCCGCGCGGGCGATCCGGAGCTTCTGTGGTGCGTTCTGCTCGCGTTTGTACCGCAGCGGAAGGTCGTAGGCGACGGACTGCCCGGTCGCCCCGCCGCGCGTGCGCGTGAGCAGCTGCTGGGAGGCGAGGGTGTCGAGGTCGCGCCGCGCAGTCGCCGCGGAGACGCCGAGGCGGGTGATGATGTCGTCGACCTCCAGGTGGCCGGATTCGGCTAGCAGGTCGAGTACCGCAGCGAGGCGCTCGGAGCGGTTCATGGACATGCGGTTCCTTTCAGCGGAAGGACGCCGGTTGCGGCCGGGCCTTCGACGGCGGCCCTGGCACGTAGCGCCGCGCCGATGAGCCCGGCGTTCTCACCGATCCGTGCCGGTAGCAGCCGAGGGGGGCGGTGGAAGCTGAGCAGAGCGCCGACACGGTCCCGCAGGGGCACGAACAGGGCGTCTCCGGCTTGGCTCAGTCCGCCGCCGATGACAATGGCCTCCGGGGCCAGCGCCGAGACGAGTTGCTCGATGACCAGCGCGAGGGCGTCGACGGCTTCGTCCCAGACGCGCCGGGCATGCGGGTCGCCGGCGCGGGCGAGGGCGAGGACCTGCTTCGCATCGGTCGGCGCAGGCTCGGAGCACCGGCCCGCGGCCTGAGCGTAGCGGCGCACAATGGCCCCGGCTGAGGCCATAGTTTCAAGGCAACCGGCGGCGCCGCAGGGGCACAAGTCACCGCGCGGGTCGACAATCGAATGGCCGATTTCGCCGGCAAAACCGCCTGCCACGTGAGCTCGACCGTCCAGGATAATCGATGCCGCGATGCCGGTGCCGATCACGATGACCACGACGTCGCGGAAAGGTTGGGCCGCGCCGAGGCGGTGCTCTGCTTCCCCGGCGGCACGCACATCGTGCGAGAAGGACGCGGGGAGGTTCAGGCGCGACTCCGCCAGCGCTTTGAACGGCACATTCTCCCAGCCCAAGTTCGAGGAGCGGACGCCGACTCCGGAGCCGTCGTCGACGATGCCGGGGGCGACCATGCCGACTGCCTGAGGATGAACGCCGGGGTAGTCCAGGGCAAATCCGGCAGCGATTTTTTCGACCAGATCCAGCACGGCTTCACCCGTCCGGGCCCCGCGAAGGGGAGTTGCGGTGCGGCTGAGCCCGAGCATCCGCCCTGCGGAGTCGAACAGCGCCGCCTTCGTATCGGTGCCACCAATGTCATAGGCGAGAACGGCCGCCCCGGCGCCGAGCAGCGCCGCATCCCACGACAGATCTTCGGCCATGACATGTCTCCTCGTCGCTAACTGCCAGCGCAACGATCGATCCTGATCGCAACCACCAGCACCCGGTCACTTTAGCTCACACGCGAGGGCAGTGCCTTCCGGAACACTGCCGCGACGTGCCATCTCGGCGGGAGGGCAGGCGGCGGGAGCGAGTGTTACAGCCCCCGCGTGACCGGAGACACTGCCGTGCGCAGGAATGGCTAGGATGGTTCGTAGCCGACGAGGTTCACTCCAGGGTCAACCCAGCCCGCAGACGAAATTCACTTTAGGAGTCAGCATGCCCATTGCAACCCCAGAGATCTACTCCGAGATGATCGACCGCGCAAAGACGGGCGGCTTCGCATTCCCGGCCGTCAATGTCACCTCCTCCCAGACCCTGAACGCCGCCCTGCGCGGCTTCGCCGAGGCCGAGTCCGACGGCATCGTCCAGGTCTCCACCGGCGGTGCCGCCTACTGGTCCGGCGCCTCCACCAAGGACATGGTGGCCGGCTCCCTGGGCTTCGCCGCATTCGCCCGCGAAGTGGCCAAGAACTACGGCGTCAACATCGCCCTGCACACGGACCACTGCCCCAAGGACAAGCTGGACGGCTTCGTCCTGCCGCTGCTCGCCGCCTCCGAGGCCGAGGTCAAGGCCGGCCGCAACCCGCTCTTCAACTCGCACATGTGGGACGGCTCGGCCGAAACCCTGCAGGAGAACCTCCGGATCGCGCGTGAACTGCTCGCCCGCACCGCCGCGGCCAAGATGATCCTCGAGGTCGAGATCGGCACCGTCGGCGGCGAGGAAGACGGCGTCGAGAACGCCATCAACGACAAGCTCTACACCACGGTCGAGGACGCCCTCGCGACCATCGACGCGCTCGGCTCCGGCGAGAACGGCCGCTACATCACGGCCCTGACCTTCGGCAACGTGCACGGCGTGTACAAGCCGGGCGGCGTGAAGCTGCGTCCGGAGATCCTCAAGGACATCCAGGAGCAGGTCGGCGCGAAGATCGGCAAGGCCAACCCGTTCGACCTCGTCTTCCACGGCGGCTCCGGCTCCTCCGAGCAGGAAATCGCGGACGCGGTCTCCTACGGCGTGATCAAGATGAACATCGACACCGACACCCAGTACGCCTACACCCGCCCGGTGGTGGACCACATGTTCCGCAACTACGACGGCGTCCTGAAGGTCGACGGCGAGGTTGGCAACAAGAAGCTGTACGACCCCCGTGTCTGGGGCGCGTCCGCCGAAGCCGGCCTGGCCGCCCGCGTGGTCGAGGCTGCCCAGCAGCTCGGCTCCACCGGCAAGACGTTCTAGTTATGTCGGACGAGTTCCGCAAGAACCTGATGGGTCCCGAGCCCACGCTGCTGCCTGCCGAGACCGAGGTCTACGCGGGGCTGGATGCGGGCCAGGAGGCGCTGGACCTGGTGGAGAAGCACCCGACGTCCTCGCTGCTCTGGGCCGTGCTGGCCGAGGAAGCGTGGAAGGAAGGCCGGACCATCGATTCCTACGCTTACTCCCGCGTCGGCTACCACCGCGGCCTGGACTCGCTGCGCCGGAACGGCTGGCGCGGCGTGGGCCCGATCCCGTGGGAGCACGAACCGAACCGCGGCTTCCTGCGCGCCCTGTACTCGCTGGGCCGCGCGTCCGCGGCGATCGGCGAGGCCGAGGAGCCCGAGCGGATCGAGAAGTTCCTCAAGGACTCCGACCCCACGGCGAAGGCGGCCATCGAAGCCGAGGGCTGACGGGTTAAACGACGACGGCGGGCGCTCACCTTTCGGTGGGCGCCCGCCGTCGTTAACGTGCGGGACTAGGCCTTGGCCAGGCCGGTGCGGGCCATGGCGTCGGCGTAGGCCACGCGCATTTCCTCGAGATACTGCTCCTGGCGGGCCGGGGTGCCGGCGAACGCGCGGCCGCTGAGCGAGCGGACCTTGTACGTCTTCAGGCCGCGGCGCCAGATCATCGGCACCTCGGTCTTGAGCAGCAGGTTGGCCAGGCGGTTGGCCTCGGTGCCGTGAGCCACGATGACGGACGCGCGCGGCACCAGGGCGAGGAACTTCAGCAAGGGCTTGAGGCCGGCCGAGATCTGGTCCGGGGTGAACTTGCCGTTGGGCTCTTCGCCGACGTGCCACGGGTGGACGTTCCACGGCATGACGAACTCGGGGCGCAGGCCCAGCTTCCACTGGATGCCGAGCATGCGGGTGGCAGCTTCGTCATCCCCGGCGGTGATGAAGCCGGACGGATCCGCGGTGCCGATGTTGGAGTACAGGCTGATGATGCGGCACTCGTCGATGTCGTGGGCGGGATCCACGTAGGGGACCGTGGTGCCAGCTTTGGCGGTCTGCAGTGCGTCGCACAGTTCGTTGACCGGCGCGACGTTAGCTTCGTAACGGCGGCTCAGGAGCTGTTCGCGGAAATTTTCAGTGGCCAGGGCTGTCATGTATTGCTGGGTCTCCTGCGGGATTGGTAAAGCTGCCAGACCGGCTGCGGGCACGCCAAAGGAAGGGCGCGCGGAGGCCGGAGTGGTTTGAAAATGTGGTGTGGACCGATTCCTGTTCGGTCTCTACCAGTCTATCAAGCCCCGCGAAATGTCCGGCGAGTCGCCCGGGCCGGCTACGGCCGGCCGGCCCGGTTCGGCTACCAGAGCCGCTTGCTGGCCCGCCGGGCGCCCTCTCCGAGTGCCTCGAGTTTGGCAAAGGCAATCTGCGGATGGACGCGGCCGCCGAGGCCGCAGTCCGTGGACGCAATCACGTTTTCGCGGCCCACCAGGTCCGCGAAGCGCACGATCCGGTCCGCCACCAGGTCCGGGTGCTCGACGACGTTGGTGGCGTGGGAGACGACGCCCGGGATGATCGACTTCCCCTCGGGAAGCTTGGTGTCCTCCCAGACCCGCCATTCGTGCTCGTGCCGCACGTTGGCCGCCTCGAAGGAGTAGGCGCCGGCGTTGATCTGCAGGACGGAACCGATGATGTCCGCGAAGGGGATGTCCGTGGTGTGCGGTCCGTGCCAGGATCCCCAGCAGACGTGCAGCCGGATCTTCTCCTGCGGAAGGTCGCGCAGCGCCCAGTTGGTGGCCTCGACCCGGAGCTGGATGAACTTCAGGTAGTCCTCGAGGCTCGGCTCGGGGTTGATCTGGTCCCAGCTCTCGGCCAGGGAGGGGTCGTCGAGCTGGACGGTCAGGCCGGCGTCGATGATGGCCTTGTATTCCTCGCGCATGGCATCGGCACAGGCGTAAAGGAGTTCCTCATCGCTCTGGTAGTACTCGTTGGCCACCCGGGCGCAGGAGCCGGGGGAGAGGGAGGCGACGAATCCCTCGGTGAGGCCGGCCGCGGCCAGGCCGGTCTTGAGGTTGGTGATGTCCGAGGCCACGAGCGCCTGGCCGGTGTACGTCAGCGGCCCCGCGATCTTTGGCTGCGTGACGGCCTTGCGGTGGGCCAGGATCCCGGAGGAGGGGTCGTTGTACGCGTCGTTGAACTTCTGCCGGTCACGGCGGTCCGGGAACGAGGTCAGGACGATGTGGCCCGGCGAGGAACGGTGGACCTTGGCGTCGGCCCAGCGGTCCACCTCGGTGGGTTCCAGTCCGCCGAGCCTGGAGAAGGAGTAGTTCCACCAGGCGCCGTAGTCCACCGTGCTGGACATCGTGTGGCCGTACTCGCCGTCGTTGGGGATGTCGACGCCCAGATCCTTCTGGCGCTGCACGACGTCCACCACCGAGGTTTCCAGCAGGTCCAGGAACTCGGGGGTGACGCCGTCGGCTTCCTTGGCCTCGTTCGCGGCGATGAGTTCCGGCGTCCGGGGCAATGAGCCGGCGTGGGTGACACGGATGTGGTCGGTGTTCTGGGACATGGCGCGGTTTCCTTCCATCGGTCCTGGCGGTAGCACCGTGGCCGGTCACGCCGGCCGTGGGAGGCAGGCTGTGTCCGGCAGGGTTGCTGCGGCGTCAACGGTCCAGGTCCCTCGGCCGCTCGGGATGGTCACTCTCACTTAATTCCACGCGGGCCTGTACCGCAAGTCGTGCCCGCTATGTGTCGCGGTGTCCACACAGGGAGCCAAAACGGTGCCGGCCGGCGTTTTCGGCTAAACTTGGGTGGTAAGAGCCCCGGACTCTGGCGCTGACGGTACAGATCGTAGTGGTACAGATCGTAGTGGTACTGCGCACAGCGGTAGATTCGGGGCATTCTCATGAACGGCGCTGAGCTGCGTTGACCACCTGGTGAATCAAACGGAGTTCGGCCCGAACGAATGGGGGAGGATCCCATGCCAGCAATCGTGATCGTCGGAGCCCAATGGGGCGACGAAGGCAAAGGTAAGGCCACCGACCTGCTCGGCGGCCGTGTCGACTACGTCGTGAAGCCCAACGGCGGCAACAACGCCGGGCACACCGTCGTCGTGGGCGGTGAGAAGTATGAGCTGAAGCTCCTTCCGGCCGGCATCCTGAGCCCGAACGCAGTCCCGGTCATCGGCAACGGTTGCGTGGTGAACCTTGAAGCCCTGTTCCAGGAGATCGACGGCCTGGAAGCCCGCGGCGCGGACACCTCCAAGTTGCGCGTCTCCGCTAACGCCCACCTCGTGGCGCCGTACCACCAGGTGCTGGACAAGGTCACCGAACGGTTCCTCGGCAGCCGCGCGATCGGCACCACCGGCCGCGGAATCGGGCCGGCCTACATGGACAAGGTGGCCCGCCTCGGCATCCGCGTGCAGGACGTGTTCGACGCGTCCATCCTGCGCCAGAAGGTCGAAGGCTCGCTGCGGCAGAAGAACGAACTGCTGGTCAAGGTCTACAACCGCCGGGACATCGAGGTGGACGAGATCGTGGACTACTTCCTGTCCTTCGCCGAACGCCTGCGCCCGCTGGTCATCGACAGCACCTTCGTGCTGAACAAGGCGTTGGACGAGGGCAAGGTGGTCCTCATGGAGGGCGGCCAGGCCACGTTCCTGGACGTCGACCACGGCACCTACCCGTTCGTGACCTCCTCGAACCCGACCGCCGGCGGCGCCTCCGTGGGCTCGGGCATCGGCCCCACCCGGATCTCGCGCTCCATCGGCATCATCAAGGCCTACACCACGCGTGTCGGCGCCGGGCCGTTCCCCACGGAACTGTTCGATGAGATGGGCCTGTACCTGCAGAAGACCGGCGGCGAGTTCGGCGTCAACACCGGCCGGCCGCGCCGCTGCGGCTGGTACGACGCCGTGCTGGCGCGCCACGCCTCGCGCGTAAACGGCTTCACCGACTACTTCGTCACCAAGCTGGACGTGCTCACCGGCATCGAGCAGATCCCGGTCTGTGTGGCCTATGACGTCGACGGCGTCCGCCACGACGAAATGCCGATGACGCAGACCGAGTTCCACCACGCCAAGCCGATCTTCGAGTACTTCGAAGGCTGGACCGAGGACATCACCGGTGCCCGCAGCCTGGACGACCTGCCGGAGAATGCGCGGAACTACGTGCTGGCCCTCGAGAAGCTCTCCGGCACCCGGTTCTCCGCGATCGGCGTCGGCCCGGACCGCGACCAGACCATCGTGGTCAACGACCTCATCAACGACTGACGCTTCAGTAACTGGCGCACGACGGCGGCGGGTCACCTGCAATGGTGGCCCGCCGCCGTCGTCGTTAAAGCCGCCGTCTGGGGCCGTCGCAGGGCCTGTCGAAAAAGAGAAAAGAAATTCTTATCGCTGCGTAACCTTTCGGGGTGTCCCAGCGATTACTCCTTTGTAAGCGCCGCCCGGAGCCCTGGTCCCCCCATCAGGCCCGGCCGGCCTTGTAGCGGAAGATCCGACCGGCGCCTGCCCCCATCAGGCGCTGGGGACTTCGAGAGAGATCCGACGGGCACCTGCCCCCATCAGGTGCCGACAGGACTTCGACCGTAAGTGCCGGCTGGCGCCTGCCCCCATCAGGCGCCAGCCAGCCTTCAACCAACCAAAGGATGTACGTTTTTCATGAAGAGTGTTAGCAAGACCACCAAGATTGCTGTCGGCGCCGCGATTCTCGCGGTCGGAGGTTTCTCCGGAATCGGCCTGGCCAACGCGGCCCAGACGTCCAGCACCCAGCAGGCTGAAGTGAACCACGCTACGCCCGCCACCCCCGCTGTTCCGGCTGTTCCGGCAACCACCGAACTGCCCGACGCACCGGCCACCCCGGCCGTTCCGGCCGTCCCGGCTACCCCGAACGCTGACGGTTCCGCCAAGGGCGACGCCAAGGGTGACGCCGATGTCGAGGGTACCGAGGGTTCCGCTGAGGGCTCTGTCTCCGCTGACAAGGACGGCGTAACCGTCGACGGTGCCGCTAACGCCAAGGGCGCCGCCGAGGCCAAGGCCCACGCCGGCGTAACCGTCGCAACCCCGGCTGTTCCCGCCGCCAAGGGCGCCCCGGCTGTCAAGGCCGTGCCGGCTGTTCCGTCGGTTGAGCAGCCCAAGCTCGACAAGTAAGCACCAAACGCCTCTCTTCGGAGGCGATGGGGTGCGGCCGCTAGACTATCGGGGGCCGCACCCCAGCAGTAACGGAAGGAAAGCCTCTTGGCAGACCAGCTGAGCGATGACGAACTGTCAGCAGCTCTGGCTGGCGACCCGTCAGGGTTCAGCGCCGTTTACACCGTGATCTCCCCGGCGGTGCTCGGCTACTTCCGGGCCAAGGGCGTCGACGACGCCGAGGCCCTCACCCAAGACGTCTTCGTGGACGTCCTGCCGAAACTGGCCAACGTCACCGGCGGCCACACCGGGTTGCGGACCTTCATCTTCTCCGTCGCCCACGCCCGGCTGGTCGACCACCACCGGCGCGCCGAACGCACACCGTACCTGGCCGAATATGACCCGCTGAACGACGGGCGATATTCCGCCTCCGCGGAGGACGAGGCGCTCGGTTCGCTGGGCGGCCTGTCCCACACACTTGCCCGGCTCAACGAAGAGCAACGGGAAGTCCTGGTCCTGCGGATCGTCGCAGACCTCTCCATCGATCAGGTGGCCGGCATCATGGGCAAGACCCCGGGTGCCATCAAACAGCTTCAGCGGCGCGGGCTCAATGCCTTGCGCGAACTTGTAACCGAAAAGGACCACGCAGCATCATGACCGGCACACGCGACCCCCAGCAGGATGGCAACATCCAGGCGATGCTCCGTGACTCCGGACTCGAAGCTGCCACCGAACTCCGCAGCACCCTCGAGCAGCTTCAGGCACTGGTGCCGGAGCAGGCACCGGCGCCCCGGACCGACCTCGCCGCGCTGCTCTCCGCCGGTTCGGCCCGCGCGGTGGCCGGGCCCGCCGACGACCTTCCGTTCCGCCCCGCCGAGGACCTTCCCGACGGCGTGAGCAGCCTCGCGGACCGGCGACGCGGCCACAAACGCCGGATGGCCCTCATTGGTGGCGCCGTAATCGGTGCAATGAGCCTCGGCGCCGGGGCCGTGGCAGCCTCCAGCCATGACTTCCGTGAGAACGTGGGCCACACTCTCGGCGTTATTTTCCAGCCCGCGGCACCCACCCGAGCCCCGGCCCCTTCTGTCGGCACGCCCTCGGATCTCCCGGCGGCCCCGGTTCCGGTGCCGGCTGGCACGTCCCCGTCCCTGACTGGTCCGGCGGCGCCCTCAGCCCAGGCAACGGCGCAGGTGCCGAAGCATGCAGGCCCCATCGCTACTCCTCCCGCCGTTGGCCGTGGGGGAGTCCTTCCGACGCCGGGACACCGGCCCGTGAAGCCCGGCTCCCAGGGCCAGAACGGCCGGGGCCTTGCTCCGGGCCCGCTGCCGACGTCGCCCACTCTTCCCGGGCTTCCGACTGCTCTCCCCACCGCCAAGCCGTAGCGCGCCCCGCCTGGGCGTCCCGGTTTAGGGACCTCGTTTAGGCGAGTACCTGCCGCTTGGAGGAGATGACGCCGGTGTCGAAGCCCGCCAGATGGAGGCCGCCGTGGAAGCGGGCGTGCTCGATCTTCACGCAGCGGTCCATCACGACGTCGAGTCCGGCCGCCTCGGCTTCCTTCGCGACGTCCTCATGCCACGAGCCCAGCTGCAGCCAGAGCGTCTTGGCGCCCGCGGCGATGGCCTCGTCCAGCACACCGGGCAGGTCATCATGCTTGCGGAACACGTCGACGATGTCCGGGCTTTCCGGCAGGTCAGCGAGCGAAGCGTAGCTCGGCTCGCCCAGGATCTCCTTGACCACCGGGTTCACGAAGTAGACCTTGTAGCGGGTGGAGGACTGCAGGTAGGTCGCGACGAAGTAGCTGGCCCGGGACGGCTTGTCCGAGGCGCCCACAATCGCGATCGTCTTGGCCTGGCGCAGCAGGGCCAGCCGCTCGGGCGCGGACGGGCCGGTCCAGGTACGGGTCTGTTCGGCGCTCATGCGCTTGCTCCGATCGTGCAGCTATCCGCGGGCAGGGCTTTCGGGGTGGATGTGTCCGGGGCTGGCTCTTCGGATGCCGCGTCCAGGGCCTGGTCAAGGTCCCAGAGGATGTCATCGATGTCCTCCAGGCCAATCGAAATCCGGACGAGGTCCTCCGGGACGCCGGCGGATTCGAGCTGCGCCGGGCTGAGCTGCTGGTGGGTCGTGGAGCCGGGATGGATCACCAGGGTCCGCGAGTCGCCCACGTTGGCCAGGTGCGAGGCCAGCTGCAGCGACTCGATGAACTTCTGGCCCGCGGCTCGGCCGCCCTTCACGCCGAAGGAGAACACCGAGCCGGGGCCCAGCGGCAGGTACTTCCGCGCCCGGTCGAAGTGCGGGTGCGAGGGCAGGCCGGAATAGTTCACATAGGCCACACGCTCGTCGGCTTCAAGCCATTCGGCCACGGCCTGGGCGTTCCTGAGGTGCTCGTCCAGGCGTTGCGGGAGCGTCTCCACGCCCTGCAGCAGCTGGAACGCCGACTGCGGGGACAGCGCGGGGCCGATGTCGCGCAACTGCTCGCAGCGCAGCTTGGTGAGGAAGCCGTACTCGCCGAAATTCCCCCACCAGGAGACGTTGCCGTAGGAGGCCACCGGTTCGGTCATGGTGGGGAACTTGCCGTTGCCCCAATTGAAGCGGCCGCTTTCGACGATGACGCCGCCGAGGGTGGTGCCGTGGCCGCCGAGGAACTTCGTGGCGGAGTGGATCACGATGTCCGCCCCGTGCTCGATCGGCCGCACCAGATACGGGGTGCTCAAGGTGGCGTCGACGACGAGCGGGATGCCGGCGTCGTGCGCCACCTTCGCCAGGCCCTCAAGGTCCTGGACTTCCGACGACGGGTTGGCCACCACCTCGACGAAGATCGCCTTGGTGTTGTCCCGGACCGCCGCGGCGTAGTCCGCCGGGTCGGTGCCGGCCACGAACGTGGTGTCCACGCCGAAGCGGCGCAGCGTCACGTCCAGCTGGGTCACCGTGCCGCCGTAAAGCTGGGATGCCGCCACAATATGGTCGCCGGACTGGGTGAGCGCGGCAAAGGTAATGAACTCCGCGGCCATGCCAGAGGACGTGGCCACCGCGCCGATGCCGCCCTCGAGCGAGGCGATGCGCTCTTCGAACGCGGCCACCGTGGGGTTGCCGATCCGGGAGTAGATGTTGCCGTACTTCTGCAGCGCGAACAGGTTGGCGGCGTCCTGGGTGTCCTTGAACACGAAGGACGTCGTCTGGTAGATCGGCACGGCCCGGGCGCCGTGTTCGGCGTCGGGCGTGCCGCCGGCGTGCAGGGCGCGGGTGCGGAAACCGAATTTGCGGTCAGCCATTACGCAGCCACCTCAACTTTCGCCGCCGGGGTCTGGGACAGGTCCAGCTCGACGTCGTGCTTGCGGGCGAGGCCCGCCTCGAGTTCGCGAACGATCGGCAGGACGTCCGTACCGAACGCGGCGACCTCCTCCTGGAAGTGCAGGTAGCCGGTGAGGAACAGGTTCACGCCGATCTTCTTGTACTCCACGATCCGCTCCGCGATCTGCTCCGGGGTGCCGATCAGCTGGGTCTTAAAACCGTCGTTGTACTGGACCAGGTCCTCGAAGCTGGAGTCGGCCCACATGCCCTTGCCGTCCTTCGTGGACGCTCCGGCTTCCTGGACAGCGGCACGGAAGCCGTCGACGGCGGGCTTGTGCGCCTTCTCGACGATCTCGCGCAGGGTGTCGCGGGCTTCCTTCTCGGAATCACGGGCGATGACGAAGCCGTTCAGGCCAAAACGCGGGGAGGGGAGGTGGGAGGAACTCAGCGAGGCCAGTGCGCCCGGGGTGCCGCGGTGCGCCTCACCAGCGGAGGCAACCACGCCGGCGATGTTCTCCTTGAACCCTTCCAGGTCCTTGCCGTTGGAGAAGTACCAGTCCGCGACCCGGCCGGCCGTGGCCTGTGCCGCGGTGGAGTTGCCGCCGAAGAAGATCTCCGGGTGCGCGCGCCCGGGCACGTCGACGGGGGCCGGCTGCAGGGTGAAGTCGGTGATGTTGTAGTACTTGCCCGACTGGCTGTACTCCTGCTCGGTCCAGAGCCCGCGGAGGACGCGGATGAATTCCTCGGTCCGGACGTAGCGCTCGTCGTGTTCGAGCCATTCGAGGCCGAAGTTTTCGAACTCGGCCTTGAGCCAGCCGGAAACGATGTTCACGGCGGCGCGGCCGTTGGAGATGTGGTCCGCGGTGATGATGTACTTCGCCAGCACGCCGGGGTGCCACATGCCCGGGTGGACGGCGGAGATCACCTTGAGCCGCTCGGTGGCGGCCAGCAGGGCGAGGCTGAAGGAGGTGGCCTCGTGCTGCTTGTCCGCGCCATAGGAGGCGGCATAGCGGGTCTGGGTCAGCGCGTATTCAAAGCCGGAGTTCTCGGCGATCCGGGCCAGCTTCTTGTTGTACTCGAAGTCCCAGCCGGTGCGCTGTTCAATGGTGGAAACCACCAGGCCGCCGGAGACGTTGGGGACCCAGTAGGCGAACTTCAGGGGTTCGGAAAGACGGGCGACGCTGCTGATGTCAGTCATTGGTGTTCCTTACTTCTGGGGTATTTCCGGTGTTATTGCGGTCGCGCAGGACGGTCTGGATGCCGGCGATCGACGGTTCGTTCTGCAGGGAGGTCGTGTCGCCGAGCGTCGTTCCTTCGAACAGCTGCGTCAGCAGCCGGCGCATGATCTTGCCGCTGCGGGTCTTCGGCACATCGGGAACGACGACGACGTCGCGCGGCTTCGCGATCGGCCCGATCTGCGTGGCGACGTGTGCCTTCAATTCGGACGCGATGTCCTCGGTCACCGCCGAATCTTTCAGCACGACAAATGCGACGATCGCGTGCCCGGTCTTCGGGTCCGCGACCGGGCAGACGCCGGCCTCCACCACGTCCGGGTGCGAGACGAGGGCCGATTCGATTTCGATGGTGGAGAGCAGGTGCCCTGAGACGTTGAGGGTGTCGTCCACCCGCCCCAGGATCCAGATGTCGCCGTCGTCGTCGTACTTGGCGCCGTCGCCGGCGAGGAACCAGCCCTGCTCGACGAACTGGCGCCAGTAGGAATCGAAGTAGCGTTGCGGGTTCCCCCACACGGTCCGGGCGATGGCGGGGCCGGGGGCGTCCACCACGATGAAGCCCTGGACTCCGGGCGGGACGGTGGTGCCCGCCTCGTCCACGATCCGGGTGCCGACGCCGGGCAGCGGCCGGGCGGCGCAGCCGGGCTTGAAGTCCGCGTCCGTCGGGGCCGGGGAGAGGATGGTGGCACCGGTTTCGGACTGCCACCAGGTGTCCACCACCGGGGCCGTGCCCGCCCCCACGTTCTCCCGGAACCAGCGCCACGCCTCGGGGTTGACGGCTTCGCCGACGGTGCCCAGCAGGCGGATGGAGGAGAGGTCGTAGCCGGCCGGGACGCCGTCCGGGAACCAGCCCATCAGCGACCGGACCAGGGTGGGCGCAGTGTAGTACTGCGTGACGCCGTAGCGTTCGATGATTTCGAAGTGCCGGCCGGGGTGCGGGGTGTTGGGCGTGCCCTCGAAGATCACCTGGGTGGCGCCGTTGGAGAGTGGGCCGTAGAGCTCGTAGGTGTGGGCGGTGACCCAGGCGAGGTCAGCCGTGCACCAGTGGACGTCCCGGTCCCGGAGGGCCGGGTCCGGGTTGCTGAAGAGGTGCTCGAAGCTCCAGGACGCCTGCGTGAGGTAGCCGCCGGAGGTGTGGACCAGGCCCTTGGGCTTTCCGGTGGTGCCGGAGGTGTACATGATGAACAGCGGCGTCTCGGCGTCGAACGCCTCGGGTTCGTGGACGTCGGAGGCCCGCCCGACGGCGTCGTGCCACCACACGTCGCGGCCTGCGGTCATCGGGACGCTGCCGAGGAGGTCCGGTGCGGCGGTGCGGTTGACCACCAGGACACGCTCGATCGCGTTGTCCCCGGCGACGGCCGCATCCGCGTTCGCCTTCACCGGGACCGCGACGCCGCGGCGGAACTGCCCGTCGGTGGTGACCAGCAGCTTGGCGCCCGTGTCCTCCACCCGGAACTTGAGCGCCTCGGCCGAGAAACCGCCGAACACGAGCGAGTGGATGGCGCCGATCCGGGCCACGGCCAGGGTTATGATCACCGTTTCGGGGATCACCGGAAGGTAAATGACCACCCGGTCGCCCTTGGTGATGCCGAGGTCCAGCAGGGCGTTGGCGGCCTTGGCCACGTCGCGCTGCAGCTCGGCGTAGGTGATGGTGCGGCGGTCGCCGGGCTCGCCCTCGAAGTGCAGTGCCACCTTGTCCCCGCGTCCCGCCGCTACATGACGGTCGACGCAGTTGTGGGCGACGTTGAGCTTCCCGCCGTCGAACCAGCTGATCTGCGGGCCCATGCCGGCCGCGGCGTCGGCCGGGACGCGGCGGTGCGCGGTGTGCCAGGGCTTGTCCTGCCCGGGCACGTCCTCCCAGTCGAGCCGGAGGGCGGCCGCCTCCCAGAACGCGATGCGCTCTTCCTCGGTAGCCGGGAGGTTGGCCGGCGCTGTTTCGGTGGCTACGCCCATCGTTTCACCGCCCATTTTTCGGCGAGGCCCAGCAGGGCGTCGGTGACCTTGCCGATCACGGCCAGCAGCACGATTGCCAGCAGGAGCCGGTCCGTGCGGCCGTTGTTCTGCGAATCCGTCAGCAGGAAACCGAGCCCCATCGAGGAGGCGATGAGTTCGGCGGCGACCAGGAACAGCCAGGCCTGGGCCAGCGCGAGCCGGAGCCCGGAGAACACGGCCGGCACGACCGCCGGAAGCTGGACCGTGGTCAGCAGCTTCACGCCCTTGAGCCCGAACGCCCGTGCCGCTTCGACCAGGTTCCGGTCCACGTGGCGCAGCGCCAGCGAGACCGTCGTGAAGACCGGGAAGAACGCGCCGATCAGGATCAGGGTGACCTTGGAGTCCTCGCCGATCTTCATCCAGAGGATCAGCAGCGGCACCCACGCCAGCGACGGGACGGCCCGGAGCGCGCCGATGGTGGGCGCGAGCAGGGCATCCGCGAACCGGGACAGGCCCACCAGGGACCCGAACACCAGTCCCAGCGCCGCGCCGGCCGCGAAGCCGATTAGCACGCGCTGCGTTGAGATCGCGATGTGCTGCCCGAGCTGCCCGCGCTGGAGCAGGTCAAGGCCGGCCTCCAGCACCATGGCCGGCGGCGGGAGCTGGACCACGCTGAACACCCCGGCGGCCGTGGACAGCTGCCAGGCGGCCAGCACCGCAGCGGGAATGATCAATCCAAGGAGCAGACGCGCCCAGCCGTTGGCCAGGATCCCGGCGGGGGACCATCCGTTCGCCGGGGAGCCGCCTCCACCCGTGACGGGGGAGTCCGGCCGGGCGGCGTCTGCCGGAGTTGCGGGGACGGCTGCAGCGCGCCCGTCCGCAACATTGTTGCCGGTGAGGAAGGGATTTTCGAGGTTGGTCATCAGGAATCCTTGATGGCGGACGCGTCCGCCTTCTTCACCAGCGAGTCATCGAGAAGCGAGGCGACGGCGTCGTCGATCTGCTTCTGGCTTGCAACGTCCCCGGTCTCCACGAAGGTCGGGCCGATCTTCGCGAGCACCTTGCGCTGGGCCTCGCCCGGCGCCGGGTCGACGTCGAGGTTGCTGCGCTGCAGCACCACGGTCTTCGCGACGGCGAGGTCCAGTCCCGCTGCGTCGGCAAGGATCTGCGCGGTTTCCTCCGGGTTGGCCGACGCCCAGGCGCGCGCCTTCTCGTAGGCGTTGACGACGGCCTGCGCCTGCTTGGGCTTGTCCTTCAGGAAGGATTCCGTGGCGTTCAGGAAGCCGTAGGTGTTGAAGGAGAGGTTCCGGTAGAAGAGCTTGGCGCCCTTCTGCTCCGCCCCGGCCATGATCGGGTCGAGCCCGGACCACGCATCCACCGAGCCGTTTTCCAGCGCCGCACGGCCGTCGGCGTGCTGCAGGTTCTGCACGGTGACGTCCTTGGCGGACAGCCCGGCTTCGGAGAGCGACTGGAGCAGGAAGAAGTACGGGTCGGTGCCCTTGGTGGCCGCCACCGACTTGCCCTTGAGGTCAGCCACCGTGCTGATGCCGGAGCCAGGCTTGGTGACGAGCGCCGCCCATTCCGGCTGCGAGAAGATGTCGATGGCCTTGATCGGCGACCCGTTGGCCTTGGCCAGGAGGGCGGCCGAGCCGGCGGTGGAGCCGACGTCGATCGCGCCGGACCGCAGCGCCTCGTTGGCCTTGTTCGAGCCGGCTGACTGGACCCAGTTGACGGTGACGCCCTGGTCCTTCAGCGCCGTCTCGAGCCAGCCCTTCTTCTTGATCACGAGGCTCAACGGGTTGTACGTGGCGAAATCGATGTTCAGTGTGGCGCTCCCGGCGGCGCCGCTTGCTGCGGGCTTGCCGGAACCCTCGCCGGCGACGCAGCCGGTGAGGGCCAGTGCGGCGGAGACGGCGGCGGCCGTGAGGAGGGAGCGGCGGGTGGTCTTGCGGCGGGTGGTCTTGCGGGCGAAGGGCATGGAGGTTCCTTTGAGAACGGTGGATGCGGGTGCGGAGGAGGTGAAGAACGGTGGAGCGAGCCGGCGCGGCACGCTCTGGCGCGTCCTGCCGGGAGGTCCGGGGAGCGGTGGGGCGGCTAGTGGCCGTCGACGCCGAGGCTGGCCAGGAGCGAGGCCCGCATTCGGGCGAGCTCCGCCGAGGCCCGGTCCCGAGGACGTTCGCCGGGGACGACGACGGTGCGGACAATCGTTGCGCCCGGCGCCGGGGCACCGGATTCGGTTGCGCGGCCTGGCTCCTTGCCGAGGACGATGATGCGGTCGGCCAGCTGGAGGGCTTCGTCGACGTCGTGGGTCACCAGCAGCACGGTGGTCGGCTCCGCCCGGTGGACCTCCAGCAGCAGGTCCTGCATCTTGATCCGGGTCAGGGCGTCGAGGGCGCCGAAGGGTTCGTCGAGCAGCAGGACGCCCGGGTTGCGGGCCAGGGCGCGGGCCAGCGAGGCGCGCTGGGCCATGCCGCCGGAGACCTCGCGCGGCCGGTGCTTGGCGAAATCCTGCAGGCCCACGAGTTCGAGGAGCCGGGCGACCTTGGCCTTGCCGTCCCTGGCGCTGACACCGGTGGGCAGGCCGATGGCGATGTTGGCCTGCAGGGTGTGCCAGGGCAGCAGCCGCGGCTCCTGGAAGGCGAAGGCGCAGCGGGCGTCCACGCCTTGGACCGGGACGCCGTCGATCTCGACGGCGCCGGCGGTGGGGGCATCAAGGCCGGCGGTGGCGCGCAGCAGGGTGGACTTGCCGCAGCCGGACGTGCCCAGGATGGCGAGGACTTCACCGGTCCGGACATCGAAGTCCACGTCGCGGAGCACGGTGTGAGCCTCGCTGCCGGAACCGAACGCGCGGCGCAGGCCGCGGAAGGACACCGGCAGCGCAGGCGTGCGGGTGGTTTCCCCGGCGGAGGCGTCCGCGGACGCAACAGTTGAGGCGGGGGACAGGACAGCAGTCATAGGGATACTCCATCGGTCCTGGCAGTAGCACCCTACGGAACGAGCCTTCGGCCCGGGTGGTCAGGCCGGCCGTTCCCATGGCTCGCTACCTTGCTATCGGCGGGTTCCGGGGAGGAAATCCGACGACCAGGGTTGCTGCGGCTTCATCGATCCAGGTCTCTCGGCCGCTCGGGATGGTCATTACCCACTAAAACGGAATCGCCGATTTCCCCCAAATCCGGCGCGTAATATTCGGACACCTGCCTGCGATGCGCGGACCGCCGGTCGAATATTCGGAGCACCGCCCGGACGCCCCGCCGCGCCACGGCCCAGTCAGTGGTGGGACGTAGGCTGTGCACATGACCCATGTGAACGACCCCGCGGTTATCGAACGCCTCCTGCGCACCAAGGGCAGGTGGGCGATCGTGGGACTGACCACCAACGAATGGCGCGCCGCCTACGACACCTCGCTGTACATCCGCGACCGGCTCGGCATGGAGATCATCCCGGTCAATCTTCCGGCCGCCCCGGTACACGGCGAGACGGGCTACGCCAGGCTGTCCGACATCCCGGACGCGAAGCAACCGCTCGACGTCGTCGATTGCTTCGTGAATTCGCGGAAGGTGGGGGACGTGGTGGACCAGGCGATCGCGGTCGGGGCGAAGGCCGTCTGGCTGCAGCTGGGCGTCATCGACGAGGCTGCCGCCGCACGTGCCAAGGCGGCCGGCCTGGACGTGGTCATGAACGCGTGCCCGGCCCAGGAGGCGCCGCGCTTCGACCTCTGACGGCCGCTGCCGCTGACGGCCGCCACTGCCGGTAGCTGCCGCCGCCGGCCGGGCTAGGCTGGGAGCATGGACGCAGCAGCACTCCGCAGGATTTGCCTGGGCTTCCCGGGGGCCTTCGAGGACTATCCGTTCGGCCCCGACACCGCGGTCTTCAAGGTCCGCGCCGCGGTGCCCGGCGGGGCCCGGCACGAGGCCAAGATGTTCGCCCTGTCCGCACTGGACCCGGATGACCTCGTAGTGAGCTTGAAGTGCGAACCCGCGCTCGCCGAACAACTGCGGGCCGCGCATCCGGAAATCAGCGGCGCTTGGCACCTGAACAAGCGGCACTGGAACGGGGTGCGACTGGACGGTTCGTTGCCGGATTCCATGGTCCGCGACATGGTGGAGGACTCCTACGACCTCGTGGTCGCCGGCCTGAGCCGCCGCCAGCAGGAGCAGCTCGGCTGGGCCCGGCTCGCCCAAGGGGAGGGCCAGCCGTGACGGGGCCGCGGATTGCCGACGGCGAGCTGAACTATCCCGGGATCGGCGCCACCGAGGACGGCACGGCGCCGGACGGTTTCCACCGGTTCCAGACCCGCGCCCAGCTGGGCCAGGGGTACCGCACCTACCGCCGTGTTGCCGACGGGATCCTCGCCTGGCAGATCCAGCGCCGGTCCGGGCTAAGGGTGCGGGTTGAGACCGAGGCGGTGGAGTCCGGTGCCCGGATTGTCAACGGATTCGGCATCGGACCGTTCAGAATCAACGCGCCGTGTGAGGTTGTGTGGGTCCGCCGCCCGGACCCTGGAGATGCCCCGCAGTCGGCCGGATTCGGCTACGGCACGCTCCCGGGTCATCCGGAAAGGGGCGAGGAGGCGTTTGAGGTTTCCATCGATGCCGCTGGCGCCGTGACTTTCACCGTTACCGCGTTCAGCAGGCACGCCAACTGGTTCTATGCCGCCGGCGGAGCCGTGGCCAGGGCGGCCCAAAGACTCATCACTTCCCGATACCTTAGGAGTGCGCAAGAACTGGCCGCAGGTGAGAACTGAGAGGAGCAGAACATGCTGAATCAACAGACCCTTGACCAATTCTGGAACTTTGACGACCCCGGCCTTTCGGAGGCCCGCTTCCGCGCGGCGATCGTGGACGCGGCTTACGACGACGACGAGCGGGCCGAGTTCGCCACCCAGCTGGGCCGGGCCATCGGGCTGCAGGGCCGGTACGAGGAAGCCGACGCGCTGCTGGACTCGATCGACGGCGACGAACCCACCGTCGCCGTCCGGGTGCTGCTGGAACGCGGCCGGGTGCTGAACAGCAGCGGCCACGCCGAAATGGCGGTCCCGCTGTTCGAACAGGCCGCCGAACTCGCCGACCACTTGGGGGAGGACTTCCTGGCCGTCGACGCCCTGCACATGCTGGCGATCGCGGACAACGCGCACGCCGAGACGTGGACCCGGAGTGCCCTGGAGTACGCGTCCACGGTGCATGACGTCCGGACCCGGCGCTGGATGGTGGCGCTGCACAACAACCTCGGCTGGACCCTGCACGAGGCGGGACGATGCACCGAGGCCATGGTCGAGTTCCAACTGGCCGAGCAGTGGGCGGAACGGGTGGGCACACCGCAGCAGCAGGAACGCGCCCGGGCGGCCATCGACGCCTGCTGAGCCGGTGGCCGGACTGCAACTGCAAGAATGGAAGACCGATGTACCCCACCGAAAGGCCCAGCCGTGATCTTCATCGTCGTTAAATTCAAGGTCAAGCCCGATTGGTCCGAGCGCTGGCTCGGCCTCGTGGAGGACTTCACCCAGGCCACCCGGCAGGAGCCCGGCAACCTGTGGTTCGACTGGTCCCGCAGCGTGGAGGACCCCAATGAATTCGTCCTGGTCGAGGCCTTCAAGGACGACGCCGCCGGGGACCATGTCAACAGCAGCCACTTCAAGCAGGCCATGGCCGACATGCCGCAGGCGCTGGCCGAGACGCCCCGGATCATCAGCCGCCAGCTCGACGGCGAGGGCTGGGACCGGATGGGCGAGCTCACCATCTAACCCGTCCAACTCCGACCGATCGATGGGAAAATTCAGTCATGTGGATCGGATGGATTGAACTCGACGTCCTCCTCGGCGACGTGCACAGCCTGAAGGAGAAGCGCTCCGTGGTCCGCCCCGTGCTGGCCGAACTCAAACGACGCTTCGACGTGTCCGTGACCGAGGCGGAGTACCACGACCAGTACCGGCGGACCGTAATCGGCGCCGGAATGGTCGCGGCGGACCGGGCCCACCTCGTGGACGTGCTTGCCGCCATCGAACGCTTTGTAGCCGCGCGCCCCGAACTCGAACTGCTCAGCGCCCGCCAGCGCGAACTCCGCAGCGACGACTGACCAAACAACGCGGGGTCACTTAGCGCCCATCCTGAGGGGATTTATGGGCGGTAAGTGACCCCGCGTTGCTTTTGGCTTAGCCGAAGTACTTCGGCAGCGTCCCCTCGTGGGCTTCACGGAGTGCGTCCAGGGCCAGGGTGTCGACACCGTTGATCTCCAGCTTGCCGCTCTCCGCGTCCACGACGCCGATCCGGACGTGCTCGAAGCCGCGGGCGGTGCACATGTCCTTGAACCGGATTTCCTCCGAGCGGGGCACCGCCACAATGGCGCGGGCCTGGGACTCGGAGAAGAGCGCGGTGAACAGGTCCACGCCGTCGCGGTCCATCACGTCCTGCAGCGAAATGCGGGCACCGACGCCGTAGCGCAGGGCAGACTCCACGAGGGCCGCCGCGAGGCCGCCTTCGGAGAGGTCGTGCGCGGAGTCCACCATGCCGTCGCGCGAGGCGTTGATCAGGATTTCACCGAGCTCGCGTTCCGCGGCGAGGTCCACCTTGGGCGGCAGTCCGCCCAGGTGTCCGCGCAGGTTGGACCATTCCGAGCCGTCGAGTTCCGCCGCCGTCGTGCCCAGCAGGTAGATGGCCTGGCCGTCCTCGCGCCAGCCCGAGGGTGTGCGGCGGGCGACGTCGTCCAGCTTGCCGAGCACGGCGACCACCGGGGAGGGGTGGATCGGAACGCTTCCGGTCTGGTTATAGAGCGAGACGTTGCCGCCGGTGACCGGGATGCCGAGCACCATGCAGGCGTCGGACAGGCCGCGGATGGCCTCGGCGAGCTGCCACATGACGTCGGGATCCTCGGGGGAGCCGAAGTTCAGGCAGTCGCTGACGGCCATCGGCACGGCGCCGGAGGTGGCCACGTTGCGGTACGCCTCGGCGAGGGCCAGCTGCGCGCCGTGGTACGGATCGAGGTAGGTGTAGCGGCCGTTGGCGTCGGTGGCCAGGGCCACGCCCAGGCCGGTTTCCTCGTCCACCCGCACCACGCCGGCGTCGTCCGGGAACGCCATGGCGGTGTTGCCGCCGACGTAGCGGTCGTACTGGTCGGTGATCCAGGATTTGGAGCACATGTTCGGCGAGGCGACGAGCTCGGTGACCGCGGCGGCCAGTTCCGCCGGGGCGGCGGGGCGGCCGGTGTCCTGCACGGAGCCGGTGAAGGCGTCGGCCTGGACGGCGTCCTGCCACTCCGGGCGGGCGTACGGGCGGTCGTAGACCGGGCCGTCGTGGGCCACGGTGCGCGGGTCGACGTCGACAATCACTTCGCCGTCCCAGGTGATGATCAGGCGGCCGGTGTCGGTGACCTCGCCCAGCCAGGAGTACTCCACGGCCCACTTGTCCATGACCGCTTCGAACGCGGCGATGTTCTCCGGGGTGACCACGGCCATCATGCGTTCCTGCGACTCGGACATCAGGATCTCGCCCGGCGTCAGCGTGGGGTCGCGCAGCAGCACGGAGGTCAGCTCGACTTCCATCCCGCCGTCGCCGTTGGAGGCGAGCTCGGATGTGGCGCAGGAAATGCCGGCCGCGCCCAGGTCCTGGATGCCCTCAACCAGGGATCCCTTGAACAGTTCCAGGCAGCATTCGATCAGGACCTTCTCGGCGAACGGGTCGCCCACCTGCACGGCGGGGCGCTTGGAGGGCTTGGTGTCATCGAAGGACTCCGAGGCGAGCACCGAGGCGCCGCCGATCCCGTCGCCGCCGGTGCGGGCACCGAACAGCACCACCTTGTTGCCCTTGCCGGAGGCGTTGGCGAGGCGGATGTCCTCGTGCCGCATGACGCCGACGGCGAGTGCGTTGACCAGCGGGTTGCCCTGGTAGACGGAGTCGAAGACCATTTCGCCGCCGATGTTCGGCAGGCCCAGGGAGTTGCCGTAACCGCCGATGCCGGCCACGGCGCCGTGCATGACGCGGGCGGTGTCCGGGTGGTCGATGGCGCCGAACCGCAGCGGATCCATCACGGCCACCGGGCGGGCGCCCATCGAGATGATGTCGCGGACAATTCCGCCGATGCCGGTCGCGGCACCCTGGTAGGGCTCCACGAACGACGGCGAGTTGTGGGACTCGATCTTGAACGTCACGGCCCAGCCGTCGCCCAGGTTGGTGACACCGGCGTTTTCGCCGATGCCCACGAGCATGTCCTTCTTCATCTCCTCGGTCACCTTTTCGCCGAACTGGCGCAGGTGGTTCTTGGAGGACTTGTAGGAGCAGTGCTCGCTCCACATCACGGAGTACATGGCCAGCTCGGCGCCGGTCGGGCGCCGTCCGAGGACCTTGACGACCTCGTCGAACTCGTTCTGCTTCAGGCCCAGCTCGGCCCAGGGGAGCTCGGTGTCCGGGGTCCGGGCCGCGTTCTCCACGGTGTCGATGTTGAACTTCTTGGCGGTCTCCGCGGGCGCCGCCACTGCGGGTGTCTCCGTCATTTGTTGTCTCCCACGATCTTGTTCAGGACAGAGGTGAAGAAGCCGAGGCCCTCGGTGCCGGAGCCTTCTTCCGGGCCGAAGCCGGCCTCGACGGCGTGCTCGGGGTGCGGCATCAGGCCCACGACGTTCCCGGCGGCGTTGGAGATGCCGGCGATGTCACGGCGGGAGCCGTTCGGGTTCCAGCCGACGTAGCGGAACACCACGCGGCCCTCCGCTTCAAGCGCGTCGAGCGTCTTCTCGTCCGCGATGTACTGCCCGTCCTGGTTCTTCAGCGGCACCGTGATTTCCTGGCCGAGGGCATAGTCGCGGGTCCAGTCGGTCGTGTTGTTTTCGACCCGCAGGACCTGGTCCCGGCAGAGGAACTTCAGGTGGTCGTTCTTGATCATCGAGCCGGGCAGCAGGTGCGACTCGGTGAGGATCTGGAAGCCGTTGCAAATGCCAAGCACCGGCAGTTTGGCATCCGAGTTGGCGGCGTCGATGACCTTCGCCATCAGCGGCGCGAAGCGCGAGATGGCGCCGGCGCGCAGGTAGTCGCCATAGGAGAAACCGCCGGGGATCACGACGGCGTCGACGTCGCCCAGGCTGGTGTCCGCGTGCCAGAGGGCCACCGGGGTGGCGCCGGCCAGGCGCACCGCGCGGGCTGCGTCGCGGTCATCGAGCGTGCCCGGGAAGGTGACGACGCCGATCCTCGCACCAGCGAGCTGGGGGTGTGCGGCGACGGCGACGGCCTCACCGATCAGGGGAAGTTCAGTCATCTCAGGCCTCGACGACCTCGACGTTGACGACGTCCTCAATGACCGGGTTGGAGAGCAGGGTTTCCGCGGCGTTCCGGGCCTGGGCCAGGATCTCCTCGGTCACCTCGCCGTCGACGGTCAGTTCGAAGCGCTTGCCCTGGCGGACAGAGCTGAAAGCGGTGAAGCCCAGGCGGGGCAGTGCACCCACGATGGCCTTCCCCTGCGGGTCGAGAATCTCGGGCTTGGGCATGACGTCGACAACGATCCGGGGCATCCGGCAACTCCTGTGCGTGAGCATTGGGTAAAGGGCGCAGCGGAGTAGTGCCGTCTCACGCCGATCTGATGTGTGGTGACAACGTGATACGGGCGCTCCGCGAGCTTGCACCCCCATTCTACCGGGCGGCGTGCATCACGGCGCATTCGTGACCAGGCGGTGCTCCCGGCGGCCCGGGTCCGGGGCGGCTATGGTCTCCGCACGGTGCGCTCAGTAGGATGAGGCCCATGGCTGAGAAATCTAGATCCGTGTTGCTTCCTGTGATGGCCGCCGCGGTCTTCGCGGGCCTCGGCAGGATGGTGCTGCAGAAGATCAAGGCGGACCGGGCGGCCAGGTCCAGCAACGTAGCCGGTCCCCTTGATGACAAGACGAGGGCCTGGATCAGCGAGGTTGTCCGAACACCCCGCCAGTAGCCCGCCGCCGCCAGCGCGTAGCGGCCCCCCAGTAACTCCCGCCCAAAGCCGGGACGGCGCCGCCGTCCCGGCTTTGCCATGCCCTTGGGACAACCCCGGTTGTCGAGGGATATGACTAATTTTGATTAGTCGATTGTGGCCTATGTCATATCTGGCTCTCAGTCTGTACTGTATGAATCGGCTGGTGTCCGTGGGGGCGGGAGTCAACTACTGTTCCCGCACCCGTACCAGACCGTCGTCCCCGGCAATGGCGCCGGGACCGTTCCTTCTGAAAGGTTCAAATCACTCGTGAAATCACCAGGAAAGAGCTTCCTTCGAAGCGGGGGACTCCGGAGGGCCGTGGCACTGACCCTGGGCTTGCCGGTTCTCCTGTCAACAGTCGCCATTGCGCCCGCCACCGCGGCGCCGGCCCAGGGATCCACCGTTGCCGGAATCGCGCAGAAGAATCTGGACCCCGCCAACTACCGGGATGGTCGGTACATCGTCGTGCTGGCGGAGAAACCGGCAGCCACGTATGACGGCGGGACGGCGGGATTGGCGCCGACCAAGCCGCAGCAAGGCAAGAAGCTGGACACCAAGAAACCGGCCGTCCGGCAATACGAAGCCCACCTCGAGAAAAAGCAGGCCGAAGTCGCCGGGAAGCAGAACGTCGCGATCAAGCGCCAGTTCACCGCGGCGGTCAACGGCTTTAGTGCGAACCTGACGTCAGACCAGGCAATCAAGCTGGCGAAGAACCCGGACGTGCTGGTGGTTGCCCCTGACACCGAGAACGCCCCTGACTACTCCAGTACCGATTTCCTCAAGCTCAGCGGCGCCAATGGCACCTGGAACACCAAGTTCGGCGGCCAGGCGGCGGCCGGCAAGGGCGTCGTCGTCGGTGTTATCGACACCGGCTACACGCCGGGCAGCGCATTCTTCGCCGGCGATCAGGTCAAGCCGCTCGTCGGCAGCCCGGTGGTCGGTGTGCCGTACCGCACGGAGGACGGAAAGATCGCCATGCTCAAGGCCGACGGCGACACCTTCGTCGGCGAGTGCCAGAAGGGCACCGAAACCGGTGCGGACTTTGACGGTTCGGCCTGCAACTCCAAGGTGCTCGCGGCGCACTACTTTGCCGACGACTTCAGGAGCTATGTCAAACCCGAGAACCGCTCTCCGCTGGAGAAACTCTCTCCGGTCGACGTCGCCAGCCACGGCACGCACACGGCCAGCACCGCCGCGGGCAACGCCAATGTGGAGACCTTCGTTGACGGCCGCAGCTTCGGGCTGACCAGCGGCATGGCTCCGGCTGCCAAGCTGTCTATCTACAAGGTCTGCTGGGAAGACACGGACCCCAACACCGGCGGCTGCTATTCCTCGGCATCCGTGGCGGCCATCGATCAGGCAATTCAGGACGGCGTCGACGTGCTGAACTACTCGATCTCGGGCTCCACGACCACCACCACCGACCCGGTGTCCATGGCCTTCCTGTCTGCCGCATCGGCGGGCATCTTCGTCTCCGCCTCGGCCGGCAACTCGGGTCCAACCGCGAGCACGGTCAACCATGGCGCGCCGTGGCTGACCACGGTTGCCGCAAGCAGCTTCTCGCAGGAACTGCAGGGCACCGTTGAGTTCTCTGACGGCACCAAGTTCCGCGGCGCCAGCATCATGAACCGCGAGGTCAAGGACGCAGGTGTGGTGCTGGCAGCCAATGCGGCCGCCACCGCCGGGGACACCAATGCGGCACTGTGCGGACCCGACACTCTGGACCCCGCCAAGGTCGCCGGCAATGTTGTGGTCTGTGACCGCGGCGTCTTTGACCGTGTTGCCAAGAGCGCGGAGGTCAAGCGCGGCGGCGGCGTCGGCATGATCCTCGTGAACTTGAGCAACTCCTCGCTCGATACGGACAAGCACTCCGTCCCGACCGTCCACGTGAACCCGCCGGCCACCGAGGCCATCAAGTCCAAGGTGGCCGCGAACCCGGCCGTCAAGGTGTCCCTCGTCAACAAGGACACCACCGGGCTTCCGCTCGAGGCGCAGCCGCAGATTGCCGGCTTCTCCTCCCGCGGCCCGCTCCTCGCCACCGGTTCAGACCTGCTGAAGCCGGACGTCGCCGCTCCCGGTGTGGCCGTACTGGCCGGCGTTTCGCCGATCGGCACGGGCGGGGACAACTTCGGCTTCATGTCCGGTACGTCCATGGCTGCACCGCACGTAGCGGGATTCGGCGCGCTGATCCTCGGCAAGAACCCGAAGTGGTCCCCGGCCATGGTGAAGTCCGCGATGATGACCACCGCCGGCGACGTCAAGCTTCCCAACGGAAGCAAGGACCCGGACGTCTTCGCAACGGGTGCAGGCCAGGTCGATCCGGCCCGCGTGCTGGATCCGGGCCTGGTATATGACGCCAATGACGAGGACTACCTGAAGTTCATCCAGGGCACCGGCGTCGACCTCGGCATGCCGGGACTCGGCGTGACCAAGCCGCGGGACATGAACGTACCGTCCTTCGCGCTGGGCAACCTCACAGGCAAGATTGAGGTCACCCGCACGCTGACCGCACTGACCCCGGGCACCTACCGCGTCAAGGCCGATGTGCCGGGCGTCAAGGTGACCGTAACGCCGTCCATCCTGAACTTTGGCTACGCCGGCGACAAGAAGACCTTCAAGGTCTCGTTCGAAAACCAGAACGCGGCCCTGGGCAAGTTCGCCATGGGCACGCTGACCTGGCAGGGTGCAAACAAGAACGTCGCGTCCCCGGTTGCTGTCCGCCCGCAGGCGGTCGTGGCGGCCGGCGACGTGGCCTTCACCTCCGAGGGCGGCACCGGCTCCGGTGCCATCAAGGTGGTCTCCGGCAGCAACAGCCCGATCAACATGACCCTCGACGGCCTGTCCAAGGCCGACTCGTCTGCCATCGAGCTGGTGCCCGGCGATGCGATCCTCGGAGCCAATGATGCATCGAACTTCGGAAAGACGGTCCAGGTCCCGGCCGGTGCGCCGCTGGCCAAGTTCTCCGCCCTGTCCTCGGACCCGAATGCGGACTTCGACATGTACGTCGTGACCCCGGCCAACCAGCTGGTTCAGGTTGCTACGTCCTCGGCGAGTGAGTCCCTGTCCATCCCCAACCCGGCTCCGGGAACGTACCGGATCTTCGTCAACCTTTACGCCAGCCCCAACGGCCAGGCTACGAAGGGAAGCGTCGATGCGGCCGTCCTTGGCGCCAACGTCGGCAACGCGACTCTGACCCCGAACCCGCTGCGGCTCGCGAACGGAACGTCCGGCCAGGTCACGATGAACTGGAAGGGGCTGGCAGTCGGCTCCTACATCGGACGCGTGACGTACGCAGGCGCCAGTGAGCCGACGTTCGTCAGCGTGCTGGTGACCCCGGCCGGCGCCGTAGTGGTTCCGCCGACTTCCGAGGACCAGGACAGCAACGACGGCCCCGGCGAGAGCACGGACCAGGGTAAGCACAACGGCAAGGATCACAAGGACAAGAAGGAGAAGGGCAAGAAGGTGAAGAAGGAGAAGGGCAAGATCCAGAACGCGGATCTGTCCAAGGCTCCGAACAACGCCATCTAGGCAGTTGAACTAAGAACAGCGATGGCCGGCGGTTTGCACCGCCGGCCATCGCTGTTTAATGCCCGCCCTAAATGGCTCCGGTGGATCCTGGCGTGCCGCCCAGCAGCGGTGCCATGGCGCGCCAGCGGGCGATTTCGCAGCCGTCGGTGCGGCGGAATTCGCTGCGGACCTCGCGGCCCAGGTAGCGCCCGGTGACCACGGCCACCTGCGGGCCGCCGTACTGCTGGGTGCACAACCGGGGCGGACCGGGCTGGGGGAAGAAGATCTCCTCACCGTGCTGGCGGAGTGCCTCGAGTGCCGCGGCGGGATCCGGCAGGGTGGACGTGGCGGAGGGTCCGCCGTCGTCGGCGACCAGGCGGAAACTTACCTCCGGTGCCCCAGGCGCCTCCGTCAGCCGGATGGTGAGGTCGACGTCGTGCGGGCTGTCCGCTCCGTGGGTGGCCGTCATGGGCGTCCTTCCCGGGCGGCGGGAAGCGGGGGAACCGCAATGGCGGCGGCCTCCAGCAGCGGCGTGAGCTCGTGCAGCAGCCGTCGGCGTAGTTCCTGCGAGGCGTCGGCGAAGGCCCGCTGGTGCTCCACGTATTCGGCCTTGCCGTCCGGCGTCTCGATCCGGATCGGCGGATAACCCCACTCGCTCAGTTCGTAGGGGGAGGCCTGCATGTCCATCGCGCGGATCCGCCAGGAGAGCTCGAAGCAGTCCATGACCAGCTCGCTGGGCAGCGCGGGCGCCAGCTTGTAGGCCCACTTGTACAGGTCCATGTTGGCGTGCAGGCAGCCGGGCTGTTCCATGGTCCGTTGGTTCTCGCGGCTCGGCTCAAGGGTGTTCAGCGGCACCGCGTCCGGGGTGTAGAAGCGGAACGCGTCGAAATGCGAGCACCTGATCCGGTTGTCCTCGACCACCCGGTCCGTCTGCTCGGAACCGAGCCGCAGCGTCAGGTACTCGTGCCGCAGCTCGAACTTGTCCTGCCGGTAGACCATGGCCCACTCGTGCAGGCCGAAGCAGCCGAACTGCGCCGGCCGGGCGGCCGTCCCCGCCAGGATGATGCCGGCAAACTGCACGGCGTCGCGCCGTTCGCTGAGGAACCGTTCGACGTCGACCGTCACGGCGTCCGTGCCGGGCGCCAGCCCCGCGGCGGCGAGTTCGCCGGCGTCGGGCACGCGGTAGTACTTCCAGCCGGAGCGCTCCGCTGCCGCCGGTCCGGACAGCACGACGCCGGCGCCCGGGTGCCAGCGCAGCAGCTGGCCGGGTTTTTGGGTGTAGTAGGTGAAGAGGAAGTCTTCCACCGGGTGTTTTTGGCCGGCCGACCTCCGGGCGAGGTAGGGATCGGAATAGGTGCGGACGCGCTGCTGGTGGGCGGCTTCGCGCGCCAGCCAGTCGTCCTGCGGAAGGTGCTGCAGTTTAGACAGCCCCTCCGGTTGAGCCAAGGATGTCCTTTGCGGCCTTCCACTGGGCGATCTCGCAACCGTCCCGCAGGCCGAACTTCGACTCGACTGCCTTGCCGTCCACGGAACCGGTGACGGTCGCCTGGTCCGGGCCGCCATACTGCTGGGTGCACGCCTGATCCGTGGCCCGGGGTACGGGGCTGAGGAGCGCCGCATTCTTCTTCAGGGCGGCGCAGGCCGCAGCGGCACGGGGGTGCTTGCTTTCCGCCGCCGGAACGCCGTTCTGGCAGACCAGGGTGTAGTTGACGGCCTTCGCGCTTTCGGAGGGCTTGATCATGATGGCCAGCTCGGCGTTGCCCTGCCCAGGCCCGGCGGTAGGGGCCTCGGCCGACGGCGAGGGGGCCGGGGCGGTGGTTTCGGTGTCGGCGGAGGGGGTGCCGCCCGGCGACGAGGCGGAGGCGGAAGCAGGGCTGGTGGACGAGGCGCTCGGCGCAGGTCCGCCGCCCGGTGAGCAGGCGGCCAGTCCGACGGCCGTCATCAAGATGAGCGCTGTGGGAATCAGGTTCTTGCGCATGGGCTCTTCTCCTCGGTCTCAGCCCCATTCTAGCGCCGCGGCGGGTCCCGGGCGTGGGCCGGAAGTACCCTAGCTGCGGGTATTGCCGTCCGCCGCCCGGGTGGCGTCGATGAGCCGCATCATGGCGGCATGCAGTTCGCCGACCTGCTCCCGGTCCAGGCCCAGCCGCGCCATCATGGTGCCGGGGACCGCCGTTGCCTGTTCCCTCAGCGCCGCGCCGCGGGGCGTCAGCCGCACGGCGAGGCTGCGCTCGTTGCCCTCGGCCCGTTGCCGGGTGATGTAGCCCGCCGCTTCAAGCCGCCGCAGCAGCGGCGAAATCGTGGCGGGTTCCTGGGCGAGGGCATCGCTGATGTCTCGGACGGTCCGGGGGCTGGATTCCCACAGGCAGAGCATCACGAGGTATTGCGGGTGGGTAAGTCCCAGCTTGTCGAGCACCGGTTTGTAGGCGCCGACCACGCTGCGGGATGCGACGGTCAGTGCGAAACAGAGCTGGTGTTCCAGCAGGAGATCCTCGTCCACGACGGCGGCTGCGGAACTTCCGCGGGTTCCGATGACATCGGTCATCCGGCCTCCTTCAAATAGTTAGTGCGCTAATGATTAGCGTACACTGGTGGAACATCTGGTACGAAGGAGTGGGTAGCGATGGCGAAGGACAACACCGCCCAGCGGTTCATGCGGGCGACCGGAAAGCTGCGGGCCGTCTTTGGCCCGGCCAGCCGAACCTCGCTCGGCCATGAGATGACCGAGCAGAACCGCCAGCTGCTGGCCCAGCGGCAGGCCGAGACCCAGCAGTGGGAGACCCTGCACCGGCCAGACGGCAGCACCTACGTGGTGCCCCGCAACCCAGAGGACAAGTCCCTGCGCTAGACCGGCCCGGGCCGCGCCGCTGCCTGACCCCGGCGGGGATCCGACCTTGCCCGCCGCGCCTTTTGCCGCCGTCGGGCGTAAAATGAGCACACTGGCGCCGCCCGCGCCACCGCTGTTCCGAATGGCCATTAGCAGGAAGTGGCCAGTCAGCAGGAGAGGGGGTGGGAAATATGGCACATGCACTGAGGAAGGCTGCACTGAGCCGGCACCTGCACCCGTCGTCCTGGGTGCGGTTCCTGTTTGGCCCTGCCTCGCGGGGGGATACCTCCGCGCCGGTCGTGCACAGGCACGATGACTACGAGCACGCCTCGGAGGCCGATCTCGCAGGCTTCGAAGTGGAGACCGACTCGCAGGGACATCATTACGCCGTCCGCCGGGAAGATCTCCCGAAGGAACAAGTCTGACCCGCACGGAGGCAGGACGGAAACGAAAAAAGGGAGCGGCAGGTGCCGCTCCCTTTCCTGTCGGCCGCGAAGCGATCCGTGGCCTCCGGAAGTCCTAGCGGCCCGTGCCGCCGTAAACCGTTGCCTCGTCCTCGCTGTCCAGGTCGAAGGCCTTGTGGATGGCGCGGACGGCGTCGTCCAGCAGGTCGGCGTGGGTCACCACCGAGATGCGGATTTCCGAGGTGGAGATCATGTTGATGTTGATCCCGGCCTCGGAGAGTGCCGCGAAGAACCGTGCCGAGACGCCCGGGTGCGAGCGCATTCCGGCGCCGATCAGGGACAGCTTGCCGATCTTCTCGTTGTACTCGATGTTCTCGAAGCCGATCTCGGCCTGGGCGGCGCGGAGGGCGGCGAGGGCGTCGGCGCCTTCGACGATCGGCAGCGTGAAGGAGATGTCCGTCCGGCCGGTGCCGTGGGTGGAGACGTTCTGGACGATCATGTCGATGTTGGAGTGCGCGTCGGCGATGACCTGGAAGATGGCCGCAGCCTTGCCGGGGATGTCCGGAACGCCGACCACCGTGACCTTGGCTTCGGAACGGTCGTGTGCAACGCCGGAGATGATTGGCTGCTCCAAGGCAACTCCCTCTTGAATCGTGATCTTGTCATCGGCGCTGGGCAGGACCCAGGTGCCTTCGTTCTGGCTGAATGAGGAACGGACGTGCAGCGGCACCCCGAAGCGGCGCGCGTATTCCACGCAGCGCAGGTGCAGGATCTTGGCACCGGAGGCCGCGAGTTCCAGCATTTCCTCGCTGGAGATGCGGTCGATCTTCCGGGCGGACGGGACAACGCGCGGGTCCGCGGTGTAGATGCCGTCGACATCGGTGAAGATCTCGCAGACGTCGGCGTCGAGGGCCGCGGCCAGCGCCACCGCCGTCGTGTCCGAGCCTCCCCGGCCGAGCGTGGTGATCTCATTCGTCGTGCGGCTCATGCCCTGGAAGCCGGCGACAATCGCGATGTGCCCCTTGTCCAGGGCCGTGCGGATCCGGTGCGGGTCGACGTCGATGATCCGAGCCTTGCCGTGGATGCCGTCGGTGATCATGCCGGCCTGCGAACCAGTAAAGGACTGGGCGGAGGCGCCGTATTTGTTGATGGCCATCGCGAGCAGGGCCATGGAGATGCGCTCGCCGGCGGAGAGGAGCATGTCCATTTCCCGGGCCGGTGCGGAGTCGGTCACCTGGGCGGCCAGGTCGAGGAGTTCGTCGGTGGTGTCGCCCATCGCGGAAACCACGACGACGACTTCATCGCCGGCGTTGTGGGCGTCCACCACGCGCCGCGCGACCCGCTTGATACCTTCCGCGTCCGCCACGGAGGAACCGCCGAACTTCTTCACGACGAGGTGCTTGGTGGCGGCAGGAATCGCCGGCAGCTCCTGCGGCTGCGGTCCGGGGTGGACTTCGGTAGTGGGCAAACTCATGCGCGCACCCTCACTGGATCATCGGGGTTCTGGGCGAAGCTACTAAACGGCGCAACCGAACGGCGCGACAGCTACTTCTGAACCAAGTTTATCGCCGTCGGCGGCCCGGAGTTGAATTGTGACCGAACGCCAGACGGTGCCGGGCCGCTTCCGGTGCCCGCTCTTGGCGCCCGCCCCGGCGGACATGCCCTTCGTCCGTCCCGGGAAGTGGACATGTCCCCCTGCGGCTTCGGACATGCCCGCTGCTGGGCACGAAGGATGGACATATAGGCACTATGTCCATTCGCGGCGGGCGCAGTTGGGCATGTCCAACGCCCGGCGGGGCCATGATTGGGCGGGGCCATGATTGCGCGGGACCATGATTGGTCGGGGCCGTGTTTGCGCGGGGCCGCTGCCCTGGACTGCCCGGTCCGCCTGCCCCGAGTTAACTGGTTCAGTCGGGCCGGTCGAGCCGGTAGCGCCAGGACGGAAGCTTCTTGCCTGCGGTGTCCTCGGCCGCGGTGAAATAGCGGTCCGGGCGGAAGCCCAGGCTTTCCAGCAGCCTGCGCGAGGGGAGGTTGGGTTCGTAGACGCCGGCGAAGACAGTCCGGCTTCCACGGGCGGTGAACAACCATTCCGCAAGGGCCCCGGCGGCTTCCCTGCCGAGGCCGAGCCCGTGGTGGTCCGGGTGCAGGATGTAGCCCAGGTTCGCGGCATGGGCAGGGATCCTGCCGGGCACCGGGGGATCCTCTGAGTTCCAGGTCCGGCCGTCTCCAATGACGTCCCCGCTGGCCCGGAGCTGGATGGCCCAGCCGAAGTTGAACCACTCTGCAGTGGAAGCCGCCGCAGCAGCCAGCACTTTCCGCGACCGGGCGCTGTTCGCGTCCGCGCTGAGGGCTTCGTGGGAGAGATACCGCACGGCATCCGGGTTGCCGCGGAACCGCAGGACGGCGCCGTCGTCGTCGGCGGTCAACGGACGCAGGATCAGGCGTTCGGTGCTGATCGTGGCGGGAGTGCCGCCGTCGGGGGCCACGGGGCCCGTCAGCTCAGCGCGTTGCGGCGGCCTTCGAAGGCGCGGCCCAGCGTGACTTCGTCGGCATATTCGAGGTCTCCGCCGACCGGGAGGCCGGACGCGAGCCGCGTGACGGCGATGCCGATCGACTTGAGCATCCGGGCGAGGTAGGTGGCCGTTGCTTCGCCCTCGAGGTTGGGGTCCGTCGCGATGATGATTTCCTGGATGGCGCCGTCGTTGAGCCGGGTGAGCAGCTCGCGGATCCGAAGCTGTTCCGGGCCGATCCCGGCAATCGGGTTAATGGCGCCGCCCAGTACGTGATACCGGCCGCGGAAGGAGCGGGTGCGCTCCACCGCCAGCACGTCCTTGGACTCCTCCACAACGCAGATCACGGAGGGGTCGCGGCGCGGATCCCGGCAGATGTTGCACAGCTCCTGCTCGGTGACGTTCCCGCACACCGTGCAGAACTTCACCCGCTCCTTCACCGTCGTGATGGCCTCGACCAGGCGCTTCATGTCCTGCGGATCGGCTTCGAGGATGTGGAAGGCAAGCCGCTGGGCGGACTTGGGTCCGACGCCGGGAAGGCGGCCGAGCTCGTCGATCAGCTCCTGAACTGCACCTTCGTACACAATTTCCTCGTTCGTTTGGGGGAGTAGCGGCCCGCGCGGCCGCCGGGAGGGCTAGAAGCGCGGCGCCAGCGGGCTTCCATCCAGGGACCGCTCTTCAAGCAGCTTCCCGCCCAGAATACGCTCGACGGCGGCGCGGCCGAAGACGCCCGACTCCTCGATGGTTTCGTCGTCGGCGCTGGGGATGTCCTGGACGTAGCTGGTGGCGGCGACGGCGGCGCGCGCCGGTGCCTTGGCCCGCCCGGCTTCCGCCTCGGGGCTGTTGGACAGGCGCTGGTAGAGGCTCTGCCGTCCGGAGGCCGGAGCGCCGACCGGAGCCGTGGCCGCGACCGGGGATGCCGCGGCCGTGATGACCGTGGGCCCGGCGGCGGCAGTGGCGGGCCTGGCTGCAGGGGCGAGCCCCGCTGCGGGTGCCCGGGTGGCAACGGCACCGTCGAATCCGGATCCGGAGCCGGATCCGGCCGAGAATGCGCCTACCGGCTCCGGGATCTGGGCAGCCGCAGGCTCGTAGTGCGGCGGCTCCGGCTCGGGGGTACGCTGTGCGGCCTCCGGGGAGGTGTGTCGCCCCACGTTCAGTTCCGTGCCGACGGTCCAGACCCCTGGGGACTGCTCGACGGCGCGAGCCCACGGGTCCTTGGCGGCGTCCCTGGCCGCCGGTGCAGCTGCCGGGGCAGGTGCCTGGGTTGTGGCAGGAGCTTCCTTGCCGGACCGGGGTCGTGCCGCGGTGCGCACCGGTGCGGGCGCCGCTGGGGACGCCGCTGGGGACGCCGGCCGGGCGGCTGCCGCGGCTGAGGGATCCCAGTCCAGCGGCGGCTCTTCATCCAACGGCGGCGCATCCTCGTCCCGCGGGGGACCCCAGTCGTCGTCCGGGTACGAGTAAGAACCACCGGGCTCGGAGGCCGGGCCGTGGGACGGCTCAGAGGCCGGCCCTGTGGGCGCGGCGGTCGCTGCCGAGGCCGGCACGGTCTGCACCGGGGCTGGCACGGTCTGCACCGGGGCCGGCCGGGCAGGCTCCGGTGAGGGCGCAGGTGCGGACTGCGGCGCGGGCGTTTCCGCGGCGGCGGAAGGTCCGGCTTCGATCCCGTTGCCGGTTGCCAACGGGGATTCCGGTGCAGCCCCGGTCGCGGCGGGGGCCAGCCCCCAGGCCACATCCGCCGACGTGGCCGGAGCCTCCCGGCTAGCGGGCGCTTTTGGGTTTGGCTCAGAGCTCGCTGAGCTGTTGGTGCCGCCGGCGACGGCCGTGATCTGGCAGTCGATGCCGATCGTCTTGTGGATCGCCTGGCGCAGGTTCTCGGCGTGGTCTGCCCGGCCGAAAGCGCCGGCGAGCCCGGACGTCGTGAAGGACAGGGTCAGGACCTGGTCCTCGAAGTGGCCCACCTGCGCGTTGGGTTCGACGAGCGCCCAGGTGCTGCGCTTGATCTTGGTCAGGGTCTGCAGGATCTCGGGCCACGCACGGCGCAACACCTCGACGTCGGGTCCGGACCCGTAGGCCGCCGCGGGGGCGGGAGCATGGCCGGGCGCAGGGGTCGCTGCAGGGGAGCTAGCCGCGGGGCGCTCGGCCGGCTCATTCCGAGCCGGCTGGGACGGAGCCGCCGGTTGGGACGTGCCAGTCTGGGCCGATTCGGCCGGCGCCGAGGCGGCCGGTGCTTGCTCCGGACGGTTGGTCCGGACAGGCTGGCTTTCCGGCCGGGCTGCCGGTGCAGGAGCCGGGCGGGAGGCGCCGTTCGCGGACGCGGATTCCTCCACCGGCCAGTCGCTGGTGCTGACCCGCGGTGCCGTGAGCGCGGGCCGTTCCGGTTGCGCTTCCTGCGGAACCGCGGCCGGGGCCGGGCTCGCCGAGGGCGCACCAGCGGCGGCGGACGGGGTCCGGTCCGAGGTTTCTTCAGGCCGGTTCGAGACCGGGGCGGGCGGAGCGGCCTGAGCGGCTGCCGGAGCCGCGGCGGCCGGTCCCGCAGCAGGGGCGTGGCCGGCAGGTGCCGGTGCCGCGGCGAGAGCCGGCGACGCTGCGGGGGCCGGCGCCGCTGCTGGGGCGGGCGTCCCGACGTCGTTCCCGGCGTAATTCAGGCGCCGCTCCACCCGGTCGATCCGGGCGGCGATGCCGCGTTCGGTCTGCTCGGAGCTGGGCAGCAGGATGCGGGCGCACAGCAGCTCGAGGTGCAGCCGGGGGGACGTGGCACCGGTCATCTCGGTGAGCGCGGTGTTGGTGACATCCGCAGCGCGGGACAGTTCGGCCGCGCCGAGGTTGTGTGCCTGGTTTTGCATCCGCGCGATCTGGTCCGCGGGCATGCCGCGCAGGATCGACTGGGCACTCTCCGGCATGGCCTGCACGATGATCAGGTCACGGAAACGCTCGAGCAGGTCCTCGACGAAGCGCCGGGGGTCGTGGCCGGTCTGGATGACGCGGTCCACGGCGCGGAACACGGTGGCGGCGTCGGACGCGGCAACGGCCTCGACGACGTCGTCCAGCAGCGAGGCGTGCGTGTAGCCCAGCAGGGCCACGGCCAGTTCGTAGTCCAGGCCGGTCGGGCCGGCGCCGGCCATGAGCTGGTCCAGCACGGAAAGCGAATCGCGCACGGAGCCGCCGCCGGCGCGGATGACGAGCGAGAGGACGCCCGGGGCCACGGGGACGTTCTCCTGCCGGCACAGCAGTTCCAGGTATGCCATGAGCGGCTCCGGCGGGACCAGCCGGAACGGGTAGTGGTGGGTGCGGGACCGGATGGTGCCGATCACCTTGTCCGGTTCCGTGGTGGCGAAGATGAACTTGATGTGTTCCGGCGGCTCTTCGACGATCTTGAGCAGCGCGTTGAAGCCGGCCGAGGTGACCATGTGGGCTTCGTCAATGATGAAGATCTTGTAGCGGTCGCGGACCGGCGCGTAGGTGGCGCGTTCGCGCAGGTCACGGGCGTCGTCGACGCCGCCGTGGCTCGCGGCGTCGATCTCGATCACGTCGAGCGAACCGGCGCCGCCGCGGGCCAGTTCGACGCAGCTGGGGCACACGCCGCAGGGAGTGTCGGTGGGGCCTTCGGCGCAGTTCAGGCAACGCGCAAGGATGCGGGCGGAGGTGGTTTTACCGCAGCCGCGGGGGCCGGAAAAGAGGTAGGCGTGGTTGACGCGGTTCTTCCGCAGGGCCGTCATCAGCGGGTCGGTGACGTGTTCCTGCCCGATAACGTCCGCGAACGAATCGGGGCGATATCTGCGGTAAAGAGCGGTAGTAACAGTCACAGCTAAACCCTACCAATCGGCACAGACATAAAAGACCCCCCATGCACCCGCCAGAGCCCATTTACCCTTGCTACCTTCCGGTCCTGGGGGAGTTCAACAGGATGACGCCACATGAGGGGCCGTCGATTAGTTTACCCGACGATCGGGTGTGCCCCGAATCCGCGAGTTGGCCTGCGGGTTCACGGTTGGACATGTCCACTTTTCGGGGCGGGGAGTGGGCATATGGGGACTATGTCCATCGGCGGATCTGGGCGCGGGGCATGTCCCGTGGCTGGAGATGGGTGCCCGGCCGGGGTGCGCGGGACATGTCCATTCCATGGGCCAGGGAGTGGGCATATGGGGACTATGTCCATCGGCGGATCTGGGCGCGGGGCATGCCCTGTGGCTGGAGATGGGTGCCCGGCCGGGGTACGCGGGACATGTCCATTCTTTGGGCTAGGGAGTGGGCATATGGGGACTATGTCCATCGCGGGATTGGCGGGTGGGGCATGCCCTGTGGCGGCAGGACGGAGGGCTCAATTGGGCGAAGTCGGGAAGTTCAGGTAGTCTAGTATCTGCTTTTGATTCAGAAGCTACTGGAGAATTCGCCTAGCGGCCTATGGCGCACGCCTGGAACGCGTGTTGGGTTAACGCCCTCGGGGGTTCAAATCCCCCATTCTCCGCGTTTGGCCCCGGTCCATCGGACCGGGGCCTTTTTGCGTCCTGCCGCCCGCGCCCCACAGTCACGCGCCCCGCAGTCACGATCCGCCGCCCAGTCGCACCTATCCCGCGAACCCCAGCCGGCGGAGCCGTTCGCGTGCTGCCTGCTCGCTCGGGCCAACCCGGCCCAGGGCGAGATGGACGACGCCGAGGGTGATTTTTGTCGCCAGTTTCACCGGCAGCGGGATCGGGCCCAGCCGCGCGGTCCGGAGTCCCAGCATCTCCCGGTATTTTGGCTCAAGGCTGGCCACCGCCGCCGCAAAGAGCACCCGGTATCCGGGCCTGAGCGCGGGGTGGAGCGGGGGATCGCGGATGAAGGCCACGGTTTCGGCAACCTTGGCGCCCGAGGCGAGTTCGCCGTCGTCGTACCAGCGGTCAAGCTGCCGACGCATGTCCGCCTCGCTCAGCGGCGGCGCCTCCACTCCCATCAGCGTCCCCGCCTGCGCCCACTCGCGGACGTAGGCGTCCGGGCCGCCCGGAATGGGCCCGCCCCAGATCTTGTGCGCGGACAGGAAGGCATCGGTGAAGGCGATGTGCACCCAACGGAGCAGCTCCGGATCGTTCGCCGCGTAGGGCCGGACCATACCGTGGCCGTCGGTGTATTCTCCGTGCACCGACTCGTGCAGCCGCAGCACCCAGCCGGACGCGGCGCGGGCGGCCCCCGTGGACCCGTACGAGACGGTGAAAATCCAGCGGATAGTCCCGGCGAGCCGGCCCAGGGGGTCTTCGCGGAAGCGGGAATGGTCGTGCACCCCGGCCAGGGCCCCCGGGTGCAACGCCTGCATGAGCAGGGCGCGGATGCCGGCAACAATCGTCGGCATGCCCCCGTGCACCGCCCAGACGGCGGAGCCCGGAAGGTGGAAGCCGGCATCGTCACCCTCAGCGAGGCGCCCCACCCACTCCGGGACCGCATCACGGGTTCCGGTGAACGTCTGTTTGAGCTCGGACTGCCACTCCCTGAGGACATTGCGCATACTCCTATTCTTACCCGGTCGGTGCTGGGCCAGTACCTGTTTTCCCTGCGGGCCTACTGGGGCGCCAGCCAATTCGCCGCGCGGTGGCCCGAAACCGCCCCGAACGTGCCGCGGACCCAGGCATTACGGAGGTTCACAGACCCGGTCGAGTGTGTTCACATAAGGGGGTGGGCCCGTTGGGATGGTGGCCTGGCGGAAAAATCGCGGGAGTCACATCGTGGGAAAACACTGGGGAAACTCAACGAGTGCGCAGTCCAAAACTTCGGAGGTCGTCGCGCGCTCTCTGGCGGCAGCTACCGGTCTGGCTCTTGCGGTGCTGGTTTTTGGGCCGTCCGCACCGGCAGGACCGGCAGCCCGGGATGCGGCGGTGTCGCCGCTGGCCACCGGCTCCGCCGGCCCCGGTTTGCTGGCTCCCGGGAGCGCCGCTGATCCGGGGGGTGCAGCGCGGGGGACCTCAAGGCTGACCGCAGATCGGCATGCCCTCATTTCCTTCGCCCGGACCACGGTCCAGACCACGTCCAAAGACGGCAAGGTTGAGCTCCGGGTCGCGTCGGCAGGGCTCTCGCGCCCGCCGAAGGGCTTTCTGATGGCGCCCCTCGAAACACTGCTGGAGTCGTCCCCGTTCGGCCTGCGCACCAGCCCGTTGACCGGAACCGCCGGCGAGTTCCACTGGGGCCAGGATTTTGCCGCCCCGTGTGGGACCCGGGTGTATTCGGCCGACGCCGGTGTGGTGCGCGCCGTCGGATGGCATCCGTGGGGCGGCGGCAACCGGGTGGAAATTGACCACGCCAACGGCCTGATCACCACGTACAACCACCTTCAGGGCATCGCCGTGAAGAAGGGCGAATCGGTGGGAGTGGATGAAGTCATCGCCAAGGTGGGCACGACGGGCTCGTCCACGGGCTGCCACCTGCACTTCGAGACGATCCTCAACGGCTCGCACACCAACCCCTTGGACTGGAAGTTCCTTCCCACGCGGCAAATGGACCGGCTCGACAACATCCAGATGGTCAGCTACGGGCCTGGTGCCGGCAAGCAGGGTGCCGGCAGCGCGGGGAGCGCCGGCTCGGACTGGGCAGTTCCGGTAAAAGAAGACCGCACCCGCGCGGTCACCGGCGGGGTCCAGGAGAAGCCGGTACCCAAGGTTCCAGCCACCTCGGCGGCTACTCCGTCGCCAACGGCCACGGCCTCGCCGCACCCGACGACGCCCGCCGTCACACGGACGCCGACGCCAACGCCAACGCCGACTGTGACTCCGACACCGATCCCGACGCCGACGCCAACGCCGACTGTGACTCCGACACCGATCCCGACGCCGGTGCCCACCGCTCCGGCGACGCCCGCGCCGGCACCGGTCGTGCCCCCGACGCCGACCCCCACCCCCTCACCCGCGGGGACTGATCCGGCGTCGGGGCCGACCGGGCCCGTTCCGGACCCGACCGCCCCGGCGGTCCCGGCGGAGACCCTCTCCACCGAGCCGACGGGCGCTCTGGAGCCCGAGATCTCCCCGACTCCGTAGCCACCTGCAGTCCGGAGTGGCCCCATACCCATACCCACGCGCCGTGGCAGCGAATCACCGTCGTGAACTGTTCCTGCCCCCAAGCCCGCGAGGAAACCAAGCCATGACATCCCTGCACGCCATCCCGCTGACCCTCAACGACGGCACCGAAACGGACTTTGGCCGGTTCCGCGGCCAGGTGGTGCTGGTGGTGAACGTGGCATCCCAGTGTGGTTTCACGCCCCAGTACGCAGGCCTTGAGGCGCTCCACAACAAGTTCCGCGAAGAGGGCTTCAGCGTCCTCGGCGTCCCGTGCAACCAGTTCGCCGGGCAGGAGCCGGGCGCCGACGCGGAAATCGCCGAGTTCTGTGAACGCAATTTTGGTGTGACGTTTCCGCTGACAACCAAGGCCAACGTCCGCGGCAAGAACCAGCATCCGCTCTACGCGCAGCTGACCAAGTTCAAGAACGGCCTGCTGCCGGGCCTGGTGAAGTGGAACTTCGAGAAGTTCCTGGTAAATCGTGACGGCGAGATCGTGGCCCGCTTCGCGCCCACCGTGGAGCCAGACTCACCCGAGGTCATCGAGGCAGTGCGGCAGGCGCTCGGCTGAGCCGCCGTCGGACCACCGCTGGCCCGCACCGGCCACCTTTGGGCGGCAGGGGGGAATGCAAGGGCACAAGGGGCCCTACCCCTCAGCATGCTTCCGGCCTAGACTGGCGAAACCCTCCGACATTCCGGGCATACCTGCGGCGCAGACACGTCTGCCCGTCGGCAGCGCTGCCGACGTAGCCCCGAGGAGGGCGCATCAGAACGCTTCGTGAATCACAACTGGGCACTCAACATTGGGGTCCGTGAAACCAGGAGGAAAGTGATGACAGGAAACAAAGCCGTTGCCTACAAAGGGCCAGGAAAAGTCGAACTGATCGACATTGACTACCCCACCTTCGAACTCAAAGACGGACCGGGGGTCAACCCCGCCAACGTGGGCCGTTCGGTGCGCCATGGCGTAATCCTCAAAACCGTTGCCACCAACATCTGCGGCTCGGACCAGCACATGGTCCGCGGGCGCACCACCGCCCCGGCCGACCTGGTGCTGGGCCACGAAATCACTGGCGAAGTCGTGGAAGTCGGCCCGGACGTCGAGTTCATCAAGGTGGGGGACATCTGTTCCGTCCCCTTCAACATCGCCTGTGGCCGCTGCCGGAACTGCAAGGAACGCAAGACCGGCATCTGCCTGAACGTCAACCCCGCCCGTCCAGGCGCCGCGTACGGCTACGTGGACATGGGCGGCTGGGTCGGCGGCCAGGCGAACTACGTACTGGTCCCGTACGCAGACTGGAACCTGCTGAAGTTTCCGGACAAGGACCAGGCCCTCGAGAAGATCATGGACCTGACCATGCTCTCGGACATCTTCCCCACCGGCTTCCACGGCGCTGTCACTGCAGGCGTCGGCGTGGGCTCCACCGTCTACATCGCCGGGGCCGGGCCCGTGGGCCTCGCGGCGGCCACGAGCGCGCAGCTGCTCGGCGCCGCCGTCGTGATTGTCGGTGACATGAACGAGGACCGGCTGAAGCAGGCGCGCAGCTTCGGCTGTGAGACCATCGACCTGTCCCAGGGCGGACCTGCCGAGCAGATCGAGCAGATCCTGGGAGTCCCCGAAGTCGACTGCGGCGTCGATGCCGTCGGCTTCGAAGCCAAGGGGCACGGCCACGACGCCAAGGAGGCCCCGGCGACGGTGCTGAACTCGCTGATGGAACTCACGGCGGCCGGCGGGGCCCTCGGCATTCCCGGACTCTACGTCACGGGCGACCCGGGCGGCATCGACGAGGCAGCCAAGAAGGGTGCGCTCTCCCTGAGCCTGGGCACCGGCTGGGCCAAGTCGCTGAGCTTCACCACCGGGCAGTGCCCCGTGATGAAGTACAACCGCGGGCTCATGATGGCGATCCTGCACGACAAGGTCCACATCGCGAAGAACGTCAACGCCAAGGCGATCTCGCTTGAGGACGCACCGAAGGGCTACGCCGAGTTCGACGCCGGTGCCGCCACGAAGTACGTACTCAACCCGAACGGCTACCTGAGCTAGCCGCGACGTAACCGAGTAATCCACTTTCCGGCGGACACAACCGGCATATACGTAAGCAGGTATGTGTCCGCCGGAATACTCGATTTGTACCTTTTTTCAAACATGCCTACTGGAGTTTGCACATTGCCGGCCGAATGTCTGGTTGGATAGATCTAACTGAGAGGGACGCTGGAGGCATCTGCCGCCACCCAACCAGGAAGGTTTGCAATGGAGCTCATCGAGGCCGAGCACCCCCGGCCACGTCATTTCCTACTCCACTTGAGCGATCCGCATTTGCTGGGCGGTACGGATCCCCTGCACGGTGCGGTGGACGCTGACTCCCGGCTCAGACAACTTTTCGAGCAAGTCCGTGCCTCCGGCGCGCGCCCCGAAGCCGTGATCTTCACCGGCGATCTGGCCGACCGCGGCGAGGCTGAGGCGTACACGAAGCTGCGCACCATCGTGGAACCTGCCTGCCGGGCCATGGGCGCCAAGGTCATCTGGGCGATGGGCAACCACGACGACCGGACCAACTTCCGGACCAGGCTGCTGGATCAGCCGGCCGACGACGCACCCGTGGACCACAGCTACTTCATCAACGGACTGCGGATCATCACGCTGGACACCTCCGTGCCCGGGTTCCACCACGGCGAACTGAGTGCTGCGCAGCTGGAGTGGCTCGCCGCTGAGCTCTCCACCCCGGCACCCGACGGCACCATCCTGGCCCTGCACCACCCGCCGGTGCCCTCCGTGCTGGATCTTGCCGTGCTGGTCGAACTGCGCGGCCAGGCCGCGCTCGCAGGGGTGCTGCGGAACTCCGACGTGCGAACCATTTTGGGCGGCCACCTGCACTATTCAACGACCGCAACGTTTGCCGGCATCCCCGTCTCGGTCGCCTCCGCCACCTGTTACACCCAGGACCTGAACGTCCCCGTGGGTGGAAGCCGGGGCCGGGACAGCGGGCAGTCGTTCAACCTGGTCCACGTCTACGAGCACACGATCGTGCATTCCGTGGTGCAGGTCGGCGACACGATGCCTGCGGTGGGCGAATTCGTCACGGCCGAAGAGGCCCAGCGGCGCATTGCCGCCGCCGGGATCCGGATTCCGCGCCAGGCCAGGCTCGAGGATCCGGCACAGACCCCGGGCCACCGCCGGATCACCACCCGGAACTAGCCGGCAGCTGCTGCCGCCGGTATTGTCCCGCCGGCAGTTTCCCCCGCGGCTTTTCCCGCTGTTACTTCTCCCAGGGCGCCTTGATCGGGAAGTACTTCTCCAGGAAGTCCGTCACCAGTTCGGCACGCTCCTCGGCAGCCACCTCCGGGAAGCTTCCGTCGTTGAGGCAGAAGAAATCCATGTTCCGCTTCGAGAGCAGCTTCGGCAGGTAGTTCAGGCCGGCGCGGGCCGTCGTGTCCACGTACCGCACCTTGGCTGCGGTCTGGGTCACGGCCCGGCCGGTCAGCAACGCGTAGTAGTGGTAGAACGAATTCGTCACCGAGATGTTGTCCGCGGCCCGGAACCTGCTGGCCGCCGTCTTCGCGAATTCGGCCGGGAACTCCTGCTCCATCTGCGCCACGACGCTGCGCCGGAGCGGCGCGGCGGTGTGTTCCAGGTGCCGGGTGGTGATCCGCCCGAACCGGTCCCAGAGCAGCTTGCGGTTCACCCGCGCCGCGTTCTCGAAACCGCTGCGCTCGGCGTCGTTGTCTCCCAGCCCGATCCGCGTCTCCGCCTCAATGAACTTGGTGATCCCGCCCGGGGTGAAGAACATGTCCGGCCGCACTGCCCGGCCGAAGAACATGTCGTCATTGGAATACAGGAAGTGTTCGGACAGGCCCTCGATGTGGTGGAGCTGGCTCTCGACCGCCTGCGAGTTATGCGTCGGCAGCACGGAGGGGTCGGCGAAGAACTCCTCGCTGCGGACGATCGTCACACTCGGGTGGTCCGCGAGCCACTCCGGGGCGGGGGAGTCGGTCGCGATGAAGATCCGCCGGATCCACGGCGCGAACATGTAGACCGAGCGCAGGGCATACTTCAGCTCGTTGATCTGGCGGAAGCGGGCCTCGTGGTCGTCTCCCTCGCCCACAACGACGCCGGCCATCCTCGCCCGGCGCGCGGCGATGTACTCGGGCGAGCTGCCGTCCACCCAGGAGAACACCAGGTCGACGTCGAAGCTGATGTCGCTGGCGTGGTCGGCGAACATGTTCTCGATGGTGGGCCAGGTGTGGCCGTAGCGTTCGACGGTGCCGCGGACGGCGTCCTGGGCCAGCAGGGTCCGCCGGGTCAGCGAGTTTTCGATCGGCAGGATCAGCTGGTCGCCTTCAAAGCTCCAGAGCTCCAGCTGGACGCCGGCCGAGGCGCCGAACTCGAGGCCGCCGTCCGGTTCCACCCGGGGCCGGTACAGCCGGAAGATCCGGGCCTGGCGGTTGAGTGCCAGCTCCCCGTCGGCCACCAGCACGGAGGACTTCTTCTTGGCGTCCACGGTCATCGAGTAGAACGGCTCGTCCCGGCAGGCCTCCACGAGGGCGGCGCGGAGTTCCCGGCGGTTCTTCCAGTCCACGGCGATCACCGGGCGGTCGTTGTTGCCCCGGACCAGCAGGTAGTCCAGCTTTGCCCCGGCAAGCACCGAACGCACGAACAGCAGGTCTTCCACCATGGCCTGGTACGGCGTGCGGTTTTCATTGATCAGCGCATACCTGCCGTGCCGGCGCACCACGTCGGAGCGCGTCCGGAGTCTGGCGACGGCGGCCGGCGAGGTGATCTCCGCGTGGGCGTGGTTGTCTTCGCTCGCCTGGCTGCCGTAGTAAATCTCGTCCTGGATCAATGCGTCTGTAATGTCGATTCTCCGAGTTGTTGAAGGTGCGTGGATCTCTACTTGCATAATAACCCGGGGCGCAAAAACGCCCCGGTGCGGGGCGCTCAGCCGGCCAGGGCGGCGCGCCAGTGACGCAGGAAGGCCGCGCCGGCGTCGTCGTGGATGACCGCGTCGCCCAGCCCCAAATCGGCCGCGGTCAGGATCCCGTACGGCTTGACCGGCACGCCGTCGGCGGGGCGGACGTCCACATGCTTCACGGGGTGGTCGTTATGGTGCAGCCAGTCGGCCATCGCGTAGTCGGTGCGCGAGTCGCCCACCGTCCGCCAGGCCTGCGGGGTGATGCCCTGGGCGGCCAGCAGTTCCACTGCCCGGCTCGCGCCGAGATCCTTGCCCAGCCGGACGGATTCGATGTCGGTGGAGATGATGGTGGGATCGACCCGGTAGTCGATCTGGTCATCGCTGTCCGGGGCGTGGTGGTCCAGCCGCACCACCCCCAGTCCGTGGCGGCCCATCAGTTCCATGGCGTCGGCGTCGAACAGCGCCTGCTCCTCGCGGTAGTCGGAGTTGGCGACGGCGACATGCTGCTCCACGGAGACCATGGCCCGTTTGGTCTCGTCGTAGAACATGTGGGCGGAGTAATCCTCCGCGACAAGCCGCCGCACATCATCCCCGAACGCCTGCGGGACGGCGAGGTCCCGGTCCACGTGCACCGCGCCGGCACCGGCGGCGGTGTAGCTGAACCAGACGGCGCCCTTCTCGCAAACGGCGTGGATGGTGATTCCCTCCGGCATCCCGGCGGCGAGCATCGGCCCCATCACCTGCTCGCGGATGAAGGCATCCGAACGGCCGGTGTTGAAAATGACCGGAATCCCGGCGGCCGCGAGGGCCAGCAGGTCCGCGATGATCCCCGGCTGGACGGTGCGGGTGAGCGGACTGGCCACGGGACCGTCGACGTCGAGCAGCAGGGCCAGCGGCGGGGCCGAAGGCGCCAGGGCGGAGGTCTCGGTTTCAGTCATACCTCCATTCTCTCAGCCACGCCGGAACTTCGCCTCCGGCAGCGGACTCGTGACGCCCGGGCTCCGGACTGGCCAAAACCGGCGTGACATTCCCGTGCACGGCAGTGACACCCCCGGACATGCCGATGACAAATGGTCACTGTTTGGCCACAACCTCCGGCGCCGTGGCCACTTTGATTCCCCTGACCCGGGATCTTCCTTAGGCTTGCATGGTGATCTTCAAAGCTGTGGGCGAGGGACGCCCGTACCCTGACCATGGTTTCAACACGCCCAAGGACTGGGCGGCGCTGCCGCCGCGCCCGGTCCGGCTGGACGAACTCGTGACCACCAAGCGCACCCTGGACCTGGAAGCGCTGCTGGCCGAGGACTCAACCTTCTTCGGTGACCTCTTCCCGCACGTGGTGGAATTCCGCGGCGTGCTTTACCTCGAGGACGGCCTGCACCGGGCCGTCCGCACCGCCCTGCACCAGCGCACCGCGATCCACGCCCGCGTGCTGGTGATAAATGGCTAGGAAGCCGAAGGATCTCACGGTCCTGCACGGGCACCACGTCATCACCGGCTCCGATCTGCGGGCCACGTTCGCGGAGCAGGACGAGCTGTACAACCGGGTGCGGAAGCGGCGGCGCATCCTGCACGGTGCGGTTCTGTTGCTCCTCGTCGGGCTGCTGGCGGCAGCCATTGTGGTGGCCCTGGGGATCATGAACGGCCAGATCAAGGTCCCGACGGCGGAGCGCAGCCGGGCTGCGGCCCCGCTGTGCCCGGACGCGACGTACGACTACACGCCGCCCGGGAAGATCAAACTGAACGTCTACAACTCCACCAGCCGCCCGGGATTGGCCCGGACAGTGGCCAACGAGTTTGCGGCGCGCAAGTTCGTGGTGGGCGCGGTCGGCAACACCGAGTCCGGCTACCGCGGGGTGGCGCTGGTGGTGTCCGGGGCTGCCGGCCAGTCCGCGGCGTTCAGCGTCCAGCGCAACCTGCCCGGCTCGGACTACGTCCAGGACGGCCGCAGCGACGCAAGCGTGGACGTCATCCTGACCGGGGACTTCAAGCAACTGGCCAAGCCGGGGCTCGTGGACCAGACGCCGGGCAAGCTCAGCTGCCCGCGGGAGACCCGCCGGGTAGTCGAGGACCCCACCATGCCCGTGGTGCCGACGATTGTTCCGGTCAGCCCCAAGCCCTGATTTTCCAGGAGGAACGCTTCCGGGACCCTGATTTTCCGGGAGGAAGCGGGCCGGGCGCGGCTACGCGCTCAGCCGGAGGGGGCGGCCGGCGTCGTCGAACCTGGCCCCGGCACCCAGCTGGATGAAGCGCACCGTCCGGGCGATCCGCGCCTCCGCTTCCGGGTCCGCGCCGGCCCCGTCCCCACGGGCTGCACTGGATGAGAGCGTGCCGTGGATGAGCTGGGCAAGCTGGGTGATGTCCGCCTTGGGGAGATAGCCCTGCGCCATGCCGTCGCGCAGGATGTCCTGCAGCAGGAGGCTGAGTTCGCCGACGTGGTCCGCCAGCTTGGCGAAGGAGGCGGGGGACAGGACAGCCCCCATGGCGGGACCCGGCGGCAGGTGGCGGCGGCTCAGGTCCGCCACCTGGGCCCGGACGTAGAGCGCCAGCCGCTCCACGGGATTCTCCAGCGAGGCCAGGGAATCACGCAGCTCGACGAGGAAGCGCTCCGTCTCGTCCAGCGCGTAGGCAATGAGCAGCTCTTCGATGTCCGCATAGTAGTTGTAGACGGCGGTGCGGCCGATCCGGGCGTGCCGGGCGACGTCGGTCATGGTCAGGCCGGGCAGCCCGTGCGTGAACAGCAGTTCGCCGAATGCGGTCAGAATCCTGCGCTGGGTCTCGGCTCGTTGGGCGGCGTTGCTCGCGGCCGAAATCCTGGGCATACGGACACTTTAGCGCGATCTGTCAGTAAAAAGGGGCGAAGCTCGGCGTGCGTGCGCGTGCGTGCTCTCGTGGGCACCGAAACCGCCCCCCCCGCGCCCGCCGGCGGCGCGCGGTGGCACCCGGAGCCAAACCGGTCCGCGACGCGAGAAAAACACGCACCGGAAACGCCGCCGAAACCTCACCCGTGCATGCTGGTGCCAACGGAGCCCCGACGGAGGGGCGCCGATGGGGAGGAGCTGGCTATGGGTAGGGAAGATGCGATCCGGACGTGCGGGGAACTGGCCGCCGGGGACGAGATCGAGGCGTGGCACAACGGCAAGTTGTTCCACCGCGGGCGGGTCACTCAGACGATCCCGCTGATGGAGCTGTTCTGGATCCTGGACGCCCGGACCGGCGCCCGGAAACTGCTCGATGTCGAGGCACTGGAGATCGTCCGCAGCGCCCCGGCTTCGGGCCTCGGGGTCACCGCAGCACTGGCCCAGCCCGCCTGAAGCGCGAACGTACACTTGAGGCCCCGCGCCGGCGACTTATTGGGGGCCGCAAACGTACGTTCGCGCGGGAGTGGGAGGCGTCCGCGCGGGGCTGCCGTCTCAGACTGGGCACCCGTCAGGGCCGCAAACGACGCCGTCCGGACCGGACGTGCCGGCGTCGACCATGACGAGCGGGTGGCTTTCCTGCCATGCCTGCTCCAGGGCAGCGGTGAAGGTTTCCGCGGGCTGGGCCCCGGAGATGCCGTACTTGCGGTCGATGACGAAGAACGGCACGCCGCTGATGCCCAGGGCCCGGGCCTCGGCGAAGTCCTGCCGGACGTCGTCGGCGTACTTGTCCGAGCCGAACAGCTCGTCCAGTTCGCCGGCGTCGATCCCGAGCTCGAGGCCCAATGAGGTGAGGTATTCACGGCTGCCGATGTCCCGGCCGTGCTCGAAGTGGTCGCTCAGCAGCCGTTCCTTGGCGGCATCCTGCTGACCGTGTGCGGCGGCGAGGTGGATTAGCCGGTGTGCCGTGAAGCTGTTGGCCACCACGACGGCGTCAAAGCGGTAGTTGAGGCCCTCGGCGCTGGCCAGGGACGCCACGTGCTCGAACATGCCCGCGACCTGGTCCTGGGCCATGCCCTTGCGGGTGCTCAGGTAGTCCAGTTCGGTGCCGTCGTAGTGCTCCGGCAGGGACGGGTCCAGCTGGAAGCTGCGCCACTGCACCTCCACGGCATCGCGGTGCGGGAACGCCGCGAGCGCGGTCTCAAAACGGCGCTTGCCGATATAGCACCAGGGGCAGGCCACGTCGGACCAGATCTCAATCTTCATGCTGGCGACAACCCAGCCGGGCACGGGCTCATTCCCGTCAGCCCGCCAGCTCACAAAGCGCGAACGTACATTTGGGGCCCCGGAACCGCGTTTTTTGGGCTCCAAGTGTACGTTCGCGGGGCGAGGGACGCGGCAGGGCCCGGTCAGGGCGCGAGCGGGCGTTCCATGACGAAGTCGTGCTCCACCGTGCTCCCCAGCCTGAACGACTTCGTGCCGACCTTCCGGAAACCGGACTTCTCATAGAACCTGATGGCACGGGCGTTCTGGCTGTTCACGCCGAGCCAGAGGCCGCGGGCGCCCGCGGCCGCCGCCGCGACGATGCTGGCCTGCATCAGTTCGGCCGCCGCGCCGAGGCCGTGGTGCTCCGGGTGGACGTAGCACTTGCTCAGCTCCGTGTTCGGTCCGGCCCCGAGGACGGCAGCCACGTCCGGATCCTGCGTGGCGCGGTCCAGGAGCAGGCTGTAGCCGCGGAGCGCCCCGTCCGCGTCGAGTACGAGCACCGTGACATCCGGATCGGCCAGGTAGTCGCGGAAGTTGGCTTCGCTGAGCGTGTTGGCCAGATGCGCGGCAATGTCCTCGGGCCGGGATTCCGGCGGGCAGGCGAGCGGAAAGGTGATGGCAGCGAGTTCGGCCAGCGGGCCGGCGTCGTCGGCCGTCGCTTTCCGGATGAGGTGCGTCATGCCAAAAACCCTAGTCCGCGGACCGCGCGGCTTGACCTTCGTGAAGCGGGCTCCGTCATGTTCCGGCGGGTGCCGCGCGGGCCGCAGCCGCGCGTGATAGCAATGGGACTGATGAAAACATATTTCTGCCCGGATGCCAGTCGGCGGACCGCCGGGTGAGCGCCTTGGCGAAGATCCCGCGCGGCGGGCTCCTGATGATCGCGATCGGACTCATCGCCCTCAACATGCGCGGGCCGTTCGTGGCGGTCGCGCCGGTGGTGGGGAACATGCAGCGCGACCTGGGCTTTTCGCCGGTCGAAATCGGCTTCCTGACGGGCATCCCGGTGCTCTGCTTTGCGCTGGCCGCGCCGCTGGCATCGCTGACGGGCCGGAAGCTGGGTCCGGAGTTCGCCATCACGCTGACCCTGCTGGGCGTGCTGCTCGGCGTCGTGGTCCGCTCCGCCGGCGGGGGCGCCCTCGTGATGCTGGGGACCGTGATCCTGGGCATCGCCATCACGATCGGCAACATTGTGGTCCCGCTGATCATCCGGCGCGACTTCAGCCCGGCCAAGCAGGCCGCCGCCATGGGCACCTACACCGCCGCGCTGAATATCGGCTCCTTTGTCACGTCCATGATCACGGCGCCGTTGGCGGAGTTGCTCGGCTGGCGTCCTGCCATCGCGGCCTGCGCCCTCTTCGCGGTTGCGGCCGGCGCGGTATGGGTACTGGCCGCCGGCAGCAGCTCGCTCCGGCCCGAAGCGATCCCCGGGGCGGACCCGACCCGAACGGCGGGGCGGCCGGCGTCGCGCTGGATCACCGTGGCGCTGACGGCGGGATTCGCCGGCCAGGCATTCTCCTACTACGGGGTCACCGCCTGGCTGCCCAGCCTCCTTGCCGACGAACTGGGGCTGGCGCCGTCGGCGGCCGGCGCCGGATCCTCGCTGTTCCAGATCCTGGCGATCGCCGGCGGCCTGGGCGTCCCGTTCGTGGCGAGGTTTGCCAGCACGACGACGGTCGGCCTCACCCTGGGGGCGCTGTGGCTGACGGTGCCGGTGGGGCTCCTGCTAGCCCCCGAGCTTTGGTGGCTCTGGTCCTCCTTCGGCGGCGTGGCCCAGGGCGGCGGGATCACCCTGATCTTCATCGCCATCATCCGGCTGGCCCGCGACCAGGCCTCGGCGGGCCGGATGTCCGCCGTGGTCCAGGGCGCCGGCTACTGCTTCGGCGCCGCGGCTCCCACCCTGCTGGGCTTCGTGCACGGCATCTCGGGCTCGTGGACCGGGCCGCTGCTGATCATCATGGGCTCGGTGGCACTGTTCATCCTGGGCTGTGCGCTGTCCCTGCGCCACATCCCGAAGGCGCACTGACCGCACTGACCCGGGCCCGCCACCCGGGCCGGCGACCCCGCGCGAACGGACACTTGAGGCCCATGTTTTGTGGAAAACATGGGCCTCAAGTGTCCGTTCGACGCCGTTGTCGAGTGATGGGGGAGGGTCTTCCGTTGCCGGGCTGCCGCCCCGGATTTCGGGGAGCCTGTTGCGAAGGGCATGGCAGCCCGGCGGACGGAATTCTTGCGGGGCCGGGGCCGGGTGCGGACGCTGTGAGCGGCGCCCGCACCGGGCCGGGCGGCTAGACGGCCACCAGGTCCTCGCAGCTGGCTGCGGTGTCGGCGCCGTCGCGGGCTTCGTGCAGGAAGCGGTCGTAGGCCGGCAGCGTCAGGAAGGCGGGGAATTCGTTGCCGAGCGTGACCTCCTCGAAGATGTCCCTGGCATCGGCGAAGCGGTCGCCCTCGAAGCGTTCCAGCTTGGCGAATTCCTCATCCAGCATGTCCTCCACCCACTCGCGGGTGATGACATCGCCCGCGTCCGTGATGGCCCGGGAGAAGATCCACTGCCACAGCTGCGAGCGGGAGATTTCCGCGGTGGCGGCGTCCTCCATCAGATTGTGGATGGCCACCGCGCCGTTGCCGCGCAGCCAGGACTCGATGTAGCGGATGCCCACCTCGATGTTGTTCCGCACGCCCTGCTCGGTGATCGTGCCCGTGGTGGAGGAGATGTCGATCAGTGCGCGGTCATCCGGCGTGACATCCTCGCGGAGGCGGTCCAGCTGGTTCGGACGGTCGCCGAGGACGCCGTCGAACACCTCGCGGCACACCGGCACCAGGTCCGGGTGCGCCACCCAGGAGCCGTCGAAGCCGTCGGCCGCCTCGCGGGTCTTGTCGGCGCGCACCTTCTCGAAGGCGATGGCGTTGGCTTCCTCGTCCTTGCGGTTGGGGACGGCCGCGGCCATGCCGCCGATCGCCATGGCGCCGCGCTTGTGGCAGGCCCGCACCAGTTGTTCGGTGTAGGCACGCATGAATGGCTGCGTCATGGTGACCTGGCCGCGGTCCGGCAGGACAAAGCGCGGTCCACGGGTGCGGAAGTTCTTGATCAGCGAGAAGATGTAGTCCCAGCGGCCGGCGTTCAGGCCTGCGGCGTGCTCGCGCAGTTCGTAGAGGATCTCCTCCATCTCGAACGCGGCGGTGATGGTTTCGATCAGCACCGTGGCGCGGATGGTGCCCTGCGGGATCCCCAGCAGGTCCTGGGCCAAGACGAAGATGTCGTTCCACAGCCGCGCCTCGAGATGGTTCTCGATCTTCGGCAGGTAGAAGTACGGCCCCTTGCCCTGGGCGATCAGGCGGCGGGCGTTGTGGAAGAAGTACAGGCCGAAGTCCACAATGCCGCCGGCCACCGGAGTGCCGTCAATGAGCATGTGCTTTTCCGGCAGGTGCCAGCCGCGGGGCCGGACCACGATCGTGGGCAGCTCGTCGGCGGCGCGGAGCTTGTACTCCTTGCCTTCCGGGGAGGTGAAGTCGATCCGGCGCTCCAGCGCGTCGGTGAGGTTCAGCTGGCCCTGGATCACATTGCGCCATGAAGGGGTGGAGGAGTCCTCCATGTCAGCGAGCCACACCTTGGCGCCGGAGTTGAGCGCGTTGATGGTCATCTTCTTGTCCACGGGGCCGGTGATCTCGACCCGGCGGTCCGCCAGGCCCGGTGCCGGGGGAGCGACGCGCCACTCCGGGTCGTTGCGGATGGACTCGGTCTCGGGAAGGAAACGCGGGTCCTGGCCCTTGCTGATCTGCTGGCGGCGTTCCTGCCGGGCCCGCAACAGCTCCTGCCGGCGCTCCGCCGTCGCCCGGTGCAGCTTGGCAACAAAGGCCAGCGCGTCCGGAGTAAGAACCTCGCTTTGCCGGCAAATCGGCTGTGCGGTCAACGTAACCCCGTTGATAGTGAAGTTGTCAGTGAAGCTGTTCATTTCAATCTCTCCTTAGAGAAGAAGCAAGGTCGACGGCGAATGGTGACTCAAGCGCGAGGCCGAAGGTGCCGGGATTGCGGCAGCCTGCGTAAAAGGGGCCCTGTGTCCGGGCCCGTCCTCGCTCAGCGAGGTCGGACCCGGACACGGGGAATAGCAGGCAGAGCAATGCCGGACCGAAGGCCGGACGCAAGGCCGCCGTCGTGAGTTAGTGGAACTGGCCTTCTTCGGTGGATCCCACCAGGGCCAGGGTGGATGCGTTCGGGTTGAGCGCGGTGGCGATGTCGTCGAAGTAGCCGGTTCCGACTTCGCGCTGGTGCTTGGTGGCGGTGTAGCCGCGGGCTTCGGAGGCGAATTCCTTTTCCTGCAGCTCGACGTAAGCGCTCATGCCTTCCCGGGCGTAACCGTGGGCGAGGTCGAACATCGAGTAGTTCAGGGCGTGGAAGCCGGCCAGGGTGATGAACTGGAAGGTGAAGCCCATGGCGCCGAGCTCGCGCTGGAACTTCGCAATCGTGGCGTCGTCGAGGTGCTTGCGCCAGTTGAACGACGGCGAGCAGTTGTAGGAAAGCATCTGGTCCGGAAACTCGGCCTTGACCGATTCGGCGAACTTGCGGGCCAGCTCCAGGTCCGGGGTGCCGGTCTCCATCCAGATGAGGTCGGAGTACGGGGCGTAGGCCTTGGCCCGGGCGATGCAGGGTTCGATCCCGTTGCGGACCTTGTAGAAGCCTTCGGCGGTCCGTTCGCCCGTGATGAATTCCTGGTCGCGCTCGTCGACGTCGGAGGTGATCAGGGTGGCTGCCTCGGCGTCGGTGCGGGCGATGATGACCGACGGTGTGCCGGCGACGTCGGCGGCGAGACGGGCCGCGTTCAGCGTCCGGACGTGCTGCTGGGTGGGGATCAGGACCTTGCCGCCGAGGTGGCCGCACTTCTTCTCCGAGGCGAGCTGGTCTTCCCAGTGCACGCCCGAGGCGCCGGCCTGGATCATGGACTTCATCAGTTCGTACGCGTTCAGCGGTCCGCCGAAGCCGGCCTCGGCGTCGGCCACGATCGGCACCATCCAGTCCTCGACGGTCTGGATGCCTTCGGAGAACTCGATCTGGTCGGCGCGGAGCAGGGCGTTGTTGATGCGGCGGACCACCGTGGGAACGGAGTTGGCCGGGTACAGGGACTGGTCCGGGTAGGTGTGGCCGGAGTTGTTGGCGTCGGCGGCAACCTGCCAGCCGGAGAGGTAGATGGCGCGGAGGCCGGCCTTGACCTGCTGCACGGCCTGGTTGCCGGTCAGGGCGCCGAGGGCGTTGGTGTACTTGCCCTCCTTGTGCTCCTCGGTGAGCTGCTTCCACAGCTTCTCGGAACCGCGGCGGGCCAGCGTGTGTTCTTCGGAGACGCGGCCGCGGAGGCGGACGACGTCGGACGCCGAGTAATCCCGAGTGACACCTTCCCAGCGGGGGTTGGCAGCCCACTCGAGCTCCAGGGCGGCGGCCTGCTCTGTTGTGTCCTGGCCGGACGGCTGCTGGGTGGGCTCAAATGCTGCAGTCATCTTTGTCTCCTTGATGGGTCCCGGCCCGACAGTCTGCGTCTCTGCAAGTCCTGGCAGGTTGTTCCGGGGTAGTGAATCTTTCCGTGAGATCTACTTTTCTTTACTTTCAAGGGGGTTACTAGGGGAAATCTATGGAAAGAAATGCACTTCTTCCCGTATTCTCAAGAAATGCATCCAAGCAGCTGGAACCGTCAGGCAGTGCCCCCGTCCCTCCCCGCCGAACCGGAGGTGGATGTCATCAGCATGGGCCGAAGGGTCCGGCACCTGCGCAAGGCGGCCGGGCTCACGCTCGATGACCTGAGCGCCACGGTGGGAACGGCACCCAGCCAGCTGAGCCTGATCGAGAACGGCAAGCGCGAGCCCAAACTCGGCCTGCTCCAGCAGCTCGCGGCGGCGCTGGGCGTCAGCATCGACGAGTTGCTCGGCGCGGAACCGCCCAACCGCCGTGCGGCCTTGGAGATTGAGCTGGAGCGTTACCAGCGCAGTCCCATCTACGAGTCCCTGAAGTTGCCCAAGATCCGCATCAGTTCCCGGCTGCCGATGGACGTGCTGGAGTCCATGGTGGGGCTGCAGCATGAGCTGGAGCGCCGCCTCAACGAGCAGGTCGCGACGCCGGAGGAGGCCCGGCGCGCCAACGGTGAACTGCGGGCCATGATGCGGGAGCGGAACAATTACTTCCCGGAATACGAGGCGGAGGCGCAGAAGGTGCTGGCGTCGGTGGGCCACACCTCCGGCCCGCTGTCCCACCACGTCATCGCCGACATCGCCGGGCACCTTGGGTTCAGCCTGCACCATGTGGGCGACCTGCCGCATTCCACCCGCTCGGTGACAGACCTCAAGAACCGCCGGATTTACCTCACGCAGAACGCCCGGAGCGACCACGACCCGCGTTCGGTGCTGCTGCAGGCCCTGGGCCACTACGTGCTGGGCCACCAGACGCCCACCAACTACGGCGATTTCCTGATGCAGCGCGTCGCCACCAACTACTTTGCCGCCGCGCTGCTGCTGCCGGAGCAGGCCACCGTGGAGTTCCTGCGACGCGCCAAGGCGGCCAAGGAAATCGCGGTGGAGGACATTAGGGACGCGTTCGCCGTGTCCTACGAGACAGCGGCGCACCGCTTCACCAACCTCGCCACGCAGCACCTGGACCTGCGCACGCACTTCCAGAAGACGCATAAGAGCGGCATCATCTACAAGGCCTACGAGAACGACGGCGTGACGTTCCCGCAGGACCACACCGGCGCCATCGAGGGCCAGCCCTCGTGCAAGAACTGGACCTCCCGCGTGGTGTTCGACGTGCCGGACAAGTTCAGCGCCTACAACCAGTACACCGACACCCCGGCCGGGACCTACTGGTGCACGGCCCGGACGGAGCGTTCCGCTAACGGGGAGTTCTCGCTCTCCGTGGGGGTGCCCTACGCTCAGGTCAAGTGGTTCCGCGGCCGCGACACGACGGAGCGGTCCAAGTCGACCTGTCCGGACGAGAGCTGCTGCAAGCGTCCGCCGGCCGCCCTGGCCTCGGAGTGGGCCGGCAACGCCTGGCCGTCGGCCCGCGCCCACTCGCACCTGCTCGCCGCGATGCCGCCCGGTGCCTTCCCCGGCGTGGACGAGACCGAGGTCTACTCGTTCCTGCAGGCGCACTCCGGGAACTGAGTTCGACGGGACCCGGCACGCTCCCTCAGGTCCTGTAGTTTCCGGTCCGATGCTCCCGCAGTTGCAGCCGGTCACTGTCTGTCGCTCCTGCAGGTCCGGCCGGTTATTGTCTGACGCTCCCGCAGGTACGGCGGTTTCAGCGTGACGCATCTGCGCATCGGCTGAGGGGGCGTTTGTTGATCTGTTGCGGAAGCTGAGGGAGCGTTCTCTGGGCCTGGCTGACAGGCGGGCGGACTATATTGGCCAGTGTCAGCTCATCGATCCACCTCGCGGGAGCGTGCACCCATGGCCAAGGAACTTGCCACCCAGCTTGTCGAACAACTCCAGGCTGCCGGCGTGCAGCGGATCTACGGGATTGTTGGCGACAGCCTCAATCCGATCGTCGACGCCGTCCGGAAGACCGGCGGAGCGGCGAAGGGCGGAATCGACTGGATCCACGTCCGGCACGAGGAGGCCGCGGCCTTCGCCGCAGCGGCGGAAGCCCAGCTGACCGGCCGGCTCGCGGTCTGCGCCGGCTCCTGCGGTCCGGGCAACCTGCACCTGATCAACGGCCTCTACGATGCCAACCGATCCGGCGCCCCGGTGCTTGCCATCGCTTCGCACATCCCGAGCAAGCAGATCGGCAGCAGCTTCTTCCAGGAAACCCACCCGGACCGGCTCTTCAACGAATGCTCGGTGTACTCCGAGCTCATCAGCACCGCCGAACAGGCGCCGCGGGTGATGCACAGCGCCATCCAGCACGCCGTCGCGCTCCGCGGCGTCGCCGTCGTGACCCTCCCCGGCGACATTGCGGGGCTGGAGGCGACCGCCGAAACCCCCGCGCCGGCAGCCTTCCGGCCGGCCGCAATGGTGCCGGACCCCGCCAGCGTGCGGGAGCTGGCGGACGCCATCAACGACGCCGGGAAGGTGGCCATCTTCGCCGGAGCCGGCGTCGACGGCGCGCACGACGAGGTCATGGCCCTGGCCGAACTGCTCGCCGCGCCGATCGGGCACTCGCTGCGCGGCAAGGACTTCATGCAGTACGACAACCCTTACGACATCGGCATGACCGGCCTGCTCGGCTACGGCGCCGCGGCCGAGGGCATTGAGGACGCGGACTTGCTGATTCTGCTGGGCACGGACTTCCCCTACGACCAGTTCCTGCCCGGGACCCGGACGGCGCAGGTGGACCGCGCCGCGCAGAACCTGGGCCGGCGGACCGACGTCGACGTCGCCGTGCATGGCGACGTGCTGCCGACGCTCGCGGCCCTCATGCCCCTGCTGAAGCCGAAGAAGAGCCGCCGCTTCCTTGACGCGATGCTCAAGAAGCATGACCGGCTGATGAACAAGGCCGTCGGGGCGTACACCCGCAAGGTCGAGAAGACCGAGCCCATCCACCCGGAGTACGCGGCCTCGCTGCTGGACCAGGTGGCGGCGGAGGACGCGGTCTTCACGGCGGACACGGGCATGTGCAATGTCTGGACCGCGCGGTACATCAACCCGCTGGGCACCCGGCGGCTGATCGGCTCGTACCTGCACGGTTCCATGGCCAACGCGCTGCCGCATGCCATCGGCGCCCAGCTCGCCTACCCGGGACGCCAGGTGGTCTCGGTCTCCGGCGACGGCGGCCTGTCCATGCTGCTGGGCGAGCTGATCACGGTCGCGGCCCACCGGCTGCCGGTCAACGTGGTGGTCTTCAACAACTCCACCCTGGGCATGGTCAAGCTGGAGATGCTGGTGGACGGGCTGCCCGATTTCGGCGTCGACGTCCCGGACGCCAACTACGCGGACGTTGCCCGGGCCCTGGGGTTCCACGCCGTCCGCGTCACGGATCCGTCCAGGATCGAGGCCGCCTACCGGGAGGCGTTCGCGCACCCCGGGCCGTCCCTCGTGGAGCTGATCACTGATCCCAAGGCACTCTCGATTCCGCCGAAGATCAAGGGCGCGCAGATCCTGGGCTTCGCCACGGCGATGTCCAAGGTGGTCCTCAACCGGGGCGCCGGCGAGGCCGTGAGTATGGCCCGGAGCAACCTGCGAAACATCCCGCGGCGCTGACGGGCCCCGAGGAACCGCGAGGCGCCGGTCTGCACGCCGCGCGGCGCCGGCAAACGGCGTCAAATCGTGACCCGGGTGTGGTCGCGCTTTGCCGGTGCCGGTGCTTGACTGACCGTAGGCGGATCTTCGCCGTTCCACGCGGTTGTACGGGCCTTGGGGGCGCGATGAAACAGAAGATTCCGGCACGCTTTATTGCTGCCGCGGCGGGCTTGGCGCTGGTCCTCTCGGCCTGTTCGGCCGCGCCGCCGACGCTATTGAAGGCCGACGGCGTCGAACGCGTTTCGGCGGACCGCTCCGCCTACCCGGCCGAGCTGGCCCAGCTCGGGGCGTCGGCGCGGAAACTTGGCGCCGCGCTCCTGGCGGACGGCGGGGAGGCCGGAAACGGCAACGTGGTCTCGTCCCCGGGCAGCCTGCTGATTGCCCTGGCCATGCTGCGTACAGGTGCGGCCGGGGCAACGGCCGCCGAGATGGACAAAGTCCTGGGCCTCCCCGCCCAGCACCGCGACGAGGCCCTGGCTGCGTTGCTCGCGTCCCTGGAGGCCTTCGACGGCGACCCCGGGTCGGTCGACGAAAAGAACCCTCCGCGCCGGCCGGTCCTGCACACCGCCAACGGCCTCTTCGTGGATAAGGGCGTGCCCACCGGGGAGGGTTACCTGCGATCCCTGGCCCGGTACTACGGGACAGGCGTGTACCCGGTGGATTTTCAGGACGAGGACACCACCAAGCCGGCGATCGACGCCTGGGTGAACAAAAACACCGGCGGACGGATCAAGAAGGCCCCCGCGGGATACCGCCGCAAGAACACCTTCAGCGTGCTCAACGCCGTGTACTTCGCCTCCGCTTGGAAGGTGCCGTTCGACCCGGCGGACACCGCAGACCGTCCCTTCACGACGGCGGCCGGCGAGCAGGTTTCCGTCCCCACAATGTCCGGCGTCCAGGAGCTCGCGTTCGCCCGGGGCGAGGGCTGGCAGGGCGTTGATCTTCCCTACGCCGACGGATTCGTGATGCGGCTGGTTCTGCCGGATTCCGGGGCTCCCGGCACCGGGGTGCCATACCTTGCCGACGCTGCACGGGCCCTTGACGCGGCTTCCCCGTCGCCGACGCAGGTCTCCCTGCCGCAGTGGGACCACAAGAGCACCTTCGAACTGCGGAAGGTCTTCACAGGCCTCGGCCTGCGGGACATGCTCGAGACCGAGACGGGCTTCGACGCGATCCAGCACGGCCTCAAGATCACGCAGGCCGGCCAGTCCGCTAACATCACCGTGGCGGAGAAGGGCACGATTGCCGCCGCCGTGACCCAGATCAACGCGCGTGCGGTGAGCGGAGCCGCCTTCACGCACACGATCCGTTTCGACAGGCCGTTCCTCTACGAAATCGTCCACGTCGAGACCGGGCTGCCGCTGTTCATGGGCAGGGTGGCAGACCCCCGCTCATCATGAAGCCCTCCCTCAGATTCTGCAGGCAATAGCCCGACAGGAAGGCCTAGCGCGGGCCGCCCTGCCAGAGCGCGTCGAAGGGGGCGCCGGAGGCCACCCGGTTCCGGATCCCCGCCGTGACGAAGTCCTTCGCCGTGCGGGCGGCCTCAAGCGGCGTCGCGCCCTTGGCCAGCTCGGCCGTCACCGCGGCGGCCAGCGAACAGCCGGCGCCGGAAACTGCGACCTCGCCCACCTTCGGGGCGGAGAGGACCTCCAGCGTCTCGCCGTCGTAGTAGACGTCCACGGCGTCGAGCCCGGCCAGGCGCACGCCGCCCTTGGCCAGTACCGCGGCGCCGCTGAGTTCGTGGATGCGGACGGCCGCGGCCTTGAGCGAGTCGACATCGGTGATCTCCAGCCCGGAGAGCGACTCGGCCTCAAAGTGGTTCGGCGTGACGAAGGTGGCCAGCGGCAGGATCTGTGCCTTGAGCGCCTGATCGGTGTCCAGGGCGTGGCCCGGCTCCTGGCCTTTGCAGATCAGCACCGGGTCCAGCACCACGTTCCGGAAAGCAGAGTCGGCCAGCGCCGACGCCACCGTGGAAATTGTCGCCGGGCTGCCCAGCATGCCGATTTTCACCGTGTCCAGCACGGACCGTGCGCCGGACGCGGCGCCGTAGGCCGCCGTCGTCGCTTCCAGCTGGTCGGCGATGACCTGCTGGTCCACCGGGACGAAGCGGTGGTTCCAGTTGTCCTTTGGATCGAAGGACACGATGCAGGTCAGGTTCGCGATGCCGAAGACGCCGAGCTCCTGGAAGGTCTTCAGGTCCGCCTGCGCGCCGGCGCCGCCGGTGGCCTCGGAGCCGGCGATGGTCAGGGCGACGGCGGGGTAGGCGCTGGCGTCGGAGGTCACGTTGTCCACGGCGTAAGAAGTCATGGACCCATCCTGCCACTCGGGGAAAAACGGTCGCATTGTGCGTATGACCAATATGACCAAAACCCAAGTGTTCTGGATCACCGGGAATAGGGTGGCGGACGGCGTTGCTCACTTGCGGCGCCGGATCCAGGAAGGTTCATTGATGAGCACCCAACTGTCCGAAGCGGCCCAGACCCGGAAAGCCGTCGGCAACATCCTCAAAGGCTCGGCCGGCAACCTCGTCGAGTGGTACGACCTGTACGTCTACACAGTCTTTGCGGCTTACTTCCAGTCGCACTTCTTCAATTCCAAGGACGAGCTCCAGGCCGGCCTTGAGGCGATGGCGGTCTTCTCGACGTCTTTCCTGATGCGCCCGATCGGCGCGTGGTTCTTCGGCCGTTACGCCGACCGCAAGGGCCGCAAGGCAGCCCTGACACTGAGCGTGACGATGATGTCCGCCGGCTCCTTCGCCATCGCCATCCTGCCCACGCAGCAGCAAATCGGCCTGTGGGCAATGATCCTGCTGGTCCTCATCCGCGTGATCCAGGGTTTCTCGGTGGGCGGCGAGTACGGCACCAGCGCCACCTACATGTCCGAGGCTGCCACCACCAAGCGCCGCGGCTTCTTCTCCAGCTTCCAGTACGTCACGCTGATCGGCGGCCAGATGCTGGCCCTGCTGGTCCTCGTCATCCTGCAGAACGTCATGCCCAAGGCAGACCTGGGCGAATGGGGCTGGCGGATCCCGTTCGCGATCGGCGGCGTTGCGGCCCTCGTGGTGCTCTGGCTTCGGCGCTCCATGGAGGAGACCGTCTCGGCCGAACAGATCGAGGCCGCCAAGGCCCCCGCGGTGGCCGGTCAGGCGCAGCCCGGCACCATGAAGCTGCTGTTCACCAGCTACTGGAAGCCGCTGATGATCTGCATCGGCATCACGCTCGGCGGCACCGTGGCGTTCTACACGTACACCAATTTCATCCTGAAGTTCATGAATGACACCTCGGGCATCGCCAAGACGGACACCTCGGTGATCAACTTCTGGGCACTGTTCATCTTCATGCTGCTCCAGCCGGTCTACGGCATCATCTCGGACAAGGTGGGCCGCAAGCCGCTCCTGCTCTGGTTCGGCATCACCGGCGTCCTGTTCACCTGGCCGCTACTTTCCGCCCTGGCCGGCACCAAGGATCCGCTCACGGCATTCCTGCTGATGATGGGTGGCCTGCTGATTGTGGGCGGCTACACCTCCATCAACGCCCTGGTGAAGGCCGAACTGTTCCCCGCCTCCATCCGCGCCCTCGGCGTCGGGCTGGGCTACGCGATCGCCAACTCGCTCTTCGGCGGCACCGTCCCGCTGATCGGCGCTGCTCTGCAGAAGGCCGGCCAGGAAGAACTGTTCTTCACCTACGTCACGGTGGCCATCGGCATCTCGCTGCTGGTCTACATCTTCGCGCTGAAGAACAAGAAGTCCACGCACCTGGACCACGAGCAGGGCCATGCCTGGGAGCCCGCGGCGGCCCGTGAGGACGACGGCAAGAACCTCGTAGACGCCTCGCGCCGCTAGGGTTCGCACCGCGGACGACGGCGGGTTGCCGGCTACGGGACCGGTCCCGGAGCCGGCGGCCCGCCGTCGTCGTTTGCGCCGGCGCTGTAACTCCCGGGGCGGGCGCCGGGGGTGCGGCGGGCAGGTGCGAGAATGGAGGCGGGCCCGGGCTAGTGCAGCCGGGGCCTTCCAGTGCTAATACAGCCGGCCGTCCCACGCCCGTTCACGTGTTGCGGGCCGCCGAGCGAACCACTACGAATGGAATGCCCATGACTTCCGCCAAGACCTTTCCGGCTGCCGCCCCGCCGAAGTTCGCCTCGATCGGTTCCCCGTACTTCGGCATCATGCTGGCCGTCATGGCAGTGGTGCTGATCCTGTCCAACATCGGGGCCTCCAAGGGCGTGGCGATCGGCCCGATCATCACCGACGGCGGGTTCTTCCTCTTCCCGCTGGCCTACATTCTGGGCGATGTCATCAGCGAGGTCTACGGCTTCAAGGTGGCGCGCAAAGCGATCATCACCAGCTTCGCGCTGTCAGCCTTCGCGTCCCTCTGCTACTGGGTCATCATCGCGCTGCCCGGCTTCGACGACGAGTACGGGGCCGCCAAGCAGTCCGCGCTGGAAGGCGCCCTGGGCCCGGTACCGCAGATCGTGCTCGCCTCCCTGTTGGCCTTTTTCGCCGGCCAGACGATCAACTCCTGGATCCTGGTGAAGATGAAGGCCCGGACGGGGGAGAAGTCCCTGTGGGCCCGCATCATGGGGTCCTCCGTGGCCGGCGAGTTCGTGGACACGCTGATCTTCTGCAGCATCGCTGCGTCCGTGATTGGGATTACCGACGTGGCGATGTTCGTGAACTACGTCCTCGTTGGATTCCTCTACAAGACCCTCGTGGAGTTTGCCTTCGTGCCCTTGACCTCGCTCGCCATTGGCTGGGTGAAGAAGCGCGAACCGAGCTACGGAGCGGTCTAGCTCCGCAGCTCGCAGGGAACCGTCGAAACGGCTAAGGGGCGGGCCGTCCGTCAGGCCTTGAGCGTCCCGTCGAGGAGCTCGCGGAGCTCGCGGAAGTGCCGTTCCGTGGCCTCCGGATGGAAGGCGGAGGTGTCCGCCATCCAATAGCCGTGGGGTGCCCCCGCGTAGATTTCGTTGGCAGCCTTCAGGCCGGCCGCGTCCAGGGCCTGGCCCAGCCGGGCAACCGCGTCAGGATCCATGCTCCGATCATGATCGGCGTGGCCGAAGACGAACCGGGCACGGGCGTTGCCGAGTCCCAGGTGGGGGCTGTCGGGCTCGTCGGTCGCCAGGCCGCCGCCGTGGAAGCCGCCGCACGCAGCCACAGCGTCCGGGTGGGCGGTGGCGGTGCGGACAGCAAGCCGTGCGCCCATGCAGTAGCCCGTGACGCCGACCGGGCCGGGGGCGATGCCGTCGAGCCTGCCCAGGGCATCCAGCCACGCGTCGATGTCCGGCAGCGCCTTGTCCGTGGTGAGGCGTCCGACCCGCGGGAAGGCGGCCGCGCCCGCCGCCTCGCGTCCCTCCGGCGTGGTCATGTCCAGGTCCGGGGCCAACTCGGCTGCCGTTCCTTCGCGGTAGAAGACGTTCGGGGCCAGGACGACGTAGCCCCAGTCGGCGATGCGCTGCGCCATGTCCTGGATGCGCGGGCGCAGGCCGAAGGCGTCCATGTAGAGGAGGACGCCCGGGAAGGGGCCCGTGCCGGTGGAGGGGCGGGCCACCAGGGCCTCGGCTGTGCCGTCTGCGGCAGGGATCTCGATGAGCATCCGGTCAGGATATCCGAAGTGCCTAGGAGTAATACCGGCCCAGGGTCTCGGCCTTGAACTCGAAGAAGGTGCCGGCCTCGATGGCGAGGCGGGCGTCGTCGACCATTTTCACCACGAAGCGCTCGTTGTGGATCGAGATCAGGGTGGCCGAGACCATCTCCTTGGCCTTGAACAGGTGATGGATGTAGGCCCGGGAGTAGTTCAGGCAGGCGTAGCAGTCGCAGCCCTCCTGCAGCGGGCCAAAGTCGCGCTTGTACATGGCGCCGGAGAGGTTGTACCGGCCGGTGGGGTGGTAGAACGCCGAGTTGCGGGCCACCCGGGTGGGGGAGACGCAGTCGAAGGTGTCCGCGCCGTTTTCGATCGCGGTGAAAATGTCGTCCGGCTCGGAGATGCCCAGCAGGTGCCGCGGCTTGTTCTCCGGCAGTTCCTCATTGCACCAGCGCACGATCGTGCCCAGGTTTTCCTTCTCCAGCGCCCCGCCGATGCCGAAGCCGTCGAAGTTCATCGCGCCGAGATCCCGGCAGGCCTTGCGGCGCAGGTCCTCGTATTGGGCGCCCTGGATTACACCGAAAAGCGCCTGGTACGGTTTCCCGGCACGCTCGGACGTGAGCCGGAAGTGCTCGGTGATGCAGCGTTCGGCCCAGCGGCGGGTGCGCTCCAGGGACTCCTCCTGGTAGCCGCGGGAGTTCTGCAGCGTGGTCAGCTCGTCGAAGGCGAACATGATGTCCGCGCCGATCTGGTGCTGGACGTTCATCGAGATCTCGGGGCTGAAGCGGTGCCGGTCGCCGTTGAGGTGGCTTTTGAACCAGACGCCCTCCTCGTCCACGTGGGCCAGGCGTTCCTTGCCGGGCGCGACGGCGTCGTCCGGTCCGGAGTGGTCCACCGACTTCATGTCGATCACCTTCTTGAACCCGGACCCCAGGCTCATCACCTGGAAGCCGCCCGAGTCCGTGAACGTGGGTCCGCGCCAGTTCATGAAGGCACCCAGCCCGCCGGCCTCGTCCAGGACGTCCGCGCCGGGCTGCAGGTACAGGTGGTAGGCGTTGGCCAGCACGGCCTGCGCGCCGAGGTCGGCGACGGCCTCGGGCAGCACGGACTTGACCGTGGCCTTGGTTCCGACGGCGATGAACGCCGGCGTCTGGATCTCGCCGTGCGGGGTGGTGATGGTGCCGGTGCGGCCCAGGAATTCCCCGCCGTTCGCCGCCACCTGCTGGCCCGACGGCGCGCAGGTTTCGCTCAGGCGCTTGCCCACCCGGAAGGAAAACTCCGCCTGCCGGGCAGGCTCGGGGGGCAAGGACGCAAAGTCAGGATTCGCTGGCACCGTTCAAGTGTGCCAGCTAACACCGCGGAACCCTTAGTGCAGCGGGTCCGATGTGGGGTAGTTCTCAGCCCTCCAGCTGTCCCAGTAGTTGCGGATGACCTCCAGCTGGTGGGCGCCGAGCTCGTAGGTGGAGACGATCACCAGGGAGCCGCCGTCGGGCCGGAGCTCGGGGATGGCGGGCTGGTCCGCCACGATCACGAGGCCGTCGCCGTGCTCGGCGTACCCGTGCACGGTCAGGCCCACCTGGTGGTTGCTCCGGAACCAGACCTTCCCGGCAATCTCCTCCCCGGTGGCCAGGGTCAGCGAGTACGTCTCGCCCGGCGCGGGCACGTCGGCCAGGCCGAGTTTGTCGATCGCGGAGCCTCCCGTCCCGGGCACTGAGAAGAAGAACGTCCGCCGTTTGCCGTGCGGGTGGCGTTCGAGGGCGAAACGGAGCTGGTGCAGGAAGGTCAGCCAGCCCTGGGTGATGTCCTCGTCCCAGGCCGCCCACTCCGAATTGTGGTCGATCGCCGCGCGCGTCATGCTGACCTCCGTGCCGGCGGGGACCGGTTTCAGGGTGAAGACGTCGCCGCCGTCGACGACGAGGGAGGTGTGGTCCGCGCTCTCGACCACGTTGGGGCTGAAGTAGATCGCGTCGATCTCGGCGGCCTGGTCGTCGGCCTCCCAGCCGTGCCACTGGGCCACCTTCGCGGGTTCGCGCAGCATCGTCCAGACCTGCGGCGCGTCAGAGTTGATCACCACGCTGAGATTGTTCGTCATGGGGCTGAATTTACCCCGCCCGGCCCTGACCGGGTAGGGCCAATCGTCCACGGATCGCCCGTGCGGGCCGCGTTCGGCCGTAGCGCTCAGCCGCGGACGGACTCGAGTTCGTTGCTGATCCGGCGTTCAATTTCCGGGCCGCCGATGGTCTGCGAGCCGCCGTGCGCGCGCAGGAAGAGGAGCGCCTCGAGCCGCAGCAACCGCCACTCCCGCTCCGCATCCGGGTTGGAATTGTCGATGGCGCGGAAGATTTCCTTGTCGTACAGATTTGGCTCGTTGAGCGAGCGCTGGCGCATCTTGGCGTTGATCCGCGACTTGAACGGGTCCGTCTCCATGGCGTCCGGCGCCCGCAGGAACTTCTCATAGACGGCGGCGCGTTCCTCTTCCCCGCGCTGGCGGCAAATGTAGCTCGCCAGCGCGAGCGAGGCCTCCACCGACGCCCAGCGGCCGGGGTTCCCGTCGAAGGGCAGCACATTGAGCAGGTCCGCGACGGCAAGGGCGTTGTCGGCGTCCTTGAGCACAACGAACAGTTCATGCGCCAGATCGCTGAGGTCCTTGAGGCAGCTGCCGGACTTGGTGTTGATGCCCTTGGTGAGCCGGTCGCTGAGCAACAGCACGCCCAGAGCATCGGGGTGGGCCTCGGCCGCGGCCCCCACGACGGATTCCGGAGTTCCCTCCGCGATGGGGATCAAGGCCAGATCCGCTTCGCTCGGTCCACTGACGGCCGGCGGGACCACCGGCGGCGGCGGGACGACGACGGCGGGCGCCGACGTCGGGCTGCCGTCCTCCGCGGGACGGGGCGGGACCACCTGCAGTTCCGGGCCGGCGTCGTCCGCGGAGGGAGAGGCGGGTTTGTCGGAACCGGCGTCCGGGGCATCGTCATCCTGGCGGCCGGCGTCGTCCGCAGGGGACAGCTCCGGGGCCCCGGGCGCGGCGTCCCGGACCAGGACCACGGAGCCGGCGGCGATCCGCAGCACGCCGCCCCCGGTGAGGGTGGCGCGCACGATGGCGGGGGAACCGAAATCGTCGTTGTCGACGTCCACGCGCTGGATTTCGGCGGTGCGCGTGGCGTCGGGCAGGAGCAGCAGATCCCCGGTCTGCAGAGATCCCGCCTGCCGTTCGCTGTAGTTCAGTGAGGCTGTGGGGTGGGTCATCTGGAGTCCTTAACTTCTCTTTCGGTCCGCTCAACAGTCTACAAAGACCGGGGCGCGAAGTCGGGGACGCCGGGGTGGCCCGGGCGTCCCGGGGCGGTCCAGCTGCTCCGGGCAGACTCCCTAGTGGCCGACGCCCGCGAACGCCAGTGCCTGCCGGATCAGGGCGCCGCGGCCGCCGCTGAACTCCAGCTGCACGTCCGAACTCATCACTTCCTCCGGCGTCATCCAGGTCAGTTCCAGGGCGTCCTGCCGCGGAGAGCATTCGCCCGTGACGGGGATGATGTAGGCCAGGGCGACGGCGTGCTGCCGGTCGTCGGTGAAGCCGGTGTGGGACGGGGACGGGAAGTATTCGGCCACCGTGAAGGGGACCGGGCTGATCGGCAGCTGCGGGAAGGCGAGCGGGCCAAGGTCCTTTTCCATGTGGCGCAACAAAGCCGCCCGGATGGTCTCGCGGTACAGCACCCGGCCGGAAACCAGGGACCGGATCATGGTGCCGTCCTCGTCGGCCTGCAGCAGGGTGCCGACCTCGTTCACAAACCCGAGCGGGTCAAGCCGGACCGGAACGGCCTCGACGTAGACCATGGGAAGCCGGCCGCGGGCCTCGAAGAGATCCTCGTCGGAAAGCCAGCCGGGATTGGGGTCGGGAGTGCGAACGTTCATGGTTAAGTTCTACCCCATCCGAGTTCGCCGGGCGTGGTTACCCTGTCTATTCGGACTCCGGGGCCGCGGAGATCCACAGGGCGTGGGGGTGGGCGGCGCTGCCGTCCGCATCGGGGTTGCCCACGTGCAGCAGCGGCACGGCGGCCTCCTCGACCACCGCAACGTCATGCCCCGCCTCGGCGAGCCGCTCCCGCAGCGCGTCAAGGTCGCCGTCGTATTCGAAGGCCAGCCCGGCGCTCCCGGCGCCCGCCGCGGTTCCGGCAGCGGCGCCGACCATCAGGACGCCGCCGTTTTTCGCCGTGAACGCCTCCGTTTCGGCGATGTCGGCGTCGGCGTAGCCAACGCCGGGGGCGCCCGGCACCGGCCGGGGGCGGGCGCCGATGTCGCGCAGGGTTTGGGTCGCCGCCCGCGGATCCTGAGCGAACCAGACGCCGACGACGGTGAGCCCCGGCTCCGCCTCCGCGGAAGTGGACCAGGTGCCGTCGGACGCGCGCGCGGCGGGGTCGGCCAGGAAGCTGAACCCATCCGGCGAAGAGACCCGGCATGAGGAACCGTGGTCGGCGTCGATGACCTCTGCGGCGGTGCCGCCGCCGGCGCCGGCTGCGGCTCCGGCTTCGTTGGTCCGGCGGGCAAATTCCGCGAGGTCGCCGACCTCGACGCCGAAGAAGGTGGTGCCGTCCTCCGCCGAACCCCCCTCGGCGAAGTGCAGGGCCAGGCGGCCCGCGCCGGCGTCGAACTCCCGCCAGGTGGGCTCGTCGACGGTCTTGACCATGCCCAGGTCGGTCAGCAGCCGCTCCCACTCATCGAGGCGGGAGGTGAAATGGATGGGGCGGACACGCAGCATTGGTATCTCCCTGGTGGTTTGGGGCTGGGAGCACAATGGTGCCATGGCTGCTGAGCTAAGGGAACTGCTGGTGAAAGACGCCGCCGAGTGGCGCGGGTGGCTGGAACAGCACCACGCGGACAGCCCCGGGGTGTGGCTGGTGCTGCACAAGAAGGGCGGCTCGGTGACCGAGCTGGACTACGAGGCGGCCCTGCAGGAGGCGCTGTGCTTTGGCTGGATCGACGGGCAGGGCAGGCGCCGGGATGCCGAGACCTCCTTCCAGCGGATGACCCGGCGTGGGCCGAAAAGCGTGTGGTCGGCGCGGAACGTCGAGCGCGTCGGTCGCCTCGAAGCGGCCGGCCGGATGGCCCCCGCCGGGCGCGCCGCCGTCGAAAGCGCCAAGGCCGACGGACGCTGGGAGGCGGCCTATGCGGGCCAGGCCGCGGCCGAGGTGCCGGAGGACCTTGCCGCGGCGATAGCGGCGGACCCTCGGGCGCAGGCGATGTTTGAGGTCCTGACATCGGTGAACCGGTTCGCGCTGATCTACCGGACCAACTCGGTCAAGCAAGCCGCCACCCGGGAGCGGAAGATCGCCGGCTTCGTGGACATGCTCGCACGCTTTGAAACGCCGTACCCGCAAAGCCGGCGGCCGGATCCGGGACCTTCAGCGACTTCCCGGTAACTGTCCGGGGTCCCGACAGCCCGGGGTGGCAAAATAGCCCAATGCCTACCACCCAACGCGGGGCGTCGCGCGGCGCCGCCCCCACCCAGCGTTCGCAGCGCACGCTGTTCTTTGCCGCCGCCGGCCTGCTGGTGGCCGGCGAGGCCGTGTTCTGGCTCATGCTGGCTGCAGTCCAGACGGACTCGGGCCTCGCGTTGCTCGACGGCGGCGTCCACAACGCCCTGGTGGAGGACCGGTCGCCCCTCGCCACGGGAATCCTGGCTGCCGTCAGCACGGTGACCTCGCCGAGCTGGATGACGGTCATCGGGGGCCTGCTCGCGCTCGGCTGGGCGGTCCGGAAGCGCGAAATCTGGCGGCCGGCGCTGCTCCTCGGAGCCATGGCGGCCACCTTCGGCGTGTCCACCGTGATCAAACACGAGGTCGCGCGCGGCAGGCCCTCGGCTACCGACTTCCTGATGGGCCCCGACGATGCCCTGTCCTTCCCCTCCGGACATACCTTTGGTACCGGCGTCTTCCTGCTGGTTCTGGTGTACCTGCTGCTGGGCAGCGCCGGCGCACGCACGGCGCGGCGTTCGACGGCGGTGCTGGCCTTCTCGGGGGCCGCCCTCGGCACGTTGCTGGTCGCGTTCAGCCGGCTCTACCTCGGCTACCACTGGCTGACGGACGTGGTCGCCTCGCTGGGCCTGGCGGTGGCCGTCACCGGCATCGTGGTCCTGGTCGATGGCCTGCGCGGCGCCCGGACGGCGGACCTGGCTCCGGCCGAGCCGGCACTTCCGGCCGAGCGAGGCCTGCCGGCCCGGGTGGAGCAGACGCCCTAGAACACCACGCCGAGCGCCTGGGCGAGCACCACCGCGGAGGCTGAGGACCACGCCTGCGGGTGGCAGGAGGCCGGATACGGCACCGCGCGCCCCGACTCGGCCGCGGTGACGCCGGCGAAGAGCTCCGGGAGCCGGTGCCCGAACGACCCTGCGGCGGTCAGCAGGCCTTCCGCCAGCACCCGTGCCTCGGCGGTGAATCCCTCGCTGAGCAGGCCCCTGATCGCGATCGCGGTGTCGTGGCTCCAGACCGAGCCGCAGTGGTAGCTGAAGGGCCAGAATCCCGCCGCGCGCCGGGACAGGGTGTGCAGTCCGTAGCCGGAGAACAGCTCCGGGCTGAGCAGCCGGTCCGCCACGAGCCGCGCCTCCGCGGCGTCCAGGATCCCGGTGCCCAGCAGGTGCCCCATGTTGGAGCCCGGGATATCCAGCGGTTCGCCGTGGCCGTCGAGCGCCATGGCCGGGAACCGGCCGCCGTCGTCCTGAACCCAAAAGCGCTCGCGGAAGTTCCGCTTCAGCCCCTCGGCGAAGTCGCGCAGCTCCTGGGCCCCGGGTTCGCCGTACGAGTCGAAGAGTTCTGCCGTCCCCACGGCTGCCTGGTAGGCGTAGCCCTGCACCTCGGAGAGCGCGATCGGGCCGTCGGCCTGGCGGCCGTCGCGGAACTGCATCGCGTCCCGGGAGTCCTTCCAGCCCTGGTTGCTCAGGCCATGGCCGGAGGTGTCCTGGTAGCTCAGGAAGCCCCCGTTGACTGTATTCCCGGCGGCAGCCCCTGCGGCCAGCAGCCACTGCGCGGCGCGGGAGGCATTGGGCAGCAGTGAACGGACCGCTGCGTCATCGGTGCCGGCGCGTCCCAGCTCGCCCAGCAGGCACAGCCACAGCGGGGTGGAGTCCACGGCGCCGAAGTACACCGGGGGCAGCCGCAGGGCCTGGCTTTCCAGCACGAGTTCCTTAGCTCTCAGTTCGTGCAGGATCTTGCCCGGCTCCTCGGCCGCGGCGGGATCGGTCTTGGTGCCCTGGTGCGCGGCCAGGGCGCGCAGCGTTCCGGCGGCCAGGGCGGCGTCGAAGGGCAGCAGCAGCCGCGCGGCCCACAGCGAGTCCCGGCCGAACAGGGTGAAGTACCAGGGAGCGCCGGCGGCCAGGAAAGGCGCATCGGGGGCCTTGCGGCTCGCCAGCCGGAGCCCGTCGAGTTCATCGAGGGAGTTGTCCAGGAGCAGGCCCAGCGCCCCCTCCGGCTCGGCCCGGACTCGACGGGAGGCCGGCAGCGGCGCGGCCACCACGGCGTCCTCGGTATCGGCCAGGACCGCCTGCCATTCGGCCTCCATCGGCTTGCCCCGGCCGGCCGTCCCGCGCCAGGTCAGCCGTTCGCCGCGGGCCACCCTGCCGGGCGCGGAAACGGTCAGGGTCTTGCCGCCCTCGCTCCAGCGCAGCGAGGAATCATCCGCCGCCGAGGGCTGCAAAGGTTCGCGGTAGCGGCCGAGCCGGATGGCGGCCATGTCAGTGAAGTCAGCGGCCAGCCGCACCTCAACCTCGGCATCCAGGGCGTCCAGCGAGGTGCTCAGCCGCAGTGAGACACGGACGGCACCGGGCGTGACGGTCCAGGTTTGCAGGAGTTCGACGGCGGGATCCTCGGTGGGCCCCTCGATGCCGCGCACGAGGCCACGTACCCGGAGCACACCGCCGGGGGCGGCCTCGACCGTGGCCGGTTCCGGGGCGAAGCCGTTGACGGTCACCTCTGCCCGGCACAGCATCCGGGTGTCGCCGTGCAAGAGTCCGGTGAACCAGTCGCCGGCGCCGGTCACGGCGGCCGTGCCACCGCCGGCCGCGTCTCGGTTCGCGGCGCTGTCGCTGGATGCGCCGCCGGCCAGCCGGCCGTCGGCGTCGAGCCACAATTGGGTGGGAGCGGCCACGGAACAGTGCTGACGGTGAAGTGCTGGCTGAACAGTCATGCGCCCCAGCCTATGCCGGAAGGCCGGGGCGGACCTAGGCCCGCCCGCGGGCCCGCCTGCCCGCAGGTCCGCCCGCCCGCGGGCGGGGCTCAGTCCTGCGCGGCGTCTTCCATCGGGAAGGCCACGGCCTCACCCACCACCCGCAGGCACAGTTCGGTGCCGGGCCGGGCGATCGACGCGTTCCAGTGCCGGATGGTGATGATCTCGCCGCCGCCGGGGTAGCGGTGGTCGGCAACGGCGCCCTCGGCCAGGACCGGAGGAACGGCCAGCTTGAGCCGTACCGTGGTCTCCGGACCGAAGTAGTCCGTGTCCACCACGGTGCCGCGGATGGGGCCATCCTCCGCGATCCGGATCTGCTCGGGCCGGAGCATGAGCTGCACCCGTCCCTGCGCCGGCGGCCGACGGACCGGAATGCCGCCCAGCGAGCAGGTGGCCAGCGAGCCCTCCATCCAGGCGTCGAGGATCACGGCGTCGCCCAGGAACTCCGCGGTGGCCCGGTCCGCCGGGCGCGTGTAGACCACGAACGGGTTGCCGATCTGGGCGAGCTTGCCGCCGCGCATCACGGCGACCTGGTCCGCGAAGGAGAGCGCCTCGGCCTGGTCGTGGGTGACCAGGATGGTGGTCACACCGGCGTCGTGGAGCACCTTGCCGACGGCGCGGCGGGTGGCGACGCGCAGCCCGGCGTCGAGCGCGGAAAACGGTTCGTCCAGCAACATGAGCTCGGGCTCGCGGGCCAGGGCGCGGGCCAGCGCGACGCGCTGCTGCTGGCCGCCGGAGAGCTGGTGGGGCCGCCGCCTGGCCATAGCCGGATCCAGCGAGACCATCTCGAGCAGCTCCGCGACGCGGGCCTTGACTCCGCGGTGGCCGCCGGAGAGCTTGCCGGCGTCCAACCCGAAGGAGATGTTCTGGCCGACGGTCAGGTGCGGGAAGAGGGCGCCGTCCTGGGCCACATAGCCGACGTGCCGCTTGTGCGCGGGTACCCAGACGCCGTCGCCGGCCACCTTGCGGCCATCGAGGGAGATGCTGCCGGTGTCGGGGTGCTCGAAGCCGGCGATCAAGCGCAGCAAGGTGGTCTTGCCTGAGCCGGAGGGGCCCACGATCGCCGTCGTTCCGCCCTTCGCGACGGAGAGGTTGACGCCTTTGAGGACGGCTTGGGACCCGAAGTTCTTGGTGACGGCTTCGACTTCCAGGTGGCTGTTGGTGCTGGGCGCCACGGAGGGTGCGATCCGGGGTTCCGGAAGCCGGGAGGGGTTTTGTTCGGTCACTGTCCCGCTGCTTTCTTGGACTGCTGGAAGAGAAGGTAGGTCATCGGCGCCGAGATCAGGATCATCAGCAGGGCATAGGGGGCGGCCCCGGCGTAATCGATTTCGCTGCTCTTGCTCCAGAACTCGGTGGCCAGGGTGCGCGTTCCGTTGGGGGAGAGCAGCAGGGTGGCCGTCAGTTCATTCACGATCCCGAGGAACACCAGGGCAGCGCCGCCGGCCGCGGCCGGCGCCGTGAGCCGCAGGGTAACCCGAAGGAACGCCAGCAGCGGAGGCTTGCCGAGGGCCTGGGCGGCTTCGTCGAGCTCCTTGGGGGCCTGCGAGAGCCCGGAGCGGATGTTCACCAGCGCCCGGGGCACGAACAGCAGGACGTAGGCGGAGATCAGCAGGGCCGTGGTCTGGTAGAGGTCCGGTGCCATCCGGATGCTCACGGTGACGAAGGCCAGGCCGACGACGATCCCGGGCATGGAGCTGGTGACGTAGTTGGAGAGCTCCAGGGCCTTGCTGAACCAGCCGGGATGCCGCACGGCAAGGTACGCCATCGGGAACGCGACCACGGTGGTGGCGAGGGCGCCGGCCAGGCCGTAGCCGAGGGTCTGCAGCAGCGCCGGCAGGAACTCCTCGGCGGCCCAGATGTCCGGTCCGCCGGCGAAGATCCAGCGCAGCACGAACGTCAGCGGAAGCCCGAAGGCGAGCGCGGTCAGGGCCAGCAGGGACAGCTGCGCGGGCAGCTGGTAGGCGTGCAGCGGCAGGCGCAGCGCGCGGGCCTGGGCGCCGGAGCCCACCCGGGCGTAGCGGGCGGTGCCGCGGCTGCGGACCTCCACGAGGAGCAGGATCAGGCAGAGGAACACCAGCACGCTGGCCAACATGTTCCCGGCCGTCCCGTTGAAGGTCGACTGGTACTGGACCATGATCGCGGTGGTGAACGTATCGAAACGGATCATCGCGAAGGCGCCGTACTCGGCCAGCAGGTGCAGCGAGACCAGCAGCGCACCGCCGGTGATCGCGATCCGCAGCTGGGGCAGCACTACGCGGAAGAACGCGCGCCACGCCCCAAGGCCCAGGGAGGCGGCGGACTGCTCGATGGCGGGGTCCAGGCGGCTGAGCGTCGCCGCGGCGGGAATGTAGACCAGCGGGAAGTACGACAGGGTGGCGATCAGCACGCCCGACCAGAGCCCGCCCATCGAGGGCACGGCGGAGACCCAGGCGTAACTGTTGACGAAGGCCGGCACAGCCAGCGGCGCGGCGAGCAGCACGGCCCACCACTTATGGCCCCTGAGGTTGGTGCGTTCCACCAGCCAGGCGCCGCCCACGCCCAGGACCACGCACAGCGGCACCGTGATCAGCATCAGCAGCACGGTGTTGAGCAGGAGCTCGCCTACCCGGGCGCGGAAGATCAGGCCGACGGCGGTGTCCCAGCCGGTGGCGACCGTCATGACCGCCACATAGCCTAGCGGGATCAGCGAAAACAGGGCGATCAGGACCGCCAGGATGGCCACCACGGAGACGCCGAAAGGCGGGCGGGGGCGCTTGCCCCTGCCCGCCGTCGTCGTGCTTCCGGTGGTTCCGGGAGCCGCCAGCGTTTTTGTCACTGCTTAGAGCAGACCCGCCTTGGTCATCAGGTCGGTGACCTTGGCGGAGTTCAGCTTGGCCGGGTCCACCTTGGGTGCCTGCAGTTCCTTGAGCGGAACCAGCTTCTCGTTGGACGGGACGTCCGAGCCGACGGCGTACTCGAAGGACGTGCCCTTCTGCAGCACTTCCTGGCCCTTCTTGCCGGTGATGAACTTCAGGAAGGCCTGGGCGGCCGCCGCGTTCTTCGAGGACTTGAGCACGCCGCCGCCGGAGACGGACACGAAGGCGCCGGGGTCCTGGTTCTTGAAGTAGTACGGCGTGACGTTCTTGGAGTTCTCGCCGGTCTTGGCCTGGTCGCCGTAGTAGTAGTAGTGGTAAATCAGGGCGGCGTCCACCTCGCCGGCGTTGACGGCCTTCATGGCCGTGCTGTTGCCCTTGTACGCCTTGTAGTTCTCCTTCATGCCCTTGAGCCATTCCTCCGTGGCGGCCTGGCCCTTGAGTTCCAGCAGGGCGGAGACGATCGCCTGGAAGTCGGCGCCGGACGGCGACGCCGCCCACTTGCCCTTCCACTCGGGCTTGGCCAGGTCCAGCATGGACTTGGGCAGCTTGTCCTGGCCCAGCTTGGCCTTGTCATAGACCAGCACGGTGGAGCGGGCTGCGATGCCGGTCCACTTGTTCGTCGAGGGCCGGAACTCGGCCGGAACCTGGTCGACGGTGGCCTTGTCCACGTCCGCGAACAGTCCGGCGTTTTCCACCTGGGCCATGGCGGGGGAGTTCTCGGTGAGGAACACATCGGCGCGGGAGGCCGCGCCTTCCTGGATGATCTGGTTGGACATCTCGGTGTCGTCGCCCTGGCGCAGGGTGACCTTGATGCCGGTTTCCGCGGTGAAGGCGTCAACCCATTCCTTGGTCAGGGATTCGTGCTGGGCGTTGTAGACCGTAATCTCGCCGGCCGGCTTGCCGTCGGCTCCGGTGGTGCTGCCGGAGGTCGAGGCGCCGGAGCCACAGGCTGCCAGGCTGAGCGCGGCGGTGGCGGCGAGGGCGATGCCTGCCAGCGCATTGTTGCGGATCTTCATGAGGCTACTTTCTGCAAGGAAAAGGTCGTAGGTGCCTAACCTCCGTGAGCGGGAAGTTAGGGCATGCTCACTACGAAAAACTGTAGGTTAGCCAAACCTAAGCAACCAAGCCGAGAGCGCCTTAAGTGAGGAGGATCACACGAATTACGAAACTATTGCGTGACCTAATTACCCGTGGAGGGTTCAGGGGCCGTTGTTGCTCCTTGTGTGGCCGCGGCCTCGTGGGTGGCGTCGGAAGCTGCGCCGGCTTCTTCGGTGGCGGGCTCGGGGGCCCCGGGCTCCTCGGCGCCGGCCTCCTCGGCGGAGGGCTTCCCGATGGCGGGCAGCTTCCCGGCGATCGATGCCGCCGCCTCGAGCACCATCCAGGCCTGCAGCTGCGTGGACAGTTCGACGGCGGACCCCGCCGGGTAGCTCCGGCGTGCCGGCAGCTCGGGACGGGCCGAGAAGACCAGCCGGGCGCCCTTGCGTGCCAGCGGCTCCTGCGCCGCCACCAGACGGCGGCCCTCCCAGAACGCCTCCGCGGTATCCGTCACCAGCAGGGCCGCTTCGGCCCGGGTCTCGGCGGACAGCCGTTCGTCGACGGCGGCCAGGGCCAGGTAGCGGATGAGGACGCCGGTGAAGAGGCCGCCGTCGCCGCTGCCCTCGGACCGGAGCACCGTGCCCTTGCGCCCCAGCAGCGGCGCCTGGACCGTGAGGCTGCGCCCCACCGCGGCGATCAGCGCAGCCGCCCGTTCCAAGTTCGCCTCGCCGCCCAGCTCCAGCAGCGCACCCAGGACCGGGCCCTGGTTGTAGGTGTAGATGGCGCTTTCAAGCACCAGCTCGCCGCCGGGGGCGATCCGCAGGCCGTCCCGGTACAGGCCCTGGTCCGGGTCGTAGAGCTTGGCGTCCAGCCAATCGAGCAGGGCCTGCGCCTTGGCCGACTGCCCGGTCCGGGCGTAGTACAAGGCGACCGGAGCCGTTGCCGGGGTGTTCTTGAAGTCGCGCTTCTTGCTCCAGAACGTGCCCCCGCCCAGGTCGTCGGTCGAGGCCGAGTCGAACTGGAGGGTGAGGCTCTTGAGGACCTTGGCGTTGCGGCGCCGGCCGGAGGTCTTGCGGGTGTCTTCGGCGAGCTTCTCCAGCCGCAGGGTGGCAAGGGCCAGCCAGGCCATGTCGTCGTAGTAGCTGTTGACGACGGTCAGGAAATTGCGCAGCCGGATGCCGGTGACCAGCCGGGAAGCAAGCTTGCCGGCGCTGGGCAGGTTGTCGCCGTCGAACTTGGCCGGTGTGTGGCCCTCGACGCCGAGTTCGCGGCGGCCGGTGTCCACGAGGCAGTCCACATAGTGTGCCTGCCACCAGTAGTGCCACGGCCGGACCAGGTTCCTGAGCCGGCCGGAGGGGCGGGTAATCGCGGCGATGTGGGTGCCGGGCAGGAAGAAGAGGCGCTGCCCGAACAGCCGGGTTACCGAACGTGCGGCCTCATCGGCACGGAAAGACCAGTTCGGGGCGGGGGAGCGGGCAGGTGGTGCGGTCATGGACCAAGCCTAGTGGCGACGTCGGCTCCGGCGCGGAATGGCGGGGTCGAGGTGCGCAATGTTTGCATTCCAGTTAACCTGTACTAACTAATGTTCCCTGGTGCCGGTGGGCTGCGCACAGCTCACGGCCGGGTTGCGGTTCCACATCAAGGAGGATGTATGGACGTCTTGGGTACTGTCGCACTGATCACGGGTGGCGCTTCCGGGCTGGGGGCCGCGACGGCCCGGCGGCTGTTCGCTGCCGGCGCGTCCGTGGTGCTGGTGGACCTGCCGGCCTCGGCCGGGGACGCTTTGGCCGCCGAGCTCAACGCGTCCGCCGGCGGCGGCGCGCCGGCGGACAGCGGCACGCCGGAACCGGCGAACCGTGCCATCTTCGTCCCCGCGGACGTCACCAGCGAGGAGCAGGTGCAGGCCGCCGTCGACGCCGCCGTCGCCCTTGGGCCGCTGCGGATCGTGGTGAACTGCGCCGGCATCGCCACCCCGGGCAAGGTGCTGGGCCGGGACGGTGTGCTGCCGCTGGAGACCTTCAGCCGGGTCATCCAGATCAACCTCGTCGGCACCTTCAACGTCATCCGCCTGGCCGCCGCGGCGATGGCCGTCACCGAGCCGGTTGCCACCGAGCTGGGCGGCGAGGAGCGCGGCGTCATCATCAATACCGCCTCCGTCGCTGCGTTCGACGGCCAGATCGGGCAGCCCGCCTACTCGGCTTCCAAGGGCGCCGTCGCTGCCATGACGCTGCCGATCGCCCGCGAACTGGCGCGCTCGCTGATCCGCGTCGTCACGATCGCGCCCGGGATCTTCGAGACCCCCATGATGGCCGGGCTGCCGCAGGAGGCGCAGGACTCGCTTGGCCGGCAGGTGCCGCACCCGTCGCGGCTGGGCCGGCCCGCCGAGTACGCGAACCTCGCCGCGCATATCGTGGACAACGCCATGCTCAACGGCGAGACCATCCGGCTCGACGGCGCCATCCGGATGGGACCGAAGTGACGCTCGCCGTGGACACTCCTGCCCCCGCCGACCCGGCGCTCTCCGGACTGCCGTCCGCCGATTTCTTTGACTTTGAGTCGATGCTGAGCGCTGTCGAACAGGCGAAACTGGCCGAGCTCCGGGAGTTCCTGGCCCGCGAGGTGGCGCCGTTCGCCACCCAGTGGTGGAACGACGCCGAGTTCCCGGCGCATATCCTGCCCAAGCTGGCGGCGCTGGAGCTCAGCGCACCGGCCCAGCGCGGCTACAGCAACCTGTTCGCCGGTCTTGTCATCGCCGAGATGACCCGGGTGGACACCTCGCTGGCGACCTTCTTCCTGGTCCACCATGACCTGTTCGTGGAATCGCTCTACGGCTTTGGTTCCGAGGAGCAGCAGGCCCGGCTGCTGAAGGACGCGGCCGATCTGCGCACCACCGGGGCCTTCGCACTGACCGAGCCGGACCACGGCTCCGACGTGGCCGGCGGGATGGAGACCACCGCGCGGCGCGTGTCCGGCGGGGACGCCGGCGACCACTGGGTGCTCAACGGTGCCAAGCGCTGGATCGGCAACGGGACGTTCTGCGACTACATGCTGGTATGGGCGCGTGACGAGGCCGACGGCGGCATCCGCGGCTTTATTGTCGACGCCACGCTGCCCGGCGTGCGCCGGAGCAGGATCGAAAACAAGATCGCGCTGCGGACCGTGCAGAACGCCGACATCGTGTTCACCGACGTGCGGGTGGCCGAGGCAGACCGGTTCGCCGGGATCAACAGTTTCGAGGACACCAACGAGTTGCTGCGGGGTTCGCGGATCATGGTCGCCTGGCAGGGCGTGGGGCAACAGCTTGCCGCGTTCGACGTCGCCCGGCAGTACGCCGTCGAACGCCGCCAGTTCGGGCGGCCGCTGGCCAAGTTCCAGCTGGTCCAGCAGCAGCTGGTGACAATGCTCGGCAACGCGGTGGCGAGCATGGGCATGATGGTCCGGATTGCCCAGCTGCAGGATGCGGGCGCGGCCGACATGCCCCAGGTGGCGCTGGCGAAGTCCTATGTGAGCGCCCGGATGCGGGAAACCGTGGCGATGGGCCGGTCCCTGCTGGGCGGCAACGGGATCGTCACCGACTACCGGATGGCGAAGATCTTCGCCGATGCCGAGGCGATCTATACCTATGAGGGCTCGTACGAGATCAACACCCTGATCGTGGGCCGCGCCGTGACCGGGGTGTCCGCGATCGTCTAGCCGCCCGGCCCCGCCGCCCAGCGCGAACGGACACTTGAGGCCCTGAATCTACGGATTTTTTGGGCCTCAAGTGTACTTTCGCGCTTTAGGGGGGGCTTGAAGTGGACGTTCGCGCTTAGGGGATTAGGCGAAGGGCTGCTTTTCGCCGGCTTCGATCCGGTAGTCCAGGCTGTTGTTCTTCACCGGCATGGGGCAGGTGCCGTACGGGGTGAAGGCGCTGGGATAGTTGATCGCGCGGTTGAAGTCCAGGATGACCGTTCTGTTTCCCAGGGAATCGACGCGGGGCCGGGCGGTCGAGACTTTGCGCCATTCGTCCGTCGTTATCCCATTGGTCTCGTCGTGGAACGTCACGGTGAGGGCGCCGAGCTTCTCCTCTTCGGCCTGCAGGTGGCACTCGTGCTCCTGGCCGGGGAGCCGGAACACGAGCTCGCCGACGGAACGGTGCACACCGTCCACCAGCGGGTTGGCGGTTCCGATGGGCACGTCCACCGGCTCGGGATAGGGCGTGAACCGCGCCTCGATGACCAGGTCCGGCCGGTAATCAAAGGTGGGTACGCCGTCGAACCCCGTGAACACCGGCGATGTCGAATCCCGGGTGCGCAGCGCGTATTTGTTGGCCCGCATCGCGAGCTCCACCCTGACCTGCCGGCCGTCCGTCCCGCCGAACTGGACCCACAGCAGCGACTCTTCATTCGCAAGCGCCGCGCTGATGGTCCCGTCCACGGGCTCGCCGGTCTCCACAAGGGTCAGCCCCTCCGCCGCGGCGGCGGTAAGGAACGCCGTCGTGCCGTCCGTGGACCAGAGGCCGGGGACGAGCTCGACGGCGGCCGGGCTCTCCGGCAGCCACTGGAAGGAGGTCAGGGTGAGCCAGCCGTACTCGCTTGCGAGGGCCGTGTTCCGGCTGTTGCGGAAGCGCTGCCAGCGGGCGAGTTGCGCATCAGTGGGGGACGGGGCGGCGGTCAAGGGCACCTCTGCGGGTATCAGCCCAACTAGCTCGCAGTTGTTGTCGTTCTGAGGGCTCAAGACGAGAACAACTGCCTGTCAGTTGGGGGTGGGCGGGTTTTTGAGGGCGGCTGCTACCAGTTGCGCGGCCGTGGTGCGGGCGGCGGCGGCAGCGGCGGGGTCGGCGTCGAGCACCCCGCTGGCCAGGCCGCCGTCGAGGACCAGGGTCAGGCTGCGGGCCAGGCGGTCAGGATCCGGGGCGCCGGCTTTGTCCGCCAGGTCCCGGATCCAGGCCAGGATGTGCTGCTTGTGGGCAACCGTCCGCTCATGCACCCGGGTGCCGGAGGCCGACTCGGCGGCCGCGTTGATGAAGGCGCAGCCGCGGTAGCCGTCGCGGCGGCAGGCGGTGGAGAGCGCGTCGAACAGGCCCACCAATTGATCCGCGGGGTCCGGCCCCGCGGCTTCGGCGGCGGAGTGCAGCTGCCCGGTCCAGACCCCGTCAACCTGTTCCAGGTAGGCCAGGATCAGGTCATCCTTGGCCGGGAAGTACTTGTAGAAGGTGGCCTTCGCGACGCCGGATTCGGCGATGATCGTGTCGATGCCGGCCGCCCGGAGTCCCTGGGCATAGAAGAGCCGGAAGGCCGTCGCCAGGATCTTGTCCTTGGCCTGCCCTGCCGGTGTCCGGACAGTCCGCGGCCCGGCGGCGGTTGGTGCGGTGGCTGCTGTCGGCGTCATGACTTCATGGTACACAGACCAGTCTGTCCGGGTCAGCCGGGGGTGGCTCCGGGCCCGGGCCGTTATGCCCGCGTCCGGCTCCGGCCCCGGTGCTGATGAACCAGGCGCCGGGGCTACGGCCGGACGCCCAGGCCCTGGATCAGCAGGGTCCAGACCTCGAGGAGATCGTCCTGGATGGCAGGGTCCTGCCATTCCGCGGCGTGCAGCGGGTGGTGGAAGCGGGCGGTGGCGTGCAGCACGGCCCGGCCTGCCCTGACCGGGTCCGCCGCCACGAACTCGCCGGCGGCCACCCCGTCGGCGACAATCTCGGTGAGCTGCGCGGCGAGGTGGTCGACGTGCTCGGCCGCGACCTCCCGAGCCTCCGTGGTCAGCTGGCAGAACGTCGCGAAGAGCTCGGGATCCTCGAGTGCCATCCCGTGCTTGATGGCCGCCAGCCGCTGCAGCCAGCGAAGCAGCCGCTGGGCGGCCGGCCCGTCCGGGTCGCCCGCCGGGTCCAGCGGCTCGGCGATCCGGGCAAGCCAGCGCCGGGCCACGGCGTCGCGCAGTGCCAGCTTGTTCGGGAAGTGCCGGTACACGCTGCCGTGGCTGATGCCCAGGGCCTTGGCGACGTCGACCACGGTTGCTTTTGCCGGTCCGTAGCGCCGCAGTACGTCCTCGGCGGCTTCAAGGATGCGTTCTTCGGTCAGGACGCCGGCAGGCTGTGTCACCGGCGCTCGCTGTCGAGCATGGCCATCTGCCCGGCGTCGTACCGGGTGCCGGCGACGGCGTCGGCCGGCATCGCGGCTTCGATGTCCGCGATGTCCTGCGCGGACAGCTCCACCGCAGCGGCACCCAGCGATTCGGCCAGGCGGTCGCGGCGGCGGGCGCCTACCAGCGGGACGATGTCTTCGCCGCGGGACAGGACCCACGCGATGGCGAGCTGGGCCACGGCGGCGCCCTTGGCCTCCGTGATCGCACGGAGCCGTTCCACGAGTTCCAGGTTGCGCTGCAAGTTGTCGCCGGTGAAGCGCGGCAGGTGGGCGCGGAAGTCCCGCCGGCCGCCGTCGGCCTGCCAGTGGCCCGAGACCAGGCCGCGGGAGAGGACGCCGTAGGCGGTGATTCCGATTCCGAGTTCGCGGGCCGTGGGCAGGATGTCCTGCTCGATGCCGCGGGAGACCAGCGAGTACTCGATCTGCAGGTCGGAGACGGGGTGGACGGCGTGGGCTCGGCGCAGGGTCTCCGCGCCGACTTCGGAGAGGCCGATGTGGCGGATGTAACCCTGTTTCACCAGGTCCGCGAGGGTGCCCATGGTCTCTTCCAGCGGCACCTTCGGATCGAGCCGGGCGGGGCGGTAGATGTCGACGTAGTCCGTGCCGAGCCGGCGGAGGGTGTAGGCCAGGAAGTTCTTGATGGCCGCCGGGCTGCTGTCCACGCCGTTCCAGCCCCCGGCCGCGTCGCGCAGCACGCCGAATTTCACGCTGATCAGGGCGTTCTCCCGGCGGCGGCCGCGGAGTGCGTCGCGGAGCAGGAGCTCGTTGTGGCCCATGCCGTAGAAGTCGCCGGTGTCCAGCAGGGTGACGCCGGCGTCCAGGGCTGCCTGGATGGTGGCGATGCTCTCGGCGTCGTCGGCTGGGCCGTAGAGATCGGACATGCCCATCAGGCCGAGTCCGATGGGTGCGGTGCGGGGGCCATTGAGGCCCAGCGTGCGGGTGGGGCTGAGCAGGGAAGTGGTCATGGGGGCAACGGTACAACAATCAGCTGACAGATTTCAATATTTGTCAGTCATGACCGTCTGCGGCCGCGGACCGCCGGCGGACGCTTGCTGTAGACAGTTCTGTCTGGTAGCGTCTCGCCCAGCGGTAGACTAACTTGTCTACCCCCCCAAGATCCGAAGAAGTCCTTACCCGAATGAGGTCCCCATGAAAATTGCAGTATTCGGCACCGGCACGGTCGGTCCCGCCGTCGCAGGAGCCCTGGCAAAGCTTGGCCACGACGTCGTCATCGGAACCCGCGATCCGCGGGCCACGCTGGCCCGGACCGAGGCTGGCCCGATGGGCGGCGTCCCGTTTGCCCAGTGGCACGCGGAGCACGGCGAAATTTCCCTGACCACCTTCGCCGAGGCCGCCGCCGGCAGCGAGATCGTTGTCAACGCCACCAACGGCACCGGTTCCCTGGACGCGCTGGCCGCCGCCGGGGCCGCCAACCTGGCCGGCAAGGTCATCGTCGACATCGCCAACCCGCTCGACTTCTCCCAGGGCTTCCCGCCCTCGCTGAACCCGGTGAACACCGACAGCCTTGGCGAGCAGATCCAGCGCGCCTTCCCGGACGCGCGGGTGGTCAAGACGCTCAACACGATGAACGCCGGCGTCATGGTTGACCCGGCCAGCGTGGCCGGCGGCGACCACTCGGTGTTCGTCTCCGGCAACGACGCGGACGCCAAGTCGGTGGTGGCGGGGCTGCTGGCGGACCTGGGCCACCGCGACATTATCGACCTGGGCGACATCACGACGGCCCGCGGCACGGAAATGCTCCTGCCGATCTGGCTGCGGCTCTGGGGTGCCTTCGGAAACGCGGACTTCAACTTCAAGATCGCCCGCTAACCCCCATCTGACTCGCAGTTGAGGCCGTTTTGGGCGCCCAAAACGGCCTCAACTGCGAGCTAGTTGGGCGCCGCCGCCACCGTCAAGGCACCGGACACTATCTGAGACGGATTCCCCGCGTGCGCGTGAGCCGGGTAACATCCCTTGGGTACAAGTAACCCGGCTCACAGTATCCAGCGCAGTGTACGAGCCAAGTCGAACCCTCGAAAGATTGTTTCCATGGCTGACACTGCATTGACTTCCGGTACGGATCTGGCCTCCGAACTGCGCGCCGACGTCCGCCGGGTGTCCACCCTCCTCGGCGAATCCCTGGTCCGCCAGCACGGCCCCGAGCTCCTCGACCTCGTGGAGCAGGTGCGGCTGCTGACCAAGGAATCGAAGGAGGCCGCCCGGGGCGGCGCCGATGCCACCGGGCCGTGGAGCTCGTACGACGTCGTCGCCCAGGTCCGCGAACTGCTCGGCTCGCTGCCGCTTGAGCAGGCGACCGACCTGGTCAGGGCCTTCGCGTTCTATTTCCACCTGGCCAACGCCGCCGAGCAGGTCCACCGGGTCCGCGGGCTGCGGAGCCGGCAGGAAAAGGACGGCTGGCTGGCCAAAGCCGTCGAGGAAATCGCCGAACAGGCCGGGTCCGCCGTGCTGCAGGATGTCGTGGATGAACTCGACGTCCGGCCCATCTTCACCGCGCACCCCACCGAAGCATCCCGCCGTTCGGTGCTGGACAAGATCCGCCGGCTCTCCGACGTCCTGGCCGAGTCCACCAGGGAAGGCACCTCGGCCCGCCGCCGCCAGGACCGCCAGCTGGCCGAGGTGATCGACCAGATGTGGCAGACGGACGAGCTCCGCCAGGTCCGGCCCACCCCTGTGGATGAGGCCCGGAACGCGATCTACTACCTCACCGGGATCCTTGGCGACGCCATGCCGGAGATGCTCTCGGACCTGTCCGAACTCCTCGGCGAGCACGGCGTCACCCTGCCCGTCACGAAGGCGCCGATCCGCTTCGGCTCCTGGATCGGCGGGGACCGGGACGGCAACCCCAACGTCACCGCCTGCGTCACCCGCGAAATCCTGCAGATCCAGAACCAGCACGCCGTCCGGATCAGCATCGGCCTGATCGACGGGCTGATCTCCATCCTGTCCAACTCGACCGCGCTGGCGGGGGCCGACCAGGCGCTGCTGGACTCGATCGACGTCGACCTGGGGAACCTGCCCGGACTGGACCGCCGCGTCCTGGAGCTCAACGCGCAGGAACCGTACCGGCTCAAGCTCACCTGCATCAAGGCAAAGCTGCTCAACACCGGCCGCCGGGTGGCTGCCGGCTCGGCCCACGAGCCCGGCCGCGACTACGCCGCCACCGCTGAGCTCCTGGCCGAGCTGGGCCTGCTGGAGGTGTCGCTGCGGAACCACCACGCCGGCCTCGCCGCCGACGGTGCGCTGGCCCGGGTCCGGCGCGCGATCGCCTCTTTCGGACTGCACCTCGCCACGCTGGACATCCGCGAACACGCCGACCACCACCATGACGCCGTCGGGCAGCTGATGGACCGCCTCGGCGGGCCCGGCGTGCGCTACGCGGAACTGAGCCGCGCCGAACGGCTCGAAGTGCTCGGCTCCGAGCTCGCGTCCCGCCGCCCGCTCTCCGGCCACCCGATCAAGCTCGACGGCGTCGCGGACGGCACGTACGACGTCTTCCGCGAGATCCGACGCGCCCTGCGCACCTACGGCCCGGACGTGATCGAGACGTACATCATTTCCATGACCCGCGGCGCGGACGATGTCCTGGCCGCGGCCGTGCTGGCCCGCGAGGCCGGGCTGGTGAACCTTTTCGGCGAGGCGCCCTATGCCAAGATCGGCTTCGCCCCGCTGCTGGAAACCGTGGAGGAGCTGCGCGCCTCGGCCGAGATCGTGGACGCGCTGCTCTCCGATGCGTCCTACCGCGAGCTGGTCCGGCTGCGCGGCGACGTGCAGGAAATCATGCTCGGTTACTCGGACTCCAACAAGGAATCCGGCGTGATGACGAGCCAGTGGGAAATCCACAAGACGCAGCGCAAGCTGCGCGACGTCGCGGCCAAGCACGGCGTCCGGGTGCGGCTCTTCCACGGCCGCGGCGGCTCGGTCGGCCGCGGTGGTGGGCCGACCTACGACGCGATCATGGCCCAGCCCAACGGCGTACTTGAAGGCGAAATCAAGTTCACCGAACAGGGCGAGGTCATCTCGGACAAGTACTCGCTGCCCGAGCTCGCGCGCGAGAACCTGGAGCTCTCCCTCGCCGCCGTGCTGCAGGGGTCGGCGCTGCACCGCACCCCGCGCACCTCTGAGGACCAGCGCGAGCGTTACGGCCACGTCATGGAAACCATCTCCGATGCGGCATTCGCCCGCTACCGGACCCTCATTGACGATCCGGACCTGCCGGCCTACTTCATGGCCTCCACCCCGGTGGAGCAACTGGGCTCGCTGAACATCGGCTCCCGCCCGTCCAAGCGCCCCGATTCCGGTGCGGGCCTCGAGGGGTTGCGGGCCATTCCGTGGGTGTTTGGCTGGACCCAGTCGCGGCAGATCGTGCCGGGCTGGTTCGGCGTCGGCTCCGGACTCAAGGCCGCGCGCGAGGCAGGCAACTCGGCCCAGCTCGTGGAGATGATGGACGGCTGGCACTTCTTCCGCTCGGTGCTCTCCAACGTCGAAATGACGCTCGCCAAGACGGACATGGACATTGCCGGCTACTACGTCTCGACTCTGGTGCCGGCCGAGCTGCACCACTTGTTCCACGCCATCCGCGCCGAATACGAGCTGACCGTGGCCGAGATCCAAAACCTCACGGGGGAGGACCTGCTGCTCGACGCCCAGCCCACGCTCAAGCGTTCCCTCGAGATCCGCGACCAGTACCTGGACCCGATCAGTTACCTGCAGGTGGAGCTGCTGCGCCGGGTCCGCGCCGAGGCTGCGGCACGGGAGGGCATGCCCAACGCCGAGATCGACGAACGTCTCCAGCGGGCCATGCTGATCACCGTCAACGGCGTCGCGGCCGGCCTGCGCAACACCGGGTAGCCCCGGAAGAGGTCCGTCAGCCCGTCCCGCTAGGGTTGTTCCATGCCGTCGTTCCAGACCAGACTCAAGATCACCGGACTCAAGCCGGGCAACCCGCCGGAAGCCGTGATGGCGACGGCTGTGGAGGCGCTCGGAACGCGGCACCACGTGGAGTCCAACCAGCTGGAACTCGCCGGCGGGGTCCCGCAGCTGAACCTCCGGTTCCTGGTGGACGCCACGGCTTATGCGGCGGAGAACAGCCAAGCGCTGGAATCGGCCGCCCTGATGCGCGACGCCGTCGAACGCGTCGCGGTGACCGGGAGCCTGACGGTGCTTCGGCGCAACAGGGGCCGCTGGGCCGCGGTGTAGCCGCGCCGGCCGGAGCGGAAATGCCGGTCTAGAAGTCCAGCTCCGCGTCGGGGTCCGCCTCGGGGGATCCGGGTTGCACCACGGGGGAGCGGTTGCCGCGGCGGCGGGTGACGACCACCCCCACGACGGCGCCGATCACCAGCCCAAGGCCCACCCCGATCAGCGAGCTCGCCCAGAACGGCAGTTTGGTGGCCGAGCCCGTGACGTACCCCAGGCCCACCGACCAGACCGCCCACAGGCTGCCGCCGAGCGCCGCGCAGAAACTGAAGCCACCGGTGGACACGTTGGCGATCCCGGCCGCGGCCGTGGTGGCAAGCCGGCCGCCCGGGATGAAGCGGATGCCGATGATGGCCCCGTAGGTCGACGATCGTCCGGCCCGCGCGATGGCCAGGTGCACGCCGCTGTGGAACTTGCGGCCCCAACTCCACCGGTCCAGCACGTGGCTGAGGCGGCGCTTGAAGAGCTGGAAGACCATGATGTCCCCCAGCCAGGAGGCCAGGGCGGCGAGGATTGCCACAAGGAAAACATTGGCCCGGCCGTCGGCGGACAGGGCTCCGGCGGTGATGACCACCATCTCGGAGGGGACCGGCGGGAAGATGGCGTCGCCGAGGACCACGGGGATGATCCAGAAATAGATCGCGGCTCCCCAGGTGTCCGCATTGGCCAGGTCCATGGGCACAAGTTACCGCATATCGGGCTCCCCGGGCGGATGGCTGCGGTGCTGCCGCCTGTCCCGGCCTAGCGGGCTTCGGAAAGTTCGAGCCGGCTGCGGTATTCCACCGGGCTGCCCGAGATGGGGTCCACGAAGCGGATGCCGCGGGCCAGGAGCTGGAGGGGCTTGGCGTAGTCGTCCGGCGCCTTGTCCAGCAGCTCGGGATAGAACGAGTCGTTCACAATCCCGAGCCCTAGCGACGCCATGTGCACGCGGAGCTGATGGGTCTTCCCCGAGTGCGGCTCCAGCCGGTAGAGCGCACGGCGCGGTGTGGCGCCGTCGGGCGCGTCAAAGGTGCGCAACCGCTCGATCCGGGTCTCGGCGTTGGGCTCACCCTCGATGACCTCGGCGAGCAGGTAGCTGCGGGATTTGGTCATCCGGTTCCGCACCACTACTGGGAAGTCGACGGCGGGGTGCCCCGGGGCGGGCTCCGCGGTGGACACGCACTCGTATTCCTTCTGGACCTGTCGCTTTTCGAAGAGCACCTGGTACTTCCCGCGGGTCTCGGGGTTGGTGGAGAGCAGCAGGATGCCGGCCGTCATGCGGTCCAGTCGGTGCATCGGGACCAGGTCCGGCAGCCGCAGCTGGTTCCGCAGGCGCACCAGGGCCGACTCCTGGATGTAGGTGCCGCCCGGGGTGGTGGGCAGGAAGTGCGGCTTGTCCACGACCAGGAGGTGCTCGTCCTGGTGCAGGATGTTCAGTTCCACCGGGATGCGGGTCTCGGGCGGCAGCGAACGGTAGTACCAGATGAAGGTGTGGCGCTGCAGCGGGGTGGTGCGGTCCAGCGGGATGCCTGCCTCGCCCACGATTTCGCCGGCGTCGAAGCGGTCCTCAATGCCCTGCGGGTCGATGTGCCCCCAGCGGTGCATCATGTAGTCCATGGCGGTCTCCCACGGCCCCTCGTCCGGCAGCCGCAGGCGGGTCGCGTTCACGCCGTCGCGCACGGGCAGGGGGGATTGCATCACCGGTCCATTCTACTTTGCCCGCCCGGCTCACCCCCCCCCCCGGCCCCCCCCCCCCCCCCCCCCCCCCGAAAATGGGGCCGGGGGGAAAAAATTTATTTGAAAAAAA
>NZ_JABFMX010000008.1 GCF_013359735.1 Arthrobacter sp. C9C5
CTCCAACCACCAGGTTGGAGGCTCTCCCCCTTTAACCCCCAAACCACCCGCCACGGCACCCGCGCGCCGCCCTCGCGCACGGCCGCCGCTGCGACGTCGGCCGGCACCGGCCCGGGCAGCGTCCGCTGACGGCTGAAAAGAGACTCCAAAGCCCTCGAAACCCGGAATTTTTCCCAAAAAAGGGCGAAAACACGCGGAATTTGCCACCTCGGCGGCGGCAAGCTGGTAAGTTTTCGAAGAGTGGCTTGCACGCATGCCGCGTGCAGGCTTCAGAGATTAGAACCGTCCAGGAGGACATAAATGGCTAAGAACCGTAGTGAACTTGTTGCAGAGGTAGCTGGCAAGGCCGGCACCAGCCAGGCAGCCGTCAACTCCGTGCTCGATGCACTGTTCGAGGTTTTCGAGACCTCTGTCGCCGCGGGCGAAAAGATCACCATCCCGGGCTGGCTCGCCGTCGAGCGCACCGACCGTGCAGCCCGCACCGGCCGCAACCCGCAGACCGGCGAGACCATCCAGATCGCCGCCGGCCACAGCGTCAAGCTGACCGCCGGCTCCAAGCTGAAGGCTGCAGTCGCCAAGAAGAAGTAGTCTTCTTCAAATGCTTGAAAGGAGCGGCAACCCCTCGGGTTGCCGCTCCTTTTGCGTTAACCGCAGCCGCGCGGATTCGGCGCGCGGGCAGGGGTAGCGGACAATGGAGTTGTGCCTTCCGCAGCGAAACCCCAGACTTCACCAGCGCCCACCCCGACGGTCGGAGCGCGTGGCCGAGGTGCCGGAGCGCCGGGAATCCCCGGGCCCTGGCAGCTCGCCGGCCTGGCCGCGCTGTTCCTGGGCCTGGTGGCGGCGCTGCTCTTCTCCGGGGCGGCCGGAGCCCGCGAAGTTTCGGATCCCGGCGCGCTGGTCCGCTGGGGGCTCCCCATCAGCAAGGCCGTCCACAACGTATCCCTCGCCACGGTAATCGGCGGCCTCATCTTCGCCGTCGGCATCCTGCCCAGGGATCTCTCCGGCCGCCAGTCCAAGGACAAAGCCGCCCCCGAGCATCCCGCCTTCACACGCGCCCTGGCCGTCGCCGCCGTCGCCGGCATCGCCTGGACCCTCTCAGCGGTTGCAGTGCTGGTCCTGAGCTACTCGGACATCGCGGGCCAGGCGGTCTCAGGAGACCCGGAATTCACCAAGTCCCTCGTGTACTTCATGACCGACATCGAAACCGGCAGGGCCTGGCTGGCCGTCGTCATCATCGCTGCTGTAACCACCACTGCGCTGTTCGGCGTCCGTTCGAGGGGTGCACTGGCGTTCACGCTGATCCTTGCCGTCATAGGGCTGGTGCCGGCGGCGCTGATCGGCCACTCGTCCAGTTCAAGCGACCACGAAGGCGCGATCAACTCCCTGGGCCTTCACCTCTTGGGAGTCTCGGCATGGGTGGGAGGCATCATTGTGCTGGCCCTCCTCTCCGGCGTTCTTGGTGCCGCTACGGCCGCCGGAGCCCCGGGCCGGGCCGACATCACGGAACCGACCCTCCGCCGCTTCTCGGCCCTGGCCGGCTTCGCCTTCGCCCTGGTCTTCGCCTCCGGCGTGGTCAACGCCAGCATCAGGATCTCCAGCTGGGCAGACCTGTTCGGGTCGGCGTACGGACAGCTGATCCTGGCCAAGACGGTGGCCGCGCTCGTCCTCGGCGGCGTGGGGCTCATGCACCGGCAATGGGTCATCCCGCAGCTGGGCGTCAAGGGGTCCGGCCTGACCGCCCGCCGTGTGCTCTGGCAGCTGGTTCTCGTGGAGCTGCTGATCATGGGTGCGACGTCGGGAATCGCCGTCGCACTCGGCCGCTCGGCCCCGCCGCAGCCCAGCACCTTCGCCGCGGACGCGTCCCCGGCCTTCATCCTCTCAGGCTACGAACTGCCTCCCGAGCTGACCCCGCAACGCTGGCTCACGGAGTGGCGGCTCGACTGGCTGTGGGTCGCCGTCGCCGTCTTTGGCCTCGTGTCCTACTTCCTGGGCATCCGCAAAGTCCGCCAGCGCGGCGACGCCTGGTCCTGGTTCCGGACCGTCAACTGGGTTATCGGCCTGGTGGTCCTCACCTACGTGACCTCCGGCCCGCCGTCGGTCTACGGCCGGGTCCTGTTCTCGGCGCACATGGTGGACCACATGGCGCTGACCATGGTGGCCCCCATCTTCCTGGTCCTCGGTGCCCCCGTCACGCTGGCGCTGCGGGCACTGGCCGCGCGGCGGGACAGCTCCCGCGGGCCGAGGGAATGGCTGTTGATCTTCGTGCACTCGAAGTTCTCGCAGCTCGTCACTCACCCGCTCTTCGCCGCGGCGAACTTTGCCGGCTCGATTGTGCTGTTCTACTACTCGGACGCCTTCGGCTACGCCATGCGCGACCACGTGGGCCACGAACTGATGAACCTGCACTTCGCCCTGACCGGTTACATCTTCGTGCTGACCATGATCGGCGCAGACCCGTTGCCCCGCCGGGCGCCGTACCCGATGCGGCTGCTGCTCCTGCTGGCCACCATGGGCTTCCACGCCTTCTTCGGCGTCGCCATCATGGGCGGCACCGGGCTGCTGGCCGCCGACTACTTCGGCAACCTGGGCCGCACCTGGGGTCCCTCGGCCCTGCTGGACCAGCAGATGGGCGGCGCGGTGGCCTGGGGGATCGGCGAAGTGCCCACCCTGCTGGTGGCGATCGGCGTCGCCGTCATGTGGTCCCGCTCGGACGCGCGGGAGTCCAAACGGACCGACCGTGCCGCGGACAGGAATAACGACGCCGATCTCACCGCTTACAACGATATGTTTGCCCAGCTCGCCGAACGCGACGCGAAGCTGGCAGAACGCAATTCAAAGCTGGAAGGACGCTGATGAGCGAAACCGTACGCACCCACCTCCGGGTCCGGGCCTCCGAACTCGTAGGCCGAGGCTGGCTGAACACCGGCGGCAAATCCCTGGACCTCGAATCCCTGCGCGGCAAGATCGTGCTGCTCGACTTCTGGACTTTCTGCTGCATCAACTGCCTACATGTCCTGGACGAGCTCCGGCCGCTCGAGCAGCAGTACTCGGACGTCCTCGTGACCGTCGGCGTGCACTCGCCCAAGTTCGAGCACGAAGCGGATCCGGTGGCCCTGGCGGCCGCCGTGGAGCGCTACGAGATCCGCCACCCGGTCCTGGACGACCCGGAGCTGGACACGTGGAAGGCGTACACCGCCCGTGCGTGGCCCACCCTGGTGGTCATCGACCCCGAGGGCTACATCGTGGCGCACCTTTCCGGTGAGGGCCATGCGGACGGCTTGGCCGTACTCATCCCCGAACTGATCGCCGAGCACGAGGCGAAGGGCACCCTGCACCGCGGCGACGGCCCCTACGTGGCCCCGGAGCCGACGTCGGGCACGCTGCGGTTCCCGGGCAAGGCCCTTTACCTTCCGGCCGGCCGCGGCGACTCCGCCGCAGCGGACGACGCCGGCTCCTGGCTGGTGACCGACACCGGCCACCACCGCCTCGTGGAGCTGTCCACCGACTTTGAGACGGTGCTGGGCACCTATGGTTCGGGCGAGAAGGGCCACGCCGACGGCGGTGCCACGGAGGCCCGCTTCAACGAACCGCAGGGTCTGGTCCTGCTTCCGGAGGATGTGGCCGCGAAGGCCGGCTACGACGTCGTGATTGCCGACTCGGTCAACCACCGGCTCCGCGGGCTATCGCTCGCGGACGGCAGCGCCACCACCCTGGCCGGCAACGGGGTACAGCGGCTGCTCGAGACCGGTCCGGCACGCGTGGACGAAGAGGGCGCCGCCTACGGTGCCCGGCTGGAGGCGGATCCGCTGCAGGTCTCGCTGAGCTCGCCCTGGGACGTCGTCTGGTCCAGTAAGCTCAACGCCGTCGTTGTGGCGATGGCCGGCGTGCACCAGATCTTCAGCTTCGACCCGGTTACCGGCGCTGTGTCCATCATCGCCGGCAACGGCCTCGAAGGTCTGCTCGACGGCCCGGCCGCGGAGGCCTGGTTCGCCCAGTCGTCCGGCCTCGCCGAAGACGCCGACGGCAACATCTGGGTGGCAGACTCCGAGACCTCGGCACTGCGCAAACTCGTGATCGCCGACGACGGGGCCATCACGGTCGAGTCCGCCGTCGGCAAGGGATTGTTCGATTTCGGCTTCCGCGACGGCCCGGCGGCCGAGGCCCGGCTCCAGCACCCACTGGGCGTGACGGTGCTGCCCGACGGTTCGGTGGCGATCGCGGACACCTACAACGGTGCCGTCCGCCGCTACGACCCCGCTACCGGCACGGTGTCCACGCTCGCGCGCGGGCTGTCCGAGCCCTCGGACGTCATCGTGGACCACACCCAGGTGGCCGGCTCCGAGCCGCTGCTGGTGGTGGTCGAGGCAAACAAGCACCAGCTGGTCTACGTGCCCATCCCCAAGGAAGCGCAGCAGGTGGACGAAGGGGCGGCGCAGACCCACCGGCCCAAGAGCCCCGTAGCGCCCGGTCTGCTGTCCCTGACCGTGCGGTTCACGGCCCCGACCGGGCAGAAGCTGGATGACCGCTGGGGTGACCCGACGCAGCTGAAGATTTCCTCCACCCCGCCGGAGCTGCTGGTGGCCGGCGGGGGGACCTCCGTGGGCCTGCTCCGCACCCTGGAGCTCGCCTCCGACGTCCCCGAGGGCGTGCTGCACATTACCGCACGGGCGGCGGCCTGCGACGGTCCGGAGACCGAGGACGGGGAGATCCCGGATCACGCGGCGTGCCACCTCTACCAGCAGGACTGGGGCATCCCGGTGCTGCTGCAGGCCGACGGGGACACCGAACTGGTCCTGGACCTGCGCGGCATGGACTAAGCGCCCGACTGGTGTCCTGAGGTACCTGGCACTAAAAGGCTGCCGTCCGCGACCCTGGGTCACGGGCGGCAGCCTTTTTGCGTGCGACGGGGGCGTCCGCGACCACCGCGCAGCAGGCCTAGTTGCTTAGCTGCGGGGTGAGCTTGACCGTGTCGCCGTCGATGTCCAGACGGGTGGTGAAGCTGAAATCGTGGACCGCGTTGAGCTCCGTGACCGCGCCGGTGAAGAGGTCCACCTGCCGTGCCTTGATCCTCGCCTTGCCGTCCAGCGGCGCGACGACCCAGCGGCCGCCGAAGGGCTCGATGCTGACGGCTGGATAGTCGGTGATGCTCCAGTCGATTGTCCCGTCCACGACCCGGTTGTTGGTGGCGTGGTAGAACGGGCAGTCCGGCTGAAGCCGCTGCTGTTTGTCGGCTTGGTCCGCGCAGCTGTCCAGGAACTCCTTGACTTTCGCGGTGACGGCGTCCTTGAGCCCGTCCGTGGCCTGGGTGAGCAGATTCAACGGCGCCGAAGGCATATCCCGGCTGGTAACCGTTGCCCGGGTCGCGGGGGCAGCGAAGAACTGGCCGTTCAGGGACGCCTCGTACTCGCCCGGGTAGAACACAGCGAAGGAGTTGCGGCCGTTGGGCATGTTGACCGGAACCCCGTTGAGTGAGGCCTGGTTCGAATTCACGACGGTGACGTCGATCACCGGCAGCGCGGCCGGGACGAAGGACCAGTCGTGGAAGAAGAGCCACTGGGTGCCGGAGCGTTGCAGCAGGAACTCGGTGTGCAGCTGGCTGCCGTCGATGGTGTAGTCGATCGGAACCATGACCTGGTTGCCGCCCCGGTCCTCCGCGTTGCCGATTTTCACGTCGGAAATTCTCGCAGCGGCGGTCTTCAACGCCTCTCCATCCAGCATTGCCGGGTTGCTTTGCGGCACGGAGGCGTGAAGCAGGCCGAGCGCCTTCTCGCCTTCGCCCTTCTGCAGCGCGTCCAGATACTCGCGGACCGGTTGCTGGGGGCTGGCAATGGAATTGTTCACCAGATTGATCGCGACGACCGCGCCGGCTATGGCGAGCATCAGGCCCAACAGCCACACGGCTGCAATCCTGACCAACGCCTGACTCATCTGCACGTCCCTTACGTTACCTGCACGCCCGCTGAACGCAGGTGTCACGGCCGCTCGTTGTGACGTGCACCATTCCCGCCGGGCGGCCCGGCTGCGGCGGCCAGGCTGCGGAGGGCCGCCTAGCGCCTGCGCCGCCTCGATGAGGTGCCGAAGACGCCCCTGAGCAGTTCCCGGCCGATCTGCGTGCCCAGCGAACGTGCCATGCTCTTGAGCCCGCCGCCGAGGGCGCCGCCCAGCGCGCCGGCGAGGTCGCCGGCCATTCCGCCTCCGGATTCCTGCGGCTGCGGGGCGCGACGCTGCGGGGTGCGTTCCCGATCGGGCGCCGGCGACTGTGTGGGGCGGCTGCTGGGGCGGCCGAGGATTTCTTCCTCGATCCGCCGGGCGTCGGCGTCGACGGCGTTGGGGTCCAGGCTGGTGCCGGAACCCGAACCGGCGTCGGACCCGGCGGCGGGGCCGGTGGACGCTGCCGACTGGCTGGCGAGTTTTTCATAGGCGGAGACGTTGTCCACGGCGGTGCCGTATTTGGCGAGCAGGGCGGACCCGGCCACCGTGCTGGCTATTAGCGCATCATCGCTCGGGCCCATCACGGACTCCGGCGCCCGCAGCCGGGTCAGGGCCACCGGGGTGGGCGCGCCCTTCTCATTCATGACCGTGATCACGGCCTCGCCGATTCCGGCCGAGGTCAGCGTCTCCTCAAGGTCGTAGTCACTGATCGGGAAGGTGGAAACCGTCGCCTTGAGTGCCTTGGCATCCTCGGGGGTGAAGGCGCGCAGGGCATGTTGCACCCGGTTGGCCAGCTGGCCCAGGACGTCCGCGGGGACGTCCTTCGGCGTCTGGGTCACGAAGAAGATGCCCACGCCCTTGGAACGGATCAGCCGGACAGTCGTGGTGATCGCGTCAAGGAAAGCCTTGGAGGCGCCGTTGAACAGCAGGTGCGCCTCGTCCAGGAAGAACACGAGTTTCGGCTTGTCCAGGTCGCCTGCTTCGGGCAGGTCCTCGAACAGGTCGGCGAGCAGCCACATCAGGAAGGTGGAGAACAGCATGGGCTTGGTCTGCAGGGTGGGCAGCTCCAGGCAGGTCACGACGCCGCGGCCGTCGGGGGCGGTGCGCAGCAGTTCCGCTGTGTCGAACTCCGGCTCGCCGAAGAATTTCTCCATGCCCTGCGCCTCGAGCGTGATGAGTTCGCGGAGGATGACGCCGGCGGTCGACTTCGAGAGGCCGCCGAGGTTTTCGAGTTCGTCCTTGCCCTCGTCCGAGGTCAGGAACTGGATGACCGCCCGCAGGTCTTTCAGGTCGATCAGTTCGAGGTTGTTCTTGTCCGCGAAGTGGAAGACCAGCTGCAGGCTGGACTCCTGGGTTTCGTTGAGCTCCATCACGCGGGACAGCAGGATGGGGCCGAAGGAGGTGATGGTGGACCGGACCGGGATGCCGGCGCCGTCGCCGCCGAGGGCCAGGAATTCCACCGGGAAAGTCTTGCCGGACCAGGTCTGCCCGATGCTGTCGGTGCGCGCCTTGAGTTTCTCTGAGCCGGCGGCGGCCGTGGCGAGGCCGGAGAGGTCGCCCTTGATGTCCGCGAGGAACACCGGGACACCGGCTGTGGAGAGCTGCTCCGCCATCATGTGCAGGGTCACGGTCTTGCCGGTGCCGGTCGCACCCGCCACCAGGCCATGCCGGTTCATCATCGCCAGCGGCAAGCGGACCGGGGCATCCTTGTGGAGTTCGCCGTCGACGATCGCGGCCCCCAGCTCGATCGTGGGCCCTTCCAGGGTGTACCCCTTCTGGATGGTGGCGACTTTATCTGCAGTGGATTTGATGGCCATGCGGCTAGCTTAGCCGGGTCCGCCAGCGCGGACCCGGCCGCGGCCGATGTTTATTTTTCGGCTGCGCCGACGGCGTTATTCGGCGAGGGCCTTGAGGACTTCCTTCGCCACGTCCTCGCTGGACTGCGGGTTCTGCCCGGTGATGAGGTTGCCGTCGCGGACCACGTTGGAGCTCCAGGCGGCCCCGTTTTCCACGACCGAGCCCTTCTGCTTCAGCACGTCTTCAACGAACCACGGCGTGTTCTCCCCGGTGCCGCCGCCGAGTTCCTCTTCGTTTGTGAACACGGTGAGGTGGCGCCCCGCGAAGGCGAAGTTTCCGGCGTCGTCGACGGCGCTCAGCAGGCCGGCGGGCCCGTGGCAGAAGGGGGCGATGACCTTGCCGGCCTTGTTCGCCTCGATCAGCAGCCGGCCGAGGTCCGCATCCTCGAACAGGTCGGCCATGGGGCCGTGGCCGCCGGGCATCACGATCGCGTCGTACCCGGAAAGGTCGACGTCGGCCAGCACCAGCGGGGCGGAAAGCTCGGCGTCGATCTCGGCCAGGTACTTGCGGAACCCGTCGGCGCGGTCCTGGCCGCCGGCGGATTCTGCGGCCAAGCTGACCTCGTCCACGGTGGGCTTGGCGCCGGCCGGAGTGGCGATCCGGACGGTGTGTCCGGCGCCCAGCAGGGTCTGGTGTGAGACCACGAGTTCCTCGGCCCAGTAGCCGGTGGGGTGCTTGCTGCCATCGCGCATGGTGAGGGAATCCGCGGCGGATACGACCATCAGGATGTTAGCCATGTTCTTGCTCCTGTTCTGCCGGCCAAGGAGCCGGTCAAAGGTGGGGATGGGGTTTGGTTCTTAGCGTGCGGCTTCGAGTTCGTCGAACGTCGCGTCATCGAGGACGACGCCGGCGGCGGCCAGGTTCTCTTCGAGGTGCTTGACCGAGCCGGTGCCCGGGATCGGCATCATGACGGGGGAGCGGCGAAGCAGCCAGGCCAGGGCCACCTGGGAGGTGGTGGCGCCCAGCCGCGTGGCGGCCTCATCCAAGGGGCCGCCCGGACGGGCGAGTTCGCCGGCCGAGATCGGGGCCCACGGGATGAAGCCGATGCCGTGCTCCTCGGCGTAGTTGAGGACGTCCTCCGAGCTGCGATCGGTCAGGTTGTAGCGGTTCTGCACAGTGGAGACGGTGAAGTGCTGGCCGGCCTGCTCCAGCTCGGCCACGCTGACCTGGGACAAGCCCAAGGCCTTGACCTTGCCTTCTTTCTGCAGGTCGCGGAGCACACTGAACTGCTCTTCCGGATCGACTTTGGGATCAATCCGGTGCAGCTGCAGCAGATCCAGTGCGTCCACCTTGAGCTTGCGCAGGCTCAGCTCGGTCTGCTGGCGCAGGTACTCGGCCCGGCCCAGCGGCACCCATTCATTCGGGCCGGTGCGCGTGAATCCGACCTTGGTCGCGATTTTGAGGCCGTGCTTGTACGGGTGCAGGGCCTCGGCAAGGATCTCCTCACTGACATTGGGTCCGTAGGAGTCGGCGGTGTCGATGAAGTCGACGCCGAGCTCCACGGCCCGGCGGACGACGGCGATGGCCGCGTCCCGGTCGGCGGGTTCGCCCCAGACGCCGTCGCCGACGATGCGCATGGCGCCGAAGCCGAGGCGGTGCACCGTGCCCAGGTCCTTCAAATCGATCGTTGCGGATGATTCCGGATGCTGCGACTTGTCGTGGCTCATAAGGGCGGCAACCCAGTAAGGGTGCTGAGTATTCCTGCCGCGTGCTCTTGCCGGTGATTCCGGCCGGGCAGAAATAAGCCCGGCCCCGCCGTCGTTGGCACCAGTGTGCGCCTGCCGGAATCCGGCGCGCGCCAGATTCTCCAGACACCCTGCTCCACTACGAAAGGCCGGCTTTTCCGTGACTGTTCCGCTTTCCATCCTTGACCTGGCAATCATCGGCAAGGGCCAGACGGCGGCGGAAAGCTTCGCCGGCAGCGTGGCCACGGCCCAGCGCGCCGAGGAACTGGGCTACCGCCGGATCTGGTACGCCGAGCACCACAACATGTCGTCCATCGCTTCCTCCGCGACGAGCGTGCTGATCGCCCACATCGCCGCGCATACCAAGAGCATCCGGCTCGGAGCCGGCGGCGTGATGCTGCCCAACCACGCGCCGCTGACCATCGCCGAGCAGTTCGGCACGCTCGAGACCCTGCACCCGGGGCGGATCGACCTCGGCCTGGGCCGGGCCCCCGGCAGCGACCAGAACACCATGCGCGCCCTGCGCCGCGACCCGATGAGCGCTGACAGCTTCCCGCAGGATGTCCTGGAACTGCAGGGCTACCTGACCGGCCCCACCCGCATCCCCGGTGTGGAGGCCACCCCCGGCAAGGGCACCAACGTGCCGCTCTACATCCTCGGTTCCTCGCTGTTCGGGGCGAAGCTGGCGGCGCAACTGGGCCTGCCCTACGCCTTCGCCTCGCACTTCGCCCCCAACGCCTTGCAGGACGCCGTGGCGCTCTACCGCCGTGAATTCCGGCCCTCCGCGCAGCTGGAGGCCCCGCATGTGATCGCCGGCGTCAACGTGATCGCCGCGGACTCCGCCGCCGACGCGCAGGCAATGTTCCAGGCCACCAAACGGGCCAGGGTCTCGCTCTTCTTCGGCAACGGCCGCGTTTTCAGCGACGACGAGGCGGATATGATCCTGGACTCGCCGCAGGGCCAGCACATGGCGCAGATGATGAAGTATTCCGCCGTGGGCACCCCGGGTGCCGTGCTGGAATACCTGGACGAATTCACGGCACACGCCGACGCCGACGAACTGATCGTCGCGCACCAGAGCGCCGGGGTGGAGGACAGGCTTCGTTCCGTCGAGCTCCTTGCGGAGGTCGCCGGGCTCGCCCGGGTCTGACGCGACTGGCGGCCTGCGCGACCGGGCCGGGTTGCCGGGGCGGGTAGCCGCAGCGGCCTAGGGTTCGCGGCGGGCGCCCCCGGCTGCCGTGACGGGAAAGATGTTCGGTGCGATGAATCCCGCCCGGGCGAAGGCCTGGGCAACTCCCTCGGCGACCGTTCCGGCGTCGGCGTCGCGGACCAGTGCGATGGCGGCGCCGCCAAAGCCGCCGCCGGTCATGCGCGCGCCGATGGCGCCCAGTTGCTGGGCGCTGGACACGGCGAGGTCCAACTCGGGGGTGGAGATCTCGAAGTCGTCCCGCATGGACAAATGCGAGGCGTCGAGGAACGCGCCGATGGCGCCCGGGCCTTCCGCCTGCAGCGCGGCAACAGTGTCCAGGACCCGCTGGTTTTCGGTGATGACGTGCCGGACGCGGCGGAAGGTCTCCGGATCCAGCACGGCAGCGGCGCGCGGCAAGTCCTTTGGCCCGAGGTCCCGCAGGGCATCTACGCCCAGGGCCCGGGCGCCCGCCTCGCAGGCGCGGCGGCGGCTGGCGTAGCCGCCGTCGGCGTGGGAGTGGCTGGTGCGGGTGTCGATCACGAGCAGGGACAAGCTGCCGCGGGCGAAACCGAGCGGGACCGCTTCGGTCTGCAGGCTGCGGCAGTCGAGCAGGATGCCGTGGTCCGGCTCGCCCAACAGGGACGCCGACTGGTCCATGATTCCGGTGGGCGCCCCAACCACCCCGTTTTCGGCCAGCTGGCCGATCCGGGCCAGTTCCGGCCGCTCCAGCCCCAGCCCCCACAGCTCGTTCAGGGCAAGGGCCACGGCGCACTCAAGGGCGGCCGACGACGATAAGCCTGCCCCGGCCGGCACATCCGAACTAAGCGCAAGGTCAAGGCCGGGAAGTGAATCGGCCGGTCCTCGCTCGGCCGCGGCGCGGGACATGGCCCAGGCCACCCCCAAGGGGTAGGCGGCCCAGCCCTGCAGGTTTTCCGGCGTCAGCGCCTCGAAGTCGAGCTCCACGACGCCAGGGAAGGATTCGCTCGTGACACGGAGCAGCCGGTCTGTGCGGAGGCCGGCCGCCACGGCGGTCCGCATTCCTATGGCGAGGGGGAAGGCGAAGCCGTCGTTGTAGTCGGTGTGTTCGCCGATGAGGTTGACGCGGCCAGGAGCGGACCACAGGCCCTCCGGTGCGTAACCGAACTGGCTTGTGAAGAAGGCGCGGCCGCGCTGGGCAAGGTCGGTCATGGCTGTGCTGTGGCTTTCTGGTCGATGTCTACCTTGTCGATGGCCGCCCGCAGCCGCGCGGCCGCGGTCTCGGGCGGAATGTCGGCGATGAATGCCCCCATGGCCGCTTCGGAGCCGGCCAGGTACTTGAGTTTGTTTTCCTCCCGCCGGGGCGAGGTCAGCTGCAGCATCAGCCGGACATCCTCCCGGTGGGAGTGCACGGGTGCCTGGTGCCAGGCCGAAATGTAGGGCGTGGGGGTGTCGTAGAGGGCGTCGACACCCCGGAGGAGCCGGCTGTAGAGCCGGGAGAATTCGTCGCGTTCATCGTCAGTCGTTGCAGCGAGGTCCGGGACGTGCCGGTGCGGCAGCATATGCACCTCTAGGGGCCACCGCGCGGCGAACGGGACAAACGCCGTCCAATGCTCGCCACGGAGCAGTACCCGGTCTGATTTCTGCTCGAAGCTGAGGATGTCCTCGAACAGGTTGCCGCCGTAGTCCTCAATGGTGCGGATCAGTTGGGCCGTGCGCGGGGTGATGTACGGGTAGGCGTAGATCTGCCCGTGCGGGTGGTGCAGGGTCACGCCGATTGCCTCTCCCCGGTTTTCGAACGGAAAAACCTGTTCGACGCCGGGCAACGCTGACAGTGCGGCCGTCCGATCCGCCCAGGCCTCCACCACGGTGCGCATCCGCGACAGCGAAAGCCGCGCGAGGGACCCGGTGTGTTCGGGGGAGAAGCACACCACTTCGCACCGGCCCACGGACTGACGGCTCCGGCCCAGCCCCACCCGGACAAGGTCCGCAAGGCCCTCGGGTGCGTCCGGTCCGGACAGTGCGGGCCCGAAGGACGGGGACTTGTTCTCGAAGACGGCCACGTCGTAGAGGCTCGGAATCTCCGAGGGGTTCTCCGGGGACGCCGGCGCCAGCGGGTCCAGATGCGACGGCGGCAGCACCACGCGGTTCTGCCGGGCTGCGGCGATCGAAATCCATTCGCCGGTGAGGACATCCTGGCGCATGGTTGCGGTGAGCGGCCGTGCTGCCGGTTCGCGAAGGTCCGGTCCGCGCTCGGGGTCGAGCGTGGTGTCGGCGTCGTCGAAGTAGATCAGGTCCCGTCCGTCGGAGAGCCGGTAGGCGCGCTTGGTGATCTGGCCCATGCTAGGAGTTCCTTACGGGCTGGCCGCCGTTGGCGGGGTCGTCCGCGCGGCGGACTGCGAGGAGGACGCCGTGCTCGGGGTTGAGCACCGGCATCGGCAGGCCGGACATTGCCAGGAACTGGCCGCTGGCCTCGATGCCGGTGCCGAGCCAGGGCGGCGGCGTGGTTTGGATGAACGCGTGGGAGTCATCCGGATCCGGGTAGACGGCCTCCACCCGGTACCGGCTGCCGGGCTGCAAGCCCGGCAGGCAGACTCGCCCCGGCACTTCGGCAAACGAAGTCGCCGTGGAGACCAGGGCGTACAGCGCTTCGCTGCCGTCGTGCGCGACGACGCCGTGCAGCCTCAGGGCAGGATCGGGTTCGTCCGCCCGCACCATCCGGCCGGTGTGCAGCAGGGAACGGTGCTCCTTGTACAGGGCTATCGCGTGGGCGAGCTCCGTGTGCTCGGCGGGTTCGAGCCCACGGACATCCCACTCGAGGCCGAAGTGGCCGAACAGTGCGGTGATGGCGCGGAACGAAAGGTCGTGGGTGCGGGCCGTGGTGTGGCTCGTGGTGGGCCCGATGTGCGACCCGACCAGCTCCGGCGGCACCACCATCCCGGTCCAGCGCTGGATGGTCTGGCGTTCCAGGGCATCGTTGCAGTCCGAACCCCAGACGCGGTCCGTGCGTTCCAGGATGCCGAGATCCACCCGGGCGCCGCCCGAGGAGCAGCTCTCGATTTCGACGCCGGGGTGGGCGGCGCGCAGCGCGTCCAGGAGCCGGTAGACGGCCATGGTCTGGGCGTGGACGGAGGGCCGGCCGGCGTGTCCCATCTCGGTCAGGTCCCGGTTCTGGTCCCACTTGAGGTAGCTGATCCGGTTCTCCCGCAGGAGGGCATCGAGCCGGTCGTAGATGTACTGCCACGCCTCCGGGTTGACCAGATCGAGGACCTGCTGGTGCCGCCAGCGCTCCGGCAGCCGCGCGCCGCCCGACGCGCCCGTTCCCGGGTGCAGGGCCGGCCCGGCGATCCAGTCCGGATGCGCGCGGACCAAGTCCGAGTCCTCGTTGACCATTTCCGGTTCCACCCAGAGCCCGAACTCCATGCCGTGGCCTGTCACTGCGTCGATCAGCGGCGTCAGGCCTTCGGGCCAGAGCTGTTCGTCAACGTACCAGTCGCCCAGGCCGGCGGTGTCGCTGCGGCGGCCGCGGAACCAGCCGTCATCCAGCACGTAGCGTTCCACGCCGAGGCTGGCTGCAGCGTCGGCCAACTCCAGCAGCGCCGGCAGCCGATGGTCGAAGTAGACCGCCTCCCAGACGTTCAGGACCACTGGCCGGGGCTTGCCCGAGGCCACGCCCGGGTGGTGCGGCCGGGCGCGGAACCATGCGTAGAAGGCCTCGCTGATGCCATCGAGCCCGGCGCCGGAGTAGGCGGCGAAGAGCCAGGGCGTGTCATAGCGCTCCGCGGATGCCAGCGTGACCTCAGCGGAGCCGAGCAACTCGGATGCGCCGATCACGGTCCGGCCGTCGCCGGCCGTGTCGACGAAGCTTTCGTGGTTCCCGCTCCAGCCAAGGTGGACAGCCCACACGTGCCCGTGCCCGTACCCGAAACCGCCGGTGCCGGCCGCCAGCAGCAGCGAGGCATCGTGGCCGGTCCTGCCGTGGCGGCCGGAGCGCACCCAGGTGCCCTGGTGCAGCGGGAGGCGCTGGGGGTGGGATTCCCGGCACCAGCGGCCGGTCAAATCCAGGATTTCCGTGGCGGCGCGGCCCACCGGCAACACCGCCGCGAGTTCTTCGACGGTGTACTCATCCGGTCCGTCGTTTGTCAGGTGGTGGCGCAACTGAAGCAGGCCGCCTTCGTTGAGACGGATCTCGGTCTGGATTGTGATGCCGGCAGCAGGGTCGATCTGGGTGATGACGGCGGAGCCGGCGTCGTTCACGTCGGCTGACGCCAGACGCAGGCGGGGCGAGAATGCCCGGCCGTTGCGGTGGCCGCGGAGGCCGGGACGCCCGCGCCAGCCCGAGGACGCCTGCGGTACCAGCCCCAGCGTGACCGGGGTGTCCAGCGCCGAGTGCGGGACGGGGTCACGCAGCAGGGAAAGATCCGGCAGGTTCGGCCCAAGGTCGGCGCCGAAATGCAGCAGGGCCGGTTCGCCGGTGCTGAAGTCGATCAGCAACGCCGTGCCGGAGCGCCGCAGGTAAAGCGGCGCCGGGGGCGTGGCGGTGCCTGCCTCGGGATCCGCGGCAAGGTCTAGGTCCGGGTTGTGCACTGCAGCTCCTGGCGTTGTCAGGTTGGATGTGGGTCGTAGTGGGCCGGGGTGGGTCAGCCGGCCGCGGCACCGGCCGCGGCTCCGGTGGGGGCCAGGCGCAGCCGGCCGACGCGTTCGCCTAGGACTCGCCTGGCTTCGCTGCCCAGCCGGTCGTCGCTGATGAGTTCGTCTGCGTCCTCAAGCGCCGCGATCGTGCTGATGCCCAGCGTTCCCCACTTGGTGTGGTCGGCGAGGACCACCACCCGGCGGGCCGCGGCCACGAACGCCCGGTCGGTTTCGGCCTCGAGCACGTTCGGTGTGGTGAAACCGGCGTCGGCGTCGACGCCGTGGACGCCCAGGAAGAGCACGTCCAGATGAAGCTGCTTGAGCGAGGACGTAGCCAGGGGTCCCACCAGTGCATCGGACGGGGTGCGCTCGCCGCCGGTCAGAATCACCGTGGATGATGAGGAGCTTTGGTGGAAGACGTCCGCAATCCGCACCGAGTTGGTGACCACGGTGATTCGTGGACCGGTCGACAGCAGTTGGGCCAGCGCCCAGGTGGTGGTCCCCGCGCTCAGACCCACCGCCATGCCCTCGCGCACCTGGGCGGCCGCCTCGTGTGCGATGGCCATCTTCTCGTCCTTGAGCTGGGTTACTTTCAGCTCGAAGCCAGGTTCGTGCGTGCTGGCGCCGCCCGGCAGCTTGGCCCCGCCGTGGATCTTCTCCACCGCGCCGGCGGCATCGAGCGCGTCGATGTCCCGGCGCACCGTCATCAGCGAGACGCCCAGCATCCTGGCGAGGTCCGCGACACGGACAATCCGTTCACGTTGGACCTCGGCGAGGATGGCTGAGTGGCGGGCTGCGGCGAGCATGTGGCGTCCTTAGAGGCTTGAGCGGCTTGGCTGTGCTGAGCCGCTGGATTGGTTGGAGTGGCTGGCGGCGGAGCCGACCAGCCGGGCGGCAGGCGACCGGACGACGGCGACCGCGCCGGCGGCGAGGCCGAGCCCGCCATCGATTTCAGTGCCCGTGAGAACGTCGACGCCTTCCAGCGGCAACCGGACGTCCCGCTCCCCGTGGTTGATGCAGAACGTCCAGTCGGTTGCGTCTTTGCTGCGCCGGGAGACCTCCACCTGGGCCGGCAGGTCGGGGACGAGGGGCTGCACGCCTGCGTCGGCGCAGACGAGTGTCAGCAGTTCACCCAGTCCCTCGGGGGCCAGTGTGGTGGAGACGTAGTAGGAGCGGCCGCTGCCGGCGCGGTTGCGGGTCACGGCGGGGGAACCTGCGGCCGGCCCCTCGACCACGGTCGCGAGGACCTCTGCGGTGGTGGCCTGTCCCAGTTCGTTCCAGCAGGAACCGGTGCCGAAGTTGTTGAGCCGGACGTCTTCTGCTGCACGCAGCGGGAAGAATTCTTCCATCCGGACGCCCAGCAGGTCGCTGAACGCTCCGGGGTAGCCGCCAAGCCTGATGTGGTCATTTTCGTCCACGATACCCGAGAAGTAGGTCACCACGAGGTGGCCGCCGGCGCGTACATAGGCGTCGAGGTTCGCTGCTCCGGAGTCGCTGACCAGGTACTGCATCGGCGCGACGACAAGCCGGTAGCCGGACAGGTCGTCTGTGCTCTGGCGGAAGTCCGTCGGGATGCCGGCACGGAAGAACGCATCGTGCCAGCGCCGGGTTTCGGCGATGTTGGAAGCGTCGACGCTCGGATGTGAGTCCAATTCCGAGGCCCAGCGGGCGTCGGTGTCGTGCAGGATGGCGACGTCCACCCGGCCGGATGCGCCGGTGACCACCGAGCCGCTGATTTCGGCGAGGCTGCGCAGCGCCTGGCCGAGCTGGACCACCTCACGCCAGACCTTCGTGTCCGTCCCGGCGTGCGGCAGCATCCCAGAGTGGAACTTCTCCGCGCCGGCGCGCGAGGCCCGCCACTGGAAGAAGAGCGCGCCGTCGGCACCGCGGGCCACGTGCTGCATTGCGTTGCGCAGCATCTCCCCGGGCGCTTTGGCGATGTTGCGCGGCTGCCAGTTCACCGCTGAGGTGGAATGTTCCATCAGCAGCCACGGCCTGCCGTTGGCCCAGCCCCGGGTCAGGTCCGCCGTAGCGGCCAGTTCCTGGAAGTTCCGCTGGTCCTCGGCGATCAGGTAGTGGTCGTTGGAGACCACGTCCATCTCCTCGGACCAGCGCCAGTAGTCCACCGGCTGGTGAAGACCCATGTTGAAGCCCATGAAGTTCGTGGTGACCGGGTGCTTCGAGTGTGAGCGGATGATGGCCGCTTCGGCTTTGTAGCATTCGAGGAGTTCATCCGAGGAGTACCGCGCGAAATCGAGTTGCTGGGTGGGATTGACCCAGGTTCCGGAGGTCCGCGGCGGAAGGATCTCCTCCCAGCCCGAGTAGCGCTGGGACCAGAAGGCTGTGCCCCAGGCGGCATTGAGGCCCTCGAGGCTGCCGTACCGGCGTTCAAGCCAGCGCCGGAAGCCGGCGGCGGCGGCGTCGGAGAAGTCCGGCTGGTTGTGGCACCCGTATTCATTGTGGATGTGCCACATGACGACTGCCGGATGGTCCTTGTAGCGGCTGGCGATCTGCTCGGTAAGCGCCGCGGCCGCGCGTCGGTAATCGGGACTGGAGGCAGCGAAAGCCTGCCGTGAACCGTAGCTGTGCCGGACGCCGTCGGCGGTGACCGGAAGCGACTCCGGGTACTTGTGGCTGAACCAGGGTGGCGGCGAAGCCGTGGCGTTGGCCAGATCAACCCTGATGCCGTTGGCGTGGAGCAGATCCAGGACCCGGTCCAGCCAGCCGAACTCGTAGACCCCTTCCGAAGGTTCCAGCAGCGACCAGCTGAAGATGCCGACGCTGACCAGATTGACGCCGGCCTCGTTCATCAGCCGGACGTCTTCTTCCCAGGTCTCCTCGGGCCATTGCTCGGGGTTGTAGTCGCCGCCGAAGCCCAGCATCGGAGATCCCTCGGAACCGAGGCGTGCGGTGATGTAGTCCATGGCGGGGTTGGTGTGGTGGTTGGCGGTGTTGTCCACAATTATCCTTTGCTGGAGCCGAGCGTCAGGCCGGCTACGAAGTGCCGCTGGAGCAGGAGATAGATCACCAGGGCGGGGATGGCCGTGATCATGGCGCCCGCGGCGATCAGGTTGTAGTTGGAGAGGAACTGGCCCTGGAGGTTGTTGACGGCCGTGGTCAGCGGGAGGCGGTCTCCGCTTTGCAGGAAGAGCAACGGCCAGAAGAAGTCGTTGTAGATGAAGATGACTTCCAGCGTGCCCATCGCGGCCAGCGCGGGGCGGCACAGCGGCAGGATGATGTCCCAGTACTGGCGCCAGATCCCGGCTCCGTCAACGAGAGCAGCCTCCGTGAGTTCGGGGGAGAGTGCCTTCATGTAGTTCGACAGAACGAAGGTCACGAAGCCGATCTGGAACGCGGTGTCCACGGCGATCACGCTGATGTAGGTGTTGAGCAGGCTCCCGGAATCGCTGACGCTGTAGGGCAGCGGCAAAAGTTTGAACATTTCGAACAGGGGCGCGGCGAGAACCTGGGGCGGGAGGAGGTTGCCGGCCGTAAACATGATCAGCAGCGTGACGTTGAACTTCCAGCTGACCCGGCTCACTGCGAACGCCATCATGGAAGCGAAGAAGAGCACCAGGATGACCGAGGGGATGGTGATCAGGGCGGAGTTCCAGGCGTACTGGGCAAAGCCGCCCTGCGTCCAAGCCTGGCTGAAGTTGTCGAAGTTGAAGGATCCCTCGAAGCTGAAGTAGCCGTACTTGTCCGTGTCCGCCTTGGGCCGCAGAGCCGTGAAGATGGTCCACACCAAGGGGATAAGCCACATGATGGCGAGCACCGTGAGGAAAAGGTGGATGCCGTAGTGGCGCTTGCCGCGTTTCGCGTTGACCGGCTGGCGGGAGCCTATGCCGGCGCTCCGCCTGGCAGCCGAGTTACTCGTTGCGGGCGCATCCGTGGGCTGTGCGATGCTCATGCCTCTTTGTCCTTTCCGAATGCCCTGGACAGGTAGAACGTGATAGGGACCAGGGAAATGACAAGGAGGATGACGGCCAGCGCCGATCCGACGCCGATCACCTGACCCTCGCCGACCAGGTTTTGGATGACCAGGGCACTGATGAGTTCCAGGCCGTTGGTGCCGCGGTTGATCACGTAGACAATGTCGAACGCCCGGAGGGACTCGATCACGGTGATCACGATGATGATGACGTTCACCGGCCGCATGGCCGGAAAGATGACCCGGAAGAAGGTCTGCACCGCGTTCGCGCCGTCGATCTGCGCGGCTTCGCGGAGCGTGGGGTCCACGCCCTTGAGGCCGGCCAGGTAGAGGATCATGACGTAGCCTGCGTGCCGCCAGGTGGCGGCGATGAGCGCGGCCCAGATGTTGACCCCGGAGTCACCGAACCAGTCCACGGCTTGCGGCGTTCCCGCGGTGCCAAGCAGGAAGTTCAGCAGCCCGCTGTCCCGGTTGTAAAAGAGCTGCCAGATGACCCCGATCAGGGCCAGGGAAAGCATCACCGGCGTGAAGAAGATGCTCTGGTAGATCTTGCTGCCGCGGATGTTCTGGTCCAAGAGGATTGCCAGCAGGAGCCCCAACGGCGTCGCAATGAGTGCGAGGAACACCAACCAGAGCACGTTGTGCTGCACGGCGGGCCAGAACGGTGGATAGTTCTGGGCGATGAATTCATAGTTGCTGAGCCCCGCCGGCTTGATGTCCTCCAGGCTCAGGCCGTTCCACCGGGTGAAGGACAGGGCGGCCGACAGCAGCGTCGGGATCCAGACCAGGACCAGCTGGATCAGGGTGGGCAGGCCCACCATAAGGCTCAGGACCCACTTATCGCGGCGGGAAAGCCGCCGGACCCGCCCCGCCGGGGCAGCGGCGCGGGGCGGCCCCCCATTGGGGCTCGTTTTGGATGGTGTACTCACAAGAACATTTCCTTAGTGCCGGATCGTGGTGGCCGGGAGACCCTATTGGGCGGCGTAGAGCGACTTGGCTTGGGCTTCCAGGTTCTTGACGTCCACGTTGCCGTCCTTGATGAAGGACTGCAGCGCCGGGATCATGACGTTGTTGGCCATGGCCGGCAGCGCGTCACGGTCAAAGAACTGGCTGATGCTCTTGGCGTTGGAGATGACGTCGGCCATCTTCTTGGTCAGGGGCGAAAACTTGGACGTGTCGGCACCCTTGGCGGCGGCGATATTCGAGCTGTCCACGGAGGCGTAGACATCCTGGCCCTCGGGGGTGCCGAGGTAGGCCAGGAAGTCCTTGGCCGACTGGTTCTGGCCGCCCTTCTTGGACAGCAGGAGCCCGTCGATGGGAGCCTCAACGGCGTCCCGGCCCTCCACCGCCAGCTCGGGGAACGGGAAGAAGTCGATGTCGGCGGCGACGGTCTTGTCCGTGTACTGCTGGGTGAGGAAGGACCCGAGCAGGTACATGCCGGACTTCTTGGCGCCGAGGTTCTTCGCCGAGTCCTGCCAGGTCATGCCGAGGGCATTGGGGTTCTGGAAGGGCAGGAGTTCCTTCCAGGTGTCGAAGACATCGCTGACCTTCTTCTGGTCCCAGGATTCCTTGTGGGCCGTGAGGTCCATGTGGAACTGGTAGCCGTTCAGGCGCATATTCAGGTAGTCGAAGGTGCCCATCGCCGGCCAGCCGTCCTTGTCGGCGAACTCGATCGGGATGAGGCCGTCGGTCTTCATTTTCTTGGCCAGCGCGGTCAGTTCGTCGAAGGTGGTGGGGACCTCGTAGCCCTTTTCCGCCCAGAGGCTCTTCCGGTAGAAGAACCCCCAAGGGTAGTTGTAGTTCGGGACGAAGTACATCTTGCCGTCGGCGCCGGTGGAGGCCTTCTTCATGGCCTCGGAGTAGTTGCCCCCGATCTTTTCCCAGACGTCGTCGATCGGCGCCAGCAGACCCTTGCCCGCGTAGTACTGCATGCGATATCCGGCAAACCAGGTAAACGTGTCGTCGGGGCTGCCTTGCAGGTAGGTGTTGATCTTGTTCTGGAAGTCGTTGTGCGGAACGACGTTGGTGGTCACCGTGATCCCGGACTTCTTGGTGAATGCATCAGTTACGGCCTTGTACGCGGCCTTGGGGACCTCATCCGACGAGCCCGAACCGAAGGAGACCGTTTTGCTGGCGCTGGCGGACGGGCCGCTGCCGCCCGTGCATGCGGCCAGCAACGGGGCGCCCGCCATGGCGATGGCACCCGCGCCGAACGTCTTCAGCAGCGTCCGCCGGTCCCACCCGCCCTGGCTGGAGGCTCGGCGCAATGCGTCTTCTGGCATGGTCATGATTTCTCCTTTGAAACTGCGCGGGTGGTGTGAAGCAGCTCACATAATTATCTATCATAATCGCACAATAAGGAACGTCAAGAGGCAAAAGAGAACATGACGGAACGCGTTAACGGGACCAAGTAGTGGATGTTGCCGATGATCGGCAGCTGGAACGCCGGTGCGTTGACCGGCAACAGTGGTACGGGCCGGCGGCGGAAGCCGGCCAGCAGGCTATTCGCAGCCGATGCCGTCGCCGTCTCGGTCAAATTTGCTGCTGAAACCGGGCTGTCCCCGCCGGATCGGGGCCGCGCCGGCAGCCCGGACGGCCGTGCAATTTGCGTAGTAAACCGAGGGAGGCGCGGGCGCCGCCGGGGCCGCGGCTTTCGGTGAAGAGGGCGCCGCGGCCGCCGGTGGGGCCGCCTCGGGGGCCGCAGGCTGCCGGCTGGTGGGGGCCAAGGCGCCCGGGCAGTCAGCCAGGATCCGCGCCATCGCGTCGTGCTCGGCCCGGGTGACCCACAATGCGTAGCTGGCCTTGACCGAGATCTGGCGCGCCACGTAAGCGCAGCGGTAAGGCTTGCTCGGCGGCAGCCAAGTGGCGGCGTCGCCGTCGCTCTTCTGCATGTTCGCCGGCCCGTCCACGGCCAGGAGGTTGAGCGGATCGTTGGCGAAGGCGAGCCGCTGGGCCGCACTCAGCCGCTGTGCGCCTTTTTGCCAGGCGTCACTGAGGGCCACGACGTGGTCGATCTGGACCGCGCTGCTGGTGCCGGCGCCGCGGAGGAAGTTGATGAGCTTCGCGGTGTAGGGGTCCTTCAGGATCCCGGAGAGCACCACGCAGCCCCGGGTTCCGGGCTTGAGCGCTTCCGCCGTGAGGTCGCGGCGCAGCGTGTCGTTGCGGGTGTCGCAGCCGTTCCGGTCGACGTCGGCCCAGGCCTGGCCGAACTGGTCACGGGAGTACCCGGTCTTGGGCGCCCTGCCCTTGACCGGCAGCGTGGCCAGCACCTCGAGCGCCTTGCTGGCGTAGGCCGGCTGCTTATGCGGAGCCGACGCCCCGGTCAAAGCGGCCGAGGGCGCGGCAACCGGCGTCGGCGCGGGACGGGAAGTGGCGGGGGAGGACCCGGGGGCCGCCACGCCGGGTGATGCACTTTCGACGAGGGACTTTCCTGGGGCAGCTGCGGGTCTTGCGCAGGCGGTGGACGAGACCAGCAGCAGCCCGGCGACGCCGCAGGCGATCCAGTCGATGCCGCCCCTGCGGCGGCCGGTAGCCGATGAGGCTTCCCCGTTATCGGTGCCGCCAAATCCAATGCTGCGCAATACTTCCCCCACTACTTGCCCGTCTGCGGGCCGGTGTCCGGCCTTTCACAGCCTACCGGCGGAGTCCCCGGCGTCGGGCCGGTGCCACGCGGGGTTGTCCCGGCGGGCCACGGGCGGCTCCGTCAAGAACCGCCAAGTCAGGAGGCGCCAAGTCCGGACCCGCTAAGTCACGATGCAGGCCCGGCGTAACGCAGGCCGTCATAATGCAGGCTCGGCAGGGTGGAAGTAAGGGCAACAGGGCCGTAGATAATTCCAGCGCGTCCGTGCAGACTGGGGTTTGATCGCCATCAACCAGCACAGCAATGGACCTTGGGGCCGGTGGCGTGCGGCCTGCGGCCGGGGCTGCCCCAGCAAGCTCCCCAAGCCTTGAACGGACCACACCGGATCTGAGGATGCCATGGCGCCTGACCCTGAGCGCAAGAAACGGACCCTGCTGCCCTCCCGGCGCGCAGTCCTGATGTCAGTCGCGGGCCTCGCTGCAGTGGGCATTTGGCTCGGTTCGACCGTTGCGTTGCGCAGCGCGCCGCCAGGGCCGCTTCCGCACGCCGACGGAATCATTAGCATCGAGATGGACAACCTGGTGAACAAGTTCGATGGCCACCGCGCCATGGGAGTTGGCGTCGACGGACTCGAAGAAAACGAAATCGACCGGGTCTGGTCGCCAACAAATGTCCAAGCCATGAAATCAGCCGGCTTCGGCCCGGTGAGTTACCGACTGCGTACCGAACTGGGCGTTAAGGCATGGCACTGGAACCCGCGCGGCACGTGGAGCCAGCCGGACAAAGAGCAGGGGTACTGGACGTCCTCCGCGGAGCCTGCGGAGGACTACGGCGTGTCGTACGGCTACCGCCTTCCCCGTCGCGGCAACACCATCGATCAAGGAAAGAACAGTGGGCACTCGCGCTTGAACGACGGCGACGTCGAGACATTCTGGAAGAGCAACCCCTACTTGGACTCCCACTTCACCGGAGAACCTGACAGCCTCCATCCGCAGTGGATCATGGTCGAGTTCCCGCAGGCCCTGCCGATGGACACCGTCCGCTTCGACTGGGGTACCCCGTACGCCGCCAGCTTCAAGGTGCAGTACTGGACCGGCCGCGACGCGCGCTTCCCCGTCGACAAGGGCAACTGGCGGGATTTCCCCCAGGCAGTGCAGCGGGGAACCGGGGGGTCGCAGACGGTACGGATCGCGTCCACGCCGATTAACGCCCAATACGTGCGCATCCTGTTCACGGCGGACTCGAACACCGCCCCTGCCGGGTCCCGCGACATCCGCGACCGGCTGGGGGTCGCCGTGCGCGAAATCTATATCGGGCAGCAGCAGGCCGGCACGTTCCTCGACCACGTGCGGCACCGGAAGTCCCACCGGCAAACGGTCATGTGGACCTCCTCGACCGACCCGTGGCACAGCAAGGACGACATGGACAAGGACTACGAGCACGCCAGCTTCGAGCGGCTTTTTGCCAGCGGGATTACCAAGGGCGAGCCCATGATGGTCCCGGTTCCCGCCCTGTACGGAACGCCCGACGACGCCGCGGCCCTGGCCCGCTACCTCGGTAAGCGCGGCTATCCGATCAAACGGATCGAGATCGGTGAGGAACCGGACGGTCAGCTCGCCCAGCCGGAGCACTACGCGGCGCTGTATGTCCAGATGGCCGCCGCCATGAAGGCCGTGAACCCGTCCCTGGAGTTCGGCGGCCCGGGTTACCAGACCACACTGCCCGACTGGGTGCACTGGCCGGACGACAAGGGGGTCCGGTCGTGGACCGGCCGCTTTGTCTCCTATCTGCGGCACCGCGGGGCGATGTCCGACTTCGACTTCTTCTCCTTTGAGTGGTACCCCTTCGACGATGTGTGCGCCAATCCAGCCGGGACCCTGCCCCAGAACCCGGAGTTGCTGAGGCAGCTGCTCAAACGTGAGGAGGATGCCGGCCTGCCGGCCGAGGTTCCCAAGGTCATCACGGAGTACGGCTATTCCTCCTTCGTTGGCCAAGTCGAACTGGAGCTGCCCGGCGCCATAGTCAACGCGGAGACGTCCGCGATGTTCCTGGCGATGGGCGGGGAGAGCAGCTACTTCTACGGGATCGAACCGAATTGGGTGTTCCAGGACGAAGTCGGCGAGAAATGCGACACGCGGGGCAACCTGATGCTGTTCCAGTTCTACGATGAGTGGAAAATCCGCCCCGTGGCGGCCTTTCAGGCAGCCAGGCTGGTGAACCACAACTGGCTGGAGGCCGGCACCGGCAGCCACACCATGTACAACACCAGCAGTGACGTGCGTAATGCGAAGGGACAGGAGCTCGTCACTGCCTATACGGTGCGACGCCCTGACGGAAAACTCAGCGTGCTCCTGTTCAACAAAGATCCCAAGCGGGCCATCACCGTTCGGCTGATGCAGGAAAAAGACGGCAACTCCCAAGCCGTCGAGGGCGGCCTTGAGCTCGACCAATACTCCGCAGAGCAGTACAAGTGGAACCCGTCACACGGCAGGGGCAACGGGGGGCATCCGGACCCGAATGACCCGCCGGTGAGCACCACCGTGGGCACGGACATGCACGCCACCATAACGCTGCCGCCCTACAGCATCTCAGTGGCTACGGCCCCGGGCTAAGGCGCTACGCATCACACACGTGCCCGCCGGCGTCGGCCACCGCCGTCGCCGGGTCCTTCTCAGGCGAGGAGCAGGGCCACCCCGATCATGCCGGGGACGGCCACCACGGTGGTGATCAGCACGGTGTCTTTGGCGACGGTGAGCCCGGTTCTGTACCGGTTGGCCACCACAAAGACGTTCTGCGCCGTGGGCAACGCGGAGGTCACGACCACGGCGAAGAGCGCCTGGTCGTGGAGGCCAAGGGCGAACCGGGCGAAGAGGAAAGCCAGCAGCGGGTGGACGATGAGCTTGAAACCGCTGGCCAGCAGGGTGTCGGTCCGGCGTTCGGCCGAGGCCTGCAGCGGCCGGGAGCCGTTCAGGCTCATGCCGAAGGACAACAGCATGGCCGGGATCGCGGCGCCTCCGATCAGGTGGATGGGCTGTAAGACGAGCGGGGGAACCTCCCAGCCCGTCCCGGCCACCAGCAGCCCGAGCCCGGAGCCAACGATCATGGGATTCCGCAGGATCATCAGGGCGAAACTCAGCGGCGTTGTCCGGTGGGCGCTGGTGGTGGCATCCAGGATCATGAGGAACAGAGGCGTGAAGAAGGCCAGCTGGAAGATCAGCAAGGGCGCCACATAGCTGGCGTCGCCCAGGACATATACGGCGATCGGAATGCCAAGATTGGCGGAGTTGGCCAGGGACGCGCTCATGGAGGAGACCAGGGCTTCGGGCAAGGAGCGCTTCAGCAGAAGGCGCACGACGCCGAAGTAGATGGCCGCCGTCGTGACCGCACCCACCGCCGTCACCAGCAGCGGAGCGGCGAAAACGTCATTGAGCCTGGCTTTGCTGAGCGTCTCGAACAGCAGGGCCGGGCTTGCCACGAAGAATGTCAGCGCGCTCAAGACGGAGCGGGCGTTGTCGCCCAGAATGTTGCGCCGGCCGACGAACATGCCGACCAGGATGATGAACCAGACGACGAAGAAGCCGGCCAGGACGCCTAGCACGCGGCATTCCGTGACGGCATGGTCGGGGAAAGGGTGTCGGACACCGTCCCACAATAATCAGATTTTCCCGCCAACCCTTCAAGGGCTGGCAACGGGGCGACATGTACGTGCCCGCACGGGAGCGTGCGTCCCGGGAACCTTTCGGCGGGGCCTGCGGCTGGGTCGTTAGTTCAGCGCGGCGTTGTTCAGTGCGTGCGGCGGGCGCATCAGGCCGGCGGTGTGGCCTTCGGCGGGGTCGCTGCCGACCTGGATCACCTTGTTGTCCTTATCCACATGGACCACCTTGGGGGTGTAGGCCTTGGCCTCTTCCGTGGTCATCTGGGCATAGGTGATCAGGATGACGATGTCGTTTTCGTGCATCAGGTGAGCGGCCGCGCCGTTGATGCCAATGACGCCGGAGCCGCGCTCACCGGCGATCGTGTACGTCTCAAGCCGGGCACCGTTGGTGACATCAACGATCGCCACGAGTTCACCTGGCAGGATGTCGGCGGCCTCCAGCAGGTCCAGGTCCACGGTGACCGAGCCGACATAGTGAAGGTCCGCGTGGGTGACCGTGGCGCGGTGGATTTTGGACTTGAACATTGTGCGATTCATAACGTCACCAGTCTAGCGCCGGCGCAGGCGGCGCGCTGTGAGCCAGGAAACACCGCCGCGGAGGCCAATGTCAGGCCGCGGGGGCGATGGAAGCGGCCGTCTCGGCGAGGACCTCGCGGGCCGCCAGGATGGCCGGGCGCGTAGCGCTGGAGCGGCGGACGGAGGTGAAGACGGTGCGGTGGGGATCCCCCGGGAGGTCGATCAGTTGCGCCGTAGTGCCTCGCCCGGTCCAGACCAGGTCCGGCATCAGCGCCACCGCATTGCCCGACTCGATCAGCCGGATCTGGGCCTGCAGGTCGGCGGTCTCAAAGCGCACGTCCGGCTCGAACCCCGCGCTCCGGCAGGCCTGCTCGGCCCAGTGCCGGGACGCCGCACCCCGGGGTTCCATCACCCAGGACATCCCTGCGGTGTCGGCCAGGGAGGTGACGGTGGGTCGGTCCGGCGAAGCGGGCGGCACCGCCAGCCGGATCGCGTCGCCGGTCAGGCGGATCCGGTCCAGCTCCTCGTAGCGGGGTGCCGCATGGCCCGGATACTGCTCCGCGATGACCAGGTCGAAGTCCCGCGCCCAGGTTTCATGGAGGGCCGTTTCGGGTTCGCGTTGGATCATCTCGATCCGGACCTCCGGGTAGCTGGCTGACATCCGGGTCAGGGCATCGGGCATCAGGGCCAGGGCCGCGGATTGGAAGACGGCGATCCGCACCGTTCCGCTCACGGTGGTCAGCGAGGCTGCGAGGTCGGCCTCCGCCTGCTCCAGGGTCTCCAGCAATTGCGCGGTATGGGCGACCAGCACTTCGGCCTGCGGGGTGAGCTGCACCCGGCGGCCCGTCTTCCGCAGGAGCTCGACGCCGGCTTCCTTTTCCAGCAACGCCAGCTGCTGCGAGACCGACGAGGGGCTGTACTGCAACGCTTCGGCGACTTCGGCGAGGGTGCCCCGGATCTTGAGTTCGCGCAAGAGGCGCAGCCGCCGGACGTCGAGCATCGCTATTCCTTTGTGAATTCTAATGGTTATTGATTAGGAGAATTCACTTTATCTAATGCAATCCGGCTTGCATACTGTTGTCACTGAGTTACCCCCATCACAGGGGATTGATGGGTGCCACTTCCGAGCAGGAGACCCTGATGAGCACCAGAGATTTAACCAAATCAATCATGCGGCGCAAGCCTATCGACGACATCGAAGAAGAGAACAAGCACAGCGGCCTGTTCAAAAGCCTTGGCCTCTGGCAGCTGACGGCCATTGGCGTCGGCGGCATTATCGGCGTCGGTATCTTCTCGCTCGCGGGCCTCGTGGCCCACGGCAGCGAGAGCGAACCCGGCGTCGGCCCCGCCGTGCTGTTTTCCTTCCTGATCGCCGGCCTGGCTTCCGCGGCCGCCGCCCTGTCCTACGCTGAATTCGCGGGCATGATCCCCCGCGCCGGCTCGGCCTACACCTACGGGTACGTGGCACTGGGCGAGGTGATCGGCTGGTTCATCGGCTGGGACCTGCTGCTGGAATACATTGCCATTGTGGCGGTGGTGGCCATCGGCATCTCCGGCTACTTCGACGCGTTCCTCTCCGGCATCGGCATTCACATGCCAACCTGGATGACCTCGACGTTCGACGAGGGCAAGGGCGGCATCGTCAACATCCCCGCGATTGCCGTCTGCCTGCTCGTGACCTGGATCCTCTCCCGCGGCACCAAGACCTTCGGGCGCTTCGAGCTCGTGGCCGTCGCCATCAAGGTTGTCCTGATCCTGTTCATCATCGGCCTGGGCATTTTCTACATCAACACCAACAACTACAACCCGTTCATGCCCAGCGGCTTCGGCCCGGTGCTGGCCGGCTCCGCCACCGTGTTCTTTGCCGTGTTCGGCTACGACGCGATGAGTACCGCTGCGGAGGAGGCCACGGACGGCAAGAAGCACATGCCGAAGGCGATCATCCTGTCCCTGATCGTGGCCATGCTCCTCTACGTCGCCGCGACCCTGGTCCTCACCGGCATGCAGAACTACCAGGACATCGATCCCAAGGCCGGCTTCGCGTCCGCCTTCAACGGCGTCGGCCTGCCGGTGATCGCCACGATCATCTCCGTCTTCGCCGTGCTGTCCATCCTGACCGTCATGCTGACCTTCCTGCTCGGCGTCACCCGCGTCTGGTTCTCGATGAGCCGCGACGGGCTCCTGCCGGGCTGGTTTGCCAAGACCGACCGCCACGGCACCCCGCAACGCGTCACCTGGATCGCGGGCGTGGCTTCGGCGGTGCTGGCCGGCGTCTTCCCGATCAAGGCCGTGGCCGACCTGACGAACATCGGCATCCTGGCCGCGTTCGTCGTCGTCTGCCTCTCCGTGATCATCTTCCGTTACAAGCGCCCGGACGCCCCGCGCACCTTCCGGCTGCCCTTCATGCCGGTGGTTCCTCTTTTCGGCATGCTCGCGTCCGCGTTCCTGATGCTCCAGCTGCACTGGGAGACCTGGGTCCGGTTCGGCGTCTGGCTGGTCGTCGGGCTGGCCATCTACTTCGGCTACGGCCGGAAGCACTCGCTGATGAACCCGGACAGCCCGCGGCATGAAGAAGCCGTGGAGATGCACCGCCACGTCGGCTGACCGCCCACGCTCCCTCACTTTCTGCGGCCCTTATCCGGACGCTCCCTCAGCTCCGGCCCAATTCCGGCGAACCCTCTCTCACCTCGTGGGGGGAGGGTTCGCCGTTTGCGTGCCGGAGGTGAGGGAGGGTCGCCGAAACGTGCGATTTTCCTAACCAGTATTGCTCAGAAAACATCGCTTTATCTTATGAAAATCCGGTCGCATACTGAATCAAGAACGGTCCACATATTGAGAAAGAACGAGTGCCACCATGACCAACACCTCAACGGAATCCGGCCTAAACGCCGGTGCGCACGCGGGCAAGGAAGCCACGCATGCCGCCGTTTCGGAAGGCTCGCCCGTGCTTGAGGCTGCAGCCCTCGCCGAGGAGGCCATCTCGCTGGTCCGCCGCTGGCTTACCGAGGCCGCCAAGGTTCCGGTTGACGCCTCTGCGGAGCAGCTCGCGGGCGTCCTGAAGGATCCGAACGGCCTGGACTTCACCGTCGGATTCGTCGACGGCGTCGTGCGCCCCGAGGATCTGCAGGTGGCCGCCCGCAACCTCGCCGCCCTCGCCCCCAAGGTCCCCGCGTTCCTGCCCTGGTACATGCGCAGCGCTGTCCGCCTCGGCGGAACCATGGCCCCGGTACTGCCGCAGGTGGTCATCCCGATCGCACGCCGGGTGCTCCGCGAAATGGTCGGCCACCTCATCGTCGACGCCACCGACGCCAAGCTGGGCCCGGCCATCGCGAAGATCCGCAAGGACGGCATCAAGCTGAACGTCAACCTCCTCGGCGAGGCAGTGCTCGGCGAACACGAGGCCTCCCGCCGGCTCGAAGGCACGCACGCCCTGCTTGCCCGGCCCGATGTGGACTACGTCTCGATCAAGGTTTCCTCCACCGTGGCCCCGCACTCCGCCTGGGCCTTCGACGAGGCCGTGGAGCACGTGGTCGAAAAGCTCACGCCGCTCTTCACCCGCGCCGCGTCATTTGCAGCCGGCGGACAGAAGGCCAAGTTCATCAACCTGGACATGGAGGAATACAAGGACCTGGACATGACCATCGCGGTCTTCACCCGGATCCTGGACAAGCCCGAGTTCAAGAACCTCGAGGCCGGCATCGTGCTCCAGGCCTACCTGCCGGACGCCCTCGCCGCCATGATCCGCCTCCAGGACTGGGCTGCCGCCCGGCGCGCCGACGGCGGTGCCGCCATCAAGGTCCGCGTGGTCAAGGGCGCCAACCTTCCGATGGAACAGGTCGAGGCCTCCCTGCATGACTGGCCGCTCGCCACCTGGAACACCAAGCAGGACTCGGACACCAACTACAAGCGCGTCATCAACTACTCGCTGCACCCGGACCGGATCCGCAATATCCGGATCGGCGTCGCCGGCCACAACCTCTTCGACATCGCCTTCGCCTGGCTGCTGGCCAAGCAGCGCGGCATCACGGATACCGCACAGCAGGGCATCGAATTCGAGATGCTGCTCGGCATGGCCCAGGGCCAGGCCGAAGCGGTCAAGCAGGACGTCGGCTCGCTCCTGCTCTACACCCCGGTGGTCCACCCGGCCGAGTTCGACGTCGCGATCGCCTACCTGATCCGCCGCCTCGAAGAGGGCGCCAGCCAGGACAACTTCATGTCCGCCGTCTTCGAACTCAGCGAGAACGAATCGCTCTTCGAGCGTGAGAAGCAGCGCTTCCTCGCCTCCCTCGCCAAGCTCGACGACGAGGTCCCGGCCCCCAATCGCCGGCAGAACCGCGCCCTCCCGGCCGCGCCGATGCCGCACGACTCGTTCGAGAACACCCCGGACACCGATCCGTCGCTGCCCGCGAACCGCGACTGGGGCCGTGCCATCCTGGGCCGCGTGGCGACGTCGACACTCGGCAACGCCGCCGTCGAAGCAGCCACCATCAACGACGAGGCAACGCTCAACGCCGTCATCGACACCGCCCTCGAGAAGGGCAAGGCGTGGGGCGCACTCTCCGGCGCCGAGCGCGCCGAGATCCTGCACCGCGCCGGTGACGTGCTCGAAGCCCGCCGCGCCGACCTCCTCGAGGTGATGGCCAGCGAAACCGGCAAGACGATCGACCAGGGAGACCCCGAGGTCAGCGAAGCCGTGGACTTCGCGCACTACTACGCCGAGGCGGCCCGCAAGCTCGACGACGTCGACGGCGCCACCTTCGTGCCGGCGAAGCTGACCGTGGTGACGCCGCCGTGGAACTTCCCGGTGGCCATCCCGGCCGGCTCGACCCTCGCGGCACTCGCCGCCGGGTCCGCCGTCGTCATCAAGCCGGCCAAGCAGGCCCGCCGCAGCGGCGCCGTGATGATCGAGGCCCTGTGGGAAGCCGGTGTACCGCGCGACGTGCTCACCATGGTGCAGTTGGGCGAGCGTGAGCTCGGGCGGCAGCTGATCGCCCACCCCGCCGTGGACCGCATCATCCTGACCGGCGGCTACGAGACGGCCGAACTATTCCGCTCCTTCCGCAAGGACCTGCCGCTGCTGGCCGAAACCAGCGGCAAGAACGCCATCATCGTCACCCCGAGCGCCGACCTGGACCTGGCGGCGAAGGACGTTGCCTACTCCGCCTTCGGCCACGCCGGCCAGAAGTGCTCGGCGGCGTCGCTGGTCATCCTGGTGGGCTCCGTCGCGAAGTCCAAGCGCTTCCACAACCAGCTGATCGACGCCGTGACCTCGCTTAAGGTCGGCTACCCGGAGGACCCGGCCAGCCAGATGGGCCCGATTATCGAGCCGGCCAGCGGCAAGCTCCTCAACGCACTGACCACCCTCGGCGAGGGCGAGGCCTGGGCCGTGGAGCCGAAGCAGCTGGACGACTCCGGCAAGCTCTGGAGCCCGGGTGTGCGCCACGGTGTCCGGCGCGGTTCCTACTTCCACCTCACCGAGTTCTTCGGCCCGGTGCTCGGCGTCATGACCGCCGAGACCCTGGAGGAGGCCATCGCGATCCAGAACCAGATCGAGTACGGACTGACCTCCGGCCTGCACTCGCTCAACTCGGACGAACTGGCACTCTGGCTGGACACCGTTGAGGCCGGAAACCTCTACGTCAACCGGGGCATCACCGGCGCGATCGTGCAGCGCCAGCCCTTCGGCGGCTGGAAGAAGTCCGCAGTGGGTGCCGGCACCAAGGCGGGCGGCCCCAACTACCTCGCCGGACTCGGCGAATGGGTCAGCAAGCCCAGCACCGCGGCCGAGACCGGGGCGGCGGCCCCGGTGCCGCTGCACTCCGGCGTGCGCCGGATCGAGGACGCGGCCAAGGGTTTCCTGACCGCCGAGGAACTGGCGCCGCTGCAGCGCTCGCTGGCCTCCGATGCCCTGGCCTGGGCCGGGGAGTTCGGCACCGCCAGGGACGTCTCCGGGTTGAGCGCCGAACGCAACGTGTTCCGCTACCGCCCGCTGCCGGTCACGGTGCGCCTCTCGGAAGGGAAACCGCTTGGTGAACTCGTCCGGACCGTTGCCGCCGGCGTCCAGGCGGGATCGAAGCTCGCGGTGTCCAGCGCCGTCGAACTGCCGTCCCAGCTGCGCGCCGTACTGTCCGGCCTGGGCATCGCGATCACGGTGGAGAACGACGCCGAATGGCTTACCTCCGTAGCCCGGCTCGCCGCGGCAGCGAAGCCGTCCGTGACGCGGATCCGCCTGATCGGCGGGGACGCGAAGGCGCTGGCAGAGGCCACCGGCGGCCGCCCCGACCTGGCCGTCTACTCCCACCCGGTCACGGAGGCCGGGCGGGTGGAGCTGCTGCCCTTCCTGCACGAGCAGGCCGTCAGTATCACGGCGCACCGCTTCGGCACCGCCAACCACCTCTCGGACGGCCTGGTCTGACTCTCCGGGCCTGGTCTAGCTTTCCCGGGCCGGCCCTGGGGCCGCCGGGGCAGGTAGTTTCCCGTCAGACAGCATCGCCGCCGCGACCGCACCAGTGTGCGGCGCGGCGGCGATGGCCGTTTAAGGGGCGTGCGGTTCCAGCAGCCGAATCCGGTTCTCAGCCGAGATACCAGCCTGGCGGCACCCAGGACGCCGGGACGGCGTGCGCGGAGAAGTCTTCGCATCCCGAGCAGAAGTAGGTGACCTCGCCCAGTTTGCTGACGGAGCCATCCCGGCGGTGCTTGGCGGGAACGAACGTCTCGAGGTACACGAACTCGTCCGTCCCACACCGCTCGCAATAGGGGATTCCGACGAAGTCGTCGTCGCTCCGGGCGAGGGGGGCGTGCGGGTCGAGCCGGCCGAGGCTGAGATGCGGCACGTTCTCGAGGCGTGCCGTCGCCGCCAGCGGCCGGGCGGGATTCAGCGGGCGGCCGGACCGCACTGTGGGGTGGGGGCGGTTTATGGCTGGCGTCATTGCTGGCCTATCCCGAGCGCTTTCCGCCGTTGCCGCTCGGAGCGGCAGGGGAGTGCGTTCGTTTTTCGAATAGTGGTGGCGGGCCTCTGCTTGACCTTCAACAAGGTCAGGATAGGGCAAGTACCACCGGTGTTCAATGGGTGCGTACCGAGCGGTCCGGCTGAGTAGTTTGGGGGTAGGTACCGGGTCCCGGCTGAGTAGGTACCCGGGTAGGCGTGCTAGGTGGAGCGGTTGAGGGCCCGGCCAACAATGGTCTGGGTGAGCGCTTCAATGACCTCGGTGTTGGCCAGCGGGTTGCGGATCAGGGTGAAGTCGACGTCGCCGACGGGCGGCAGGTCGAAACGCCGGGTGATGATTTTCAGGTCCTCCGGAACCAGCGAGGACGGCATCACGGCGACGCCGATGCCGGCCCGGACGGCGGCGAGCACGCCGCTGATCTGCCGGGTGGTGCAGGTGATGCGCCAGGTCCGGCCGGTGGCTTCGAGGGCGTCGATGGCCAGCTTCCTGCTCAGGCTGGGCGCGGGGTAGGCGATCAGCGGCACCGGGTTGCCCGGGTCCAAGACAGTTTGCTCAAGCCCCACCCAGGAGAAGGAGTCCTGCTGGACCACGGTGCCGTCCTTGGCCCCGGCGACCCATTTGACGAAGACGAGGTCCAGCTGGCCGGCATTGAGCCGTTTGTAGAGCTGGTCGCTTTGGCCCACCGTGAGTTCGAGGTTGATCTGCGGGTAGATCTGGCGGAACTCGCGCAGGATCCGGGGGAGCCCGGTGATCGCAAGGTCGTCCGCTGTGCCGAAGCGCAGCCGGCCGCGCATGGCCGATCCGGAGAAGTAGCGGGCGGCGGAATCGTGGGCGGCGAGGATGTTGCGCGCGAAGCCGGCCATGGCATCGCCGTTGTCCGTCAGGCGCACGTCGCGGGTATCGCGGGCTATCAGGGTGCGCCTGGCCGCGGCCTCCAGTTTCCTGACGTGCTGGCTGACGGTCGGCTGCGCCAGCCCGAGGCGTTCCGCCGCCCTCGTGAAGCTGAGCGTCTCGGCCACCGCCAGGAAGGAGCGGAGCTGGGCGGGTTCAAACATGCCGGCCCCCGGTCAGTGCGCCTCTTGCTCGGTCCACCATCGCCCCCAGTCCATTGCATTTCGTGATGCTAGTTATGCGCGGAATAGCCTTCCATTATCGATTGCGGCCAGCTTAGCGTTAAGGCAACCCCCATAGCCCCATTCCCCTGAGGATCTTCCGTGCCACCCCCTCCGCCTCTCCAGGCCGCCGATGCCCAGCACGACCACCCCGCGCAGGTCTCGCTGCCACCCGTCACCCAGCCGGTCGGCGTCGTCAGTGAGCGGCTGCCGTGGCGGCACACCTTCATTTCACTCAAGGTCCGCAACTTCCGGATCTTCGCGATCGGGCACTTCATCGCGGTGGTCGCGCTGTGGATGCAACGGATCGCCCAGGACTGGCTGGTGCTCCAGCTCTCCGGTTCCGTCACCGCCGTCGGCGTCACCGTGGCCCTGCAGTTCCTGCCCTCGCTTCTTATCGGCCCCTGGGGCGGCATGATGGCCGACCGCTTCGCCAAGCGGAAAATCCTGATGCTGTGCCAGTGCGCGGCCGCGGTCCTGGCGGCAACCCTCGCAAGCCTGGCCCTGACGCAGCGGATCGAGGTGTGGCATGTCTACACGATCGCGCTGGCGCTGGGTCTGGTCACGGTGCTGGACCAGCCGGCCCGGCAGGTCTTCGTCAACGAACTCGTGGGACCGGCGTATCTGCGGAACGCCATCAGCGTGAACTCCACCATCTTCCAGCTCGGGGGCTTGATCGGACCGGCCGTTGCGGGGGTCCTGCTCAGCGCGGTCGGGGCGGGCTGGGCGTTCGCCGCCAACGCGGTGGCGTGCTGTTCCACGCTGACCATGCTCCTGGTCCTGCGCAGGGACGAGCTGCACCTCACGCTCCCGGCCGCCAAACGGAAGGGCATGCTCAGAGAGGGGCTGCGCTACGCCCTGGCCAAGCCCACGATCTACTGGCCTTGGCTGATGGCCGGCTTCGTCGCGGTGTTCGCGATGAGCCTGCCGGTGCTGCTGGCGGCCTTCGCCGACCACGTGTACCACGCCGGTGCGGGCGGCTACGGGCTGCTCAACTCCCTGGTGGCACTCGGGGCACTGGCCGGGGCCATCACGTCCGCCCGGCGGCGGCAGCTCCGGCTGCGCCCGGTCGTCCTCGGCGCAGGAATGTACGGGCTGATGCTCTGCCTGGCCGCCGCGGCGCCCTCGAAGGAGTGGTTCGGCGCGGCCATGGTGCTGGCCGGCTTCTGGTGCCTGATGTTCCTCACCGCGGCCAACCAGCTCGTCCAGGTCAGCGCCAACATGGGAATCCGCGGCCGGGTCATGAGCCTGTACATCATGGTGCTGATCGGCGGGCAGGCGATCGGCGGTCCGCTGATGGGATGGCTGGCAGAGCACCTGGATCCCCGCACGGCGATCCTGGTTTCCGGCGGCGTGCCGGCGCTGGCGGCTGCGGCGGTCGCCGTCGTACTGGCCCGGCGTGGCGAGCTGACGCTCAAGGTGGACCTGAAGGACCGGCGGCGCCTGCTCCGGATCGCCCCGGCCTAAGCTTTCCGCGCCGGCTACGGCTTTTCGCGCCGAAAACGGACAGCCGCTACACGGATCGGCGTAGCGGCTGTCCGTAAACGGCGCAGAAAACCGGGTGTGGCGCGACGCTGCTAGCTGGCCACGGGCAGGTGCGGGTACCCCGGCTGCCGCTGCTGGAACTCCAGCACATCCGGGTTGAGCACCACGCCGTCGCGGATTTCAATCGCGCGGCGGATGGTTTCGTTGCTGTCCCAGGCCGCGGGCCCGGCGAGCACCGTCTCCAGGAACGGCAGCAGCGCCTCGCTGATCTCGGAGCTGGCCGAGTTCCAGAGGTAGGACGGGCTGTGGTCCACCGCGTAGTAGTCGATGTGGTCGCCCACCGGAAACATGGGCTCGGTGAAGGTGGTGGTCTTCGCCCAGCTGAAGCCCATGCCCTCGTCGCAGGACACGTCCACGATCAGGCTGCCCGGCCGGAAGGCGTCCAGGTCTTCGGTGCGCAGGTAGGTCAGCGGAGCGTTCGGGTCCTGCAGGGTGCAGTTGACCACGATGTCGCTCTCCGCGAGGAAGGGCGCCAGCGGCACCCGGCCCCGTTCGGTGATGACTTCGCTCAGGAACGGCGCCTCGTTGTCGTGGTCGAACTGCGCGATCCGCACCGAGTGGATGGGTGAACCCACCGCGGCGACTCCGCGGTTGGTCAGCACCTGCACGTCGTGGACGCCGTGGGCGTTGAGGGCCGTCACTGCGCCGCGGGCGGTAGCGCCGAAACCGATGACGACGGCGCTCAGCCGGCGGCCGTAGTCCCCGGTGGTACCGGTCAGGGCCAGGGCATGCAGCACCGAGCAGTAGCCGGCCAGCTCGTTGTTCTTGTGGAAGACGTGCAGGCCGAAGCCGCCGTCGCTGGCCCAGTGGTTCATCGCCTCAAACGCGATGAGCGTGAGCTTCTTGTCGATCGCCAGCTGGGTGATTGCCGCATCTTGGACGCAATGCGGCCAACCCCAGAGGACCTGCCCGTCACGCAATTCGGCGAGGTCCTCCGGCTGCGGCTTGGGCAGCAGCACGACGTCGGCCTCGGCCAGCAGCTGCGCCCGCGGCACGATTCGTCCGACCAGGCCGGCCAGCTGGGCGTCCGGGACGCCGAAACGCTCGCCGTAGCCTTCTTCCAGGATCAGGTGCCGCCTGAGCTCCGGGGCAATGCGTTCAAAGTGCCGGGGATGGATGGGAAGGCGGCGTTCGTCAGGTTTGCGCGTGGTGGCGAGGACGCCGAGGGTGAGGTGGTTCGGGGAACCGGTCACTTCTTTTTGGGGCTCGCCGTCTTGGCGGCGGTCACTTTGTCGAGGGAGCTGGGCGGCGCCGCGGCGGCCCTCTTGTCAGCGCGCTTTTCCTTGATGGACTTGCTGGATTTCTTGGATGCTGCTTGACGGGGGGACTTGTCAGCCATGATTGCTCCTGTAGCGGAACCGAAGAGGTTCCTGACTCCTGACGATACAGGTAGCTACCTAACCGGCTCCGGTGCAGTGGTCGGCCGGCGCCGGAGTGGGGGACGAACTGGAGCGGCTGACGGGAATCGAACCCGCGTATCAAGCTTGGGAAGCTAGCGCTCTACCATTGAGCTACAGCCGCAGTGGGACCAGCCAATGATCTGGCCAATAATCCCGGCGAAAACAACGAGATTTACACTACCGCAGTCTGAAGCCCACTTGGAACAGCCACACCGGGGTCATTCTGGCGTCGAGATCAGGGCCGCTCAGGCCGCCACCGGCTTCCGCGACCGTTGTCAGGTGGTTCGTCGTTGGCTTTTCCAAGTAGTGGGCACACCATTCTGGGCCGTGATCCGACAAGGCATCTGGTTGCTCGGGAAGCAAGAGGAACGACGGGGCACAGAGGACAGGGAGCCGCGGAAAACAGGCTATGCAGGGCTAGCTCCGGGAGCACTTCGCTCCACCAAATTCAGGATGGATCCGACTTTCAACGGGTAGACCCATCTCAGATGCGCGTAATACCTGCCTCCACTGTCGCGTGGTCATAGGGCAAAAAGAGGTAGCCCACACTCGTGTGCCCCCAAAAGTCATCCACTTTACTAGGGGAGATCGCAGCCAACCCCTAGCCGCTAGAAGGTCTCACCATGGTTCCTGGAGCGCTTATCCCTGTTCATGTTGTTCGGCTATTGGATATAGGCCCGTGGCCGGGTTCCGGCTCAGGCAGCGTCGATCCCCTCTCTCAAAGGGTTGAAGAGGCTACCGGCTCCGCGCGGCGGCGGTCATGAGCGAAGTCAAACATCGCCGGCCATTGCACGCAGCGGCCCGGTTGGCCGCCCCAGCGAGCATCCCGCAGCGCAAGCAGGCTTCGGCGAGGCCCCAGCACTCCGTGTGGGACGACGAATCCCGGATTGACATGGCGGCCTCCAGGAGGGCGGTCTCACTTCGGTGGAGGAACTTCGCCAACCGCCTGCGAATCACCGACGCGGCCGCCATTACCGTCGCGGTGGCTTCGGCTTACGTGTTCAGGTTCGGCTCCGAAGCAACAACCCCGGCCGGGGCGGAATTTGAAGCGAAGTATCTGGTGGTCTCCACACTGCTCCTTGTTGCCTGGATCGCTTCCCTCGAGATTTACCACACCCGCGATTGCCGGACGTTTGGTGTCGGCGGGGCCGAATACAAAAGAGTTGCGCAGGCCACCCTCAAACTATTCGGCGCCCTGGCCATTGCGATGGTTTTCGTCCATTTTGAAGTGGTTCGCGGCTACTTCGCTGTGGCGTTGCCCCTGGGGCTGCTGCTGCTTACCGGCAACCGCTGGCTTTGGCGCCGGTGGTTGAACCGCAAGAGGGCGGAAGGCAAGTACCTGTCACGGGTGATAGTGATCGGAGACCGGACCGACGTCGAGTACGTCATCAACCAGATCGAAAAGAACCCGACCGCCGGCTACGAAATTTCCGGAGTGGGGCTGCCGACCCTGGAGAAGTCCACCGAGCTCCGGTCGCCTTGGTACCGGATCCCGGTCGTGTCGACCTTGGCCGATGTGTCGAGGATGGTAGAAGTCGCGGGCGCGGACGCCGTCATCGTCGCGGGACGGTTACCCGGTGGCAGCAAGTACATCCGGGAGCTGGGATGGAAGCTGGAGGCGACGGCGACGGAACTCGTCCTGGCTTCCACCCTCACCAACGTTGCCGGTCCCCGAATCCACTGGCGCCCGGTCGATGGATTGCCGCTCGTGCACGTCGAGCTTCCCCAATATGCGGGCGGCAAGCACGTTCTCAAGCGCGTCATCGATATCGCCGTCGCTTCGCTGGCATTGCTGGTGCTGTCGCCGCTCATGCTGGTTCTCGCCATCATCGTCAAACGCGACAGCGCCGGCCCCATCTTCTTCCGCCAGTTGAGGGCAGGCAGAAACGGCGAGCCCTTCTACATGCTGAAGTTCCGTTCGATGGTCCAAACCGCCGAAAAGGATCTGGATTCCCTGCGGGAACTCAACGAAGGCTCCGGACTGTTGTTCAAAATCCGGAACGACCCGCGGGTCACCAGGTGCGGACGCTGGATGCGCAAGTACTCCTTGGATGAGCTCCCGCAGTTCTGGAACGTACTGACCGGTGAGATGAGTTTGGTCGGCCCTCGACCGCCGCTGCCATCGGAAGTTGAACGGTATGAGAAGTTCACCAACCGCCGGCTGCTCATCAAGCCTGGAATAACCGGATTGTGGCAGATTAATGGCCGTTCCACTCTCCCGTGGGAGGAGAGCGTCCGGTTGGATCTCTACTACGTGGAGAACTGGTCGCTCACCGGCGACCTAATCATCATGTGGAGAACCTTCCGGGCCATGCGCAGCCCCGTCGGCGCGTACTGAGGGAGGGAGTTCCGCGTCGAGCTCGGTCTCGCCGTGATGCCCGGCCACCCACCCCGTCGGTAACTCTTCGGTAAAGGCCTGCCGCACAGGGGTGGTGTGCCGGGCCCTGCTGGGTACCCTGAAGGGGTTAGCTGCAGTCTCCGGGGAACGGGCTACGTCCATTAGCCGTCCGCCTAACGAGGATTTCCGTGGCCTTTGCCGAGTACGAAGTCGTGGTCCAACGCGACGCGATGAGCGTTTACAACTTCCTGCTGGATCCCCGGAACCTGGTGTCCTGGCGGGACGGGATCAGCGGCGTGGAACTTATCTCCGGCGCGGCAGGCTCCATGGGGGCGGTTTACCGCCCGTTCTTTGCCGGCACGGCGCAGCCGGCGGTTGCGGACTTCGAACTCACTGCGACCCGGCCCGGAGCCGAGATCCAGTTCCAAGTCATCGCCGGACCGGCGCGTCCGCACGGCGGCTACTACCTCAGCACAGAGGGCGGCAGCACCCGCGTCCGCTTCGCGCTCCGGTACCGGCCGCCGGGCGCCGGGGTCCTGATGTATCCAAAGGTGCGCCGGGCCATGAAGGCGCAGGTCGCCCAGCTAGAGCGGCTCAAGGCCGTGCTGGAGCACCAGCGGGCCGCCGCGTAGGGCCTCACGGCAGTAACACTTGCCCCACGCGGACCAGCCGGCAATTACTGGGGTATTTTTGATCCTGTGCTGATCTCTGACCGCGACATTCGTACCGAAATCGATTCCCAGCGGATTGTGCTGGAGCCGTTCGACCCTGACATGGTTCAACCTTCGTCGGTGGACGTGCGGATTGACCGCTTTTTCCGGCTTTTCGACAACCACAAGTACGCACACATCGACCCCGCCGAGGACCAGCCCGAGCTGACCCGCCTGGTGGAGGTCGACGCGGGCGAGCCGTTCATCCTGCACCCGGGCGAGTTCGTGCTGGGCTCCACCTACGAGACCGTCACGCTGCCGGACGACATCGCAGCGCGGCTCGAGGGTAAGTCCTCGCTGGGCCGCCTTGGCCTGCTGACGCATTCGACAGCGGGGTTCATCGACCCGGGATTTTCCGGACACGTCACGCTGGAGCTCTCCAACATGGCCACCCTGCCGATCAAGCTCTGGCCGGGCATGAAGATCGGGCAGCTCTGCTTCTTCCGGCTGTCCTCGGCCGCCGAACACCCGTATGGTTCCGGCGAATATGGCAACCGCTATCAGGGCCAGCGCGGCCCGACGGCAAGCCGCAGCCACCTGAACTTCCACCGCACAGAGATCCAGGACAGAGATCTAGGCAGGCCGGAAGGGTCCTAGCCCGCGGGCCGGACCGGGAGTGCGGTGCGCTTGGCCGGGCGGCGCAGCATCCGCACGACCGGCTCCACGAAGCGGGCCGCCAGCGGACCCATCACGGCCATGATCAGCACATAGGCGGTGGCCAGGGCGGCGAGCTCCCTGGGCACCACGCCGGAAGCCACCGCGAGCCCGGCGATCACAATGGAGAATTCTCCGCGGGCGATCAGGGCCGCCCCGGCACGGAAGCGGCCCGGCAGGGCGATGCCGGCCCGCTTGGCTGCCCAGATTCCGGTGATCATCTTGGTGGCCGCCGTCAGGACGGCCAGGACCAGGGCCCAGCCAAGCACGGGCGGGATGGAGGTCGGGTCCGTGTTGAGGCCAAAGACCACGAAGAAGATCGCCGCGAAAAGGTCGCGCAGGGGTTCGAGGATCCGTGTGGCGCTGTGCGCGGTGGCTCCGGAGATCGCGATCCCGAGCATGAAGGCGCCGACGGCGGCGGAGACCTGCATGGCGGCGGCCAGTCCCGCGACCAGCAGTGCGGCCCCGAGCAGGTTGAGCAGGAACACCTCGGAGTTTTCGCTGTGGACGGCCTTCGACACGTGGTGGCCGTGCCGCAGGGCGACCACCAGCACCAGCGTGACGACGGCGAGGGAGATCCCTACCGTCTGCAGCCCCACCAGGAAACTGACTCCGGCGAGCGTGGCCGTCAGGATTGGCAGGTAGACGGCCATGGCCAAGTCCTCGAAGACCAGGATGGACAGGATCACGGGTGTCTCGCGGTTACCGATCCGGCCGAGGTCCGTGATGACTTTCGCGGCGATCCCGGACGAGGAAATGTAGGTGACGCCGCCCATCACCATCGCCCCCACCAGCCCCCAACCCAGGAGCAGCGCCAGGCCCGCCCCCGGCAGGAAGTTCAGCACGAGGTCCAGCACGCCGGCCTGCCAGGACCGCCGCAGGCCCGTCACCAGCTCGGCCGCCGTATATTCCAATCCGAGCATAAGCAGGAGGAGGATGACGCCGATCTCACTGGAGAGATGTGCGAACTCGTGCATCCCTTCCAGCTTGACCAGGCCGCCGGCCCCGAAGAACAAGCCGCCGACGAGGTACAGCGGAATGGGGGACATGCCGATCCGCCCGGCCAGCCTGGCCAGCAGGCCTAGGCAGAACACGACGGCCCCCAGTTCGATGAGGGTCAGGGCGAGCGGATCCATGCCGCTTATCCGTTGCGCAGGATGCTGGCTGCCGTGTCCAGGCCTTCTTGCGTTCCCACGGCGACGAGGAGGTCGCCGGGGTGCAGGACGACGTCGGGGCCCGGCGAGGGGAGGACTTCGCCCTCGCGCATGATGGCCACGATCGAGGCGCCGCTGCGGGTCCGGATGCAGGCTTTGCCCATGGGCTGGTTCTGGAAGGGGGAATCCGCGGCGATGGAGAACTGCCGGGTGACGATCCCGGGGACCTCCCGGTGCGCTTCGGACAGCTGCATGGCGAGGCGCTGTCCGCCCAACAGGTTGCCGAGGGCGGCGGCCTCGTCGGCGGTCAGCGGGATGGAGGCCTGGCAGGTGTCCGGGTCGTCCCAGGTCGAGACGATCAGCTCGGTCTGGCCCTCGCGGTACTCGACGACGCCGATCCGGCGTCCCGAGGCGGTCATGAAGTCCTTGCGCCGGCCCAGGCCGGGAAGGTCAGTCTCATCCACGTTCATGCCTCCAGCCTAGTGTGCTGGCGGGTTTTTGGGGCGGGTTCAGGTCCCCGGCACGACGGCGATTTCCGTCTTGCCCGGCGGCTTGACGGGCAGCATCACCAGCAGTCCGGCCAGCAGGACGACCATGATGCCGAGGATGCCCCAGCGCTGCGCTTCGCCGGGCGCAACCAAGGGCGTCGCGACCGTGATGCACAGGGTGAAGAGCGCCGGCGCCAGGAAGCTGACGGCCCGGCCGGTGGTGGCGTAGAGGCCGAAGAGCTCGCCTGATTCACCGTGCGGCGCGAGCCGGGCCAGGTAGGCGCGGGACGAGGACTGGGCCGGACCCACGAAGAGGCACAAGAACAAGCCGAACACCCAGAACGTCGTGCTGCCCGCCCAGTCCATGCCGAAGAAGGAATAGTTTCCGTTCCCCAGCGCCAGGAGCACGCTACCCGCGAGCAGCAGGCCGACCAGCGAACCGATGATGACCGCCTTGGGCCCCACCCGGTCGTCCAGGAAACCGCCCAGCAGCGCGCCAACCGCGGCCACAACGTTGCCGAAGATGGCGAAGAAGATGACCTGCTTGAGTTCGAAGCCGAAGGTGCCGGCGGCGATGATCCCGCCAAAGGTGAACACCGCGGCCAGCCCGTCGCGGAAGATGGCGCTGGCCAGCAGGAAGTAGATGGTGTGCGGGCTGGTCCGGTAGATGGCGCGGATGCGGCGCACGAGCAGGCCGTAGGAGGCGAAGAACCCCAGACCGGACTGCCGGGCCTTGGGTACTTCCGGGACTGCGAGCATCACCGGAATCGCGAAGACCAGGAACCAGAGCGCGGAGAACACCGCGACGAGGCGGATGTTCAGGCTCTCCTCGGTGGACGCCCCGAACCAGTCGATGCTGGGCTGGACGAAGAGCTGGAGCACGATCAGCAACGCGACAATGCCGCCGAGGTAGCCCGAGGCCCAGCCGAAGCCGCTGATCTTGCCGATGTTCGCGGGCGTGGAGATCTGGGCGAGCATGGCGTTGTAATTGACGCCGGCGAATTCGAAGAACACGTTGCCAAGCGCGATCAGGGTCACCCCGAGGAGCAGGAATTCGGGACGCGGGAAGACAAAGAAGCAGAGCCCGGTCAGCAGCGCGACGGCGGCCGTGTTGACCCCCAGCCACAGTTTGCGGCGGCCTCCGCTGTCCGAACGCTGGCCGGTGACCGGGGCCAGCAGGGCGATGGCCGCCCCGGCGATGGCCAGGGCGGAGCCGAGGACTGCCGAGGCTTCGTCTTCGCCGCCGAAGGCCTTGGAGGTCAGGTAGACGGTGAAGACGAAGGTGGTCATGACCGCATTGAAGGCCGCGGAGCCCCAGTCCCAGGCGGCCCAGGCCACGACCCGGCCCTTGCCGGTGGCGTGGCTGCCGGACTCGAGTTCCGAGGCCGGATGCATGGCCTCGGGGGCGGTGGCGGAGTTCATAGCCTGAATGTTAGCCGTCCGCGGCGGGCCGCCGACGGAGAAACGGCTAGGCAACGCCGGGTCTTAGTTGCCGGGTCGGTGGCACCGCGGCTCCACCGGCCGGCGTCCTCCGCGCACGTCACCGTAAAAACAATTTGTGCACGCTTGGTAAACTGGCCGCACCGAACCTAACCAACTGCCCCGCCTGCTCCAACTTTTTGACAATCGAATTCCTGACGTTGCGGAGATACCAGTGATCACAGTCCTTGCCGTGCACTTCGCGGTGGCTGCTGTGGCGCCGTTCCTCTTCCGCAGGCTTGGCAGGAACGCGTTCTTCGTGCTGGCCGCGGTGCCCGCAGGCTCGTTCGTCTGGCTGGTCCTCCAGCACGGCGCGGTCTATTCAGACGCCGGGTCCACCGCGGTGACCCTCCCGTGGATTCCGGACCTCCGGCTGGAGCTGGCGTTCCGGATGGATGCCCTGGCCTGGGTCATGTCCCTGCTGGTCCTGGGTGTCGGCGCGCTGGTCCTGGTCTACTGTGCCCGGTACTTCAAGGACAAGGACAGCTATCTCGGCGGCTTCGGCGCCCAGCTGCTGGCGTTTGCCGGCGCGATGTTCGGCCTGATCACCGCCGACGACCTGCTCCTGATGTTTATTTTCTGGGAACTCACCACGGTCCTGTCCTACCTGCTCATCGGCTACGCCCGCACCAGGTTGTCGGCCCGTCGCTCGGCGCTGCAGGCGCTTGTGGTGACCACTGCCGGCGGCTTGGCCATGCTGGTGGGCCTGATCATGCTGGGCGCAACCGCGGGTACCTACCGGATCTCGACCATCCTGCAGATGGCGCCGGAGCTGGTGACGGGACCCGCCGCAGCAGCAGTGGCGGCCGCCGTCGTGCTGGTCCTGGTGGGCGCGATCACCAAGTCCGCGCTGGTCCCGTTCCACTTCTGGCTCCCCGGGGCGATGGCCGCGCCGACGCCGGTGAGCGCGTACCTGCACGCCGCCGCCATGGTGAAGGCGGGCATCTACCTCGTGGCGCGGCTTGCCCCCGGGTTCGCCGAGACGGCGTTTTGGCTCCCGGTGGTACTGGGCCTCGGCCTGGCCACCATGCTGGTGGGCGGTTACCGGGCCCTGCGCCAGACCGACATCAAGCTCATCCTCGCCTACGGCACGGTCAGCCAGCTCGGCTTCCTGACCATGGTGGTGGGGCTCGGCAAGCCGGACGCGGCGCTCGCCGGCCTCGCCCTGCTGCTGGCCCACGGCCTCTTCAAGGCCACGCTGTTCCTGGTGGTCGGCATCATCGACCACCAGGCGGGGACCCGCGACATCCGCAAGCTCTCCGGGGTGTACCGGTCCTCCCGCGCCCTGGCGGTGGTGGCGGCCATCGGTGCGGCATCGATGGCCGGGGTGCCGCCGCTGGCAGGTTTCGTGGCGAAGGAATCGGTCTTCGAGGCCTTCGTGCATCACGCCGGCGCCGGGACCGGGCCGTGGGGTTTGGTTATCCTGCTCGGCCTGGTGCTGGGCTCCATCCTGACCTTCGCCTACAGCGCACGTTTCATGTGGGGCGCCTTCGCGGTCAAATCCGGCGTGCCGGCCACCCGCTTCAAGGCCGTCAAGCCGGCATTCCTGGCCGCCCCCGCCCTGCTGAGCCTGCTGACCCTCCTCTACGGCGTGTGGCCGGCGCCGGTTGACGCCTGGATCCAGCCGTACGCGGCACTCTTTGCCGCCCACGCCGGAGCCGAGGGCGTGGATCCCGACGCCGCCGGGCACCTGGCGCTGTGGCACGGGTTCACCCCGGCACTGGGCCTGACCGCGATCACGTTCGCCCTCGGCCTGGCGATGTTCTACGGACGCAACGCCGTTTCCCGCGCGCAGGCCCTGGTGCCCGGCTGGATCGACGGCGACCGCACCTACCAGCTCGCCATCGGGGCCCTCGACGACGCCGCGGTCTGGGTCACCGGCCGCACCCAGCGAGGCTCGCTCTTCTTCTACCTGGCCGTCATCCTGACGGTTGCCTTCGTCCTGCCGCTCACGGCGATGCTGCTGGCCAATAAGCCGCTGCCCGGCGGCCTGTACTTCATCGACCCCGGTTCGCCGCTGCAGCTCGTCGCCGGCGCCGGCATCGTGATCGGCGCGCTCGCCGCGGTGCGGGCCAACAAGCGCTTCCTGGCCGTGCTGATGGTGTCGGTCACCGGCTACGGCATCGCCTTGATGTTCGCGCTCCAGGGCGCCCCGGACCTGGCCCTGACCCAGATGCTGGTGGAAACGATCATCCTGGTGGCATTCGTCCTCGCCATGCGGAGCCTGCCGGCGGAGCTGCGGGACCGCACCGGCGGCAAGTACCGGGTGATCCGGGTGATCATCGGCGCGGCGTTCGGCCTCACCATGGTCTTCGTGGCGATCTATGCCCTGGGCTCCCGGGTCGCCACGCCGGTCTCGCTGGAGTTCCCGCGCCTGGCCTACGAGGGCGGCGGGGGACTGAACGTCGTCAACGTCACCCTCGTGGACATCCGGGCCTGGGATACCTTCGGCGAGATCTCCGTGCTGGCGCTCGCCGCCACCGGCGTCGCCAGCCTGATCTTCGTCCGCGGCCGCGGCGACCGCATCGGGCCCTCGTCGTCCGTGGCGGAAGGAACCGTCGGCCGCCGGACGGACCAGGCCGCCCACACCAGGGACAACGCGGCGCTGGCCTTGAGTCGCCGGTTTGCCGCGTCGACGCGCGACGCGTGGCTCGTGGCCGGACGGACCATGGCCCCGGAGCGGCGGTCGATCATTTTTGAAGTCGTCACCCGGCTGATCTTCCATTCGATGATCGTCTTCTCCATCTACCTGCTGCTCGCCGGACACAACCTTCCCGGCGGCGGTTTCGCCGGCGGGCTCACGGCCGGCCTCGCCCTCACTATCCGCTACCTCGCCGGGGGCCGCTTCGAGCTGCGCGAGGCCACACCGGTCAGCGCCGGTGCCCTGCTGGGGATCGGGCTGGCGACGGCCGCGGCGTCCGGCGTCGCACCGCTGCTGCTTGGCGGCCAGGTCTTCCAAAGTGCCGTGATCGAACTCTGGCTGCCCGTCTTCGGCGACATCAAGTTCGTCACCTCCACCATCTTCGACATCGGCGTCTACATCGTGGTCGTCGGCCTGGCGCTGGACGTGCTGCGCAGCCTCGGCGCCGAAATCGACGAGCACTTCGAAGAACAGCCGGGGGAACAGCCCGCGGACGAGCCCGCGGAGCCGTCCGAAGGCCGGGAAGCCGACGGCGTCCCGGCCAAAACCACCGCCAAGGGGAGCGCATGAGCGTCAATCTGACCCTGCTGACGGTCATGGGAGCCCTCTACGCCTGCGGCATCTATTTGATCCTGGAACGCAGCCTCACCCGGGTCCTGCTGGGCCTGATGCTGCTGGCCAACGCCACCAATCTGCTGATCCTGGCCACCGGCGGCTATGCGGGCCTCGCCCCGCTGTTCAACAAGGACACGGCCGCCGGCGACTACAGCGACCCGCTCCCGCAGGCGCTGATCCTGACCTCGATCGTGATCTCCTTCGCCGTCACGGCCTTCATGCTGGGCATCATCTACCGCACCTGGGTGCTGGCCCGGCAGGACGAAATCCAGGACGACGCCGAGGACCGCCGGGTGGCCGAGACCCCCAGCTTCGACGCCGAGGACGACGCCGTCATCCCGGCGGAGACCTCGGAGTTCCCGCTGGTCGCGGCCGATCCGACGGACGCCGCCGGGACCCCCGACCCGACGGAGACCGTGCAGGCCGGCGCCCGCCGGATGCCGGCCACGGACGCCGCCGCCGAGGAGCAGCCCGGTTCCCGCAACATCACCCCCGGCCCGGAAGGAGGGACCAAGTGAACATCGCAAGCTTTGCCCCGCTCGCCGTCGTCCTCCCCATCCTGGGGGCCGCCCTGACCTTCCTGCTGATCCGGCAACCGCGGGCGCAACGGACCGTCAGCATCACCCTCCTGACGCTGACGCTGCTGCTGGAATGCCTGCTGCTGGCCTCCGTCTGGCAGGGCGGCACGGCGGCGGTCAACATCGGCGGCTGGCTACCGCCCTGGGGCATCGTGATGGTGGTGGACCAGTTCTCCTCGCTCATGCTGGTGGTGTCCTCGACCGTCAGCCTTGCCGTGCTGGTCTACGCCACCGGGCAGGGCATGGCCGACGGCGACCGGGACGCGCCCGTGTCGATCTTCCACCCCACCTACCTGATCCTGGTGGCCGGCGTGTCCAACGCGTTCCTCTCGGGTGATCTCTTCAATCTCTACGTGGGCTTCGAGATCCTGCTCACCGCCAGCTATGTGCTGATGACCCTGGGCGGGACGGGTCCGCGGATCCGCGCCGGCGTGACGTACGTGGTGGTCTCGGTGGTCTCCTCGGTGCTGTTCCTGATCGCGATCGCCATGATTTACGGCGCGACCGGAACCATCAACATGGCGGACCTGGCCATCAAGCTGGTGGATCTGGACCAGGGCACCCGGAACCTGCTGCACGTGCTGCTGCTCGTGGCGTTCGGCATCAAGGCCGCCGTCTTCCCGCTGAGTTTCTGGCTCCCGGACTCGTATCCGACGGCGCCCGCCCCGGTCACCGCCGTGTTTGCAGGGCTGCTCACCAAGGTGGGTGTCTACGCGATGGTCCGGACTGAGACCCTGCTGTTCCCGGGAGACACGTTCAACACCCCGCTGATGGTCGCTGCCCTGCTGACCATGGTGGTGGGGATCCTGGGCGCCCTGGCGCAGAGCGACATCAAGCGACTGCTCTCCTTTACCCTGGTCAGCCACATCGGCTACATGGTGTTCGGCCTTGCGATGTCGTCCGTGGCGGGCCTGGGGGCCGCGGTTTTCTACGTGGCGCACCACATCACCATCCAGACCAGCCTGTTCCTCGTGACCGGCCTGATCGAGCGCCGCGCCGGGAGTTCCTCGGTGGACCGGATCGCCGGGCTGGCCAAGCTCTCGCCCTTGCTGGCGGTGCTGTTCTTCGTGCCGGCCATGAACCTGGCCGGGATCCCGCCGTTCTCCGGATTCCTGGGCAAACTGGGCCTGCTGCAGGCCGGCGTCGCCCTCGGCACCCCGCTGGCCTACGCACTCGTGGCCGGTGGCGTGCTGACCAGCCTGCTGACCCTGCTGGCCATTGCCCGGGTCTGGAACCGCGCCTTCTGGCGCAAGCCCGAGGACGCCGAACACCCCGACCCCGTGCTGCTCGCCGCCCCCGCCGACGCGGCCACCGGCGACCGCGCGGGCCAGCAGAACGTGACCCTGCTGCCGCGGACCATGGTGGGCTCCACCCTGGGCCTGGTGCTGTTCGGGGTGGCGCTGACGGTGTTTGCCGGGCCGCTCTTCCGGGTGGCCGGCCAGTCCGCCGAGGAGATGCTGAACCGGTCCGCCTATATCCAGGCCGTCCTCGGGGACGAGGCGCCGGTTCCGGTGATCGCCCAGCCGCTGCGGCAGGAGGGCGGCAAATGACGCGCAAGAGAATCTCGCTGCGCCAGGAACTGCCGCTGCTGGTCTGGCTCGTCATCGTCTGGGGCGCGCTGTGGCAGAACTTCAGTGCGGGAAACCTGCTCTTCGGCGCCCTGATCGCGGTGGTGGTGGCCCGGCTGTTCTACCTGCCGCCGGTGGAGCTGGGCGGCCGCTTCAACGTGCTGCGCGCAGTGCCCTTCGCGCTGGTCTTCCTGGCCAAAGTCGTGGCAGCCAGCTTCCAGGTCCTGTACCTGGCCGTGGTCCGTGGACCGCGGGTGATCAGCGCCGTCGTCGCCGTCCCGCTCCGCAGCCATTCAGACCTGCTGGTGACCGCCACGGGACACGTCATCTCGCTGATCCCCGGGTCCGTGGTGGTGGAGGTGGACAGGTCCACGTCCACGCTCTACATCCACGGCATCAACGTCCGCGACGCCGGGGATGCGGACAAGCTCCGCAAGGAGGTCCGCGACACTGAGGCCGGGCTGATCCGGATCATGGGCACCAGGGCCGAACTGTCCGCACTGAAGCAGGAGGTCGGGGCATGATGCCGCTGGTTTTGACCATTACCGCCGTCGTGCTGTCGCTCGCCGCGGCCGGCGCGATTATCCGCATCGCGCGGGGGCCCTCGCTGCTGGACCGGGTGCTGGCCGCCGATGTGCTGCTGGCCATCCTGGGCGCGGCGCTGTGCATCGACATGGCCGTGAACCGGCACCTGAACAACCTGATGCTGCTGGTGTCCATCTCGATCATCGGCTTTGTCGGCTCGGTGACGGTGGCCCGTTTCGTGGCAGACCGGAGGAAGCAGCCCAATGAGTCCTGAGACGATTTCCGCCGACGCCGTGATCGACACCGTCTCTGCCGTGTTCATGGTGGTCGGGGCGCTGATGTCCCTCGGCGCGGCCATTGGCCTGCTGCGGTTCCCCGACCTTATGAGCCGGATGCACGCCGCGACCAAGCCGCAGGTGCTGGGGCTTTTCCTGCTGCTCTGCGCGGTGGGGCTGCAGCTGCGCACGTGGTGGGTGTGGCCGGTGCTGGTGGTCGCGTGGATCTTCCAGCTGCTCACGGTGCCGGTCTCGGCCCACATGGTTGGCCGCGCCGGCTACCGCACCAAGCACCTGCACCCGGAGCTGCTCAGCGCCGACGAGCTGGAAGCCGTGGTTCAGCAGGCGGCTGGCAAACGCGGATTCACCGACGACGACGAGTAACGCCGCCGGCGCCCGGGACGTGCGCCTGGACGCCGGCGGCCCGTGCGAACGGGGCAGGCGATATGGCTTAGACCAGGTCCTGGGTCTTGGCGAAGCGGGTGATCGCCCGCTGCGTGCCGCGGTTGGCGAGGACCTGGATGATGGCGCTGACCGAGGCCGAAATCAGGGCGAAGGTCAGGGCTTGGCGCAGCGTGGTGGGGACGTCGTCGTCGTGGCCCTTGGGCGGCTTGTTGCCGGTGGTCTTTTCCCAGACGGTGTCGACCACCTTGGTGCCGACGAAGCCGGCGAGGAGGCTGATGCCGGTGCCAAGCAGTTTGATGAAGATGTTCATACTTCGTACTCCTTGCGGGAGGAAACAGGGCTTCCCCTAGCCTAGCGTCCCCGAGCGGCCGAGGATTTCGGTCAGTGCCTCGACCACCAGTTCGTGGTCGGCCTTCTGCGGCAGCCCCGACACCGTGACGGTGCCTACCACCCCGGTTCCGCGCAGGTAGATGGGGAACGAGCCGCCGTGGGCTGCAAACTCGCGCTGGTCGAACCAGGCGTTGTCCTCGATCCTCTGACCGGCAGCGCGCGCCCGCAGGCCCACCAGCAGCGACGGGACTTCATACCGCACCGCGGTGCGCTGTTTGGCCTTGATCCAGCGCTCATTGTCCGGGGTGGCGCCCTCCAGCGCAGCGTGGAAGAGGACCTGCTCGCCTTTGGTGACGTCGATGGCGATCGGGTGGGAGCGCTGGCGGCCGAGTTCGACCAGGAGGAGCCCCAGGTCCAGGGCATCGTCCTTGCTGAAGGACCGGAACTGCAGTTCGTCGACTTCGGTCAGGATGCGGCCGATCAGCGCCGCGAGGGATCCCGGCGGCTGCGGGTCCGCCGAGTCCGGGTCGTAGTCGGGAGAAGACACCGGTGAGTCTGTCACGTGATCCAGCTTCCGTTGGTTGGCCAGCGCCAGGCCGCGGCGGCGTGCGTGGTTCGCACGCTGTGCCGACTCTACCAAGCAGGCCGTGACGGGTCACCGCCGCCGACGCCGGCAGATTGTGACGCCCGGGCCCGCAAATCCGCGCCCGCCCGGGTGTAAACTTAGCCAGCCCACAAGGGCGATTTTGATACGACAGGGGAGCGCCGCCGTCGGGCATCACTGGAGCAGTCCAGGGAACCGTAGGTGGGCGCTGAGAGTGCGGACAGCCGCAGACCCTCGAACCTGATCCGGTTAGTACCGGCGCAAGGGAGTCGAGTTCTCAGGGTGCCCGGCACCCGTGGCGAAGGCCGCGGTGCCGCCGGATCACCCTCCCCTCCTGTACCTCAGGAGGACGATATGACTGACATTTCTGCGAAGCAGACACTGACCACCGGCAAATACAGCTGGCGCGTGGTCGACATTGTGGTGGCCGCGTTGATCGCTGTTGCCGGCGGCGTGATTTTCTGGGCCTGGTCCCAGGGTTCCAACCTTGTTTCCGTCCCGCTCAACGCGGTCTACCCGCCGCTGACCGGGCTCTACGCCGGCGGCTGGATGATCCCGGCGGTGCTGGGCATGCTCGTTATCCGCAAGCCCGGGGCGGCGCTGTTCTGCGAAGCGGTGGCCGCCACCGGCGAGCTGATCATGGGCTCGCAGTACGGCACCACGGTGCTGATCTCCGGCATCCTGCAGGGCCTGGGCGCCGAACTCATCTTTGCCGCCTTCCTGTACAAGAAGTTCAACCTGCCGGTGTCCCTGCTGGCCGGTGCCGGCGCGGGCCTGTTCTGCGGCCTGAACGACTCCTTCCTGCCCTGGGGCTGGAACATCGCGTACGAAACCGGTGACAAGCTCGCCTACATCGTCTTTTGCGCCATCTCCGGAGCAGTGATTGCCGGCGGACTGTCCTGGCTCGCCACCCGCGGCCTGGCCAAGACCGGGGTGCTGGCCTCGTTCGGGTCCCGCAAGGCGGAATCGGAACCCGTCTTCTCCTGATGCCCGCACACGCATGACATCTGTCGACGACGTACGCCCGGCCGCGGTCACCGCCCGCGGCTGGGGCTGGCGGCACGCCGGCCGGGCCCGGCCCGCCGTGACCGGCCTGGACCTGGACATCCGCCCGGGCGAGCGCGTGCTGCTGCTGGGCCCGTCCGGCGCCGGCAAGTCCACGCTGTTGCACGCCCTGGCCGGGGTGCTGGGGGACAGCACTGCGGCAGCCGCTTCCGCTGACGCTTCCGCTGACGCAGAGGACTCCGATGAGACCGGCAGCCTGCTGATCGACGGCGCCCCGCCCAGGGCCCGGCGCGGGCGGGCCGGGCTGATGCAGCAGGACCCGGAGACCCAGGTGGTGCTGTCGCGGCTCGGCGACGACGTGGCCTTCGGGGCCGAAAACCTCTCGGTCCCCCCGGCGGACATTTGGCGGCGGGTGGGGGAGGCGCTCGACGACGTCGGGCTGGGCGGCCTGCCGCTGCAGCACCCGACGTCGGCGCTCTCCGGCGGCCAGAAGCAACGGCTGGCGCTCGCCGGGATCCTCGCGATGCGGCCCGGGCTGCTGCTCCTCGATGAGCCCACCGCCAACCTTGACCCGGCCGGTGTCCTGGAGGTCCGCGACGCGGTGGGACGGTGCCTGGACAAGACCGGGGCCACCCTGGTGGTGGTGGAGCACCGGGTTGCCGTCTGGAAAGACCTTGTGGACCGGATTGTCGTGCTGCAGCCCGGATCCGCCACGGACTCCGCGGTGCTGCTGGACGGGCCCCCGGACCTGGTCCTGGAGCAGGCACGGGACATGCTCATCGCCGCCGGCGTCTGGGTGCCGGGCCATGTGCCTGCCACCCGGGCCCGCCGCGGCGGAACAGGGCTTGAAGGGGACGCCGGGGCCGGCCAGTTGCTGCTGGCCGCCGAGGAGCTGGCGGTGTCCCGCGAACGGCCCCGCCGTACCGGTTTGCTGCGGGGCTTCAGGACGGTCCCGCCCGTCCCGGTCCAGTCCGGCATCACGGCCCAGGTCCGGGCCGGCCAGGCGCTGACCATCACCGGCCCCAACGGTTCCGGGAAGTCGACCTTCGCCCTGACCCTGGCGGGCCTGCTGGCCCCGGTCGCCGGAGCGGTGTCCGCCACGACGGAGCTGAGCGCCGGCGCGGGCATTGATCCGTATAAGTGGAGGGCCCAGCAGCTGATCGCCAGGATCGGCACGGTGTTCCAGGAACCCGAGCACCAGTTCGTCACCGGCAGGGTGCTGGACGAACTGATGTTCGGTCCCCGCCAGCTGGGCCGCGGCGAAGAACGGGTCGACGAGCTGCTGGAGCGCCTTCGGCTGCGCGAGCTCGTGGACGCCAACCCCTACACGCTCTCCGGCGGCGAAAAACGGCGGCTCTCGGTGGCCACCGTGCTGGCTGCCCACCCCCAGGTGCTGGTGCTGGACGAACCCACCTTTGGCCAGGACGCCAACACCTGGGCGGAACTGGCCTCTTTCCTCTCCGAGCTCCTCGACGCCGGGACCGCCGTGGTCTCGGTGACCCACGACGCGGAGTTCAGCGAGGTCCTGGGTGGCGCCGAGCTGAAACTCGGCGCACCGCAGCCGGGCGTTCCGGGACTGCCCGGGAGGACGAACCCGGGGGTGGCGGCGCCATGAGGGACGCCCTGACCCTGCGCGGAAACCACGCTTTGCTGACCCGCGCCAACCCGCTGGCGAAGTTCTCCGGCGTCGTGCTCATCACCGTCGCGCTGGCGCTGTCCATCGACTGGGTGTCCGCGTCCGTGGCGCTGGCCTTCGAACTGCTGCTGTTCCCGCTGGCGGGCCTGACCCTGGCCCTGCTCTGGCAGCGCGGCTGGCCGCTGATCCTCGCGGCCGCCATGGGCGGCTGGAGCACCGCGATCCTGGCCCCGGACCACGGCAGGATACTGCTCGACGTCGGCGTCTGGTCCATCAGCGAGGGCTCGCTGCAGCTCGGGCTGGGCTTCCTGCTGCGCGGCCTCGCGATCGCGCTGCCGGCGGTGCTGCTGATGAGCTGCACGGACCCGACGGACCTTGCCGACGCCCTGGCGCAGCAGGCGAAGCTGCCGCACCGCTTCGTGCTCGGCACCCTGGCCGCGATGCGGCTGGTGGGGCTCATGGCCGAGGAATGGCAGACCATCGGCATGGCCCGGCGAGCCCGCGGTGTCGGCTCGCACGGAAGCCCGGTGCAGCGGCTCAAGGCCACGCTGGGGCAAAGCTTCGGGCTGATGGTCCAGGCTGTCCGCCGCGCCTCCCGGCTCGCAGTGACCATGGAAGCGCGTGGCTTTGGCGGCGCGCAGCGGACGTGGGCGCGGAAGGCGACGTTCAGCCGGCTGGACGCGTGGGTGGTCCTCGGTGGCCTGCTGATCTCCGGTGCCGCCGTGGCCGCAGCCATGGGTGCCGGGACGTGGAACATGGTGTTCCTCGGCCAGCAGTAGCCGCCGGCAGCAACCGCTGGCAGCGGCCCCGGCTGATGCCCCGCCGCCGCACAGCACTACGCCATATCGCACGAGATGGATATTCTGTGAGCTTTATTGCAGTTCTGGGGTTTCTACCCTCCCAAATAGCTCATCCGTGATATTTATTGCATATGACTCAACAGACTGCTGAATATGTCGGCGCCGTCCTCCGGGACGCCCGCGGCGAGAAGGGCTGGACCCAGGGACAGCTCGCGGCCGAGCTGGGAACCAGCCAGAGCGCCATCGCCCGGATGGAGCAGGGCAAGCAGAATCTGAGCCTGAAAATGATCGAGCGGCTCGAATCCATTTTCGGCCGCGCCATCGTCAAAGTCGGCCGGCCGCAGATGACCCACCTGCGGGTGGAGGGCGGCCGCACGCTCTCCGGCGCCGTGGACGTCAATAGCAGCAAGAACGCCGGCGTCGCGCTGCTGTGCGCGAGCCTCATCAACCGCGGCACCACCGTCCTGCGGCGGCTGGCCCGGATCGAAGAGGTTAACCGGATCGTGGAGGTCCTGACCAGCATCGGCGTCGAGTGCACCTGGCTCAACGCGAACGACCTGCAGATCCGCCGCCCGGCCGTGCTGGACCTCGATTCGATGGACGTCGAGGCCGCCCGCCGCACCCGCAGCGTCATCATGCTCCTGGGCCCGCTGCTCGATGAGTCCAGCGAATACCGGCTGCCCTACGCGGGCGGCTGCGACCTTGGCACCCGCACCGTGGAGCCGCACATGCAGGCCCTGCGCCAGTTCGGCCTCAGCGTCGAGGCGAAGTCCGGCTTCTACAGCGTGCAGGCGCCGCCGGCGGACGGCCACGACCGTTCCTTCGTCCTGAGCGAGCGCGGCGACACCGTGACCGAAAACGCCATCATGGCCGCCGCCCACCGCCGCGGCACCACCATCATCCGCAACGCCAGCCCGAACTACATGGTCCAGGACCTCTGCTTCTACCTGCAGATGCTGGGCGTGGAGATCGACGGCGTGGGAACCACGACGCTGAAGATCGTCGGCCGCCCGTCGATCGACGCCGACATCGAGTATTTCCCGTCCGAGGACCCGATCGAGGCGATGAGCCTGATCACCGCCGGCATCGTGACCAACTCCGAAGTCACGATCCGCCGGGTCCCGATCGAGTTCATGGAGATCGAACTGGCGACGCTCGAGCAGATGGGCCAGCGGCTGGAGGTGTCCGCGGAGTATCTTGCCCGCAACGGCCGCACCCGGCTGGTGGACGTCACCACCAAGCCCTCCGAGCTGCGGGCGCCCGCGGACAAGATCCACCCGATGCCGTTCCCCGGCCTGAACATCGACAACCTGCCGTTCTTCGCCGTCATCGCCGCCAATGCCCACGGCCAGACGATGATCCACGACTGGGTCTACGAGAACCGGGCCATCTACCTGACCGAGCTGAACAAGCTGGGCGCCCAGGTCCAGCTGCTGGATCCGCACCGGATTTACGTCAACGGGCCCACCAAGTGGCGGGCCGCGGAAGTCGGCTGCCCGCCGGCCTTGCGCCCCGCCGCCTGCCTGCTGCTGGCCATGCTCGCCGCGCGGGGCGTGTCAGAGCTGCGCAACATCTACGTGATCGAACGCGGCTACGAGGACCTGGCCGAGCGGCTTAATACCATCGGCGCCAAGATCGAGTATTTCCAGGACTGAATCGTCTGAGCGGCGATTTTAGGGTAGCGCGCCGGGGCGGGTGCTGACGCACAATGGTTGCATGCGCACCGTTGGCGTCGAGGAGGAACTGCTGATCGTGGATCCCGTTACCGGGGTCCCGCTGGCACTGGCCGACGCACTGTTGCGCGGACTGAAACCTGCCCCCGCGGCAGCGGCCGCGGCGTCTGCCGACGCCGCGGCTGCGTCTGCCGGGGATCCGAACCACGACGACTCGGGCTTCAGCTTCGAACTCAAGCTGGAGCAGATCGAAACCCAGACCGTGCCCTGCCTGGACCACAGCGCGTTGCTCCAGCAGATCAGGCAGTCCCGGGCGTTCGCGGGCCGCGTAGCCCGGATGCACGGAGCCCGGGTGGCCGCCCTGGCCACATCGCCGCTGGCAGCCGCCACCCACACGACGCCCAACCCGCGGTACGCCACCATGCAGAAGCGCTTCGGCCTTACTGTGCAGGAGCAGCTGACGTGCGGCTTCCACGTCCACACCTTCATCGACTCCCCGGAGGAGGGCGTCGCCGTCCTCGACCGGATCCGGGACAAGCTGGCGGTGCTGATCGCGCTCAGCGCCAACTCGCCCTTCTGGAACGGGACGGAGACCGGCTTCGAAAGCTACCGAACCCAGGCCTGGAACCGCTGGCCGGCGGCGGGGCCCTCCATGATCTTCGGGAGCCTTCCGGTCTACCGGCGGGTGGTCACGAGGCTGCTGGAAAGCGGGGTGCTGTTCGACGAAGGGATGATCTATTTCGATGCCCGGCTGGCCCGCCACCACCCCACTGTGGAGGTCCGGGTCGCGGATGTCTGCCTGCGGGCGGAGGACGCGGCGCTGATCGCCGTGCTGGTGCGCGCCCTCGTGGAGTCAGCCAGCCGGGAGTGGCGCGACGGCGTGGATCCCGCCCCGGTGCCGACGGTCCTGCTCAAGATGGCCGCGTGGCAGGCCAGCAACTGCGGGCTGCGTGGCGAGCTGCTGGACTTCGGCAGCTTCCGTCCCGCTCCCGCCGGCGAGGTGGCGCACGCCTTAGTCGACTTCGTGGCCCCCGTCCTTGCGGAGCAGGGGGAGCTGGACCTGGTGCGCCGCGGCGTGGACCGGGTCCTCGCGAACGGCACGGGGTCGCAGTTGCAGCGCCAGGCGCTCTGCGCTCCGGGGCTGGACACCCCCTCCGACGACGCCGGCCTGGCTGCCGTCGTCGCCCATGCCGTGCGGGTCACGATGCACGGGGCGGACGCCGAGGGATTGTCAGAACCGGCCCCCGTGCTCTCGCGGGTGCGCCGGAGCTAGACCTGCTTGAGCGCCTGCCCGAGGTCGCGGATCAGGTCCTCGACGTCTTCCAGCCCCACCGAGAGCCGTACGACGCCGTCGCTCAGCCCGATCGCCGCGCGCCCTTCCGGGCCCATGGCGCGGTGCGTCGTGGTGGCCGGATGGGTGATCAGGGACTTTGAATCGCCGAGGTTGTTGGAAATATCGATGATCCGCAACGCGTCCAGCAGCGCGAACGCGGCTTCCTTGGCGGAGCGGCCGGGCGAGGGCGAAAGCTCCAGCGTCAACACGGTGCCGCCGGCCTTCATCTGCTTGGCGGCGAGCTCATACTGTGGGTGGGACGGCAGCAGCGGGTACTTTACCCAGCTGACCGCGGGCTGGGCCTCCAGCCATTCGGCCAGCCGCAGTGCCGAGGCGGAGGAGTGGTTCACCCGCAGGGCCATCGTCTCCAGTCCCTTGCTCAACACCCAGGCGTTGAAGGCGGACAATGCCGGGCCGGTGTGGCGCATGAGCTGCTTGACCGGGCCCTCGATGAACTCCCGGGTGCCCAGGATCGCGCCGCCGAGCACCCGGCCCTGGCCGTCGATGTGCTTGGTGCCGGAGTACACGACAACGTCCGCGCCGAGCTCCCCGCACCGCTGCAGCAGGGGAGTGGCGAAGACGTTGTCCACCACCACGGTCGCGCCGGCGGCGTGCGCCAGCTCGCTCACGGCGGCGATGTCCACAATTTCCTGCATGGGGTTCGAGGGAGACTCGAAGAACACGGCCGTCGTCGGCACGGCCAGCGCCGACCGCCACTGTTCGAGGTCCGGGCCGTCCACGAAGACCGTCTCCACGCCCCAGCGCGGCAGGATCTCGTTGAGGATGACGAAGCAGGATCCGAAGAGCGAGCGGGCGGCGACCACACGGTCTCCGGCCCCCAGCAACGCCCCGAGCGCGGTGAACACCGCGGACATGCCCGACGCCGTCGCAAAGCACGCCTCGGTTCCCTCCAACAGCCGGAGACGTTCCTGGAAGGTGGCCACCGAGGGGTTGCCGTAGCGGGAATAGACAAACCGCTCGTCCTCGCCGGTGAAGGCGCGCTCAGCCGCGGCGGCGGATTCGTAGACGAAGCCCGAGTTCAGGAAGATCGGCTCGGTGGTCTCCTGGAACCCGGTGCGGTCCAGTCCGCCGCGGACGGCCTGGGTGTCCGGGCTCCAGCCCTGGGCGTCGGGATTGAAGCTCACTTAGTGCTTTCCTGGTTGGTGGGCAGGCCGCGGTTCTTCCAGCCGTTCACGGTCCGGGCGCCGGTCGGACCGGGTTCGCCTTCGAAGCCCTCGAGGACGTTGTAGGCGGTGAAGCCGGCCGCCGTGGCGGCGTTCGCGGCGGCGGCCGAGCGGGCGCCGGAACGGCACAGGAAGACGAGCTCGGCGGCCGTGGCGTCAGGGGCCTGCTGCCGCAGTTGCCGCTGGAGTTGCTCGAGGAAGTGCGGGTTGGGGGCTCCGCCGGCCAAGGTCCACTGAACGAACAGCGGATCCTGCCGCTCTTCGGTGGCGGCCGCGGTGACCGGGACGCCGATCTGCGACCATTCCGCCTCGGTGCGGACGTCCACCAGGATGGCGCCCGCCTCGAGCTTGGCCCAGGCTTCCTGCGGGCTCAGGTCTCCGGCGTAGCTCATGCGTGGCCCTCGCCGGTGAACTCGGCGCCGTCGAGCTCATCCACCGCGTTGGCGACGGCGGCGTCGGCGCTCGCGATCGCGGCCGGCAGCACGACGGCCTGGGCCACGATCACGGTACTGCCGTTGAACGTCGCGGAGGGGCTGCCGTGCAGGACGTATCCCTCGGCCAGCGCAGCGGAAACGCGCTCGCAGAAGCTGCGGTCATCGGGCCCGGTGAACAGGCGGTACGCCAGTCTTTCCTCGGCGGGCCCGGGTGCGGCGGGGGATTGGGCGGGGGCTGTGGCGGGCACAGCGGGTGCGGATGCGTCGGGCACGACGGATCTCCTTACTTTCACGCTTGCAGCTCGAGTGGTCGATATGCCGAGTATTCACCTGAGGCACCCCGCCGCGAAAGGGAGGGTTGCCGACCGGCCAGTCAGGGCTTGGCGGCGGGTCTCATTACTCCCCAAAAACGTAGCACTTACGACGCCGGCGGCACCGGCGGCGTCGTCATGTTAAGTCACGCGGCCGCTGGCATGGCGCCTTCCGCGGGGCGGTGCAGCATCATCCGGGGCCGGCGGCGGTCCTACTCGATCGTGGCGAACAGTTCGTTGAGCTCGGCCGTGAGCTGCCGCCGCAGTTCGGGGGTGCCGATCTCCTTGCCGTCGATGTGGTTCACCGGAGCCAGGAGCCGGATGCTTGAGATGAGCCAGACGGCGTCGGCGTCGTACAGGTCGGCAGGCACCAGCGGGCCGTAGCCGAGCTCCCACCCGGCGGCCTTGGCCGCGGTAAACAGGGCGCCCTGCGAGGTGCCGGGGAGGATTCCGCTGTCCAGCTGCGGAGTGATCAGCCGGCGTACGGTGCGGACTCCGCCCGCCCCGTCGTCGCTGGTCTCCAGGTGCGCCAGCAGCACGGTCGACGTCGGGCCCTCCAGGACCCGGCCGTCGGCGGAGGTGAAGATGACGTCGTCCGCGCCCTGGTGGTGGGCGTACCGGAGCGCCGCCATGTTGACCGCATAGGACAGGGTCTTGGCGCCCAGCAGCAGCCACGGTGCGCGTTCGCCCACCTCGCTGTCGTAGCCGCGGTCCAGCAGGATGACGTCGATGCCGGTCTCGCGCTGCCGGCGGCCGGCTTCCGGCGGCGGGGAGGCCTGCACCCAGCACGTCGGCGTGCCCGCGCCCTCCACCCCGCGGCTGGCGAGCAGCTTCACCACGACCTCGTCCGTTCCGCCGGCTCCGTTGCCGGCGGCTTCGACCCCCGTGGTGGCCTCGCCGCGGTACTCGCTGACCGCGGTCTCGATCGCGCGGCGCCAGGCGTCCTCCGCCGGGATGTCCAACTCCAGCGCGCGCGCCGAGACGGCCAACCGGGTCAGGTGGGCTTGCAGCTTGCGCGGGCGTCCCCCTACCACCAGCAACGACTCGAATACGCCGTCGCCGCGGGTGGCACCCTGGTCGGTGGCCATCAGCTGCGGCTTGGACGAGTCGGCGACGCGGCCATTCTCAAACGCGGGATCGAGGAACACCAGCACCGTCGCGCGGGCCGGAACAGAGGCGGGGGTAGTCATGCCTTCAGCTTAGTGCGGCCCGCGTCGGGATAAGCTGTGCGGGTTGCCCGTTCCGGAACTGTTCCGCGGGTCTGGAGCTTGAGGGGTTTGCCTGTGCTGTGGCCATTTTCGCTGGCGGGGTCACTTCCGTCCTGGGTGATCCTGATCCTGACAGTCATCGATCTTGGTATCCGGGTTGTTGCCCTCGGCATCATCCCGGGCAACCGCCGGCCCACCACGGCCATGGCCTGGCTCCTGATCATCTTTTTCGTTCCGGCCGTGGGCGTGGTTCTCTTCCTGCTCTTCGGCAACTTCCGGCTCTCCCGCAAGCGCCGGGCGCAGCAGGATGCGGTGAACACCCGGGTGCGGGCCGGCACCTCAGAACTGGCCATGGTGGAAAGCAACTACCAGGGCCCGGAATGGGTGTCCTCCGCGGCGGAGCTGAACAAGACGCTCGGCTCGCTGCCCATGGTGGACGGCAACAGCGTGGAGCTCCTGCCCGGCTACCCGGACTCGATCAAAGCGATGGCGGCCGCCGTGCGCGAAGCCGAGTCCTTTATCAACGCCGAGTTCTACATCCTCAGCTCGGACCACGTCACGGATGACCTGCTGACGGCGATGGAAGAGGCCGCCGAGCGCGGCGTCGAAGTCCGCGTCCTGTTCGACCACTTGGGCACTCTGCGGATCAAGGGCTACAGCAAGCTCATCGCCCGGCTCAAAGCCAGTAAGATCCGCTGGCGGCCCATGCTGCCGCTGCGGCCCGTGCACGGTCAGTGGCGCCGCCCGGACCTGCGCAACCACCGCAAGATCATGGTGATCGACGGCGAGGTCGCCTTCACCGGTTCGCAAAACCTGATCGAACCGTCCTACAACAACCCCCGGCACCGGAAGGTCGGCCGGGAATGGGTCGAGCTGATGGCCTGCCTGCGTGGGCCGATCGTCACCACCCTCAACGTGGTGTTCGCCACCGACTGGCTCAGTGAGACCGACGAATCCCTGGAGCACCAGCTCGCGCACCGGCCCGAACTGCACGCCGGCAACATCACCGCCCAGGTGGTGCCCAGCGGTCCCGGCTTCATCACCGAAAACAACCTGCGCCTGTTCAACACGCTCATTTACTCGGCGCAGCGCAAGATCTCCATCTGCAGCCCGTACTTCGTTCCGGACGACTCGCTGCTCTACGCGGTGACGACGGCGGCGCAGCGAGGCGTCGACGTCGAACTCTTCGTCTCGGAAAAGGGCGACCAGTTCCTGGTCCACCACGCCCAGCAGTCCTATTACGAGGCGCTACTGGAGGCCGGGGTGCGGATTTACCTTTACAAGGCCCCGTTCGTGCTGCACGCCAAGCACTTCACGATCGACCACGAGGTTGCCGTGTTGGGGTCGAGCAACATGGACATGCGCTCCTTCTCGCTGAACCTCGAGGTCTCGGTGATGCTCCTGGGCGAGGACATCGTGCGGAGGATCAGCGCCGTCGAAGACACCTACCGCGGCATTTCGCGGGAATTGACGCTCGAGGACTGGATGAAGCGGCCCATGGGGGTCAAATACGTGGACAACGTCGCCCGTCTCACGTCCACCCTGCAGTAGCCAGGCGCGTGTACTAGCCCGCCGGGAACCCCGCGCCGAGCGCCGAGAGCACGCCGAAGGCCTTGGTCCGGATCTCCTCGTACTCCTCCTGGGGTGAGGAGTCCGCGGTGATGGCGCCGCCGACGCCGAGGCTGAGTGTGGTTCCCTGGTCCGCGCCCGCAGCCACCACCAGGGTCCGGATCGCCACCGCGAGGTCGGTGGCCCCGCTCAGCGAGAAGTAGCCGATCGCCCCGGAGTAGACGCCCCGCGGTGCGGCTTCAAGCCGGTCCAGGATGGCCATGGTGCTGACCTTGGGGGCGCCGGTCATGGAGCCGGCCGGGAAGCAGGCCGCCACGGCCTCGGCCCGCGGCATGCCGGGCCGGAGGCGCGCATCGATGGTGCTGACCATCTGGTGGACGGTGGCGTAGCTTTCGATCGCGCACAACCTGCTGACCGACACTGATCCGGGCACCGCGAAGTGGCTCAGGTCGTTGCGGAGCAGGTCCACGATCATGATGTTCTCGGCCCGGTCCTTGGGCGAGGTTTCCAGCTCGTGGCGCAGCAGCTCGTCCCGGGCGGCGTCGGAAGCCCGGCGCCGGGTGCCCTTGATCGGCTCGGCCCGCATCGCGCCGTCGGCGGCGATCCGCAGGAAGCGCTCCGGCGAGGTGCTGGCCACGGTGAGGTCGGCCAGGCGCAGGTAGCTCGCGAACGGTGCCGGGTTGCGACGGCGCAGCGCCAGGTACACCTGCCAGGGATCGAGCTCCCCGGCGGCAGCGGTGGCCGTCAGCGCCGTCGTCAGGCAGACCTCGTAGCTGTTGCCCTCGGTGATTTCGTGCTGCGCCGCGACGATCTTGGCCTTGTACGCGGCTTCGGTGTCCCGGGCGCTGAAGTCCGGGACCGGAGTGTTCCGGGCGGCGCTCCCGACGCCGCTCCCGACGACGCCGACGCCGGCGCCGTCGTCGCTGCCGCCGGCGGCCGGGTCTACGTCCGTGGCCGCCGCCGCAACGGCCGCGCGTGCCGCGGCACGCCAGTCCGCGGCGTCCGGGGCGTCGAGGGCGAGCAGCCACACCGTGCGTTCCCGGTGGTCCAGCACCACGGCGCGGCCGGCGAAGATCAGGCTGGCATCCGGGGTGTCGGCTTCGACGTCGCTGCCGCCCGTTTCACGCTTGAGTTCATAGCCGAGGTAGCCGAGCCAGCCGAGGGTGAACTCGCACGGGTAGCCCTCCGGGGCGCGCAGGGCCCGGCGTCCCCAGACCCCGTCGAGCCAGCGGAAGAACCCTCCCTCGGTCTGCACGGTGGCATTGCCGACACGCACCCGGGTCCGGCCGGAGCGGTGCCGGACCGACTGGCCGTAGCTGCCGCCGTCGTCCGCCAGGATGCTGAAGCGGCTGCGTTCGGCAGCCTCCCCGGTTGGACCCTGGCCGCCCTGCTCGTCCGGGCCGTCCTGGGGCAGGGAGGAATCCAGCCACACGGCGTTCGGCGAGCTGCCGTAGAGCGTTGTGAAGAGCCGGGCGGCGTCCGGGGCGGCGTCGATCCGCTCGGCCGTCAGCTGCAGTCCGCGGCGGGCCGACAGCTCGGGAAGCAGCACCGGGGCCAGGGCCGGAAGGTACTGGAGGGCCTGCAGCACCTCGGCCGGGGCAGCGCCGTCGGCGAGGTTCAGCACCCGCACGTCGGCGCGGGAAGGCACATCGTCGGCGGCCAGCCACTCGTCTTCCTGCCCGGCCCATTGCTCCCAGTAGGGTTCATAGCTTGCGCCGTCGCGGGCGAGCGCCCGGGTGCGCCGGTCCTGCTCGGGGGAATCGGCCCAGACGATGGCGTCGAGGAACGGCGTGGCGGCCGCGGCGGCGGCACCCACGCCCTCGACCAGGACGATTTCGGCCGGCGCGGTGACCCGGGCGGCGCCGTCGTAGTGCTGCTCCCAGTCCCAGCTGACCCAACGGGCCGGTTCGCCGCGGCGCAGCGGGGCGAGCACGGTGGCGGCGTAGCGGTCGATGCCTGCGGCCAGGCCGTTCCAGCCGGGGTAGATGTCCTCCAGGTGGAAGAGCGAGACCTTGTGGTGCTCCCGGAGCCGGGCCGCGAGCTCGATGGCCAGGGTGGTCTTCCCTGCGCCGGAGCGTCCGTCGATGGCGATGATGACGGGTGCGCGGCTCATGAACTAGAGCGTACCCGGTGCCCTGCGTCGTCCCGGTGCGGCTGGTCCTGTTGCTGCTGCGGCTGCCCTGCCCGGGCCTGCAGCTGGGCGGCGCGAACGTGCTGAAGGATGCCGGGGACGGCGGCGTGGATCAGCTCCCAGGTGTTGTCGAAGTCGGTGTGCCCGCCAAACCAGGGGTCCTCGATGCCTTGGTCCAGCGGATCCCTGCCGGCGACCGCGGGGTCGAAGCTGCGCAGCATGCGGATCTTCGCCAGCGAGGCCTGGTCCGGCGCGGCCTGGCGCAGCCAGCCGTAATGGTCCACATCAAGGGCCAGGATCAGCTCACGCGAGTGGAACCACTCGCTGCGCCACTCGCGTGCGACATGCAGCCCGGAAGAGATGTGGTGGGCTGCCAGCTTGCGGGCGGCCCGGGGATCGATCGGGCGGCCCGCCTCGTAGGAGGTGATGCCGGCAGAATCGACGTCGACGCCGGTAAGCCCGGCGGCGGCTGCGGCCTCCGCCAGCATCAGTTCGGCCATCGGGGACCGGCAGATGTTTCCGGTGCAGACCGTGATGATCCGGTACGGGCTCGACATTGAGGTCATGACTAAGCATGGACGATCCGAAGGCCTCTTGGCTAGCCGGAACCCAAGCAATATTACAAGTTCTGTCATACGGCTTTCGCTTGCCGTCAAGCATCCTGGGCTGCCGCCGTGTGCGGGCCCTAATGCTCTGGCCCGCCGTCGGCGCCGCTCCCAGACTGTGTCCTATGACGGATCAGGACTCCCCGGTCCAGGCGCCTGCGTTCGGGGCCGCGGACGGGGACGCGCCGTACGGGGCCGCGTCGGAGGCCGCCTTCAACGGGCCTGCCAGGCCAGCCAAGCCCGCGCAATCTGCGGAGGCGGCCGCCGCCGTGCGGGCAGGGATAAAAGCACCCGGCGGCCGGACGAATCGGTTCTCGCTGGGGTTGCTGCGGCTGCTGGGCATCATCCTGGTCGCCGCGTTCGCGGGAGCCGGTTCGGCCCTGCTGGTTGCCCGGGCCAGCGGCTGGGGAGCCGAGATCGTGGTCAAGCAGTACGTCACCGGCGGCGGGGTGTCCGACCATCCCGCTGATATCAAGGCACTGCTGGCGGCCGCCCTGCCCGCGGTGATTTCCGTGAAGGCCACCACCACGCAGTCCAACCCCTTCCTGGATCCCGGCGGTGGCGGCCGGGTGACCGCCGAGGGGACGGGGATAGTGATCGATAGCTCGGGTGAAATCCTGACCAACGCCCATGTGGTCAGGGGAGTGGTCAGTGGAGCCTCGAGCGTGACCGTAACGTTCCGCGACTCCAGTACGCGCGCCGCCCACATCGTCGCCGCGGACAGCGATCACGACCTGGCGCTGTTGAAGGTCGACGGCGTGAAGAACCTGCCCGTTCTGGAGCTGGGCGACTCGGGGTCTGCGGCGCCCGGGGACGCCGTCGTCGCGATCGGCTACGCCTTGGGCTTGGACGGCGGCCCCAGCGTCACCACCGGCATCATCTCGGCCACCGGGCGTACCGCTGCGGCCGAGGCAGGCTTCGGCAGGAATTCCCGGCTCGCCAATCTGCTGCAGACCGATGCGCCGATCAGCTCGGGCGACTCCGGCGGCCCCCTGCTCGACGCCGGGGGCCACGTGATCGGCATCAACACCATGGTGGCCACGTCAACCTCGCGGACCGCCGCGAACGGGATCAGCTTCGCCATCGCCGCGGACACGGTCAAGGCACTGCTGCCGGGCCTTCGCGCGGGCGGCTAGGCCTCCCGTCGGGTGCGCGGGCCCCTCGCCCCCTGTGGGCGGGTTGGGCGGGACCTCAGGGGCGTTCGCTCCAGAGCGCCTTCCGGAGCAGGCCCTTCAGCTCCCCAACCTCGGCGTCGCTGAGCCCGGCCAAGGCCTCGGATTCGGCCGCCCGTGCGGCGGCCTCGGCCTGCCGGAAGACGGCGGATCCCTCCGCCGTGGCGGAAACAATTTTGGCCCGGCGGTCCTGTCTTCCGGGTGCCCGGAGCACCAGGCCGCGCTTCTCCAGTTCATCTATGAGGGCGACGATCTGGCTGGGATCCAGGCTCAGGAACTCCGCCATTTCGCGCTGCGTGGGCTCCAGTTCGCTGTTGGCCAGGGCCAGTACCGAGTAGGAGCGTTCCTTGAGTCCGAACTCGGCCAGTGCCCGGTTGTTGAGGATCGAGCCGGTGGCGTGCAGCTTGGCCAGCAGGAAGCCCGCGTCCCGGCTGATTGACGCCGCCACGAGCTTGTCCGCGGCCCGGGTGCCCGGCGCTTCGTCTACTTCGGTCGTCATGCCCACTCCAATAGTCCAGAAAATAAATCATTGACATTCTCAATTATCCATACTTTCATGGATGCAGAACAGCATCCCATGCCGAGGGGCAGGATGCATACGGCAGCTAGCAAAGGAGCAGCGATGAGCCTGACAGGAAAAGTAGCAATCGTCACGGGAAGCGGTCGCGGCCTGGGCCTGGCCTACGCCCGGGAGCTGGCCCGGCAGGGCGCCGCCGTCGTGATCAACGATGTGGACGAAGGCGTCGCCGCCGATGCCGTCCGGACCATTGAGTCCGACGGCGGACGGGCTGCGGCCGTCGTCGCCCCGGTGGGTAGCTCCGAGGTCGCCAAGCAGCTGGTGCAGGCCGCCGTGGCGGAGTTCGGCCGGCTGGACATCCTGGTTACGAACGCCGGAATCCTGCGGGACAAGTCGCTGCTGAAGATGACCGATGACGATTTCGACGCCGTCATCAACGTCCACCTGCGCGGCACCTTCACCTGTGCCCGGGAGGCGTTCGGCTACTTCAAGGAGAACGGGATCCCCGGCCGGATCATCACCATCGGCTCTCCCACCGGCCAGCGCGGCAACTTCGGCCAGACCAACTATGCCGCCGCCAAGGCCGGAATCGTGGGCATGGTCCGCACCTGGGCGCTGGAGATGAAGAAGGCGGGCGTCACCGCCAACGCCGTCATCCCGGTGGCCGCCACGGCAATGACCAGGACCGTGCCGTACTTCCAGAAGGCCGTCGAGGCGGACGAACGCGGCGAGGCCATGCCGGCCTTCTTCCGCCACGACCTCGGCTTCGGCACCGCCGACGACGTCGCCGGGCTGGTGGCCTTCCTGGCCTCCGACGCTGCCTCCGGAATCACCGGCCAGGCGATCGGCGCCGGCGGCGACCGGCTGCAGCTCTGGACCCATCCCGAAGCGGCGGCCACCGAATACCGCGAGGGCGGCTGGGGCTACCAGGACCTTGTCGAGAACTTCGGCGCGCTCTTCGGGGACAAGCTGCAGGGCGTTGGCGAGGAGTTCCTGCCGCTGCCCGAGGACCTGCAGCCCGAACCGGCCGAGGCCCGCTGAGATGGCCGCCGCACGCTATGAACTCGGCATCGACGCCGCAAAGCTCGCTGCGATCGACATGCACGTCCACCTTGAGGTGGACGGCCACGGCCACGGCTCGCTGCCGGCGGCCCTGACCGAGGCCTCCGCCAAGTACTTCAAGGCCGAGGACCGGAGCCCGTCGCTGGACCGGATCGCGGAGATTTACCGCGAACTGAACATGGCCGCCGTCGTCTTCACCGTCGACGCCCGGACCCAGCTCAAGCACGAGCCCAACAGCATTCCCGAGCTCATCGCCGGGGCGGCACGGAACAACGACGTGCTGATCCCGTTCGGCAGCGTTGACCCGCGCACCGGCGCCGAGGCGATCCAGGGCGCCAAGCATCAGGCCGTGGACCTCGGCGCACGCGGCTTCAAGTTCCACCCGTCCCTGCAGGGCTTCGACCCCTCGAGCGAGCAGTTCTACCCGCTCTGGGAGACCCTGCAGGAACTGGGCCTGCCGGCGATCTTCCACACCGGCCAGAACGGCATGGGGGCGGGTCTGCCCGGCGGGTTCGGCATCAAGCTGGCCTACTCCAACCCGCTCCTGCTCGACGCCGTCGCCGCCGACTTCCCGGAGCTGCAGGTCATCATGGCCCACCCGTCGGTGCCGTGGCAGGACGAGGCCAACTCGATCGCCACCCACAAGTCCAATGTGTTCATCGACCTGTCCGGCTGGTCCCCGAAGTACTTCCCCGAGTCGCTGGTCCGGATGGCCAACTCGGTGCTTCAGGACAAGGTGCTGTTCGGCACGGACTTCCCGCTGATCACCCCGCAGAAATGGCTGGGTGCCTTCGCGGACCTGCCGCTTAAGGACGAGGTCCGGCCCAAGATCCTAAGGGACAACGCCGTCCGCCTGCTCGGTCTGGAGGGCTGAGATGAGCGTGGACACGGACATCCCCGCGCAGGAGCGGCTCTACGGCGTCTGCGATTTCTACGACGCGGAATCCCTGCTCACCCCCGCCGAACGGCGGGTCCTGGGCCGGCTGCGCGCCTTCCTGGACGAAGAGGCCCGACCGCTGCTCGCCGACTACTGGGAGCGTGGCGAGTTCCCGGACCAGCTGGCACGGCCGCTGATCGACCTGAACCTGATGGAGCCGGCAGAACTGACCGGCGCCCCGGGTGCGGGGCAAACACCCGCCCGGGGAATCTACCAGGGCTTCCGGATCTTCGAACTGGCCAGGACCGATGCGTCACTGGCCACCTTCTACACGGCCCAGGCCGGGCTGTTCCGGACCGCCATCCGGGTCGGCGCCTCCGCGGAACAGCAGGCCGAGTGGATGCCCAAGGTCCTCGATTTCTCGCTCAAGGGCGTCTTTTCGCTGACCGAACCGGAGTCCGGCTCGGACATCGCCGGCGGACTCTCCACGAGCGCCCGCCGGGAGGGCGACACCTGGGTCATCAACGGCGCCAAGCGTTGGATCGGGGGTGCTGCCACCGCCGACGTCCTGGCGGTGTTCGCCCGCGACGAGGCCGACGGGCAGGTCAAGGGGTTCCTCGTGGACCGTGAGGCCCCCGGCGTGACCCTGCAGAAAATCCACGGCAAGACAGCCCTGCGGATGATGCAGAATGCGCACATCACGCTCGAGGACGTTCGCGTCCCCGAGTCCATGCGCCTGCACAACGTCAACTCCTTCCGGGACGTGGCCGCCATGCTCCGGGCCATGCGTTCGGACGTCGCCTGGATCGCGACCGGCATGGCCGCCGGCGCGTTCGAGGCAGCCACCCGCTACGTCACGCAGCGGGAGCAGTTCGGCAGGTCCCTGGGGTCCTTCCAGCTCGTCCAGGAGAAGCTCGCCCGGATGCTGGGCAACGTCACCTCGGCCCTCTCCCTCGTGGTCAGGCTGACCGAACAACAAGCCAAAGGCATCTACCGGGACCAGGACTCGGCCCTGGCCAAGATGCAGACCTCGCTGCTGATGCGCGAAACGGTGGCGCTCGCCCGTGAAGTGGTGGGCGGCAACGGCATCACCCTCGAGACCGACGTCGCCCGGTTCCATGCCGACGCCGAGGCCGTCTATTCCTATGAGGGCACCCACGAGATCAACGCCCTGATCATCGGACGCGCCCTCACCGGGCACAGCGCCTTCACCCACTAAGCCTTCACCCTCTTGCCACCAGGCGGGACCGCGCAGCCGGGTCCGCCGTCGTCACCCACCCACACCAGGAGCCAAAGATGCCCAACCTCGTCGTCGACTTCGACAAACTGCTCACCCTCGCCGGCACCGACCTCGGCGTCACCGAATACCGCGAAATCACCCAGGAACAGATCAACAAGTTCGCCGACGCCACCGGCGATGACCAGTGGATCCACGTGGACCCGGAGCGCGCCAAGGACGGCCCCTTCGGCGCCCCGATCGCGCACGGCTTCCTGACGCTCTCGCTCATCATCCCGTTCTGGGGCGAATTGTTCGACGTCGAAGGCGTCACCACCAAGGTGAACTACGGCCTGGACAAGGTCCGCTTCACCTCCCCGGTCAAGGTGGGTTCGCGGATCCGGATGCGCGCCACGATCGCCGAGGTGACCGAGGTCAAGGGCGGCGCCCAGATCAAGGTCTCCAACACCATCGAGATCGAAGGCCAGGAAAGGCCCGCCGTCGTCGCCGAATTCCTCGCCCGCTTCTACAAGTAAACCGTTCACCCCTAGTATCCCCACTGCCCCAAGGAACAACGATGTCCCAGATTTCGCAGTTGCAGTCCATGGAGGCTGGCACGCGTCGCAGGGAGGCGCGGACCGTCATCGCCTCCAGCTACCTCGGCAGCACCATCGAGTATTACGACTTCCTGCTCTATGCCACGGCCGCCGCCGTGGTCTTCCCCAAGGTCTTCTTCTCCGGCATGGACGACTGGGTCGGCGTCGTCGCCGCCTACGGCACCTTCGCCGCGGGCTACGTCGCGCGGCCCCTGGGCGGCATCATCTTCGGTCACTTCGGCGACAAGCTGGGCCGCAAGGGCATGCTGATCGTCTCGATGCTGGTGATGGGCATTGCCTCCACCCTGATCGGGCTCGTGCCTGACGCCTCGGTGGCCGGCCCCTGGGGCGCGGTCCTGCTGGTGATCCTGCGCGTCTTCCAGGGCATCGCCGTCGGCGGCGAATGGGGCGGGGCCGCCCTGATGGCACTGGAACACTCGGAGTCCGGAAAGCGCGGCTTCGCCGCGTCCTTCGTCAACGCCGGCGCCCCCACCGGCGCCGTGCTTGGCACCCTCGTGATGGGCGCCTTCTCCGCCCTGCCGAACGCACAGTTCCTCGCCTGGGGCTGGCGCGTGCCGTTCCTGTTGTCCTTCGTCCTGCTGGGTGTGGGCATGTTTGTCCGGCTGAAGGTCTCCGAAAGCCCGATCTTCAAGGCTGCCCTCGAGCAGGAAAAAGCCGAACAGTCCGAACCGGGCGCCGCGGGACGCCGTGAAATCCCGTTGCTGCAGGTCCTGCGGCGGCCCAAGACCCTCATCTTCACCATGCTGGCCGGTGCGGCCGGATTTGCGCTGCAGGTGGTGCTGGCGACCTTCTCCGTGACCTACGCGGTGTCCAAGGGCGCCGACCGGCAGGGCGTGCTCTACGCCTTCGCAGCGGCGTCGTTCGTCTCCATCATTTTCGTGGTCATGGGCGGCCGGCTCTCCGACAAGCTGGGCCGCCGGCCCGTGATGATCGGCGGCCTGCTCCTCTTCATCGCGTACCTCGTCCCGATGTTCCAGCTGCTGTCCTCAAACAACATCGGCCTGATCTTCGTGGCGTTCGCGGTGGGCCTGATGATCCACTCGACGCTGTTCGGCCCGCTCGCGGCCTTTGTCTCCGAACAGTTCGGCACCACCTTCCGCTACACCGGCGCGTCGCTGGGCTACCAGCTCGCCACCCTCCTGGGTGCCGGGTTCACGCCTGGGATTGTGGCGCAAATCTTCAAGGATTCCGGCCAGAACACCTCGTCCGTCGTCTGGTACCTCGCCATCATGTCTGTCGTATCGATCGTCTTCATCCTGCTGACGCGGGAGCCGAAGAACAACGATCTGGAAGCCGTCCGGTCCTAACCGGCCCCGCAGGCCGTACCGTCTAACTAGAAAGGATTTGCCGTGGAGAATCTTGGCATCGGCTCGTGGCTGCAACGACGCAGACCAAAGTCGGGCACTAAGACTGCCGTCATCGCCGGAACACGGGAGCTCAGCTACGAGGAGCTTGCCCGGCGGGCCGCCCGCCTCGCCAACGCCTTTCGCGACCGCGGGGTGGTCAAAGGCGACAGGGTGGCGTACCTCGGGGAGAACGATCCGTCCTTCCTCGAAACCCTGTTTGCCGCCGGGCTGCTCGGTGCGGTCTTCGTGCCGCTCAACACCCGGCTGGCTCCGCCCGAAATCCAGTTCCAGCTCCGGGACAGCGGCGCCGCGCTGCTGGTCCACGCGGCAGCGCTCGCCGGGCTCGCGGAGCGCGGCTCGGCGGCGACCGAGGTGCGTGCCCGCATCGTCGTCGACTCGCCGGTGCCCGACACGGCCGCGCCCGACGGCGGTGCCGACGGAGCAGGGTCCGATTCCCGCAGCGCCGAGGCCTTTGAAGACGTGGTGGCGTCCGGCTCCGAGCTGGCGCCAGATGAGCCCGTGGGCCTCGACGACGGGGCCATGATTCTCTACACCTCGGGAACCACCGGCAACCCCAAGGGGGCGCTGCTGACGCACGGCAACATCACCTGGAACTGCCTCAACGTGCTGGTGGATTTCGATTTCTCCTCCACCGATGTGGCACTGATGATCTCCCCGATGTTCCACGTGGCCTCACTGGATATGGGCGTGCTGCCCACGCTCCTGAAGGGCGGCACCGTGGTGCTGGAAGCCAAGTTCGATCCGCGCCGGACGCTGGAACTGATCCAGCAGCACCGCGCCACCACCATCAGCGGGGTTCCCACCACTTACCAGATGCTGTGTGAGCACCCGGACTGGGACGCCACGGACCTCAGCTCGCTGAACAAACTGACCTGCGGCGGCTCCGCGGTGCCGATGCGGGTCCTGGAGGCCTACGAGCGGCGTGGCCTGCGGTTCTCCAACGGCTACGGCATGACCGAGACGGCCCCGGGGGCCACCACCCTGCCCGCCGCGCGGTCCCGGGACAAGGCCGGGTCATCCGGGCTGCCGCATTTCTTCACGGATGTCCGGGTGGCCGACCCCATCGACCCGGACGCCGGCCCCGCCGCGCCCGGAACGGTGGGGGAAATCCAGATCAAGGGCCCCAACGTCATCCGGGAGTACTGGAACCGTCCCGAGGCCTCGGCCGATTCCTACACCCCGGATGGCTGGTTCAAGTCCGGTGACATGGGCTACAAGGACCCGGACGGCTTCGTGTTCATCTCCGACCGGCTCAAGGACATGATCATTTCCGGCGGGGAGAACATCTACCCGGCCGAGGTGGAGCAGGCGATCGCCGAGCTCGACGCCGTCGGAAGCGTCGCGGTGATCGGCGTGCCGGACGAGAGGTGGGGCGAGGTGCCGCGGGCCGTGGTGCTGCTGCGCGACGGCGCCCGGCTCACCGAAGAGCAGTTGCGCAGCCACCTGGAAGGCCGACTCGCCCGGTACAAGATCCCCAAGTCCGTGGTTTTCGTGGCCGAAATGCCCCGGACCGCCAGCGGCAAAATCCGGAAGGCCGATCTTCGGAAACTGACGCCCGCGAACGGACAGTAGCGGCCCGGGTCCGCGGCGGCTAGTGGATCAGCGCCAGCAGCACGCCGACGGCCATGAACAGCACGCCGAAGGTGCGGTTCAGGATCCGTTGCCCGCGGGCGTCGTGGGTGAAGCGCTGGAAGCTGGTGGCGGCCGCCGCGAAGAAGAACCACATGACCAGGATGTCGATCACGATCACGGTGGCGGACAGCACTAGGTATTGCGGCAGGAGTGGCTGGTCCGGGCGGATGAACTGCGGCATGAAGGCGAGGAAGAAGACGATCGCCTTGGGGTTGAGCAGGTTGACCCACAGGCCGCGGCGGAACATTGAGAGCGCCGGCTCGTTGCGTAGCGCGTCGGCCTTCTCCTGGTCCAGGTCGGGTTTGTGCCGGAACTGCTGGATGCCCAGGTAGACGAGGTAGGCGGCGCCGGCGTAGCGGATGATGTTGAAGGCCAGCGGCGAGCTTGCCACCAGCACCCCGACGCCGAGGGCAACAATAAGGATGTGCACCACCAAAGCGGCCTGCTGGCCCAGGATGCCCCAGATGGAACGCCGGAAGCCCGAGTTCAGGGAGTTGCTCATGGTGTTGATGGCGCCCGCGCCCGGAGTGAAGCTGATCAGGACGCCGGCGCCGGCCAGGGCCAGCCAAAGGGAAAGTTGCACCTACCAAGTTTACGTTTCCCGACGGGGCCGCGGGGCTTGATGACGCGGCCAGCCCCCGGCGCCCCGGTTAGTCCTGGCGGAGGCCGTAGCTGAGAATCATGTTGCCCTTGCTGGTCTGCTGGGACGACTGCAGTTCAAGCCGCGTCAGGGGATCGCCGTCGTTGAAGAGCCGCCGGCCGCTGCCCGCGATCACCGGATGGACGATCAGCATCAGGCTGTCCAGCAGGCCGGCGAACAGCAACTGGTGGACCAGCGAGATGCTGCTGAAGATTCCGATGTCGCCGCCGTCGCCCTGTTTCAGTTCCGCGACGAAGTCCTCCAGGGGGCCTTCGATCAGCCGGGAGTTCTGCCAGCCGAGATCGCCGGTCAGGGTCCGGGACGCCACAAACTTTGGCAGCGGGTTAATGAACCCTGCGAAATCCGCGTCCGCTTCGGCGTTCGGCCAGTACTCGGCCCATTGCTGGTACCCGACGCGGCCGAGGATCCCGGTGTCGATCCGACCCATCATCTCGCCCATCCCCGCCCCCAGTTCCTCATCGAAGCTGTCGAACTGCCACAGGAACGGGTCTTCAACCACCCCGTCCACGGAACTGAACAGGCCGGCCGTCACTTTGCGCATGGTTTCTCCTCGCTGCTGGGTCTTTGAGTGCACCCTAGCGGGAGTTTGGAAAGCAGGGAATGGCTGGCGGGAACCCGCTTCGTTGCTCAGGCCCGGGCGATCACTTCGCCGTTAGGGATCAGGAACCAGCCGTCGTCGGTGGAGCCCCAGCGGTGCCAGCCCGCGGAAATCCGGGCCAGGTCCGCGGCGGTGGCGAATCCGTATTCGAGCGCCTGGTCTGCGAAGGCCGAGTGCAGCACGCGCTCGCCCCATACCCGGGCCTGCCAGCGCCGCTGCTGACCGGTCGCGTAGAGCCAGTTGCTGCTCGACGGCGCGACGTCGGTGAACCCGGCGGCCTGGGCCCAGGACACGAGCCGCCGTCCGGCGTCCGGCTCGGCGCCGTTCCGGCGGGCGATCCGCTGGTAGAGCTCCATCCACTCGTCCAGCTCCGGTACGGCCGGGTACCAGCTCATGCCGTGGAAGTCGGCGTCGCGGACGGCCACGATCCCGCCGGCCTTGGCCACCCGGCGCATCTCCCGCAGGGCCCCCACCGGATCGGTGAGGTGCTGCAGCACCTGGTGCGCGTGGACGACGTCGAACGTCTCGTTGGGGAAGTCCAGCTCGTAGAGGTTGCCGGTGACGAAGCGGACGTTGGCCACCCCGCGCTCCGCGGCCAGGGCGCCCGCATGGGCGATGACTTCGGGGGAGCGGTCCACCCCGGTGACCTCGCCGGGGGCGACGAGCGCGGCGAAATCGCAGGTGATGCTGCCGGGCCCGCAACCGACGTCGAGCACCGAAACTCCCGGGGTCAAATGCGGGAGGACGAACGCTGCGGAGTTCTCCGCCGTTCGGGAGGCGTGCGCGCGGACCACCGACTCGTGGTGGCCGTGGGTGTAGACATCGTCGGGCTGCTCGGCACTCATAAGGAAACGCTACGCCTCCCGCGGCCGGGACGGGTCCAACTGACCGGCACTAGTTGCCGTTTGGACGCGGCTGAACGGCGACTACTGCGAGTCAGGTGGGGGAGCGGCGGCTTCCTCGCCCGCCCGGACCGTGGCATCGATCATCGCGTGCAGGAACCGGGTGGCGATCTCCAGTTCGGCCGGGGTGAACTCCTCCATGGCGGCCCCCATGTGCCGGGCGAGCGGCAGGAACATGGCGCCGCCGTCGCGGTACGCCTTGGGAGTCATCCGGAGCTGGACCTGCCGGCGGTCCGTGCCCTGCCGTTCCCGGACCACGTGCCCGGACTTGTCCAGCCGGTCGATCAGGGCGGTGGTGGCGGGCGAGCTGAGATGGAGCTCCTTGCGCAGCACGCCCGGCGTGACCACCTGGTTCTTCGCGGTGTGCTGCATGATCACGGACAACGCGTTGAGATCGGTGCGGTGCATGTCGTTGCGGGCTCCCGCCGAGTCCGCGTAGCGATTGGCTTCGAGGCTGAACTCCTGAAGCAGGCTGACCAGCGGCGGGGGTCCGGCCGCGTCGGGGATTGCCGGCATCTCAGTTGACATTGCACCCTTCCTGCTCGGCGCCCCGGGAGGCCTGCGCGGTTAGCGCCTTCCGGAGTTTACTCCAGCCCTTCAGCGTTCTGAGTCAAAATTCTTCTAGACTGTCACTTATATCGATCATGGAGATAATCTATGATTTACTAAAGTCTACTCCGCCCCGCCACCCCGAGAAGGACGCCATGAAACGCAACCGGCAAAACTCCACCCGTGTCCCGTTCTGGCTGCGTTGGCTGGTCCCCGTGGTGCTGGTGGTCGCGTGGCTCGCCATCGCCGGCATCGGCGGCCCCACGTTCGGGCGGCTAAGCGAGGTCTCCTCCAACGACCAGGCGTCGTTCCTTCCCGCGGGCGCCGAAGCCACCGAGGCGCAGGACTGGCAGGCCAAGTTCCGCGATTCCAAGGAGATCCCGGCCGTCATTGTGATCGAAAGCGATACCGCGTTCACCCTGGCCCAGCTCGGCGAGGCCGCTGCGCTGAAGGGCAAACTCGAAGAGCTGCAGGTTGGCAGCACCGTGATCGGACCCATCCCGTCGGAGGACGCGAAGGCGGTGCAGTTCGTGGTGCCCATCGCGTCCTCCGATGAGGTGAAGACCGTCATCAAGGAGCTCCGGGACGAAGTGAAATCCTCCGCTCCGGAGGGCATGCAGACCTTTGTGACCGGCCCGGCCGGGCTGACGGCGGACCTGGTCAGTGCCTTCGCCGGAATCGACGGCATCCTGTTGCTCGTGGCACTGGCGGCGGTCTTCCTGATCCTGCTGGTCGTCTACCGCTCGCTCTTGCTCCCCATCGCCGTGCTGTTCACCTCAGTGTTCGCGCTCTGCGCCGCCATCCTGCTGGTCTTCGGCATGGCGAAGCTGGGCTGGATCCAGCTCAACGGGCAGAGCCAGGGCATCCTGTCCATCCTGGTGATCGGTGCCGCCACAGACTACGCGCTGCTCTACGTGGCACGCTTCCGCGAGGCACTGACGCACACCACCAACCGCACGGCCGCCGCGCTCACGGCGTGGAAGGCCGCCTGGGAGCCGATCCTGGCCTCTGGCGCCACGGTCATCATCGCGCTTCTCTGCCTGCTCTTCTCCGACCTCAACTCGAACAAGGCCCTCGGCCCGGTGGCGGCCGCGGGCATCCTGTGCTCGCTCTTCGCGGCACTGACCCTGCTGCCGGCGATGATGGCGCTCCTGGGCCGGGTCGCCTTCTGGCCGTTCCGCCCCAAGCTGCTCCCGGAGACAGAGCGCGAGCCGGAGCTCGTCACCGGCCTGGAGGGCCAGAAGGGCATCTGGCGCGCCACCGGGTCCCTGGTGTCGCGCCGGCCCCGCACCGTCTGGATCGCCTCCGTACTCCTGCTCCTGGTGGCATCCGCCGGTGTCCTGCAGCTCAAGGCCAACGGCGTACCGCAGACCGACGTCATCCTGGCCGCCTCCAATGCCGTGGACGGCCAGGACGCCCTGGCCCGGCACTTTGACGCCGGCTCCGGGAGCCCCGCCGTGATCGTCGCCGACGAGGCGAAGGCGCAGGAGGTGCTCGACAAGACCAAGACGAGCGGCGGCGTCGGGGATGCCTACCTGCTGGCCGAAGGCAACGTGCCGATCGTCCCCGGAGCCCAGGGCGCCCCCGGCGCCCCCGGTGCCCCGGCTGCGCCCACCGCCCCGGCGGTCAGGGACGGCAAGGTGCTGATCAACGCGACGCTGAACTACGCCGCGGACTCCAATGAGGCCGAAAATGTGGTGGTAAGCCTGCGGCAGGAATTGAAGAAGATCGACGGCGGCGCCCTCGTCGGCGGAGTGACCGCCACGGCCCTGGACACGAACACCACGGCCCAGCGGGACCTCGTCACCATCATCCCGGTGGTCCTCGCGGTGATCCTGGTGATCCTGATGCTGCTGCTGCGTTCCGTGCTGGCGCCGGTCCTGCTGGTAGCCTCGGTGGTGCTCTCCTACGGCGCCGCGATGGGAGTCTCCGCCGTCGTCTTCAACCACATCCTCGGCTTCCCGGGAGCCGATGCCACGGTCCCGCTTTTCGGCTTCGTCTTCCTCGTGGCGCTGGGCGTGGACTACAACATCTTCCTGATGAGCCGGGTCCGCGAGGAGTCCCTCAAACACGGCACCCGGCCCGGTATCCTGCGCGGCCTCGGCGTCACCGGCGGCGTGATCACCTCGGCCGGCGTCGTCCTGGCGGCCACTTTCGCGGCGCTGAGTGTCATTCCGATCATGTTCCTGGTGCAGCTGGCGTTCATCGTCGCGTTCGGTGTGCTGCTGGACACCGTCCTGGTCCGGTCCCTGCTGGTCCCCGCCCTGGCCTACGACATTGGCCCGCGGATCTGGTGGCCAAGCAAGCTGGGCCGGCCCTCGTCCGATGCCGCGGCACGCGAGCTGCCGGCCGCCCCCGAGCCGGAGTCCGCCGAGGCGGGAATCCGCTAGCCGGAACCCGGCCTACCCGGAACCCGGCCTCGCCGGACCCCCTGCCGCAGCCGCCGTCACCGTCCCTGGTCCCCCCACCAGGCGACCGTGGCGGCGGCTGCTTCGTTGAGCGATGTCGGTTGCAGGCCCAGGGCCGCCTCGCTGGCGCGGGAATCCATCACAAAGGGGTGCTCGAACTGGTAGAGCGTTTCGGCCAGTTCCCGCGTCCCGGGGGAGAGCATTCCCATGGCCCGCAGCGCCCACCCCGGGACGGCGGCCACCCGCGGCGTCCGGACACCTGCAGCGGCGGCGAACGCTGCAGCCAGCGCGCGCTGGCTCAGGGCCGGCCCGGTCGGCGCGTGCCACACCCGGTTCCACAGCGCAGGATCCTGGGCTGCCCTGATCATGGCGGCTGCCAGGTCCGGTACATAGGTGAACGAATGCGGCTGGTCCGCGCTGCCGACTACCAGCAGGGACTTGCCCGCCAGCACCGGCTTCAGCATGCGCTCGCCGGCCTGCGCCCCGAGCACCCTGGGGCCGAAGAAGTCGCTGGCCGCGACGCTCACCGTGTCCGTGGCGGATGCGGCCCGTGACTTGAGCAGGGCGGTGCGGATGCCGCGCTTGCCGCCCCGGGCTTCCCGCGGGCCGTCTTCGAGCATCGGCCGGTCCGGTTCGCTGTAGGAGTACAGGCTTTCCGGGAAAACGACGACGGCGCCGGCGTCGCCCGCCGCTGCCAGCACAGATTGCTCGGCGCCGGGGAGTTCTGCAGCCCAGGCCTTGGCGCTGTACTGGGAGCCGTGGATGCAATGGAAGACGGCTGCGGCGCCCCGGAAATGGCCCTCGAGTCCGGCCGGGCTGGAGACGTCCACGCGGAGCCTCTCGACGAGGGGATGGGAGGGCCCGCTACCGGACCGGGTCAGTACGCGCACCCGGTGGCCTGCCGCGGCGAGTTGTTCGGCAACGGTCCAGCCGACCGGCCCGGCGCCGGTGACGACATACCGGGCGTGGGCCGGGGCCTCGGGGGATTCGGAGTGGGACATGGTGTACTCGCTTTCGCTCCTAAAGAATTGAGAGCAGTGCTCTCTGTATTCAGAATGCGCCGGGTTGTGGCGTGAGTCAAGAGCACTGCTCACATTTGTTGACACTGCTCCGCTTTGTGGAAAGCATGGAGCCATGCCGCAGCCCGCCCCCGCCCTGTCCCTGAAGCCGCCTACCCCCCGCGAGCGTGCCCGGGCGCGGACCATCCGGGACATTGTGCGGATCGGCCGGGAGCACCTTGCGCTGCACGGGGCCGCCGCGTTGTCCCTGCGCGCGGTAGCCCGGGACCTCGGCGTCGTCTCCTCGGCGGTCTACCGGTACGTGGAAAACCGCGAAGAGCTGCTGACCCTGCTGCTGGTTGATGCCTACAACGAGTTGGGGGACGCGGTGGACGCCGCCGTCGAGGCCCTCCCGCAGGGTGATTTCAGCGGGAGGTTCGCGGCGCTCGGGGTGGCGGTGCGGAACTGGGCGCTGCGGGAGCCGGCCAGCTATGCGCTGCTCTTCGGCAGTCCGGTGCCCGGATACCAGGCGCCCGCGGAGCGGACCAGCGGCCCCGGGACGCGGGTGATCGTCGCGTTGATGTCGGTGCTGGACGGCGCTTGGCGGGCCGGCAGCCTCTCCGGGGCAGGCCCGCACCCCGCCCTGGCTGTACCGCTGGCGGCGGATCTGGCAAAAATCCGCGCGGAGATGGGGCTTGCGGTGCCGGAGGCGGTACTGGCGCGCGGTGCGCTGGTCTGGACATCGCTGTTCGGCGCCGTCAGTTTCGAGGTCTTCGGCCAGTACGGTGCAGACACTTTTGCCGCGCGGGACGAGCTCTTCGCCCACCATCTGGCGGTCCTCGCCGGGGTGGCCGGGCTGCCGACGTAGCTGTCGCGAACCGGGTGCCGCGTGCTCGGGCGGACCCCTGTTGCCTCCCCGCGGCGCTCGATAGACTGCGACTGCGCCCGCGCGGGCGCCCACGCTTGCAGGAGGGATCTAAACATGTCTGAAAACAGTGAGTTTGATCGAACGGCAGCAGAGAAGCAGCACGGCGCCGCGCCGGTTCCGGCTGCCGCCGACGAAGCGGCAACCGAGGGCGACGCCGGCCAGTACGTCGAGGGTGACTACGGCCGGGCGGGCGTTGCGGGGGAGAATCCGGCAGCGGCCCCCGAGGGTGAATATGCAGAAGGGGATTACGGCCGGGCGGGAGTAGCCAGCGGCTCCACCGTCGGCTCCGAAGAGGGGGACTACCCCGAAGGCAACTACGGGGGGGCGGGCGCAACCGGTCCGGCCGCCGCCGTCGTCGAGGAGGGCGAGTATCCGGAGGGCGACTATGGCGCTGCTGGGTCCGCGGGCGCGCAGCGCACAGGCCGCCGCGCCGAGGGCGTCGCCGACGACGAGCCGGCAGGGCGGGACGGTACCGTCCGGGACGATGCGGGCCGCGAGGAGCTCTAGTCCTGCTGCCGAACCCGGCCCGGGCCCGTTCTCGCACAGCGGAATCAGGGCTGCGGAGCCTTCGCGCTGCCCTGCATCCGCTCAATTCCGCGGCTTTGCGGCGCGTTCCGGCCTGGATGCGTCGCCTGTAATCCGAAGTTGAGTCGGGTCGACTCAACTTCGGATTGACATCCATCCCGGGCTGGGTAAAGTTGAGTGCAGAGCGCTCAATAAGTGGGCGCGCCTCGTTTTCGACGGGCTCGATCGCCGGGTATGGCCCGGTCGCCGGGCACCCGCCCGATTGCCGGGGGCCAGCAAGTTTCCAAGGAAAGAAGGAAGCAACACATGTCACGTGCAGTAGGTATTGACCTCGGAACCACCAACTCCGTCGTCTCCGTTCTCGAAGGTGGCGAGCCCACCGTCATTGCCAACGCCGAGGGTGGCCGCACCACGCCGTCGGTTGTTGCATTCTCCAAGTCCGGCGAGGTCCTGGTCGGCGAAATCGCCAAGCGCCAGGCCGTCAACAACATCGACCGCACCATCGCCTCGGTCAAGCGCCACATGGGCACCGACTGGAACGTCGCGATCGATGACAAGAAGTACACCGCCCAGGAAATTTCCGCGCGCATCCTGATGAAGCTCAAGAACGACGCCGAGTCCTACCTCGGTGAAAAGGTCACGGACGCCGTGATCACCGTTCCTGCATACTTCAACGACGCCGAGCGCCAGGCCACCAAGGAAGCCGGCGAGATTGCGGGCCTCAAGGTCCTGCGCATCGTCAACGAGCCCACCGCGGCTGCCTTGGCCTACGGCCTGGACAAGGGCAAGGAAGACGAACTCATCCTCGTCTTCGACCTCGGCGGCGGAACCTTCGACGTTTCCCTCCTCGAAGTCGGCAAGGACGAAGACGACTTCTCCACCATCCAAGTGCGCGCCACCGCCGGTGACAACCGCCTCGGCGGCGACGACTGGGACCAGCGCGTCGTGGATTACCTGCTGAACCAGCTCAAGGTCAAGGGCATCGACCTCTCCAAGGACAAGATCGCCCTGCAGCGCCTGCGTGAAGCCGCCGAGCAGGCCAAGAAGGAACTCTCCTCCTCCTCGAGCACCAACGTCTCCCTCCAGTACCTCTCCGTCACCCCCGACGGCCCGGTCCACCTGGACGAGCAGCTGACCCGCGCGAAGTTCCAGGACCTCACCAAGGACCTGCTGGAGCGCACCAAGAAGCCGTTCCACGACGTCATCAAGGAAGCCGGCATCAAGCTCTCCGACATCGACCACATCGTGCTGGTGGGCGGTTCCACCCGTATGCCCGCCGTCTCCGAGCTGGTCAAGGAACTCGCCGGCGGCAAGGAGCCGAACAAGGGCGTCAACCCGGACGAGGTCGTCGCCGTCGGCGCCGCGCTGCAGGCCGGTGTGCTGAAGGGTGAGCGCAAGGACGTGCTGCTGATCGACGTCACTCCGCTGTCCCTGGGCATCGAGACCAAGGGCGGTGTCATGACGCACCTGATCGAGCGCAACACGGCCATCCCCACCAAGCGCAGCGAGACCTTCACCACGGCGGATGACAACCAGCCGTCCGTGGCGATCCAGGTCTTCCAGGGCGAGCGTGAGTTCACCCGCGACAACAAGCCGCTGGGCACCTTCGAACTGACCGGCATCGCACCCGCCCCGCGCGGCGTGCCGCAGGTCGAGGTCACCTTCGACATCGATGCGAACGGCATTGTGCACGTCTCCGCGAAGGACAAGGGCACCGGCAAGGAACAGTCGATGACCATCACGGGCGGCTCCAGCCTCTCCAAGGAAGACATCGACCGCATGGTCCGCGACGCCGAGGAGCACGCAGCAGAGGACAAGGCCCGCCGCGAGGCGACCGACACCCGCAACACGGCCGAGCAGCTCGCGTACTCCGTGGACAAGCTGATCGCCGACAACGCCGACAAGCTGCCGGAAGAGGTCAAGACCGAGGTCCAGGCCGACGTCGACGCCCTCAAGGCAGCGCTCGAAGGCACCGACGACGCCGCCGTCAAGACCGCGTTTGAGAAGCTGCAGGCTTCCCAGACCAAGCTCGGCGAGGCCATCTACGCCCAGCCCGGATCCCCCGATGGTGCCGCTGGCGCCCAGGGTGCCCCGGCCGGCGAGCAGGCGGCTTCCGACGAGGACATCGTTGACGCCGAGATCGTTGACGAAGACGAGAAGAAGTAATCATGCCGCACCACGGTAACGAATCAGAGCACGGCGACGAGAGCCGCGATGACAGCCAGAAGCCGGTGATCCACGACAACCGCAAGGTTGATCCGAAGACCGGCCAGGCACGCCATCCCGACCAGGAGCGCGCCGCCGCAGGGGAGCCCGATTCCGGGGACGCACTGTCCCAGGCCGAGGACATCCTCAACAGCGTCGACGTTCCGGCAGCGGAGTCCGTGGCACAGGGCGCAGGTGCCGGGGAGGCGGAGGAGCTGAAGAACGACCTCCGCCGCCTGCAGGCCGAGTACGTCAACTACCGCAAGCGCGTCGAGCGTGACCGCGCCGTAGCAGGGGAGATGGCCGTCATTGGCGTCCTGAACGCCCTGCTTCCGGTGCTGGACGACGTCGACGCCGCCCGGCAGCACGGCGACCTGGCGGACGGACCGTTCGCCGCGATCGCCGCGAAGCTGGAGAACGCGCTGAAGACGTACGGCCTGGTGCGCATCGATGAGACCGGCGTGGAGTTTGATCCCACGATCCACGAGGCCCTCATCCAGCAGCCCGGCCCGGATGTTGAAACCGACACCGTCAGCCAGGTCCTGCGCTCGGGCTACAAGTCCGGCGACCGGGTCCTGCGGGCGGCCCAGGTCATCGTGTCCGTCCCGGCGTAGGTTGCTTTCGCGAAGCGAGACAAGGGGCCCCGCCCCTGCGCCGGGTGGCCAAGGATCTGCGATCCTCGGCCACCCGGCTCCGGCAGGCCCGATGCCACTCCCGGGCCGCTTGTCTCGCTCCGCTCCTGCGGTTGTCTCGCCTTAACGCTTTGTACTTTGAAAGGAAACGCCATTGGCTAGCCAGGACTGGGTGGACAAGGACTTCTACAAGATCCTTGGTGTCGCCAAGGACGCTTCCGACGCCGACATCAAGAAGGCCTACCGGAAGCTCGCGCGGCAGCACCACCCGGACACCAACGCCGGGGACACTGCGTCGGAGAAGAAGTTCAAGGACATCTCCGAGGCCTACTCGGTGCTTTCCGACGCCGACGAGCGCCAGCAGTACGACGCCATCCGGGCCATGGGCGGCGGCGCCCGCTTCGCCCCCGGCGGCGCCGGCGGGGCTGCCGGCGGTGCCGGCTTCGAGGACCTTTTCGGCGGGTTGTTCACCGGCGGCGGCGGACGCCACTCCGGCGGCTACAGCACTGCCGGCGGCATCCCGCCCGAGTTCGCCGACCTGTTTGGCGGCGGCGGCTTCGGCGGCGGTGGCCAGTCCTTCCAGCGCGCACCCCAGAAGGGTGCCGACCGGACCGCGTCCACCAGCATCTCCTTCGCCGGGTCCATCCGCGGCACCACCATCGGGCTGCGCGAACCGGACGGCGAAGTCATCGACGTCCGCATCCCGGCCGGCATCAAGGACGGCCAGAAGGTCCGCGTCCGCGGCAAGGGCCAGTATGGTCCGGCCGGCAACGGCGACCTCATGGTCACCGTCACGGTGAAACCGCACGACTTCTACACCCGCGACGGCGACAACCTGCGCATCCACGTCCCGGTCACCTTCGCCGAGGCCACCCTGGGCGCCGACATCGAGGTTCCGACCATCGACGGCGACAAGGTCAGGGTCCGCGTCCCCGCCGGCACCCCGTCCGGGCGCACGCTGCGCGTCAAGGGACGCGGCGTCAAGCACACCAAGGCCACCGGTGACCTGCTGGTGACCATCGACGTCGCCGTGCCGAAGAAGCTGAGCAAGGACGCCGAAGAAGCCGTGAAGGCTTTCGCCGCGGCCACCTCCGGCGAGGACGTCCGCGCCGGCCTGGCAGCCAAGGCCCGGCTGTAGGAGTCCTGCCTTGGACATCGAGTTCGACCAGCCGATCTTCGTCATCTCCGTCGCCGCGGAGCTGGCGGACATGCACCCGCAGACGCTGCGCCAGTACGACCGGCTCGGCATCGTCTCGCCCAGCCGCGCCCCCGGCAAGTCCCGGCGGTACTCGCAACGCGACGTGAACATGCTCCGCGAGGTGCAGCGGCTCTCCCAGGAGGGCGTCTCACTCGAGGGCATCAAGCGGATCCTGCAGTTGGAGAACCAGGTTGCCGCGCTGCAGCGGCGGGTCACCGAGCTGACCGAGGAACTCGGCCGGCGCCGGCAGCCGCTGGACTCCCGCATTTTCGCCGCGGGGGCAGCCGGCGACGTCGTCACGCTGGCCCGGGGCCAGCGGCCCCGCGCCCGTTCGCAGGCCCTGGTGGTGTGGCGGCCGCGCGAGACCCCTTAACTGTCTCCAAGTAGTCGGCCCGGGCGGACTGAGTACTCCGGCGCAAATTCGGGTGGTCAAATCCGCATAGTCGGGTACCGCCAGTCAGTGACTTCCCTCCTGCGCGGCCTGTTGAATGGTCTTGGCAGCCGGGTGGCCGCCGAGTGGACAGCCGATATGACACGGCTCCAGTGCAAAATGTCGGGGGGCACAGCACATGCTTCAGTCAACCATTCCGGACGCAGCAGCGCCGGCGTCCGCAACGATCGCGGGCCGGCCATGAACAGCGGGTTGTACGCCGTCGCACTCTTCGGACATTCCCTGCCGGGCCTTCTGCTTCTCACCCTTGGCCAATCCATCGTGGTGGTCTGCGTCTGCTTCGATATGGTCCGGGCAGTCTCGGTGCCGCGCTCCAGGCGACGCTACGTGGCCAACACCGTGTTCCGGACGCTGGCGCTCCCGTCCATCGTCTGCATGTCCCTCGTCGTGCTGGTCCATGCCGCGTCCGGCGCCTGGGAACAGGTGGCCGCCGGGGTCTTCGTCCTGGTGGCGGTGATCTTCCGCTGGCACCACGACACGGACGAGGACAGCTGGTGGACGGGCAAGGGCAAGGCGCTCCGGCGCTGGGCGCGGCGCAAACTGGCCGCGGCGGGGCCGTTCGTCGCTCCGGCGGCCGCCTGAGCCACTCCCGAGATCACGGGCTCCGGACTGCACCCGCTCCTGGTGTCGCCGGCTAAAATATGGCGTTCATGATGTTCCAGCCGATCCCCGCGCGAACCCGCGGCAACCACTTGCCCGCTCCGTTTCCCGGATACAGCCACAGCAGCCCGGCGCTGTCGCGGGCCAGGACATCCGGAGCCCGGTCGCCGTTCAGGTCGCCGGGGCTCATCACCGCGGTCATGGCATTCCATCCGGAGCCGAGCAACACGCGCGGCAGCCAGCCGCCGGAGCCGGTTCCGCGGTACAGCCACAGCCGGCCGCTGGCCGTTTCCCGGGCGAGCACGTCGGGCGCGCCGTCGCCGTCGAAATCCCCCGGCGCAACCAGGGCGTTGAAGGCGTTCCAGCCGCTGCCCACCCGCACGCGGGGGAGCCAGCCGCCGCTGCCGTTGCCCGGGTAGAGCCACAGATAACCGGTCGCAGATTCGCGGGCGAGCACGTCAACGCGCTGGTCGCCGTTGAAGTCGCCCGGTCCGACGATGGCGCTCATGGCCTGCCAGCCGGTGCCGATCAGGACGCGGGGCAGCCAGCCGCCGTTGCCGGTACCCCGGTACAGCCACAACCGGCCGGTGGCGCTCTCCCGGGCAAGCACGTCCAGTGCCCCGTCGCCGCTGAAATCCCCGGGGGTTTCGAGGGCGTTAAAGACGGCCCAGCCGGTGCCGATCTTGAGCCCGGTGAACAGCCCGCCCCGCCCGTTTCCGGCGTACAGCCGCATCTCCCCAGTCGCCGCGACCCGCGCCAGGACATCGTTGTTCCAGTTGCCGTTGAAGTCCGCTGTCGCGCCCGAGAGCGCGGAGGCCGGCACTGGCAGCGCAGTAAACGCGTAGGGGTCGCAGGTGAGGTCATAGTCGCGGACGTCGTCGTACCACTGTGACAGGAAGACCCGGCCGCCGGAGAAGCTGGCCTGCCGGCACCGGTCCAGGGCTTCGGACGGATAGTCGAGACGCCCGGCGGTGGCCCAGACCGGAACCCCCGGCAACCTCCACGAGCCGGTGATGTCCTGCCAGCCGGAGGCATAGGAGTAGAGGCCGTAGGAGTATCCCGCGTCCCGGAGGCCCCGCATCAGGCCTTCCACCACGTACCGGTTCTCGCGCCGCTGCACCGCGGTGGCGGCGGGCCAGGGCTGGGCCGGCCGCGGCTCCACATCGATCCAGACGACGGGTGGCCGGAAGCCGGCCCGCTGGAGGCTGGCGAGAGCGTAGCGGGCTTCGGCGTAACCGACGTTGGAGAGCTGTCCGGCCCGGGTAGTGGCGGACCACGGCCCCTGCGCGCGGTAGGTGGCCAGCTGGGCGGCGGTGGGGAAAGCCGCCATGGTGTAGGCGTGGGCTCGCTTGTTATTGGTGCTGACCCAGCCCACCTGGCTGGCCAGGCACGGGTTCTCGGTGAAGGGCAGTCCCCGGGTCAGGCCCAGCACGACGAACTGTGAAGTCGCCGGAGGCAACGGCAGGCCCAGGCCGCCGACCGCCGTCGGGCATTGCGGCCAGGAGATGTCGTGTCCGTACAGGGTGGCCGCCTCGGCCGGCGGAGCGGTGACCGGCAGCAGGCCCAGCACCAGCGCCAGCGATGCCAACAGCGACGCCAGCACCGATGCGAGCCGCCGCGGGTGCGCCGCGGTGCCAATGAACCTCATACGCGCGGCCATGGCCACCCGCTCCTTCGCCCAGGCTCTTCCCGATACGCACCATTGGACACCCGGCTCGCCGCCCTCCGCTAGAGCCGGACGCCCCTGCTCGGACGGGCCGGACCGGCCGTCAGTCGGTGAACAGCCCGGCCAGATCCTCCGCCGTCAGCGCGCCGCCGGAGAGGGCGTCGCCTTCCATCACGTCCGCGAACAGCTGGGACTTCTTGGCCTTGAGCGCCATGACCTTTTCCTCGATGGTGTCTTTGGCCACCAGCCGGTAGACCATCACGTTGCGGGCCTGGCCGATCCGGTGCGTCCGGTCCACGGCCTGCGCTTCGGAGGCCGGGTTCCACCACGGATCCAGCAGGAACACATAATCCGCCTCGGTCAGGTTCAGGCCGAAGCCGCCCGCCTTGAGGCTGATCAGAAACACCGGGGCGGCGCCGTTCTTGAACTCGTTGACGACGTCGGTGCGGTTGCGGGTGCTGCCGTCGAGGTAGCAGAACTCGATATTTTCCTCGATGAGCCGTTCGCGGACCTTGCCGAGGAAACCGGTGAACTGGCTGAAGATCAGCGCGCGGTGGCCCTCGGCAACGAGGTCCTCCAGCTGCTCGAACAAGACGTCCAGCTTGCTGGAGCGGACCCCCGAGAGCGAGGGGTCGATCAGGGACGGGTCGAGGCTGAGCTGCCGCAGCAGGGTCAGCGACTGGAAGATCGTGAAGCGGTTCTTGTTGACGTCCTCGATCAGGCCCAGGATCTTCTGCCGCTCGCGCTGCAGATGTGTCTGGTAGACCTTCTGGTGCCGCGGGTTCAGCACGACCTCGAGGACCTGCTCCTGCTTGGGCGGCAGGTCGTGGATGACCTGTTCCTTGGTGCGGCGCATCATCAGAGGCCGGACCCGGCGCCTGAGCTTGTCCAGCTGTGCCCGGTCCCCGTTCTTCTCCACGGGCTTCTGGTAGTACTCGGCGAAGCGCTTGGGGCTGGAGAAGAGCCCCGGGGCCACGATCGAGGTCAGCGCCCAGAACTCCATCAGGTTGTTCTCCAGCGGCGTGCCGGTGATCGCCAGCTTGAAGGCGGCGGGGAGCTTGCGGGCGCACTGGTAGGCCTTGGATTGATGGTTCTTTACGAACTGCGCCTCGTCGAGCACCAGGCCGGCCCACTGCCGGGAGGCGTAGGCCTCGTAGTCGATCCGGAACAGCGCGTAGGACGTGATCACGACGTCGGCCCCGGCCATCGCCTCGGCCGGCACCGAGCCGCTCTTCGCGAAGGTCTCGCCGATGGCCCGCACCGTCAGGCCCGGCGCGAAGCGCGCGGTTTCGGCCTGCCAGTTGCCCACCACACTCGTGGGGGCGACCACCAGGAAAGGCGCCGCGCCGGGTGCGCCGCCGGGAGGGCTGACGACGACGTCGGCCGCGGCATCGGGGGCAACGGCGGCGGCCGGAACGGCAGTCTCGGCGGCGGCGACCTTGGCGGCGCAGATCAGCGCCAGCGCCTGGACGGTCTTGCCCAGGCCCATGTCATCGGCCAGTACGCCGCCGAGTCCGTGGCGGTAGAGGAAGCTGAGCCAGTTGAAGCCCTCGAGCTGGTACGGGCGCAGCTCGGCGTCGAGGGTGTCGGGCAGCGGGAGGCCCTTGACGCCGCCCTCGAGCAGCCCGCCGACGGCCTCGCGCCACGCGGCGGCCTGTTCGTCGACGATGCCCAGCTGTGCCAGCTCGTCCCAGAGCCCGGCCTGGAACCGGCTGATCTGCAGCGGGGCGTCCTTGTTGTCCTGCAGTTCCCGCGCCTCTTCGATCAGGGCGCGCAGCTGGTGCAGCTCGGGCAGGTCCAGGGAGAAGTACGCACCGCTGGGCAGCAGCATCTTGGTCTGGCCCGAAGCCAGGGCGGAGAAAACGGCGGCGAAGGACACCGGCTGGCCTTCGAGCGAAATCTGGATGCCCAGGTCGAACCAGTCCCGCTGGTCGGTCGCCTTGGTGGAGATCGACACCACCGGCGCTTCCTCGGCCTCGCGGTAGTCGGCAATTTCGCCGGCCGTGTCCACGGAAACCTCCGGAAGCTCGCGCAGCGCAGGGAGGACCTCCTCGGTAAAGGCCAGGGTGTCCAGGCCGCTGAGTTCCGCGGACGCCGCCAGCCGCGGAGTGCCCCAGCCTCCGGTGGCCGATTCGCCGAGCTTCGGCACAACGTCCCATGGCTGGCCCACCGTTTCCAGGATGCGGGCCTCGGCGGTGTCGTCACGGTAGCCGTGGTCGCCGGGGTGCCGCCACAGCGGCTGGGCCGTGACCAGGGTCCCGGCCTTGTAGTGCCACTCCCAGTGCAGCCGGACCCGGTGGTCCGCGCCGTAGTTGGCCAGCAGGGACAAGGTGGGGACCGCCAGGGTGGGCAGCTCGACGGATTCGTCGGAGGCGGTCACCCGGGCGGTCTGCTTGAGCTTGGGATAGAACCCGGTGAGGAAGCGCCCCTCGTCCCGGGACGGAATGTGCAGCGTGGTGCCCGCGGTGACGAAGGTCAGCAGTTCTTCGCTGAGCCCGGCCTCCAGGGGCGCGAGGGTGATCGCGGAGTCCCCCGGGGCGACGCCGGGCAGTGCATCGGCGCCGGAGGTCAGGAAGATCCCGTGGGCCGGGCGGCCGATGGTCCCGACCGACGCCGGATCGACTACCGCGCCCTCGACCGTGATCGTAGGTGCGAGCGCCAGCCCGCCGCCGTCGTGCTCCTCGGCGCCGAGCCGGGTCAGGTTGAGTCCGACGGCGGCCGGCTCGTCGGCCAGCCGCACGGGTTCGTCGCCCCGGCCGTGGACCAGGGCGAGGCCGATCTTCCGGGCCTCGGCCAGCAGGCTCCAGAGGTTCTTGCCGGCGTAAGTGTTCAGTCCCAGCCAGGGCGCGGTGCCGGCGTGCTGGCGGTTCGCCAGGGCCGTGTGCGAGGCGAGGAATTCCTGCATCCACTCCACGTGGGCTTCGTTGCATTCGCGCCGGTAGTTGAGGTAGCTCAGGGTGTTCCAGGAGACATCGCCGCGGATCCACTTCCCCTTGGCCCCCATGATGACGGGCCGGGCCTTGAGCTGGCGGACGCTGCGCAGCGGGTCCCGGCGGCCCGTGTAGGAGAAGTGCGGGGCCGGTTCCTCGATCTCGAACTGCAGGGCCAGCGGCACGCCGTTGGTCGATTGGGTGATCCCCGGCCGGGCGATCAGCGGGCTCAGGGCCTGCTCCCAGTCCGGCAGGTCCAGCGCCGAGGGCTGGCGGGACAGCCGGGAGGATTCCGCGGGCGCCAGCAGCTGGACGCGGATCGCCGGGTTGTCCTCGGCGGCAAACAGCAGCGCCGCCACGTGCTTGCAGTCCTTGCGGACCGGGCAGCTGCAGACGCCGACGGTGCAGCTCCAGCCGCCGCCCTTCCGGACCAGCTTCGCCGTCGTCGAATACGGCACGTCCGCGCCGCCGCGGACCTTGCCCAGCATCAGCCCGGTGGCGGCGTCGAAGGAAATCCCGGAAACCCGGCTCCCCATGGCGTAGGCAAGTCCGGCCGCGAGGGAGCGGTCGTTGATTGCGGGGGTCTGTATTGCCAGTGCCGCACTCTCGTCCGGATGGGATGGCATGTGCGCACTACTTCCAGCAGTTGGTCATCTGATTCATCTTAGCCAGCCTGGCGGGGCCCGGAAACTTCGCCTGACGTTCACCTCCCGCTCGGGCGCCCCGGAACCGGGCGGGCCTACCGTGGAAGGGACCGGAGCAGCACCCGCCACCACCGTGAGGATCCCCATGAGCACCAGCCTGACCCAGAGCCCGACCGCGACCGACCATGCCCCGGTGCTGACCAGGGAGAGCCTCAACGGCGGCAACGTGGACGTCGTGGACAACAACGTCGACGTCGTCAACGCCATGTACGCGGAACTGCTGGACGCCGAGGAAATCGCGGCCAACGCCCTGCGCAGCTACTACGTGGACTTCTATCTGACGCAGTCGCTCGGCGGTGGCTTCGCCCAGTACGTCTTCACCGTGCCGGAGCGCGAGGAGATCGACACGTACGTCCGCGAAGGGCTGGCCGGCATGGGCGCCGCCGCGCACCTGGACCTGTTCAACCGCAGCGTGGCCGCCTACGACTCGCTCTCGGAGGAGGAAGCGGAGGCCTATCTCGACGGCGACGCCGAGCTGGGTGTGGAAGACGGCGCGGTGGCGGTACCCGAGGCGGTCCAGCTCCTGGAGCAGCTCGACGACGAATTCGAGCCGCTGCTGGAGACCGAGGACATTGTCGCGCTCAATGCCGCCTGGCTCCGCAGCCAGCCGGACCTGCTGGTCTTGGACGAGGACGAACTCGACCGGCACATCCACGAACGGGTGTCCCGGATCCCCAACCTGGCGGAGCGCCAGGCAGCGGCGGCCGAGGAGGAACTCAGCAGCGCGCCGGAGTTTGAGCTGATCATCCGGGAGCTCTGCGAGGTGGCCGGACACACCCTGCTGAAGATCACCATGGGCGATCCGAACCACGACCATAACGGCGAACGGGTCCTGGCCTGGCACTTCACCACGGACCAGGGCGAGTTCCTCATGCTGGAGGACGACGAGGAGGCGTACATGATCCACCCGGAGACCCGGGAGATCGTGGCCGCCGTCGAGTTCGAGGATGACTCCGACGACGGGCTCGAGTCCGGGGCTTAGTAGCCGCCGCCGGCGGCGGAAGTGATCATCCCGCCGGCGGGGTTGACGAGGAACCAGACGTTCCCGACGCCCTGGCCGGTGATGTCACCGGGCGTCCGGTCCTTGGCGAAGTAGTACACGGGCATCCCGTTGATGGTCAGTTGCTTCTTGCCGTCCGGCGTGGGGATGGTGCCCACCTTGCCGGTGACGCCTTCCGCCGCTGGTGCGGCGGAGCCGGTAAGCACCGGCGGCCAGGCAGCGATGCAGGAACCGGTGCAGGCGCTCATGCCGGAGTCCTTCGTGTCCTTGGTGAAGAGGTAGACGCTCATGCCCTTGGCGTCCACGACCACCTGCCCGGCGCTGGTCGCGGCGGTCTTGAGTTCAGCGGCTGACGCCGGTGCGCTGGACCCGGTGGTGCTGCTCGCGGAAGTTGCCGGCGCCGGGGAGGCGGCCGCCGAGGTGGCGGCGGAGCCCGCCGTCGTGCCGGCCGGGGGTGCCGACGTCGTGGTCCCGCTGCCCCCAGCGCAGCCGGAAACGACGACGGCAAGAGCGAGGGCCGACAGGGTGGCGCCGAAGTGCTTTGTCATTGTTTGCTCCTTGGCTAGGTGCCGGCCATCCCGCTGTCCGGCTAGCTGATACGACGCCCGCGGGTGAAAAATGGTTCAAGGGCGTTCCGTTGAACTTTCGCGCCGGCGTGTACGTCCTAGTGGGGCAGAGGGGCAAAGCCCGGGAGGTGCCGCATGCCGCTGGACGAAGAGGTGGTGGCCGCGATTTATCGCGAGCACGGAACGGCCCTGCGGCGGTTCGTCCTGGGCGCCTGCCACGACCCGCAGCTGGCGGACGACGTCGTGCAGGAAACGGTGCTCCGCGTCTGGCAGCAGGCGCCGCAGATCACCGGCAGCCTGCGCAGCTATCTGTTCCGGACCGCGCGCAACATCATGATCGACAACTACCGCAAGGCCCAGCGCCGGCCGCGGGAGGCCGCCGAGCGTGAGGTGGCCGACCCTGCCGGCGCCGCGGAACGCATCGATGAGCTGCTCAACCGGGTCCTGATGGAGGAAGCGCTGCTGCGCCTCAGCGCCGAGCATCGCGACGTCCTGGTCGCCCTCCACTACCGACGCTTCACCGTCCAGGAAGCCTCCGCGCAGTTGAACATTCCAGCCGGCACGGTGAAGTCCAGGGCTTTTTACGCGGTGCGGGCCCTGCGGACGATCCTCGACGAAATGGGGGTGCAGCAGTGAAAGGAACCGAACTCCACCAGCTGCTCGGCGCGTATCTGCTCGGCGGTCTGGAACCCGGTGAGGCCGCGGCTTTCGAACGGCATCTGCCTGGTTGCCTGGACTGCCGCGCGGCCCTCGACGAACTCGCCAGCCTCCCGGCGCTGCTCGACGCTGTTCCCGTGCCCGACGCCGTCGCGCTCACCACACTCGCGGGGCCCGCCCCGGTTACGCCCGCGCCTGCGCCGGTTGCCGGCGTCGCTGCCGGGGCTTTCCCAGCATCCGTCGCTGGTTCCGTCCCTCGGGGGCTGCTGGCCGCGCTCGCGGCCCGTCGGCGGAAGACGCGACGGCTGTGGTCGGCGGCGCTGGCTGCGGTTGCCGCGGCCTGCCTGGCGCTGGGTTTCCTGGCCGGGCCGCTGCTGGCACAGCAGCCCAAGCCGGATGCCAGTTATTCCGTGGCGGCCGGTAACGGGCCGCAGTTCACCGTCGGCCTCGTGAAGAAGACATGGGGCACCGAGTTGGCAGTCGATGGCAGGAGCATGCCCGTAAACGGTACTCTCTCGCTCTGGGTGAAGGGCCGCGACGGCGGCGAGGACCGGGCGTGCGCCTGGACGGCCACCCCCAGCGGCAAGGTGCGCATCACCGGGGCCACCCCGCTGCAGCTGGCCAGCATCGCCAGCATCGAGATGCGCAACGGCCAGCAGCAGACCGTCGCGGTCATCACCGTTCCGCACCCCTAGCGCGGCCCGCGGCACTGCCAGTCGGCAGGGCCAGGCGTCGCAGCCAGGGGGTGCGGCGTCGCTGTTGTCGGACCCGGCTCGCCGCTACATCCGGGCGAGCCGGGCCCGTACGGCCAGGAAGATGCCGTAGCAGATCAGGCCAGCGCCCACAGCGGCGAGCATGTACATCCCAAGCGGCTGCTCCCGCAGGGCCTTCAGGCCGCCGTCGAGCCCGGTTGATTCCGCCGGGTTGGCCTTTACGGTGGCGATGACGATCAGCAGCCCGGTCAACAGCAGCGCCACACCCTTGGCGGCATAACCGGCGACGCCGGCGACGGTCACCGCGCTGCGGGTGTGCTCGTTGGCGGGCAGGCGCAGGTACTTGAGGAACGATTTCCGGAACCCCCGGATGGCGTAGACGACGCCGGTAATGGCGATGGCGGCGCCGATGACGATCAGCAGCAGCACGCCGCCCGGGGCCTTCATGAGCTGGACCGTGAGGTCGCTGGTGGAGCGGCGGTGGTCGGCATGGGCGCCGAGGGCCACGGACGCCAGCGTGAGGCCGAACCCGGCATAGACCACGGCCTGGAGGGCGGCCTTGAGCTTCTTGCCGACTTTGTCTTTGGTGGGCAGGTGGTTGAAGTCGAACACCGCGTCGCTGGTCTGCCAGATGGCCAGGGCGACGCAGGCCGCGAAGGCGCTCCAGAGCAGCGCCGGTCCGGCCGGCTGCTTGGCGAGCTGCTCAACGGCGCCGCTGACATCGGCCTGCCCCTGCCCGCCCATCGCGAGCCGGATCGCGACGAGCCCGATCAGGAAGTGCAGGACGCCCGAAACGGCGAACCCTGCCCGGGCCGCGTATTCGAGCGGCTTGGAATTGGTGACGTCCTCGGCGACTTCCGCGGCGTCCTTAAGTTCTTTTTTGATGATCGGTCCTTCGCGTCTTCCGGCTCTGCTGGCGCCGTCGTGCCGCCGCCAGCCATGCATCTTCGGTAATCGTGCCACGGGAACCTGCTGCACAACAGCACTTGTGCCACGCCGGTCCCGGGCCCGGGCCCGGGGCGGGCGGGTGCGTGCGTCAGCGGCGCCGGTAGCAGAGGTCGAAGATCAACCGGCCCGCTTCGTGGGCCTTGTTCTCGAAGCTCGTCAGGATCCGGCCCTCGAACCGCGGCGCCCAGCCGCCCGTCTCGTCGACGCCTTCGTTGGGCCCGGTGTGTTCGGTGCTGACCGGCGCCCGCCCCTCCTTGACCGGGGCCCCGCCCACGACGGACTCCACCCCGGACTCCCAGACCTGGGTGAGGGGGCTGTCATCGCCGCTGCGCTCGCCCTCGTGCAGGTTCTCGAAGTCGGCGGAACCGGCCAGGACCTCGCGTACGTGCACGGCGTAGTTGGACCAGTCGGTCGCGATCCGCCAGATACCGCCGGGCTTGAGCGCCCGGGCCGCGAGCTCGGCGAAGGCCGGTTGGATGAGTCGCCGCTTGTGGTGCCGCGACTTGTGCCACGGGTCGGGAAAGAACACCCAGAGCTCGGTGACCGAGCCCTCCGGGAGCATGGTGGCAAGCACCTCGGGGGCGTTGGCCTCCACCACCCGGACGTTGCTCAGCCCGCGGCTGTTGATCTTGATGAGGGTGTTGGCCAGGCCCGGGGTGTAGACCTCCACGGCCAGGAAGTCCTTGTCCGGGTTCTCCTCCGCCGCATGGCAGACGGCGTCGCCGAGCCCGGAGCCGATCTCGACGATCAGCGGAGCCTTCCGGCCGAACTCGGCCTCGGCGTCGAACACGTAATCGGGGTGCACGGACGTGTTGGCGATGTGCCGGGGGACCTCCACCGCCCACCGGTCCGAGTGCTCCTCCCACGCGGCCTGGCGGCGTCCCTGCAGGCGGGTGCCGCGGCGTACGAAGCTGACCGGCCGGCCGCCGTAGGTGCCGAACGATGCCTGGCTGCCGGGGGTGACCGGGCGGGGAGGCTGCGGCGTCTGGGGGGATTCTGGGGATTCGCTCATCACTCCCAGAATAGTGGAGTTCGCGCACGCCCCGCGGACCGGAGAACCACCACGCGGCCACCCGGAGGGCGGCCCGGGCGTCCATGCCGGGGCTCCGCCATTCTTTCGAAGCGGCGCCGCGCGCCTGCCAGAATGGGTCCGTGACAACACCAAGAAACGCGCCCGTGCCCGCCCGCACCGCCGCCGGCGGCCACCGGCACCAGCGGCTGGATCCCCTGGTGGACGCGGAGATCGACGACGTTCCCGCCGCGGAGCCCACCGTCCTCGGCAGCCGCCGTGCACTGGCCTATTTGGGCGTCTGCCTGGTGCTGATCGGACTGAACCTGCGCACCGTCTTCTCCAGTTTCGCCGCGGTCCTTCCGGAGGTGACGGCTGACGTCGGCCTGCCCGGCTGGGCCGTCGTCGCGCTGACCACGGCGCCGGTGACCCTGCTTGGTGTGTTCGCCCCGCTCGCGCCGCGGCTGGCCCGCCGGTTCGGGGCCGAACGGGTGCTGCTCGGAGCCATGGCCGTGCTGACCGCAGGCCTGCTGCTGCGCCCCCTGGACGTACCCGGCGTGGGCCACCTGCCCGCGCTCCTGGCCGGCACGGCGGCCTGCGGCGCCGCCATCTCGCTCTGCAACGTCCTGCTTCCCGGCCTCGTCAAGCGGGACTTCCCGCACCGACTCGGCCTGATGGGAGGGCTCTACACCACCGCGATCTGCGCTTCCGCGGCCCTCGGCGCCGGCTTCACCTACCCGCTGTTCAGCGCGAGCGGCCAGTGGACGGCGGCGCTGTGGTTCTGGGCGCTGCCCGCCGGCGTCGTGCTGCTGCTGTTCCTGCCGCTGGCGGCGGCCCAGCGCCACGGACGGCACCAGACCGCGGCCAGCGGGATCAACGTCTGGCGCTCGGCGGTCGCCTGGCAGGTGACCGGGTTCATGGTGCTCCAGGCGATGATGTCTTTCAGCGTCTTCGCCTGGCTGGCGCCGATCCTGCGCGAACGAGGGGTCGACGGCGGCACGGCCGGCCTGATCGTGTCCGCCTCGATCGTGTTGCAGATGCTCGGATCCCTGTTTGCCCCCGCCCTCGCCGCCCGGCTGCGGGACCAGCGCGCCATCAACACGGTGGTGGCGCTGATGACCGGCGGCGGGTTCGCCCTGAGCATCTTCGGCCCCCTGGACCTGGTCTGGGTGTGGACCGGGCTGCTGGGGTTGGGACAGGGCAGCCTCACCGCGGTGGCCCTCACCATGATCATGCTGCGCACCCGCGACGGCCACACCGCCGCCCACCTGTCCGGCATGATGCAGGGGGTGGGCTACGGCGTCGGGTCGGTCGGAACCCTGCTGGTCGGACAGTTGCACCAGGCCACGGGATCCTTCGCCGCGGCCGGGGTCCTCTTCCTGGTGGTCGGCTCCCTGGCTGCCGTGTTCGGTTTCCGGGCGGGCAAGGACCGTTTCGTCGGCGGCTGACCGGGCCCGGCCCCGGGAGCCAATCAGAGGGTGAGGTCCTTGCCCTTCGTTTCCGGGATGGTGAAGACGAAGACGGCGGAGACGGCAAGCAGCAGCACGGCGTAAACGTTGAACAGCTGCGGCAGCTGCAGGCTCGTTCCGAGCCACTGCTGCAGGTAGGGCGCGGTGCCGCCGAACAGCGCCACACAAATCGAGTAGGGAACTCCGACGCCGACGGTGCGGATGCTCGTGGGGAACAGTTCGGCGTAGACGGCCGGAACGATCGCAGCGCTGGCGGCGATGAAGACCAGCATCACGGACATGCTGACGGCCAGCTCCCAGGCGGAGTCCTTGAGCAGCGCGGTCATCGGGAAGTGCATGATGCCTGCGCCGATCGCCCCGGCCCACAGGACCTTCTTGCGGCCGATCCGGTCGGACAGCTTGCCCCAGAAGGGCAGTGCCGCGATGAAGACGATGTTGCCGATCACACCGGCCCACAGGGCTTCGCCGCGGTCGATCTTCAGGGCCGTGGTGGCGTAGCTGGGGGCGACGACGCCCCAGATGTAGTAGATCACCGTCAGGCCGACGGTCAGGCCGATTACCTGCAGGGCCTGCTTGCGGTGGCGGACGATCTGCGGCCAGATCGGAGCGTGCTTCTCGGCCGAGGCTTCGCCGGCAAAGACGTCCGTTTCGTGCAGCCGGGACCGCATGATCAGCGCGTACAGGCCCATGGCCGCGCCGACCAGGAACGGGATGCGCCAGCCCCACGCGTTCATCACTTCGGTGCTGAGGACCATGTTCAGCACGGCGCCCAGCAGGGTTCCGAACAGGATTCCCACCGTGCCGGAGGTGTAGATCAGGGTGGCCCAGAAGCCGCGGTGTTCCCTCGGCGCCATCTCGGACAGGTACGTCTGCGATGACGGCAGCTCGCCGCCATGCGCGAGCCCCTGGACCAGGCGCGCCACCAGGAGCATGAGCGAGGCCCATGCACCGACCGCCGCGAAGGTCGGCGCGATGCCGATCATCAGGCTGCCCACCGAGGCGAGCCCCACGGCCAGGGTCATCGAAGCCTTGCGGCCGATCCGGTCGCCGATCCAGCCGAACAGGAAGCCGCCGAAGGGGCGGGCCACGAAGCCGACGGCGAAGATCGCCAGCGTGGACAGCACGGCCGAGGCGGGATCGGCCTTGCTGAAGAGCTGGCTGGCGATGAATGGCGTGAACGTGGCGTAGATGGCCCAGTCGTACCATTCGACGGCGTTGCCGATGCCGGTGCCGATGATTGTCTTGCGGGTGGAGGTCCGGGTTGCCGTCGGCATGGACGCGGTTGCTGTCATGGTCTTCTCCCTCAGGGGGTGGGGCTAGGAAAGGGTGGAGGCGGCCGTGGCCGCGGCGGGGGCGTTGGCTGCCGCGAGGGCGGCCAGCCGGGAAATGGCGAGCTCCGCGTAGAGCGCGGCACCGTCGGCCAGCACGCCGTCGTCGAATGTCGCGTACGGGGAGTGGTTGAACGCGGAGGTGGCGTGGTCGGCGTCGCGGGGGACGGCGCTCAGCCCGATGAACGTGCCGGGGACCTCGGCGAGGACCCTCGAGAAGTCCTCGGAGCCGCTCAGCGGGGTGGCCCAGCGGGCGAGGCGGGAATCGCCGAACAGGCCCTCGATGACGTTTTCCGCGGTGTGCGTTTCGTCCTCGTCGGTGATGGTGAGCGGGTACTCCTGCTGGTAGTCGACGTCGACGTCGAGGCCGTGTGCCGCGGCGATGCCCTTCAGCAGGCGCGGCACGGTGTCCATCATTTTCTGCCGGGATTGCTCGGAGAAGGTCCTGATGGTGGCCTCGATGCGTGCGGTTTCCGGGATGATGTTGCGCTTGGTGCCGGCCTGGAGCACCCCCACGGACAGGACGACGGGGTCGAACATGTTGAACTGGCGGGTGACCATGACCTGGAGGGCGGTGACCATTTCGGCGGCCGCCGTGACCGGGTCCTTGGCTGAATGCGGGGCCGAGCCGTGGCCGCCGGCTCCGAGCACGGTGACCATCAGGCCGTCGGAGGAGCTGAGCATGACGCCGGGCTTGGTGCAGAAGGTGCCGTGCGGTTCCAGGGCGGAAAACACGTGCATGCCGTAGGCGGCGTCCACGCGCCGGCCGGCGGCATCGAGCACGCCCTCGCGGATCATGTGGCCGGCGCCATCGAAGCCCTCCTCGCCGGGCTGGAACATCAGCACGACGTCGCCGGCCAGCCGGTGCCGCCGCTCGGCCAGGAGGGTCGCGGCGCCGGTGAGCATGGCGGTGTGGAGGTCGTGGCCGCAGGCGTGCATGGCGCCGTCGACCCTGGACGTGAAGTCCACGCCGGTTTTCTCCTGCACCGGCAGGCCGTCCATGTCCGCGCGCAGGAGTACGGCCGGGCGAGTATCCGCGCCGTTCCCGGGCGCCTGCCCGCGCAGTACCGCGGTGACCGACGTCGTGTCCGTGCCGAGGGAGACCTCGTAGCCGAGCCCGTCGAGTGCCTTGAGTACTTTCTCCTGGGTGCGGGGCAGGGTCAGCCCGATCTCGGGCTCCCGGTGCAGCTCGTGGCGGAACCGGGCAAGGTCCGGCTGCATTTCCCGGGCGTCTGCGGTGATCGGCACGTATTCTCCTAGGTGGTGGGTTCGGCTTTCTCGTCTATTCTGAAGTGACGTGGTTCACAGGTCGCCAAAGGGCTGGAAAAATGCAGGAACTGACCAAAAACACAGTTTGTATGCATGACCGAAGGGGGAAGGGGTGGAACTCAGCGAGGACGACCTGGCCCTGATCAACGTCCTGCAGATCGCGCCGCGCTTGAGCTGGGCGGATGCCGCGGAGGTGCTGGGCGTCCACGCCACCACCCTGGCCGCCCGCTGGGAACGGCTGCGGGCTTCCGGCGTCTCCTGGATTACCGCCCATCTGATCGGCGACCCCCATCAGATGTGCCTGGCGTTCGTTGCCGTGGATTGCGAAATGCACCGGCGCGCTGAAGTCACGGCCAGGCTCGCCAAGATGCCGGAAATCATCACGGTCGAGGAGGCGGCGAGCAACCGGGACCTGATGCTGACCGTCATTACGCCCTCCCTGGACGACTTCAGCACGAAGGTGATCTCGCGGCTGAAGGAGATCGACGGCCTGCTCAAGTATCAGACTGCTCTTTGCACCAGGTTGCACGCGGGCGGCGGCTCGTGGCGGCTCCACGTGCTGAGCCGCGCCCAGGAGGCCGCCGTGCGGGCAATGGCCGGCCCGGAGGCCACCGGCGTTGTCCAGGCTGCGTCCCGGGAAGCGCTGCCGGCCAGCCACCTGGCGCTCCTGCCGTTCCTGGCCAGAGACGGCCGGGCCACGGCGGCGGACATCGCGCGCGGGCTGGGCAGGCACCCTGCCACCGTCCAGCGCCAGCTGAACCGGGTGCTCGCGAGCGGGATCCTGTCCTTCCGCTGCGAGGTCGCCCAGAGGCTTTCGGCCTTCCCCGTCACCTGCCAGTGGTTCGTCAACGTCCCGGCCGGCCGGCACGAGGCGGCGGCCGCCGAGCTGAAGACGATGCGGAATGTGCGGCTCAGCGCGTCCACCACAGGTCCCACCAACTTCGTGATCGTCATGTGGCTGCAGTCCCTGGCGGATGTCATGGGCATCGAGCTGGCGCTGCAGCAGAAGGTGCCGGGGATTGTGCTGGTCGAAAGCGTCGTCATGCTCAGCACGGTCAAACGGGTGGGCTGGATGTTGAATCCGGATTCCAGGGCGAGCGGCGCCGTGGTGGTTCCGGCCCAGGGACTCGACGCGGCCGGGTGAGCCGTTCGGTGACGGCGAGTGACCGCCCGCCAGGTTGGGCGCCCCTCTTGTAGGCTGTGGCACGTGCCTCACATAGACCCTCCCGTGCCGGGCACTGATCCCGTCCCGGATTCTGGCGGCGTCTTCCACCGTCGCTACCTGCTGGTGACCCTGGGCGCCCTGGCCCTCGTATTCCTGGCGGCCTTCGAATCGCTGGCGGTAACCACCATCATGCCGCTGGTCAGCCGCGAACTCGACGGCGCCAGCCTCTATGCCCTCGCATTCGCCGGGCCGCTGGCGACCGGCGTCATCGGGATGGTGGCGGCCGGCAACTGGTCGGACCGGCGCGGCCCGTCGGGTCCGCTCTACGCGTCCGTGGCACTGTTCGTCCTGGGGCTGCTGATCGCCGGATCGGCGGGGACCATGGCCGCGCTCCTCGCCGGCAGGCTGGTCCAGGGGCTCGGCGGCGGCGCGGTAACCGTGGCCCTCTACGTGGTGGTGGCCCGCGTCTATCCGCCCGTGCTCCACCCCAAGATCTTCGCCGCCTTCGCCGCGGCCTGGGTCATTCCTTCGTTGGTGGGTCCCTTCGCCGCCGGACTGGTGGCACAACTGCTCAGCTGGCACTGGGTCTTCCTCGGCGTGGTGGGGCTGGTGGTACCGGCCCTGCTGATGATCGTCCCGGCCCTGCGCGGACTCTCCGGCGGCGCCGACGCAGCAACCGCCGAGGGCGGCGCGGCGGGCGCCCCCGACGCGGGGCGCGGCGCCCACGCCGCAGCCTCGGAGGGTGCTGCGTCGCCCAAGCCGTGGGACTACGGCCGGCTGGCCTGGGCCGCGCTCGCGGCGCTCGCCGTGCTCGGGCTGAACCTGTCCGTGGAGCTGCCGGCGGCCGGCTGGGTGCTGGCGGCGGCCGCCGTCGTCGTGGCGCTGGTGGCGGTCCGCCCCCTGGTGCCCCGCGGGACGCTGACGGCCCGCCGCGGCCTGCCCGCCGTCATCCTCGCCCGCGGACTCGCGTCCGCGGCGTTCTTCGGCGCCGAGGTATACCTGCCCTACCTGCTGGTGGAGCGCTACGTCTTCTCGCCCACCTTCGCCGGCCTGACCCTCACCGGCGGAGCGCTCGCCTGGGCCGCGGCCTCCGCGATCCAGGGCCGGCTCGGGGCACGCCTGGACCACCGCCGCGCCATCCGGATCGGCTCGGCGCTGGTCCTCGGCGCCGTCCTGCTGGCACTGGCGACCACGCTCCTGGCGTGGCCGGCCGCCGTCGCGATCACCGGCTGGATCTTCGCCGGCGGCGGAATGGGGCTGATGTATCCGCGGCTGAGCGTGATGACCCTGGCGCTGTCCACGAAGGAGACCGAGGGCTTCAACAGCTCGGCGATGTCCATCTCCGACTCGCTCGGCGGCGCCCTGGCGCTCGCCGCAACGGGGATCGTCTTCGCGGCGTTCACGACGGCGGCGGGCACCGGCGTCGCCCCCTTCGCCGGGGTCTTCGCGCTCACCGCGGCAATCGGCGTGGTGGGCGTGGCGGTCGCTCCCCGGGTATCAGGATCCGGGCCGGCCTAGGGGCCCGTTCGGGCAGCCCGCCGCATGCTCGAAAACGGGAGGGCACGCGCAGATGCTAGACTGGAGGAACTTGATGTGCAGTGATGCCCACTTTGGATCCGGTCCAGCAGCTTCGGCTCACCGGCCGGATCCCCTGCAGGATTCCTCCGGGATTCCGGTCGCAGGCAGTGGGCTTTATTCATGTGAGAGGCACATCCTGCGTCGATGAACGCGTTCTATTTGGTCCCGGCGGCCTGCAAAAGTTTGCAAGCAGCCCGGTTGATCACCTGACTTTTCTTCGGCGAACCCCTGGGCCAACCGGCACCGGGGGCCGATATCCGCATGGATACCGCCTGAAAGACCTTTGAAACACATGACTACTTTTGCTGCCCTCGGCACGCCCAAGGCCCTCGCCGACACCCTCACCGCCCAGGGGATCGTTGAACCGTTCCCCATCCAGGTCAAGACCCTCCCGGACACCCTGGCCGGACGCGACGTCCTGGGCCGCGGCCGCACCGGCTCCGGCAAGACCATCGCCTTCGCCATCCCGCTGGTCGCACGGCTCGCCGAGCGGGAAGCCGCGCACTTCCGCAAGCCCGGCCGCCCGATGGGCCTGGTCCTTGCACCCACCCGCGAGCTGGCCACCCAGATCAACGCGACCATCGAACCGATGGCCAAGGCCATGGGCCTGACCACCACCGTGATCTACGGCGGCATCTCCCAGGCCCGCCAGGAAAAGGCCCTCCGCGCCGGCGTCGACATCGTCATCGCCTGCCCCGGCCGCCTGGAGGACCTGATCCGCCAGCGCATCCTGACCCTCGAGGCCGTCGAAATCACCGTCCTGGACGAGGCCGACCACATGGCCGACCTCGGCTTCCTGCCGGTGGTCAAGAAGCTCATGGACATGACCCCCAGCCAGGGGCAGCGACTGCTGTTCTCGGCCACCCTGGACAACGGCGTGGACAAGATCGTCCAGCGCTACCTCTCCAACCCGCTGACCCACTCGGTGGACGATCCGCAGGCAGCGGTCACCACCATGGAGCACCACGTCCTGGTCGTCAACGACCAGACCGTCAAGAAGCAGCTGATCGTCGAGCTCGCCTCGGGCGCCGGCCGCCGGGTGCTCTTCATGCGCACCAAGCACCACGCCCGCAAGCTGGCCAAGACCCTGACCGACGCCGGCATCCCCGCCGTCGATCTGCACGGCAACCTCTCGCAGAACGCCCGTGACCGCAACCTCGCCGAGTTCTCCTCCGGCGACGTCCGCGTCCTGGTGGCCACCGACGTCGCCGCCCGCGGCGTCCACGTCGACGACGTCGAGCTGGTCATCCACGTGGATCCGCCCACGGAGCACAAGGCGTACCTGCACCGCTCGGGCCGTACTGCCCGCGCCGGTTCCGACGGCACCGTGGTCACGCTGACCCTGCCGGAGCAGCAGTCCGACGTCAAGAAGCTGATGAAGGCTGCCGGCGTCGAGGTCAACTTCGAGCGCGTCACCGCCAACTCCCCGCTGGTTGCCGAGCTGGTGGGCGAAATGGCCGAGAAGATCGATCCGCGCACCCGCGCGGCACTGCTGGCCACCAAGGCCAAGCAGCAGGGCGGCGGCACCTCCACCGGTGCCAACGCCGAGCGCAAGCGCGCCCGCCGCACCACCCAGGCTGCACCCACTGCGGGTGGCCGGGGCGGCCGTGGCGGACGTGGACGCGTTTCCGCTGAAGCTCCCCGCACCGATCTTCCCCGTGCCGAGCGTAGGGCCGTGGCCTACGAAGGCCAGGCCGCTGCCCGTAACGCCGCCGAGCGAGTCGCGGAAAAGAATCAGGACCGGGCCGACGCCGAGCGCGCCGAGCGCCGCAACGCCCGGGGCCGTGGCCGCACCACTGCCTACGCGCACCACAACGATGTTCCCGCAGCCGGCGGCCGCGCCTCGGCTGGCCGTGGCTCGGACGGTCGCGCTGCTGAGGGTCGTAGCGACTCCCGCGGCGGTTCCGCACCGCGCACCGGTGGCGCACCCCGCGCCGGTGCAGGCCGTACCGGCGCCTCGGCCGGCGGCCAGCGCGGCGGACGCCCCGCCACCGGCCAGCGCGCAGCGGCAGGCGCCAAGTCCGGCGGCTCCGCAGCGGTCTGGTCCTCCAACACCGGCGGAACCTCCGGCGGATCCTACGCAGGCGGCGGCAACGGCCGCTCCGGCGAAGGCCGTCCGGCCCGCAGCGGCGGCCCCCGCCGCGCGTCGGCCCCGGCGTCGAACGAACGCCGCAGCCGCTAGGGTTCCGGATTTCCGTCGGCCAAAGTAGCCGGCGCTACGCAAACGGACGGCCGCTAGGGGGATCCCCGTAGCGGCCGTCCGCAAGCGAAGCGGCTGTCCGAAAGTGCAGCGAAAAGCTAAGGCCTACCAGCCGCGGGCGTGCCACTCTGCCAGGTGCGGGCGTTCCGCGCCCAGGGTGGTGGGCTTCCCGTGGCCGGGGTGCACCACGGTGTCATCCGGGTAGACGTTGAACAGCCGCTCGGTCACATCGCTGAGCAGCTGGGCGAACCGCTCCGGATCCTTCTGTGTGTTGCCCACTCCACCGGGGAACAACGAGTCACCGGAGAAGATGTGCGCCGGGCCCTCGGGGTCCTGGTACACGAAGGCCACCGAGCCCGGGGTGTGGCCGCGCAGGTGCACCGCCGTCACGTCGAACCCGTCGAAGTTGCCGACGTCGCCGTGATCCAGCAGCACATCGACCTTCACCGGCAGCTCCGGGGCGTCATCCGTCCCGGCAGCCGTCTTCACCCCGGTCGCTTCCACCAGGCCCGGCAGCGCCCGGACGTGGTCCCAGTGCTGGTGGGTGGTGGCAATCAGCGCCAGCTTCGGCGTCGCGGCGGTATCCGCGGCGGCGTCGGCCAGCAGCCCCTGGATGGCGGCCAGATCATCGGCCGCATCGATCAGGAGCTGCGCGCCAGACGCCTTGGCCGTGAGCAGGTACACGTTGTTGTCCATCTCGCTGACCGAAATCCGGCGGATGGTGATGTCACGAAGTGAATGAATGAGCGAGTCCATGGGCTTTAGTCTAGGACGGGCTATTCGCGGCCCTGGGACACCCAGTTGGGGTCCGCCGACCGGGAGCCGACGACGGCATCCGCGGCGGCGTCGAGCCTCTCCAGTTGCGCCGGGGTGAGGTCGAGCGCCAGGGCGCCGAGGTTTTCATCGATCCGGGCCGCCTTGCGCGTGCCGGGGATGGGGACCACCGGCAGCCCCAGTTTCCGGCCCTGCGCGAGCAGCCAGGCCAGCGCGACCTGGGCCGGCGTCGCGGCGTGTTCGGGACTGCTGAGCTCCGCGGCGACCGCCTGGACCGCGGCGACCACGGCCTGGTTGGCGTCCAGCGCGGTCTCGGCGAAGCGCGGGATGTTGCGGCGGAAGTCGTTGGTGCCCAGCTTCGAGGCGTCGACCGTGCCGGTGAGGAATCCCCGGCCGAGCGGCGAGTAGGGCACAAAACCCACGCCAAGTTCGGCGGCGGCAGGAACCACGTTGCGTTCCACGTCGCGGCTCCAAATGGACCACTCGCTCTGGACCGCGGCGATCGGGTGGACGCTGACGGCGTCCCGCAGTTCCTCGGCCGTCACCTCGGACAGCCCAAGGTGCCGCACCTTCCCGGCCTGCACAAGCTCCGCCATGGCCTCCACGGTTTCCACAATCGGAACGCGGAGGTCGCGGCGGTGCATGTAGTACAGGTCGATGGTGTCGGTGCCCAGGCGCTGCAGGCTGCGGTCCACGGCCTGCTTGACGTAGGCGGCGTCGCCGCGGATGTCCGAATAGCCGGTCGACGGGGTGCCCACCAGGCCGAACTTGGTGGCCAGCTGCACCTCGCCGCGGCGATCCTTGAGCAGCTGGGCGATCAGTTCCTCGTTGCTGCCGCCGCCGTAGATGTCTGCCGTGTCGATGAAGCTCACGCCCGCGTCCACCGCGTGGTGCAGGGTGGCCAGGGCCTCCGCCGGATCCACTTCCCCGTACACCGGAGTCAGGGCCATGCCGCCGAATCCCAGCGGGCTGACGCTGAGGCCGTCGCCGAGCTGGACTGTTGCTGAAGTCATCTTTGATCTCCTATCGCTGCCGGAATTGCCGTCCCAGCCAAGAACTCCGGCAGGCGCGCGGCTATTCCGGGCCTTGGCGTCGGATTCTCCCCAACTTTGAATTTACGCCTGGCCGGTACGACGGCGCGTCGCCGGGACACGCCGTCGTACTGGCTTAAACGTGGGGAGATTCCGCGGGGGAGGCTGGCAACAGCTTCAGCCCGGCCGCGCAGCCCACAATTCCGGCAATAAACACCAGCTTCAGCGGACTGGCGGGCTCGACGCCGGTCGCCATCGCCCAGCCGACCGTCAGGGCCGCGCCGATCCCCACCCAGACGGCGTAGGCGGTGCCGAGCGGGATGCTCTTCACGGCGAGGCCCAGCCCCACCATGCTCAGGGTGGCGGTCACGGCGAACACGAGCGTGGGCAGCGGCTGAGTGAAGCCGTCGGACAGTCCCAGAGCCGTGGCCCAGACAGCCTCCAGCACGGCGGAGGCGAGGAGGATCAGCCAGGCCAGCGTTGCAGCCGGCGCCTTTGCCGCTTCGGGTGTGCGGTCCGCTGCCATCACGCCACGACCTTCAGGCCGGCCACGCAGGCAACAATTCCGCCGAGCAGCAGGATCCGTCCACCGGTCGCGGGCTCAACTTTGGTGGCCATAGCGTAGGCGGAGGTCAGCACGACGCCGACGCCCACCCAGACGGCGTAGGCGGTGCCGGTCGGGATGGACTGCATCGCGATTGCCAGGCCGCCGGTGCTAGCCAGCACGGAGACGAGGAAGACGCCGGCGGGCAGTAGACGGCGGCGGCCGGTGGCCTGCGAGGTCCGGTGCAGGGCTGCGGCCCAGACAGCCTCCAAGGCACCGGAAAGGATGAGAATCAACCACGACATGACTGCTCCTATGGCCAGTCTTGTCGCGTGCCGGGTACTGAACCGTCGTCCGGAGGCCGCCAAGGGGGCGGCCTTGAATCCAGCGTAGCAAGCTTAGATACCCGCGGCGCCGCTCCAGATACTGAAGCGTCGGCCTACCCCGAAGACTCGGCATCCCTCAGCGGCGACGGCGAGATCCCCGGCGTCGATATCGGACGCCGCGGACACGATTGCACGGCCGTCCTGGTTGACGAGAGTGGCGCGGTCCCCGATGCGCCTCAGCGCCGGCACTGCACCGCGTTCCAGGCGCTGAACGGTGACGTCCATGCCCACAATGCCTGCCACCGGGCCGTCCGGGCGGCAAAACACCGGGTGGGTGAAAGTCAGGACATTTTCGTCCGTGCAGAGGAAATCAACGTAGGGTCCGGTGACGTGTGGCTGGCCGGTTTCCACCGGTATCCGGAACCACTCGGCCCGCACGTAGCGGCTGATGGCGTTCGGGCTGAAATTGGCCAGGGCGTCCACATGCTCCATCTCGGTTCCCTGCCACCAAGCAATGTAGCTCCGCTCGGGACCAAGCAGCCCGGCATTTGCAAGGAAGCCGGCGCCCGCGGCGTAGCCCTCCGGGGTGCGAACCAGTTCCTCCACCACTGGCCGGATAAGCTTGTCCACCGCAGTTCCGGACACTTTGCCATCCAGTGCCGCCAAGGCCGCACCTGCCTCCTGGGCCCAGACCGAGAGCCTCGATTCGATTTCGACGACGACGGCGTCCAGCTCGCACGCCGCGGCCCGGGCGGCGTCGTCGGCAGCGGCAGAATCGGCGCCGCCGGAGCTGAAAGTGGAGCTATCCGTCATTGGGATCCTTCCCTCGGTCTGAAGATGGTGGCGCAGGCATTCAAATGCGCCTGGCGTGCTCGGCCAGGAGCCAGCTAGTCGTTGTCGAAATTAGCGACTTGACTCCGGTTTCCGCCTCGGCCGGCTGGTGTGCCTCGATGGAGCCGGCGGTCTGTTCCAGAATCCGGGCGGACGCGTTCCGGTAGCCGGCGTCGGCGCACGGCAGCAGCGTGAGGGTGCCCAGATCGGCCTGCAGGCGGATGAGTTCGCGGGCCAGTCGGGCGGAGCGCGCTATGGCGGCCACCTCCAGCAGGAACTCCGAGAGCGCCAGCCGCCAACTCAGCGGGTCGGCGTCGGTGGCCGGGATGAAGGAGCGCAGGGTATCCACGTCGGCCGCGTCGGAGCGGCGTGCCGCGAGGCTGGCGCAGACGGAAGCGATGGCCTGATAGTGCAGCCCCAGGTCGCTGATCTGGAGCCGGGTCAGCTCATCGAGTTGTTCCAGGGCGCGTTCCCGGGAGGGCAGGACATTGTCAGCGATAAAGCTTCCGCCGCTGCGCCCGCGGACGGTCCGGATGATCCCCGAGGAACGGAGCTGGGACAGGGCCTCGCGGGCCGTAACGGCTGAAACGCCGAGCGCGGAGGCGAGTTCGGTTTCGTTGGGAAGCCGCTGACCGCTGGTGAGCAGTCCGGTCTCGACCGCCTGCTCGATTCTCCCGCACACCTCGTCGACCAGGCCGCGGGACTTGATGGGGGTAAACACCGCGGCCAGGCTGCGGGATGCGCCCTGTGGTGAAAGCAGCACCCGTTCCTCCCTCGCACTCCGGTCTGGCGTCTCCCGTCCGGTCCGCCCGCGGTTTCCGGTAGCGGTGCGGTTGCCGGCCGCGCGGTGGGTGATGCCATCCTACGACCGCCCGTGGCCGGGGTCTATACACAAAACCTATGAAGTAATAGTATTTGGCCCAATACCGCATTGTGGCGTGAATCACATCATGCGGCGTCACCTTCCCGGAGGTCCGGCAACGGTCCTCCGGCAACTGAGTTAGGCATCCACATGACCGAAACGCGCACGGCCGGAACGTCGACCGCCTCCGGTAGCGTCCCGGCTATCCGCCTGCGCAAACTCACCAAAGTCTTCGGAGACACGGTCGCCGTCGACGGCATCGACCTGGACATTCGGCAGGGCGAATTTTTCTCCATGCTGGGCCCGTCCGGCTCCGGGAAAACCACCGTGCTGCGGCTGATCGCAGGATTCGAACTGCCGACCTCGGGGAGCATCGAACTGGAGGGCCGGGACGTCACGAGGCTGGCTCCCTTCCAGCGCGACGTCAACACCGTCTTCCAGGACTACGCCTTGTTCCCGCACATGTCCCTCGTGGACAACGTCGCGTACGGCCTGAGGGTGCGCGGAGTGCCGAGGGCCGAGCGCCGCGAGCGCGCCCGCGAGGCCCTGGAACGAGTGCAGCTGGGCAAATTCGTGGGCCGCAAGCCGGCCCAGCTTTCCGGCGGCCAGCGCCAGCGGGTGGCCCTGGCCAGGGCGCTCGTGGTGGAACCCAAAGTGCTGCTTTTGGACGAGCCGCTCGGCGCGCTCGACCTCAAACTCCGCCAGCAGATGCAGGTGGAGCTCAAGGAACTGCAGCGATCGCTGGGCATCACCTTCATCTTCGTCACCCATGACCAGGAGGAGGCGCTGACCATGAGCGACCGGATCGGTGTTTTCAACAATGGAAGCCTGGAACAGATCGGCACCGCCCACGAGATTTATGAACGCCCGGCGGGGACCTTCGTGGCCAACTTCGTGGGGACCTCCAACATCTTCGACGCCGCACACGCCCGGCAGCTCTACGGCCGCGCCGACCCCGTCTGCGTCCGCCCCGAACGACTGCGCCTGTCCTGGTCGGGCGCGCCGGAGACGGGCGTCGGTGTCACGGCCCGTCCCGGCACTGTGACCTCGCTTGTGTACGTGGGGCACGCCACGCAGGTACGGGTACAGCTCGACGACGGCCCCGTCGTCGTTGTCCTAGAGCCGGATTCGCTGCCGGGCAGCGACGTCGAGCTGCTGGGGCGCCGCGTCTCGGTGAGCTGGGACGACGACGCCGTCGTCTGGCTGCCGTCCGACGTCGCCTGAGGCCGGACGGCAGGTAACTTTCCACCCCACAACGAAAGGTAAGAATCATGGCTACAAGAATGAAGGCCTCCCTCGTGGCCGGGGTGGCCGCAGCCGCCCTCGCCTTGGCGGGTTGCGGAACCAGCGGCGGCGGCGGGGCCGCCCCGTCGGCGCAGCCGCTCAAAACCGAAATCGGCCAGGGCGAAGGGCAGCTTTCGATCCTCGCGTGGCCCGGCTACGTCGAGAACGGGAGCAATGACCCCGCCGTCGACTGGGTGACGCCCTTCGAAAAAGAGACCCAGTGCAAGGTCAGCTTCAAGCCCTTCGGCACGTCCGACGAAGCGGTGACGCTGATGCGGACCGGCCAGTACGACGTCGTCTCGGCCTCCGGTGACGCCTCGCTGCGCTTGATCGCCGGCAACAACGTGGAGCCGGTCAACATGAGCCTGCTCAAGAACTACGCCGACGTTTACCCGTTCCTCAAGGACAAGGCCTGGAACACGGTCGACGGCAAGAACTACGGGATGCCCCACGGCTGGGGCGCCAACCTGCTGATGTACTCCACCACCAAGGTCACGCCCGCCCCGACCTCCTGGAGCGCCGTTTTTGACGACGCCAACAAGTACAGCGGCAAGGTTACGGCCTACGACTCACCCATCTACATCGCCGACGCCGCCGTGTACTTGATGGCGCACAAACCGGAGCTCGGCATCAAGAACCCCTACGCCTTGGACAAGGACCAGCTTTCCGCCGCCGTGGACCTGCTCAAGCAGCAGCGCAAGCACATCGGCGAATACTGGAGCGACGTCGTCAAGGAGGTCCAGGCCTTCGCCGGCGGCAGCACCGTGGTCGGAACCACGTGGCAAGTGGGTGCCAATATCGCGGCCGCCAACGGGACCAAGGTGGCAACCGTCCTCCCGCAGGAGGGTGCCACCGGCTGGTCCGACACGTGGATGATCGGGGCGCAGTCCAAGAACAAGAACTGCGCGTACAAGTGGCTGGACTACATCGCCAGCCCGAAGGCCAACGCCGCGGTGGCCGAGTACTTCGGTGAGTCACCGGCAAACCCGAAGGCCTGCGAGCTGACCAAGGATAAGAAGCACTGCGAAACCTACCACTCGGGTGACGCGGCGTACGCAGAGAAGATCTGGTACTGGACCACGCCGGTGGCCGAATGCCTTGACGGCCGCAAGGACGCCAAGTGCACGGACTATTCCGAATGGACCAAGGCCTGGACCGAGATCAAGGGCTGACATGGCATTACAGACGCAGCACCCGGCGCCCGGCTCGCCGCCGGCCGCCGGCGTGCCGCGGGCACGTCCCAACAGGTTCTCAGCGCTGTTGCACCGCTCGCCCGGATTGCGGCTGGCGGGGCTGATCACGGCTCCCGCCGGCTGGCTGGTGCTCGTGTACATCGCCGCGCTCGCGGCCCTGCTGATCACCTCGCTGTGGACCGTGGACACGTTCACCGGGAAGGTGTCCACGGTCTGGACAACTGACAACCTGGTGACGGTGGTGACCGATCCGGTCTACCAGCGGATCGCGTTGCGCACGCTGTGGATCGCGGCGGCCGTGACCGTGATCGACATGGTCATCGCGCTGCCGATGGCGTTCTTCATCGCCAAGGTGGCCAGTGCCCGCTGGCAGAAGCTGCTGGTAATCGCGGTGCTGATGCCGTTGTGGGCCAGTTACCTGGTCAAGGCCTACGCCTGGCGCAATGTCCTGGCCGAGGGCGGCCTGCTCGAGTGGATGGGAGCTCCGGTCGGCCTGGCGTCGCCCGGCTACAGCGAGACCGCCGTCATTCTGACCCTGTCCTACATCTGGCTGCCGTACATGATTCTGCCCATTTACGCTGGCTTCGACCGTGTCCCGGACTCGCTCCTGGAGGCATCCGGCGACCTTGGCGCGAAACCTTTGGCGACCATGCGGCTGGTCATGCTGCCACTGCTGGTGCCCTCCATCATCGCCGGGACGATCTTCACGTTTTCGCTCTCGCTGGGCGACTACATCACGGCCCAGATTGTCGGCGGGACCACGCAGATGCTGGGCACCGTGGTGTACGCCAACGTCGGCGCCGCGAACAACCTGCCGCTGGCCGCGGCGGTGTCGCTTGTTCCGATCGTCATCATCATGGCTTACCTGTTCATCGTCCGCCGCTCGGGCGCCCTCAACAACCTTTAACGACCGCCGGAAACAAGGAGCACCGTGAGACTTTCCCGAAGCGCCAAGGCCATCCTCGGCGTCGTCACCGCACTGGTGCTGCTCTTCATTTACCTGCCGCTGCTGCTGGTGGTGGTGAACTCCTTCAACTCGGACCGGACGTTCGGCTGGCCGCCCAAGGGTTTCACCCTGGAGTGGTGGGGCCGGGCCCTTGATTCCACCGGCGTGCGGGAGGCTCTGCTGTCCTCGGTTTGGGTGGCGGTGGTGTCCACTGTCATTTCGCTGGTGCTGGGGACCCTCCTGGCGATCGCCCTGCAACGCTACAAGTTCTTCGGCCGGGACGTCATCAGCCTGCTGGTGATCCTGCCGATCGCCCTGCCCGGAATTGTCACCGGCATTGCCTTGAACAACATGTTCACCACCATCCTCGGCGTATCGCTGAGCCTTTGGACAGTGGTGATAGCGCATGCCACGTTCTGCATGGTCACCGTGTTCAACAACGTCATCGCCCGGCTTCGCCGGATGCATGGCGGCCTGGAGGAGGCCTCCGCTGACCTGGGCGCCGGGGTGTTCACCACCTTCCGGCTGGTGACTTTCCCGCAACTCCGCTCGGCGCTGCTGGCCGGTGGCCTGCTCGCCTTTGCCCTGAGCTTCGACGAGATCATCGTGACCACGTTCACCATCGGCGCCGGGGATACGACGCTGCCGATCTGGATCCTGCAGAACCTCTTCCGGCCTAACCAGGCCCCGGTGGTCAACGTCGTGGCCGTTGTGCTGATCGTTGTTTCAATCGTCCCGATCTGGCTGGCGCAGCGGCTCTCGGCCGAGTCCGTGGGGGTCGGTGCGGCCCGCGTGAAGTCAGCCGCCCGCTAACCGGCGGTGCCCTCCCCGACCGGATCGATGGACACGACGGCGAGGAAGCCGCGGCCTAGGATTTCCGGGGTGTCGCTATCGGAGCCGACGACGGCGTCGTACCGGCCGAGCGCTTGCGGCGCCGGATCCCCCGTGTCACCGACGCCGGCGGTGGCCTGGCCCTGCAGGAGGATGCCGAACTGGCCGTCAAAGACCGGGTGGGCGCGCTTCTTGGAGAGTTCGATGATGGACGTGTAGCCCTTGAAGGCACCCGTGCGCGTGATCACGTTCAGGTCGCGGATGTCGCCGGTGGGCAGGGCGCCGGCAGCGTCGGCGTCGCCGGAAAACCGGTACGGCCGGTACTTCTCGAGCGGATGCTCGGCGCCGTCCACGGTCAGGACCAGCAACTCGCCCTCGACCACCGTGAGGACCCGCTCCATCCCGGCAAAGCGGGAGAAAGCCCCGGCCCGCGCCACCTCGGCGATGCTCACGCGCCAGTCCCAGCTTCCGTCGTCCGCCGCGGGAGCCCGACCGGCGCCTGATTCCGGGAACCTGGCCACTTCGCGGGTCACCCCGCCGCCGTTGCTCCAGGGGCGGGGCTTGAGCTCGGCATACCGGATGATCTCCATCGACCCAGCCTAGCCGCCGGCCGCAGGCCCCCGGAGACTCTTCGGGCGCTGGGCCCAAGATACGTAACGTCCGCACGGCCGGGGCGGTCTTGCTAACGTCAAAGCAGCGAAGAACTGCGTAGGGAGCCGGAATGTTCGTCAAAGTGTGCGGCCTCAGTACCGCTGAATCGGTGCGGGCCGCGGTCGACGCCGGGGCCGATGCCCTCGGCTTCGTGCTGACCCGCAGCCCGCGCGAGGTGGCTCCGGACCGGGTGCGTGAGCTGCTCTCCGCGGTGCCGGCCGGGCTTCCCGCAGTGGGTGTCTTCCGGCATGAGGCTGCGGCCGTCGCCGTCGCCGTGGCCCGCGGGGCCGGGCTGGAATGGGTGCAACTGCACGGCGACCGCACCGCCGAGGACGTCGGCATGGTGCACGACGCCGGACTCAAAATCATCCGCGCCGTCACCATGTCCGCGGCTCCGGACGCGTTCGCGGACTGGGGCGAGGAACTGCTGCTCATCGATGCGGCGGTGCCCGGTTCCGGGGAGGCCTGGGACTACGCGTCGGTCCGCGGCCTGGGGCTGGAGGGCCGGGAATGGCTGCTGGCCGGCGGCCTGGATCCGGAAAACGTGGCCGGGGCGGCCGCGGCGGCCGGCGCCTGGGGAGTGGACGTCTCCTCCGGCGTCGAGCAATCCCGGGGCGTCAAGGACCTGGCGAAGATCCGCGCTTTCGTGGCGGCGGCCAAGGGGTTCTAGCGACGGCCGGGTGGCCCGGCGGCGCAAGCCTCGACCGGCCGGCGGGCGCACCTATCGCCGCGGGGGCTTCCTCGTTAGCATGCTTCTTGGGGACTTCCGAATCCCGGCGGGCCCGCCCGCCACCTATGCGAAGGAGAAACGGCGATGACCCTGCCCGCAGGATTGACCCCCGGCGTCTGGACGCTGGACATGTCCCACAGTGAGATCGGCTTCAGCGTTCGGCATGCCGGGATCAGCAAAGTCCGGGGCCGTTTCAACGAGGCCGCGGCGGAGGCGCGGGTCCGGGATTCCCTGGCCGATGCCAGCCTGCACGCCACGATCAAGACCGCCAGCTTCGATTCCGGCGACGCCAACCGCGACGGCCACGTGCGCGGTCCCGACTTTTTCGACGTCGAGAACTTCCCCGAGATGACCTTCCGCGCGACGTCCGTCCGGGGCGACGGCGAGGACTACGTGCTCACCGGCGACCTCACCATCCGCGGCGTCACCAAGCCGGTGGACCTGGAAGTCGAGTTCACCGGCGTCGCGGTGGATCCCTTCGGCGCGACCAGGGCCGGCTTCAGCGCCGAGGCGGACATCAGCCGCAAGGAGTTCGGCCTGACCTGGAATGCCGCCCTCGAGGCAGGCGGACTGCTGGTCAGCGACAAGGTCAAGATCAACGTCGAAGCGGCCATGGTCAAGCAGGCCGATGCCTAGGAACGGTCAGAAAATCAGGGGCTGACCAGGGTCAATCCCTGATCCGGATCCGCGCCTGGCGGGAGACAATGGAGCCATGAAGACACTGCTCAACATCATCTGGCTGCTTTTCGGCGGCCTCTGGCTGGCGCTCGGGTATTTCTTTGCCGGCATCGTCTGCTGCCTGCTGGTCATCACCATCCCGTGGGGGCTGGCCTCATTCCGTATCGCGTCCTACACCTTGTGGCCGTTCGGCCGCATGGTGGTGGACAAGCCCGGCGGAAACGGTGTGTTTACCCTGCTCGGGAACGTCATCTGGCTGCTGGTGGCAGGCATCTGGATCGCGATCGGGCACGTTGTCACGGCCTTCGCCATGGCCATCACGATCGTCGGCATCCCGCTGGCCATCGCCAACCTCAAGCTCATTCCGGTATCCCTGATGCCGCTGGGCAAGCAGATCGTGCCCACAGACCGGCCGTTTGCCGTTAGCTACCGCTAGGGCGCAAGCGGGGCGGACCACCCACAGGAAGCCGAGGGAAAAGCAATGCCAGAGTCAACAATCCCGGAGGCAGAGACCAGCAGCGATGAACTGATGCTGGTCATCACCCGCGAGTTCCAGGTCCCGATTTCGGCGGTATGGTCCGCCCTGACCGACCCGGAGCAGGCGCCCGCGTGGTGGGGGCCGCGCGGCTTCCATACCCCGCGGGAGAGCATCGATGCGGACTTGGAAATCGGCGGCCTGTACCGCGCCTGCATGATCCAGGACGCCACTGGTCAGCAGTACTGGTGGAGCGGAGTCCACACGGACATCGAACCGCCGAACTTGTTCGTATTCACCCATGCCTGGGACAAGACCGACGGCACGCGCGGCTTTGAGACCGAGGTGACCTTCCGGCTGGAGGAGGTCGACGGCGGCACCCGGATGACGTTCACGCAGGGGCCCTTTGACACGGCGGAGAACCGGGACGCCAACGGCACCGGCTGGCGGGAGTCCTTCGACCGTCTCGCCGAGCACCTCCGCGGGGTGGCCTGAGGACGGCTGAGTCGCCTGGCGACCGCCTCAGGTGAGTTCGCCCTGCAGGTTGCGCCGGGCCGTGTCCTGCCACAGTTCGCGGCCGCGCGCGGTATGGAAGAGCGGATCCAGCTCAAGGAGCTGGCGGACGACGGCGGCGCGTCCGGCGGCGAAATCCGCGTCGCCGATGTGGGCGAAGTCTTCGCGCACGGCCGCAAGATAGCGGGCGTAGGCGCCCGCTTCGCCGCCCAGGACGGAGAGGTCGGCATCGCTGAGCAGGGCGGCGGCCTCGTCGTCGGGATCCGGCCGATGATCCGCCGTCATCCTCACCAGCCGCGCGACCTCGTCCACCTCGTCGGCGGGAAGCCCCGCGCGCTCCAGCCGCTCCTCGGCCAGCCGGGCAGACTCCTCCTCGTCTTCGCCGGCGATGCCGCGGTAGACGGCGTCGTGGAACCAGGCCGCGAGCAGTACGGTCCGGGGCGGCCGTGCCGGCGCCGTCAGCCGGTCCAGGGCCTCCAGGACGGCGAGCAGGTGGGTGCGGCCGTGGTACTTCCGGTGCTCCTCGCCCCAGCGGTCCAGCAGGTCGAGGAAGAGCGCGTCGTGGCCGGGGAGGGCCTCGTTCCAGCGGGTCAGCAGCGGCAGTTTCAGCGATCCGTTGCGCCGCCGCGCAGGAATCCGCAGGCCGCTTTCGATCAGTTTGCGGACCAGGACCCGGCCCTCGACGGGGACTGCGCCGGCCGCGACGAGGGCGTCGTAGCGGGCCTCGGCCACGTCGTAGTGGTCGCCGTCGAACGCCCGCTCCGGGATGCCCGCGGCCCGTGCGAAAGCGTGCAGCTCATCCAGTGAGCTGTCCGAGATGAGGTGCGAGAAGTGCGTTCCGTGGGCGGGCCAGAGCGGTGGATCAAGATAGACGGCCATGCAGGAAGTCTACGAGGCGGCAGGCAGGATGTTCTGGTTGCCGCGGAAGACGTTGCCGGGATCGAACTCGCGCTTCACCTGCGCCAGCCGGGCATAATTCTCCTCTCCGAAGGCGGCCCGGACGCGGTCCGTGCCCTCGTCCCCGACGAAGTTCAGCCAGACGCCGCCGTTGGCGTAGGGGGCGATGTCCTGGCGGAACCGCTTCACCCACGCCTTGGCCTCCCGGCCGCCCTGCGGTGTTTCCTCGATGCCGAAGGGGTGCGTGACCCACTTGGCGCCGCGGTTCTGCAACGGCGTCTTGGCTGCGGCGGGCCCGGCCACGGCGCCGCCCCAGCGGGCCACCAGTTGCTGTGAATGCGGACCGGGAAGGTGCCGCGCCGAGTCCACGATCACGTCCAGCGCGTCGTCCGGCAACTCGTCGTGATAGTCAGCGCTCCAGTAGTTGTAGAGGTTGGGCGGGTCGTCGATCATGCACTGGAAATCGGCGTAGCTCATGTCGCCGACGAGGTCCACGGCCGGGCCCAGTTCGCGGAACGGCACGGCGTGCTCCGCGCCGGCGGCCGGCTCGCCCGCGTAGAGATAGGCGAGGCCCACCGCCTGCTTGCCCTTCATTTCTTCCGGCACAAAGGGCTCGGGCGGTGCGGTCAGGTAGACCAGCGCCGTGCCGACGGCGTCCGGCGCGGCCAGGGACAGGTCACGGTAGGCGCGGGCGAGGTCCGCGGAGGCCTCTCCGGGCCAGAGCATGAGGCCGGCCTGGACCGTGGGCCCTAGCTCGTGCAGTCGGAAAGTGAAGCCTGTTGCGACGCCGAAGTTGCCGCCGCCGCCGTGCAGCGCCCAGAACAGTGCAGGGTTTTCCTGCGCGCTCGCGGTGACGCGGTCGCCGGCCGCCGTCACAAGGTCCACCGAGAGCAGGTTGTCGCAGGCGAATCCGAATGAGCGCTCCAGCCACCCCGAGCCGCCGCCGAGGGTGAACCCGGCCACCCCGGTGGTGGAGGCGCGGCCGCCGGTGCTGGCCAGGCCGTGGACCTGGGTGGCGCGGTCGAATTCGCCCCACGTGACGCCGGCCCCCACGGTCACGGTCCGGTTGTCCGGGTCCACTTTGATGGACTTCATCGGACGGACGTCCACCACCAGCCCGTCGTCGTTGGTGGACATGCCGGCCACGGAATGCCCGCCGGCCCGGACCGCGACGTCGAGGTTGTTGGCCCCGGCGTAAGCCAAGGCGTCGGCGACGTCGGCCGCGTCCGCGCATTGCGCAATCACGGCCGGGCGCCGGTCGATCATGGCGTTGAAGAGTTTCCGAGTTTCGTCATATTCCGTGCTGTCCGGAGTGACCCATTTCATGGCAGTGCTCCCTAGCCGACCGTGGCTCCACCCCACCCCAAAATCGTACGGCTGATGTGCCGGCAGGGCCACAGTGCGCGGCCCCGCGTCGCTGGAAAGATACCCCGAAAATGAGGAGCTCAAGGCGCTGAATCTCCGCAAATGCGGGTTAGGGTGTCCATATGCCTAGTTTTCGCGTCTCAGAAGCCGCCCGGTTCCTCGGCGTCAGCGACGACACCGTCCGCCGCTGGACCGAGAACGGAAGCCTCACGCCGCTCAGGGATGAATCGGGCCGGCTCGCCGTGGACGGGCTTGAGCTCGCCACCCTGGCCCGGGAGCAGGCGAAACTGCCCGAGGATCCTGCCCGCGCCGGAAGTTCTGCCCGGAACCGCTTCGTGGGACTGGTCACCGCCATCACCGCGGACACCGTCATGGCTCAGGTGGAGCTGCAGTGCGGGCCGTTCCGGGTGGTGTCGCTGATGAGCAGCGAGGCGGTCCGCGAGCTCGGCCTGGAGCTTGGCTCCGTGGCCACCGCCGTCGTGAAAGCCACCACCGTGATCATCGAAAGCCCGCACGGAAAGGCCCTCATATGAGCCGGCTCCGGAAGGCCGCCGCCCTCCTGCTGGCGGGAGCCCTGGCAGCGGGGACCGCCGCCTGTGCCGCACCGGCCGGCGGGGGAGGGACGGACAAGAACCTGACGGTGTTCGCGGCGGCCTCGCTCAAGGCGCCCTTCACCGCCCTGGCGGGGGAGTTTGAGGCCAGCCACCCCGGGACCAGGGTCGTGCTCAGCTTCGCCGGGTCCGCCGACCTCGCCACCCAGCTCAGCCAAGGCGCGCCCGCGGACGTGTTCGCCTCCGCGGACCTGAAGAACATGGCCAAGGTCGCCGACGCGGGTTTGGTGTCGGGCACACCCCGTGACTTCGCCAGCAACGTCCTGGCCATCGCCGTGCCTCCGGCCAACCCCGCGGGCATCGAATCCTTCGCCGATCTGGCGAAACCCGGGGTCAAAGTGGTGGTGTGCGCGGCCCAGGTCCCGTGCGGAGCGGCGGCGAAGTCTGTCCAGGGGAAGACCGGCGTGGCCCTGAAGCCCGTCAGCGAGGAATCCTCCGTGACCGACGTGCTGGGCAAGGTCACCTCGGGAGAAGCCGACGCCGGACTCGTCTATGTCACCGACGTCAGGGCCGCCGGGAGCAAGGTCAGGGGGATCCCGTTCCCCGAGGCGGCCGCCGCCGTCAACCACTATCCGATCGCCGCGCTGAAGACCAGCAGGAACCAGGAGCTCTCGGACGCCTTCATTTCGCTGGTCACCGGAGCCGGAGGCCGGAAGGTCCTCGCCGACGCGGGCTTCGGCAGCCCGTGACGCGGCACGGCTACAGCGGCATTCCGCGCTGGGTGCTGGCCATCGCCGCGGCCGCGGCGCTGTTCGTCCTGCTGCCGCTCGCCGCCATGGTCGCCAGGGTCAACTGGCCGCAGTTCATCCCGCTCCTGACCTCGGAAGCCTCGCTCACGGCACTGGGGCTCAGCCTGCGCACGGCGGCGGCGAGCACCGTACTCTGTGTGCTGCTCGGCGTCCCGCTGGCCCTGGTGCTGGCCCGGGGCGATTTCCCGGGCCAGCGGCTGCTGCGCTCGTTCGTGCTGCTGCCGCTGGTGCTGCCGCCGGTGGTGGGCGGCATCGCGCTGCTCTACACCTTCGGCCGGCAAGGCCTGCTGGGCCGGAGCCTCGAGGTGGCCGGTATCCAGATCGCGTTCTCGACGACGGCGGTGGTACTCGCCCAGACCTTCGTCGCGCTGCCCTTCCTCGTGGTGAGCCTCGAAGGCGCGCTGCGCTCCGCCGGAAGCCGTTACGAGGCGGTGGCGGCAACCCTCGGCGCCCGTCCCACCACGGTGCTGCGCCGCGTCACCGTACCGCTGGTCCTGCCGGGCCTCGCCTCCGGGGCCGTGCTCTCCTTCGCCCGCAGCCTCGGCGAATTCGGCGCCACCCTCACCTTCGCCGGCAGCCTCCAGGGCGTCACCCGCACCCTGCCGCTGGAAATCTACCTGCAGCGCGAGACCGACGCCGACGCCGCCGTCGCGCTGTCGCTGCTGCTCGTCGCGGTGGCGGTCATCGTCGTCGGGCTCAGCTACCGGGGACCGGCAGCCGCCGGGCGCCGTGCGGGCAGCTCCGCGGGGTCCGGGCAGGTGCGGGGATGACGTTCACGCTCGACGCCGCCGTCGCTGCCCGGGGTTTTGACGTCTCGCTGAGCCTGGCTGAGGGCGAGACGGTGGCCGTGCTCGGGCCGAACGGGGCCGGGAAGTCCACCCTGCTCTCCATCGTCGCCGGCCTGCTCCGCCCCGATGCCGGACGTGCGCAGGTGGACGGCCGGATCCTCTTCGAGCTGGGGCCCGGGCTGAACGCCTGGACCGCGCCGCACCGCCGCGGCTCAGCCCTGCTGGCCCAGGAGCCGCTGCTGTTCCCGCATCTGACCGCGCTCGAAAACGTTGCCTTCGGCCCCCGGAGCGCCGGAGCCGCCAGGGCCCAGGCCAGGCAGACCGCCCGGCACTGGCTGGCGGAGGTGGATGCGGCGGACCTCGCCGGACGGCGGCCGGCGGAACTCTCCGGCGGGCAGGCCCAGCGGGTCGCGGTAGCCCGGGCACTGGCCGCCGACCCGGAACTGTTGCTGCTGGACGAGCCGATGGCCGCCCTGGACGTTCACGCGGCCCCGCTGCTGCGACGACTGCTGAAACGGGTCCTGGCCGGGCGCCGCGCCATCATCGTCACGCACGATGTCCTGGACGCCTACATGCTCGCTGACCGCGTGATCGTGCTGGAACAGGGCCGGATCACCGAGGATGGGCCCACCCGGGACGTGCTCCAGCGGCCCCGCAGCCGCTTCGCCGCCGGGCTGGCCGGGCTGAACCTCGTGGCCGGCACCGTCACCGGGACAGGGCTCCGGACGGCCGCTGGCCAGGAATTCGCCGGCCGGCATGAAGAACCGCCGGTTCCCGGCCAAAGCGGCGTGGCGGCCTTCCCGCCGTCGGCCGTCTCCGTCTTCCTTTCCGAAGCACACGGCAGCCCGCGCAACTCCTTCCCGGTCACGGTCACCGACCTGGAACCGCACGGCGACCAGATCCGGGTCCGGGCCGGGGAACTGTCCGCGGATGTCACCCCCGCTGCTTCCGCGGACCTTGGCCTGGCGCCCGGAGTGGGAGTCTATTTTGTGGTCAAGGCGGCGGCGGTGTCGATTTACCCGGCGTAGGTCTATTGAGGTGCCGGCCGGATAGTCGGCGGGCGGCCCCGGTGGCCCCGGGCAGGGCTGCACGGCCTAGGGTGGAGAGAGGCCCGCCCCGCAACCAGGAGGAATCTCGTGCACAACAGCCCAGCCCCAGCCCATGGACGCACCGCCCTGGTGGTCGGAGCCAGCGGCATTGCCGGGTCCGCCCTGGTCACCCTCCTTGCGGAAAGAGGCTGGGATGTCTTGGCCCTGTCCCGCGGCGGCGTTGCCCGTCCCGGGGTGCGGCCCATCAGTGCGGACCTCAGCTCACCGGAGAGCCTTACGGCCGCGCTGGCCGGCGAAAGCCCGACCCACGTGTTCTTCACCGCCTGGTCGCGGCAGGACACGGAGCGGGAAAACATCGAAGTCAACGCCGCGCTGCTGCGGAACCTGCTTAACGCCCTGCGCGACAGCCCGGTGGAACACGTCGCCCTGATGACCGGGCTGAAGCACTATCTGGGCCCCTTTGAGGCCTACGCCGCGGGGGAAATGCCGGACACGCCCTTCCATGAGGAGGAACCGCGGCTGCCCGTGCCCAACTTCTACTACGCCCAGGAGGACGAACTGGGGGCCGCGGCCGAACGCCAGGGGTTCAACTGGTCGGTTCACCGCGCCCACACGGTCATCGGCCACGCGGTGGGCAACGCCATGAACATGGGGATCACCCTCGCGGTGCAGGCGTCGCTCTGCAAGGAACTGAACCGGCCGTTCATCTTCCCCGGCTCGGAGACGCAGTGGAACAGCCTCACCGATATGACCGACAGCGGACTGCTGGCAGAACACATGCTCTGGGCAGCCACGGCGGAGACGGCGGGCAACCAGGCCTACAACATCGTCGACGGCGATGTCTTCCGCTGGCGCTGGATGTGGCCGCGCCTTGCCGCCTATTTCGGCGTCGAAGCCGTTGGTTTCGAAAACGAACCCAGGCCGCTGGAAGAACAGATGCGGGGCATGGAAACGGCGTGGGCGGACCTGGCCGCCCGGCACGGACTCGCCGAACCGGACCTGGGGCGGGTCTCCTCGTGGTGGCACACCGACGGCGACCTGGGACGCAACATCGAGGTGCTGGCCGACATGAGCAAGAGCCGCCTCGCGGGCTTCACCGGGTACCGCCGGACCCTGGACTCGTTCACGGGGCTGTTTGACCGGCTCCGGGCGGACCGCCTGATCCCGTAGCTGCCGGGCTGGCCGCCGGGCATCGCCGGCCGGTTCCTGCCGGCTGCGCCCGCCGGCCGCGGCGGCCGGTTACTCGGGCTTGGTTTCCTGGTCCTTGCTGCCCTGGGCCTTGTTCCGCACCGGGTGCTGGCTGACGATCGAGACGCGGTTGAAGGCGTTCATCGTGATCGCCAGCCAGCTGACCGCGGAGAACTCGACGTCGGTAAGGTGCTTGCGCGCCCGGCCTCCTTCACGCTCGCGGGCCTCGGCGTCGGAGATGTTGGTAATCGCCTCGGCCAGGGTCAGGGCGGCACGTTCCTTCTCGTTGAAAAGGGTGGTGTCGCGCCAGGCCGGGAGCACCGCCAGGCGCTGGGCTGATTCACCGTTCTTGATGGCATCGCTTACATGCAGGTCCAGGCAGAAGGCGCAGCCGTTGATCTGCGAGATGCGGACGTTTAGCAGCTCGATCAGCGTCTGGTCCAGCCCTGCGTCCTCCGCGGCCTCCTTGGCCTTCAGCCCCAGGCCGTTGAGGGCGCGCCACGCGGCAGGGTGCGACTTGTCCAGGAAAACGCTGCGGGTGCTGTGCTCGGGTGCCGAAGTCTCATCCATGAGTCCCAGATTACAGAGGTCCGCCAAGCCCTGCCCGCGCGTCATGTGACAAAGTTGTCAAACGTGTGACAAGCTTTACTCGTAGCCATTATTCGATCCGGTGGTCGGTTCCTTGGGGGAGCCGACCGCCGGATCGCTTCTTTTTGCGGGACATGCCCACTGCTGGACCCGGGAAGGACATGCCCAGTCCTGCGCTCGAGGAGTGGGCATATGCGGAATATGTCCATCGGCCACGGGCAGGGACGGGCATGTCCATTGCGCAGCGTGGGGACCGTGGGCGGACATGCCCAGTCCTGCATTCGAGGAGTGGGCATATGCGGATTATGTCCATCGGCCGGGGCCGGGGACGGACATGTCCAGCCGCGGCGATCGAAGACGGACATGTCCGACGGGCGGGGTCAGCCCAGGGCATGTCCCGTGATGCGGGCCAGCCGCGACCCCGCCGCCACCAGGGCTTCCACATCGCTCGCCACGATCACGCCGGCAAAGTTGTCTGCATAGTCGCCCAGGTCCTCATGGACGGAGCCGACGACGGCGTACACCGGCGTCGTGCCGCTCCGGGCCAGGATGGCGGCGATGATCTTGCCCTGGCTGGTCTGGGAGTCCAGCCGGCCCTCGCCGACCACCACCGCGGTGCTGGCCGCCGCGTGGGCATCGAAGCCGAGCAGGTCCAGGACGTGGTCCGCGCCGGACACCAGCCTGGCCCCGAACTTCGCCCACATGCCGCCGGAGAAGCCGCCGGCAGCCCCGGTGCGCGCCACCGGCCGGGGGTCCCGGCCCAGTTCGCGGGCAAACCTGTCCGCCAGCTCGTTGAGCCGCCTTGTGAGTACCTCCACCGTGGCCGGGCCGGCGCCCTTCTGCGGGCCGAAGACCCGGGCTGCGTCGGCGAAGCGGGTGGTCACGTCGCTGAGGACCACCACCTCGGCGCCGTTCAGGCCGCCCCGCTCCTCGATGGCGGCGATGGCGCCGGCCCCGCCGTCGGTTGTCGCGGAGCCGCCGGCCGCCACCAGCACCCGCCGGGCACCGAGCCGGACGGCCTCCGCCATCATCACCCCGGTGCCGTAGGTGCTGGCGCGGACAGGGTCCCGGTCACCGGTGCTGGGCAGGTTCAAGCCGCTGGCAAACGCAAGTTCGATGACGGCGGTGCCGTCCGGCGCCAGCGCGACGACCGACTCGACGTCGTCGCCCCAGGGTCCCACCGCGCGGACCCGGACCGGCCGGGCGTCGAGTCCCCGGACCAACACGTCGAAGGTTCCCTCGCCGCCGTCGGCCACTGGCAGTTCGACGGCGGCCGCCCCGGCAGCGCGGATGCCGGCGGCGATGTGGGCGCAGACGTCCGCGGCCGGGAAAGTTCCCTTGAAGCTGTCCGGGGCAACGAGGATGCTCACCGGCCTAGAATCCCACCTTGTCGCGGCCCTTGAGCTGCAGCATCTCGCGGGCCTCGTCCGGGGTGGCGATCTCGAAGTTGAGGGCCTCCAGGATGGTGCGGATCCGGGTGACCTGCTCGGCGTTGGACGTGGCGAGCTGGCCGGGGCCGATCCAGAGCGAGTCCTCCAGGCCGACGCGGACGTGTGAGCCCATGGCCGCACCGATCGTGGCGAGCGGCATCTGGTTCTTGCCGGCGCCCAGGATGGACCACTCGTAATCATCGCCCAACAGCCGGTCCGCGGTGCGGCGCATGTGCATGAGGTCTTCCGGGTGGGCGCCGATCCCGCCAAGCAGGCCAAAGACGGACTGGACGAACAGCGGGCCGCGGGCCAGGCCGCGGGCGTGGAAGTGCGCCAGGTTGTTCAGGTGGGAGATGTCGTAGCACTCGAACTCGAACCGGGTGCCGTTCTCGTTGCCGATGCCGAGGATGGTTTCAATGTCCTGGAAGGTGTTTTTGAAGACCAGGTCGCGGCTCTTTTCGAGTCCTTCGCGCTCCCACTCGTGGCCGAAGTCCGTGAAACGGTCCAGCATCGGGTACAGGCCGAAGTTCATCGACCCCATGTTCAGCGAGGCCAGTTCGGGCTTGAACAGCGCGGCTGGCTGCATGCGCTCCTCCACGGTCATGTGGGGGGAGCCGCCGGTGGTGATGTTGATGACGGCGTCGGTGTTGCGCTTGAGCTTGTCCAGGATCGGGGCGAAGTGCTCCGGGTCCTGCGAGGGCCGGCCGTCCTTCGGGTCGCGGGCATGCATGTGGACGATCGCGGCGCCGGCTTCGGCGGCACCGATCGCGGCGTCGGCGATTTCGTCCGGGGACACCGGCAGGTGCGGGGACATGGACGGGGTGTGGATGGCGCCGGTGACGGCGCTGGTGATGATGACTTTGCGTGCAGCAGCCATGGGGGTCGCTCCTTCGGGGCTCAGTAAAGCTTTTCGGTGTTGCCGTCGACGGCGAGGGCCTGGCCGTTGACGTTGCGGGCTAGGTCGCTCGCGGCGAAGGCGGCCATGTTCGCGATGTCCTCGGCCTCGATCAGCCGGCCGAGGGAGGACTGGTTGTGGTAGAGCTCGGAGACCTGGTCCGCCGGGAGGTCCAGCATCTGCGCCTTGGCGGCGATGACGGCGTCGATCCGGGGCCCGTTGACGGCGCCGGGGCAGATCGCGTTGACCCGGATCCGGTCCGGTCCCAGTTCGATTGCGAGCGTTTTGGTCAGCCCGACGACGGCCCACTTGGAGGCGGAGTAGGCGCTGCGCCCGGCCATGCCGAGCCGGCCGGCCGCGGAGGAGAGGTTCACGATCGAGGCGCCGCTGCCCTTCCGGAGCAGTGGCAGCGCGTGTTTGATGCAGTAGAACTGGCCGTGGATGTTGACGTCGAAGGTGGCCTTCCAGGCGGCGGCGTCGAGGGTTTCGAGCGGGCCGGTGGGCCCGGCGATGCCGGCATTGTTGACCAGCACGTCCAGGCCGCCCAGCTCCTCGGCCACCGTGGCCATGAGATCGCGCACCTGGGCCTCGTCGGAGACGTCGCTGACCGCGGCGGCGAGGCCGTTGACGCGGGCCTTCTCGACGGCGTCGGGGTCAATGTCGGTGACGAAGACGGCGGCGCCGAGCGCCTGGAACTTGCTTGCGATGGCCAGGCCGATGCCGTTGGCGCCGGCGGTGACCAGGACGCGTTTTGCGGTGAAATCCATGGGTATTCCTTGCGGTGGTGGTTCGGTGAGCGGCTCCGCCGGCGCGCAGGGGCGCCGGCGGAGCGTTGGCAGTGGAGCGTTCGGTGGCGGCCGGCGTCGGGCGCTTAGTGGGCGGCTGGGACGACGTCGGGCTTCTCGGTGCCGCGCTTGAGCATCAGGGACAGCAGTGCACCGATGATGCACATGCCCACGATGAACCACAGGCCGGAGAGCTTGGAGCCGGTGGCGTCCTGCATGAAGCCCATGACGTACGGGCCGAGGAAGCCGCCGAGCAGGCCGATGGTGTTGACGAAGGCGATGCCGCCGGCGAGGGCGGCGCCGCTGAGGCGGGTGGCCGGGTAGGTGAAGAGGATCGGCTGCAGGGCGAAGAAGTTGAAGGCCGCGAGGCAGAAGCCGATCATGCCGAGCAGCGGGCCGCCGACGGCGCCGAGCGCGAAGCCGGCGATGATGCCGATCATGGTGCCGGTGACCAGGAGGCGGGAGCGCTTGCCGTCGGTGGCGAAGCGGGGGACCAGCAGGGCGCCGGCGGCGGAGAAGATCCACGGGATGGCGGTCAGCAGGCCGATCTGGAGCGGGTTGAGCTTGCCGTAGGTGCCGATGATGGAGGGCAGGAAGTAGGAGAGGGCGTAGACGGCGATCTGGTGGGTGAAGTAGACGCCCACGACCAGGAGGATCTGCTTGTCCTTGAGTGCGTCGCGGAGGCGGTGGTTGCCGGAGGCTTCGGCGCCGGCCTGCTCTTCGGCGGCGATCCGGGCCTCGAGATCGGCGGCTTCCTCGGTGCTGAGGAACTTGGCCTGGCTGGGCCGGTCCGGGAGCTTCTTCCAGACGACGTAGGCCAGGACGCACGCCGGCAGGCCTTCGACCAGGAACATCCACTGCCAGCCGTGCAGGCCGCCGAGGCCGTCCAGGGTCAGCAACAGGCCGCCGAGCGGGGCGCCGACGATGTTGGCGATCGAGACGCCCAGCAGGAACATGCCGTTGGCCTTGGCGCGGTCCTTGACCACGAACCACTGGGTCAGGAAGTACATGACGCCGGGGAAGAGTCCGGCCTCGGCGACGCCGAGCAGCATCCGCATGATGTAGAAGGACCACTCGCCCTGCACAAAGGCCATGCCGGCGGAGATGATGCCCCAGGTGATCATGATCCGCATGATCCAAAAGCGTGCGCCCACCTTGTGCATGATCAGGTTCGAGGGGATCTCGGAGAGGGCGTAGGTCAGGAAGAACAGGCCGGCGCCGATGCCGTAGGCGGTGGCGGAGATGCCGAGGTCAATCTCCAGGCGGTCCTTGGCCATACCGATGTTGGTGCGGTCCAGGAACGCCATGATGTAGGCGCCGATCAGCAGCGGCATGACTCGGCGGAGGATCACGCCGTTAATTTCCTGCGGTGTGCGCATCTTCGTTGGTGCGGATACAACTGACATGGGTCTTCGTCCTTGAATTGGGGTCAGGATTGTTGGTCGGGGTGGACAGCGGGCAGCGTTCAAGCAGCAGTCGGCGCTGCCAGGTGGTGCGTTTGGGGAGCTTCGGTTGATGTGGTGATTAGGGGAGTGCGGGGGTGCAGCCGCAGGTGCGGCCGATGTGGAGGCGGTGCCGGCACACCAGCGAGGTGTAGCTGCGGGACGGGGCTTCAATGCGTTTGAGCAGCATGGCGAAGGCCTCGTGGGCCATTTCCTGCTGCGGCTGGACAATGCTGGTCAGGTTGATCAGTCCGGAGCGGCTGTGCGGCAGCCCGTCGCAGCCGGCCACGGCCACGTCCTCCGGGATCCGCAGGCCCCGGGCCAGGGCATATTCCATGACGCCGATGGCGAGCTCGTCGCTGCCGCAGACCACTGCCTGCGGCGGCGTTCCGGAGGCGAAGAGGCGTTCCGCGGCCAGCCGGCCGCCCTCGTTGTTCACCCGGGTGCTGATCTTGCGGTCTCCGCTGATGACGACGCCGGCGGCGGCCGCCGTCCGCACGAAGGCCTGTTCCCGGGCCAGTGAGGCGGTGGAAAAGCGGGGGCCGATCACGGTGGCGATCTCGGTGTAGCCGTGGGCGAGCATGTGCTGCATCAGCAGGGTCGCCGCGGCGTCGTCGTCGATCCCGACAAAGTCGGAGTCCAGGAAGTCCGCCCGGCGGGACAGGCAGACGTAGGGGATCCGGGCGGACCTCAGGGTGCGGAGGGCACGCGCGTCGTCCCGGAGCGAGGCGGCGAGGATGACGCCGTCCACGTTGCGGTTCGCGAGCGTGGACGTGACCTGGGCGAGGACCTCCGGATCGTCCTGGGTGGTGGCGACAAAGACCTCGTAGCCGGAATCGGCTGCCGCGGAAATGACGCCCTGGGCCCAGCGGGGGAACATCGGGTTGATGATGTTGGGCAGGATGAGGCCGATCACGCGGGTGCGCTGCAGATCAGTGGACTGGGAGGACTTACGGGGCCTGAAGCCCAACTCGTTCGCCACGTGGATGATGTGGCGCCGGGTCTCCGGCGAGACGCCGCCCTTGCCGTTGAGGACGTATGACACCGCGGCGGAGGAGACGCCAGCCGCGCGGGCCACGGCAGCCGCGGAAACCGGTGCAACGGGGCCATCGGCGGCAACGGTGGCGGCTTGCTCCTGCATTCTGACCCTCCTTCGCATCGGTTTGCGTCCCTGTGACCTCAGTTACAGTAATTAGCCCGCGCAACGTTAAGCAACGTTAAGTGATGCGGCTTGGGCGGACCGGTTTTTGCAGCCCCTCGGATGGGCATGCCCATCCTTCGACGCCTGGTCGCAGGGGACATGTCCGGCCCAAGCTTCGAGCGATGAGCATATTCGGATTATGTCCAGTGGCCCGCGCCCGGGATGGGCATGTCCGGAAGGGCGGACCGTGGCCACGGGACATGCCCACTTGGCAGCGCGAAGGATGGGCATGTCCGTCGGTCCAGGAGCGCCTCGGTGCCCGCGGGGGACTCCGGCCCTAGACAGCAGTTTCGCCGTGGGCAAACATGGAGCCAAAGGAGCCAATTCCAAAGTTGAGCGGGCTAGACTCAACTTTGACGACAGTTTGATCCCGGAAGGAGCTCTCTTTGGACGCGAAATTCACCACCAAGAGCCAGGAGGCTCTTTCGGCAGCAGCCATGAACGCCTCGACGGCCGGAAACCCGCAGCTGGAACCGGCCCACCTGCTTAAGGCGCTCATGGACCAGCGCGAGGGGGTCGCCGTCGCGCTCCTCCGCGCCACCGGGACCGATCCGGATGCGGTCAGCGTCCAGGCCAGCTCCGCCATCAAGGCCCTCCCGTCGACGTCGGGCAGCTCGGTGCAGCAGGCCCAGCTTTCCCGCACCGCGATGCAGGCCATCAAGAACGCCCAGAACGAGGCGGAACGGCTCGGGGACACCTTCGTCTCCACCGAACACCTGCTGCTCGGCCTCGCCTCCGGCAGCGACGACGTCGGGCGGCTGCTCCGCGATGCCGGCGCCTCCCACGAGGCGCTGCTCGCGGCCCTGCCCGGGGTCCGCGGGGACCGCAAAGTGGACAACGCCGACCCCGAAAACACCTTCCAGGCGCTGGAGAAGTTCGGCACCGACCTGACCGCGATCGCGCGCTCGGGCAAGCTGGACCCGGTGATCGGGCGCGACGCCGAGATCCGCCGCATCATCCAGGTGCTCAGCCGCCGCACCAAGAACAACCCGGTGATCATCGGTGAGCCCGGCGTCGGCAAGACCGCCGTCGTCGAAGGCCTGGCCCAGCGGATCGTGGCCGGCGACGTGCCGGAGAGCCTGCGCGGCAAGACCCTGGTCGCCCTGGACCTGGCCTCGATGGTGGCGGGCGCCAAGTACCGCGGCGAATTCGAGGAGCGGCTCAAGGCGGTGCTGGAGGAGATCAAGAGCTCCGAGGGCCAGATCGTCACCTTCATCGACGAGCTCCACACCGTGGTCGGCGCGGGCGCCTCCGGGGACAGCTCGATGGACGCCGGCAACATGCTCAAGCCCATGCTCGCCCGCGGCGAACTCCGGCTGATCGGCGCCACCACGCTGGACGAATACCGCGAGAACATCGAAAAGGACCCGGCCCTGGAACGCCGCTTCCAGCAGGTCTTCGTCGGCGAACCGAGCGTGGATGACACGATCGGCATCCTGCGCGGACTCAAGGAACGCTACGAGGCGCACCACAAGGTCTCCATCTCCGACTCCGCCCTGGTGGCCGCGGCGACGCTGTCCAACCGGTACATCTCCGGCCGGCAGCTGCCGGACAAGGCGATCGACCTCGTGGACGAGGCCGCGTCCCGGCTGCGGATGGAAATCGACTCCGCCCCGGAAGAGATCGACCAGTTGCGCCGCCAGGTGGACCGGCTGACCATGGAGGAACTGGCCCTGGCCGGCGAAACCGATCCGGCCTCGGTGGAACGCCTTGCCGCCCTGCGCGCGGACATGGCGGACAAGAAGGAGGAGCTCGCGGCCCTGAACGCCCGCTGGGAAACCGAGAAAGCGGGCCTGAACCGTGCCGGCGACCTGCGCGCCAAGCTGGACGAACTGCGGTCAGCGGAGGAAAAGGCTGAGCGCGAAGGCGACTTCGAGACCGCGTCCCGGATCCTCTACGGCGAGATCCCGGCCCTGGAGCGTGAACTCAAGGCCGCGGCCGAGGCCGAAGCCGCCGTGACCGACAAGTCCGGGCAGATGGTGGCCGACGAGGTCACCGCGGACGACATCGCCGAGGTGATCTCCGCGTGGACCGGCATCCCGGCCGGGCGCATGCTGCAGGGCGAGAGCCAGAAGCTGCTGGAGATGGAGCACGTCCTGGGCGAGCGGCTGATCGGCCAGACCAAGGCCGTCACCGCCGTCTCGGACGCCGTGCGCCGGGCCCGCGCCGGCATCAGCGACCCCAACCGGCCCACCGGATCCTTCCTCTTCCTGGGCCCCACCGGCGTCGGAAAGACCGAGCTGGCCAAGTCGCTCGCGGACTTCCTCTTCGACGACGAGCGGGCCATGGTGCGGATCGACATGTCCGAGTACTCGGAGAAGCACTCCGTGGCCCGGCTCGTCGGGGCGCCTCCGGGCTACGTGGGCTACGAGGAAGGCGGCCAGCTGACCGAGGCCGTCCGCCGTCGTCCGTACTCCGTGCTGCTGCTGGACGAGGTGGAGAAGGCCCACCCGGAGGTCTTCGACATCCTCCTGCAGGTGCTCGATGACGGCCGCCTCACCGACGGACAGGGCCGCACCGTGGACTTCCGCAACGTGATCCTGGTCCTGACCTCCAACCTGGGCAGCCAGTTCCTCGTGGACCCGAACCTGGACGCCGCCGCCAAGCGGGACGCGGTCATGGCCACGGTGCACGCCTCCTTCAAACCCGAATTCCTGAACCGGCTCGACGAGGTGGTGCTCTTCGACCCGCTGAGCGTCGAGGAACTCGCCCAGATCGTGGAGCTGCAGGTCAAGGAACTGGGCGAACGGCTCAAGGGCCGCCGCCTCACCCTGGAAGTATCGGAGGGCGCGCGGGCCTGGCTGGCCGTCACCGGCTTCGACCCCGCTTACGGCGCCCGGCCGCTGCGCCGCCTGGTGCAGCGGGAGATCGGCGACCGGCTGGCCAAGTCCATTCTGGCCGGCGAGATCGCCGACGGCGACACGGTCCTGGTGGACACCGCCCCGGATCTGATGGAGCTCACCATGGGCGGCCCGGACGTGTCCGCGCGGCCCGACGGCGGCGCCTCCACCGGCAGCGGGCTCTCGGTCCGCCGCAAGGAGTAACGCAAGGAGTAACGCCGCCAACGGCAAAGGGCCGCCCGCCGGATTGCAACCGGCGCGCGGCCCTTTCGTTGAATGTCAGTTCTTTTGGTGAGGGGCCTTGCCGGTTCCCGCCATGAGGGCGAAATATCCCGGAACGCTCTGGCGGGCATTCTCGGACCTCATTGGGACCACTTCGATGCTGATCGGGCCGTCCTCGATGAGCTGCCAGTCCGCGTCCGGGAACAAGGCGTGGCGTTCGCGGGCACCGAAGCGGCCCGGCCTTGGCAGGTTTTCCAGCGCCCGCCGCAGCGGGCGCGGTACGTTCTCCCGGGTGGCCCCGAGTTCCGCCAAATAGTCGAGGCTGTTTCCGGGGAAATTGGTTTCCGCTAAGAAGACCCGGCCCTTGTCACCGGCGACCGTGCGCAGGTTTTCCGCCACGGCGGCTTGCTTGTCCGGTTTCAGGACGTGAAAGACTCCGCGGACGAAGACGTTGGCTGGGCCCAGCCGCTCCAAGAGAAGTCCTCCCGCGCCTGTATCCGCAGCATCCAGAACCATAAAGTCAGCGTTGGGGATATCCTTTGATTCCGCAGCCGCTCGGTCGATGGCCCCGGCGGACACATCGATTCCGAGCACCCGTGGAAAAAGCCCGGCCAGCCACCGGGTGTACGTTCCATTGCCGCAGCCCACGTCAACGACCGGAAGGGCCGGATCAAAGTGGGCGCGGATCAGATCCGCGTACTGCCCGCGCTCTGCAGCGGAGTCGGCGTCCCAGAGAACGTCTCCGGCCCTGCCCGTCGTGTGGATACCCTTCCAGTACTTGTCCCAAGCGGCATGCGGATCCCTCGGTGCCCGGGACGCGAGACGAACCACTGTTGGGATAAGCCGTATGCGGTCCCAGAGCTTTGCCATGCCGTCACTTTACCTTTGCTGTCCGGCAGTGCGGAGCCGTTTAAGTACCTCTACAGCGGGCTCGGGACGTCCGAAGTAGTAGCCCTGCCCGTAGAGGCAACCCATAGCCTGGAGTTGGGCGGCCTGCCCGGCCGTTTCGATGCCCTCCACGATCGCCTCGAGCTCGGCCGCTGAGATCAGCTGGAGGATGGCAGAAACGAATTTCTGCTGCCGGGGGTCGGACTCGAGGTCCTTGATGAGGGAGTGGTCCACCTTGACTGTGTCTGCGGGAAGAGTCCGGAGGTAGCTGATGGACGAGTACCCGGTGCCGAAGTCGTCAATCTGCAATCCCACACCCATTGCGCGGAGTGCTCTCAGCACCTGTTCCTCTCCCGCTCCGGGGGACATCAGGACGGTTTCGGTGATCTCCAGCACCAACCGGCCCGGTTCCACGTCGTTCGTGGCCAACGTGTCCCGGATGTCCTGCAACAGGTCGCCCCTGAGGAGCTCGGCGGCCGAGAGATTGATGTGCAGGCGGAAGTCGGTGAGACCGGGTGCCTCTCGTTTCCACCGACTCAGCTGAGAGATTCCTTCGTGCAGGATCCATCGCCCCAGCTCAAGGATGAGGCCGGTTTCTTCCGCAATGCCGATGAAGTTGTCCGGCATGATGGTTCCGTGGACGGGGTGGTGCCACCGGACGAGGGCCTCTACGCCGGCGACTCTCCCGGAGGCGAGTTCAATGACCGGCTGGTAAAGAAGTGCCAGCTGTCCGTCGGAGGCCGCCGTGCGCAACTCGGCTGTTATCCGCGACCGCTCCCTGACGGCGTCGAGCATATCCGGGTGGAAGCGCTCGATTCTGTTCCGTCCTTGGGCTTTGGCCTGATACATGGCGATGTCGGCGTCGCGCATGAGTTCCTCTGAGCTATGTCCGGGGTTGCGAAGGCAGATCCCGATGCTGGCCGTGGTCCAGACCGTTTCGGATCCCACGTGCATGCACTCCTGCAGGGCTTCCCGCGCTCGGTGCGCTATGTGGACGACCTCCTCCTCGGTCGCCCCGGCGATGAGGACGGCAAATTCATCCCCGCCAAGACGCGCCACGGTGTCCGATGCCCGGACCACGGAGCGGAGACGGCTGGAGACCTCCACGAGTACGGCATCACCGGCGCTGTGTCCCATGGTGTCGTTAATGGCTTTGAAGGAATCCAGATCCAGCACCAGAACCGCCGCGGCGCTGCCGCCCTGTGCGCTGGCGCCAATCGCGTCCTGGATTCGCTCGCTGAGCAAGGTCCGATTGGCCAGGCCCGTCAAAGCATCGGTTTTCGCCATCTGCTCCAGCTCAACCTGGGTGCGCCGCAACATGGCGGTTCGGGCAGCCACCCGTTCTTCCAGGTCCGAATGGATATAGCCGAGCTCTTCGGCGAGGAGATTGACGCCGGTAATGACGGCATCGATCTCATCGCGTTGGTCCGAGGGTTCGATCCGCGCACTCAGCTCGCCGGCAGCAAGCCGGACAATGCCGTCGACCAGCAGCTGCAGGCGGCCGTCTGCAGCCCCCTCGGCCGGAGCCGCGCAGGGAAAAGTCTCAGGAACGTCGACAGTTGCGATGCGGTCTTGTCGTTGCCGCTCCCCACTTTCACCCGTCGGCACTGAGCCATTCCATGGCGTCGGTGCGGGACGTGAAAAACCGCGTTGGGCAAGGCGGTATGTGCACGCCCAGGAAGAAGTTCGCCAAGACCCGGTCCACGGGCGAACGTCCCAGCAGGGCGATGCGGGAGGCGCTGCACGGTATGGACCAGATACTTCTGGCTTCACGGCTGACGGAAGCCACCGCCGCCATGTCGACAAGCATCGGATGCGGGACGCCCTGGCAGACCTCGTTCACTTTCGACATTGCCGCCCGGGCATCCGCGACCTCAATGCTGATCCCCGGTAGCCACTGCAGGTGGATGTAGCCGTCAGCGAGAAGTTTGACGCTCCCCTTTCCACCGTCGACAGAATCCGGTGCCACGACCATGTCTCCTCCTGAATGGGCAGCCGAGAGATTCAGCAACACCTCAAAGGTACCGTTGGTTCCGCTGGTGTCCATGAAAAACCCGCCGCCGGGCGTGAAGAATGCGCTGACGGAGCCCTAGAGCCGCGGAATCAGGGATTCTTTGACGACGTTCCCGCCGTCGGCCACAAAGTAGCAGTCCACCCGCCGGTCGCCATTGCCCCAGCTGGAGGAGCTGGGGTAGGCGAGCTTGTAGCTGAAGTCGTAGTTGCCGGACTTGTCCGTGAGCGGTGCCGCCTTGCAGGTATCGAGCGCCTTTTGCTTCAGCGGATCGCGGCCGGGGTAGGCGGCGTCGACCGCGTAGTGATCGACCGCCACCAGCTGTGCCGAGTGCCCCGTGTTGCAGGCCACCACCGTGGACGTGGCCGCATTCGCGTCGAAGTCCTTGAAACAGTCGCCCAGCTGGAAGTCCATCGGGTTCACGCCCTCCAGCGGCAGCGGGCCGCGGGCCGCGGGGGAGGAGGCGCCGGCAGGAGCGGAAGAGCCGCCGGCTGCCGGCTGCTGCGCGCCGGAGCCCATGGAGGACAGCCACGAGATCAGCACCCCGAGGACGACGACGGCGGCCAGGGCGGCGCCGACCTTCGCTAGGCCCAGCCGTTGGGCGGCGGCCCAGAGGGTTCGGCCCACCCGTCGGGCGCTCGTGCCCAGCCTGCCGCCCAGCTGCCGGGCGCGGGGTCCCAGGTCTGAGGCCCTGAGTTGCGCCGCCTGGGCGGAGAGCATCTTGCCCAGTTGGGAGGCGCCGGAGGCGGTCTTCCGGTTCCCGGTCTTTGGCTTCGGGGCCTCGACGCCGGCGCGTCCGCCGCCTGCGGCCGGCGGCGTGGCCCGGGTTTCGGACCGGGCGGCGGCCCGCCTGGAGGACGGCACCGCCGGCGCAGCGGTGTCCGGGGCCGCGGGCGCCGGGGCAGCGGTGTCCGGCGCCGTGCTGCTTAGGGGAGTGCTGCTTGAGGCGGTGCTGCGCGGGACGAACGGGACGGCGGACGTCGGCGGCGCGGAAGGCCGGGGCGGGATACGGACGGGAGAGGGCGTGCGTGCCGGCGGTGCCGGGAGCGGCCGCTCTCCGGCATTGTCCGCAGGGGGAACGTCAGAAATTCCGGCATCGCCGCGCCTGGCGTTCTCGTCGCTCACAGGCTTTTCGGTCACTCGGGAATTCACCTCTTCCGTGCGTCTTTGCCGGGGCTGGATGCCCGGCTCCGGGCCGCGTTTCCGGGAGCCCATCAAGAGACTCTATCGAAGAAGGCTGCCGGGCCGCATGCGCCCGGCGCATACGGCAATGCGCCGGGCCCGGTGGCAGGCGTAAGCCGTGAGCGTGCGAGGGGACCGGCAACACTGCCCACAGCTGCCCGGCCGGCGAGCAGTCCCAGCCGAAAGCATGTAATCTAGGTGTACGACAAATTGACCAAACATTCCGGGGCCTCACCGAACGCCAATGGTGACCACCTCCGGTCCGAGTACAAAAGGGGGTCACGCCATGGGGCGCGGCCGTCAAAAGGCAAAAGCTACCAAGCAGGCTCGGGATATTAAGTACTATTCCCCGAACACTGACTACTCTGCGCTTCAGCGTGAGCTCAAGAGCTCAGAGGGTCGTGCGCCGAGTCGCTTCTCGAGTGAGCCCGTTGAGCCGGATTATTCGGCTTATGTGGATAAGTACGCGGACGATGTGGAAGAGGACGACGACGAGGTAGATTCCCGTCGGATAGGTTAGTCGACACTTCTTCCGGTAATCCCTTGCCAAGCGAGGGCACCGACCAAGTTTTACAGGCCCGCCGGCCACGCCCTCTTCGGGGCGTGCCCGGCGGGTTTTTTGCGTCCGGCAATCACACGACCCTGCCGCCCCGCCCCCGGCCCGCCCGCCATTTCGACGGTTCCGCGCCCACTCGACGTATGCGCAGGGTGCCGTCGAATCGGCGCTCGGGAATCGGCGCGTGCGCACCGGGGCCGGTTGCTGGGTGCCGCGCCCCGGGCTAGTTTGGACTTGCCGGACTGTCCGGCATTCTCTGGGAAGGACTTCCATGGCGATTCGTTCGGGGTTTGCCGAAGGCGAGGTCTGCTGGGCCGACCTCCAGACTTCCGATGTGGCTGCGGCCAAGGAGTTTTACGCGGCCATCTTCGGCTGGCGGTACGAGGATAAGCCCACCCCGGACGGCCGCAGCTTCGCCCAGGCGTTCCTGGGGCAGGAACTGGTGACCGTCATCGCGCCGCAGAACCCGCAGCAGCAGCAGGCGGCGGCCCCGGGGCAGTGGAATGTCTACTTCGCCGTGGACGACGCCGCCGGGCTCGCCGCCGAATTGCCCCACACCGGCGGAACGCTGGAATTCGGCCCCGAGTCCGTGGCCGGAACCGGCGTGATGGTCTTCTTCGCCCCGCCCGGCGGAGGGACTACCGGCGCATGGCAGGCTGGCACGCACTTTGGCGCGGCACGGAGCGAGGAAGCGGGCACCTTGGCCTGGGTCGAGTTGCTCACGCCCGAGCCGCAGTCCGCCGTCGGGTTCTTTCAGCAACTCTTCCGCCACGAGGTGACCGAGTACCCGCAGGACGACGGCGGAACGTACACCACCCTGATGGTGGACGGCACAGAGGTGGCCGGGATCGCCACGGTGCCCGCGGCTGAGCGCAACCTTGAGCCGGGTTGGCAGGTGTATTTCGGGGTTCCAAGCGTCGCCCAAGCCGTAGCGACGGCGCGCGCTGCGGGCGGCGTCGTCCTCGTTGAACCGGAGGACGAGGAGGCTGGCGCCATTGCGACGCTCCGGGACCCGCAGGGAGGCGTGTTCAGCGTGCTGGAGGTTTAAACCGATCGAGTGCTCCTCCCCACCGGCGAGGGTGCCGGCGGGGTGGAGCACTCGATGAGGGTTTAAGCGTAGGCGTTGACCATCCGGACGGCGCCGCCGTCGACGCCCTTGGCGCCCTGGACGTAGTCCGGGCCGGTCTTGACCACTGAGTCGGAGTTTTCCCCGACGGTGCCCATGATCCACGAGGGCAGGCCGCGGGCGTTGAGGTGGTTCACCGCGGCGTCGGCGGCCTCCGGGGACACGATCGCCACCATGCCCACGCCCACGTTGAGGGTGCGCTCGAGGTCGGCCAGCGGGACGTTGCCCAGCTGGGAGACCAGCTTGAAGATGGCAGGCAGTTCCCAGGTGGAGCGGTCGACGGTGGCCAGCAGGCCCTGCGGCAGGACACGGGCCAGGTTGGCGGCCAGTCCGCCGCCGGTGACGTGGCTGAAGCCGTGGACGGCGCGGCCGGCAGCGGAGCCGTCCACCGGGAAGGTGCGGGCCAGGTCCAGGCAGTCGGCGGCGTACACGCGGGTGGGCTCCAGGAGCTCCTCGCCCAAGGTGCGCTCGAATTCGGAGACGTGCCGGTCCAGGGCCCAGCCGGCGTGGTTGACGACGCGGCGGACCAAGGAGTAGCCGTTGGAGTGCAGGCCGGACGAGGCCATGCCGATCACCACGTCGCCGGCGCGGACGCGCTCCGGACCCAGCAGCGACTCGGCCTCGACCACGCCGGTGGCGGCGCCGGCGACGTCGTACTCGTGCTCACCCAGCAGGCCCGGGTGCTCGGCGGTCTCGCCGCCCACCAGTGCGGTGCCGGCGACCGAGCAGGCGGCTGCGATGCCGCGGACGATGTCGGCGATTCGCTCCGGGACCACCTTGCCGCAGGCGATGTAGTCGGTCATGTAGAGCGGCTCGGCGCCCACCACCACGATGTCGTCCACCACCATGCCCACCAGGTCGAAACCGATGGTGTCGTGGATGTCCATGGCCTGGGCGATGGCCACCTTGGTGCCGACGCCGTCGGTGGAGGTGGCCAGCAACGGCCGCTTGTAGGTGAGCAGCTTCGAAACGTCGTAGAGTCCGGCAAAGCCGCCGACGCCGCCGATCACCGAGGAGTTGTGGGTCGCCTTGACGGCGTCCTTCATGAGTTCGACGGCGCGGTCGCCCGCTTCGACGTCGACGCCGGCGGAGGCGTAGGTAATGCCGGTGTTCCGGGCGTCGTTCATGTCAGCGGCCGGGGAGGCGGAAGTCATACTGGCTCTTTCTTGTCGGCATCATGCTTGTCGGCGGGTACGCGGTCGGCGTCGGTGAGCAGTTCTTCGAATTCGGCGTCGGGCCCCGGATCGCAACCCGTGGCGCCGGCCTTTTCGGCCGGATCCTCGTTGGCCGGAATGGCGGCGTCGGACGCGGCGTTGGCGGCGGCGTCGGCCTCGGGGGTCCCTGCGGCCGGGCTCCCGGCGGCGGGGCGCGGCGTGCCGGGCAGGCCGACAAGCTGTCCGACAGAGTCGGGGCGTTCCAGCAGGTTCTTGCCGAGATTGTCGGCGCCGGGCAGCTCGATCGGGTACTGGCCGGTGAAGCAGGCCGTGCACAGGCGTTCGCGCGGCTGCCGGGTGGCGCCGATCATGCCGTCCTCGGAGATGTACGCGAGCGAGTCCGCGCCGATGGCCTGGGAGATCTCTTCGATCGTCGCGCCGTTGGCGATCAGCTCCGCACGGGAGGCGAAGTCGATGCCGTAGAAGCAGGGCCACTTCACCGGCGGGGAGGAGATCTTCACGTGCACGGCGGCGGCGCCGGCTTCGCGCAGCATCCGTACGATGGCGCGCTGGGTGTTGCCCCGGACGATCGAGTCATCCACCACCACCACGCGTTTGCCGCGGATTACGGACTCCAGGGCGTTGAGCTTGAGCCGGATGCCGAGCTGGCGCAGCGTCTGCGAGGGCTGGATGAAGGTGCGGCCCACATAGGCGTTCTTGACGAAGCCGTGCGCGAACGGGATGCCGGATTCCTCGGCGTAGCCGACGGCGGCCGGGGTGCCCGATTCCGGCACGGGGATGACGATGTCCGCTTCCTGGGTGTTCTCGCGGGCCAGCTGGCGGCCCATCTCCACGCGGGACTCGTAGACGGAGCGGCCTGCGATCGCGGCGTCCGGGCGGGCGAGGTACACGTACTCGAAGACGCAGCCGGCCGGCGTCGGCTCGGCGAAGCGCTGGGAGCGTACGCCCTGTTCGTCGATGGCGATGAATTCGCCGGGTTCGATCTCGCGGATGAAGCTTGCGCCGACGGTGGCGAGGGCGGACTGTTCGGAGGCCACCACCCAGCCGCGCTCCAGCCGGCCCAGGACCAGCGGGCGGATGCCGTAGGTGTCGCGGGCGGCGTAGAGGGTGCCTTCATCCATGAAGACGAAGCAGAAACCGCCCTTGATCTTGGGCAGCAGTTCCAGGGCGGTCTGTTCGAGGGACTTGCCCTCCTCGCCCTCCAGCAGGGCCGTGACCAGGGCGGTGTCCGACGTGTTGCCCTGCTTCATTTCGCCGGTGAGCTGGCCGCCGTTGCGGTCCATGATCATGGCTTTGAGCTCGGCGGTGTTGGTGAGGTTGCCGTTGTGCGCCAGGGCGACGGTGCCGGTGGCGGTGGCCCCGAGGGTGGGCTGGGCGTTGGCCCAGTGGCTCGCCCCGGTGGTGGAGTAGCGGCAGTGGCCGACGGCCAGGTGCCCGGTCAGGGTGTTCAGCGTGGTCTCGTCGAAGACCTGGGATACGAGGCCCATGTCCTTGTAGACGTTGATGCGCTTGCCGTCGCTGGTGGCAATACCAGCCGACTCCTGACCGCGGTGCTGCAGCGCGTACAGCCCGTAATAGGTGAGTTTTGCTACCTCTTCGCCGGGAGCCCAGACCCCGAAGACGCCACATGCGTCCTGCGGGCCTTTTTCGCCAGAGAGAAGGTCATGAGAAAGTTTTCCATCGCCGCGTGCCACTGGTCGATTATCTCACGTTGTGCGCTAGGACTTTTCCGGGGGCCGGTTTATGACCTGCCGGCCTGACGGCCTGACCGCTTAGGCGCGGTCCTCGCCGTCGGTGTCAGGCACCGAGTCCGGGACGGACTCGACGACGGCGCGCTCGGCGCGGCGGACGCTCAGCCGGTCCAGCACCAGTGCGACGGCGGCACCGAGGATGGCACCGCCGGCGATGCAGAAGGTCAGGAAGAAGCCGAAGACGGAGTTGGCATCATAGCCCTCGTCGCCGGGCAGGCCGTAGGCGATGACGGCCGCCACCACGACGCCCAGCAGCCCGCCCAGGATCAGGAACGGGACGTACTTCGGAGCGCGGCGGACGGTGACGGAGCGGCGTTCGGGCGCAACGGGGGTGTCTTCAGGAGCCATGCCGTTAAGCCTACTGCCCCCGCGGGCGCTGCTTTTTCGCCGGCGTTTTCGCGCCGGTTCCGGACCGCCGCTACGCGGATCCGCGGCGCGTTTGTCCGGATCCGTGGCGGAACTCCGGGACCCTAGCGGGAACCCGGGCGGCGGGGCACACTAAGGGGTGGGGGAGGGTGCGGTCCGGACTTTTTAAGGACGCACCATGTCAGTTGCAGCGGACAGTATCCGGGACCGGCAGCGCATCATCTGGGACCAGTTCGCGGCGGGCTGGAAAAAGTGGGACGCGGAACTGCTCGGCTGGCAGGCTCCCTTTGGCGACGCCGTCATCCAGGACGCCAGGCTCCAGCCGGACTCCATAGTGCTCGATGTCGCCTCAGGCACAGGCGAGCCCGGGCTCACCGCGGCGACCCTGGTGCCAGACGGTGAAGTGGTCCTGACCGACATCTCGGCCGGAATGTTGCGCGTGGCCGAGGAGAAAGCGTCCGCACGGGGCCTGGCCAACGTGAGCTTCAGTGTCTGCGACGCCGCGGAGCTGCCCTTCGACGACGGCACGTTCGACGCCGTCCTGTGCTGTTTCGGCGTCACGTTCTTTCCCGACATGAAAGCCGCCCTGCGGGAGATGGTGCGGACGGCCAAGCCCGGGGCGAGGATCAGCGCCGCCGTCTGGGGCCGGCCCGCGGAAAATCCGTGGGCGAGCCTCATCCTCGGCACCCTCGCCCATCACACGGAACTGCCTTCCCCGCCCGCGGACATGCCCGGACTGTTCCGTTGCTCCCCGCCGGGCTTCATGCCACGGATGTTCAGGGACGCCGGCCTGGTGGAGGTGGCGGAGCGCAAGGTCAGCACGGACCTGGTGCATGACTCCCCGGAAAGCTACTGGGAGTTCATCACTGATATCGCGACCACGGTGGCCACGGGCCTGGCCATGGCGGACAAGGAAGCACGGTTGCTGATCCGCTCCGACGTGTTCCAGATGCTGGGCCGCTATGAGCACCAGGGCGCGCTCAGGCTCCGGTCGACGGCGACGATCGTGGCGGGCACCCGGGCGTAGCCCTTGTCCGCGGCGGATTCCGCGCCGGTTTCGGACCGATGCACCCCGGATCCGGGCCGCGGCTGTCCGGAACCGGCGCGGATTTCCGGAAGCAGCGCGGCATCACCGGCGGCAGGCCGGCCTGACCAGCCGAGGGACCCTGTGGGCAGTGAGGAGCGCCGCGAATTTCGCCGGCCCGGAGATCTCGGCCCAGGTCCAACGGATGACCCGCCGCCCGGTGGCGCGGATCCGGTCCTCGCGGGCCTTCTCGTCGATGACGACTTCGGAGGCGGTCCGTCCCTGGAGGTATTCGGCCTTCTGGTACTTGACCAGGCCGTCGAATTCCCCGCACAGCCGCTCCTCCGGCCACTCAAAATCCGTGTAGGCGGCCAGTCCGCGGGCATCGCGGATGGGTGTCTGCAACCGAGGGGGCTCGAAGCCCAGCCGATGCATCAGCGCGCGGCTCACCGATTCCCCGGGAGATCCTGACGCAGGGTCTGCGAAGTCGATCGCAGCCCGGATTCTGCGCGCCGCTGCCGCGCTGTAGTTGGTTCCGATGCCGTCATCGAGCTCCTCCTTGCTCAGTGCAGGCAGCCCAGGCTGCGGACGCAGCACGTGGTCAAGCACCGCGACGGCCTGTTCAAATGACTCGAACGCCGCCAGATCCAGGACGGTCCGGAGCCGCCCCGTGACCAGCAGCCCCCGGCGCTCTTCGACCTGCAGGGACGTCTGATCGGCGTAATGCCGACGGACACCCGCCCGCGAGCGGCCACCGCCGTCGTCGGAGGTGCAGGCATGCACCAGCGTGGGGCGGCCCAGCACCGGGAGGTCCCACAGTGCGGCCGAGGACTTCCGGCAGAACACGGTGCGGCTTTGCAGCGTCGAGGCGGCCGCCTGGATCAGGAGCGGATACCGGTCCCAGCTCGACAGCGCGTCCCAGGCCGCCGACTGAACGTAGACGCCCCGCCTGATGCGGCGCAGCTCGCCCGCCGCGGCCCGGCGGCACAGTTCGCGCGCGTCCCGGCCGAGCCGTGCCGAGTCGCTGCTGAGAATGAGCCCGGGAAGTTCCATGCCCCGATGCTGTCCTGCCGCCCGGTCGTCGGCAACGGGCTCGACGGCGGATGTGGACAACTCGTGCTGTGGCTGCGGATTTCCGCTGCGCTTTCGGACGGAGGCAGGCCGGATCGGGTGCGCCCCGGTCCGGAACCGGCGCGGATTTCCGGAACCGGCGCTGAATCCCTAGACGCCGAGTTCGTCCTTCAGCGCGGCGACGTGGCCCTCGGCCTTGACCTGGTACTGCGCTAGCTTGACCTTGCCCTCGGGATCGAGGACCACGGTGGAGCGGACAATGCCCTCGGTGATCTCGCCGCGGACCAGTTTCTCGCCCCAGGCGCCGTAGGCGAGGGCCACGGCGTGATCCTCGTCGGCCAGCAACGGGAAGGTCAGTGCGAAGTCGCCGGTGAAGTGCGCCAGCGCCTCGGGGGCGTCCGGGGAGATGCCCAGGACTTCATAGCCGGAGCCCTGCAGGGAGGCCAGGCTGTCGCGGAAGTCGCAGGCTTCGGTGGTGCAGCCCGGAGTGGCGGCCTGCGGGTAGAAGTACACAATGACGTTCTTGCCGCGGTAGTCGGCGAGGGACACCGGCTTGCCCTCGGCGTCGGGCAGCGTGAAATCGGGGGCCGGGGTTCCGGGCTGAAGCTTGACGGTGAGGTTCTGGCTCATGGGAGTCCTTCGCTTAATGGCGGCTGGAAATTGATCTGTGGTGCACAACACGCCGGGCGGATCCGGTATTCCGGCGGCCCGCGGACCCGGACGGGGCAAGAGTTCGACGACGGCGCCCCCGGCGGCCGGTCAGCGGCTCGCGGGCTGGCGGCGGGCCCAGTCGAAGGCCGTCGCGGCCGTCGCCTGGTACTCGAGGCCAATGCGGCCCGCGTAGCCTAGTTCGCGGCTGCGGGCGATCCACTGCTCCAGCGGCAGCTCGCCGGTTCCGGGAGCCCCGCGGCCGGGGGAGTCCGCGATCTGGATGTGGCCGAAGTCTTGGGCGTGCTCTTCGATGACGGCGTCGACGTCGTCGCCGTTGACCGAGAGGTGATAGAAGTCGGCGAGCAGCTTGATGTTCGCCGCACCGGTTTCCTCCTTGACCCGGGAGATGACGCGGAGGGCGTCGTCGGCGGTGCGGAGCGGGTAGTCCGGGGCGCCGCTGACCGGTTCGAGCAGCACGGTGCCCCCGATGCGGGCCACGGCGGCATCGGCGGCTGTGAGGTTCTGGACGGCCAGCTCGTCCTGGGCTTCGGGGGTGTGACCGGCCTGCCGGTTGCCGTAGAGGGCGTTGAAGGAGGTGCAGCCGAGCCGCCCGCCGATGCCGGCCACCACATCGACGTTGTCCTTGAACTCGGAGGAGCGGCCGATCCAGGACACGAGGCCGCGGTCGCCGGCGGGCATGTCACCGGCGTTGAAGTTCAGGCCAACCAGCTGGACCCCCGCGTCCGTAATCGCGCGCTCAAAGCGGCTGAGCTCGGCGTCGCCGGGGACGGAACTGTCGAAGGGCCACCAGAACTCGACGGCGTCAAAACCGGCCGCCTTCACCGCCGCCGGGCGCTCCAGGAGCGGCAGCTCGGCAAGCATGATGGAGCAATTCACGGAGAAGTTCATGACGGTTCTTTCTGCAGGTCTTTCTGGCGCGAACGGGGCGGACCTACCGCCGTTTCCGGGGATCCTTCCGGGCCGCCAGGCCCACCAGCGCCCCAATCGCCAGGCCGATCAACAGGCCGGTGAAAGGCTTGTCCACGGTGGCCACGCCGACGGCAAAGCCGATGGCCGCGCCAACGAGCATTCCGATCCACAAGGACTCGTACTTCACAGCCTCAGGCTAGCAAGCCAACACCCTATAGTCGGAGCATGGAACAGCGAATCTTGGGCAAGACCGGACGGAACGTCTCCATTGTTGGGCTGGGCACCTGGCAGCTCGGAGGGGACTGGGGCAACGTGGATCCCGCGCAGGCACAGGCCATCCTGGCCGCCTCCGTGGAAGCCGGCGTCACGTTCTTCGACACCGCCGACGTCTACGGCGACGGCCGCAGCGAGCAGGCGATCGGCGCCTTCCTCGCGGACAACCCGGGCCTGGGCATCACGGTGGCCACCAAGATGGGCCGCCGGCTGGAGCAGCGGCCGGAAAACTACAACCTCGCCAACTTCCGCGAATGGACGGACCGGTCCCGGCGCAACCTCGGCGTCGAACAGCTCGACCTGGTCCAGCTGCACTGCCCTCCCACCGATGTCTACAGCAACGCCGAGGTGTACGACGCGCTGGACACCCTGGTGGCCGAGGGTGCCATCCGGAACTACGGCGTCAGCGTGGAGCGGACCGACGAAGCCCTCGAGGCCATGCGCCACGAAGGCACGGCCACCGTGCAGATCATCCTCAACGCCTTCCGGCTCAAGCCGCTGGACGAGGTGCTGCCCGCGGCGGTGGCCGCCGGCGTCGGCATCATCGCCCGCGTGCCGCTCGCCTCGGGGCTGCTGTCCGGCAAGTACACACCGGACACGTCCTTCGCGGCGGACGACCACCGGAACTACAACCGCGCCGGCGCGGCGTTCGACGTCGGGGAGACCTTCTCCGGCGTGGACTTCGGGGAGGGCCTCAAGGCGGTGGCCGCGTTCCAGGAACTGGTACCCGACGGCGTCAGCACCGCCCAGGCGGCCCTCGCTTGGATCACGGCGCAGGAAGGCGTCAGCACGGTGATCCCGGGGGCGCGGAACGTCGAGCAGGCCCGCGCCAACGCCGAAGCGGCGTCGGTCAGTGGCATTGACGCAACGTTCGACGTCGGCGTCCACGAAATCTACGACCGCTACTTCCGCGCATCGATCCACCCGCGCTGGTAGGGGGCGGTCCGGTTGGCGGCCCGGCCGTCACTCCGCCGGGTACCACACCCGGTGGCCGTCGACGCGGGCGAACGAGGTCAGAGTGTGTGGTTTGGCGGACTTTTCGCTCATGATGTCCAGCACCTCGACACCGCGGGCCAGGAGCGCGTCACCGATCAGCGAACGGTGGCAGCGCCACGGGACGGCTTCCGCGCACATGATCGCCGCATCGTTGCTCCGCCCGCGTTCCAGCAACTGGGCGACGGCGGCGGAGAACTCGTCGGTCTGCATGTAGTCCGCGTAGCCCCGGAACGATGCGTTGCGCCAGGCGCCATTGGCACTGTCTTTGGTGGTGTGCCGCAGACCGCCGAGGGATTCCATCCGCCGGTACGTGATGCCGTTGGCCCGCACGCTCGCCGCGAGTGCCTCCGCGTTGAACTGCGGGTTGTGCCGCGACTTCGGGATGGTGCGCACGTCGATCAGCTTCTTGATGCCGTGCGCCTTGAGCATGCCGATGAATTCGTCGATGGGATGAGTGGAGTGTCCCACCGTATAGATGGTCATGTCCCCATGCTAGGGCGGGACCAGGGCCCGTGCCCGTGCGGAAGCTCCGCGGATAGTCTGGGTGAGCTACGAGCCGCCAAGGGAACAGGTCCGGAATGATTGCACCCTCCATCGAGAACTTTGTTGACCAGCTCGCGGCCGTGGAAACCGGGCCGGGGTGCGCCAACTTCTTCGACCACACCCAGCCCGCGAATGCGCAGCGCCGGCGGAACCTGGCGCTCTACCTGCAGGAAATGCGGGACCGTTCGCCCAAGGTGCTGCTGGTGGGGGAAGCCCCGGGCTTCAGGGGCATGCGGATCACCGGGGTACCGTTCACCAACCGCACCATCCTGGAGGGGCCCGCCAACGCCTTTGGCCTGTTCGGCCCGGGCAAGGGCTACGTGCTGCCCCCGGACGCTGCGGGCATTGCGGCGGAGCCGACCGCCACGGTGATGTGGGAGGTGCTGGCGGAGCTGGAGTTCCTTCCGCTGCTCTGGAGCGCCTGCCCGTGGCACACCCACGTGCCCGGACGGCCCCTGTCCAACCGCACCCCCACGGCGTCCGAAGCCGCGCTCGGAACCCCCTTTTGGCAGGCGCTGAAGCAGGAGTTTGCGATCGAGGCGGTGGTGGCTGTGGGCAACGTGGCGCACCGCAGCCTGCAGCACAGCGGCCTGGACGTGCCGAAAATCAGGCATCCCGCGCACGGCGGCCGGGCCGGATTCAAACGCGGGCTGGAAGAACTGATCGCGTCCGGCGCCGGCCGGTAGAGCTCCAAGTTAGTGTGGGAGAAGTCCATCCGCGGATGAAAGGCAGTGCAATGAGTGATCCGAATGAGCCAAGCAACGATCCCGCCGGCCTGCGTGGGCCGGGCGACACCGACGCAGCGAAAGAGCGCCAGCAGCAGAACGACTCCGACGACGTCGAGGCCCGCCAGCCGCACGCCGAACCGGGCCGCGCCGGAAATATCCGCGAGGAACAGCAAACCCAGGCCGCCGGAACTGTGCCCGCGGCCTACATCGGGTCAGGCGACCCGACGTCGGACGACAAGCCGGAAGACGCCGTCGGCGCCGGGGGATGGGACGACGAAGTCTAGCGCCGCTCGCGAGCTCCGGGCGCAGGAAAACCAAGGGATGTCCCTTGGCTTTCCGGTGAAGAGACAGCTCCCGGGGGTCAGTGACGGAGGGTTGCCACGTCACTCATGTCCCAGCGGGTCCAGTCGGACCAGTGGTTGCCGACGCGCACCCGGAACGACACGAGCTGGTAGACCTTCTCGTCGCCGCGGCGGTTCGGTACCCAGTCATAGCTGTGGATGGTGACGTCGTCGTGCCGGTAGAAGTACTTCCAGAACGTCGACCTGCCGAGGAAGTCATCGTTCCGGCGGCCGTGGTCGTCCTCGTAGCGCAACTGGCGGATCTGCACTGTCCGGTGGTCCCGGCAGTCGACCTCGATGCGGAAATCGACCCAGTGGCTGCGTTCGGTCGGCTTGAGCGGGTCCACGGTACAGCCGTAGAGGAACCGGGAAGCCTCGGCCGGTGCGGCCAAGGCGACGGGGCCGCCGATGAGGCCCAGGGTGACGGCCGAGATCAGGGCGAACCTGGCTGCCCGAGGGCGGGCCTTTGCTGGTGATGGGGTGGTGATGGTCATGTCTTTGGTGCTCCTACTGGAGGATGCGGTTCAAGCGGGTTGGACGGCGCGTGCGGGTCACGATCACAATCAGAGGCGCCGCAAACACGGCGGTGCTGATGTCCAGTTTCGATTGGCTCGCCCGTGCTAAATGCGGGCTATGTCCGGGGCCTGCAGCAGGGATGCCCGGTAATTCAATCGTGCGCCTGTCGCCACCCATGCGCCAGAGTCGGCGGCACTTTTTAAAACCGCTACGGAAACGGACGGGCGCACCCCGGACCCGAGGTGCGCCCGTCCGAAACCGGCGCGGAAACCGCCGCTACGGCCTACTTCGCCAGGAACCCCAGCAGCGCCTCGTTGACCTCCGCGGCATGGGTCCAGAGCATCCCGTGCGGGGCGCCGTCGATCTCTACGTACTCCGCCTCCGGAAGGGCCTTGGCGAAGCGGCGGCCGGTGACATCGATCGGCAGGATCTGGTCCGCGGTGCCGTGGACGATCAGGGACGGGACGTCGATCTTGGGGATGTCGCCGCGGAAATCGGTGAGCCAGGTGGGCTGCGCGGCTGCGGACGCCGTCGGGCCGCCGGCGGTGGCGAGGTTCCAGCCGGCCCGCATGACTTCCTCGCTGAGCCGCGGCGTGCCCAGGAAGGTGTCGCTGTTGTAGAAGTTCTTGAAGAAGTCGGTGAAGAAGGCGTAGCGGTCGGCCGTGACCGCCTCCATCAGGCCGTCGAACACGGACTGCGGGACGCCGTCGGGGTTGTCCTCGGTCTGCAGCACGTACGGCTCCAGCGAGCCGAGGAAGACTGCCTTCGCTACGCGCGCCGAGCCGTAGCTGCCCAGGTAGCGGCCCACTTCGCCGGTGCCCATCGAGAAGCCCACCAATACGGCGTCGTTGAGGTCCAGGCTGGTCATCAGGGTGTTGAGGTCCGCGGCGAAAGTGTCGTAGTCGTAGCCGTCGGTAGGCTTGCTGGACTTGCCGAAACCGCGCCGGTCGTAGGTGATCACACGGTAGCCGGCGGCCAGGAGCGCGGCGGTCTGCTTCTCCCAGGACGAGCCGTCCAGCGGGTAGCCGTGGATCAGGACCACCGGCTGCCCGGCCCCGTGGTCTTCGTAGTAGAGCTCGACGTCGGTGCTGTTCTCGGTTCCAACCTTGATGTATGCCATGAAGCGATCCTCTCGGTACGGTCTGAAGTCAGTGCGTGCGTCCCGTCGACGGGTCCCACTGTAGGGAACTAACGCCCCTGGGCGGCAGGGTGTTCCATGAACTTGCGCAACATACCCCCAGGGGTATAGTTGATTAAGGATTCAAGGACCTAGCCAAGGGAGACACCAGATGTGCCGACAGGTTGCATGCAAGAAGTGCGGTAAGACCACGTGGGCCGGCTGCGGCCAACACGTTGACCAGGTCATGCGCGGCGTCAAGAGCGCGGACCGCTGCAAGGGCCATGCAGACGAGCCCAAGACCGGCTTCTTCGCCAAGCTCTTCGGCCGCTAGGCACTACGGGGCCCGGACGACGACGGCGGCCGTCACCTTCCGCCGTCGTCCTAGCCGCCCTTTGACTAAGAGGCTGAGCCCGCCGCGGTATCGCGACGGGCTCAGCCTCTCGGGGTTTGGACTCAGGAATGTGCCTTCAGCACACTCTTGGGCAGACGGTGGACGGTGACTGCTCCCACCGGGGTGAAAGGATGGAGCGGATCCGGTGTTGAGGACCCGGTCGGACCGCCTAGCCGGGAGTCCCCGACGGCGCTCAGAACGGCGTAAGCGTCTTCCCGTTGCCAGCCATGGTCTTGGACGAGGAAGTGGAACATATCCTCGTAGCCGCGGGTGATGCTTTCCTGTACAGGGTCCCCTAAGCCAACGAAGATCCAGTGCTCGCCGGTTTCAATTCTGGGCGCCCGAAGATTCATCGCCTTGGCGAGTTCGATGCTCACGACGGCTGTTCCCTCAGCCTCAATTGCCACGAAGGAAGACTCCCCCTCCGCCATTAGGGCATGAATATCTCCGATAGAGAGATAAGCGCCCTCCACCATGACGGGAAGGTAGACCTTCGAGCCCGGACGGCAGCCAGTCAGGTCCATATTGCCGCCCCCCGCGAAGCTCGGCATGACAGTCGAATTCTCCCCCTCGGCCGGTGCCGTGCCGATACAGCCGATCATGGGCTGGGCATCGAAGACGTGCCGGTCTGTCACGTGCACGCCGTCTGCATCTATAGGGATCCGGCGGGTGAACATCTCCTCGCCCATTACGTGGCGCAGCGCTCCCGTTCCCGGCAGGCTGACGGACCAGCCGGAGTCTTTGAGCAGGATCTCGTGAATCGTGACGACCAGGGCATCGCCAGGCTCGGCTCCGTCCACGAAGACCGGTCCCGTGACCGGGTTGATGCCCACGGAAAGTTGGTCCAGGTCGTGATGCTCGTGCAATTCCGCGTACACGGCGTCGCTCGTCTCGAAGGCGATCCGCTCCCCGGTCCCGGGAGCGATCCGAAGCGCGGGCTCCTCGTGTGCGGAGAAAGAGAATTTCCCGTTGGATTTGTCGAGGAAATGATCAGCGGTTACGGTCACGGCTGGGATTCCTTTCCGCTCATGACCAGCTCTGGATCATCGCTGCTGCCGTCCGACAAGTCCGGCGTCCGGCCGGTGAATTTGTAGTAGGCGAAGACAGCAGCGCCCACCACCAGCCAGATAGCGCCGCCGATTTTGGCCTCGGGAGCCGCGTTGAGCAGGACATAGCCAATGATCAGGAAGCCCAGGATGGGCACCGCAAGATGCAGAAGGTAGTTCTTCGACTTTTTGCGCACGACGTAGTGAACGATGACCGAGACGTGCAGAAGCAGGAACCCAAACAATGCCCCGAAGTTTACAAGAGCGGAAATGACGTCGATCTGTCCTACGAAGAACAGGACTAGGATCGCCGAGATGGCGGACACCATAATGATGGCGTTCCGGGGTACCTGGCGGGCATCGATCCGGGACAGGAACTTGGGCAGCTGACGGTCTCGGCTCATTGAGTAGAGAAGCCGCGAGGTGGCGGCCTGCGCCGCCATGGCGTTTGCGACGCCGATCGCGAGCACGTTGACTACAAAGAAGGCCGTCATCCAGCCGCTGTTGGAGGCAGCCTCAACGATGGTGAAGAAGGCGTTGCCCACCTCGTCGTCGTTGAATGAGGGGCGGCCTGCCGCCAGAGCGCTGGCCAGCCAAGTCTGCACGATGAACAGGAATGCCACGAGGAACAGTGCCAGAATCATTGCGCGGCCAGCCGCATTACGGCCGCCGGTAGCCTCCTCCGACATGGTCGAGATGCCGTCAAATCCAAGGAAGCTCAACACTGCGATAGACAGTGCCGAGGCGATCAGCGGGCCCGTGACCTTACTCGCGTCCCAGATCGGGTTCATTGTCAGCTCGGCCCCGGGGACGGTGTGTCCGGCCAGGGCATTGACCGCGATGACGATGAAGATCACGACAAAGATGAGTTCGATCGCAAGGAAGACGCGGTTCATCCGCTTGATGGAGCTGATGCCGAGCAGGTTGACTACGGTGTTGACCGCGACAAAGATCAACGCCCACAGCCAGCGAGGCGAATCGGGGAAGATCCCCACCATCGACTCGGCGGCGAATACGTACAGCAGCGTCGGGACCAGAAGATAGTCCAGCAGGATTGCCCAGCCGGCGAAGAACCCGGCCGTGGGATGGATTCCGCGTCCCACGTAGGAGAATACAGAGCCGGCGAGTGGGATGGACTTTGCCATCTGCTGGTACGCGAGGGCGGTAAAGATCATAGCGACAAGGCCGATCACGTATACGAGCGGGACCATCCCTCCCGCCGCGTTGTAGACGACGCCGAAGATCGCCCACGGAGCGATCGGCACCATGAAGACCAGTCCGTAGACCAGCAGATCCGTGGTGGAAACCGATCGTTTGAGTTCCTGTTTGTAGCCGAAGGCTTCGAGCTGCTGTTGGGCGCTGAGTTCAGGGGGGCTTGCTGGGTTTGCCATCGAATTCTTTCTGGGAGTGAGGTGGTTGTGGTGGTCCTAGACAAGGGTGTGGTGGTCGTGGCGGGCCAAGTGGGCTGCGATGACGGCCCGGAAAGCCTCAGGTTGTTCGAGGTGTGAGCAGTGGCTTGCCCCGGCGAAGACGTGGCTGGTGACCTCTGGAATATTGGCGATGAAAGGTGCCCAGGTAGCAGGGGTTGCTTCGTCATGTTCACCGGCTACCACCAGCGTCGGGGCGGTCACCCGCTCCAACCGGTCGACGATGCTCCAGTTGCGCAGTGTTCCGATGACGTGGAACTCGTTGGGGCCGTTCATTGTGTGGTAAACCGTCGGTTCGGCCTCCATCTGAGCCACGCTCTCCTCGAAATCTGCTGGGAAAGGCGTGGTGCGGCAAACATGGCGCTCGTAGAAGGCCATGGTGGCAGCAGCGTACGCAGGGGAAGTCACCGTGCCCGCTTTCTCGTGGAACGTCAGCGCATCTTGGACATCTCGGGGCAGCCGCTCCCTGAGATCTGCGGCGGCGTCCGCCCACAGCCCCATTGAAGCGGGGGAGTTGCAGATGGATAGGCTCGCCAGGCCCGACGGCTGTCGCACGGCGATTTCCGCGCCCAGCATGCCACCCCAGGACTGCCCGAGAAGATGGAAGTCTCCGATCTGGAAGTGCGCAAGGAGGCTGAGGAACTCATCGACAAACAGCTGCGGAACCCAGAAATCCGCCGGGGCATCGGGCAGATGCGAGCTGTTTCCACAGCCCAGCTGGTCGTAAAGGATGACAGTGCGGCCGGTTTCCGTCAGGGCCGCCAGGTTCTTCAGGTAGTTATGAGCCATGCCCGGTCCGCCGTGAAGCACGATTAGGGGGAGCGCTCCAGCTACGGGGAGATCCGGGGTGAAGAGCGCCACCCAGGTCTCCCATTGGCGGAAGGGGACTCTATGTGTTGTGAGGGTTGTCACGCAAAATCCTTTGGTCGGGCGTGAGCATCATCCTTGCGCACTAATGGTCCAATTCCAAGACCTTTTACAAATATGTATAAGTTGGTGCCATGGGCAAGAGCAAAGATGACGGGCCCGAAGGGTCGCTGGACATGCCTCTGGCCGCGATGTCCCGGGCCGATGAAATCACCGACCGGCTAATCACGGCGATTGCGGTAGGCGAATACTTGCCGGGCGCGCGCTTGCCGTCGGAACGCGATCTGGCAAAGTCCTTGCATGTGGGACGGATGACGGTCCGAGCCGCCATTGGCCGTCTAGTCGACCAAGGCTTGCTATCGACACAGCGGGGCCGTGCGGGTGGCTCGTTCGTCCGGGAACAATGGACAGCGGCGTCCAACGCGTCAGTGCAAAGGACTCTCTCGTCCCGCTGGGAATCGTTGCGCGACACCTGCGAGGCCATGGTCCACCTTCACGGCACGATCGCCCGGGCCGCGGCAGAGAACCGGACCGACGCTGACGCTGTTGTGCTCAAGGAGCGGCTGGAAGCCTACCGTGAGGCCGAATCGGGCACCGCCTCCCAAAAGGCCGACGCGAGGCTCCACACGGCTATCGCGGAAGCGTCGCATAACCTGACTCTCAAACGCATTCTCCTAGAGCTCGAAGCGCAGATCGGGCTCGCGGCGCCAGCCCATCTCTGGGGTTTCCCTGAGGGCATGCGCGAAATGGAGCTCCGCGCGTTAGCCGATCATGAGCGGCTCGTTGAGGCTATTTGCGCGAAGCGCCACGCCGAGGCGGCAGCCATAGGGTTAGCGCATGCCCGGATCGACATCGAGTTGCTTGAAGCGGCGTTGAACAGAGCTGGCTCGAACTAGGCGCTGTCCACACTCAGCGCCCGAATCTCACCACTGTCGTTGGCGACGACGGCGGCCGTCACCTTCCGCCGTCGTCCGCCACTGGCCGCGCCGGCCTACTAGGCTGGCAACTATGCCGAAGAAAATTACTGTCAGCCTGCCGGACGCAACCCTGCGTGAATACCTCCAGCCCCACCCGGATGTCACCGTCCTCGAGTGGGACCTGTCCGGCGAAGCGCCGCAGCCGAGCATCGACATCGTCGTTCCGCCCTACATGGGCGGCTGGGCCGCGCTGCGCGGGCTGGAAGGCGTGGAGACCGGGCTGGTACAGAGCCAGTCGATCGGCTACGACGGCGTCGAGGAGTTCCTCCCGTCCGGCCGGGTCATGGCGAATGCCGCGGGCGTCCACGAGGCGTCCACCGCGGAACTGACCCTGGCCCTGATCCTGGCCAGCCAGCGCGAATTCCCCCGGATGCTGAAAAACCAGCAGGAGGGCCGCTGGGAGAGCCGTCCCACCGCCAGCCTCGCGGACCGGCGCGTGATGATCGTCGGCTACGGCGGCGTCGGCAAGGCGATCGAGGACCGGTTGCTGGCCTTCGAAACCACCGTGACCCGGGTGGCCAGCAAGGCCCGCTCCGACGCGCGCGGCCAGATCCACGGCATCGACGAGCTGCACAGCCTGCTGCCGGAGCACGACATTGTGGTCGTGGTGGTCCCGCTCAGCGATTCCACCCGACACCTGATCGACGACGCCTTCCTCGCGGCCATGCCCGACGGCGCGCTGCTGGTCAACGTCGCCCGCGGACCGGTCGCGGACACCGAAGCCCTGGTGAAGCACACCGCCTCCGGCCGGATCCGCGCCGCCCTGGATGTCACCGACCCCGAACCGCTGCCGCAGGACCACGCGCTTTGGGGCACGCCCGGCGTCATCATCAGCCCGCACATCGGCGGCGCGACCTCTGCCATGCGACCGCGGATGGGCAAACTCCTGCAGCGGCAGATCGAGCTGATGCTGGCGGACGAACCGCCGGCGAACGTTGTGATCGGCGGGTAGCTCAGCGCGGGGCCGCTATCCGGGTCTCTCGTTCTGCCCCCTTTGGGCGAGCTGCTCTACCTGCCCTCGATGCACGCCGGCCAGCCATTCCAGCGGGGCCGAGGGGCCTAGCCGCGGGTCGTCGGGCTCAGCGCCGTCCCGCACGGCCTCCACATACGCGCGATCTAGCTTGATGCGCGCTCGCAACTGCTCGGCTCCGCCGACTGACCCGTGACCGGGGACGACGGCGACAGCGCCGTCGGCCGCACTCTCGAGCAGCAGCAGGGCGGCGAGGTAGTCGTCGATCGGGTCCGCGGCCTTCAGATCGAGGAACGGCATCAGGATGTCGGAAAGCATGTCGCCGGCGACGAGGACGCCGCGGTCCTCGATCAGGAGCGCCGCGTGGCCCGCGGCATGGGCCTGGTGCTCGATGATCCGGACCCTGGGGCCATCCCAGGGAATCTGCGTGGTTCCTGCGGGCAGACCGGTGATAAGGCCCAAGAGTTCCATCGGGATCTCCCCGGCGAACTCCGGCGGCAGCACTCCGGCCACGCGGGCCTTCCAGTCCGGCTGCGCCAGCAGGTCCTGGATCGGTGCCGCGCAGCGGGCCGTGGCGTAACGGGGCACGTGGCCGAAGTCCGGGTGCCAGAGCACGTGGTCCCAATGCGGATGCGTCGAAAAGCCTGCCACGACGGGCTGGCCCAAGTCGCGAAGGTCGTTCGCGAGTGCGGCCATTTCGCCGTCCGTGATGCCGGGGTCGATGAGCAGCACACCGGCCCGGCCCTGAACGATCACGCAGTTGCTCTGCAGGAACTCGCTCTCGTGGGCCAGAACGCCCTCAGCGACTTGCTTCAGCACGACGTGCCTTCCCCTGTGTTTGGTAATGCCTGCCGAGACGGTATTCCTGGGCGGGAGCGGAGCGCAAGGACTACGGCGTCGTTTTTTCACGCAGGGGAAATTCAGGTCCCGGCGCGGGGCTTCCAATTACCAGCACCTTCTCGCTGGGTTCTGGATCGAAGGGGAGACAGTGAGTTGCGGCGAGACGTGGCGGCGTCCCAGCGGAGGGCCAGCAGGCGGTAATGCCCGCGAATCTCTTCGGGGGCAACGGTCATGGCCAGGCGTGTTCCTCATTCGATCGTGGCGAATCTCCGTCCCCGATGAACGACAGCCTAGGAGCTGAGGCGCAGGTCGAACGCTGCTTCGCCGGTGCTCCACTCCGGGCCCAGAGCCTCAGCCCCGGGGTTCCTCAGGAAGTCTTCCAGTGCCGCCTCGACAGGTCCCAGGGGGTGGACGAACCGCGAGGGAATGAAGCCCTTCATCGAACCCATCGGAACTTCCACCGAAGCATCGGCGGGCTGTTCCGGTCGCGACAGGATGGACCACGAATCTTCCCGCTCTGCGTTGGAGTTCCGGTGACAAACCAACGTCGACATCGCAGATCCGGCCGCCTCAAAGCGGGCCGCTCCGTGCTCGACGACGACGCGCTCCTGATTGTCCCCGTCCAAAGCATGTAAGGCGTCCCGGGCGGAGCTGCGCGCTTCGGCTGAGGTATTGACCCCTTGTCCGTTAACCACCCACGGGGACTTCACCATGTCCTTGGTGACGGCAAGCCTCCAGGCTGCGCCAAGATTGGATCCCGACACGTATCCACCCATCCAGAAGAGCCCGGGTGGCCCCAACAAGAGACCGGCGACGAGGAACGATGCAAGAAGCAGAAGGGTGAGCCACTTCCAACGCACACCGAAACGCCAAGAGAAGGTACTCACCGCCAGCCCAGCCAGCAGGGGTCCCAGATCCTGCGATGGCTCAGTGTTCGCACCGAACATCATCAGTCCGACCGTGGCGCCGAGTATCACCGTGCCGACGACCAAGTAGAGCCTGATCTCATTCCTGGTTTTGTTCCCCGCCATGATTAATTCTTCCTGGGTTGAGCGCAGGCCGTTCTGACTCTGTCTGTGCCGCTAACTGACGTTGAGTTTTTCCTGGCAACTCGGGGATACCACCCTCAACGCGCTCGGCGGATTAGACGCCAACGCCGCCGCGGGTCGAACAGGGCGTCGCTGAAGGTCGCCACCGCAGTTCGGGCAAGCCCGATTCTTGAAGCGGTCCACGCAGTTTGGGCACCAAGTGCATTCAAACGTGCAGATGTAAGCCTCGTCAGAGGGAGCGATGTCGCGGTCGCAACATTCGCAATTTGGGCGAATCTCAAGCATGCGACCACCCTATCCCAGGGTTCCTTGACGGCACGGAGTGCTTCGATCAGCCCGGTAAGCCCTGCAACAGGGGCAATTCGGGGCCGAGCCCTCAGTTTTTCTTCAATTCCTCGGCGATCATCACGAGGATGCCGCTGGGACCGCGGAGGTACGTGAGCTTGTAGATGTCCTTATAGGTCGCCACGCCGCGCAGCGGATAACAGCCGTGCCGCGCGGCTATTTCCAGGGCTTGGTCGATGTCAGGGACTGAGAAGGCGACCCGGTGCATACCGATCTCGTTGGGACGGGTTGGCGCCGTCTCGATCGCCTCGGGGTGGATGTATTCAAAGAGCTCGAGGCGGCCGTGACCGTCCGGCGTTTCGAGCATGGCAATTTTGGCGTGATTGCCGTCAAGCCCGACGGCGGTGTCGGTCCAATCGCCGCTGACGGTGTCCCGGCCGACGACCGCCAGGCCGAGGTCGGTGAAGAACGCGATCGCCTCCTCGAGGTCGCGCACGGCGATGCCGACGTTCTCAAGTCTGATGTTCATGCTCTTCACGCTACCGAGCCGGCCCGGTTCAAATCCAGCAGCGCCTTCAGTCTGTGCCGAAACCTTTAGCCTGCGGAAATTTCGCAGAACTTAGGCGGTTTTTTCCAGTGTGCCCGACTGCCCGTTCTCGCGTTCCTCCAGGGCTCCGGTTACCGATGCAGTGAGGCTGTTGGCGATGTGGGTGCGGGCGAGCTCGGCCGCACCGGCGCCGTCGCCGGCGATGACCAGGTCGAGGATCTGGTGGTGCTGATTCAGGTCGATCGTGCGGGGCTCATCCCCGGACGGCAGCTCGAGGCCGATGCGGCGGTAGCGGTCGGATTTGTCCCACAGGTCGTCCAGAAGCTTAATCATGAAGTCGTTGTGCGAGGCGGCGTAGACGGCCCGGTGGAATTCGCGGTGCACCGTGATCGCGTCCTCGCCCCACACCCGCGTGACAGGCAGGAGCTTGTCGGCTGCTGAGCGCATGGCGTCGATGTCAGCCTTGGTCCTGCGCGAGGCTGCCAACGCCGTTGCCGATGGCTCGAGGGAAAGGCGAACCTCCAGTAGCTCGCGGGCCTCCGAGGCGCTCATGTCAGCCACGCGGGAGTCCCGGTGGGTGTCCATGGTGATCAGGCCTTCACTTGAGAGCCTGCGGATCGCTTCCCGTAGCGGGGTGATGCTCATTTGCATGCTCTCCGCCAGTTCGTACTGGGAGATGCGCGAGCCCGGGGCAAGGCCGCCAGAGAGGATCAGTTGGCGCAGCTCGCTGTACGCCAGGCTGCCCTTGCTGGAAAAGACGTTCGTCGTGCTCATCTGCCGCTCCGAATCTCTCACCGAGGTGTGGCCCCGTTGCTCACAGTGTAGGTTCTGGAGACATCTTATAAGAAATTTGGCTCCGAGGCTTGTGCTCCGCGTCACCCCGGGCTAGCCTTTGACGCAAGTCTTATAAGATATTCGCTCGTGAGGCTGCCGCCCGAATGATTAAGCGGTCCAGCCTGAGGTGAAGTCTTATAAGAAATAAGATATTCAATAGGAGAGACCAAAGAATGAAAATCGTTTCCGCCCACGTAGGCACCATCCCCATCAGCTCCTCGATCCGGAACGCGTTCATTGACTTCACCAAGATGGACTGCACCATCATTGCGCTCGTCAGCGACGTGTTCGTCGACGGAAAGCCCCTGGTTGGCTATGGATTCAACTCCAACGGCCGCTATAACGCCACGGGCATCCTGCAAGACCGCATCCTGCCGCGCCTCATGGATGCCCCGTCCGAAGATCTCCTCGATGAGGACGGCCAGCTTTCTCCGGAGAAGGCCTGGGACCTGATGATGTCCAACGAGAAGCCCGGTGGCCACGGTGAACGCTCGGTCGCCGTCGGCGTCGCCGACATGGCCCTGCACGACCTCGCAGCCAAGATCGCCGGAGTGCCGCTGTACCGGTGGATCTCAGACCACTACGGCGACGGCAACCCGGACAAGGACGTCTTCGTCTATGCAGCCGGCGGCTACTACGCGCCGGGCAAGAGCCTGGAGGACCTGCAGAACGAGATGCGCGGCTTCCTGGCCAAGGGCTACAACGTCGTAAAGATGAAGATCGGCGGCGCCGACCTCGCCGAAGACCTCCGCCGCATCGAGGCGGTGATCGAGGTGCTCGACGGCGACGCTTCCCGCCTGATGGTGGACGTCAACGGCAAGTTCGACCTGGAGACGGCACTGGAATACGGCAAAGCCATCGACCAGTACGGGCTGTTCTGGTACGAGGAAGTCGGCGACCCGCTGGACTACGCCCTGAACGCCACCCTGTCCGAGCACTACAGGAACCCGATCGCGACCGGAGAGAACCTGTTCTCCCTGCAGGATGCCCGCAACCTGGTCCGCTACGGCGGGATGCGCCCGGACCGCGACTTCATCCAGGTCGACCCGGCCCTGAGCTACGGCCTCACCGAATACCGCCGGATCCAGGACATGCTGGCCCAGCACGGCTGGTCCTCGCGCCGGTGCATCCCGCACGGCGGACACCAGTTCTCCCTGCACATCGCGGCGGCCCTCAAACTTGGCGGCAACGAGTCCTACCCGGGCGAGTTCCAGCCCACCGGCGGTTTCACCGACGACGCCGTCATCCTCAACAGCCGCGTGGCCCCGGGCGATCTGCCGGGCATCGGGCTCGAAGGCAAGGCCGAGTTCTATAAGGTCCTGCGCGCACTGCACAACTAAGCAATCCGGTAGTGCCCCGGTCCCGGGCAGCAGGACTGCCCGGGACCGCACCCCTCGCTGTCCTCAATCTGACGTGCAAAGGAGCACCCAAGATGTCGTCCCACACCCTGCAGAATCCGCAACATTCCGCCGCGTCCAAGCAACGATCCCGGTTTGGCCGGCTGATGCGCGAACTCTGGTTCCAAGTCGTCCTGGGCGCCGTCCTAGGCATCGCCGTCGGGTTCCTCCTGCCGTCCGTCGGCAAACAGCTCACGCCCCTGAGCGATTGGTTCATCGCCCTGGTGAAGATGATCGTGATCCCGGTGGTGTTTTGCGTGGTGTCGCTCGGCATCGCCTCGATGGACAGCCTGCGCAAAGCCGGGCGCATCGGCGTCAAGGCGCTGGGCTACTTCATCGCACTGTCACTGGTGTCGATGCTGATCGGCCTGGTCGTCGCCAACGTCTTCCATCCCGGCACGGGCATGAACATCGATCCCTCCAAGCTGGACGCCAGCAAGGTGCCGGCAGCCGCTAACAAGAGCTTCGACGGCCTCGAGTTCATCAGCAATATCATTCCCGAATCGCTGTTCGGGGCCCTGACCGGCCACACCATCATCGCCGCGCTCATGGTCTCCATCGTGTTCGGGGCCGCCCTGAACGTCTCCGGAGAGTCCGGCGCGTTCCTCACCAAAGGCATTCAGGCCCTCTCCACGGTCATCTTCAAGATCGTCAGCTGGGTCATGCGCCTGGCTCCGATCGGCACCTTCGGTGCACTCGCCGCCGTCGTGGCCAACTACGGCACGCAAAGCCTGCAGCAGCTTGGCTACCTTGTCCTGCTGTTCACCGGAACCTGCGTCGTCTACGTCCTGGTAGTCCTGGGCGCGATCGCCCGGGCCTGCGGACTGAACATCTTCGCGGTCATGCGCTACCTCAAGGCAGAACTGCTGATCGCCTTGAGCACCTGCTCCAGCGAAGCCGTCCTTCCGCAGCTGATCAAGAAGCTCGAAAACATGGGCGTCGGCAAGTCCACCGTGGGCATCGTCATCCCCTCCGGATTCTCCTTCAACCTCGACGGATCTGCCGTCTACCTGACCATGGCCTCGGTATTCCTGGCCCAGGCCGTCGGCATGGACCTGTCCTGGGAGCAGCAGCTGGTCATGGTCGGCGTCATGATGCTCACCAGCAAAGGCACCGCGGGCATCGCCGGCGGCGCCTTCATCGTCCTGGCCAGCACCCTGAGCTCTGTGGGCGGCATCCCGCTGGCGGCACTCGCCCTCATCGTCGGCATCGACCGGCTCCTGAACGAAGGCCGCGTGTTCATCAACGTTCTTGGCAACGCGATGGCAGCAGTCGTCGTGGGCAAGTGGGAGAAAGACTTCGACCCGGACCAAGCACGCAAGGCCCTGCATGCCGCAGGCCGGAAGAAGAACGTCCTCGCGCCCAAAACCCTGGAAACGGTAGAAGGCGAGAAGGTCGACGTCCACTAAGGCCGCACCCGGTCAGGACCGCCGCGCAAACCGCGGCGGTCCTGACCGCGTAGACCCACAGGCCCCCGCCGACGGCAACCCACGCCGGCCCCAACAAAAAGGAACCCACCATCACCATGGCCGCCCGCATCCTGATCACCACCGACTACCTCCAACCCGGAGACACCGTTGACCAGCTCCTGCGCGAACGCGGCCTGGAACCGGTCTACTCGCCATTCCGGGGGCCGCGGACCCTTGAGGAACGCCGCTCGTTGTTCGACGGCATCTCCGGCGCGATCCTCGCCAGCGAGCCAGTCACCGCCGACATGCTCACCGGCGCCGCCTCCCTGCGGGTCATCGCGCGCAGCGGAGTGGGGTACGACTCCATCGACGTCCAGGCCGCCGTCGAACAAGGAATCAGGGTCTGCAACGCACCCGGAACAAACCACCACTCGGTCGCCGAACTGACCATCGGACTGATCATCATGGCCGCACGCCGCCTCGCCGAGGTCACCAGCGCAGTCCGCCAAGGCCGCTGGCCCCGGGAAGCCGGCCACGAACTGCGCGGTTCCACCCTCGGCATCATCGGTTTCGGCCCAAGCGGGCGGGCCACGGCGAGCCTCGGTATCGCCCTTGGCATGACCGTCCTGGTCAGCACCGCCCACCCCGATCACGAATCCGGCGCGGTCCACTTCACCGACCTCGATACCGTCATTCGCCAGGCCGATTATCTGTCGCTGCACACCCGCGGCGGCCAGGGCGCAGGCACACTGATCGACGCGTCCCGGATGCAGGCGATGAAACCCTCCGCCGTCCTCATCAACACGGCCCGCGGCTCACTCGTGGATGAGGCGGCCCTGGCCACAGCACTTTCCGACGGCACCATTGCCGGCGCCGCGCTGGACGTGCTCGAGAGCGAACCCCTGCCCGGCGGCAGCCCCCTTCGGGGCCTGGGCAACGCCCTCATCACCTCCCACCTCGCCGGCCAGACAGTCGAAGCCCGGGCACGGGCCGGCCTGGCCGCTGCGCACGCCGTCATCGACGTCCTCGAGAACCGCGAACCGGCACACCCGGTCGACCGCTAGCCCGAACACCCAACACCGACAACGAAGGATCGTCATGTCGAACCCCCACCGCATCGCAGTCATCCCCGGCGACGGAATCGGCACCGAAGTCGTGCCCGAAGGGCTGCGCGTCCTGGACGCCGCAGCCTCAGCCTTCGACCTGAACCTCATCTACGAACACTTCGACTACGCCTCGGCTGACTACTACACCCGGCACGGAAAGATGCTCCCCGACGGATGGTTCAAGGAACTGAACCAGTTCGATTCCATCTTCTTCGGCGCCGTCGGATGGCCCGACGTCGTCCCCGACCACGTTTCGCTGTGGGGCAGCCTCCTGCAGTTCCGCCGCCACTTCGACCAGTACGTCAGCCTCCGCCCGGTCAAACTCCTGCCCGGCGTGCCCAGCCCCCTGGCAGGCAGGGTGCCGGGCGACGTCGACTTCTACGTCGTGCGCGAAAACACCGAAGGCGAATACTCCAGCATCGGCGGGAAGATCTTCGAAGGCACCGACCGCGAAACGGTTGTCCAGGAAACAGTCATGACCCGCACCGGCGTGGACCGGATCCTCAAATATGCCTTCGACCTGGCCCAAAGCCGGCCCAAGAAGCACCTCACCTCCGCCACCAAGAGCAACGGCATCTCCATCACCATGCCCTACTGGGACGAACGCGTGCAGGAGATGGCGGCCGCATATCCCGAAGTCAGCATGGACAAGTTCCACATCGACATCCTCGCCGCGAACTTCGTCATGCACCCCGACTGGTTCGACGTCGTCGTCGCCAGCAACCTCTTCGGCGACATCCTCTCCGACCTGGGCCCGGCCTGTACCGGAACCATTGGCATCGCACCCAGCGGAAACATCAACCCCGAACGCAAGTTCCCCAGCCTCTTCGAACCGGTCCACGGGTCCGCCCCGGACATCGCCGGCAAGGGCATCGCCAACCCCGTCGGCCAGATCTGGTGTGCCGCGATGATGCTCGAACACCTCGGAGAGCTAGAAGCCGCAGCCGCGATCACCACCGCCATGGAAACCGTCCTAGCCCGCGGAACCCATGCACTCACCCCGGACATGGGCGGCAACGCCACTACCGAAGAACTGGGCAACGCCGTGGCCTTGGCCCTGACCGGACCATGACCGCATCAACTAGCAGCCACAGCCGGCCCTTGCCCGACTACGGAGAACCAATCGTGCTCCGCCAGTACATCCATTGGCGCCGACTTATCGGAGAGCGGGTCCAGATCCGCCAGCACGGCCAAATCATCCGCATTGGAACCGTCGATGAGGCCATGGCAGATTCCACAGCACTATGGATCGCAGGCGACGCCGTCCAACCACGCACCATGTACGAAGCCGCACTCGGGATCGAGGTCTGGACAGATATCCCCGAACTATCGGACAGGGTCGACTACCGCATGGCCTCACCGAAGTCCTCTCCGGACTGGTTTAGAAAGGAATCCCAATGACGTTCCCTACATCCACGTCCCTGGCGACAGACAATGCCAACTCGGCACCGTCACCGCTGAGCCGCACCGTTCAAAACCTCATCCCTGAGCGCAACGTTCCGGCCGAAATCGCCCGCTCCTGGCTGCTGGTCAACGCCATGAAGCCGGAACTCTTCGGACCGTCCGCGGAGTCCCGCGCGGACGCCATCATCCTGGACATCGAAGACGCGGTGGATCCCT
>NZ_JABFMX010000009.1 GCF_013359735.1 Arthrobacter sp. C9C5
GGCCCTCGCAGCCTAGGCTCTTACTTAGCCAGTCCAACTTTCAGGGACCAGTTCATTCCTTCAAGGAGGCGGCCGGGGCCTTTTTGTCGCGGGCGCGGTTGCTGCGGGCCCGGTTGCTGCGGGCCCTGGTGTTCGACGTGGGACTGCGGTGTCAGGCCGTGACGGTGATCCATTCGCCGTCGATGGCCGCCTTCAACTTGGCCAGCGGCGCCTGGGCCGGCCCGTTGAGCACGCTGCCGTCGGATCCCTTGAAGGAGGAGCCGTGGCACGGGCATTCGAAGTCTTCCCCGGCAGGGGCCACCGGGCAGCCGGCATGCGTGCACGTCGCGTCGTACGCCAGGACGGTCTTCTCGTCCGGCCGGAAGATCACCACCGTCTTGTCGTTGATTTTCCCGGTGGCCGTGCCGCCCACCGTCACGTCGCTGAGCTTGCCCACCTTGACCGCGGTGCCGGCCGGAACAGAGGGCCCGGCCGCCGTCGTCGCCGGGGTGCCGGTCGGCGAAGCGGTGCAGGCCGAAAGGGCCAGGGCGCTGCCGCCCAGGGCGCCGGCGCCGAGCAGTAGGGAGCGTCGAGGCAGGGACTTTTCAGGGTTCATGGATTCATCATGCCAACAGTCCCTGAGAGCCCGCTGCGATTTGCGCACCCTTGAATCTGAAAGCAGTGTTTCACTCTGAGTGAACGGGGTGTGATCCGGCGCACAAGGGGTGTTGAATCGAGGGCATGGCTTCTACCGATACGCAGACCCCGGCCGAACACCCCGAGACCCCGTTCCACGACCTGGACCATTACCTCGCTCTTCCGCGGGTGAGCGGCCTGGCGCTGAGCCCCGACGGCGGACGGCTCGTCACCACCGTGGCCACGCTCAACGACAAGGGCACCGAATACCGTACCGCGCTGTGGGAGCTGGATCCTGCGGGCCAGAAGCAGGCCCGGCGGATCACGCGCAGCGCCAAGGGCGAGGCCGGCGCCGTGTTCGCGGCGGACGGCAGCCTGTACTTCACTTCCGCGCGCCCGGACCCCGAGAGCCCGGACGCCGAGCCGGTCAAAGCCCTCTGGGTCCTCCCGGCCGACGGCGGCGAGGCCCGCGTCGCGCTCTCCCGCGCCGGCGGCATCGGCGGCCTCCTGGCCGCAAAAGAGGCCGACGCCCTCTTCGTCACGGCATCCGTCCTCGCCGGTTCCACCGACGAGGAGAACGACGAGGAGCGCCGCAAGGACCGCAAGGACAACAAGGTGGCCGCGATCCTGCACAGCGGCTACCCGGTGCGCTATTGGGACGCGGACTTGGGCCCCGCGCAGCCGCGGCTGTTCGCCGTCGAGCCCGGTGCGGAGCCGGAGCCCGGGAAGCCGGTGACGGTCGACGCCCTCCCGCCGGTCAAGCTGCGCAACCTGACCCCCGACGCCGGAAACGGACTCCGCGAGGCGGATACCGTCGTCAGCCCGGACGGGAAGACGGTCTACAGCAGCTTCACCCGGCCGCTCGCCAATGCCGACTCCCGTACCGTGCTCGTGGCCGTCGACGTCGCCACCGGCACCCGCCGGGTCCTGCTCGACACCGAGGGCATGAGCTACTTCCCCGGCCCGGTCAGCCCTGACGGCCGGACCCTGGTGGTGCTGAGCGAGACCGACACCACTCCGGAGCAGGCGCCCCGGATCGCGCTGCACCTCCTCGATGTCGACGGCTCCGCCGACAGCGACGGCTCCGCCGACGGCGATGCGGCGCTGACGCCGCTCGCGCAGGGCTGGGACCGCTGGGCGCACCCCGCGGCCTGGCTTCCGGACGGATCGGCCGTGCTTGTGACGGCGGACGAAGACGGGGCTTCGCCGGTGTTCCGCATCGCCGTGCCCGGCAGCGCCGGCGGGGACACCGCGCCCGTGCGGCTGACGGCCGACCCGGCCGCCTACACCGACGTCGCCGTCTCCCCGGACGGGCGGAGCGCCTATGCGTTGCGCAGTTCCTATGAATTTCCGGCGGAAGCCGTCCGGATCGACCTCGCCAGCGGCGACGTCACCCGGCTGCCGGCCCCGGCCGAGCGCCCTGCCTACCGCGGCAGGCTCGAGCGGGTGGAGACGACCTCGGCGGACGGCAGCCGGGTGCCCGGTTACCTGGCCCTGCCGGAAGATGCATCGGCCACAAACCCGGCTCCGCTGCTGCTCTGGATCCACGGCGGCCCGCTGGGCTCCTGGAACGCCTGGACCTGGCGCTGGAACCCGTGGCTGCTCGTGGCCCGGGGCTACGCGGTGCTGCTCCCGGATCCGGCCCTGTCCACCGGCTACGGCCAGGACCACATCCAGCGCGGCTGGGGCGAGTGGGGCAAGGCTCCGTTCCTGGACCTGATGGCGATCACCGACGCCGTCGAGCAGCGCCCCGACATCGACGAGACACGCACCGCGGCGATGGGCGGATCATTCGGCGGCTATATGGCCAACTGGGTGGCAGGCCACACGGACCGTTTCAAGGCTATCGTCACCCATGCAAGCCTGTGGGCCCTGGACCAGTTCGGCCCGACCACGGACTCAGCGCAGTACTGGCTGAAGGAAATGACGGCGGAGATGGCCGCGGAGAACTCTCCGCACCTGCATGTGGAGAACATCCGCACGCCGATGCTGGTCATCCACGGCGACAAGGACTACCGCGTGCCGATCGGGGAGGGGCTGCGGCTCTGGTACGAACTGCTCTCCAGGTCGCAGCTGGCGGCCGACGAGAACGGCGAAACCGACCACCGTTTCCTCTACTTCCCGGACGAGAACCACTGGATCCTGCAGCCGCAGCACGCCAAGGTCTGGTACGGCGTCGTCGAACACTTCCTGGCCAGGAACCTGCTGGACAAGGACATCCCGGTGCCGGACGAACTCGGTCTCTGAGCCGCCCGCCAGCCGCCGGCCCGGCCCGGCCGGCGCCCGGCCGGGGCGGGGGCGCAACGGGCCGCGCCGTAGGATTGGGCTGTGACTGAGACGATCCGCATCCGCCCTGCCCGCACCGGCGACGTTGCCGCCATCAAGACCCTGGTGGCACCCCTGGCCGACCAGCGGATCCTGATGGCCAAGGAAACCGTCGCCTATTACGAAAGCCTCCAGGAGTTCCGGATCGCCGAAGCACCCGACGGCGAGGTGATCGGCTGCGGCGCGCTGCACGTGATGTGGGAGGACCTGGCGGAGGTGCGCACCCTGGCCACCTCGGACGCGTGGCGCGGCAAGGGCGTCGGACACCTGCTGGTGGAGCGGCTGCTGGAGGATGCGAAAGCGCTGGGCATCTCCCGCGTGTTTTGCCTGACCTTCGAGGTGGGCTTTTTCAAGAAGCACGGCTTCGACGTGATGGCGGACCAGACGGCCGTGGATCCGGTGGTGTACTCGGAGCTCCTGCGCTCGCACGACGAAGGCGTCGCCGAATTCCTGGACCTCGCGCGGGTCAAGCCCAATACCCTGGGCAACACCCGGATGATCCGGACGCTCTAGGCGCTTCCCGCAGCTGCCTGAAACGGGGGTCTTCCGCCAAATCAACTTGGTGGATAAACTGATCCCGGCCCGATGGGGCGGGCCGCCAGCTTCCGGAGGCAGAAATTGCAGAATCGCGTGATTTTTCCAGATTTCTCCGCATTCCAAATGACGATCGATGCCGCGCCGGTGCAGCCGGACTCGCCCGGCGGTAACTGCGGCGGTAGTGCCGATGCCGCCGCCGCGCGCCGGCTGCAGCCCCGGGTGGCGCTTGGTCCGGACGCCTGGCCGAGCTTCGCGCCGGAGACTGCACCCGGATCCTGAGCGCCCCGGCAGTGGTTGAACCCGGAGCCTACCGCTGGCAGGGCCCCGGTAGTAGGGTCTAAGCAAGCAGCCAGGACAACCATCCAGGGAGCACAGCCATGAAGAAACTCATCAACGATCCCAAGGCCGTGGTCGACGAGTCAGTGGAGGGGTTCGGGCTCGCTCACGCCGACCTTGTGACTGTCTACCCGGATCCCAAATACATCGTCCGCAAGGACGCCCCGGTGGCAGGGAAGGTCGGGCTGGTCTCCGGCGGCGGCAGCGGCCACGAACCCCTGCACGGCGGCTACGTCGGAATGGGGATGCTCGACGCCGCAGTACCCGGCGCAGTGTTCACCTCACCCACCCCGGACCAGATCCTGCCGGCCACGCTTGCGGTGAACTCCGGCGCCGGCGTTGTGCACATCGTGAAGAACTACACCGGAGACGTGCTGAACTTCGAGACCGCCGCCGAACTGGCGCAGGCCGAGGGCGTGGAGGTCCGCACGGTGCTGGTCAACGACGACGTCGCCGTGCAGGACTCGCTCTACACCGCAGGGCGCCGCGGCGTGGGCGGAACCGTCCTGGTCGAGAAGATCGCTGGCGCCGCCGCCGAACGCGGCGACAGCCTGGACGCCGTCGCCGCCATCGGCGACCGCGTCAACCAGAACGTGCGCAGCATGGGCGTGGCCCTGAGCGCCTGCACCGTCCCGCACGCCGGGGTGCCCAGCTTTGAGCTCGAGGACAACGAGATCGAGATCGGCATCGGCATCCACGGCGAGCCCGGCCGGCACAAGATTCCGATGGAGCCCGCCGACGGCATCACCGACCGCCTGCTGGACCCCGTCGTCAGCGACCTCGGCCTCGCCCCGGGGGAGAAGGTCCTGTTGTTCGTCAACGGCATGGGCGGCACACCGTTGAGCGAGCTGTACATCGTCTACCGCCGGGCCGCGCAAAGGCTCGCGGACCAGGGCGTCACCGTGGCGCGCTCGCTGGTGGGCAACTACATCACCTCGCTTGAGATGCAGGGCTGCTCCATCACCGTCCTGCGCCTCGACGAGGAAATGACCGGGCTCTGGGACGCGCCCGTCCACACGGCCGCCCTGCGCTGGGGCGTCTGAACGTGGGGCTGGACGTCGACTGGGCCGTGCGGTGGCTGACGCTCTCCGCCGAGGCAATGGCCGAGCACAGGGTTGAACTCATTGAGCTGGACCGGCCGATCGGAGACTCCGACCACGGCGAAAACATGGACCGCGGCTTCAAAGCCGTGATGGACAAACTTGCCGAAGCGCCCCCGGAAACTGCAGGGGCGGCACTGAAACTCACCGCCATGACCCTGATGTCCAAGGTGGGCGGCGCCGCCGGGCCGCTCTATGGAACAGCCTTCCTGCGGGCCGCAACGGCCCTCGGGGACGCCGCCGACATTGACGCCGCCACGCTGGCCGCGGCGCTGCAGGCTGCCCGCGACGGCATCGTGGCCCGCGGCAAGGCCGAATCCGGAGACAAGACGATGGTGGACGCCTGGACTCCTGCCGTGGATGCCTCGGCGGCCGCGGCCGGCGAGGGCGACGTCCGCAAGGTCCTGGCCGCGGCGGCCGATGCGGCCGAGGCCGGCGCTGTGTCCACCGACCCGATGCTGGCCCGCAAGGGCCGCGCCAGCTACCTGGGGGAGCGCAGCATCGGCCACCGCGACCCCGGAGCTGTATCCAGTGCCCTGATCCTGCGCGCCGCCGTGGGGGCCGCCGAATGACCGTCCGGCTCGTCGTGGTCTCGCACAGCGAAAAGATCGCCGACGGCGCCGTCGAGCTCGCCGCCCAAATGGCGCCAGATGTCATGATCGTGGCGGCCGGCGGCACCGACGACGGCCGGATCGGAACCAGCCTGGAGAAGGTAATGGCCGCTCTGGAACGGGCGGCCGGGGGAAGCGGCATCGTGGTGCTCACCGACCTTGGTTCCGCCGTCATGACAGCGGAATCGGCGGTGGAGTTCGCCGCCGAACCGGAGTCCATCCACCTGGCCGATGCCCCGCTGATCGAAGGACTCGTCGCGGCAGCCGTTTCCGCCCAGACGGGGGCCGACGCCGGGACGGTGAAGGACGCGGCCGAAGCCGTCTACCGCCCCCCGGCCCACCCGCACGGGCCCGAACACGCGCACCAGCAGCCGCCGGATGCCCAGGGCGACTTCGAACTCGTCAACCAGGCCGGGATGCACGCGCGGCCCGCGGCGAAGATTGCCGGCGGCCTGGCCGGGATGGACGCCGACGTCACCATCAACGGGGTCGACGGTGCGTCCATGACGGAACTTATGATGCTTGGCGCCGCGAAAGGAACCGTCCTGCATATCGAAGCCAGCGGGGCGGACGCGGGCAAGGCGGTCGACTACCTGGGTGGCCTGATCAAGGCCGGCTTCGGAGAGCCCTAGGCGTAGTTAGGAGCAGGTCAGCCGGGCAGCCGCAGACCGCCCGGATGCAGCTCGGCCAGGCCGTCGCTGAGCAGCCCGGAAAGGGCCCGTTCCAGCTGCTCGGGCGCCGGGTTCAGCCGGTGCAGCGCCGCGAGCGGGACGCCAATTCCGTCAGCGTCGAAGCCCAGGTCCGCAGGGGCCTGCTCCAGCAGTTCGCGGGCCACCGGTGACTCGGCCAGGCGCAGGACGGCCATCACGGCACCGCGCACCTGACGGTCCGTCCCGTGCCAGGCCTGCCCCTTGGGCGTGTAGGTGGGGGGAGGTTCGCCGGCGGCGAGCCAGGCACACGCGCCGCGGACGGGGCATTGACCGCACTTCGGCGCCCGGGCCGTGCAGACCAGCGCCCCCAGCTCCATCACGGCGGCGTTCCAGCGCACCGAGGCGGCGCCGTCGTCGGGCAGCAGCTGCGCGGCCAGCCGCATTTCACCGGCCGTCAGGGCCGGCGCCGGCAGCGCGGTCCCGGTGAACAGTCGGGCGTGGACCCTGCGGATATTGGTGTCCACCACGGTCTCCCTGCGGCCGAAGGCGAACGCGGCGACGGCGGCGGCCGTGTAGCTGCCCACGCCGGGAAGTTCCAGCAGTTCCGGGTAACTGCCGGGAACCGCGCCGCCATGGTTGTCCACAATCGCGGCGGCGGCCGCGTGCAGCCGGAGCGCCCGCCGCGGATACCCCAGCCGGCCCCACGACCGGACAGCCTCCCCGGCAGGCTCCCGGGCGAGATCGGCCGGGGCGGGCCAGCGCCGCAGCCATTCCTCCCACACGGGCAGCACCCGGACCACCGGGGTCTGCTGGAGCATAATTTCGCTGACCAGCACACCCCAGGCGGAACAGTCCGCCGCCCGCCAGGGAAGATCGCGGGCGGTGTCACCAAACCAGGAGTCCAGGGCGGCATGCAGCTCGGCGAGCGGCACAGCCGGCGCCGGCGGGAGGACCGGGGCAGCGGGGAGGGCGGGGGAATCGGCTAAGGCTTTGATCGAACCAGCTTAATAGAGACGGGCACCATAGTGCGGCCAGCGGCGTGGTGGGCCGGCATAACCCGCGGCGTTATCTAGCCTAGAAGGATGGTCAGGCAAGGCAACTCAGGAACGCACGGTTCGGGACCGAAGGCTTCCGCCAAGGCAAAGACCAGCGGCAGGCCGGCCCGGAAACCCCTTAGCCCTGTCTACCGCCGACGCCGGCTCTTCGTCGGAGCCGCCCTGTTGCTGGTGCTTGCCCTCGTTGTCGGCGGTTTCGCAGCGATTTCCAACGCCCTCAACGGCGAAACACCGGCGGCCACTGCCGGCGACTCGACCCGGCCGGCCAATCCCGGCAGCACCCCCGCCAGCCCGCAGGCGTCCGCCGGGGCCCCGCCAACGGCGGGAGCTGGCTGCGACGAGACGCTGCTGAAGGTCACCGCGGCCACGGACAAGGCCGCCTACGCGGCTTCCGAGAACCCGCTGCTGACCCTCAAGGTCACCAACGGCAACAAGGTGCCGTGTGAGGTCAACCTCGGGACCTCGCAGATGGAGTACCTGATCACCAGCGGCTCGGACCGGATCTTCTCGTCCCGGGACTGCCAGGCGGAGAGCAGCGACCTGGTCAAGACGATCCGCCCCGGCGGCAGCGAGACGGCGAACTTCCCGTGGAACCGCAACCGGTCCACCGAGGGCTGCAAGGTCGTGGAGGCCCAGCCGGGCGGCGGCGGTGCCTACTACGTCTTCACTGCCCGGCTCGGCAACAAGACCAGCCCCAAGGCCGTCTTCCAGCTCGGCTAGTCCTTTTCGACTGCTCCGCAGGTGCCGTTGTGCGGGCCGGAAAGGGCCGCTACGGAGCAGCGGACGGGCTCTAGAAGGAACCCGTCTAGAGGAACCGGTCCAGCAGGCTGGCCTCGGCCATCCGGCTCAGGCCTTCGCGGACCGTCCGGGCGCGCTGGTCGCCGATGCCGTCCACCGTCATGAGGTCATCAATGGTGGCTGCCATCAGGAACTGCAGCCCGCCAAAGTGGTCCACCAGGCGGTCGGCGACGGCCTTCGGCACCGCTTTGAGGCCGGAAAGCAAGCGGTATCCGCGCGGCTGCACGACGGCGTCGAGGTTCGCCTCGCCGCCGGCGAAGCCGACGATGCCAGCGATCTTGCCCAGGTCGATGAGCTCGGTGGGCCCCAGGTTCACCAGGGCCTTGACGGCGTTTTCGATGTCTGCGGCGGAGGCGCTGGGGCCCGAGTAGTCCCGGATGATCACGTCGCTGCCCGGCCCGCGGCCCACCGTCAGTTCGTCCAGCTGGAGTGAGAGCAGCCGGCCGTCCTCGCCGAGTTCCAGCACGTACTGGGAGATCTCCTCGGAGATCCGCCGCACCATCTCCTGGCGTTGCAGGGTCACGGCCACATCGCGGACCGTCACCATGGCCTCGATCTCCAGGGCCGACAGCGAACTGGTCACCTGGTCCAGGCGCGAGCGGTACCGCTCCAGCGTGGCGAGGGCCTGGTTGGCGCGGGCCAGGACCTTTTCGGAGCCTTCCAGGACGTGCCGCAGCCCGTTCACATAGAGCGCGATGATCTGCATCGACTGGCTCACGGAGATGACCGGAACGCCGGTCTGGATGGCAACCCGTTCCGCGGTCCGGTGCCGGGTTCCCGTCTCCTGGGTCTCGATGCTGGAATCGGGCACCAGCTGGACGCCGGCCCGCAGGATGTTGCTCGCATCCTTGTCGCAGACAATAGCGCCGTCCATCTTGGCCAGTTCCCGCAGCCGGGTGGGGGAGAAGTCGATTCCGATCTCGAAGCCGCCCGAACAAATGGATTCGATGGTCCGGTCGATGCCCAGCACGATCAGGGCGCCGGTACGTCCGCGGAGGATGCGCTCCAGGCCGTCCCGCAGGGCCGTCCCCGGTGCCACCCTGGCCAAAGTCGCCTTGAGTGCATCTTCGGGACTCCGAGCCATAGGTTTACCCCTTCAAAGGTGCAGGACGCCGCCCGCAAGTACGCCGGTTTTGATGGTTATTCCATCGTTGGCCGGCAAGAACAAAAGTGCCCGGTTTCCCGTAAGCACCATCATAGAGGCAACGGCGGGCGGTTTCCGCACGGTCAAGCCTCAAAGTGCCCCATTTACCGTTGCCCGCCGGTCCCGCGGAGACGGCCGTCCGCCCGTCCGCGGAACCCGCGTTTTCGGCCGTCCGCCCGGGCCTGCCGCCGCCTGCGATAAACTTGTTGCCTAGGGTGTACCGCGGGCTCTCCGCGCCGTGACCCGTTCCCAGCCGCAGCGAAAGTAGCACCGTGTCCCAAGAAGTCCACAGCCCCGCCCGAGTCCACGAGATTCACAAGCAGGCAGCCCGGCGCCGGACCTTCGCAGTCATTTCCCACCCCGACGCCGGCAAGTCCACGCTGACCGAGGCCCTGGCCCTGCACGCCAAGGTGATCGGCACCGCCGGCGCGTCCAGCGGCAAGGCCAACCGCAAGGAAACCGTCTCCGACTGGATGCAGATGGAGAAGGACCGCGGCATCTCGATCAGCTCGGCAGCGCTGCAGTTCGCCTACCGCGACACCGTCATCAACTTGCTGGACACCCCGGGCCACGCGGACTTCTCGGAGGACACCTACCGGGTGCTGGCCGCCGTCGACTGCGCCGTGATGCTCGTGGACGCGGCCAAGGGCCTGGAAACCCAGACCATGAAGCTCTTCGAGGTCTGCAAGCAGCGGAACCTGCCCATCATCACCGTAATCAACAAGTGGGACCGGCCCGGCCTGGACGCCCTGGCCCTGATGGATGAGATCACCGAACGGACCGGCCTGCAGCCCATGCCCCTAACCTGGGCGGTCGGCATCTCCGGAGACTTCCGCGGCGTCTGGGACCTGCGCAACGACCGCTTCGCCCAGTTCAAGCGCAACAATGCCGGCGCCAACATCGCCCTGACGGAGTACTTCACCCCGGAGGAGGCCGCCGCCAGCCAGGGCGGCGACTGGTCCAACGCCGTGGACGAGGCCGGTCTCGTGATCGAATCCAACCTGGCGTTCGATGTGGACGCCTTCCACGCCGGCAAGGCGACGCCGATCCTGTTCAGCTCCGCCGCGCTGAACTTCGGCGTGAAGGAAATCCTCGACGCCCTCGTGGACTTCGCCCCGCCCGCTGCCCCGCGGCCCGACGTCGACGGCGCCGCGCGGCCCGTCGACGCCCCGTTCGCCGGGTTCGTCTTCAAGGTCCAGGCGGGCATGAACAAGGCCCACCGCGACCACGTCGCGTTCATCCGGGTCTGCTCCGGCGTCTTCGAACGCGGCATGGTGGTCACGCAGGGCCGGACCGGGAAATCATTCGCCACAAAGTACGCCCAGCAGGTGTTCGGCCGCGAACGCGAGGTGATCGACGAGGCCTTCCCCGGTGACGTCGTGGGTCTCGTGAACGCCTCCTCGCTGCGCGTGGGGGACAGCCTGTTCCTGGAGCAGCCGGTGGAGTTCCCGGCCATCCCGCTGTTCGCCCCCGAGCACTTCCAGGTGGCCCGCTCCAAGGACCCCAGCCGCTTCAAGCAGTTCCGCCGCGGCATCGAACAGCTCGAGCACGAGGGCGTCATCCAGGTGCTCCGTTCCGACATCCGCGGCGACCAGGCACCCGTGCTGGCCGCCGTCGGCCCGATGCAGTTCGAGGTCGTCGAGGACCGGATGGCGCACGACTTCAGCGCCCCGATGCGGCTTGAGCGGCTGCCCTACTCGCTGGCCCGGATCACGACTGCGGACGCGATGCCGGCGCTGGCCAACGTGCCGGGCGCCGAGGTGCTGCTGCGCTCCGACGGCGAGTACCTGGCGCTGTTCAACGACGTCTGGGCCCTGCGCCGGATCGAGAAGAACCACCCGGATCTGACGCTGGTGCCGATCGGCACGCACAACCCGGCTAAATAGCCTCCGGACACCGCCGGGAGCCCCGCCGGGGGTTCCCGAAATTTCCCGCCCGAAGGTCTTCCTGAATCCGCATTCCGCGATACCATAAGTAACCTTGCTAATTTCGCGGGCGCTTGCCGATCTGGCTGGCTTTTAGGACTGCTCTGTCCGATTCCACGTGCGGACCCGTTTTGAGGGAACAAGAAAACTCGTTGACAATAACTATGGAATCCGGCCTTCTGCTCAGCGGGCGGTACCGGATCGAAGCCCTCATTGGCAGGGGAAGCCAATCAACTGTTTACCGGGCGCACGACGAACTGCTGCAGCGCGAGGTGGCGGTCAAGCTCTTCCGCAATGACGCGGACGACCTTGAGCACACCCGTCGCCAGGGCCAGGAAGTGCGGATCCTCGCGGGGATGAGCCACCACGCCCTGGTGACCCTGTTCGACGCCGGCGCCGACCTCAGCAATCCGGACTCCCGGCTCACCTACCTCGTGATGGAACTCGTCCGCGGCCAGGACCTGCGCCACCGGTCCCTGCAGGGGCCGCTCTCCGCCGCGCACATGGCCCACATCGGCTACGACCTGGCTGACGGGCTGTCCTACATCCACCACCACGGGATTGTGCACCGGGACATCAAACCGGCCAACATCCTCCTGGTGGACTACAGCAACGACGACCGCCGCCCCCGGGCCAAACTGACCGACTTCGGCGTCGCGGCCATCCTGGGGCACAACCGCGCGGACGACGACGGCGGCACCTCCGGGACCCCGGCCTACCTCAGCCCCGAGCAGGCCGGCGGCGAACCGGCCGGCCCGGCCAGCGACATCTACTCGCTCGGACTCGTGCTGCTCGAGGGGCTGACCGGCAAGATGGCCTACCCGGGCGCACCAATCCAGTCCGCCGTCGCCCGGCTGCTCCACGACCCGCAGATCCCGGAGGAGCTCGCCCCAATGTGGGTGGCGCTGCTGTCCTCCATGCTGTCCCGCGACCCGGCCGCCCGGCCGGACGCCCGCGAGGTTTCCCTTGCCCTGCGCCAGGAAGTCATCAACGGCGCCGGCCGCCACCGGCAGCACCGTGCGACGGCGGCCAACGACGAGGACGGCCGGATGCGCGCCGTCGAGCGGTACCGGATCCTTGACACGCCCGAGGACGGCGTCTTCGACCGGATCGCGGCACTCGCTGCCCGGGTGTTTTCGGTGCCGGTCGCTATCGTCAGCGTTGTGGACCACGACCGGATCTGGTTCAAGGCCCACCACGGCACCGATGTCACCCAGATCGGCAGGGATCCGGGGCTTTGCGCCTCGGCGATCCTGCAGGACGGGCCCTGGATCATCGAGGATGCCGCGAGGGACGCGCGGACCCTGTCCAACCCGCTCGTAGCCGGGGAGTTCGGGCTGCAGTTCTATGCCGGGGTTCCGCTTCGCACCCCTGACGGATTCAACCTCGGCACCTTCTGCATCCTGGACCGGGAGCCGCGGGAGTTCACCGCCGAGGACACCCGGACACTCGAGGACCTCGCCGCGATCGTCATGAACGACCTTGAAATGCGGCTTCACACCCGCGAGGCGATCGCCAGCTAGCCGCCGGCGTCGCCGGGTCAGCGCTGGTCGACGGGTCAGCGCCTCGGGGTCAGCGCCTGCCGGCGTGCAGCGCGAGCTCCAGCTCAAACCGTGCCACCGGGTCCTCCAGCGCGTCCCCGAACAGCTCGCGCAGCTGGGCCGCCCGGTAGCCCACGGTCTGCGGGTGGATGCCCAGTTCGGCGGCCACCGGCGCGCGCTGTCCCCAGTGGCGCAACCAGGACAACAGGGTTTCGGCGAGCCGTTCGCGCTGCGCCGGGCGGAGCCCCTCGAGCGGGGCCAGGCGGCGGTTGGCCAGCTCGGTGATGGCGGAGGGCTCGGCGCCGAGGATCACCGCAGCGAGATGCTCATCCGCCCAGATCGGGGGGTCCTCCGGACCGTCCCGGTGCGGCAAAACCGATGCCGCCAGCACGGCCAGCCGCAGGGACTCGGGGACCTTCTCCCAGCCGCCGGCCGGCCCCACGGAGGCGCCGCGGCCCCGGAGCGCCTTTTCCAGGTCCTTGCGGGCGGACTTGGAGTTGCGTGCCGGGACCAGAGCCACGGCGTCGGTCTCGCGTTCGATCACCAGGGTTCCCGGGCCGAGCCGCAGCCGCAGTCCGGCGGCCCGGTCCACCGGCAGCGTCACCACCGTCATGCGCGCGGGCAGGGACCAGTCCGCCATTGCCGCCGTCTGGCGCAGCGCCGCCTCGTCCGCCTGCCCCAGCAGCAGCAGGTCCAGCAGCTCGGTGCGGCGCCGGTCCACCGCGCCGGCGCGTTCGGACTGCTCAAAAGCGTAGGCCTCGGCACTGACCGCGGAGAGCTCGTCGATGTAGGCCAGGATCGATTCGCCGAGGTCCACCACCACGTTCTGGCCCAGATGGTGTTCCACCGAGACCTTGGACATCTCGCGGAACGTCACGCGGGCGCCCATCCGGTAGGCGCTAAGCAGGGCATCCATGCTCCTGCCCTGCCGGAACTCGCCGCTGCCCAGGCCCGCCACAAGCTGCCGGCTCTCCTCGGAAAGCGCCGGCAGCGTGGTGCCCGGAAGCTGCAGGAAGCGGTCCAGGGCCGTCGCGACGCCGCGCCGCAGCCCCCGCCCGAAGCGGCCCTCGATCGGCCGTGCATAGGCGGGAACCAGCTGTGGCACGGCGTCGATGATGGCCTCCACGATGCCGGGCATCCTGGGCCGGAGCATGTCGCTGACCTCCTTCGGCAACGCCAGCCACGGCGGGTCGTAGGCGGGGTAGCCGGGGTGGCCGGCGGGAGGAGCATCCATGGCGGGTATCCCAAAAATTGTTTCGTAGAGATAGTTTCTTTGAGTCGATCGTATGCCTTGAGTGAAGAATTATGACTCAGCCTGACATAGGCTTATTAGATGATCCGGCTCCGTAAGCTGGCGCGCGCCGCATCTCTACTGACCACCCCACTAGCTCCAGAAGACATTCTGTCGCTGTTCAACCCCGTATTTTCTGCCCGCCAGTTGCGCGGCGTGGTTACCCGGGTGGTTCCAGAAACGGCCGATTCCGCCACCATTTTCTTCCGTCCCGGCCGAGGCTGGCAAGCGCACCGCGCAGGCCAGTGGGCCCGCATCGGCGTCGAACTCAACGGCGTGCGCCACTGGCGGTCCTATTCGCTTAGCGCGCCCGCCGGCGAGGACCCCGCCATCACCGTCACGGACATGGGTGCCGTCTCCGGGACCCTGGTCCGCACCACCAAGCCGGGCGACGTTCTCTTCCTCGCGCCGCCGCAGGGCGACTTCGTCCTCCCCGAGCATCCGCGCCCGCTGCTCATGCTCACCGCGGGCAGCGGCATCACCCCGGTGATGTCGATGGTCCGCACGCTTGTCCCGCACCGTCCCGATGCCGACGTCGTCCTCATCCACACGGCGCGGACGGCGGCGGACGCCATCTTCCGCGAAGAACTGGCCGAACTCGCAGACCAATTCCCCAATTTCAAGGTCACCCACTGGTTCACCGGGGAACGCGGGCGGCTCGATTTCAGCTCCGCGGCCGGGCTTGACGCGCTGTGCCCGGACTGGCGGGACCGCGCCGCCTACGCCTGCGGCCCCGAGGGCTTCCTCGACGCCGCAGAGGCGCTCTGGGAATCCGAAGCGGCACCTGGCACCTCCGACACGGCGGCAACCCTGACGATCGAACGCTTCAGCACCAGCCTGGCCGGCGGCGAGGGGCACGACGGCGGTCTGGTGACCTTCGAAGCCTCCGACCGTGAAGTCGAAGCCGACGGCGACACGCCCCTGCTCGACGTCGGCGAGGACGCCGGCGTGCTGATGCCCAGCGGCTGCCGGATGGGCATCTGCCACAGCTGCCTCATCCCGCTCCGGGCCGGCCAGATCCGCGACCTGCGCACGGGCGAAGTCCACGGCGAGCCCGGCCAACTAATCCAAACGTGCGTTTCGGCAGCCGCCGGACCCGTTAACCTCGACCTCTGAGGAGAAACCACATGACCACACTTACTGATAAGCCGGATACTGCCGAAGGCGGCAGCACTGGCGCCCAGTCCGGATCCGCCGTCGTCGCCGCCGTAAAGAAGCGGCCAGGGGCGCTCGCCGAGACGGGCAGCCCGCTGCTCCGCCCGCCCGCCGCAGCGCACCTCTCGGACGAGCAGGTCGCGGAGCTGGGCCGGGAACTCGACGCCATCAAGGACGACATCCTCGCCAAGCGCGGCTCCTCCGACGCCGCCTACATTCGCCGCATGATCAAGATCCAGCGCGGATTGGAGATCTCCGGCCGCGCCGCGCTCCTGGTCAGCAAGAACAAGGCCGCCTGGGTCACCGGCACCACGCTGCTGAGCTTCGCCAAGATCCTGGAAAACATGGAGCTGGGGCACAACATCCTGCACGGCCAGTGGGACTGGATGCGCGACCCGGACATCCACTCCACCACCTGGGAGTGGGACTTCGTCACCCCGGCGCGCTCCTGGCAGCACACCCACAACGACCTGCACCACCGCTGGACCAACGTCGTCGGCAAGGACAACGACATCGGGTACAACCTGCTGCGCATGGACCCGCAGCAGGAATGGAAGCCGTTCAACCTCGGCAACCCGCTCTACAACGCGTTGCTGGCGCCGGTCTTCGAGTGGGGCATCGCGGTCTACGACCTCGAACTCGTGGACTACCGGGAGGGCAGGAAGTCCAAGGAAGCCCTGGTCAAGGACCTCAAGGCGCTCGGCCGCAAGGCCCTCAAGCAGTTCACCAAGGATTACGCCGCCACGCCCGCCGTCGCCATGCTCACCGGCTCCGGCAAGCAGGCCCTCTACGGCACGCTGACCGCCAACGCGGTCCGCAACGTCTGGGCCCACGCGGTGATCTTCTGCGGGCACTTCCCGGACGGAACGGATACGTTCACCGAGGAAATGGTCGACGGCGAGACCCGCGGCGACTGGTACGTGCGCCAGATGATCGGCTCGGCCAACATCTCCGGCTCCAAGTTCATGCACCTGATGACCGGCAACCTCTCGCACCAGATCGAGCACCACCTCTTCCCGGACCTGCCGTCCAACCGCTATGCCGAGGTGGCCCCGAAGGTCCAGGAGATCTGCCGGCGCTACGGCCTGCCGTACACCACGGGCCCGATCTGGAAGCAGGTCGGCTCCACCTGGGCCAAGATCTTCCGGCTGGCCCTGCCGCCGAAGAAGGCCTAGGCGCCCGGGTCCGCCGGGGGATGCGGTAGACGCTAGGCGGTGCTGCTGAGAACCGACTCCTGGTGGACCCGGGGGAGCTCCTCGAAGGCCGGCTTCCCAAACCAATATCCCTGGAACAGGCGGATGCCGGTTGCCTTCAGGGCCAGGAACTCCGCTTCCGTCTCGATGCCTTCCGCGAGCACCGTGATGTCCAGCTCCCTGGCGATGCCGACGATGCCGGCGATCACGGCCTGGCGGGCCGGGCTGGCGTCGATCCCTCGGATGAGTTTCATGTCGACCTTGATCAGGTCGGGCTGGAAATCGACCAAGAGGCCAAGTCCCGCATGGCCAGCGCCAAAATCGTCGATCGCGGTGGTGAAGCCGTGCTTGCGGTACTCGGTGATGATATTCGTGAGGTGCGCCGTGTCCGAGACCTCCTCATTTTCGGTGAATTCGAACATGATCGACGACGTCGGAAAGCTGCATCGCGCGGCTGCCTGCAGCGTCGCACGAAGGCATGCAGCCGGTTCGTAGACCGCGTTGGGCATGAAGTTGATCGACAGCATCAGATCCTCACCCGCAGGAAAGAGGCGGGATGCCAGCTCGATGGCCTTAACGCGGCAGGCCTGGTCAAAGCGGTACTTCTGCTCCGGTGAGACTTTTGACAGAACGTCATACGCCCCCTCGCCCGACAAGCCTCTGACCAGGGCCTCGTAGCCCCACACGCGACCGGCAACGGCGTCGTAGATCGGCTGGAAAGCCATGCTGAAGTCAAAGTCGAGTCTTGGAGACGCAGTGCAGCCGTCACATGCCATGTGGGGGGTCCTTTCGATGATTACGTCCACTGTAGGGCAACAGGCGGCGCCGGGATCCCGCCAAGTCCGGGGTGGAAAGCGCGTGTCGCGAGCCTCTCCCGACCCGCTGTGACGGACCCGTGTCCTTGGTGCGGCCGCCCGCGGGTTAGCCCTAGACCTTGACCGCCACCCCCAAAACGTGGGCGAGCGGCGGATTGCCGGGCAGCACTGCGAAGCCGAAGCGGTCCAGGGACTCGACGGCCAGGCCGGCCCGGACGATGGTGGCCGCAGTGTCCCGGTTGGGGTGGCAGCCGCCGGCCAGGCGGCTCCAGAGCGGTGTGAGCAGGTCCTCGGCGAACCCCAGCACGCGGTGGGCGGAGCGGACGTGCTCGTAGAACAGGAGCTGGCCGCCCGGCTTGAGGACCCGGACGGCTTCGGCCAGGGCGGCGGACGGCTCGGCCACGCTGCACAGCACGAGGCTCGAGACGACGACGTCCACCGAGCCGTCCGGGGCGGGCAGCGACTCGGCGACCCCGTCCAGCACGGTGACCGGCACCGGCGCCGTCGCGGCGGCGGCCAGGGCCAGCGCCCGGAGCGTGGGGTCCGGTTCGAGCGCCAGCACCCCCGTCACCGCGGACGGATAGAACGGGAAGGTGGCCCCGTAGCCTGCCCCGATTTCGACGACGGCGCCGTGGGCCGCTTGAACGAGGCGCCGCCGGTGGTCGGCCGCCCCGCGGGCGTCCATCCGGGGCCCGACGCGGGCATAGGAGCGTCCGAACGACGGGGTGTGGGCATCCATGGGCGTCCTTCCGTTCAGCGGACCTGGGCCGGGTTGAGCTTCAGGCGCCGCAGCAGCTGGGCGTTCAGCGCCACCACGATCGTCGAGGCGGACATCAGCACCGCTCCGGCCGCGGGGGAGAGGACGACGCCGGCGAAGGCAAGGGCGCCGGCGGCCAGCGGAACGGAGACGATGTTGTAGCCGGCGGCCCAGATGAGGTTCTGCCACATCTTGCGGTAGCTGGCCCGGGAAAGGTCCAGCATGGACAGGACGGCCCGGGGGTCGTTGCCGGCCAGGACGACGCCAGCGGATTCCATCGCGACGTCGGTACCGGCGCCGATCGCGATGCCGACTTCGGCCCGCGCCAGCGCGGGGGAGTCGTTGACGCCGTCGCCCACCATCGCCACCTTCAAGCCGCGGGACTGCAGTTCGGCGACTTTCTTGTCCTTGTCGGCCGGTAGGACCTCGGCGAAGACCTCGTCGATGTTGAGTTCCTCGCCGACGGCGCGGGCCACCTGACGGGCGTCGCCGGTGATCATGGCGACCTTGATGCCACGATCCTGCAGGGCCTTTACGGCCTGCCGGGACTCGGTCCGCACGGCGTCCTCGAGACTCACGGCCCCCAGAATCTTGTGCCCGTCAATGACGTGGAGCACGGCCGCGCCGCGGTCCATCCAGGCCCGGGTGGTACTTGCCAGTGCCTGCGGTTCTGCCGCTTCGAGGTCGCGGAGCAGGGCCGGGCCGCCGACCTGGATGGTCCTGCCGCCGACCGTGGCGCGGACGCCGCGGCCGGTCATGGACGAAAACTCGGTAGCCGCCGGAATCTGCAGGCTCTGCTGGCGCGCCGCCCGGACGATCGCACGTGCCACCGGGTGCTCGCTGTCTGCCTCGACGGCTGCGGCCAGTGCCAGGAGACTGTCCCGGTCCACGCCCTCGGCGGTGGCGACGTCCTTGAGGGCGGGTTCGCCCTTGGTGAGGGTCCCGGTCTTGTCGAAGAGGACGACGTCGACGGTCCGCATCCGTTCCAGAGCCATCCGGTTCTTGATCAGGACCCCGGCTCGGGCGGCCTGTTCCGTGGAAATCGCAATGACCAGCGGGATGGCCAGGCCCAGGGCATGCGGGCAGGCGATCACGAGCACGGTGACGGTGCGGCTGACGGCGTCGGGAATGCTGCCCAGCAGGGACCAGACGATGAACGTGATGACGCCGGCGCCGGCGGCGAAGTAAAACAGGAACGCTGCAGCCCGGTCGGCCAAAGCCTGGGCCTTGGACGAGGAGGCCTGCGCCTCGGCCACCAGCCGCTGGATCCCGGCCAGGGCGGTGTCATCCCCGACGGCGGTGACCTGCACGCGGACCGTGTTGTCCGTGGCCACGGTCCCGGCGACGACCTTGTCTCCGGGTGAGCGGAGCACTGTCTTGGATTCGCCGGTGATCATCGACTCGTCGAATTCGGCCTGGCCGTCGACGACCACACCGTCGGCCGGCATCCTTGCTCCGGAGCGGACCAGGACGGTGTCCCCTGCCACGAGTTCGCTGACTTTGACGGTCTCCGTGCCCGCTGCCGTGATCCGGTCCGCCTCGTCCGGCAGCAGTGCGGCGAGGGCGTCGAGCGCGCCCCGCGCCGAGCCGAGGGCGCGCATCTCGATCCAGTGCCCCAGCAGCATGATCGCCACCAGCAGGGCCAGCTCCCACCAGAAGTCGAGGTCAAACCCCCCGATGCCCAGGCTCGTGACCCACGAGGCGACGAAAGCGACGCTGATGGCCATGGCGATCAGCAGCATCATGGCAGGTTTCCGGCTCTTCAGTTCATCCAGCCCACCCTTGAGGAAGGGCTGCCCGCCATAGAAGAAGATGACGGTCCCCAGTACCGGCGGGATCCAGGCCGAACCGGGGAAAACCGGGGGCGCGTAGCCGAGCAGGTGTCCGAACATGGGGCTGAACAGCACCACCGGGACCGCCAGCGCCAGCGTCAGCCAGAACCTGTTCTTGAACATCGCGACGCTGTGGCCGGCGTGCTGGCCATGGCTGTGCACGAGGTGCTCATCGTCCCGGCCGGGCTGTGCTTGGTGGTGGCCGGAGTGGCCGGTGCCGGCCCGCAGTTGGTCAGTCTGTCCGCTGTGCTGGTGGTCCATGGTTCCTGCCTCCGGAGAAGTCGCGGCTGTCCTGTTGCCGACTCCAAACATACCCCCGGGGGGTATATTTGGCAATAGCGTCGTTGGATCGGCCAGGCACTCCGAACCCGGGGTCAGCGCACCTCGATGACGCCCATCATGCCGAGGTCCTCATGGTCCAGGATGTGGCAGTGGTAGACGGAGCGGCCGGTAAAATCCCGGAATGCGATCCGGACCGTGCACTGGCCGTTGGCCGGCACGTTGACCACATCGCGGAGAACCGCCGTCTCCAGGGCGCGGCCATTCTCCGCTATGAGCTGCATCGGCCACACGTGCAGGTGGAAGGGATGGTCCATGGGGCTGCGGTTGACCAGGACCCACTCCTCAACCGTCCCGGCGGCGACGGTGGTGTCCGTCCTTCGCTCGTCGAAGGTCAGGCCGTTAATGGTGAAGCCCATCATTCCCGCGCCCATTCCCGCACCCATTGGCGTGGCGAGAATTAGCTGCCGGCGCGCGGCGACGGCGGCGGAGCGCAACTCAGGCGGGGCGGCCCCGGCCGAAATGACGGGGGCCGGCGGGGCCGGGTCGCCGGCCACGTCCAGCGTTGCCAGGGTGGTCCCGGCCGGATCCGCCGTCCCGTCCTGCTCCGCCGGCAGGCCAGGGCCCATGCCGCGCCGGCTCATCCCGGGCATGGTCCCGCGGTCATAAGGCACCGCGCGCAGTTCGGATTGCCCGAGGGCGGCCGTGACCAGCAGCTCCGCCCGGTTCCCCGGCGCCAGCAGCACTTCCTGCACGTCCGACGGCGAGCGGAACCGCCCCGAGTCCATGCCCAGGAGCTGCAGCTTTTGTCCGTCCAGCCGCAAGCGCAGGTACCGGGCCACGCAGCAGTTCACAATGCGCCACCGTTCCCGTTGCCCCGGCCGCGCCGCCAAACGGGGATTGGCTTGGCCGTTGACCAGCAGGAGCGCACCCTCGCGCCCGACCATCCGGTCCTGCTGCGAGGCCTCGGCCACGTTCCCGGCACCGTCCAGGCTGGTGTCCGAGACGAGCAGTACGCGTTCGGCGCTCGCGGGCACCGGCACGGGATCTTCGACGATGATGGCGCCGAAGAGGCCCGCGAAGATCTGGTCAGAGACCCGGCCGTGGTGATGCGGGTGGTACCAGTACAAGCCTGGCGGGTGCCCGGCCGGGAGTTGGTATTCGTAGTCGAAGCTGCTGCCAGGGTCCACGGCCACGAACACGTTGTCGCCGTTGCCCTGGGGCGAGACGTGGAGTCCGTGCAGGTGCAGGTTGCTGGGTTCGGCCAGCTTGTTGACCAGTTTGAGCCTCAGCACGTCCCCGGCGCGCAGCCGGAGGGTGGGTCCGGGGATGCCGCCGTTGTAGCCCAATGCCCCCGCCTGCCGGCCGGCCAGCGGGAACTGGCCCGGGGCCGCCTGGAGGCTGGCTTCCAGGATGCCGCCCGAACTGCTGAACGACGGCGGTTGCCCCAGGGGCTCTCCGGTCACCGGCGACGGCCGCGAGTTGAGGGACCACCACAGGCCGGCGCCCCCGGCAACGGTTCCGGTCAGGCCGACTCCGCCCAGCAACAAGGCGCTGCGGCGGCTGATAGGAGGCACTACGGCCCCTCGCCGAGTTCCCTGACGTGCTCGCGGTACTGCTCTGCCGTCAGTTCGCCTTTCGCGAAGCGCTCATCGAGGATGAGCCGGGCCTGGCTCCTGCCGCCCGGGGTTCCAGGGCTCCGGCCGGGCGTGCCCGGCTGGGGGGAGGGACCGGGGTGGCCGTAGGGTCCGGGGTGGCCTGGCCCGGGCTGCGCTCCGCCGCCGGGCCCGCCGAAGATCCGGACCGCGAGCAGCACCAGCACAGCGATTCCGACGAGGAACAGCACCCCCCACAGCCACATCCACCACAGGTTCTGCCCGTAACCCCACATCATGACTGTTCCCTTCGCCAACGGAAGCTACTGGTCCCATGGTGCTCCCGCCGGGACAGCGGCGCTAGGGTCCTAAGTCGCCCTCCGACCAGGCGCCGTCAGCTGATGAGCAGGCCCAGGGCTTCGGCCAGGTGGCCGACTTCCCGGACCGAGAAGCCCGCGGGGACCGGACCGGGCCCGTTGGGGCTGGCGGGCACCACGGCGTGGGTGAACCCCAGCCGGTGCGCCTCCTGGATGCGCTGGTTGATTCCCGGCACCGGACGGACCTCGCCGGCCAGGCCCACCTCGCCAAACGCGATCAGCCGCTGCGGGAGCGGCTTCTTGGCCTTCGCCGAGGCGACGGCCAGGGCCACGGCGAGATCCGTGGCGGGTTCGCTGAGCTTCACCCCGCCCACGGTCGCGACGTAGGAGTCATCCTTGTGCAGCAGGCAGCCGGCGCGCTGCTGCAGCACAGCCAGGAGCATCGCGACCCGGGAGCTGTCCAAGCCGCTGGTGGCCCGGCGCGGCTGCGCGTTGGCGCTTTCGGCGAGCAGGGACTGGACCTCTGCCAGCAGCGGCCGGCGGCCCTCCAGCGTCACCGTGATGCAGGTGCCGGACACAGGGTCCTTGGTGCGGGAGACAAACAAGCCGCTGGGATCGGCCAGACCGACGATGCCGTCCTCGTTCAGGTCGAAGCAGCCGACGTCGTCGGTGGGGCCATAGCGGTTTTTCACGGCGCGCAGCAGCCGCAGCCGCGAGTGCCGCTCGCCCTCGAACTGGCAGACCACGTCCACCAGGTGCTCGAGCAGCCGGGGCCCGGCGATCGAGCCGTCCTTGGTCACGTGCCCCACCAGCAGGGTGGTCATGTTGCGGCGCTTGGCGGCGGCGATCAGCGAGGCCGCGACTTCTCGGACCTGGGAGACGCCGCCGGCGCTGCCTTCGACGTCGGCGCTGCTCAGCGTCTGGACCGAATCCACAACCAGCAGCCTCGGCTCAAGTTTTTCCACCTGCCCCAGCGCCTGGCCGAGGTCCGTTTCGGCGGACAGGTACAGCGATTCGGCGACGGCGTCGATCCGGTCCGCGCGCAGCTTCACCTGGGCGGCCGATTCCTCGCCGGTGACGTAGAGGACGTCTTGGGCGGTGCGGGCGAACTTGGCCGCGACGTCCAGCAGCAGCGTGGACTTGCCCACGCCGGGCTCGCCGGCCAGCAGGATCACCGCGCCGGGAACCAGTCCGCCGCCCAGCACGCGGTCCAGTTCGTCTACCCCGGTGGGGAGGAACGCTGCCGTCGTGGCATCGACGTCGGCGATGCGGCGGGCCGGCTCCAGGACGGTGGTCGCCGCCGTCGTCCGCGCCACGGCGGCGCCGGTTTCCTCAACCGTGCCCCAGGCCTGGCACTCGCCGCACCGGCCCACCCACTTTGCCGTGGTCCAGCCGCATTCCGCGCACTTGTAGCCCGGCGCCTTCGCGGCGCGGGAAGTCTTTGTTGCCATTGCTCCACCCTAACCGGGGGCAGCGACATTCGAGCCCGGGCCCGGGGACGCTGACGGGGCCCGGTTCGGGGGACGCAGGCCGGCACCCGGGACTAGAGGGCAGGCAGGATGTCCCGGGCCTCGTTCGGATCCATGCCGGCGGCTTCGAGGAGGTCCACCATGAGCGGGCGGAAGAGCATCACCACGGTTTCCCCCTCAAGCCGCTGCACGTCCAGCAGGCGCGGGTGCAGCCGGCCTGCGGTCTCGCTCAGTTCCACCCTCGCCGTGCGCAGGTGGGCGCGGCGGACACCGTCGTGCACCTCCGCCAGCCCCAGGCCCAGTTCATCGATCGCCGCGGCAGTCTCCTGCAGGACCTCGGCAATGTTCTCGGTGGCCTCGTCCGAGAGCGCGGCGTGGTTGATCGCGCTGGTCAGCCGGCGCGCAAACACGCGGCTGTTGCGCAGCGCGAGGTCGATGAAGTCCACCGACTGCGCCAGCCGGTCCAGCTCGTCCCGGTACCGGCGGTAGGCGGGGGCCAGGGTGGCCACCTCACCGGAGGAGCGCAGCGTCTGGCGCATTGCATCGACCAGGGGCTGGCAGTTGCGTCCGCGGATCAGCGCATGCCAAGCCTGGGTGGAGTCACTGTGGGTCAGGGCCGAGGAGCACTCGCGCAGCACCTCCGCCAGTTCGTGCAGCAGTTTCTTCACGTCGTTGCGGGGTTCGCGCCGCGGATCCTTGGGGATCAGGAAGGTTACCGCCAGCGCGAAGACGCCGCCCACCACGGCATCGATACTCCGGGTGAACGGTCCTCCGGCGGGGGCCGGCAGCAGCACCACCAGCAGGGACTGCAGCCCCAGCTGGGTGGTGAAAATAGTTCCGCTGTCCAGGAAGCGCGCCAGTAGAATCGAGAAGAGGAGCACGACGGCGGCCTGCCAGATCCCGGCGCCCAGCCAGTGCAGCAACAGGTCGCCCACCACAATGCCGATAGTGCAGCCCAGCCCCACCTCCACGACCCGGCGAAGCCGGGGATCACGGGAGAAGCCCAGGGCTATCAGGGAGGAGGTGGCGGCAAACAACGGCCCGGTGTGGCCCAGGACGTACTCTGCGAAGGCGTAGGCTCCCACCGCGCAGGCCGTCATCTGGAGCGCAGGCACCAGCGAATTACGGCTCCGGACAAATCCGGTGCGGACCCGGCCGCGCAGAAATCGTGCGCTTGCAGTGAGTCCAGTAGCGGAGGCCATGCGCACCAGTCTATTTGCTGTCCGCGGCGCCCAAGGCGCGGGCCGCGGCCCCTACGGCTGTGACGCAGCTAACGCAAGACCAACCCGTCAGTCGTCGACCAATGGTCCGACGTCGTTAACCCGCCGTTCACTTTGGACCCCAGTTCCCTTCACCTGGGGCACTTAACTTCAGTAGAGGTACAAACCGTATCCACCGTCTTTATTGCCCGGACGCCTCCGGTCCGGCACGCATCTGAATAACCCTGGAAGGGGTACATCTAGTGAAGGCATCACGCTTCGGCCGCAACGCGGCCATCGCTGTTATCGCAGCCGGCGCACTCGCGCTCACCGCTTGCGGTTCGGACAACGCAACCAACACCGCTGCAGGAACCCAGTCCGCGTCAGGCCCCAAGGTCACGGGCACGCTGACCGGCATCGGTTCCTCCGCGCAGGGTGCAGCCATGGACGTGTGGAAGACCAACTTCGCCTCCGCAAACCAGGGCGCCAATGTGCAGTACTCCCCGGACGGTTCCGGCGCAGGCCGCAAGGCCATCCTCGACGGCTCGGCCCAGTTCGCCGGCTCCGACGCCTACCTCAAGGATGAAGAGGCCGCCAAGGCCAAGGACAAGTGCGGCCCGGACGGCGCCATCGAGGTCCCCGTCTACATCTCGCCGATCGCCATCGCGTTCAACGTGCCGGGCGTGACGGACCTGAAGCTGGACGCAGCCACCGCGGCCAAGATGTTCCGCGGCGAGATCGCCAAGTGGAACGACCCCGCCATCACCGCCCTGAACCCGGACGCCAAGCTGCCGGACCTCAAGGTCACCCCGGTCAACCGCTCTGACGACTCCGGCACCACCAAGAACTTCACCGAGTACCTCTTCGCCGCGGCTCCCGCCGTCTGGAAGGACAAGGCTGACGGTGTCTGGCCGGCTTCGCTGAAGGGCGAGAATGCCAAGGGCACCTCCGGCGTCGTCAAGACCGTCACCGACACCGCCGGTGCGGTCACCTACGCCGATGACTCGGCCGTCAGCGGCAAGCTGGGCACCGCCCAGATCAAGGTCGGCTCCGACTTCGTCAAGATCTCCCCGGAAGCGGCCTCCAAGGCCGTGGACCTGGGCAAGCCCGTCGAGGGCCGCGGCGCCAACGACATGGCCATCAAGCTGGACCGCACCACCACCGAAGCCGGCGCCTACCCGCTGGTACTGGTGTCGTACCACATCGTGTGCAGCACCTACGACAAGCAGGAAACCGTCGATCTGGTCAAGAGCTTCGAGAAGTATGTACTCTCCGCAGAGGGCCAGAAGGCTGCTGCCGACTCCGCCAAGTCGGCTCCGCTCTCCTCCACCCTGGCTGAGAAGGCCGTCAAGGCCATCGAATCCATCAAGGTCAAGTCGTAAGGTTTGATCTGTGCGCCTAAGTTCCCCGCCCCGCCGCCTGGCGGGGCGGGGAACTTAGCCGCGTCACCCGCAGTTCCGTAACGGGCCGTTCCACGAGGTTCCGTACATCCGCAACACCGACACCGAAGGGCCAGGTATGACCTCCACCTCCCTGACCAAACCCCAGGGCGCAGGCCGTGCCGGGGACAAAGTCTTCTCAGGGGCCACCCTGGCAGCGGGCTGCCTGATCCTCGCTGTTCTGTTTGGCGTTGCGCTTTTCCTCGTCATCCAGGCCATTCCCGCGTTCACCGCCCCGGCCGCGGACATCCAGGGCGGCAAGGGCTTCTTCGCCTACATCTGGCCGATCGTCGTCGGCACCCTCATCGCGGCCGTCATCGCGCTGGTCATCGCCACCCCCGTGGCCATCGGCGTCGCGCTCTTCATCTCGCACTACGCCCCGCGCAGGCTGGCGTCCGGCCTTGGCTACGTGGTGGACTTGCTGGCCGCCATCCCGTCGGTGGTCTACGGCGCCTGGGGTGCAGCCTTCCTGGCCAAGGAAATCTCACCGGCCTACAACTGGCTGGCCAACAACCTGGGCTGGCTGCCGATCTTCCAGGGCCCGGCGTCCGCCACCGGCAAGACCATCCTGACGGCAGGCATCGTGCTCGCGGTCATGGTCCTGCCGATCATCACTTCGCTCTCACGCGAAATCTTCCTGCAGACCCCCAAGCTGCACGAGGAGGCCGCACTGGCCCTCGGCGCCACGCGCTGGGAAATGATCCGGATGGCCGTGCTGCCGTTCGGACGCCCGGGCATCGTCAGCGCCGTGATGCTGGGCCTGGGCCGTGCGCTGGGCGAGACCATGGCCGTCGCGCTCGTGCTCTCCTCCGGAGTCCTCACGGCAAGCCTGATCCAGTCCGGCAACCAGACCATCGCCGCCGAGATCGCCCTGAACTTCCCCGAAGCCAGCGGCCTGAAGGTCAGCACACTGATCGCCGCTGGCCTGGTGCTGTTCGTCATCACCCTCGGCGTGAACATGATTGCCCGGTGGATCATCACCCGGCACAAAGAATTCTCGGGAGCCAACTAAATGACCTCCACCCTGAACCCGGTGCGCAAACGCTCCGCCCTTACCAAGGGGCAGCTGCCCAAGGCCGCGCCGTACATCGTCTTGGCCCTCGCCCTCGTCATCGGGGCCGCCATCATGGCCCTGATCGGCTTCAACGCCTTCGGCTGGGGCATCGTCTCGGCGCTGCTCTTCACCGCCGGGCTCGTCGGCTGGAGTGCCGCCGTTGAAGGATCCCGCAAGGCCAAGGACAAACTGGTCACCTGCCTCGTCGTCGGTGCCTTCCTTGTTGCCCTGCTGCCGCTGATCTCGGTGATCTGGACAGTGCTGGTCAAGGGCCTGCCGGGCCTGGTGGACCCCGGCTTCCTGAGCACCTCGATGAACGGCGTCACCGGCGCGTTCGACAACAAGAGCGTCGAACAAGGCGCCCCCGTGCTGGGCGGTATCTACCACGCGCTGATCGGCACCGTGCAGATCACCCTGCTCGCCACCGTCATCTCGGTCCCGGTGGGCCTGCTGACCGCGATCTACCTCGTCGAATACGGCGAAGACCGCGCGCTGGCCCGTGCCATCACCTTCTTCGTCGACGTGATGACCGGTATCCCCTCGATCGTGGCCGGCCTGTTCGCCGCGGCGTTCTTCTTCGCCGTCGTCGGCCCGGGCACCAAGACGGGCGCCGTTGCCGCCGTCGCACTCTCCGTGCTGATGATCCCGGTGGTGGTCCGTTCCAGCGAGGAAATGCTCAAGATCGTCCCAAACGAACTCCGCGAAGCCGCCTACGCCCTCGGCGTCCGCAAGTGGCGGACCATCCTTAAGGTGGTCATCCCGACGGCGATCTCCGGCATCGCCTCCGGCGTTACCCTGGCTATTGCACGCGTAATCGGCGAGACCGCCCCGATCCTGGTCACCGCCGGCTTCGCCACCTCCATCAACAACAACGTGTTCGGCGGCTGGATGGCCTCGCTGCCCACCTTCATCTACACGCAGATCCTGAACCCGACGTCGCCGTCCAACCCGGGTCCGTCCGATCAGCGCGCCTGGGGCGCGGCCCTGGTCCTCATCATCCTCGTGATGCTGCTCAACCTGGCCGCCCGCCTAGTGGCCCGCATCTTCGCCCCGAAGGCCGGCCGCTAGGCCACCGCAGGCACCCGGCCCCCACCACCACAAGTGAAGGAACAGCATGTCTAAGCGCATCGACGTCAAAGACCTGAACGTCTACTACGGCAAATTCCTGGCCGTGGAGGACGTCAACATCAACATCGACGCCAAGTCCGTCACCGCCTTCATCGGCCCTTCCGGCTGCGGCAAGTCCACCTTCCTGCGCACCCTGAACCGGATGCACGAAGTCATTCCCGGCGCCCGGGTGGAAGGCGAAGTACTCCTCGACGGCGACAACCTCTACGGTCCCGGCGTGGACCCCGTCACGGTGCGCTCGCAGATCGGCATGGTCTTCCAGCGGCCCAACCCGTTTCCCACCATGTCCATCCGGGACAACGTGCTGGCGGGCGTGAAGCTGAACAACCAGAAGATCTCCAAGGGCGAGGCGGACGCGCTCGTGGAGCGCTCCCTGCGCGGCGCCAACCTTTGGAACGAGGTCAAGGACCGCCTGGCCAAGCCCGGTTCCGGGCTGTCCGGCGGCCAGCAGCAGCGCCTCTGCATCGCCCGCGCCATCGCCGTGGAGCCCCAGGTGATCCTGATGGACGAGCCCTGCTCCGCGCTGGACCCGATCTCCACGCTCGCCATTGAGGACCTCATCAACGAGCTCAAGGACGAATACACGGTGGTGATCGTGACCCACAACATGCAGCAGGCTGCCCGCGTCTCGGACAAGACGGCGTTCTTCAACATCGCCGGAACCGGCAAGCCCGGCAAGCTGATCGAGTATGGTGACACCCACACCATCTTCAGCAACCCTTCCGTGAAGGCCACCGAGGATTACGTCTCCGGCCGCTTCGGATAAAGCCGCCCGCCCATCGAGTGCTCCACCCGCCCATCGAGTGCTCCGCAGGTGCCGTCTTGGGCCCTCAAAAGGGCACCTACGGAGCAGCCGACGGTTCCCTAGAGCCCCGCAAGGGGCGACAGGGCGAGTTCCAGCACAAAGGCCGCCGCGGCGGTGACCAGCGGAGTCAGCGCCCAGAAGGCGAGGATCCGGAGCACCAGCCGGCGGTTGGTCGCCGAGTACCTCTGGTTGGTGCCCGCGCCCAGCACCGCGGAGGTCACGGTGTGGGTGGTGGACATCGGCCAGTGCAGCCCGATCGCGCCCACCAGCAGGATGGCGCTGCTGTAGAGCTGCGCGACGAAGCCGCGCAGCGGATCGACCCGGATCATCCGGTAGCCGATCGTGTAGGAGATCCGCCAGCCGCCTGCGAGGGTGCCTGCCGTCAGCATGGCCGCGGTCAGCAGCGCCACCCAGACGGGGGTGGTGCCGCCGTCGGGGAGCCCCGCGGCCAGCATCGCCAGGATCAGCACGGCGCTGGTGCGCTGGCCGTCCTGCAGGCCGTGGCCGAAAGCGACGGCACCCGCGGCGATGGCCTGGGCACGCCTGGACCTGGTATTGACGACGCTCGGCGGTGTGTAGCGGGCTGCCCACGTGGCGGGCCAGACCAGCAGGTAGGCGCCCGCGAAAGCGATGACCGGGGAGAGCAGCAGCGGCAGCACCACTTGGAAAAGCAAGGACTGGTCCACGCCGAGGACCGAGTGTCCGCCCACGGCAACGCTGGCGACGCCGGCCCCGGCCAGGCCCCCCACGAGCGCGTGTGTCGAGGAGGCCGGGATGCCGCGCCACCACGTGTAGAGGCCCCACAGCACGGCGCTCAGCAGGCCGGCGATGAGGATGGTCAGGCCGTTGCCGCCGGGCGGAAGAACCACCCAGGTCCGGCTGACCTCCAGCGCCAGGGCTGCGCTGAGGGCGGCGCCGATGAAGTTGAACAAACCGGCCAGGAGCACCGCGACGGTGGGGGTCAGGGCACGCGTCCGGACGGCGAGGGCAACCGAGGAAGAAGCGTCGCGGAAGCCGTTGAGAAAGGCGAACGCCCCGGCGAAGAGAACCACCAGGGCAAAGAAAACGACGGACACCTCAGGATTCCTTGACGATGATGCTGCCCACCTGGGTAGCGATCCGCCGCATGTCCTTGGTGACTTCCACGAGCTGGTCCGCGATGTCGCGGTTGCGCGCGTACTGCGCCGATTTCATGTCCCTGATCATGTCCGCCACCCAGACCCGGTGGGTGCGCTCGGCCCGTTTGGTGAGCCGGAGGATCTCGATCCAGTAATCCTCCAGGTCATCGAGGTTGTTCAGCTGGCGCATGGCGTCAACGGTGAGCTCGGCCTGCCTGCTGATGATTTCCAGCTGGTCGGCCGCGCGTTTGGGCAGCCGCTCCAGCTTGTAGAGGAAGACGAGGTCCGCGGCGGCGTCGAGCTTCTCCATTGCCTCGTTGAGGTAGCGGGAGAGCGCGTACATGTCCTCGCGGGGGAGGGGATTCAGGAAGCTGGTCCGCATGTGCGTCAGGAGGGCAAAATGCAGTTCCGCCGACTTCGCCTCGTGGTCGTGCATGTCCTCCACCAGCCGCGAATGTTCGCTGGCGGGCGCTCCAAGGATCTCCGAAAGGGTTCCCGTGGCCACGGCTATCTGGTGGGCCATCTGGGACAGCAGGTTCAGCCCTGCGGGCTCCTGGGGGAAAAGGCGCAGCTTCACGTGGGGTTACCGGTCTCCGGACGAGGCTTACACGGGCGTTGTCTGCCGGCCCTGGTACGTGACGATGACCCGCGCATGGGGTTTACTTTACCGCCCGGACTTAGGCCCCCGGGAACCGTCGGCCGGGCATGCGCCGGGCCGCCCGCAACGGGCCGCCCGGAAGCGGGCATGAAAATGGTGCCGAACCGGATACGCCTCTCGGCGGTAGGCCGCTCTAGGCGGCTAATTGTTGAAGCCCGGGGGTTTCGCGGCTCGGCACCGCCTTTAGTTTTCTACTTCGGGAGGACCAAGTCAACATTGACAGCAGGGCCCCGGCGTGCGTATTAACAGTGCCGGACGGCGGGGTTAAACGGCCGAATTCCGGCGCCCAACAGCCGCCGGAGGGCTCAGTCGAGCTCGCCCAGCCGCCAGGCGTTGGCAGCATGTTCGAGGTCCTCGGCGGTCTTGACCAGGAGGTGTGAATTCCGCGTCAGCTTGCTCGCGTGGTTCGCGTTGCTGTGCTCCGCGCCGTCGGCAAGGGTGGCCTGGCCCAGCGCCACCACCCGGCAGAATGCCGCCGAGCGCTCCAGCGCGACGTCGAACTCGCCGTCGAAGGCGCCGGAGAGGATGGCGTCCGCCATCGACTTCATTTCCTCGGCACCTGGTGGCTCGGCCGCGCCGGCCACCACGTGGGACACCTGGGCGGTGTCTTTGCCTGCCTTGAAGTAGACCGAAATCCGTTCGGGGTCCCGGATGGTGGCGGCCCGCAGCGCGTAGAGCCGCCAGAGCGCGCCCGGCAGGGACCGAGCCGGGCTCTCCGCCCACATTTCGGCAATGGCATCGAGGCCCTGTTCATCGGCGAGTTTGACCAGCCGCCGGGTGACCTTGGGGTCGTCGCTGTCCCGTCCACGGCGGACGAGCGCCTGGGCCGCGAGGTGGGCTGCCTCGGAAACCCTTGCAGGGTCCGCACCCCCGGCGAACGGCTCAAAGTCGATCGGCGCAAAGGGCTTCGGCTTGTGGTGACGGTGCGGTCCGGGGCTGCTGGCTCCTGCTTGCTCGCTCATGCCACCACGCTACTCCTGTGCATTCCGGGAATCGAGCATGCCCCGAGTGCGGTAGCAACGCCCGACAAGCCTACGACGGCGGCGCGTCGGGCCCGGTGACAAAGCCCGCCTGCGTCTGGGGTACAGTATTAACGTCCAGAAATGGACTGGGCCGACGCGCCCGTCAACAGCGGATTTTTCCGCCGGTTGCGGCTGTCGGCTGGGGCCTTTAGCTCAGTTGGTAGAGCATCGGACTTTTAATCCGTGGGTCGTGGGTTCGATCCCCACAGGGCCCACTCTTTTAGCGAAGAGTGGAAAAACCCCCGGCATCCTGGCGACAGGAAGCCGGGGGTTTTTTGCGTCCGGGTCCGGACGCGCCTGAACGCGCCCTCCGCCGGCGCAGTAAGCAAGCCTGCCTAGTAGTTAGATCGGCTAGGATTATCGGATGAACTCGGACAGTGCAGCAGGCTCAGGGTACTGGTATGGGCCGGATGAGCGGCTTGACCCGCCCACCGCAGTGTTGCAGGCCCTTCGCGGCTACCGCGCCGCCGAGGTTGCCACCAGGCGCTCGACGCGGGACTCGATGGGCATGGGGGAAACCGACCTGCTGGCCCTCCGCTATCTGTTGCGCGCCCAAGCCGCCGGGGAGCGGGTGGGCCCCAAGGACCTGAGTCGGACGCTGGGCATCACGACGGCATCCACCACCTCGCTGATCGACCGGCTCGTCGGCAGCGGCCACGTGCGGCGGGAGCCTCATCCCACGGACCGGCGCTCCCTGGTGATCGTGCCGACTGCTGCGACGGATTCGGAAGTCCGAGAGACGCTGGGGGAGATGCACCGCAGGATGCTGGCGGTGGCGGAAGAGCTCAGCGCGGAGGAGAGCCGCGTCATCGTGTCCTTCCTGCGGCGCATGGCCGATGCCCTCACCGAACACGTCGAGCGCCACTGAGTCGACGGCCGAGCCGTAAAGATTATCTAGACAGCAACTAGCTAGTTGGACTAGTGATATGTATGCTTACTACTTGTGCTAGATAATCGTTTTCGTGGAGGAGTCGTGGCTGAGTTGTTGACGATCACCGGAACCCCGGGAGCCAGTGCGGCCCCTCTGGGTGCGCCGGACTCCCCGGTAGAGCCGGGCGCCGCGGCCTCGGTCCTGCCTTTGACCACGGCCAGCAAGGCACCCAGCCATTGCGGAGCTCCGATGGAGTGGACAGCACCGGCGCTTGACGCCATGTTCGCTTACTCGTTCGACGCCGGGATCGGCTCCGCGGAGCTGCCGCCGGTGTGGCGCTGCTCCTGCGGTTTCCAGCTCGACGGGATCGTCCACACTTCCAACGCGCTGGCCGCGCTTTCGTGAGCGCCCTTCCAGTGCTCGCGGTGGCGGAGGGCCGCCCCGTCTCCGGACTGGCAGCAGCGTCTGCCGCCGGCCTCAACTTCACGGTGCTGCCGCTGCCGGACGCTCCCGGCGGACGCTTCCTGGTCCACGAGCTCCTGGGGCGCGGGGCGACTGCCACCGTGTTCCGCGGAACAGACCTGCTCAACGACCGTCCGGTCGCCATCAAGGTGGCCGAAGGTCCCGCCGAGAAGCACGCCAACCGGATCCACGCAGAAGCGCATGTACTCGCCTCCCTGGATCACCCCGCCGTGGTCCGCTTCATTGCCGCCGGCACAGTGCCGCCCGGTGACCAGTGGGCTGGCCGGCCCTTCCTGGTCGAAGAATTCGCCTACGGGGGCAGCCTGGCCGAGCGGATCCGCGGCGGCGCTACCGGGACTGAGGAAGTGGCCGGTTGGGCTGCCGCCGCACTGTCCGGGCTGGGGCACGTCCACGCGCGGGGCCTGGTTCACCGTGACATCAAGCCCGCAAACATCCTGCTTAGTGCGCTCCGGAGGTGCTCGGTACGTATCGCCGACTTCGGGATCGCCACGCCGGCCGGGACAGCCCCTGAACCGGGGGATTCCTCGGGCACCGTGCATTACATGAGCCCGGAGCAGGCGGCCGGTCACCCGGTCACCGCTGCCACCGATGTCTATGCGCTGGGACTGGTGCTGCTCGAGTGCCTTACCGGCGTGAAGGCCTATCCCGGGACGCCGGTCGAGTCGCTCGTGGCCCGCACCCTGCGGGGCCCGGAAATTCCGGCCGAACTCGGCGCCGGCTGGGTCTCGCTGCTGATGGCCATGACGGCGATGGATCCCGCGGCGCGGCCCTCGGCGGCGGGGGCCCACAAGCTGGCAAGCAGGCTGGCCCGGGCCCTCCCGCCACTTCGTTTGGTCGGCTGAGGAGCCGGCTGAGTGGTCGGCTGAGGAGCCGGCTGACCGACTCCCGGTACGTCAGAAGGCCGGCCTGCACGCTCAGTGCAGGCCGGCCTTCGGCGTTCTTCCCGTGTCCGTCGGGCCCCGGAGCTAGCCGGCGGTGATCAGGTGGGTGAAGTGGTCATACCGGAAGGTGACCGGGCCGCCGTCGTGCACCAGGCTGAGGTTGCCGCCGCCCGGGACTCCGCCTGCACCGTAGTTCTCGGCCCACGAACGGTTGAGGGCGGCCTTGAACGAGTAGGTGCCGGCTGGCAGGTCCGGGAACGTCAGCTTCCAGACGAGGTCCGCCGGATCCAGCGAGAGCTGGGCCTGCGGGCAGTCCGGCATCCAGTCGCCCGGGCAGCCCAGTTCCGAATCGAGGTCACCGGCAACCGCCACCGCGGCCGGCTGCTGCGAGGCGTAAACGGCGCTCATCACATGGGTGCTGTTGTCGTAACGGAAGGTCACGGCGCCGCCCGGGTGGTTCAGCACGATGTTGCTGCCGTTGGCCCCGCCCCCCGCGCCGTAGTTCTCGTCCCACGAGCCGTTGATGGCGGCCTTGAATTCGTAGCTGCCGGCGGGCAGCTCAGGAACGGTCAGGCGCCAGACCTTGTCCGCCGGATCGAGCTTCAGGAAGGCTGCCGGGCAGGCTGGCTGCCAGTCCCCGGGGCAGCCCACTTCCGAGTTGAGGCTGCCCGCAATGGTGACCGAATTGGGCTGGGGGAGGTCCCCCGCGACCACCGTGCGGACATCGCTGACCACCTCGCCGGCGCCCGGCACGGTCAGGAGCGCGCGATAACGCAGCTGGGTCCCGTCCGGCAGTGACAGCGCCGCCAGGTCATCCACCGCGGTGTAGGCGGGGGAGGAGCTGTCCTCGCCGAACTTCGTCCAGGCCCCGCCGCCGATGCTGCGTTCGAACCGGACCACGTAGTCGGCCTTTTCCGGACTGGCGACGGCGCTGACTTCGACCTTGCCGCGGACGCTGCTGCCTTCCTTGGGGTTCACGATGCTGAGCACCGGGGACGGGACGGTGACGCTGCGGGGCTGGCTCACCGAGGTGTGCGCTCCGTTGTCCAGCACCACGGCGCGGTACTCCACGGCGGTGCCGGCTTTCAGGGCGGAAACGTCATGGAAGACCTGGTACGGCGCCGTGTCGTCGGTACCGATCGAGGCCCATGCGCCGCCAGTCGTGCGGGCCTGGAAGGTGACCTCGTAGAAGGAGCTGCCGTCGACGTCGGCCGCCACGCGTACGCGGCTGTTGTCCGCGGCCGCGGCTGCCGGCGCCTGCAGGTTCACGGCCGGCGCCGCCTTCGAGTGCGGGATGCGGCCGGCGGACTCGTAGACGACGGCGGACAGCGGTGGAACCGTGACCGTCAGCTTCCCGTCCGCCGCGGTCTTGGCCTCGGCGCTTGCATCCCCGTAGATCCGGTTGAAGGTGCGCTTGCCCACGTAGGTGGGGACCGCTGCGGTCTGGGCCTGCTTGCTGTTGTTGATGGAGACCACGTACTCGCGCTGGTCCTTGGCATCGGTCCGGGAGAAGGCGTAGATGCCCGGCCCGTCGGAAGCGTAGCGGTTCTGGTGCGCGCCGTTGCGCAGCGCCGGGTGCTCGGTGGTCAGGGCCGCGAGTTCGCTGATGTCGCGGTACAGCGGGTGGGCGGTGTTGAAGTTGTCGCCCGCATGCGTGGCGTCGGTGCCCAGCAGGTCATCGTCGAGGTAGTCCGGAACCTTGCTGGCAAACATCGTCTGGCGGGCATCCTGGTCGCCGCCGGGGCCGGTGAAGCCCTGTTCGTCGCCGTAGTAGACCACCGGGTTGCCGCGGGAGAAGTACATCAGCTCGTGGGCGAGCCGGTCCCGGGCGACGCGCTCGGCGTCGTCCGCGCCCGGGTTGTCCGCGGTGATGAAGCTGCCGATCCTGCCCATGTCGTGGTTGCCCAGGAAGGTGGGGAGCTCGTAGACGTTGGAGTCGGCGTCGGTGTACCAGTCATCACCGGCGAAGAAGGTCTCCAGCTCCTTGGCGCCCTGGCCGCGCGAGGCGAAGTTCCGGGCCGCCTCCTGGAACGGAAAGTCGAGCACGGCCTGCATCTTGTTACGGGTGGTGAACTGGGAGGTGAAGCTCTTGGAGGTGTCGAAGACCTCGCCGAACATGAAGAACTCGTCCTTGCCGTGCGCCTTGGCATAGGCGAGGACGCGGGGGCCGAACTGCTGCCAGAACTCGTCGTTGACATGCTTCATGGTGTCGATCCGGAAGCCGTCCACGCCGAAGTCGCCGATCCACTTCTCGTAGATGTCGACCATGCCGTTGACCACCTTGGGGTGCTCGGTGAACAGGTCATCGAGGCCGAAGAAGTCGCCGTAGGAGGAGTTTTCGCCCTCGAAGGTGGTGTCGCCGCGGTTGTGGTAGAGCGTGGTGTCGTTGAGCCAGGCCGGGACCTTGAGGTTCTCCTCGCCGGGCGCGAGTTTCGGCGTGTACGGGAACGAGGTGGCCGCATCCAGCTTCGGGAAGGTGCCCGTGCCGGCGTAGTCACGGTCGTCGAACGGTTCGCCGGCGGCGGTCAGATAGGGGGCGGCGTCCTTGGACTTGTACGCCGTGCGGTCGCCCTGCTCGTAGCCGATCACGTCGGCGGTGTGGTTGGTGATGATGTCGAAGTAGACCTTCATGCCGCGGGCGTGTGCCTCGTCGATGAGCGTCTTCAGCTCGGCGTTGGTGCCCAGGTGCGGGTCGATCTGGGTGAAGTCGGTGACCCAGTAGCCGTGGTAGCCGGCCGACTGGTCCTCCGGCTGGACGGCCTTGTTCTTGAAGCTCGGAGTCAGCCAGATCGAGGTGGTGCCAAGGCCCTGGATGTAGTCGATCTTGTCCCGCAGGCCCTTGAGGTCGCCGCCGTTGTAGAAGCCCTTCTTCGTCGGGTCGAAGCCGGAGACCATCGGATCCGAACCCAGGCCGCCGTCGTCGTTGGCGGTGCTGCCGTTGTTGAAGCGGTCCGCCATCACAAAGTAGAACCGCTCGTCGGTGACCGGCCCGCGCAGCGAATGCGCAGCCGACGGGGCGCCCGGGCCCCGGGGGTCGGGGGCGGCCTGTGCGGGGACGACGGCGACGGCGGCGGCGGCCAGCGCCGCCACGAGGGCGACGGCGGCGCGAGCGGTGTGGGGACGCCCTGCGCCGCGCCTCAAACGGGGCGGCCTGGGCAGGCTGGAGCTGCGGGTGAACACGATGGAGACCTTCCGGGTGAGCGACGTTGCCTCGACGAAGGGACGGATGCGGGAGACCGGCTACTGAGAGCCAAGTCACAACTGTAAGCGCTTGCATATGGATTTTCCAGCAAATCTTCAGGCTGTGGGTCTCCGGGCCGGTGCCATGTCGGTTCGCAGGATGTTCCGGGACTAGGCGTAGGGCGTGCGGTGCCGCTTTGGATAGCATGGGCCTTCCAAGGCGGCTGCCGGCACGGCTGCCAGAACGTGCGGCGGAAAGGGCGTGATGCCATGCGGACCCTGCCCCCGCTGCCGGCGGATGTGATCAGCCGGCTCCGTAGCGCCGGCTGCGTCTTCGCCGAAGAAGAGGCCGCCCTGCTGGTGGCCGCGGCGGCCACTGCCGGCGAGCTCGATGCGCTTGTTAGGCAGCGGGTCGCGGGGGTGCCGCTGGAGCAAGTGCTGGGCTGGGCGGAGTTTTGCGGCCTCCGCATCGCACTGGACCCTCAAGTCTTTGTGCCCCGCCGCCGCACCGAGTATCTCGTCCGGCGGGGAGCAAAAGTCCTGAACGCGCGCCGGGCGGCCGGGGCAGTGCGGATTCCGGTCGTCGTCGACCTCTGTTGCGGCTCCGGTGCCGTAGGGGCCGCGCTGGCGGCTGCGGCGGGGCCGCTGGAGCTGCATGCTGCCGACATCGACCCTGTGGCGGCGGCCTGCGCGCGGCGTAACGTGCTCCCGCTGGGCGGAGAGGTCCACGAGGGCGATCTGTACGGGGCGTTGCCGGACCGGCTCCGCGGCCGGGTGGATCTTCTGGCGGTGAACGCGCCCTACGTTCCCTCCGGGATGATCGGGACCATGCCGCCGGAAGCGCGCCTGCACGAGCCGCGGACTTCCCTCGACGGAGGCCCGGACGGACTGGAGCTGCAACGGCGCGTGGCCGCCGCGGCGCCGCAGTGGCTGGCGCCGGGCGGCCACCTACTGATTGAGACGAGCCGGCAGCAGGCGCCTCAGACGGTCCAAATCTTCGCCGGGAGCAGGCTCTCCGGCCGGGTCTTCAGCTCCCGGAAGCGGGACGCCACCGTCGTGCTGGGCGCCGTTGCTGCCGGGGCCGGAGTTGGTCCCGCGGCCGGGACTGCGGGCTGAGGTGCGCCCGTGCCCGACCTGTTAGTGCTTGTCCGGGTCGACGTTGGTTGCCGGTCCGGCTGGCGTAGCGCCGCCTTCATCCGACCAGTCCTGCCCGGTCTCATCGTTCAGGGCCGGATCCGAAGCGACGTCGGAGGCCGTCTCGGCGGCGTGGGCGTCGCGGGAGGTCCCCAGGTTGGCCGTGCCGGGGTGGGTGCTGTGCGCGGGGATCGCGCTGCCGGCCTGCGTGCCCGCTGTGGCCGGGGCCTCCGCGGACGGCGTCTCCGAGGGAGCGGGGCTCCCGGCGGGGGTCTCGTCCCGTTGAACGGCGGAACTGATGACCGTGCCCGCGCGGCGGGCGGCCTCGGTGAGCTGGCTGGAAACCTCGGGGGCCTTTTCCTTGACCGCTTCCGTCGCGGCCGCCACCTTGTCCTGGACCGGCTTGCTTTGCCAAAGGTCCGCTGCCCGCGCCTTCAGTTTTTCGTAGGCTGCCCGCCCGGAACGGGATCCAAGGACGTAACCTGCCGCGAGGCCGGTGCCGAAAAGAAGTTTGGCTTTCATGCTGTACTCCTGCTCTGTGTTCTCTGGAAGGGTGCCCTTGAAGTCGTGTTGAAACGTCGACGGGTACCAAAAAACCGGCCCCAGGACATAATCCCGGGACCGGTTTTCCGGTCACACCGTTTTAGCGGTGCGAGCGCTTGGTGATCATGCCGTAGACCAGCAGTACGATGATCGCACCGCCGATCGCCAGCAGCCACGTGGTCAGCGAGAAGAATTCCTGCAGCCCCGTGCCGAAGATTGCGCTACCGATGAGGCCGCCCAGGAGGGCGCCCACAACACCGAGGATCAGCGTGATGACCCAGCCACCGCCCTGACGTCCCGGCAGGATAGCCTTAGCAATTGCTCCGGCAATAAGACCCAGAATAAGAAATGCGAAAAAACCCATTTTATCGGCCCTTCTCTTTCATTGAGGAGACACCCGGGTTGCCGGGTGCGCTTCATCCTTCTGCCTAAATACTAATCATGCTTACTATCAAAACGCCACTCGACGCCCTAAGAAGTTTGGAAAACCCTTGTATTCACAGGGAATTTCGGTACTGTCGGGCGGTCAAAAATGTCCGTCGCAAGCGGATCACAGGCCGCCGTAGTCCTCACCACGCGTAGTCTTCCGGGGCGGTCCGGTGGCCGGGGAAGATCGCGTCGAGGCGCCCCAAGGCCTCGGCGTCGAGCTGCACCGGAAGTGAGCGCAGGGCGGCGTCGAGCTGCTCGCGGGTGCGCGGGCCGACGACGGGCGCCGTGACAGCCGGCTGGTGCAGCAGCCACGCCAGCGCCAGTTCCCCCGGCCCGTGCCCGAGTTCGTCCGCGAGATCCTCGTACCGGCGGATCTGGTTCCGGTGCTTCTTTAGGGCCTCAAGCGAGCGTCCTTCACTCCGGCGGACGCCCTCGTGCTCCTTCTTGAGAACGCCGCCGAGCAGGCCCCCATGCAGCGGAGACCACGGCAGGATCCCGAGGCCATAGTGCTGGGCGGCCGGAATCACCTCGAGTTCGGCGTTGCGGGTCAGCAGGTTGTAGATGGACTGCTCGCTGACCAGGCCGTTCGAATGCCGCCGGGCGGCGGCTTCTTGCGCCCGGGCCAAGTGCCAGCCCGCGAAGTTGCTGCTGCCCGAGTACAGGATCTTTCCCTGCTGCACGGCGACGTCAACTGCTTGCCAGATTTCCTCCCACGGCGTGTTCCGGTCCACGTGGTGAAACTGGTACAGGTCGATGTAATCTGTCCGCAGGCGCCGGAGGCTTGCGTCGAGGGCTTGGCGGATATGCAGCGCGGAGAGCCGGGACTCGTTGGGCCGGTCAGCCATTGTGCCGTAGACCTTGGTGGCGAGCACCGTCCGTTCCCGGCGCTCGCCGCCTTTGGCGAACCAGCGGCCCAAAATCTCCTCGGTCCAGCCACGGTGCTTGGAGCCGCCGTAGACGTTGGCCGTGTCAAAGAAATTGATCCCGGCGTCCAGTGCGGAATCCATGATCGCGTGGGCGTCCGATTCCTCGGTCTGCGGCCCGAAGTTCATGGTGCCCAGGCAGAGGCGGGAGACTTTCAGGCCGGAACGGCCCAGCTGGGTGTACTCCATGCACCGTCCTCCCGGACGTCAGCGCTCCAGCCGGAACCCGAGCTTGATGGTCACCTGCCAGTCGGCAACCTGGCCATTCTCGAGGTGTCCGCGGATCTCCTTGACCTCGAACCAGTCCAGATTCCGCAGGGTCTTTGCAGCCTCGGAGATGCCGTTGCGCACGGCGGCGTCCACGCCTTCATTCGAGGTCCCGACAATTTCAGAAATGCTGTAGGTGTGATTAGACAACTTCGCTCCTCGGGATCGTCATCGGTCTGCTGTCTCCGGCCGGTGGCCGGGGGCCGTCCCTGCAGACTAGCCGACAGAGCCCGGCCGGACTAGGGGTGCGCCGCGTTGGTCGGCGCGCCGAAGACCGGGCCGGGTTCGGGCCGCTTGGGGGCGGGAGGGGCGCCGCCGTCGCGCGGCCGGACGCGCCGCATCATCCAAGGCAGCAGGTAGTGCGTGGCCCAGGCCAGGTCGCCGGCCCGGGTCTCCCGCCAGTTGCCGGCCGGCAGCGGCTTGGGTTGCAGCGGCTGCAGGCTGTGCGGAACCTGCAGGGTGTCCAGCACCATGCCGGCGATCGTGTGGTGTCCGAGCGGGGAAAAATGCAGGCGGTCCGGATCCCACATCCGGGGGTCGCTCAATTGCCGCAAGGTCCACAAGTCCGCGATGACGCCGTGATGGCGGGCGGCGATGGTCCGGATGTTCTCGTTGAAGACGGCCACCTTGCCGCGGATGTGGCCGAAGACCGGGGTATCGCCCCAGTCCGGCCCGGTGAAGAGCACGACGGTTGCCCCCGCCGCGGAGAGCGCCGCGACCGCTGCATCGAGGCTTACCGCGAGCCGGTCGGGATCGCGCCGATGGAAGACCAGGTCATTGCCACCCGCGGACAGCGTGACGAGGTCCGGTTTCAGGGCTATCGCAGGGCCGAGCTGCTGGTCCACGATCTGCTGCAGCACAAGGCCGCTGACGGCCAGGTTGGCGTAGGAAAAATCCCCGCGTGCGGCACTGAATTCCTCGGCGATCCGGTCCGCCCACCCCCTCATTCCGCCGGGGCTGAGGGGCTCGGGATCGCCCAGGCCGGCAGTGAACGAATCTCCCAGGGCGACGTAGCGGTTCCAGGGGCCCGGACCGGCGCCGGTGGCGCCTTTGCGGGCCATCACCGGATCACCGAAGCTGGCCGCGTTCACACTCCCAGAAATACGCCCGTAAGCCCCTGTCCGGTAGGTACTTACGTCCCTACCGGACAGGACTTCGCCGCGGTTTACGCGCGGCCAGGGGGCGCTTATACCACTAGGGGTATGTGAAATACCAAGGGGGGTATATCATGGAATGTAATCCGTCTACTCCGGGAGGCCCCCATGGAACTCGATCCCACCGACATGAAGTCCGTTATCAACCGCCTGCGCCGCGCCCAGGGCCAGCTCGCGGCGGTCACGCGCATGATCGAAGAGGGACGGGACTGCAAGAGCGTCGTCACGCAGCTTGCCGCCGTCTCCAGCGCCCTGGACAAGGCCGGATTCTCCATCATCGCCACCGGCCTGCAGCAGTGCATGCAGCAGGAGGACCCGAGCCTTGACCGTGCCGAACTGGAGAAGCTTTTCCTCTCGCTCGCCTGAGTGCATCCCGTCACCGGAGGCCAGGACCATCTGATGGTCCTGGCCTCTTGCGTTCCCTCCGGCAGGGCCGACAATGGAGGAAAAGCGGCCGGTTGCCCTGCCGCAACAGTAAGGAGCGCCATGCAGGAGCCCGCAGGCGGCGCGGCACCAGCTGTGCCGGAGCGAGACCTGGTCATCGACCTGGCCCGGTTCTTCTGCCTCGCGCTGGTGGTCATCGGCCACACGATGATGGTCAGCCCGGTCCTGCATCCGGACGGCACCGTGAGCTCCGACAACACCCTGGGGAACCAGCACTGGTTTGAACCCGTGGTCTGGGTGCTCCAGGTGATGCCCTTGTTCTTCGTCGCCGGCGGCGTCACCGGCCTGTATTCCTGGCGTCGCCTGCGGTCCCAGGGCGGCAGCGCCTTCGAATTCGTCCAGGGCAGGCTGCTGCGGCTGATCCGCCCGGCCGCCGTGCTGCTGGCAGTAATGTTCACGGGCCTGTGGGCCGCACGGCTCAGCGGCGTGGACCCGCAGGTGATCCAACTGCTGGCCGCCGGCGCGGGCATGCCGCTGTGGTTCCTGGCCGCCTACCTCGCGGCGCAGCTGAACCTGCCCTGGCTGGCCGCACTCCATGCCCGAGCGCCCCGGCTGACCCTGGCCGCCCTCCTCTGCCTGGTGGTGGCCGTGGACTGCCTCCGCGGCGCGTTGCCCCAACTGGCCTACGCCAACATGGTCTTCCTCTGGTGCGCTGTGCAGCAGCTTGGCTTCATCGTGGCCGACGGGAAACTGCAGGGCCTGACCCCCTCGGGGCTGCTCGGCGTCGTGGCGGCGAGCAACCTGATGCTCGGCGTCCTGGTGGTGCTCCGGCTGTACTCCGGGAACATGCTGGTCAACCTCAACCCGCCCAACCTGACGCTGTTCCTGCTTGCCGTCTCCCAGGCCGCCGGGCTGCAGCTTGTCCGGCCGCTCCTCGCCCGGCTGGCTGCCCTCGGGCCGGTCCGCGGGGTCGTGGCCCGGGTGGGGCGGCGTTCCATGACCGTCTACCTGTGGCACCTGCCGCTACTGGCAGCGATGTCCGGTCTGTTGCTGCTCACCGATCTTCCGCAGCCGACCGGGGGGACCGCAGCGTGGTGGTGGACCCGGCCGCTGGTGCTGTTGGGCGTCGTCGCTCTGCTGCTGCCCGTGCTGGCGCTGTTTGGGCGGCTGGAGGAGCGGCCGACGTCGCCGGGCCGCTCCCGCACGCGGCCTGCGGCTGCCGTGGTGACGGCCGCCGTCGTCGTCTTCATCCCGGTGGCCGACGCGGCACTGAACGGGCTCACGATAGGGCTGCTCGGCGGCGGTGCGGCCTGCTTCGCGCTCGCCGTGCTGCTGCTGGGCCGGGTTCCGTCCCGTGACGCCGAAGCCGGCGCTTCCGGTGGATCCGGACTGCCATTGCCACACCCGCCATTACGTGCCAATCTCGAACCATGACGGAGAACTCGGCAGAAACTGAAGACACGTTCAGCCCGGACGTCTCCACCACCCGCAATGATGACCTGCACCGCTATGAGCTGCATGTCGGCGGCAAGCTCGCGGTCCAGGTGCGCTACATCGACAGGCCGGGCCATGTGGACTTCATCCACACCGAGACGGCCGAGCAATTCAAGGGCCAGGGGCTCGCCGGGGTGCTCGCGCACTTCGCCCTGGACGACGTGGTGGCCTCCGGGAAGCGGATCATCCCGCACTGCCCCTACATCTACCGCTACCTGCGCAAGCATGACGCCTACAACCAGTGCATTGACTGGCCGGAGCAGGCGCCCGCCGGGGCGTAACCGCTTGTGAGCGGGGCGACAATTTCGTATGGTTTAGCTTGAGTTATGCAGTTGGCTCAAGGACGTGTCATTTGGAGAACCCCGTGAACCACAAACTGCGTGTGCTTGTCCGTGTTGATGTCGATCCCGGACACGTGACTCTGGAAGTCACCGGTTGCCTGACCCAGGCAAACTACCCCGCCCTGCTGCACATCATGCGGCGAGCCAGCCGACTTGCCTCCGGCTCGGACGTCAGCATCGATCTGCACGGCGCCTCCCACCTCGACCCGGAGATCCTGCTCTACCTCCGGCAACTCGCCGCAAACCAGGCCCCCGCGGCACCCCAGGAGCCGGTGGCTGCCGCCGTCGGCCTTGCGGCCGGCGGTAGCGAGGGCTTTCGGCTTCTCCTCCGGGAACCGGCCGAGCTGCCCATTTGCCTGGTTCACGTCGGTTCCGACGGCGAGGTCCTGGCCGGCCTGGACGGCGAGATCACCGGGGCCGTCACCGGCCAGCTCCTTGGAGAAGTTGCCGATCTCGACGTCGCCGAACACGCGCCGGACGATGCAGGCAACGCCACTGCGCCCGGCCCTGACCTCATCGACGGCCTTGAGCTTTCCGACTACTTCGAGGGGACACTGGATCCGGCCGCCACCGTGCAGGCCCTCTCCGACGCGGCCCTGGGTCAGCTGGCCGACGCCCTGTACCGCCACCTGGACACCCCCAGCCCCTCCTTCGGCGCCCACACCTGGTACGAGCTCGCCGCCGAAGAGCTGCAGCAGCGCTACCGCGCCATGGACGGGACTGAGCTGGAGGGTGCTGAGTTGGACGGCGTGGGCCCGGCCGGCGCCGTGCTGGACGGTGCCGTGCTGGACGGTGCCACCTTGGATAGCGTTCCGGACGGCCCGGCCGAAGGCGAACTCGCCCCGGGGCCGGCCCTGGCCTGAGGCCCAGAACGCGGCGGCGCTAGGCTGTGGCTATGAACACACCCGCTCAAGGACCATCGGCCACGGCCGGCACCGCCCTGATCACCGGCGCAACGGCCGGCCTCGGGGCCGAGTTCGCCCGCCAGCTCGCCCAGCAGGGACACAACGTGGTTCTAGTGGCACGCGATGAGGCGCGGCTCTTGGCTGGCGCGGCGGAGCTGGAAAACAATTACGGCGTCCGGGCGGAGGTGCTGGCCGCTGACCTGGCGGATGACAGCGGAGTGGCCGCCGTCGTCGAACGCCTGAGCGATCCGGCGCGCCCGGTGGAGATCCTGGTCAACAACGCGGGGATCGGCCTGCTTCACTCCTTCGCGGACAATGACATTGCCGAGGAGAAACGGCACCTCAAGCTGCACGTCGAAACGGCGATGGAACTGACGCACGCCGCGCTACAGGGCATGCTGCAGCGGCGTTCGGGCCGGGTGATCAACGTGGCGAGCGTGGCGGCCTTCCTGCCGCGGGAAACCTATTCCGCCGCGAAGGCATGGCTGCTCAGCTTCAGCCGCTGGGCCAACCTCGCCTATGCCGGGCGTGGGGTAAAGGTGACAGCCGTCTGCCCCGGCTTCACGCACACCGAATTCCACGACCGGATGGGCATGGACAAAGCGGTGACCCCGCGCTGGATGTGGCTGCAGGCCGAACAGGTGGTCCGCGAAGGCCTCGCCGACAACGAAAAGGGCAAGGCCGTCTCGATCCCGAGCAAACGCTACAAACTCCTCACGGCAGCGGCGCGCGTGCTGCCCGCGCGGCTCGTCGCGGGGCCGCCGCGGCGCGCGAAGTAGAGGCAGCCGGGCTACGCGTCCGGCGTCGCGGCCAGCGGCCGTCGGCGCCGGATCAGAACCACGACGGCGATGCCGGTGCACGCGCCGATCAGGGTCTCCACCGCCCGTTCGGCCACGAGGAAGCCGGGATCGGCGGGGAACGCCAGTTGCGTCATCAGCAGGATGACGGGCGTGAATGACACCATCGCAAGCCCGTAGTGCCGTGTCATGAAGAGCTCGGTGGTGAATTGCAGGACGATCACCAGCACCGCCAGGACGGCGGTCTCGTGGCCGGGGAAGAGCCGCAGGGGCGAGCCCGCCCACGGAAACAGCACCACGGCCACCACGACCAGGCCCAGCAGGGTGCCGACGATCCGGTGCAGCCCGCGGTAGACGCTGCTGGGCAGGTCCGCCCCCGCCAGGGGTACCGCCGCGGCGGCCATCGCCCAGTGCGGGTGCGCGCTGCCGCTGAGCACCCCGACGCTGCCGGCGGCTGCCACCGCGGCCAGATACCGCGCCGCGTGGATCCAGGCGGCGCGACGGCGGATCCCGCGCAGCGGCGGCACAACGCGAGCGGCGCCGCGCTCCCAGGCCCGGCCGCGGACCCAGCCGCCGAAGCCGACCGCCATGGAGAAGGCGGCGGACGCCGCACCGATCAGCAGGGCGAGTTGCCACGGCACCGCGGTGGGGACAGAGGCGCAGGCACCCAGCGCCAGGATTCCAAAGAAGGGGCCGTTGGGCGTGAGCCCGACCTTGTCCGCGAAGAGTGATCCGGCGGCCGCCAGGATCGCTTCCACGGCCACGAGAGTCCACGAATGGAGCTGGTTCACCGAGAGCGCCACGCCGACTCCCAAACCGCCAACCAGGACGAAGGCCGCCTGAAGCTGGTGCTTGAGCCTGAGCTGGTGGGGTTCGGAGCGGCCGTACATCCCGGTGAGGGCGCCGAACACGGCGTAGATGATGAGGTCCGGGCGCCCGGCGGCAAGCAGCGCCAGCGAGGGGACCGCCACACCGACGGCGACGCGCAGCGCCGAGACGCTGTCTCGGTTCGCCGGGCCAAGCCGGTGCAAAACACGGACGTGCCGCAACAGGGACTGCACACGGACCTCCTGGGGCTGCGGGTGGGGTGATGGGTTGGGGACGCGCCAGAGGCCTGCCCCGCGCGCTTCCCCCAAATGGAAAAGCGTGCGGGACAGGCCTCTACGGGCGGGGCGCTGGGCTACGCGGTCCGGACCGGCGGGCCTGGACTAGGCGCGGGCGGGTACCTTCCCGGCGTCCCCGTCGGCCGCTTCGGCTGCGTCGGCTGCGGTAAGCGGCATGTCCATGTGCTCAAGGTCGATCAGCGGATTCTCATCCTGCGTCGCGACCAGTTCCCGGGCCTCGGCCTGGGTGTCCACGCTCGGCATGGAGCCCGGCAGTGGCATCTGGGCGGATTCCTTGAGGAAGTAGATCGCCACGGCGCCGATCGCCGAGGTGGCCATCAGGTAGTAGGCCGGCATCATGTCGTTGCCGGTGGCGTTGATCAGGGCGGCGACGATGAACGGGGTGGTTCCGCCGAAGATGGCCACCGAGAAGTTGTACGCGATGCCCATGGCGCCGTAGCGGCTGGCCGTCGGGAACTGGGCCGGCAGGGCCGACGCCAAGTTGGCTACGTAGAACGTTACCGGGAAGGCGATCAGGGCGAGGCCGGCCAACGTGGACCAGATCTCGCCGACGCCGATCAGCAGGAACGCGGGGGTGGCCAGGACGACGGTGCTGATGGCACCGATCCACAGCACGGGGCGGCGGCCGATCCGGTCGGAGAGCTTGCCGGTCAGCGGGATGCACAGGCTCATGATGACCAGCACGGGGATGGTCAGCAGGGTGCCGTGCACCTCGTCGTAGCCCTTGGACTCGGTCAGGTAGGTCGGCATGTACGAGGTCAGGGCGTAGCCGGCGGTGTTGGCTGCGGCTACCAGGATCATTGCGACGATGATGGAGCGCCAGTAGGCCTTCACAATGCCCACCGGTCCCTTGGACGCGGCCGTGTCAGCGGCGGTGGCGTCCTTGGCGAGGTTCTCCTGGGCATCCAGGGTGGCCTGGAACTGGGGGGATTCCTCGATCTTGCTCCGGAAGTAAACAGCAATCAGGCCCAGCGGACCGGCCAGCAGGAACGGGATACGCCAGCCCCACTGCTCCATGGTGTCCTGGCCGAGGGTCAGCTGCAGCACGGAAACGAGGGCGGCGCCGGCGGCGAAGCCGAGGTAGCTGCCCATGTCCAGGAAGCTGGCGAAGAAGCCGCGCCGTTTGTCCGGGGCGTATTCGCTCACGAAGGTCGTGGCACCGGCGTACTCGCCGCCGGTGGAGAAGCCCTGGATGACCTTGAACAGGACCAGCAGGACTGCGGCCCAGATGCCGATCTGGGCATAGCCGGGCAGGAGGCCGACGGCGAAGGTGCTGGCCGCCATGATCATCAGGGTCGCGGCGAGGACCTTCTGCCGGCCGATCTTGTCGCCAAGCCAGCCGAACACGACGCCGCCGAGGGGGCGGGCGATGAAGGTGGCGGCGAAGGTGCCGAGCAGGAAGAGGGTCTGGACGGACTTGTCCGCCTCTGGCAGGAACACCGGTCCCATGGTGGTGATCAGGTAGCCGAACACGCCGACGTCGTACCATTCCATGGTGTTACCCACGATGGTGCCGCCAAGCGCTTTCTTAAGCATCGGCTGGTCGACGACGTTGACGTCGGACTCGCGGAGTCGACGGCGACGAAGCCGTGGTTTCTTGGCGCCCCGGGGTGCGCCTTGGTTGGTTCCGCTGGCGTTCAAAACGCCAGCTGAAGAGTCGGTCGTGCTTCGGTCTTTGGGCATTTGGGCAACTCCTGTGGAGGTCATTTGCTTGCGACTTGTAGCTGCCCCGCTCCGGGCAGGCTTTCAATTTTACGCGATTTCCATGGCATTTCCGATTTCGGTGCCGTATGATCCGCTGTTTCGACCACCGATCCGGCGCTCTGCGCACTGATTCCGGGTGCGGTTTATCCGCGCCGTTCCTAGGAAGGAGGCGGTTCCGGGGATTCTCCGTCAAATTTTTTCGCTCCGGGCCGGATTCGGGCGCCGTTCGGGGCTATTCGGCCGCGTTTCGGGCCTATTCGACCGGCCGCACCAGGCGTATTTCGGGCAGTTCGTACCAATCGGCCGGCAGCAGTTTGCGTTCCCCGTCGGGCTGGAACCCGTGCTTGGCGTAGAAGGCCCGGGCCCGGGGGTTGTCTTCGAGCACCCAGAGGTACGCGGGGGAGTCGCCGATGGCGGCCCTCAGCAAGGCGGCGCCGAGCCCGCTGCCGTAGACGCGGGTCAGCGTGTAGAGGGAATACAGCTCCAATTCCCGGGGCCGGTCCGCGTCCCGCCCCGGTCCGGCGTCGGCGAATCCAAGGATTTCCCCGCTTGCGTCCATGGCGATGATCCGGGGCTCGGTACTGTCCAGGTGGGGGCGGCGCCGTTCCACCCGTTCAAGGATGTTGGCGCGCCGGGCTTCAAAGAACGCCGCGGGCAGCTGGGCTGCGTAGCACTGCTCGTGAGCCAGGGTGTGCATCCGAACCAGGGCATCGGCATCGGCGGCAGTGGCGTGGCGAATCCCGTAATCCATGCCCCAGCCTAACTTTTCGCGCCTGAGCCGCCGCCTAACCCCTGTTCAAGCGGCGCGGCAACTGCCTATGGTGGAGCCACCGCCAGTATCGTCGCCAGTGCCCAGACAAGCCGAGCCGAGGAGTACCTTCCATGACCGAAAAATCCGGCAAGCCCGAAGAGACCGAGGCGCCGGGCGCGGAAGAAACCGGCGCTGCGCCAGAACCCGGCGCCGCGCCAAAACCCGAACAGGGCGTCAAGTCCCGCCTCACGGATGCCCAGAAGGAAATGCTTGCCAGCAAATCCCGCGGCGGCGCCGGCCTGCAGAGCGTCGGCCGCAGCCACAAGCCCACCCACGCCAGCGGCAAGCAGGGGCCCGCGCAGAAGAAAGTCCGCTGGTAGCACCTAGAGACATCTCACCGGCGCCGACCTACGATGGGGGGACGCTTCATTTCATCGCAGAAGGGAAGAGCCATGGCGGATCATCACTCGAACGAAGAGATCGAGCCTGAGGTTGCGAGTCACCTTGCGGAGTCCATGGACGAGGTTCCCGGGCCGGAGAGCAAGCGACCGGAACCGCCCTCGCCCGCCGACGGCCATGAGTGGCCGGACGGTAGCGGGAAGCACCGCCATCCCAAGGACCGCGATGTGGTCCGCGGGCAGCAGGCGCAGCAAGTGGCAGACGCGGCGATCCACCGGCAAAGCCGGCCGCAGATCCCGCATCACGACTAAGAACCATGAGGGCCCGCCACGGCGGGCCCTCACTTATGTTCGACGACGACGTCGGCCGGTGTCTTGTCCAGGCGCCAGCCGCGCCAGACCGGGTGGCGGAGCTTGCCGCCTCCGGTCCAGTCGCCGAAGGTGACCTCGCCGACCAGCCTGGCGGACACCCACCGGGCGTCGGAGGCGTCTTCCGCCGGGACCTCGGCGAAGGGCGACGTCTTGCGCGGGATGGCATCGAGCTGCTGGCGCAGTTCCCTGAGTTCGCGGGTGCTGAACCCGCTGCCCACCCGGCCCACGTAGCGCAGTTTCGTCCCGTCCGGGATGCCCAGCAACAGCGAACCGACCGAGTCGCGGCGCCCGCCGTTGCCTGGCCGCCAGCCGCCCACCACCACTTCCTGGGTCTTCTCGAACTTGAGCTTGAGCCAGGACCGGCTCCGCTGCCCGACGTAGCGTCCGCCGGTGCGCTTGGCCATCACGCCCTCCAGCCCCAGCTCCTCCGCGCTTTCCAGGATGTGCCCGACGTCGGCGTCGATCACCTCGGAGAGTTCCACCGGGCAGGCGCCGTCCCGGGCGCTGGCCCGGAAGAAGGTTTCGAGGCGGTCCCGCCGCTCCCGGAGGGGACGGCGCCGGAGGTCCTCGCCGCCCTCGGTTAGCAGGTCGAAGAGCATCAGGCGCACGGGGGTGGAGGCCTGCGCCTTCGCCACGTCGGCGGCCTTGCTCAGTTTCATCCGTCCCTGCAAGAGCCCGAAATCGGGCCTGCCGCCCGGTCCGACCGCGATGATCTCGCCGTCGGCGGCGAACTCCTGCGACGGCCAGCAGGAGCGGTCCGTGAGCTCCGGGTAGCTGGCAGACATGTCAATGCCGTTGCGGCTGATCAGCCGGATCCGTTGCGCGTCGCCCAGGACCAGGGCCCGGATGCCGTCCCATTTCAGCTCGAACTGCCAGTCCTTGTCCGCCAGATCCGCAGGGGTTCCGGCGCTGGCCAGCATCGGCGAGAGTTCCGCCGGATCCGGGGCGGGTGCCGGGCCGGCCGGGCGGTCTACAGTCGCCGGCTGGTCTCGCTCCGGGGCGGGTTGGTGGCCCTGACCGGCATCGGGGGTGTCCATGAGGTGGATGAGCCATTGGTCGTTGGCCTGGCCGGTGTGGATCAGCGCGAACCTCCGGGTGCCGCCCAGCCCGCCGCCCTCCTGGCCGGTGAGGGTGGCGATGACTTCCTTGCCCGCGATCCACTTTTCGCACTCGTAGTGCCCGCGGTCCCAGATGGTGACCGTGCCCGCCCCGTACTGGCCCTTGGGGATGGTCCCCTCAAAGTCCGCGTAGTCCATCGGATGGTCCTCGGTCTGGACGGCGAGGTGGTTTTTTGCCTTGGTGGTTGGAACACCTTTGGGCAGCGCCCAGGACACCAGCACGCCGTCGCGCTCGAGGCGGAAGTCGAAATGCAGCCGGCTGGCGTGGTGTTCCTGGATGACGAAACTCTCCCGGAGCGTGCCGCCGTCGGTCCTGCTGCGGTGCTGTTCGGCCGTGAACGGCTCCGGTGTGGCGGCCGGGTCCCGCTTGGTGCGGTAGGTCTCCAGCCGGGGGTCGGTGTCGCCGCCGTCGCCCGTGCTTTTGCCGTCGGATCCGGGTGTGCCCCCGGCGTTGGCCGCCGGCGCGCCGTGTTGAGCGCCGGGGTGCCCGGCCCCGGAGATGACCGCGAACGGGTCCTTGCCCGCCTTCACCCGCTTCATCACCTCCAGGTAGTCGAGCTGGTGCAGCGAAGGCGAGCCGAGCTCCCGCCAGGTCCGCGGCGCCGCCACAGTGGGCCGGAGCCTGCCCCGCAGCGAGTAGGGCACGATGGTGGTCTTCGCGGCGCTGTTCTGGCTCCAGTCCACCAGCACCTTGCCGGTGCGCAGGGTCTTCTTCATGTCGCTGACCGCCAAATCCGGGTGGTCGGCCTCCAGTGCCCGGGCCAGTTCGTGGGCAAACTCCGAGACCAGCTCCGAGCTCTGCGACCCGTCCAACGCGGCGTAGAGGTGGATGCCCTTGCTGCCGCTGGTCACGGGCACGGGCTCCAGGCCCACGTCCTGCAGGATGCTGCGTGCCAGTTTGGCGACTTCCACGCATTCGGTCAGACCTGCACCGTCCCCGGGATCCAGGTCCAGCACCAGGCGGTCCGGGGGAAGGGCGTTGCCGTGCGAATCCACCCTCCACTGCGGCACGTGGATCTCCAGCGCCGCAATCTGGGCCAGCCAGGTGAGCGTGGCCGGATCGTTGACCAGCGGGTACTGGATGGTCCGCTCCTTGTGCGTGATGGACGCGCGCGGCACCCAGCCCGGCGTGGAGTGATCCAGGTTCTTCTGGAAGAACATCTCGCCCGGCGCCTCCGCGGTCCCCACGCCGTGGACCCAGCGCTTCCGGGTGGCCGGTCGGTTCGCCGCGGCCGGGATCAACACGGATGCCACCGCGGCGTAGTAGGCGAGCACGTCGGCCTTGGTGGTCCCGGTCTCCGGGTACATCACCTTGTCCAGGTTGGTCAGCACCAGTTCCCGGCCGTCGACCCGGACGCGTTCCTTGCTGTCAGCCAAAACACTTCACCTCCGTGCGGCTCTGGTGTTCACTTGAGCCATGAGAGCCATCTGGAAAGGCGCGATAGCGTTCGGGCTGGTCAACGTGCCGGTCAAGGTCTACAGCGCGACCGAGGACCACGACATCAGCCTGCATCAGGTCCACAACGCCGACGGCGGCCGGATCCGCTACCAGCGCCGGTGCGAGGTCTGCAGCAAGATCATCGATTACGAGGACATCGACAAGGCCTACGAGGACGAGGGCAGGACAGTGATCCTCAGCCGTGAGGAGCTCAAGTCGATCCCCGCGGAGAACAGCCACGAGATCGAGGTGGTGCAGTTCGTGCCCGCCGAGCAGCTTGACCCGATGATGTTCGAGAAGAGCTACTACCTGGAACCGGATGCGAAGTCGCCCAAGGCCTACGTGCTGCTGCGCCGGGCCCTGGAGGACACGGACCGGGTGGCTATCGTCCAGTTCGCGCTGCGGGAAAAGACCCGGCTCGGGGCGCTGCGGATCCGCGGCGACGTGCTGGTGCTGCAGGGGCTGCTCTGGGCGGACGAGGTGCGCGAGGCGAGCTTCCCCGCGCTCGAGACGAGCGTCCGGATCTCGGCTCAGGAACGGGAAATGTCCGCGGCCCTGGTGGACTCGATGGCGGCCGACTTCGAACCGGAGCAGTTCACGGACGACTACCAGTTGCAATTGCGGCAGCTGATCGACGCGAAGATCGAACAGGGCGAGTCGCTGGACACGGAGGAGACCTTCGGCGCTCCGGCGGCGGAAGCCGGAACCGGTGAAGTGATCGACCTGATGGACGCGCTGAAGCGCAGCATCGAGCGCAAGCGCGGAGCGGCGGCCGGCGGCGGCGGCGCGGCGGACGACGACGGCGCAGCCGCCGGAGCGGCGGCCGGCAGCAAGGCGAAAGCTGCGCCGGCCAGGAAGCCCGGGTCCAAGACGGCTCCGAAGGCCGCGGCCAAGTCCACCGCAAAGGCCGCCTCCGGCGGTGCCGGCGGGACGGGGACCGCGTCCAAGACCGCGTCCAAGGCCTCGTCCAAGACGGCTGCCGCCAAGACCGCAGCCTCTAAAACTGCCGCCGCGAAGGGGGCTGCACGCAAGGGCGCCTGAGCCCGCGTCCGGGTTCGCCTCCCGCGCCCGTGGCGTCATCGGCTCAGGAATTCCGCAGAGCGGAGATCAGTTCGCTCTTCTTCTTCGCCGAATAGCCCTTCAGACCGATCTCCTTGGCCTTTTCCCTCAACTGCGGGACCGTCCAGTCCTCATAGTCGCCGGACTTGCCGCCCTTGCGGCCCACCGATGACCTGCCCCGCTTGGCCGCCGCGTTGGAAATGCGGGCTGCCTTCTGCTTCGAGGCACCGTCCTCCAACAGCGCTTCATAAAGTTCCGGGTCCTTGATGCTGGGGCTCTCGGAACCCTGCGGCGCACCCTTGTTCGCAGGCATGGCTACCGCGGCCCGCCGTGCGCCGGATCCGCCGGATCCGCCGGGACGTCGTCGTCGACCTCGCCGCGGTCGACGGAGGAGCGCCACTCGCCGGTTTCGATGCCGCGGGACTCGATGAACTCCTTGAAACGGCCAAGGTCGGTGCTGACCTGGCGGCTGTCCGCACCGAGCGCGGAGCCGGTCTTCTCCACCACGCCCTCCGGCTCCCACTCGAGTTCGACGTTGACGCGGGTGCGCTCGGAGCCGAGGGATTCAAACGTGACGGTGCCCGCATTGCGCGGTTTGTCCGAACTGACCCAGGCGATCCTGCGGTCCGGGGTCTGCTCGGTGATCTGGGCGAGGTACTCGCGCCGCACCCCGGCGATGTCGGTGCGGAACTGGAGCGAGGTCTCGTCGATCTGTTCCACCGCCTCGACGCCCTTCATGAATTCCGGGAAGGTCTCGAACTGGGTCCACTGGTTGTACGCGGTCGACACGGGGACGTCGACTTCGATGCTCTCCTGCACGCTTGCCATGCGGTGATCTCCTTCGGTCCGGGAACGCGTTCCTGCGGCGACCCTCGGTGGAGGGGCCGCGGTTCCCAAACTATCCACGCCGCACGGCGAAGACAAGCACTTACTAAGTTCCCTTATGACATGGGCCCTGCCGCTGCCGCCGGCGGGGACGACGTCGGCCGGGCATTTCCGTAAGCGGCAGAACCACGGGACATGCCCTCCGGGCCGGCCCGGCACTGGACATAGTGCCCATATGTCCATGCGTTGCGGCCAGGGCTGGGCATGTCCCCCGGTGGTTGGCGGTGAGGGCTGGGCATGTCCACCGGTGGTTGGTGGTATGGACTGGGCATGTCCCATCGGGCGTGAGTCGCGAGGACAGGGCCTTAACGACGTGCGGCCGCCGGCCGCCGCCCCGGTGGGGGAGGCGGGCACGGCGGCCGCGGTCCTGCTGGTGCTATTCGGCGTCGTGGTCCGTCTCGAGGATCTGGACGAGGCGGTCCAGGGCGGCGTCGGCGCCGTCGCCCTCGGCGCGCAACACCACAACTTCGCCGTGCGATGCGCCCAGGCTCATCAGGGACAGGATGCTGGCCGCGTCCATGGCCTCGTCCTCCGGTTCGCCGAGCCGGGCGATGGTGATTTCGAGATCGAACTCGCCAGCAGCCTCGGCAAAGATGGCGGCCGGGCGGGCATGCAGCCCTACGCGGCTGGCAATGGTGGCGTTACGTTCGGTCATTGTTGCTCCTTGAATTCAGCTTTGGATTATCAGCTTGGGAAGGTCTGTTGTGGACCGGCTCAGACGGTTACGGGAACCGGTTCAACCGTATCAACGGTCTTCTTGACTGCCCAGCGCTTGAGTGCGATCACGGACAGCGCGGTAACCACCGTGCCGACCGCGATCGAGACGACGAACATCAGGAAGTTGTCGATCGCGAAGAAGACGAAGATGCCGCCGTGCGGTGCCTTGGATCCGACGCCGGCCGCCATCGAAATGGCCCCGGTCACCGCGCCGCCCACCATGCTGGCGGGAATGACGCGCAGTGGGTCCGCCGCAGCGAAGGGGATGGCCCCTTCGGAGATGAAGGATGCCCCCAGCAGCCAGGCCGCCTTTCCGTTTTCCTGCTCGGCGAGGCTGAAGAGCTTCTTGTTCAGGACGGTGGAAGCGAGGGCCATGGCCAGCGGCGGCACCATGCCGGACGCCATTACGGCCGCCATGATCTGCCACGGCGCCTGGTTGTCCAGGGACGCGGCGCCCAGTCCGGCGACGGCGAAGGAGTAGGCAACCTTGTTGACCGGGCCACCGAGGTCGAAGCACATCATGAGCCCCAGGATCACGCCGAGGGCGATCGCGCCCGCGCCGGTCAGGCCGGACAGCCAGGCATTCAGGCCCTTGGTGATGGCGACAATCGGGCCGCCCAGGATCAGGAACATCAGCCCCGAGGCGACAATCGAGGCCAGCAGCGGGATGATGACCACCGGCATCAGCCCACGCAGCCAGCGCGGCACCTGCAGGCGGCCGATCACGAGGGCGATGTAGCCGGCGAGCAGGCCGCCGACGATGCCGCCAAGGAAGCCCGCCCCCATGAACCCGGCGACGGCGCCGGCGACGAAACCGGGGGCGATGCCGGGGCGGTCAGCGATCGCGTAGGCGATGTAGCCGGCCAGGGCCGGGACCAGGAAGCCCAGCGAAAGCGCGCCGATCTTGAACAGCACGGCCCCAATGTAGGCGCCAAGCGGACCCCAGGCGTTGTCCGGGAACTCGGTCGGCAGGTTGAACAGGCTGTTCTGCACCACAATCGTGTCCGCGTACTTCGTGATCAGGTACCCGCCCATCAGGAAGCCGAGGGCGATCAGCAGGCCGCCGCCCGCCACGAACGGGATCATGTAGCTGACGCCGGTGAGCAGGGCCTTCTTGAGCTTCTGGCCGATGTGCTCGCCCTTTTCCTCGGCCTCGTGCTGTGCCTGTTCCTCGGCGCCGAAGTGCGGCACACGCCGGGCGTTGGGGTTGTCGGCCGCGGCGAGGGCTTCCTGGACCATCTTGTCCGGCTCGTCGATGCCACGCTTGACCGGGGCGTTGATGACCGGCTTGCCGGCGAAGCGCTCCTTGCCGCGTACGTCGACGTCGACGGCGAAGATCACGGCGTCGGCCGCGGCGATCACGGCCGGATCCAGCGCCTTGGCGCCGGAGGAACCCTGGGTCTCGACCTGCAGGTCCACGCCGACTTCCTTGGCGGCCGCCACGAGGGAGTCGGCGGCCATGTAGGTGTGGGCGATGCCGGTGGGGCACGCCGTGACGGCGACGAGGCGCTTGGTGCGGGGAGCCCCGGGGGCCGCCGCGGCTGGCGCGGTTGAGCCGGCCGCTGCCGGAGCGGCAGTATCTGCCGGCACGGCGGCGGCGTGGCTGGCGGGCTTGTCCGCCAGCGCGCCCTCGACCAGCTCCACGACCTCGGCCTGCGTGGCGGCTGCCCGCAGCGCTGCGGTGAAGTCCTTCTTGATCAGGGACCGGGCCAGCTTGGACAGGAGCTTGAGGTGCTCCTGGTCCGCGCCTTCCGGGGCCGCGATGAAGAAGATCAGGTCGGCCGGACCGTCCTTGGCACCGAAATCGACCGGCTGGGACAGCCGTGCCATGGCCAGCGTCGCTTCCGTGACCGCCGTCGAGCGGCAGTGCGGGATCGCGATGCCGCCCGGCACGCCCGTGGCGGTCTTGGATTCGCGGGCGAACGCGTCCGTGAAGAGCCCTTCGACTTCGGTGGCGCGTCCGTTGGCTGCAACTCTGCCTGCCAGGTGCCGGATCACGTCCTCGGGCGTATTGCCTAGATTCTGGTCGAGCTCGACCAGTTCGGTAGTAATGAGCTGGGTCACTGTCAATCCTTCTTCAGGGCCGTGATGGTTACGGCGGCGGGGGTTGTTTGATGCACTGCCGGGACGGTGGAGCCGGGCAGCGAGGCAGCAGCGGCACCATGGGCCACCGCCTGACGCAGGCAATCGGCCGGGGCGGCGCCCTGGCTGGAGGCGAGCAGGTAGCCGGCCAGCGAGGAATCGCCGGCGCCGACCGTGCTGACCGCCTTGACCGGCGGGTGCGTGGCCAGCCACGCGCCGTCGGCCGTCACAAGCACCGCACCCTTGGAACCGAGGGTGGCGAGTACGGCACCCACTCCGGAACGCACGACGGCGGCGGCGGCTGCCGCGGCAGCCTCCGGATCACCCTCGAGTTCCTCGGCGGACTTATCCGTGGCGAATCCGGCTGCGGCAGCCAGTTCCGCCAGTTCCTCGGCATTGGGTTTGAGCAGGTCCGGTTTCCCCAGGGCGTCCCCGGAGATCGCGGCGGCGAGCGGCTCGCCGGATGAGTCGACGGCGATGAGGGGTGCCTCGGTGCCGTCGTGCAGGGACCGCAGCCGCCGGGTAACGGTGGCGTAGAAGTCGACCGGGACCCCCGGGGGGAGCGAGCCGGCCAGGACGACCCAGCTGGCGCCGCGGGAGGAATCCAGCAGCAGCCCGATCAGGGCCTCCTGCTGTTCCCCGCTCAGCGCCGGACCGGGCTCGTTGATCTTGGTGGTGACGCCGCCGGGCTCGGTGAGCGCCACATTGCTGCGCAGCGGCTCGCCGATGGGCAGGGCGGCGAACGGTACCTCGCTGTCCCGCAGCCCGGCGAGCACCGGGTCCGCAGCCGCGCCCGGCAGCACGGCAAGGGTTTGCAGGCCGGAGGCCACGAGGGCGCGGGAGACATTGACTCCCTTGCCGCCGGACTCCTGCCGGACGGAGATGGCGCGCTGGACCTCGCCGCGGAGCAGCGGGCCGGGCAGCGCCACGGTGCGGTCCAGGCTGGGGTTGGCCGTGAGGGTGACGATCATGCGACCACCACCTCCACTCCGGCGTCCGCGAGGGCTTCGGCGAGGGCCGGGCTGGGTTTCGTGTCTGTGATCACGGTGTCCAGATCTTTCAAGGAGGCGAACTGGACCAGCGTCTCTGCATCCAGCTTGGAGGAATCAGCCAGCACCACAATGCGGCGCGCTGAATGGACGAAGGCGGCCTTGACGGCAGCTTCTTCAGGATCGGGAGTGCTCAGGCCGAAGGCCGCGGAAATACCGTTGGTGCCGATGAACGCGATGTCGGGCCGGATCCGCCGGGCGGCTTCGACGGTGGACTGGCCGACGGCGGCCTGGGTCAGGCCGCGGACCTTGCCGCCGAGCAGGTGCAGGGCGATGCCGGGTCCGCCGGAAAGCTTGGCCGCGATGGGAAGCGCGTGGGTAATAACCACGAGTTCGGCGTCGCCCGCGGTTCCGGCGGCGGCCGTGCGGGCGGCGAGGAGTTCCGCGAGGGCCTCGGTGCTGGAGCCGGCGTCGATCAGGATGCTGCCGGACCGGCCTTGCGGGATGAGGGCCAGGGCGGCCTCGGCAATCCGGGTCTTCTCGGTCTGCCGCTGCACCGTGCGCTCGAGGATGCTCTCTTCAGTGGTGCTGATGCGCTCCGGGGAGACAGCGCCGCCGTGGACCCTGCGGACCGTGCCGGCGATCTCAAGGGCGGCCAGGTCACGGCGGACGGTTTCGGTGGTGATGCTGAAGCGCTCGGCGAGGTCGGTGACGCTGGCCCGGCCGCTGGCGGCGACGAGCTCCACGATCAGTTGTTGGCGTTCTTCGGCGAACACGTGCCCTCCATTGCGACATTTACTTCGAGTACTGCTATTTCCAATGCGGCGTCTTCCGGCTACTCCGGTGACCCCCATCACATGAAGTGGAATTGATTGACTTTATCTTTGTTCATGTGGGTTTGTCAACGAAAAACCACATGAACGCAGAAGCGGGTGTGGGCCGTGCATGCTAAGTCCGTGTGCCTTGAAGGGGACATGTCCATTGCAAGCGGCCTGCAGCTGGGGACATGTCCATTGCTCGGGCTGAAGCATGGACATTTCGGGACTATGCCCATTCGCTGCGTCCGAAGTTGGGCATGTCCGCGGCAGGGCTGGGCCAAAAATAGGCGTGAGGAGCCCGGCAGCAGCTTAAACGCCGGACGCCGGGCCAGACTTTGAAGGTCCGGCCCGGCGCCCGGGTCAGTAGGTTGGCGCGTCGCAGCGCCCGGGGATCAGATGCCGGCGTCGCGGCTTTCATTGCGGGTGATGGTCTCGCCGGTGTTGGGGTCGACGACGGAGCGGGTCTCGCTGACACGGCGCGTGCGGCTGCGGCCGGGGGAGGCCAGGATCAGGGACGCGACCAGCCCGATGACGCCGACCACCATCAGGATGTAACCGACCATGGTCTGGTCCACGTTGGGGATCAATCCGGGTGCGATGGCCCAGGCCAGAATGGCGCCGATGGCGATGAGGAAGATGGAGGAACCGATTCTCATGACTTGCTCCTTGTTGTCCGGGTGGGACCGATAGGTATTGCTAAGCATGCTGTCCAGCGTCACGCTACAGCCCGGTACGTGTCCTTTCAACGATTTTGGCCCCACCCCGCCGGGGAAATCCGCAGGTGAGGGGCCGAACCGGGCCCTGCCGGGCCATTTTCCGCTGCGTTTCCGGACGACGGCGTCAATTCCGGGCACGCGCGGCGCGGATCCGGGGTGCATCCGTCCGAAGCCGTAGCGGAATCCGCGGCCCGTGGCGCAAGCCGTGGCGGACGCCGTGGCTGGGACCGGGCGCGCAGGCACCACCGTCGGGCTGGCTAGGCTGGCTCCATGAATACTGTTGTCTGGTCCAGGCCGGAGGCCGAGCGCGCCGGCACGCCGCTGCTGGTGATGCTGCACGGCTACGGCACGGACGAGACGCGGATGGCGGACCTGTTTGCCAGCCTGCCGCCCGACTTCACCTGCGCCGCCCTGCGCGGGCCGAAGGTGATCGGCGATGACTACGGCTGGTTCCTGTTGGACTACTTCCTCACCCACGACTTCGCGGACGTCATCAGCGCCACGAACTCGGTCTTCAGCTGGATCGACGCCGTCAAGGCGCGGCACAGCAGCGTCAGCCTGCTCGGCTTCTCCCAGGGCATGGCCATGGCGAGCACCCTGCTGCGGCTGCGGCCGGAGGCGTTCCGCGCCGTCGTCGGGCTGTCCGGCTTCGTGCTGGACAACGAATTGCTGGCCATGAGCGAGTCCTTCGACGCCAGGCCGCCGTTCTTCTGGGGGCGGGACAAGGCGGATCCCGTGATCAACGACGCCGCCAGGGCACACACCGAGGAATGGCTGCACCGGAACACCCAGCTCACGGCGCGCAGCTATCCCGGGATGGGGCACGCGATCTCCCGGGCGGAACTCGTGGATGTCGGCGCGTTCCTGCGCCACTATGTGCTGCGCTGAGCCGGATTCCGCGCCCTCGGACGCCGGCTTCCGGCCCGCGGAATATATTCCATTCGATGGAAAACCGCCGCCACTTGCGCGCCGAATTTATAAGCGTTTACACTCAACTTTGGCCAATTTGATCGGCCCACTACTGCAGGGGGAAGAAAGGTCCAGGCCCGTGTCGCATGGCTAAGGCTCCACGCGTGACCATCCAGGACGTCGCAGCACTCTCCGGGCTCTCCATCTGCACCGTTTCCCGCGCCCTCCGGCACCTTCCCAACGTGTCCGAAAAGGCCCAGGTCAAAGTGGCCGACGCGGCCGCCAAGCTCGGCTATAGGGCATCGTCCGCGGCTTCGCGGCTGGCCGGCGGAACCACCGGCGCCGTGGCCATCATCGTCCCCACCGCCACGGCCTGGTTCTTCGCCCAGGCCGTCGAAGCCGCCGAGGAAGTCCTCGCGGACAGCGGCTTCGATACCGTGCTGATCAGCCTCCGGAACCGGCACAGCGTGCAGCGCAAGCTCTTCGGCGACCTGGCCGGGCTGGCCCAGCGGGTGGACGGGGTCCTGCTGCTGAACGTCGCCCTCGACAGCGGTGAGATAGCCGCCCTCGAAGCCTCAGGCCTCGCCGTCGCGAGCGTGGGCATGCACGGCGTCCCGTGGGACAACGTGGGAATCGACAACGAAGAGGCCGCCCGGCAAGCCACCGGCCACCTCCTCGGGTTGGGGCACTGGGATTTGGCGATGCTGGCCGGCCGCGAGCCGGGGGAGCGCTCCGTGGTCACCGCAGACGCGCGGAGGCGCGGCTTCGAAGCGGCCCTGGCCGAGCACGAACTCACCGTCGATCCCGACCTTGTGCTGGACGCCGGATCGAGCATCGAGGGCGGACGCCGGGCCATGACTGAACTGATCGAGAACCGCAGGATGCCGTCCGCAGTTTTCGCCGGCTGCGACGAGACCGCGTTCGGTGCGCTGATGGCCCTGCGGGACCTCGGTTTGTCAGCGCCCAAGAACGTCTCCATCATTGGAATAGACGATCATCAGATGAGCTGGTTCCTCGGACTCACCACGATGGCCCAGCCGGTCGCCGACCAGGGCGCATTCGCCGCCAACCTGCTGATCGACAGACTCCACCGCGCCGGGCTTCCGAATCCCCCCGCCACCCACCTGCTGGAGACCAAGCTGGTCGAGCGCAGGAGCACCCGCCGCCGACGCTGATGCCGGCCAACGCCTTCGCCCAACGCCCGTCGCCCCGACGCGACCCCCGCGGCGGCCACCAAGCTTCCCACGACTTTCCCTGCCACCGTCTGAAAGGACATTCGCTCCATGACTGAGATCCCCAACCGCACTGAGATTTCCAACGACGGCGCCCGGGCAGACGTGCTCGCCGGCGCCTCCGCCATCCTCTTCGACCTCGACGGCGTCCTGACCCCCACCGCGGTGGTGCACGAACGCGCCTGGCAGGAACTCTTCGACGGGTTCCTCAAGAGCGTGCCGGAGGCGCCGGGCTACCGCGAGAGCGACTACTTCGACCACATCGACGGCAAGCCCCGCTTCGATGGCGTCCGCGACTTCCTGGCTTCGCGAAACATCGTGCTGCCGGAAGGCCCCGCCGACGACGATCCGGCGCACGACACTGTGCACGGCCTCGGCAACCGCAAAAACAAGGTTTTCAACGACATCGTGGCCGCCGGCGGCGTGCAGCCTTTCGAGGGCTCCGTCCGCTTCATCGACGCCGCGCTCAAGCGCGGACTCAAGCTCGCCGTCGTCTCCTCCTCCCGCAATGCCGTCCCGGTGCTGAAAGCCGCCGGGCTCTCGGACTATTTCCCGGTGGTGGTGGACGGCGTCGTCGCGGTGTCCGAGGGGCTGCCGGGTAAGCCCAGCCCGGCCACCTACCAGTACGCCGCACGGCTGCTGGGTCTTCCCAGCGAAGAGTGCGTCGTCGTCGAAGACGCCGTCTCCGGTGTCCAGGCTGGAAGCGCGGGGAGCTTCCACTCGGTCATCGGCGTGGACCGCGGAGCGGGCCGGAAGACCCTGCTCGACGCCGGCGCCACGATCGTCGTCAACGATCTGGCCGAACTGCTCTAGCCGGCCGCCACCACCCACCCGCACAACCGTCACCGCCAAAGGACCCCAACCATGGCTCTCATCACCTCGGACCGCGCCAGGTTCCCCAATGACCCCTGGCAGCTCGTGGAAACCGTCCACCTGCCGGGCAATGCCGGAACGCTGGAGACCCTCTTCAGCCTCGGCAACGGCCACCTCGGCATCCGTGGCGCCCACTGGGCAGCCTCCGACGCCGAACTCCCGGGCAGCTTCATCAACGGCTTCCACGAGATCTGGGACATCAAGCACGCGGAAAATGCGTATGGCTTCGCCCGCACCGGCCAGCGCATCCTCTACGTTCCGGATGCCAACAACTTCGTCGTGGTCATCGACGGCGAGATGCTCACCCTCGAGGAATCCACGGTGCTGGACTACCGGCGGAGCGTGGACTTCGCCACCGGCGTCTACGAGTGCCGGATCGTCTGGCAGTGCCGCTCCGGCGCCACCGTGACCACCACGGAACGCCGCGCGGTGGGGTACCAGGCGCGCGGTGCCCTCGGCATCTCGCTGGAAGTCGCGGCCGACCGGGACATCTCCGCCGACGTGACCTCCGCCGTGGTGAACCGGCAGGACCAGCCGGTGGAGGACCACTCGGCGCATGACCCGCGCCGCGCCGGCCGGCACGCCGGACGTGTGCTGCTCCCGGTAAGGCTCGACGGCGGCGACGGCTCGCTCCGGCTCTCCTGGGAGGCCGCCGAGTCCAAGCAGCGGCTCGGCATGGCCGTAGACCACTGGACCTCCGCCGGTGTCCAGCCGTTCGACACCCAGGTGGATCAGGACGACAGTAGCGTCCGCTACGTCCTGGCCGTCAGCGCGGATACGCCGTTCGTGCTGGAGAAGAGCGTCTCCTACGCCGTAGGAGGCGCCGCCGACGAAGACCTCGCCGACACCGCCGAGCGGGCCCTGCTGCCCGTCGCCGAGATCTTCGCCCAGAGCGAGGCGCATTACCGCGACTACTGGACCACCAGCGACATCGTGGTGGGCGGCCAGGCCGAGCTGCAGCAGGCCATCCGCTGGAACCTTTTCCAGCTGGCGCAGGCCACGGCCTGCGCAGACGTGGCCGGCATTCCGGCCAAGGGCGTGTCCGGCTCCGGCTACGACGGGCACTACTTCTGGGACCAGGAGGTGTACCTGCTGCCCTACCTGACCTACACCAGCCCCGGCAACGCCCGCCAGGTCCTCGAGTTCCGCCACGACCTGCTGCCTGAGGCCAGGGTCCGCGCCAAGGAGCTCAGCGTGGACGGCGCCCTGTTCCCCTGGCGCACCATCAACGGCCTGGAGGCCAGCGCCTACTACGCCGCCGGCACCGCGCAGTTCCACATCGCCGCCGCGGTCGCCTTTGCCACGAACCGCTACATCTGGGCCAGCGGTGACACCGAGTTCCAGGAGACCCTCGGCTCCGACCTGTTGATCGAGACCGCCCGGATGTGGGCCTCGCTGGGCTTCTTCGGCAAGGACGGGCTGTTCCACATCCACGGCGTGACCGGCCCGGACGAGTACACCGCCGTCGTCAATGACAACCTCTACACCAACGTCATGGCCCGCTTTAACCTGCGCGCCGCCGCGGCGCTGGACCACCCGGCGATCGACGACGCCGAGCGGGAGGTCTGGGAGCAGGCCGCGAACCGGATGCAGCTGCCCTACGACGAGGACCTCCAGGTCTTCTCGCAGGACAACGACTTCATGACCCTGGAACCGTGGGACTGGGACACGCCGCGGTCGAAGTACCCGCTGTTGCTGAACTTCCACCCGCTGGTGATCTACCGGCACCAGGTGCTCAAGCAGGCGGACACGGTGCTGGCCATGTTCCTGCAATGGCAGGACTTCACGGCGGAGGAAAAGCGCCGCGCCTTCGACTTCTATGACCCCATCACCACCGGCGACTCCACCCTGTCCGCCTGTGTGCAGGGCATCATGGCCGCCGAGGTCGGGTACGGCCAGGCCGCGCTGGACCACTTCATCCACGCGCTGTACATCGACCTGGACGATACGCACGGCAACACGATCGACGGCGTGCACATCGCCTCCACCGGCGGGGTCTGGAGCTCGCTGGTCAGCGGCTTCGCCGGCCTGCGCGACCAGGGCCAGGTGCCGTACTTCGATCCGCGGCTGCCGGCCGAATGGGACTCCCTGTCCTTCCACCTGAAACTCCGCGGCGGGCTGCTGCACGTCGAGCTGGACCACGCGGCGCTCCGGCTGACCGTCCGGGAGGGCGCGCCGCTGGACGTCGACGTGCGCGGTGAACGGTTCACCGTGGGCGGCGAGCCGGTGACCGTGCCGCTGCACGCCGTGGTGAGCCCGGAGCCAACGGTGTTCCCAGGTCCGGCGACGGCGTCGATCCCGGTGGTGCGCGCCGTCAACTGACACGCCGTCAACTGACGCGCCGGCGGCTCCCCGAGCGCCCGCCCCGGGAGCCGCCATCACGTCGGGTGCCGGCGCGGCCGCAGGAACGCTTCGCTCCGTCGGCCTGGACGGCTAGAGTCGGATCCACCGAGGGAGAGGAATGCCAGTGCCTGTTGCTTTGTATGCCGAATTTACGGTCAAGACCGGGGCCGAGGACCGGGTCGCGGAGATGATGGCCGAACTGACCGCAAAGGTCCGCGGCGAGAGCGGAAACCTTGTCTTCGATCCGCACACCCGGAGAGAAAATTCGAATGCCTACTTTGTCTATGAGATCTACCGCGACGAAGAGGCGTTCCAGGCGCATATCGCCGCGGAGCACAGCAAGGTCTTCAACGCCGAATTGGGCGGCCTGATTGAGGAAGACGGCTCGCAGCTCAGCTGGCTGACCCCGGCGGCGGAAGTCGAATCCTAGGCCTCCCGGTCCTAGGGGCCTTCGGCGCGGCCGTGGCCCGAAGCGGCGATGACGGCATACAGGTCCGGGACGCCGCGGCCTGCCAGGGTGGGCCAGATGGTCAGCCCGTCCGCGGCCGGCAGCGGCGCAAGGTGCGGAACACCGATCGTCGGCAGCCCGGCCGCGCGGGCGGCCCGGGTTCCCGGCAGCGAGTCCTCGATGGCGATGACCCTCCTGCTGGAGAGTTGCGGCCGGATGCGCTCGAGGCGGCGGAACGCGGTCTCATACGCTTCGGGATGCGGCTTGCCCTGCGAAACCATGTCCCCGGTCACGGCCAGCTCAAAGCTGTCGGCCGGAAAGTGGTTCAGGATGTCGCCAACAATGTGGCGGTGGGACATGGTCACGAGCACGCACGGCACGCCGTGTGCCCGGAGGCCGGCCAGCAGCTCCGCGGCCCCGGGACGCCAATGGACGCTTTCGCTGATGCGGTCCCGGACGCCTCCCGTCACCCGACGGGCGATCTCGTCGTCGGAAAGGCGGACGCCCGCGCGCTGCAGGACCTTGATCGAATCGGCCTGGGAGCAGCCCATGATCGACAGGGCCTGGGCCTCGGTCCAGGTTCCGCCGAAGCTCTCGACCAGCTCCGTCTGCACCGCGGTCCAGTGGCGTTCCGTGTCCACCAGTGTGCCGTCGAGGTCCCAAAAGACCGCCTCGAGCCCAATCTCCTCGCCGCGAACGGTTGCCGCCACGCTGCTCCTTCCCTCTGTGTCCCGTCCGGATTGGCTGCGTCGGGCCATTCCGGCGGTGAACTATGCTGGGCCAATGGCCCTAACCGATGATGCGATCGCCAGAATCAAGGACATGATTCTCACCGGCGAGTTGTCGCCCGGAGACAAACTACCTCCGGAAAATGAGCTGAGTGAGAAGCTCGGGCTCTCCCGCAGTTCCCTGCGCGAGGCCGTGAAGGCTCTCGAGACCATCAGGGTACTTGACGTCAGGCGTGGGGACGGGACCTATGTCACGAGCCTCGAGCCGGCGCTGCTGAAGGAATCGGTGGCGTTCATGGTGGACCTCAGCCGGGATTCCTCGGTCCTTGAGCTGCTCGAAGTGCGGCGGATCCTGGAAGCCTCGGCGGCCTCGCTTGCGGCGCAGGCGGTCTCGCCGGAGCAGCTCGCGCTGCTCCACAAGGAGATCGACGACGTCGACGTCGACTCCGCGGAAAACCTGGTCGAACACGACCTGAACTTCCATGCGCTGATCGCGGAGGCCTCAGGCAACTCCTATCTGGCGAGCCTGCTCTCCGGCCTCAATAGCCGCACCGTGCGGGCACGGGTGTGGCGCGCGCTGACGGAGGAAGACGCCGTCGCCCGGACGCTCGCGGAGCACCGGGCGATAGCGGACGCGCTGGCAAACCACGATGCGGACCTGGCCCGGGCCCTCACGATCGTCCACGTCAGCGGCGTCGAACACTGGCTCAAGCGCTCGCTGCCGGCCAAATAGGACCCGGCCCGGGTCTTAGCCGGCCACGCCCATCCGCTCGGATTCCGTTTCGAAGACCTCGACGGCGGCGGCCGTCAGCGGATCCGAGAAGAACTTGTGCCACGTGACCGGCGCCAGGGTGAAATGCGAGACCCCCAGCTGGGCCAGCGCCGAGATCTGGGCCGCCTCCCGCAGGCTTGCCACGAGGAGCTTCATCGGCGAGCCTCCGGCGGTGATGCACTGCTGGATGGCCGCGATCTCTGCGGTCCCGTCGCGGCCGGCGTCGTTCATCCGGCCCAGGTACGGGGCCAGGAACTCTGCCCCGGCCGCCATGGCGGGCAGGGCCTGTTCCCTCGCGTAGACGGCGGTGACCAGAATCCGCACGCCCCGGGCTGCCAGCGCCCTGGCCGCCGCGACACCCTCCGCGGTGGCGGGAACCTTCACCACGAGGTTGTCGCCCAGCGAGTGGATCCAGTCGCCGCGGTCCTCCAGCTCGGCCCGGGTGGAACCCCAGGCCTGGACGAACACCGTGCCGGCGCCGGCAGCCCCCGCCCAGTCGACCAGCTCGGGAATCTGTCGGTTCAGCAAGCCTGCGCCGGCGAGGATGCTGGGGTTCGTGGTCAGGCCCGCGAACAGGCCGCTGCGCAGCAGCGGTTCGGCCTCGGCCCGCGACGCCGTATCCAGATAAAAGTGCACGGCCCCTCCTAGTCCTGGCCCGGGCCGTAGGCAACGCCTGCATGCAGGATCACGTTCGCGTACGGGGTGAACTCGCCGGAGCGCACGGCCGCGCGGGCCCCGGATGTCTGCGCCTTGAACTCGACATGCGGGACGAACTCCGGCACGACGCCTGCCGCCTCGAGGCGCTCCAGGATCTGCGCCAGCATCGCCGGGCTCGCCTCGCGCAGCTCCTCGGCCAGCGTTGCGCCCTCGATGACCACTTCCGCGAGCACGGCATCGAGGACCTTGAGGAACGGCGGTTCGGAGGGGAAGTAGGCCAGGTCGACGCGCTCGACCCCGGCCGGGATGGGCAGGCCCGCGTCGGTGACCACGAGGGTGTCCGTGTGGCCGGTCTCGGAAACGATGCGCGATAGTTGCCCGTTCAGGATTCCGTGGGTTTTTCTCATCTGGGGTGCTCCTAGTGGCTCGGGACGTTGCTGGAAAGGAAGAGCTCGACGTCGGCCGCGGAGGGCAGGCTGGGGGACGCCCCCTTCTTGGTCACGGCCAGTGCCCCGGCGGCCATTGCGCGCCGGATCGCGTCGTCAATAGACAGGCCGGCGGCGAGCGAGGCTCCAAGGTAGCCGGAGAACGCGTCTCCGGCGGCCGTGGTGTCCACCGCGGTGACGGGGAAGGATTCGAAGACGGCCTGCCGGTCGGCAGTGACCAGGACGGCGCCGGCAGACGCCAGGGTGATGATAGCGCCTCCGGTTCCCTGCGCCAGGAACCATTGCCCGGCGCGGATGGCGCTGGCCTGGTCCGTGACCGGAATCCCGGTGATCAGGCTGGCTTCCGTCTCGTTGGGTGTCACGTAGTCCACGCCCGCCCAGGTCTGCTGGTCCAGGGCGGCGGCGGGAGCCGGGTCCAGGACGACTGTTAGCCCGGCTGCCCGGGCTGCGCGGACGGCGTGCGCGGCAGCTTCCCGCGGAATTTCCAGCTGGGTCAGCAGCACCGACGCCCTGGGCGCCAGCCGGGCGATCGCGGCAGTGATCTGCTCCGGCCCCAGATGATCATTGGCGAGCGGCACCATCACGATGTCGTTTTCGCCGGAGTCGTCCACCCGGATGTGGGCGATCCCGGTGGGGGCCTCGACCACACGGAGTTCGCTGGTGTCGACGCCGTGGTCCTCCAGCCCTCCCGTGACCAGTGGCCGGAAGAGGTCGTTGCCCACGCACCCCACCATGAAGGACGGTGCACCGGCGAGGCCGCTCGCGACGGCCTGGTTGGCGCCCTTGCCTCCCAGCAGCAGGGTGAACTCTTCGCCGAGAATGGTTTCCCCTCGTTTCGGCAATCTTTTCGAGAAAGTTGTGACGTCCGCAGTGATGCTGCCGACGATGATGACGCCTTCTCGGCCGTTTCCGGTCTCGTTTGTCATATGTTATTCCTCATAGGTCAGATGTTTAGTGCTTGTCGATGGAGGAGACTGACGCCAGCTGGCCGCGGATGAAGCTGTTGGCGTGGGAGCCCAGGTTGGCCGAATCGTCCCACAGGTTCCGCCACACGCCCAGGGTGTTGCTGAGATTGTCGTCCACCACGGCGGAGGAGAAGGACTCGAATACCACGGGGCCGTCGTAGCCGATGAGGGCGAGGCCGCGAAAGAAGGCGCCGAAGTCCACGCTGCCGGACCCGAGGTAGCCACGGTGGCTCTCCCCGATGTGAACGTAGCCCAGCTTCTTGCCTGCCGCGAGCACGGGGCTCAGCAGGTCTGGTTCCTCGATGTTCATGTGGTACGTGTCCAGATGCAGGTAGACGTTGGGGTGGCCGATCTCCTCGATGAACGCGAGGGCCTGCCGGCCGGTGTTGAGCAGGTTGCTTTCGTACCGGTTCACCACCTCCAGGCCGAGGCGGATGCCGAGGCTGGCGGCCCGCTCCGCAAGCCGCTGCAAGGCCTCGGCGCTGTTGCGTCGGCCGGCTTCAGTGGCGGGCCTGGAATACTTCTGCATGGCGCTGTAGATCACGCCGCACAGGTAGTCCGCCTCAAGGTCGTGCACGATTTCCAAGCACCTGTTCAGGGTCTCTTCGCCCCTGGCGACCACGGACGGATCCTCGCTGCTGAGGTCGGTCTGCGCCGTCAGGCCCAGCGAGGCGGTGGCGGCCAGTCCGTGCTCCCTGAGCGAGCGGGAGGCCTGCGTCGGCTCGAAGGACCAGGGGTCCATGAGTGGGATTTCCAGCAAGTCGAAGCCGGCCTCGGACGTCATTCGCGCTGATTCCGCGAAGGAAACCGGGTCCAACGAGCCGTTCCAGACCAAGCTGTGACAGCCAATCATCATATGTTTCTCCCATAACGATTTCTAAACATCCGACCAAAGGGTGTGTTTTAGGTCATATTTGACCTTACTCTAGTTATGGACCAAGGATAGATACATCGAGATACAAGTTGAGGGTCGGCAGTGTTGCCGGCCGTCGTCCAAATCCACGAGTACCGGCCGCAAGGCACCAGCGTTATCTCCGAAGAAGTAGGTGAGACAGTGGGTGAACCACTACTGAAGGTCGAAGGGATCAGCAAAAGCTTTCCCGGCGTCCAGGCTCTGAGTGATGTCCACTTCGACGTCAATAAGGGCGAGGTTATCGCCCTGGTCGGCGAGAACGGCGCGGGAAAGTCCAGTCTGATGAAGATCCTGTCCGGCATCTACCAAAAAGACGCCGGGACCATCTACCTCGAGGGCGTTCCGGTCCAGATTGACGGCCCGCGGCATGCCCAAGAGCTCGGCATCATCATCGTCCATCAGGAAATGAACCTGATGTCCCACCTCACGGTGGCCCAGAACATTTACATCGGCCGCGAGCCTCGGCGTCTCGGCGGCCTTCTGCTGGACGAAAAGAAGCTGAACCGGCAGACCGCCGAGCTGCTTGGCCGGCTCGGCATCAAGGAATTCGCCCCGACCGACCTGGTCGAGAACCTCACCGTAGCGAAGCAGCAGATGGTGGAGATCGCCAAGGCGCTGTCCTTCGACGCCAAGGTCGTCATCATGGACGAGCCGACGTCGGCCCTTACCACCTCGGAAACCGAGACCCTCTTCCGCCTGATCGGGGACCTCCGCGACCGCGGCGTCGGCGTCATCTACATTTCGCACCGGATGGAGGAGCTGAAGCGGATCACCGACCGCATCACCATCCTCCGCGATGGTAAATACATCGCCACCATGGACACCGCGACCGCCAGCCAGCACGAGGTGATCAAGCTGATGGTCGGCCGGGAGATCGACGAGAACGCCCGCCCGGAGAACGTCCGCCGGGACAACGTGGACGACGTCGTCCTCCGTGTAGAAAACCTCAGCACGCGGAAGCTTCTTAAGGATGTCAGCTTCGAACTGCGGCGCGGGGAGATCCTGGGGTTCTCCGGACTGATGGGGGCAGGCCGGACCGAACTGGCCCGGGCCATCATCGGAGCCGACCGGATGACCGAGGGGCGGATCTTCGTCAACGGCAAGGAGGTGAAGATCGGCCAGCCTGCCGACGCCGTCAAGCACGGGATCGGCTACCTGTCCGAGGACCGCAAGAGCCTGGGCCTGCTGCTGGACCGGGACGTGAACACCAACATCCTGCTGTCCTCGCTCGGAAACTACACGAATCCGGTCGGGTTCATGAAGGCCGGCTCGGGCAAGGGCACCTCGCAGAAATATATTGACTCGCTCCGGATCAAGACGCCGTCGATGTTTGCGACCACGAAGAACCTCTCGGGCGGAAACCAGCAGAAGGTCGTCATTGCCAAGTGGCTGGCCCGCGACTGCGACATCCTCATCTTCGATGAGCCGACGCGCGGCATCGACATCGGTGCGAAGGAAGAAATCTACCGCTTGCTCAACGACCTGGTGGCGCGGGGCAAGTCGATCATCATGATCTCCTCGGAACTGCCGGAGGTTCTCCGGCTGTCCCACCGGATCATGGTCATGGCCGGAGGCCGCATCACCGGGGAAATCGACAGCGACGGTGCTGATCAAGCAAAAATCATGGACTACGCCACACGGGTGGAGCAGCAGGGAGCGGAAAAATGAGTGAAGTAAAGTCTGTCCCGCGCACGGAGGCGTCCGCGGACGCGGTCAAGCGCGAATCACCCGGGGGATCCTTCCTGCGCCAGCGGCTGCAGCAGTCGCTGGCCTTCGGAACCCTGATCGTCCTGCTTGCCTTCTTCTCCTTGGCCAGCGGCAACTTCTTTACCTGGACGAACATCTCCGGAATCCTGCTTTCCACCGCGGTGATCGGCATCCTGGCGTTCGGCACCACCCTCGTGATCATCACCTCCGGAATCGACCTCTCGATCGGGACGGGCATGACGCTGTGCTCGGTGGTCACGGGCCTCCTGCTGGTGAACCTTCAGCTTCCGCTGTTCATCGGAGTGCTCGGCGGCATCGCGACGGGCGCCCTGATGGGCCTGATCAACGGCCTGAATGTATCGATCCTGAAGCTTCCGCCGTTCATCGCCACCTTGGCCATGATGCTGATCGCCCAGGGCCTTGCGCTGGTCCTTTCCGGCGTGCGGCCGATCTACTTCAGCAAGGTCCAGGGCTTCAAGGACATTGCCCTGGGCCAGCTCATCCCGGGCCTTCCCAACGCCGTCCTGATCCTGGTCCTGACCGGCATTGCGGCGTACCTGGTGCTCGGCAAGACCCTGCTGGGCCGCTATATCTTCGCGATCGGCAGCAACGAGGAAGCCACCAAGATTTCCGGTGTGAACACCGGCAAGTGGAAGATCCTCGTCTACACCGTTGCGGGCATCTTCACCGGCGTGGCCGGCGTTGTCATCGCTGCCCGCCTCGACTCTGCGCAGCCTCAGCTGGGATCCGGCTATGAACTGCAGGCCATCGCAGCCGTCATCATCGGCGGAACCTCTCTTCTCGGCGGCCGGGGCTCGGTCCTCGGCACCCTCATCGGCGCCCTCATCATGAGCGTGCTGATCAACGGCCTGCGCATCATGTCGGTGCAGACCGAGTGGCAGACCGTCGTGGTGGGAATCGTGATCCTCGTGGCCGTCTTCACCGACTCCCTGCGCCGCCGCCGGGAGGCTTAGGCGGGCCCGCAGCGCCGCCCCCACGCGGGCGCCACAGCCACAGAAAACTAGATCAAAAAAATAACTTGTATCTACCTGTACTTAACGTTCGAAACCAACAACAATGGTCAAGGGCCCGCAATGTTGCCGGCCCGTTCACTGGATGGAGATTTACATGAAACTCGGTAAAAAGGCCCTCGCGGCGGGCGTCCTCGCCGCAGCTCTTTCCTTGACCGCCTGCGGCGGCTCCGGCAGCGCGACCCCCAGCGGCGGGGGCGATGGCGGTACCCCGTACGTCGCCATGATTTCCAAGGGCTTCCAGCACCAGTTCTGGCAGGCCGTGAAGAAGGGCGCCGAGGACAAGGCCAAGGAGCTCAACGTCAAGATCACCTTCGAGGGCCCGGCTGCCGAAACCGAAGTCGATTCGCAGCTGCAGATGCTCCAGGCCGCCATCGACAAGAAGCCGACGGCGATTGCCTACGCCGCGCTGGACCCGGAAGCCTGTGTCCCGGCCATTGAGCAGGCCAAGGCCGCCAACATCCCCGTGGTCCAGTTCGACGCCGGCTGCAAGAGCGACTACCCGGTGAACCTGGCCAAGACCAACAGCATGGATGCCGGCGCGATGGCAGCCGACCACATGGCTGAGCTGATCGGCAAGAGCGGCGAGATCGCCGTCGTCGGCCACAGCCAGATCAACAGCACCGGCGTGGAACGCCGCGACGGCTTCCTCAACGAGATGAAGGCCAAGTACCCGGACATCAAGGTTGTCGACGTCCAGTACGGCGACGGCGACCACCTGAAGTCCGCGGACATCGCCAAGGCGATGATCCAGGGCCACCCGAACCTCAAGGGCCTCTACGGCACCAACGAAGGCTCGGCCGTGGGCATCGTCAACGCGGTCACCGAACTTGGCCTCAAGCCGGGCAAGCTCACCGTCATTGGCTTCGACTCCGGCAAGGCCCAGCTCGACGCGATCCGCAGCGGACTGATGGCCGGTGCCATCACGCAGGATCCGATCGGCATGGGTGCCGCCACGGTGCAGGCCGCTATTGACGCTTCCAAGGGCAAGTCCATGCCGAAGGTCACCGACACCCCGTTCTACTGGTACGACAAGACCAACATGGATGACGCCAAGATCGCGGCTGTGCTTTACCAGTAAGGTGCCGTAACAAGTAAGCAGCTGCGCTGCACCTGGCAGTACACACAGAGAGAGGCCCTGGATTTCTCCGGGGCCTCTCTCTGTGTGGGTGCTGCGGCTGGCCGGTGGCCCGACGTTGCCTAGTCCGGCTCGGGGCCGGTGCGCCACTGCAGCACCCGGGCGGCGTTGTCGACCAGGATCCGGTCCACAGCGGCGGCGCCGACGGCGTCCGCCAGCCGCGGAACGAAGCGCTCGGGGAGGTAGGCCAGGCCGGGCATCCCGCCGTAGGAGACGTACCGGGTGCGGCGGGCGACGTCGCCGCCAAGGAGCAGACGGCTTCCGCCGCCGCCGGCGATGACCTGCCCTGCGAGGGTGATGATCTCCGCATCTGTGCGGCCCTTGGGGCGTGCCATGCCGTCGTAGCCCAAGTAGGCACCGCGGGAGGCCAGCTCGAGGTGCAGTCCGGCGTCGGGGTTCCGGTCGGCGTGGGCCAGGATCACCCGGGACTCGGGGACGCCGGCGGCGGCTAGGAGGTCGAGCAGTTCGTGGGCGGCCGTGCAGAATTCCAGGTGGACCATGACCGGGGCGCCCGTGACGGCGTGGGCCACCGCCACGGCCGCCAGCACGCGGTGTTCAAAGGCGGTGATGGACCAGTAGCCGATCCCTGCCTTCAGCAGCCCCGCACGCATCGGCGCCGGGCCGGGGACGGAAGCGCCGGTCTCCGGGTCGGAAGATTCCGCCGATGGTTCCGCGGATTCTTCGGGTGCCCCGCCGCCGGCCGTGAGCTCAACGGTGAACCGCCGAGCAAGTTTCTCTTCCCGTTCCGCGCGGAGCCAGTGCCCCTGGGGGTAGTGGGCCTCGCGGTGGGCACCCGTGGTGGCGACAATGTGCAGCCCGGTGGCGGCGGCGATGCGTGCCGTCGCCGCGGGATTCCGCCCCAGGCCCAGCGGGGTCGCCTCCACCATCGCAGCCATGCCGGCGCCGCACAGCAGAGCCGCTTCCCGGCCGGAAAGGGCCTCGTCGTCCAGCTCGTCCCCCGGCAGCAGGGGAGAGGACTGGAACAGGTGCTCGTGATAGTTCGTCGGTCCGAGCGACGCCGGGTCGATGTCTCCGAGGACGGTGCGGACGAAGTTCATCGGGCGCTGGCTGCGGCTTCGGACAGCTGGTCCAACAGCTGGTCGGTGAGTTCGACGTCGAACACCTCGGCGATGACCTGGCTCCAGCCGTGGATGAAGTAGCGCCAGCCGTCAATGACGGTCAGCTGCCGGCGTTCCGCCTGTTCGCGGGCCTGGGCCAGGAACTCGAGGGAGCCGCGGTAGTTGAACTCCCACACAATCGCTTCCTGGGGGAAGTCGACGCCGTCCGGGACGGGGGATCCCGGCCGGTCCTTGCCGAGGCCGCTGGCGTTGACCACGAGGCTGCCCGCAGGGGCTTCGGCCATCACGCGCGCCGTGTCCGCGGGCCCCTCGATGAGCCGGTACTCGAACAGGCCGGCGGGGAGCTGGCCCCGGGTGTGGACGTCCGCGAGGTGCTGGAGGCGGACCGGGCTGGTGTCGGTGCAGATGATCTTCTCCGGCGCGTCGGTGTGGCCGGCCAGGTACCAGCTCAGGGCGGTTCCGGCACCGCCGGCGCCCAGGCAGATGACGTGGGCGCCGGTTTCCTTGAAGTGGCCCGGCGGCAGGAACTCCTCGAGTGCGAGGCCCGCGGTGATGGGGTCCTTGGCGTGGCCGATCAGCCGGCCGTCCCGTTTGGAAATGCTGGAGATCTCGCCGCAAAGCCGGCCGAACTCGTCGATCTCGTCGAAGAGGTCATGGGCGGCCTGGTACAGGTCCATCTTGTGGGTTGTGACCAGGGCGCCGCGGTGGTTCTTGTCGTCGCGGATCCGGGTTACCAGCTCGCGGTACTGTTCCCGGCTGGCCCCCAGGGGGAGGTCGTGGCCCGTCAGCCGGTCGGTCGGCAGTTGAAGGATCCGCGCCCACTCCGGAAATATTTTCATGATCGAGGACCCCGAGGTGGTCACACCGACAAATCCCATGTAGCCGTTCATGCAAGCGTCCTTTCCAGCGCGGCGCTGAAGTTGAGGGCCTTCTCGCGAACCAGGTCATAGCGTCCGGCGGCGAGGTCGGCGGTGGAGCAGAGGTCGCCGCCGGCGCCGACGGCGACGGCTCCGGCGTCGAACCATTCGCCGATGTTGCCGGGGGTGACCCCTCCGGTGGGCATCAGCGGCACGTCCGGCAGCGGGCCGCGGAGGGCCTTGAAGTAGGAGGGGCCGCCGAGGGAGGCAGGGAAAATCTTGACGACGTCGGCGCCCAGGCCGACTGCGGTAAGAACCTCGGTGGGGGTCAGGGCTCCGGCCATGACGAGGGATCCGGTGGCCTTCATCGCCGTGACGGTCTCGGCGACGGTGCCGGGGCTGACCAGGAACTCCGCACCGGCGTCGACGGCGTCCTCGGCCTGGGCGCGGGTGAGCACGGTGCCGGCGCCCAGGTAGATCTTGTCGCCGTATTCGGCACGCAGGGCGCGGATGACGGCGGGGGCGTCGGGGGTCGAGTACGTGATCTCCAGTCCGGTCACGCCCCCCTCCAGGAGTGCGGCGGCGCCGCGGAGGGCGCTCTCGGTGCTGGGGGCCCGCACGACGGCGAGGATCCCGGTCTGCCTGAGTTTGAGAAGGTCGGCCATTAGTTCACTTTCATAGGAGTCGGGCTGACGGGGTTGGGCGGCGTCCGCCCTGCCAGGACGGCAAGCAGGTTGTCCACGGCGATGGATCCCATGCCGTCGACGGCCTGGACGGTCTGCGCACCGAAGTGCGGAGTGATGACCACCCGGGCCGCGAGCTGCGGATCGAGCACGGGGGAGTCCTGCCCGCTCGTGTCTCCGCGCAGGGTGTCCGCCGCGAAGGCGGCGAGCCCTCCGGTGCGCAGGGCCTCGGCGACCGCCTCCTCATCCACGAGTTCCGGGCGGGCGGTGTTGACCAGGACGAGCGGTTTCGCCGCGCCGGCCAGCCAAGCCGCGTCGATGAGCTGCTGGCCGCCCGGGGCGTGCAAGGAGATCACGTCGCATTTCGCCGCCATTTCCGCCAGCTCCAGCGGTTCGGCGCCGAGGCTCCGGATCAGTTCGGGGCCCATCAGCGGGTCCGAGGCGTACACGGTGGAACCGAAGCCGGTGAGCAGGCGTGCCACGATCTGCCCGATCCGGCCGAATCCGACCAGGCCCACGGTCAGCGAGCCCAGTTCGCGGCCCCGGATAACCGACCAGTCGCGGTTCCGCACCCGGCGGTCGCCCTCCGGAACGGTGCGCAGGACCGACAGCATGAGGGCCAGGGCGTGCTCGGCGACGGCGTTGGAATTGGCGCCGGGGGTGTTGGTGACCACCACGCCCCGCTCGGCTGCGGCCTGGATGTCGACGGCTTCGAAACCCACCCCGTACCGGGCCAGGACCTTCAGCCGCGGCGCTGCGTCCAGGTGGGCAGCGGTGACCTCGCCGGTTCCGGCGATCCACCCTTCCGCCACGGCCAGATCGGCGCCGATGGCGTCCAGGGAGTGGTCCGCGGGGCCCCGCCGGACGGTGTAGCCGCGGCTTTCCAGCCGGGAGACCAGGTCTTGTTCGCCGGACGAGAAGGAGCGGGAGGTGACGAGGATGACCGGCATCAGCGCTTCCCCCGGCGGTTGGGGAACCACGGTTCCAGCTGGCCGTAGGCGTCGAGGAAGGTCTGGTGGCTGGCTGTGTAGCGTTCGTGCGCTTCGCGGTCGGGCTGGAACTCGGCGGTCACCCGGGACAGGTCCCGGGCGACGCTGAAGTCGGCCACGAGTCCGAGCCCCACGCTTGCGGTCACTGCGGCGCCGAGGCTGTTTGCTTCTTCAACAATGCTCCGGCGCCGGACGGTCACGCCCCAGACGTCGGCCATGATCTGCAGCCAGGTGTCGCTGGCGGCACCGCCGCCGATGGCGTCGATCCGGCTGATGGATGCCCCGGCCTCGTTGAAGGCATTGACGCAGGTCCCCAGGTTGAAGGCCACGCCCTCAAGGACCGAGCGGATCATGTTAGCGCGGCCGTGGTGCATCTCAAGGCCAACGAAGGCGCCGGCGGCCTGGGGGTTCCAGTACGGAGAGCGCTCGCCGAGCAGGTGCGGCAGGAAGTAGAGTCCCGACTCGCTGGCGGTTGCCCCGGCGGCTTCGGCAATGAGCCGGTCAAATCGGTCCTTCTCGCCGCGGTCGGAGAACAGCCCGACGGCCCACTGGAGGGACGCTCCGCCGGCCTGCATGGTCGCGGTGGGGACGTACTTCCCGTCGATGACGTGGTCGAACGTCATGGTCCGGCGAAGCGGGTCGATCAGCGGCGCGGCCGTGACGATCTGCACCCACGAGGAGGAGCCCAGGTAGACGTACGCCTGGTCGTCCTCGGAGACGACACCGGCGCCCACGGCCGCCACCGGGCCGTCGCCGCCGCCCGTCACCACCGACGTGGCGGTGCCGAGGCCGGTGGCGGCCGCAGCGGCGGCGGTGAGGGGGCCGACGACGTCGGTGGACTTGAGGATTTCGGGAAACAGTGCCGGATCGATCCGGGCGGCGGCCAGCATCCGCTCCGACCAGGTTCCAGTGGTCTGGTCGTAGGCGTTCGTGGCGGAGGCGTCGGAGTGGTCCGTCGCGAGCCGCCCGGTGAGCCGGTGCACCACGTAGTCCTTGGCAAGGCAGACGTGGCGCACGCGGCTGAACACCTCGGGCTCGTTGTCCCGGACCCACATGACCTTGCTCAGCGAATAGGTGGGGTTGATCCGGTGGCCGAGCAGGGCGTAGGCCTCTCGCTCGTCGAAGGCCCCGGCCAGTTCATCGGACTGGGCGACGCTCCGGTGATCGGCCCAGATCAGGGCGGGCCGGACCGGCGCGTAGTTGCCGTCGAGGAGCACGGCCCCCATCATCTGCCCGCCGACCACGAGGCCCTGCACCGACGCCGGATCGACGCCGGTCTCGGCCAGCAGCTTCTGCGTGGCCTGCACCACCGCGTTCCACCAGACATCGGGATCCTGCTCGGCGCGGCCGCCGGCAGCGAAGTGCGGCTCGTAGCTGATGGTGACGGCCCTCAGGAGGGTACCGTCAGCCTCGTGCAGCGATGCCTTGTTGCCCGTCGTGCCGAGATCGTGAGCGATGATCATGGGACCGGTCCTTCCGTCTTAGGCCTGTGCTGCGAAGAAGGGTGCGAACTCGTGGCCCGAGTCCGAGGTGTAGACGCGCCGGCCCATGCCGTGCTCCAGGACCCAGCCGTAGTCGTGGCCGGCACAGCCGGGATAGACCGCGAGGAACTTGTAGGGCTCGGAGCCCACGTTGATGCTGCGGTGTGCCCAGCCCGGCGGGATGTAGCCGATCACGCCGGGGGCCATGTCCACCCATGAGGTGTTCTCGCCGTCGAACATCAGCAGGCCGCCTTGGCCGGAGATGCCCAGGTAGATCTCGCCCTGGTGGTTCGGGTGCTGGTGGCCCTTCGTCATCCAGAACTCGCCGGCGGTGGTGCCGGGTTCGATCGTGGTGATGGACTGCGGGAGCTCCCGGTCCGCTTCCGGAACCGGTGTAGAAACCACGGAGTAGACCACGGGATTGCCGTTGGCGACGGCCTCGTTCCAGGCGTCCTTGTCCGCGAACAGGCCTTCAAGGTCCGACATGCGGCGTTCCAGCGTCGGGCCTTGCGGCGACAGGGTGCCGGCCTGCGCGTCGAAGCGGATGGTCATGGGCGGAACGGGGGGAGTGATGAATTCGCTCACGGGCAGAAGTCTCCTGAGAATCAGCAAATAGGCCGTTGCCGAAGCGGCAACCTGTAATTACAGGTTACATGCCAAGCCGGTCCTTGGGAATCGTCAGGAGGAGCGGGCCCGCGCGGCCCGCGGCGTTCAGCCGGTGGTGACGCGGTGGAAGCCGGCCGTGCCGGAGCCCGTCGAGGCGGCGTCGATGACAACCTCAAAACGGCTCTGGTCCCCGCGGTGGTGGGCCACGAAGAATTCCAGCGGCCGGTCCGCTGCGTCGTAGACGATGCTCCGCAGCTGCATCAGCGGGGCGCCCTTCACGATGCCCAGCGCCTCGGCCTGCGTCTTGTTCGCCACCGTGGCCTCGACCGAGCGAATGCCGTGGTGCGCCCGGATTCCGTTGCTGGCCAGCAAGGCGTAGAGCGACTGGTTGCGGAAGTCGGCACCGAGTACGATCTCCGCCATGTCGCCGGGGAGGTAGGTGGTGGTGAGGGACCACGGGGAATCTTCGACGTAACGGAGACGCTCAAGGGCGACGACGGGTTCGCCCTTGGGGATCCGGAGCGCCTCGGCCACTGTTTCGTCGGCCGGGACCAGTTCCAGGCGGCGCACATCGCTGTAGACGCGGCCGCCGCGGGACTCCACGTCCGCGTAAAGGCCGCGGAGGGTATGGACCAGGCTTTCAGAGACCTTGCGGGGGGCCACAAAGGTGCCCTTGCCCTTGACCCGCTCGATCACGCCGTCGTGCTCGAGCTGTCCCAGTGCCTGCCGGACCACAGTGCGGGAAACCCCGTACAGCTCGCACATGCCGTGCTCGCCGGGGAGCCTGTGCCCCGGGGCCAGCTTGCGGGTCGAGATTTCGCGGATCAGCTGGTCGCACAGCTGCTTGTACATCGGCAGCGACGCGTCCTTGACCATCTTGGCCGGGGCGGCATCGCTCTGCGCGGCGGCGGCCGCGGCTGGGGGGTTTGTCATGGAAAACGCCATTCTGTGCATCCGGCGTCGGCACGCCTGAAAAACATCTTAGACCCGGTCATCCCGGGCCCCGGCCGGGAAGGAATCAGGCTACCGCTCCGCGGCGGTATACCCGGTTCGCTGTAGCCGCGAGAATGTCATCTTGTTCAGCAGGACTGAGCGTTCGGATCAGTTCATGCAGCACCCGCCAGGTGGGCTGGTATCCCCCGGAAATGACCGACACGGGCCAGTCGCCGCCGTACATGAGCCGAGCCGGCCCGAACAGCTTCAGCGCCTCTTGGAACACCGGCTCCAGCGCGGCGACGCTATATTCCGCGCCGGGAATATGAAGGCCGGACAGCTTCGCCACCGTGTTGGGGCGGGCGGCGCAGGCGGCTAAGTGGCTTCGCCACCGAGCCATCGCCTCCGGATCCGCGAGCGGCGGTTTGCCCAAGTGGTCCACGACGACGGTGAGCTCCGGGAGCGCCCCGGCCAGTTCGGCCGTGGCTCCGAGATGGCGCGGAAACGCGTCGGGAACATCGAAGGGCAGGCCGGCCGCGGCAAGCAGGCCAAGTGATTCACGGACCGGGGCGAGGGCGAGGAAGCCGTCCCGCGGGTCGTCGTGGACCAGGTGCCGCACCCCGCAGAACTTGTCCGATTCCAGCCACCGGTCCAGCTGCGCTGCCGCAAGGGCAGGGGAGTCCAGCTGGAGCCAGCCGACCACGCCGCGGATCCAAGGTTCCGCGGCGGCCGTTTCGAGCAGGAACAGGGTGTCCTCCAGCGTGTCGTCGGCCTGGACGAGGATCGCCTCCGCCACGCCCGCCGCATCGAGCTCCGCACGTGCTTGGGCGGCGGTGAAATCCTGTTTCAGCGCCGGCACCGAATCCAGCCACCGGTACCGGCTGCGGCCAAGGCTCCACAGGTGCAGGTGCGAGTCGATCGTGGGCAGTCCGCTCATCGGGGAATCAGCTCCTCCGCTTCGAGCGCGTCCCAGAGCTCGTGGGGGAGCGGCCGGTCCATGCCGGCGATGTTGGCGTTGATCTGCTCCGCGCCGCGGGCCCCGATGACCACGTTGTGCACGGCCGGGTGCCGCAGCGGGTACTGGATGGCGGCGTCGGGCAGAGCCACGCCGAACGTGGCGCAGACGTCGGCGAGCCGCCGGGCCCGGGACAACAGTTCTTTCGGCGCCGGTCCGTAGTTGTAATGGGCGCCCGCCGGAACTTTCGCCTTGGCGAGGATGCCCGAGTTGAACACTCCGGCGGCGACGACTCCGACGCCGCGTTCGACGCAATGCGGCAGCAGTCCGGCCAGGGCGGGCTGCTCGAGCAGGGTGAAGCGGCCGGCGAGCATGACCAGGTCGAGGTTGGCGCGGTCGGCGAGCGTGTGCAGGGCCTCGGCGGAGTTGGATCCCACCCCGATGGCCCTGACGAGGCCTTCGTCCTTCAACCGCCGCAGGGCCGGCAGGGCATCCCTGAGTGCGGCGTCCATGTCGTAGGCGTCGGGGTCATGCAGGTAAAGGATGTCCACCCGTTCGATGCCCAGCCGGTTCAGGGAGTCCTCCAGGCTCTGCCGGATGCCGCGTTCGGTGAAGTCCCACCGCCGGGTGCTGCGGGCGGGTACCGCGAAGCCCTCGGTGTCCAGCTCGCCGGACCGGTAGGCCGGATTCGGCTCCAGTAGGCGGCCGACCTTGGTGGAGATGAGGTAGTCCTCCCGGGGGCGGGTGCGGAGGAAGTCGCCGAGCCGCCGTTCCGACAGCCCGAGCCCGTAGTGCGGCGCCGTGTCGAAGTAGCGGATTCCGCCGAGCCAGGCGGCCTCCAGGGTGCGCCGGGCGGCGTCGTCGCCCATGCTCGAATACAGGTTCCCGAGAGCGGCGGCGCCGTAGCCCAGACGGCCGAGGGGAAGTTGCGTCATTGCCGTGCAAGCTCCCACACCATCGGGATGCCGCGGTCCTCGCCCGAGTAGTCGTCCTCGACCTCGAGGAGTTCGGCCATTTCCGCCTGCCAGGGGATGTTCGCGGGGTGGTCGGCCAGGAACTTGCGCATTCTGGCGTAATCGTCGACCTCTACGACGTGGAAGAGTTCCCGGCCGCTGCGCCAGATCCGCCAGCTGTGGACGCCGATCGCGCGCATGGCAGCCGCGAGCTCGGCGGGGATCCGTGCGTGGATCCGGTCGTAGTCGGACTCGCGGCCGGCCTTGAGCCGGGTGTGCAATGCGATGCGTTCCGGGGCTGTGCTCATCGGATTAGCCTGCCACAGCTGCAACCGGAGTGGACCACGCCGGACCGGCGGGGAAGGCGAACTCCGCGAGGGAGTTCGCCTTCATTTCGCTGCCGCCGCCGGGGGCAGTCGGCGGCCAGTAGCGGCCGCCATGGACCTCGACGGGGACGACGAAGTGCTCGTGGAGGTGGTCGACGAATTCGATCATCCGGCCCTCCAGCTGCCCGGAAACCGCCACGTAGTCGAACATCGAGAGGTGCTGGACGGCTTCGCAGAGCCCCACGCCGCCGGCATGCGGGCAGACCCGGACCCCGAATTTCGCCGCGAGGAGCAAAATGGCGATGTTCTCGTTCACGCCGGCGACCCGGGCCGCGTCGAGCTGCAGCACCCCGAGGGAGCCGGCCTGCAGCATCTGCTTGAACACCACCCGGTTCTGGACATGCTCCCCGGTCGCCACCGGAATCGGGGCGATGGCGCGTGCGATCGCGGCGTGCGCCAGGATGTCGTCCGGGCTCGTGGGTTCTTCTACCCAGGCAAGGTCAGGGTCGCCGAGGCCGCGGATCCATTCGATGGCCTCCGCGGTGTCCCAGCGCTGGTTCGCGTCCACGGCAATCTTGATGCCTGGGCCGCAGGCGTCCCGGGCCACGCGCAGGCGCCGGACGTCATCGTCGAGGTTGGCGCCGACCTTGAGTTTGACCAGCGGGAAGCCGTCCGCCACGGCCTCGCGGCACAGCCGGGCGAGCTTGGCGTCGTCATAGCCGAGCCAGCCAGGGGTGGTGGTGTACGCCGGGTAGCCAGCCCGGAGAAGCTCCGACTCGCGGCCCGCACGCCCGGCCTCCGCGCTGCGCAGGAGATCGAGGGCCTCCTCCGGGGTGAGGGCATCGCTGAGGTAGCGGAAGTCCACCAGGTCAACCAGCTCCTCGGGCGATAGCCGGGACAGCAGCTGCCACAGCGGCAATCCGGCGCGCTTTGCCTTCAGGTCCCACAGGGCGTTAATGGCGGCCCCGATGGCCATGTGCATAATCCCCTTCTCCGGTCCCAGCCAGCGCAGCTGCGAGTCGTGCACCATGGAGCGCCAGGTCCCACCCATGTCGTCCAGGAGCTCCTCGGTGTTCCGGTCCTGGAGGTACGGGATGAGGGCGGTGAGGGCGCTGGCCACCACTTCGGTGCCGCGCCCGATGGTAAAGACGAAGCCGTGGCCCTCGAGGTCGTCCCCGGCGTCGGTGCCGATCACCAGGTACGCCGCAGAGTAGTCCGGGTCGGGGTTCATGGCATCCGACCCGTCCAGGGACGAGGACGTCGGAAAGCGGACGTCACTGACCGTGACGGCGGTGATGGTACTCACGTGGGAACTCCTCATGCTCCGGGCAGCGCCGGGGATGTCGCGTCGCCCGGTCGGGCGGTGATTTCGACAGTAAACATCGGATGTATGGCTTGTCAACGACGATGTGATCTGTATTGTGGTGTGCGACACCTTTCCGTGCAGTCTGTCCGGCTGCCGGGTTAGCGGCGGGCAGTGTTGCCCGATTTGGAGGAAGTGTGAAGTTGGTTCGCCTGGGCGCCGCGGGAGCGGAACGACCCGCCGTTATTGCCGTCGACAGCGCCGGAACGGAAAAGACATATGATCTATCTCCCCTGACCCGGGATATCACCGGCGAGTTCCTGGCCGGTGGGGGAGTCGCGGCCGCGCGGCGCGCCCTGGAGCGCGGGGAACTCGAGCCGCTGGATGCGGCGGGGGTCCGGATCGGTGCCCCGATCGTCCGTCCGTCCGCGGTCATCTGCGTGGGGATGAACTATGCCGCGCATGCCGCGGAATCCGGAGCGCTCCCGCCCGAGGTTCCCATCATCTTCCTCAAGACGCCCAACACAGTCGCGGGGCCGGACGATGCGGCGTTCATCCCGCGCAATTCCACCAAGACCGACTGGGAGGTCGAACTCGGAGTGGTGATCGGCCGGAGCGCCAGCTACCTCGGGTCGCCGGCGGAATCGGCGGAGCACATTGCGGGCTATCTGGTTGCCAACGATCTGTCTGAACGCACTTTCCAGATCGAGGAGTCCGGCGGCCAGTGGTCCAAGGGCAAATGTGCGCCCGGATTTTCCCCGCTCGGGCCGTGGCTTGTGCCGGCCGACGAGGTGGACCCGGGCAGGCTCCGGCTCCGTAGCTGGGTCAACGGCGAGCCGCGGCAAGACTCCAGCACAGCGGACATGGTCTTTCCGGTCGACTTCCTGATCCACCACCTCAGCCAGTACATGGCCCTGGAGCCCGGTGACGTCGTCCTTACCGGCACGCCCCAGGGCGTGGCGCTTTCCGGCAAATTCCCGTACCTCAAGGCCGGCGACGTCGTCGAGGTAGAGATCGAGGGGCTCGGCCGCCAGCGGCAAGTCTTCGCGCAGGCCTGAACCAGCGGTCCGCGCCGTGCCTGCCGGCGCCAGCCGGCGCAGCGCACCTAAAAAAACATCTTGGAAAGGAAAAACATGACAACGGAGATGGACGGGCTGGTCGCGATTGTGACTGGCGGCGCCTCCGGCATCGGTGCCGCCGCGGCGGCGCGGCTCGCCGCAGCCGGAGCCGCAGTGGCGGTCCTGGACCTGAACCCGGAGGACGCCGCCGAAGGGCACTTCGCGGTGCGCTGCGATGTTGCCGACGACGCCTCCGTAGTCGCGGCCGTCGATGAAGTGGCCGGGCGCTTTGGCCGGCTCGACGTCGTCGTCAACAACGCCGGGATAGGCGCCCAGGGCACCATCGCCGACAACGACGACGAGGAATGGCACCGCGTGTTCGACATCAACGTGCTTGGCATGGTCCGGGTCAGCCGCGCCGCGCTGCCGCATTTGCGCCGCTCGCCGGCTGCCGCGATCGTCAACACGTGTTCCATCGCGGCCACGGCCGGACTGCCGCAGCGGGCGCTGTACGGCGCCAGCAAGGGCGCTGTCCTGTCCCTGACGCTGGCCATGGCCGCGGACCACATCCGCGAAGGCATCCGGGTCAACTGCGTGAACCCGGGCACTGCGGACACGCCCTGGATCGGCCGCCTGATGGACCAAAGCGATGATCCGCAGGCCGAACGCGCCGCGCTCAACGCCCGCCAGCCCCACGGCCGCCTGGTCACGGCGGACGAGGTGGCGGCCGCCATCGCCTACCTGGCCTCGCCCGCCGCTGGCTCCACGACCGGAACCTCACTGGCAGTCGACGGCGGCATGCAGGGCCTGCGCCTGAGGCCGGTCACGTGACGGAGCAGCCGGCCCGAACACGGGCGGTGCTCGGCGTGGACATCGGCACCAGCAGCAGCAAGGGCGTCCTCGTGGACCTGGCCGGCCGGGTGCTCCGCTCCGCGTCGCGCAGCCACGAGGTAAGTCGGCCCCGGCCGGGCTGGGCCGAGATGGATGGGGAGCTGTGGTGGGAGGAGTTCACCGCGATCAGCCGCGAGCTGCTCACCAGCGCGGATGCGGACGAAGAAATTGTCGCCGTCGGGGTCAGCGGCATGGGGCCCTGCGTCCTGGTCACGGACGCGGAGGGCACCCCGCTTCGCCCGGCTATCCTTTACGGCATCGATTCCCGGGCCACCGAGCAGATCGAGTCGCTGACCGCCCGGCTTGGCGGCGACGACGTCATCATGGAGCGCTGCGGCTCCGTGTTGTCCACGCAGGCGGTCGGGCCGAAGTTGGCATGGCTGGACCGGCACGAACCTGAAGTGTTCGCAAAGAGCCGCCGGCTCTTCATGCCCTCGTCCTGGCTCGCATACCACCTGACCGGAGCGTACGTGCTGGACCACCACTCCGCCAGCCAGTGCACACCGCTCTACGACACGCGGGCGCTGGAATGGTATCCGCCCTACGCTGACCAGATCGCCCCCGGACTGGAACTACCACCGCTGCTCTGGCCCGGCGACACCGCCGGGTACGTCACCCCGGAAGCCGCCGCCGCCACCGGACTGCCGGCTGGAGTGCCGGTGATCGCCGGAACCATCGACGCCTGGAGCGAAGCCGTCAGCGTGGACAGCCAGAACAACGGCGACCTGATGCTGATGTATGGCACCACCATGTTCCTCGTGAACACCGTGCCGGACCGGGTGACCTCTCCCCAGCTGTGGGGAACGGTCGGCGCCTTCGAGGGAACCCGCAACCTGGCCGGCGGGATGGCTACCTCCGGGGCGGTCACCTCGTGGCTCAAGGAACTCTTCGGCTCCCTCGACTTCCCGGAACTGCTGGGGCTGGCCGCCGCCTCCGGCCCCGGCGCCAGGGGACTGCTGATGCTGCCCTACTTTGCCGGCGAACGGACCCCGGTGGCGGATCCGCAAGCCCGCGGCATCATCGCCGGGCTGACCCTCTCGCACACCCGCGGGGACCTGTACCGGGCTGCCTTGGAGGCAACGGCGCTGGGCGTCCGGCACAACATCGAATCCATGGAGCTGGCCGGAGGAAATATCGAGCGCATCGTGGCCGTCGGGGGCGGGACCCAGGGCGAGCTGTGGACCCAGATCGTCTCCGACGTGACCGGCCAGCCGCAGCTCATTCCGAGCCAGACCATCGGCGCCAGCTACGGCGCCGCTTATCTGGCCGCAGGCGCCGTTGCGGAGGTCAGCATCAGCGAATGGAATCCGCCGGCCCGGACCGTGCACCCCAACCCCGCCCTCACCGCGGACTATGACGAGTTATACGACCTCTATTTGCGGCTCTACCCGGCCACGCAGGACATCGCCCACGCCCTCGCCGGACGAGAAGAACGCCTGAGCCCCCAAAACCTCGAAAGGGAATCCACACCATGAGCAACTACACCTTCCCGGCCGTCGCGGAGACCCCCGCCGCTGAGGCCAACACGGTCTACACCATCAGCAGCGGCGACCTCCGGCTCGCCGCGAACACCAAGTGCTGGCCCACCCAGCAGCAGCTCGAAGGGCACTTCGCCGCCGCCGTGGAGTCGCTCGGCTACAAGGTCGTCCGCGCCCACGGCATCAACCCGGACACCGGGCACGGCTTCATCGACAGCCAGCGGATGGGCATGGAGGTCTTCAAGAACATCCCGCCCACGGCGCCGGTGGTGGTTGTCGAGGCCGTCTGGCAATACAGCCACCACGTCCTTGCGGGCCTGCGCACGCACCGCGGCCCGATCCTGGTGGTGGCGAACTGGGCGGGCGACTTCCCAGGCCTGGTGGGGCTGCTCAACCTCACCGGAAGCCTGACCAAGGCCAAGGTCGACTACTCTGCGCTGTGGAGCGAGGACTTCACCGACGAATGGGCGCTGGGCAAGCTCAAGTCCTGGCTCACGTCCGGCAGCATCACCCACGACACCAGCCACGTCCGCGAACTGCCGCCGCTGGCGGACACCGAAGAGGTCCGGCTGGGACGCGCCCTGGCGCAGCAGCTGATGGCCGACAAGGCCATCATCGGCGTCTTCGACGAGGGCTGCATGGGCATGTACAACGCCATCATCGACGACGAAATGCTCAACCCGCTGGGCATATACAAGGAGCGGCTCTCGCAGAGCGCCCTCGTGGCCGAGATGCAGAAGGTCCCGGACGCCGAGGCGGACGCGGTGAAGAGCTGGCTCGACGACGCCGGCCTGACCTTCCACTTCGGAACCGACCCGGCGACGGAACTGACCCCCGACCAGGTCCACAGCCAGCTGAAGATGTACATTGCGGCGCTGCGGATTTCGGACGATTACGGAGTCGACGCCGTCGGCATCCAGTATCAGCAGGGCCTCAAGGACACCGTCCCGGCCTCGGACCTGGCGGAAGGCCTGCTCAACAACGTCCAGCGGCCACCGGTCTACTCCCGCGACGGGGGCCGCGAGCTGTTCGCCGGCAAGGCGCTGCCGCACTTCAACGAAGTGGACGAAGGGGTCGCCGTCGACGCCCTCATCACCAACCGAATCTGGACCGCGATGGGACTCGATCCCGCCACCACGCTGCACGATGTGCGCTGGGGTGCCGACTACGACGGCGAGTTCGTCTGGGTTTTCGAAATCTCCGGCTCGGTGCCGGCCTCCCACAACGGCGGCTACGACAAGTCCTACAGCATGCGCCAGCCCTCGATGTTCTTCCCGCTGGGCGGCGGTACCCTCAGCGGTGTCTCCAAGCCGGGGGAGATCGTCTGGTCGCGGGTCTTCATCATGGATGACCGGTTGCACGTTGACCTCGGCCGTGGCCACGTCGTCGAGCTTCCGGAAGAGGAAACCCGGCGGCGGCTGGACGCGACCGACCCGCAGTGGCCGATCATGCACGCCGTCCTCAACGGCGTCAGCCGGGACCAGCTGATGGCCCGGCACAAGGCCAACCACGCCCAGGTGGTCTACGCCCCGGATGCCGCGACGGCGGACAAGGCTCTGGAAGCCAAGGCCGCTTTCTTTGCCGAGCTGGGAGTGCAGGTCCACCTCTGCGGCGACGTGTCGCTGTAGCGAAAGGCGCTGGCGCCGGCCGCCGCCGGAAACCCCCGATGGAATAGTCCGGGGTATGCCCCGGTTGGCGCCTAAGGGACCTGGCCCGCCTTTGAAGGCAGGCCGGCCCCGCGCAATGGGCGGTATCCGCCGTCGACGCCGTACCCGGCGCCACCGGCGGCCCGCGCCCACACCGGCTCAACTCAGCCAGAAACGGAGATGGTGGACCAATGACTGCCTACAAGACAGTGAACCCCGCGACCGGAGAGACGGAAAAGGAATTTCCGCTCGCAACCAAGGAAGAGGTCGAGACGGCGCTCGCCGCCGCGCAGCAGGCTTTCCTCGAGTGGCGCAAGGCGCCCGTGGAGGAGCGCACCAAGGTCATCGCCCGGGTCGCCGAGCTGTACCGGGAGCGCCAGGATGAACTGGCGCGCCTGATCGCCAAGGAGATGGGCAAGCCCGTGGTCGAGGCCCGCGGCGAGGTCAAGCTGGTCGCCTCGATTTACGACTACTACGCCACCGAGGGCCCGGAATTCCTCAAGGACGAGCGGCTGGAGGTCAAGGGCGGCGGCGACGCACTGGTGCGCTCCACCCCGATCGGCCCCCTGCTGGGCATCATGCCGTGGAACTACCCCTACTACCAGGTGGCCCGCTTCGCCGCGCCCAACCTGGTCCTGGGCAACACCATCCTGCTCAAGCATGCCGGCAGCTGCCCGCAGTCGGCGCTTGCGATCGAAGAGATCTTCCACGACGCCGGCCTGCCGAAGGGCGCCTACACCAACCTGTTCCTGGACAACGACCAGGTGGCGGAGATCATCGCCGACTCCCGCGTCCAGGGCGTCTCCCTGACCGGCAGCGAGCGGGCCGGTGCGGCCGTGGCCGAGGTGGCCGGGCGCAACCTCAAGAAGTACGTCCTGGAACTCGGCGGCAGCGACCCCTTCATCGTGCTCGACTCCGATGACCTGGACGCCACGGTCAAGGCCGCCGTGGGCGGCCGGATGGGCAATGCCGGGCAGGCCTGCACCGCTTCCAAGCGGTTCATCGTGCTTGAGGACCTCTACGAACCCTTCGTGGAGAAGTTCACCGAGCGGATGGCTCGGATCAAGCCCGGCGATCCCCAGCAGGAAGACACCCGGTTCGGTCCGCTGTCCTCCCAGAGTGCAGCGGACGGCCTGGTCGAACAGATCCAGGACGCCGTGGACAAGGGAGCCACCCTGCGCACCGGGGGCCACAAGGTGGACGGACCCGGCGCCTACGTCGAGCCCACCGTCCTCACCGACGTCACCCCGGAGATGCGCGCGTTCTCCGAGGAGCTGTTCGGCCCGGCTGCCGTCATCTACAAGGTGGCCAGCGTGGAGGAAGCGATCGACCTGGCCAACGGCTCACCCTACGGCCTGGGCGGATCGGTCTTCAGCGCCGATCCCGCGAAGGCCCAGGACGTCGCCGACCAGCTGGACACCGGCATGGTGTTCATCAACTCCGTGGCCCAGACGCAGGCCGACATGCCCTTTGGCGGCGTCAAGCGCTCCGGCGTCGGGCGTGAGCTGGGCCGGTTCGGCATGGACGAATTCGTGAACAAGAAGCTGATCCGTACCCCGCGCTAAACGGGCGCGCCCCAGGCGGGACCGCTTCAGCCGGGAATCCCCGCCAGGACACGGCTGCGGCCGGAGGTGAAGACCTTCCGGCCGCAGCCGTTGCCGTCCCGTTAGGCTCCTCACATGGAGAAAACGGCCACCGCAGCGGCGCGGCGCAGCCTGGCATTCGTGGGAATCAACGCGGGTCTGGCGCTGCACCCGGCGGACTCCCGGGGCGCCCAGGTCTCGGGCGAGCCGGCCAGCTGCTTCGCCACGTTCTGGCAGGCCGACTGGTCACGCTGGGGTGCCGGGAGCGCCCTGCTGGTTGCCACCCTGCAGGGCTGGCGCAGCTACGGCACCAATGAGGCCCTCGCGGAAACCCTGGCCACCGAACTTACCCGCTATTTCCCGGAAGCGGCCCGCTTCCCGCTGACCGGGATCGGGCACACCCATGACGAGTTCACGGTGGAGGTGGACCCGGCGGCCGGGTTCCGCGCAACCGGCCACAAGGCTGAGCTGGCAATCAGCGGCGTCCTGGACCGGAGGCAGTTCACTGCCCCTAACTTCCAGCTCGGCGAGGGCACCGCTGCCCTGAGCAACGTTTATCTGCCCTGCAGCACCGGGCGGCTCGCGGAATTCGGGGTGGAGTGGCCGGGCACGCCGGCGGTCTATCCCGGTCCGCTGGGACCGTCCTCCTCGGCGTTCATCGCCCTGGCCGAATCCTGGGTGCTCTAGCGCCCCGGCCCGACGGCGGCACCGGCCCAGGAGCTGCGCAAGAGCGGCCGGGCGGCACGTGGCCTAGTGTTAAGGCTGGACGATGTTCAGCACACTTATGGTTCACGGAGAGGCGATGATGGCCAAGCGCAGCAACCCGGCAATGAAAATTGCCCAAAAGACCGCCCACAGCGCGATGTTCGACGCCGACGGCAAGCCCAAGCCCGGCGTCCACAACATGCTCCTGCGCGCGGTGGAAATCCAGCGGCCGCTGGTCCTGGCGAACCTGCGCCGGCTGCAGCGGAGGCACCCGCACGCCACCGCGGCGCAGCTCGCCGCCATCCTTGAGCGCAACTACCTGACCGCCGTCACCGGCGGCGGCGCCCTCGTCGGCGGCGCGGCCGTCATCCCCGGCGTCGGCACCGTGGCCGCGCTGGGTCTCTCCGCCGCCGCGACCGTCGGTTTCCTGGAAGCCACCGCGCTGTTCGCCACCTCGCTGGCGGAACTGCACGGGGTGCGAATGGTGGATCCGGACAGGGCCAGCACGCTGGTCATGGCCATCATGCTCGGCGAAGAAGGCACGGCACTGCTGAGCTCGCTGAGCGGCCACGCCGCCGGACAGGGCAAGGGGCCAACCCAGGCCTGGGGCACGCTGTTCGCACGCAGGGCGCCGATGATCGGCTTCGGCTCGGTGCGCGAGCGGATCCAGCGGGCCTTCCTCCGGAACTTGCTCAAGCGCCAGGGCACCGCGCTGCTGGGCCGCGCCCTGCCCTTCGGCGTCGGCGCCGTGGTGGGCGGCGTCGGCAACCGGATGATGGGACGCGCCGTCGTCGAAAACGCCAAGGAGGCCTTCGGCCCGATGCCGGTGACCATCCCCGGCGAGCTGAAGCCCGGCGCCGGCACCGCGGAAGCCGGCCCGGACCTGGAAGGCGGAACCCGTGGATCTGAACGCTGACCTGGGGGAGTCCTTCGGCTCCTGGACCATGGGCGATGACGCCGCGATGTTCCCGCTCGTCACCAGCGCCAGCGTGGCCTGCGGTATGCACGCCGGGGACCCCGTCACCATGCTGGACACCTGCCGCGCGGCCTACGAACTCGACGTCAGGGTCGGCGCCCACCTGGGCTACCCCGACCTGGCCGGCTTCGGCCTCCGCGCCATGGACATGACCTTCGACGACTTGTTCGGCGCGGTTCTCTACCAGCTCGGCGCGCTCGACGGCGTGGCCCATGCGGTGGGTGCCTCGGTGGATTACGTCAAGGTGCACGGCGGCCTCTACGACCGCACGATGCACGACGACGAACAGGCCTCCGCCGTGGTCGCCGCCATCCAGGCCTACGACCCAGGCCTTCCGATCCTGGGCCTGGAGGGTTCGGCCTTGCTCAGGATTGCCCGTGAGGCCGGCAACCCGGTGTTCCACGAGGCCTTCGCCGACCGTGCCTACCTCCCGGACGGCTCGCTGGTGCCGCGCTTGGCGGAGGAATCGGTGATTGAGGACCCGGACGAGATCGTCGAGCGGGCGCTCCGGCTGGCCCTCAAGGGCGAAGTCCTGGCGGTCGACGGCACAGTCGTCACGCTCACACCGCATTCGCTGTGCCTGCACGGCGACACCCCCGGCTCGGTGCAGGTAGCCGCCGCCGTCCGCGCCGCGCTGGAGAAGGCCGGCGTCGAACTGGAGTCCTTCGCCTAGCAGGGCGCGAACGGACACTTGCGGGCCCTCTCCAGGGCGCGAACGGACACTTCGGGCCCGGTCTGGGCGTGCAGGCGGGCCGCAAGTGTCCGTTCGCGCCGGGGTTGGACGCAGACCAGCTGCGCCGCGGTGAAGATGCCGGGCCCGGGTGCCGGTCGCAGCGGCCGCCCAGTGCCGTAAGGCCCTATCGAGGCCGGACCCCGGCCCATAGCTTTGGGGGCATGACTGCCGGAGGCTCCGCGGGGTTGGACGGACCCGCCTCGGATGCAATGTTGAAGCTGGGCCGATTCTTCACGAAATGGGACCAGACCGAGGACGGCAGGGCGGTGTTCCGGGAGGGAGGCCGCAAAGGCGACATCTTTTACCGGGACCGCTGGAGCCACGACAAGGTGGTCCGCTCCACCCACGGGGTGAACTGCACCGGCTCCTGCTCCTGGAAGGTGTACGTCAAAGACGGCATCATCACCTGGGAATCCCAGCAGACCGACTACCCCTCGGTGGGCCCGGACAGCCCCGAATACGAACCGCGCGGCTGCCCGCGCGGGGCTGCCTTCTCCTGGTACACCTACTCGCCCACCCGGGTTCGCTTCCCTTACGCCCGGGGTGTGCTGGTGGAGATGTACCGCGAGGCCAAGGCCCGGCTGGGCGACCCGGTGCTGGCCTTCGCCGACGTTGTGGGGGACCCGGAGCGGCGCCGCCGCTACCAGCAGGCCCGCGGCAAGGGCGGCTTGGTCCGCGTCTCCTGGCAGGAAGCGATCGAGATCGCGGCCGCCGCGCACGTCAACACGATCAAGAACTACGGGCCGGACCGCTGCGCCGGGTTCTCCCCGATCCCCGCGATGTCGATGGTCTCGCACGCCGTCGGCACCCGTTTCATCCAGCTGATCGGCGGGGTGATGACGTCCTTTTACGACTGGTACGCCGACCTGCCGGTGGCCAGCCCGCAGGTTTTCGGTGACCAGACCGACGTCCCGGAATCCGGTGACTGGTGGGACGCGCGCTACCTGATGATGTGGGGCTCCAACGTCCCCGTGACCCGGACCCCGGACGCGCACTGGATGGCCGAGGTGCGGTACCGCGGCACCAAGGTGGTCACGGTAAGCCCGGATTACGCGGACAACACGAAGTTCGCCGACGAATGGCTGCCCGCGCAGGCCGGAACCGACGCCGCCCTGGCGATGGCGATGGGGCACGTCATGCTCAGGGAGTTCTTCGTCGAGCGCGAGGTGCCGTTCTTCACCGACTACGTACGCCAGTACACCGACCTGCCGTTCCTGGTCCGGCTGGAACGGCGCGACGACGGCTCCCTCACCCCGTCCAAGTTCCTCACCGCCAAGGACCTCCCGGCCGAGTCATTGGCTGAGGACGCGGCGTTCCGGACCGTGCTGTTCGACAAGAAGACCGGCCTGCCCGCCGTCCCCAACGGCTCAATGGGGTTCCGCTATTCCGGCAGCGGCGAGGGCAAATGGAACCTGGACCTTGAGGGCATCGAGCCGGCGCTGTCGCTGCGGGAGGTCTCCGCTGAAAACGCCGAGATCCTGTTGCCGTGCTTCGAGGATGCCGGCGGCGAGGGCAGCGTGCTCCGCCGCGGCGTCCCCGTCCTCGAGGTGGAGGGCCAGTTGGTCACCACCGTGTTCGACCTGATGCTGGCCCAGTACGGCGTGGGCCGCGAGGGTCTGCCGGGGGACTGGGCGGCCGGCTACGACGACGCCGGGACGCCCTACACCCCGGCCTGGCAGGAGGAGATCACCTCCGTCCCCGCGCAGGCCTGCATCCGGGTGGCGCGCGAATTCGCCCGCAACGCGGAGCAGTCCAAGGGGCGGTCCATGATCATCATGGGCGCCGGCATCTGCCAGTGGTTCCACGGCGACACCACCTACCGGGCCGTGCTGGCCCTGGTAATGCTGACCGGTTGCATGGGCCGCAACGGCGGCGGCTGGGCGCACTACGTGGGCCAGGAAAAGACCCGCCCCGCCACCGGCTGGGTCTCGCTGGCGAACGCCCTGGACTGGTCCCGGCCGCCGCGGACCATGATCGGCACCGGCTACTGGTACATGCACACGGACCAGTGGCGGCAGGACGGCTACTCCGCCGACGCGCTGAAATCCCCGCTGTCCACCGGGGCCCTGGACGGCATGCACACCGCGGACGCGATGGCCCAGTCCGCGAGGCTCGGCTGGATGCCGTTCTACCCGCAGTTCGACCGCAACCCGCTGGAGATCGCGGACGAGGCGGAAGCCGCCGTCGCCGCCGGCACCGCGAAGGACACCCCGGGCTACATCGCCGACGCCCTGAAAAACCGCACCCTGAACCCGGCGATCGAGGACGTGGACGCCCCGGAGAACTGGCCGCGGACCCTCGTGCTGTGGCGCTCGAACCTGTTCGGTTCCTCGGCCAAGGGCAACGAGTACTTCCTGCGCAACCTGCTGGGCACCCACAACAACGTGCTCGGCAAGGACCACGCGGAAGGCCTCAAGCCGCGGGACGTGAAATGGCACGAGCAGGCGCCGGAAGGAAAACTGGACCTGCTGGTTTCCGCGGACTTCCGGATGACCTCCACCACGCTGCTCTCCGACGTCGTGTTCCCGGCCGCCACCTGGTACGAGAAGCACGACCTGTCCTCCACCGACATGCACCCCTTCGTGCACGCCTTCACCCCCGCGATCGACCCGCCGTGGGAGACCAAGACGGACTTCGACACTTTCCACCTGCTGGCCCAGGAGTTTTCCCGGCAGGCCAAGACGCACCTGGGGGTCCGCCGGGACCTGGTCAGTGTGCCGCTGCAGCACGACACCCCCAGCCAGCTCGCCCAGCCCGGCGGGATCGTCCGCGACTGGCGGGACGCGTCCATCCCCGCGGTGCCGGGGCAGAACATGCCCATCTTCTCCGTGGTGGAGCGCGACTACACCGCCATCGCGGACAAGCTGGCCGCCGTCGGGCCGCTGGCCGACAAACTGGGCTTCACGGTCAAGAACGTCACCTACAAACTCGCAGGGCCGTTGGAGCGGCTGAGCCGGTCCAACGGCGTGATGCTCGGCGGCGCCGCGGACGGCCGCCCGGCAATCGACACCGACGCGAAGATGGCAGAGGCGATCCTGGCCTTCTCCGGCACCACCAACGGCGCCCTGTCCGTCCAGGGCTTCAAGGACCTGGAAGTCCGCACCGGCCGGAAACTGGCGGACCTGTCCGAGGGTTCCGAGGAAAAGTTCATCACCTTCGCGCAGACCCAGGCCGGCCCGGTCCCGGTGATCACCTCGCCGGAATGGTCCGGCTCCGAGACCGGCGGCCGGCGCTACGCACCGTTCACCATCAACGTGGAGCGGCTCAAGCCCTGGCACACCCTGACCGGCCGGATGCACTTCTTCCTGGACCACGACTGGATGCTGGACATCGGTGAAGCCCTGCCGATCTACCGGCCGCCGCTGGACATGCACCGGCTCTTCGGCGAACCCAAACTCGGCCGGGACGGGTCCATGGAGGTGGTGGTCCGGTACCTGACGCCGCACTCGAAATGGTCCATCCACTCCGAATACCAGGACAACCTGCTGATGCTCTCGCTCTCCCGCGGCGGACCCACGGTCTGGATGAGCCCGGCCGACGCGGACGCCATCGAGGTCAAGGACAACGACTGGGTGGAGTGCGTGAACATCAACGGCGTCCTCGTGGCCCGCGCGATCGTCAGCCACCGGATGCCGGCCGGCGTCGTCTACGTCCACCACGCCCAGGAACGCACCATCGACGTGCCGAAGTCCGAGGCCACCGGGCGGCGCGGCGGCATCCACAACTCGGTGACCCGGCTGCTGGTCAAACCCTCGCACCTGATCGGCGGCCACGCCCAGCTGGCCTACGCGTTCAACTACCTTGGCCCCACCGGAAACCAGCGCGACATGGTGGCCACCGTCCGCCGTCGTTCCCAGGAGGTGCAGTACTGATGCGTGTCATGGCCCAAATGGGCATGGTCATGAACCTGGACAAATGCATCGGCTGCCACACCTGCTCCGTGACCTGCAAGCAGGCGTGGACGAACCGTGCCGGCACCGAATACGTCTGGTTCAACAATGTCGAAACCCGCCCCGGGCAGGGGTACCCGCGCCGCTACGAGGACCAGGAGAGGTGGCACGGCGGCTGGGTGCTGAACAAACGCGGCAAGCTCGTGCTCAAGGCCGGCGGCCGGGTGAAGAAGCTCCTGGGGATCTTCGCCAGCCCGGTCCAGCCCGAGCTCAAGGACTACTACGAGCCGTGGACCTACGACTACAAGACCCTCGTGGACGCGCCGCTGGGCGACGACTTTCCGGTGGCGCGGCCAAAGTCCCTGATCACCGGCGAGGACACCAAGATCACCTGGTCCGCGAACTGGGACGATGACCTGGGCGGCTCCGCAGAGAACGGGCACCTGGACCCGATCGTGGAAAAGGTCCGGCGCGAATCCGAGGACAAGATCAAGTTCGCCTACGAGCAGACCTTCATGTTCTACCTGCCGCGGATCTGCGAGCACTGCCTGAACCCGTCCTGCATGGCCTCGTGCCCCTCCGGCGCGATCTACAAGCGGGTGGAGGACGGGATTGTGCTGGTGGACCAGGACAAGTGCCGCGGCTGGCGGCAATGCGTCACCGGCTGCCCGTACAAGAAGATCTACTTCAACCACAAGACCGGCAAGGCCGAGAAGTGTACCTTCTGCTACCCGCGGGTGGAGGTGGGACTCCCGACGGTGTGCTCGGAGACCTGCGTGGGCCGGCTGCGGTATCTGGGGTTGTTCCTGTACGACGCCGACGCCGTCACCGCGGCGGCCGCCGTGACGGACCCGCAGGAGCTCTACGACGCCCAGATGGACGTGCTGCTGGACCCCAACGACCCGGCCGTCCAGGCCGAGGCACGGGCCCAGGGCATCCCGGCGGACTGGATCGACGCGGCCCGGCGCTCGCCGGTCTACGCCCTCGCCAAGGTCTATAAGGTGGCTCTGCCGCTGCACCCCGAATACCGGACCATGCCGATGGTCTGGTATGTCCCGCCGCTCTCACCCGTGGTGGACCTGCTGCGGGACCAAGGGCACGACGGCGAGGACGCCGGCAACCTGTTCGGCGCCATCGACGCGCTGCGCATCCCGGTGGAATACCTCGCGGAGCTCTTCACCGCCGGGGACGCGGACCGGGTCACCGCAGTGCTGAAGAAGCTCGCGGCGATGCGCTCCTTCATGCGAGGCATCAGCCTCGGCAACGACCCGGACGACTCCATCCCGGAAGCCGTGGGGATGGACAGCCAGACCATGTACGAGATGTACCGGCTGATGGCGATCGCGAAGTACGAGGAGCGCTACGTGATCCCCAAGGCGCATGTGGAGCAGGCGCACGACCTTGAGGAGATGGGCTGCTCGCTGGACTTTGAGGGCGGACCGGGCATGCAGGACTCCTCGCCGTTTGGCGAGGCCAGCGGCAGGCCCGTCCCGGTGGCGGTGGAGACCTTCAATGCCCTCCGGGACCGGCAGACCTCCGGCGCCGCGCCCGGTGAAACGACGCTGCGTGGACGGGTGAACCTCCTGAACTGGGACGGCACGGGGGCGCCGGCCGGACTGTTCCCGGAGAAGGCGCCCCCCGGTGCCGGTGGGGGCCCCGGCCCCGGTCCAGGCAGCCAGCCGGGGGACCGGCCGTGAGCCGCCGCGAGCAGGTCCTCTACCTCGCCGCGGCCTGGTGCCTGTCCTACCCGGACGAGGAACTGGTCGGCAGGGTGCCGATGATGCGGGCCGCGCTGGCCGAGTTTCCCGGCGCCGGGGCGGACTTCGCCGAGGTGCTGGACCGGCTGGACTCCACCCCGCCGCTGGAGCTGCAGGCCCACTATGTGCGCGAGTTCGACCTCGGCAAGCGCCACGCCCTGCACCTGTCCTACTGGACCGACGGCGATACCCGGCGCCGCGGCGAAGTGCTGGGGAACTTCAAGAAGGCCTACCGGCAAAGCGACATCCTGGTGGACACCCGCGGTGAACTGCCCGACTACCTCCCGATGGTGCTGGAATACGCCGCGCTGGTGGACCTCGCGGCCGGCCGGGAGCTGTTGAGCCGGTTCCGGGCCAGCCTGGAGATGCTGCGCTTCGGCCTGCTCCGGGACGACCTCCCACACGCCCGGATCCTGCAGGCCGTCTGCGCCACCCTGCCGGGGAAATCACCGGCGGATGAGCAGGCCGTGATGCGGATGGCCGGCTACGGTCCGCCCACCGAGGCGGTGGGCCTGGACCCGTATGATCCGCGCTTGTTGCCCGTGAAGGGGGCCTGACCATGCTGGCATTAGAGGCCGAGCCAGGATCCGCCGTCGAAATCTCCGCACTGGACATCGTGCTCTGGGGCGTACTGCCCTACGTTATGGTCGTCGTGCTGGTGGGCGGTCTCATCTGGCGCTACAAATACGACCAGTTCGGCTGGACCACACGGTCCTCCCAGCTCTACGAATCCCGGCTGCTGCGGATTGCCTCGCCGTTGTTCCACTTCGGCCTGCTCGCCGTGATCGCGGGGCACTTTTTCGGCCTGGTCATTCCGATGGCGTGGACCCAGGCCGTGGGCATGAGCCAGGAGTTCTACCATTTCAACGCCCTGCTGGTTGGCGGGATCGCCGGGGTGGGGACGCTGGGCGGAATCATCCTGCTGATCTACCGGCGCCGCACCACCGGGCCGGTCTTCATGGCCACTACGAAGAACGATAAGACCATGTACGTCGTGCTCACCGGCGCGATCGTGTTCGGGCTCTGGACCACCCTGGCGAGCGTCTTCGAGGGCGAGCACGGGCATAACTACCGCGAGACCGTGGCTCCGTGGTTCCGCTCGCTGTTCATCTTCCAGCCGGACATCGCGGCGATGGCGGCGGCGCCGTTCTCCTTCCACCTGCACACCCTGGTGGGCATGGCGCTGTTCGTGATCTGGCCGTTCACCCGCCTCGTCCACGCCTTCACGGCGCCGTTCCACTACCTCTTCCGCCCCTACATCGTGTACCGCTCCCGGGACCGCGACCGGGACGGCAGCCGGGCCGGCGCGGCCGCCACGCGGTCCTCCGGCACCGCCGCCCGCCGCGGCTGGTCCGCCGTCGGAACCCGCGACCGGGACACCCGCAACCGCTGAGGTGCCGGCGCTCTTGGTGACCCCGCCCCGCTGAATCGAAAGGAAACCACGATGGCCGGAGCAGTGACCCCGTCCGCAGCCACCGACGGCCGGACGCTCAACCTGGTGCTCGCCACCGCGGCCTCGGTGGCCGGTTTCTGGGCCTGGAATTCGGTGGCCACCCTGGGGGCCTTCTACACCCAGAACCTCCAGCTCAACCCGGCCACCACGGGCATCCTCGTCGCGATGCCCGTCTTTGTTGGCTCGCTGGGGAGGATCGTCGTCGGGGCCCTGACGGACAAGTACGGCGGCCGCGCCCTCTTCAGTTTCGTGCTGCTGGCGGCCATTGTCCCGATCCTGCTGGTGGCCGTCGGGGGCACCATCCGCTCCTTCGCGCTGGTGCTGGGCGCCGGGCTGCTCCTTGGCGTGGCTGGGACGGTCTTCGCCGTCGGCATCCCCTTCGTCAGCGCTTGGTACGAACCGTCCCGGCGCGGTTTCGCCACCGGGGTGTTCGGCGCCGGGATGGGAGGCACCGCGCTGGCCGCCTTCCTGAACCCCAGGCTGGTCGCCTGGATCGGGTACTTCCCTACGCACCTGCTGATCGCCGGGGTTCTGGCCGTCATGGCGTCCCTGGTCTGGTTCCTGATGAAGGAGTCCCCGGCCTGGCACCGCAACGACGCCCCGGTGCTGCCCAAGCTGCTCGACGCCGCCAAGACGCCGGTCACCTGGAAGATGTGTTTCCTCTACGCCGTGGTGTTCGGCGGATTCGTGTCCTTCGCAACGTACCTTCCCACCTACCTGCGCGACATTTACAGCTTCGATCCGAGCGCCGCCGGTGCCCGCACTGCCGGGTTCGCCCTCGCCGCCGTGCTGGCCCGGCCGGTGGGCGGCGTCCTCGCGGACCGGTTCGGACCCAAGCCCGTGGTGATGGTGTCGCTCACCGGCGTCGCCGTGCTGGCCTGGGTAGTGAATCTACAGCCCGACGGCGATGTGCCCGCCGGCCTGACGTTCGTCGCCATGGCGGCGGCCCTGGGGCTGGGCACCGGCGGCGTCTTCGCCTGGGTCGGGGTGCTCGCCCCGGCCGGTAAGGTCGGCAGCATCAGCGGGGTGGTCAGCGCCGCCGGCGGCCTGGGCGGCTACTTCCCGCCGCTGGTGATGGGAGCCACCTACGACGCCGCGACCCGGAGCTACTCGATCGGGCTGATGCTGCTCGTGGTCACGGCGCTCGCGGCGCTGGCGTTCACGGTCTTCGCCATGCATGGCCGGGCCAAGGCCAGGGTCGTGCCCGTTTAGGGGCCCCTAAGTGTCCGTTCGCGCTTCGTCCGCGCGGGGGATTAGCCGAAGACGAGGTGTGCGGCGGTGAAGATGGCGAGCCCGGCGAGGGCTCCCACCACGGTGCCGTTGATCCGGATGAACTGCAGGTCCTTGCCGACCTGGAGTTCGATCTTCTGCGAGGTCTCCTCGGCGTCCCAGCGGGCCACGGTATCGGTGATGACGCCGGCAATGTCCGAACGGTAGTTGTTCACCAGGTACCCCGCGGCGTCGCCGATCCACGTGTTCACCTTGCCGGCCAGTTCCGGGTCGACCACCAGCCGGGTGCCGAAGTCGTGCACGGCGGCCTTGAACTTCACCGTCAGTTCGCTGTGCGGATCGTCGACGGCGGCCAGCAGCGCGGCCTTGACCGTGCCCCAGGTGCGGGAGGCGAGTTCGCGGACCTCCGGGTCGCCCAGCACCTGGGCCTTGACGCCCTCGGCGCGGGCGATCATGACCGGATCGTGCTGCAGGTCCTGGGCCAGCTCTTTGAGGTATTTGTCGATGGAGAGCCGGACCTGGTGTTGCGGATCCGCCTGCACGGCACGGGTGAATTTCAGGATCTCCACGTAGACCTTGTCGCCTACGAGCCCGTCCACGAACGTCGGCACCCAGGTGGGGGAACGGTCCGTGACCAGCCGGTTGACCGTCTCATGGTTGTCCCGCACCCAGTCCACCGTCCGGTCCACGAGCAGGTCCACGAGCGCGTGGTGGTGGCCGTCGTCGAACACGCGCTGGGCGAGCCGGCCCACCGGCGGTCCCCACGGCGGAGCCAGCAGGTGCCGGCGGACCATGCCCTCGATGACGGCCTGGACGTCGTCGTCGTTCAGCACCGTGAAGGCGCCGCGGATCACGGCGGCACCTTCCTTGGCCACCCGCTCGGCGCCGCCGGGCCCGGACAGCCAGCCGCCGACCTTGCGCGCGATGTCCACGCTGGCCAGTTTCTCCTTCACCACCTGTTCGGAGAGGAAGTTGGTTTCCACGAATTCGCCCAGCGACGCCCCGATCTGGTCCTTGCGCCGCGGGATGATCGCGGTGTGCGGGATCTTCAGACCCAGCGGGTACTTGAACAGGGCCGTCACCGCGAACCAGTCCGCGAGGGCGCCCACCATGCCGCCCTCGGCCGCGGCCCGGACGTACTCGAGCCACGGGTACTGCTTCTGCAGGGCGAAGGCGACCACGAAAATGACGGCCATGCCGATCAGCAGCGACACGGCCAGCAGCTTCATCTTCCGCAGCGCCGCGGCCTTTTCGGCGTCCGCGGCGGAGAGCCGGTGTCCGACGGCGGCCGGGGGGACGGCGGGACGGGAGGGTCGTTCAGTGTTCACCTGCATGTGCCCAGCCTAGCCGCGCATCCGTAACCGACGTCCGCTAACGTGTCAGCATGACTACCGAGGAGTCCGCCGCCGCCCGCCCGCTGGTCTACGCCCACCGTGGCGCCAGCGAAGCCTTCGCCGAGCACACCCGTGCCGCCTATCTGCAGGCGATCGCCGACGGCGCCGACGGCGTCGAATGCGACATCCACCTGACCCGCGACCAGCACGCGGTGCTGCTCCACGACGCCAACCTGGACCGCACCTCGGACGGCACCGGCCCGGTCGCGGACCGCACCCTGGCGGAATTGCGGCTGCTGGACTTCTGCTCCTGGAAGGGCGCCCGGATCCCCGAGGAATACGGCGCCCGGTCCGAGCAGTTCCTCACGCTCCCCGAACTGCTGGACATCCTGCGCCTGGCCGGCCGCGAGATCGGGCTGGCGATCGAACTCAAACACCCCAGCCCCTACCAGCTCAAGCTCGAGGACCGGGTCCTGGCGGTCCTCGAGTCCGAGGGCTGGGACCGGACCACCTCGATGCTGGACAACATCCGGGTCTCCTTCATGAGCTTCAGCCCCGACTCGGTGAAGCACCTGCTCCAGAGCGTGCCCGCCGCGGCCATCTGCCAGCTCGTGGACGACGTGAACGTGGAGGAAATCCGCGAGGAACTCGGCCTCGGGGCCATCACCGGCGGCGCCCTCGCCAACGTCATGAAAGCTGCGCAGACGGAGGGGGAGCGGATCCTGGACGACTGCGAGGTGGGCCTGGCCGGGCCCGGTATCGGCTACGTGCGCGGCCACTCCCGCACCGTCCGGCGCTGGCTCGGTTCGGGCCGCCGCTTCCGGGTCTGGACCGTGGACTCGGCGGACGATGTCGACTTATGCCGTGAACTGGGCATCCACGAGATCACCACCAACCGGCCGGCCGAGGTCCGCGCCCAGCTGCTCGCCCCGCTCTGAGGAGCCGGGGCCGGATCACCGGAATTGCGACATGGTGGTCAAGGCTGCATCGAAGGACCGGTTCTCCCAGGGCCGCCGGTGCCGCAACAGTAGTTGCTCGGATCGGGCGGCCTCGCCGGGTGTGTCTGAGTTGGAACGGTTCCTGCGGGGATTTCTCATGGTCCTGCTTTCCAGCGAGTGGGAATCTGTCAGATAACACTCAACAACCTCAAGTCGACTTGAGGTCAAGTTCGCCGGCCTGGCAGACTGCTCCGGTGCCCCACAGCCCTGATTCCCTGATGTCCATTGGCGAGATCGCCTCCCGGGCCGGCATTACCGTGCCGACGCTGCGCTATTACGAGGAGCGCGGCCTCGTGCACTCCCAACGCACCACTGGCAACCAACGCCGATACAAGCGGATGTCCCTGCGCCGACTGGCCGTCATAGCCGCCGGACAGCGCGTCGGCCTGTCCCTCGAACAGATCAAGTCGGCCCTTGATGAACTCCCCTTAGACAAGGCGCCGTCCCAGGCCGACTGGACTGCTATGAGCCAGCGTTGGGCCGGCCTGGTGGCACGGCGGATCAGCGAACTCCAAGTACTGGAACGCTCGCTGGAGAGCTGCATCGGATGCGGGTGCCTGTCCCTGGGCCGCTGCTCCCTGATCAACCCGGATGACGCAGCCGCCGCAGAAGGCAGCGGGTCGCGCTGGAGCCGCCGGGCCCGCCAGGCGGGCGCTGCCTCTTAGCCGGGAAGCTCCCCGATGGCGGACGAGGCTACCGGGTTTTTCGAGGTTGGTACGGCCGGGGACACTTACTGCCGTTCTTGCCTTGGCAGCGAGGATTCAGCCTGACATTATGGCTGCCAATTGAGTGGAGCGGCGTGCCATGACGGTTCCGTAACGGCCTTGGAACGGAGGAGCCACGAAAACCGCGCGTCAAACGCGACCGAAGGAGCACCCGATGACCCCCGACACTTCCGGAAGCGTGCGCACCCTGGGCGCCTTGGGAACGGCGGACGGCAAAGGGATGGTCCGACTTGAAGACCGGTTCGACGTCGGTAGGGAGGACCTTTGGTCAGCCCTCACCGACCCCAGCCGCCTCGCGCATTGGCTCGGTGAGGTGGAAGGCGATCTCCGCCAGGGCGGTGAGTACCGCGCGCACTACTTTGCCAGCGGATGGGAAGGCACCTGTCGCGTGCAAGTGTGCCAGCCTCCACAGCGGTTGCTGCTTCTGACCGAATCCCCTGACGAACCGGACGGCGTGATCGAGGTGACGCTTACCGCCGACGGCGACCAAACCATCCTGGTCATCGAAGACCGTGGCTTACCCCTGGAGCAGATCGCCGCCTATGGGGCGGGAGACCAGATTCACCTCGAAGACCTCGCCGCCTACCTCTCCGGCCGTGAACCCTGTGATGCTCGGGCCCGGTGGCAGGAACTCCACCCCGCCTACCAGGAGCTGGCCGCAAGCCTCGCCTAGCAGGCGGCGGATCTGTGTGCGCCGCCCAGCAGGTGCCAATGGTGGTGCCCTTACGCGGCCAGGTCCCGACGCCGCCAGCCGAGATAGCCCAAGACGGCGAGTCCGGCGGCGACGGCGGTCAGGGCCACCAGCGCGGGCACAGCGTCGGTGCCCACCGGCAGCAGCGGGGAGTGCCGGAACGGCGAGAGATCCATGAGCCATCCCGGGGCGTTCCAGAGCACGCCGAACTCTCCGAGCGCCACGAAGGCTAGCAGCACGCCCCAGACCGCGCCGGCCAGCCGGGGCACCCAGCCAAACACCGCCAGCGCCACGCTGGTCAGCACCCACGCTGCGGGAATCTGCGCGAGCGAGGCGACCGTGGCACTGCCCACCAGCCCGCTGTCCTGGACGGCGGCTGCGGCACCGACACCGATCGAGACCCCGGCTAGCACCATCAGCACCGCGACTCCGGCCAGTGCGAAAACGAAGTGGCTGCTTGCCCAGCGGCTGCGCGTGGTAGCCGTCCCCAGCAGCGCTTCGGTGTGCCCGGCGGACTCCTCGCTGCGCAGATGGTTCACCGCCGCCACCCCGTAAGCCGCGGCCAGCAGGCCCATGATGCTGATCTCCGCGGCCAGGAAGGCGTCCCGCAGCGCGGATGCGCCGCCGATCAGTTTGATCAGGTCCTGCGCGTTGGGGGAACTGAGCATCTCCGCCACATTGCTGACCAGCGAGCCGATGACGACGCCGAAGACGACGAACGCCGCGGCCCAGGCCAGCCACACCCTGTGCTGCAGGCGCACGGCCAAAGCCCAGACCCCGGAGAGCGAGCCGACTGCGGGGCCGGGACGTTCGTCGCGGAGCCCCGCGCCCAGGTCCCGGCGCGCCCGGAGCACAAAGGCCGCCGGGATGAGGAGAACACACAGTGCGACCGGCAGCGCCAGCACCCACCATCGGTCCCCGGCGAACGCCCGGATCTGCTGGTTCCAGCCGATCGGTGAGAGCCAGGATAGGAACGAGGGCCCCGGTTCGGCAAGGTCTCCGACGGCGCGCAGGCCGTAGGTGACGGCGATGACGCCAACGCTCAAGCCGGTGGCAGCGCGGGCGCTCGCGGTCAGTTGCGCGGCGACGCCGGCCACGGCGCTGAAGGCCATCCCGGTTGCGGCCCAGCCTAGGCCGAAGGCCAGCGACCCGGCAGCCGGCAGGCCGCCGGCGGCGAGGGCGGCGGCGGACAGCAGTCCCACGGCCAGGCTGGCGCCTAGGCCGATAATGAGGGCGGCGGCCAGGGCGGCGTCGCGTCCCAGCCGGCCGCCGCCGAGCAGCTCGAGGCGTCCGCCCTCCTCGTCGGCCCGGGTATGCCGGATGATCAGGATGACCATGAGAACCGCGAGGATGGCGGTCATGAACGCGGTGTACTTGATCAGCGAGAGCGCCCCAAGGGAGGCGGGATCGTAGATCCGCCCGAACATCGCCACCATCGACGCGGTGGCATTCACGGCATTGGCGGCTTCGATCCGGCTGCGGACGTCTGGGTAGAGGTCCGCGCCGGCCACCGCCGTCGAGTAGGCAACGACGGCGAATCCCAGCACCCACACCGGCAGCAGCCACCGGTCCCGCCGCAGCCCCAGCCGGACCAGCGTTCCGGTGCCGGCCAGCGTCTCAGGCATTGCCGGATCCCGGCCCGGCGGGCCCCGTTGCCGCGGAGCCCACGGCTTCGGCCCCGGTGTCCCGCTGGCCCGCCCCGGTCCCGGAGCCGGCGTTAAACGAGCCGTTCCCGGAGCCATAGTGCCGCAGGAACAGGTCTTCCAGCGTTGGCGGCTGGCTGGTCAGCGCCCGCAGTCCGGCCGCGGTCAGCGCCTGCAGGAAAGGGCCCAGTCCGGCGGGATCCACCTGGGCGCTGACCCGGTGGTTGGCCACCACCACGTCGTGCACGCCGGGCAGCAGTTCCAGCCCCGGCGGCACGGCGGCGACGTCGGCGGTGACGGCAGTCCGGGTCAGGTGGCGCAACTGCTCAAGCGGGCCGGTCTCCACCACCCGCCCGGCGCGGATGATGCTCACCCGGTCTGAGAGCGCCTCGGCCTCGCTGAGGATGTGGCTGCTCAGCAGCACGGTGCGCCCCTGTGCCCGGAGTTCGCGGACGCAGCCGCGGAAGGCGTCTTCCATCAGCGGGTCCAGTCCGCTCGTGGGTTCGTCCAGCAGGAACAATTCGGCGTCGGTGGCCAGCGCGGCGACCAGGGCCACCTTCTGCCGGTTGCCCTTGGAATAGGTTCGGGCCTTCTTGGTCGGATCCAGCTCGAAAAGTTCCAGCAGCCGGTCCCGCCGTGCCCGGTCCTGGCCGCCCTGCAGCTTGCCGAGAAGTTCGATCACCTCGCCGCCGGTCAGGTTGGGCCACAGGGCCACGTCGCCGGGAACGTACGCCAGCCGGCGGTGCAGCGTCGCGACGTCGCGCCAGGGATCAAGTCCCAGCACCCGGATGGACCCTGCGTTGGACCGCAGCATGCCCAGCAGCAGCCGCAAGGTGGTGGACTTGCCGGATCCGTTGGGGCCCAGGAAGCCATGCACTTCGCCGGCGGCCACCTCGAAGTCCAGGCCATTAAGGGCCGTGACGGCCCCGAAACGCTTTACGACGCCGCTCATCTGCACGACACTGCTCATAGTCAACAAGGTACTCCCGCGCACCGCTTCCAGACCCCTGCGGAAGGTCCCGTTTTCGCAGGTCACGCCCGGGTCGCGCAAAGCCCCCGGCGCAGGTTACGGCCCCGGTTACCGGGCGCCCCGCCGCTGTGGTTGCATGGATGCATGCCTTTCCGCTGGTCCCCCCGGGCAACCCAGACTCTTTCCGCGGCCGCCCTGTGCGGGCTGCTGCTGGCCAGCGCGGCAAAACACTTCCGCGATCCGGACTTCTTCGCCCCGGTGGTCCCGGACTTCCTCTGCCGTGATGACTCCGGCGGCCGGCAGAACGGGCCCCTCGCCGTACTGTCCCGCGCAGAGTGGGTGGCGGTGAGCGGGCTGCTGGAAGCGGGCGCCGCCGTCGGACTCCTGATCCCGCCCACCCGACGCGTGGCTGCCGGCTGCGTCACCGGCATGTTCACCGCCTTCCTCGCCGGGCACCTGGACGCGCTCCGCACGGCGTTCGGACCCGGGGGAACGCCCGCGCAACGCCGTATCCACAGCCTGCGGCTGCCGCTGCAGGCGCCGCTCATCGCCTGGGCGTGGAGCCTGACGAAGCCGGTCCCGAAGCGGCGGCGCGGGTGAAGCTGGCACAATCCCCGGCCTTCCGGGTGGGACTCTCCATCAGCATCGCCACCGGGCTCTACGGGGTGTCCTTCGGGGCACTCTCCGTGACGTCCGGCCTCGATTTCTGGCAGACCATGGCCCTGAGCCTGCTGCTCTTCAGCGGCGGCTCGCAGTTCGCGTTCATCGGTGTCGTGGCCGGGGGCGGTTCCGGCGTCGCGGCGATGAGCGCCGCCACCCTGTTGGGCATGCGCAACGGCATCTACGGGATGCAGCTCAACGCCCTGCTCCAGCCGCGGGGCTGGCGCCGGTTCGCTGCCGCCCACGTGACCATCGACGAATCGACCGCCACGAGCACCGGCCAGACCGACCCGGCGGAGCAACGCCGGGGTTTCTGGACGGCGGGGCTGGGCATCTTCGTGCTGTGGAATCTGTTCACCGCTGTGGGGGCGCTGGCCGGGAGCGCCCTGGGCGACCCGAAGCAGTGGGGGCTCGACGGCGCCGCGGTGGCGGCGTTCCTCGGCCTGCTGTGGCCGCGGCTCAAGGGCCGCGAACCCGTCGCGATCGCCGTCGTCTGCGCCCTGGCAACCGTCCTGGCCGTGCCGTTCGTGCCGGCCGGGGTGCCGATCCTGGTCGCCGCGTTCGTGGCGGCGGTGGTCGGCTGGTTCAGTCACGGCCGCAGCGACGAGGGGCTCGAACCCGACGTCGACCCGTACGCCGAGGAGCATGAGGCTGCCCGCCGTTCCGGCCACAGCCCGGGGGATGCCTCATGACGCTCTGGCTCTGGCTCCTGCTGTCCTGCGTGCTGGCGTACGCCTGGAAACTGGTGGGGTACCTTGTGCCCGCCAGCCTGCTCCGCAATCCGCGGATGTCCAGGATCGCCGGCACCATGACGATCGGGTTGCTGGCCTCCCTGACCGTCGTGAACACAGTGGCGTCCGGGCAGTCCCTGGCGCTGGACGCGCGGCTCGGTGCCCTCGCCGCGGCCGCCATCGCCCTGTGGTTGCGGGCGCCGTTCCTGGTGGTGGTCCTAGCCGGCGCCGGCGCGGCGGCCGGGCTGCGGTTGCTCGGCTGGAGCTGACGCTCCGCCGTCGGGCGCTCAACGGTCTTTAGCCCCTAGTTGGGCCGGGCGCCCAATGGGAGCATTCGATGATGACCGATAAAGACGTTCCGAATGCCGCCGCGCCCGGGCCGCAGGATCCAGAGGCGGTGAACCCGGAAGCCGCAGGTGCGGACGCCGCCGGCAAGGCACACCATCCCAGGCCGCACGAGCACTTCGTTTCCCCCGGGGCAGAATCCACCCGGGAACTGCGCGAAATGGCCCGACGCCGTCGTGAGGCCGAAGAGAAGCTGCAGCAGCACTTGCAGGAGGCACACCACCTGCACGAGGCCAAGGAAAAGCCAGCCGAAGATCAAGGCGGGCACTGAGAGGTTCAGCTGCAAGGACCCGGCGGGCCGGCGGCAGCCGGACTCCGGCTGCCGCCCCGCCTCAGGCGTCGCCGTCGACCGTCACGACAATCTTGCCGCGGGTGTGCCCTTCCATGTTGAGGCGGAACGCATCTGCCGCCTGCGCCAGCGGGAAGGTCTGCGCCACCTCAACCCGGAGCTTGCGCTCATCGACCAGCTCGGAGAGCTCCTGCAGATCGGCGCCCACCGGGTTCACCCACATCCAGGTGCCGCCGTGCTGCTCAACTTCGCTGTCGGCGATGGAGGCGTGCCGGCCGCCGTCGGCCAGCACCGCCAGGGTGGCATCGAGGTTCCCGCCGACGAAGTCCGCCACGACCTCGACTCCTTCGGGGCGAAGTGCCCGCACCCGGTCCGCGAGTCCTTCACCGTAGCTGACGGGTTCGGCGCCGAGGGAGCGCAGGAACTCGTGGTTCTTTTCTGACGCCGTCGCGATCACACGTGCACCCAGCGCCGCGGCGATCTGGATTCCGAGGGACCCGACGCCGCCGGCCCCGCCATGGATCAATACGGTCTCGCCGGCCTTGAGGCCGAGGCGCGTGAGGACCTGATAGGCCGTCAGTCCCGCCAGGGGAAGCCCGGCGGACTCATTCCACCCGAGTGAGGCGGGCTTGCGGGCGAGGAGCCGTTCCGGGAGGGCGATGTATTCAGCGAAACTCCCGCCGTGGACATAGTCTTTGCGGCCATAGGCGATGACTTCATCGCCGGGCTGGAAATGCGGCGCGTCGATGCCGACCGATTCCACGACGCCGGCCACATCCCAGCCGGGAATTGCCGGGAACTGCAGGTCCATCACTGCATCCAAGTAGCCGGCCATGATCTTCCAGTCGACCGGATTTACCGATGCCGCCTTGACCTTGACCAGAACCATGCCCGGCCCGACCTTTGGCATCGGACGCTCGGCCAACTCAAGGACGTCCGGATTTCCATATTCGCTGTACGTTATCGCCTTCATGCAGGCTTCAACGGCTGCTTCCGGGACCCTATTCCGCGTGCCGCAGACAAGTGTGTCAGCTCACCGGGCGGTGCCGAGTCCGGCCAGTTTCAGGATCAGCTGCAGGCCCTCCGGCGTGCCGGGCCAGTGCCGTTCCACGGCCTCCGCGCCGGCCCGGGCGACCACGGAGCGCAGCACCAGGGCGACGATGACGACGTCGTCCGCGTAGCCGATCACGGGCAGGAAGTCGGGCACCAGGTCGATCGGCGAGAGCAGGTACGCCAGCAGCAGGGCCAGCCGGATGCGCACGCCGACAGCGACCGTGCGGTCGGCCACCAGCCGCCGGATCAGCCGGAGCAGGTCCGGCAGCAGCCGCAGGGCATCCTTCATGGTGACCGTCGCCGGGTGGCGCCGCGCGTAGCCCCAGAGCAGCGCCAGTAGCACGGCATACATCAGCAATAGGCCGCCGAGCACGCCGGCGACGGTTTCCCACGTCATGGGGTCAACGGTACGTGGTTCCGTAAGTCGACCCGAAGCCGACGCCGAATGCGGTGCCGTACGTGGTCCCCGGCAGCAGCGACTGCGGTGGCAGCGGACGATCGGGGCGTTCTGCGCGGATGGCGTCCTCGAGCAGGGCGGCCGGACGACGCCAGGCATCCGAACCGGCCTCCATCGTGTCCACCACGCCGATCAGCATGGCCAGCAGCCGGATCATGTCAGTCATGGAGATGTCGCTGCGCAGCGTGCCCTGGCCCTGGCCGCGGCCCAGCAGTACGGCCACCGACTCGATCAGGTCCCCGGTGATGCCGGTAAGCACACCGCGGCGGCCGGCCACCGCGCCGAGCAGGTTGGCTTCGTCGCTGGCAACCCCCATCAGGGCGTCGACCACGCGGAACAGGCCTTCGGCGGCGTCCTTGCCGGCAAGCGCTTCCTCGATGACCGGATTGACCCGCAGCTTCAACTGCTGGTGCAGCGCGGCGAGCACGAGTTCTTCCTTGTCGGCGAAGTTCCGGAACAGGGTCGCGGGGCCTACTCCGGCAGTGACGGCGATAGTCTGAAGCGGAACTTCGGGGCCGTGCTCGCGAAAGCACTGGCGGGCCGCGGCAATGATCTTGTTGACGTTGCGCGCTGCATCCGCACGGAGCGGCCTGCGGTCTACTGCCCGGTTCATTTGCTCAGGGTAGCAACGCGGAGGTGGAGGAAACCTGTTACCGGCGGGTACGCCCAATTGTGACGTGTCGGCCCGCGATTTTGGACCCGGGCTGCCCGGATCCCGCGTGGCAGACTGGAGCCATGTTGCTTGCATTTTCTGTCGCACCCTCCGGCCGTCCCGCCGGCGCCCCCGCCGGCTCCGAATCCGACGACGCCTCGGTCCACCATGCCGTCGCCGAGGCGGTGCGGATCGTCCGGGAATCCGGGCTGCCGAACCACACTGACTCGATGTTCACCACGATCGAGGGCGAATGGGATGAGGTGTTCGACGTCGTGAAGCGGGCTACGGAGGCCGTGGGCCGCTACGGCAGCCGCGTCTCCCTGGTGATCAAGGCCGACATCCGCCCCGGCTGCACGGGCGAACTGACCGGCAAACTGGACCGGCTGGAACAGGCCCTGGGCGACTAATCCGGAGCCGCGCTGGCCCTGGGCGGGGAGCCCACGGCCCTACCCTCCGGCGGGGGCAGCTGAAAGACTGGGCCGCATGATCGAGCATCTGCCCACATCCCGCTGGATCGCCGTCGAGGAGTACCTCTCCGGCGTTGTGGTCCGGCCCGACACTTCGCTGCGGCGCGCCGTGGCCGCCGCCCTCGACGCCGGGATGCCGCCCATCGAGGTCGCCCCGAACGCCGGCAAGCTCCTGAAGCTGCTGGTCCAGCTCTCCGGCGCCCGCCGGGTGCTGGAGATCGGCACGCTGGCTGGGTTCAGCACCATTTGGATGGCACAGGGCTTGCCCGACGGCGGCCGGCTGGTCACCTGCGAATACCTGCCCCGGCACGCCGAGGTGGCGCGCGCCAATCTCGACCGGGCCGGGCTGGGCCACCTCGTGGACATCCGGGTGGGCGCGGCCCTGGATACGCTGCCCGCGCTGGAAAGCGAGGGCGCCGGGCCTTTCGATTTTGTGTTCATCGACGCGGACAAGGAACACAACCCGCAATACCTGGACTGGGCCATCAGGCTGGGCCGGCCCGGCACCACGGTGGTGATGGACAACGTGGTGTGGGAGGGCGCGGTGCTGGAACCGGCCCTGGATCCCGTCAACGCCCCGGGGATCGTCGCGGCGCTGGAGATGATGGGCGCGGACCCGCGGCTGGACGCCACCGTGATCCAGACGGTGGGATCGAAGGGCTGGGACGGCTTCGCGCTCGCCCTCGTGCGGTAGCGCGCTGTCGATGCAGCGCGGTAGCGCGCTGTGGGAGCAGCGCGGTAGCGCGATGCCGACGCAGGCCGGCGAAGTGCTAAGTATGCTTAGATTTACCCGGCGGCTTCGGCCGGCAGCTGCAGGCACGGACAACACCAGGCGCACATCGCAAAGGACACGGACGAGGCAATGAACGCGACCCAGGAAGCCCGCTCTCCCAAGGCCGTGCGGATCAGCTCCACACCTGACGAACTGGCCGACATCTCACCGCTGCTGGACGCCGCCGCGGCGGGCGTCGGGGACGTTCCGGCCCTGCTGGCACTCGCCAAGGACGTGGGGGAGACCGCCCCGAAACCCGGCACGGGCAGCACCGCGTTCCTGTGGGAGATCCTCGCCTCGATCACCGCCGTCGACGTCGCCGCCGGACGGATTCTGGAACCCCACCTCGACGCCGCCGCGATCCTGGCCCAGGCCGGTGCTGCGGATTTCGATGATGCCCCCGTTGATCTCCCCTTCGACGGCACCTGGGGCGTCTTCGCCGCCGAGGCCCCCGGGCTGAGGCTAGAAGCCCAGGACGCCGACGGCGCCGTCGTGCTGAATGGCTCCAAGCCGTGGTGTTCCATCGCCGCGCAGCTCGACCACGCGGTGCTGACCGCGCACCTCGACGGCGGCGGCCGCGCCGCCTTCGCCGTCGACCTGCACGCCGCCGGGGTCAGCTTTGCGGACCCGGAATGGACCAGCCTGGGCCTGCGCGAGGTCCCCAGCGGCACCGTGCACTTCGACGCCGTGCCGGCCATACCGCTCGGCCCGGCCGGCTGGTACTACCAGCGTCCCGGCTTCGCCTGGGGCGGCATGGGGGTCGCCGCCTGCTGGTTCGGCGGCGCCGTCGCCGTGGCCCGCAACTATGCGGAGTCCCTGAAAAAAGCGGCCGACGGCGGCCGCGAACCGGACCAGCTCGCCCTCGCCCACCTCGGCGAAATCGACCGCACGCTGACCGGGCTCACCCAGTACCTCGCCCGGACCGCGGCCCGGATCGACGCCGGGGAGCTCTCCGGCGCCGGCGCATGGAGCGAGGCGCTGCGCGTCCGCGGCAGCGTGGCCGCCGCCGTCGAACGCGTCCAGTCGCTGGTGAGCCAAAACCTCGGGCCCGCCCCGCTGGCCTTCGACGCACGCTACGGCAAACGCATGGCCGACCTCTCGCTCTACATCCGGCAGCATCACGCCATGCGCGACGACGCCCAGCTCGGCGCCCTGACCTTCAAAGGGGACCACCCATGGTGAGCTTCACGCACAACGACGCCGGGACGCACGAAGAGGACTGGGCGCGCAGCGGCGTCGCCGCCCTGCCGGAACTCCCGCTCGGCGCCGGGGAGCTGGCCGGTACGGCGTTCATCGTCCTGGCCGCCCACCCCGACGACGAATCCCTCGGCGCCGGCGGCCTGATGGCCCGGCTGCACGGGCTCGGCGCAGAGGTGCGCGTGCTGCTGTGCACGGCCGGGGAGGCCTCCCACCCCGACTCGCCCAGCACCACACCGGAACAGCTTGCCGGCCTGCGGCTGCGGGAGTTCGCCGGCGCGCTCGGGCGGCTCGTCCCGAACGCCGAGTGGCGGTACCTCGGGCTGCCGGACGGGAACCTCGCCGGCCACCGGGACCAGGTCCTCGCCGCGATCCGCGAGGCCGCGGCTGCCACCGGACGGGCCGCGGACCGCGTCGTCCTCGTGGCGCCCTACCGGAACGACGGCCACACCGACCACGACGCACTGGGCTCCGCGGCTGCGGAGGCGGCCGCCGCCTCCGGCCACGGGCTGCTGGAGTACCCGGTCTGGTACTGGCTCTGGGCCGGCCCCGCGGACCCGGCCTGGGAATCCTGGCTGCGGCTCCCGCTGACCCCGGCCGAGGAGCAGGCGAAGGCGCAGGCCATGGCGGCTCACACCTCGCAGGTCCGGGCACTCTCGGACCAGCCGGGGGATGAAGTGCTGCTCCCGCAGGCCTTCCTGCAGCATTTTTCCCGGCACTGGGAGACGTTCGCCTGGCAGCGGCCCGCCACCGCGGCGGCAGTTCCCCCGGCCGGAACGGCGGCAACCCCCGCAGGGCTGCCGCCCGCGTACGCCGCGGCGGACGCGGAGGGACTCTTCGACAAAGTCCATGCCCGGAGCGAGGACCCCTGGGAGTACACCACCAGCTGGTACGAACACCGCAAGCGCGCGCTGACCCTCGCGGCGCTCCCCGGCCGGAGCTACTCCGCCGGCCTGGAAATCGGCTGCTCGATCGGCACCCTCAGCGTGGAACTCGCTGAACGCTGCGGAAGCTTCCTGGCCGTCGACGCGAGCAGCGCGGCGCTGGCGCACGCTGCGCGGCGGCTCGAGCACCTGCCGGCCGCGCAGACCCGCCACCTGACGGTGCCGCAGGACTGGCCGGAGGGCACGTTCGACCTGATCGTGGTGTCGGAGGTGGGCTACTACCTCTCGCCGGAGGAACTGGCGGCCCTGTTCGAACGGGTCGAGGCCACGCTGCTGCCCGGCGGCACCCTGGCGCTCTGCCACTGGCGGCACCCGATCGACGGCTGGGAGCTCGACGGCGACACCGTCCACGCAGCAGCGCGCCGGCAGCTTCGCTGGGCCGACGCCGGCCTCTACCGGGAGCGTGACTTCGTGCTGGAAATCCTCCGCGCCCCGGAGCCGCTCGCGTGAGCAACGTGGCGGCCCCGGCCGGGCCCCCGCAACGACGCCCCGGCATCGACGCCGTCGCCGTCGTGATGCCGGCCCACAACGAGGACCAGCACCTGGACCGGGCGCTGCGGGCGGTGCAGCGCGCCGCCGACGAGCTGCAGCGGCAGCGGCCCGGCGTCGCCGTCCGGGTGACGGTGGTCCTGGACAGCTGCACCGACCGCTCCGCCGAAATCACCGCGGGGTACGTCGACGCCGACCCGCGCTTCAGCGCGCTCGACGTCCGGCTGCGCAGCGCCGGCGCGAGCCGGGCGGCAGGCGTCCGCGCCGCCGTGCTCAGTCCGCAGCGGCGCGCCCCCGGCCAGCGTTCCGCGCCGCTGCCCTGGCCGGGACGGACCTGGCTGGCCAACACCGACGCCGATTCGCAGGTCCCGGTGAACTGGCTGGTGCGGCAGCTCGAATTCGCCGAGGCCGGTGCCGACGCGGTGCTGGGCTCGGTGGAACCGGACCCGGTCGGGATGGACCCGGAACTGCTGCGCCGCTGGCTGGACCGCCACCCCTTCGAGGAAAACCACCCGCACATCTACGGCGCCAACTTCGGCGTCCGGGCCTCCGCCTACCTCGCCGCGGGCGGCTTCTCCACGCTGGAATCGCACGAGGACCGCACCCTGGTCCAGAGCCTGCGCAGCCTCGCCTTCACCGTCCTCGCAACTGACAGCATGCGGGTCCTGACCTCCGGCCGGACCCACGCACGCGCACCGCAGGGCTTCGGCGCGTACCTGCGCTCGCTGGGACGGCAGCGGCCGCCTGCCGCCACCGGCAACTGAGGGCGGCCCCGGCAACCGAAGCCGCTCCGGGGCAGCGTAGCCGCGCGCCGGCCCCCGGTGACCTTTGGCCCTAACAAGGGGTGCCGCGCCGGAGCATCCTCGGAGGCATGATGCACCTGGGCAGTGCTGGCGTTAGGTGCTGCGCATGACGGGCGGCGGAGGGTGAACCCTGCCGCGGCAGGGCCGCTACCCGGGATCTCCGGACTGAGCTCGGCGGAGGCTGCCCTGCGGCTGGAGCGCGCCGGGCCGAACCGGTTGCCCGAGGCCCGGGCCGTGCCGGGCTGGCGGCGGCTGCTGGCAGAGCTGACCCACTTTTTTGCCGTCATGCTCTGGGTGGCGGCCGTCCTCGCCTTCGTCGCCGGAATGCCGCAACTGGGTATCGCCATCGTCGTGGTGATCGTGGTGAACGGGGTATTCGCCTACATCCAGCAGGAGCGCGCCCAGCACGCGGCCGCCAAGCTGCGGGAGTTGCTGCCCGCCATGGTCTCGGTGCGCCGGGACAACCGCATCGTCAAGGTGCACACCACCGAGCTGGTGCCCGGCGACGCCGTCGTGCTGGTTGCCGGAGACCGGGTGCCGGCGGATCTCCGCCTGGCGCTGGCTGCGGGCTGCACGGTGGACGAATCGATGCTCACCGGCGAAAGCGAAGCGGTCACCAAGGCCTCCGGCGACACCGTGTTCGGTGGAACCTTCCTGGTCATCGGCACGGCCGAAGGCGTGGTCGCCAGCACCGGGGGACAGACGAGGCTCGCCGAGATCGCGTCGCTGACCGGCAAGGTCGAGGCGCCGCCGAGCCCGCTGGCACTGGAGCTGCAGCGGATTGTCCGGATCGTCGCCGGCGTGGCCCTGGGCATCGGCGCCTTGTTCTTCATCCTCTCGCTGCTGGTGGGCATCTCCTGGCGGGACGCGTTCCTCTTCGCGATCGGCGTGGCGGTGGCGCTGGTGCCTGAGGGCCTGCTCCCCACCGTTACCCTCTCGCTCGCCATCGGTGCCCAGCGGATGGCCGCGCGCAACGCGCTGGTGCGCAACCTGCAGGCGGTCGAGACGCTTGGCTCCACCACGTTCATCTGCACCGACAAGACAGGAACCCTCACGCAGAACCGGATGAACGCCGTCGAGGTCTGGACACCCTCCGGGCTGCTCGGCATCACCGGCTCGGGCTACGGGCCGGAAGCCCAGGTCACCGGAGAGGGCGGCGCGGACGCCGGGGCAGAGGCTTTCCGGGCGGGGCAGCGGCTCAGCGCCGCCGCCCGGGCCGCCTCGGTGGGCCGGGCGGTGCCGCACGACGGGCAGTGGATCGCCGAGGGCGACCCGATGGAAGCCGCCATCGATGCGCTCGCCACCCGGCTGGCCGGCCCCGGCGGCCGGCCGGAGGAGCCGACGCCCTCGCACCGCTTCGCCTTCGATCCCCGCCGGCTTCGGGAATCCGCCATCGTCGGCACCAAGCTCTTCGTCAAAGGCGCCCCGGAGTCCGTGATCCCCTTGTGCCGCGGCGACGGCGGCGGCGAGGACGGCGGCGAGGAAGGCGCCGACCGCGCCCTGCAGATGGTGGACCAGATGGCCTCGCACGGGCTCAGGGTGCTCGCGGTCGCGCAGCGGAGCCTGCCGGGCCCGGTGCGGGACGGCACGACGGCGGACGAAGTGGAGACCGGGCTGACGCTGCTGGGGCTGATCGGCCTGCACGATCCGCCCCGCGCCGAGGTGCGCCTCTCGCTGCAGGCGGCCCGCGACGCCGGCATCAAGGTGGGCATGGTCACCGGCGACCACGCCTTCACGGCCGCCGCCATTGCCCGGGAAACCGGCCTGATCGGCTCCCCGGAGCTGGTGCTGGAGGGCCACACCCTGCCGGAGGACGATGAGGTCCTGGCCGCGCTGCTGGACCGCGACGGCGTCGTGGTCAGCCGGGTGACGCCGGAACAAAAGCTCCGGGTGGCCCGGCTGCTGCAACACCGCGGCCACGTGCTGGCCATGACCGGTGACGGCGTCAACGACGGGCCTGCGCTGCAGCAGGCGGACATCGGCGTCGCGATGGGCCTCAGCGGCACGGACGTGGCCCGCGAGGCGGCGGACCTGGTGCTGCTCGACGACGACTTCGCGACGATCATCGCGGCCGTGGAACAGGGCCGCGCGACCTACGCGAATATCCGCCGTTTCCTGACCTACCACCTCACGGACAACGTCGCCGAGCTGACGCCGTTCGTGTTCTGGGCCATGTCCGGCGGCCGGTTCCCGCTGGCGCTGAGCGTGCTGCAGATCCTCGCCCTGGACATTGGTACGGACCTGCTGCCGGCGCTGGCCCTCGGCAGCGAAGCGCCCAGCAAAGGGGCGCTGAAACGTGCACCGGAGCGCCGGCACCTGATGGACCGTGCCCTGATGTTCCGGGTCTTCGGGCTGCTGGGCCCGGTGGAGGCGCTGATGGAGATGACGGCCTACACGGCCGTGCTCTTCGGCGCCGGCTGGAGTCCCGGGGCCGAACTGCCGCCGTCAGATGTGCTGATGGCGGCCTCGGGCGCAGCGTTCACCACCGTGGTCCTGGCCCAGCTTGCCAACGCCTTCGCCTGCCGCAGCGCCACCTCCCCGCCCTGGCGGCTGGGCTGGTTCACCAACCGGCTGCTGCTCTGGGCCGTGCTGGCAGAGCTGGGGCTGCTTTCCGTGTTCCTGTTCCTCGGCCCGCTCGCCGCCCTGCTGGGCCATGCCCCACCCACGCCCGGGGGGCTGGCCGTGGCCCTCGCCGCCGTCCCGGCGGTCCTGCTCGCGGACTGGCTCTACAAGCTGGCCCGGCACGGCAGGTCCGGCCGGCCCGCCAAACGCGCCGCCTAAGAGGTCCAAAGCCTCTGACCCCACACCGCCCCGGGCCGCAGGATCGGACCATGGATGGACAAACGCCCAAAGGAGCGCCGGCATGCCCGAACACGTGAAGTGGTTTGAAGAAATTGGCATGGGGGACGTCCCGCAGGTCGGCGGCAAGAATGCTTCCCTGGGCGAACTCATCCAGTCCCTCAAGGCCCGGGGCGTACGGGTTCCCGACGGCTTCGCCACCACCGCCGCGGCCTACCGGACCTTCGTCGCTGCGAACGCGATCGAACCGGCGATGCGCTCGCGGATCCTGGCCTACCGCTCCGGGGACGCGACGCTGCGCGAGACCGGGGAAGCCATCCGGGAACTGTTCCTGGCCAGCGATTTCCCGCCGGACATCGCCGACTCCATCCGTTCGCACTACCGCGACCTGGGGCAGCGCGCCGGCCTGGAGCGGCTTTCCGTCGCGGTCCGGAGCAGCGCCACGGCCGAGGACCTGCCCGATGCCAGCTTCGCCGGCCAGCAGGAAACCTTTTTGAACGTCACCGGCGACCGGGAACTGATGGACGCCTGCAGGCGCTGCTACGCCTCACTGTTCACGGACCGGGCCATCAGCTACCGGGAGGTCAAGGGCTTCGACCACCTCGACGTCGCGCTCTCGATCGGGGTCCAGCGGATGGTGCGCTCCGACGTCGGCGCCTCCGGGGTGATGTTCTCAATCGACACGGACTCCGGGTTCCCGCGGGCGGCCGTGATCAGCGCCGCCTGGGGCCTCGGCGAGACCGTGGTCCAGGGCACGATCAACCCGGACAAGTACCTCGTGTTCAAACCGCTCCTGAGCGAGGCCGCGGGCGGACCGGCGGAGGGACCGGCGGAGGGAATCAGCCCGATCATCGAAAAGACCCTCGGCTCCAAGGCGCAGAAGATGGTCTACAGCCGCGGCGGCCACGCCCGCACCCGCACCGTCGACACCTCGGAAGCGGAACGCCGGTCCTTCGTCCTGGCCGACGCCGAGATCCTCACCCTGGCCCGCTGGGCCGTGAGCGTCGAGGAGCACTACCGCCGGCCGATGGACATGGAATGGGCCCGGGACGGCGTGACCGGCGAGCTCTTCATGGTCCAGGCCCGGCCGGAGACGGTGCAGTCGCAAAAGACCGGTTCCCGCTTCACCCTGCACCACCTGCTGGGAACCGGGACGGTGCTGGTGACCGGGGCGGCCATCGGCGACTCGATCGCGCAGGGCACGGCGTGCGTGATCCGGAGCGCCGCTGATATCGACAAGTTCCGGGACGGCGCCATCCTGGTCACCGAAATGACCGACCCGGACTGGGTGCCCATCATGAAGCGCGCCGCCGGGATTGTCACCGACCACGGCGGCCCCACCAGCCACGCGGCGATCGTGAGCCGGGAACTGGGGGTGCCCGCCGTCGTCGGGACCGGCAACGCCACTAGTGTCCTGGCCGAGGACCAGGCCGTGACCCTGTCCTGCGCCGAAGGCGACCAGGGCCGCGTCTATGCCGGCAGCCTCGCGTTCGAAACCGAGGAGGTGGACCTGGGGGAGCTGCCGGCGACGCGCACCAAAGTCATGGTCAACATCGCCAGCCCCGCGGCCGCCTTCCAGTGGTGGCGGCTGCCCGCGGACGGCGTCGGGCTGGCCCGGATGGAGTTCATCATCAGCGCCCTGATCCGGGTCCATCCGATGGCGCTGGTCCACCCGGAACGGGTCACGGACCCGCAGGAAGCGGCGCAGATCCGGGAACTGACGCGCGGCTACACCGATCCATGCGACTACTTCGTGGATGCCCTGGCGCTCGGCATCGCGAAGATCGCCGCGCCCTACCATCCGAACCCGGTGATCGTGCGGCTCAGCGACTTCAAAACCAACGAGTACGCGCACCTGATCGGCGGCGCCTCCTTCGAGGAGGCCGAGGAGAACCCGATGCTCGGCTTCCGCGGCGCCTCGCGGTACTACGACGAGCGGTACCGGGAAGGCTTCGCGCTCGAATGCCTGGCGCTGAAACGGGTCCGGGAGCGGATCGGCTTCAGCAACATCATCGTCATGGTCCCGTTCTGCCGGACACCGCAGGAGGCGGACAAGGTGCTGGCGGTGATGGCGGAGAACGGCCTGGTCCGCGGCGAGCACGGCCTGCAGGTCTACATGATGTGCGAGATCCCCTCCAACGTGGTCCTGGCCAGTAAATTCGCCACCCGCTTCGACGGCTTCTCGATCGGCTCGAACGACCTCACCCAGCTGGTCCTCGGCGTGGACCGGGACTCGGCGCAGCTGGCGGCGCTGTTCGACGAGCGCGATGAGGCCGTCATGGCGATGATCAGCGAGGCGATCCGGAAGGCGCACGCGGCAGGGATCAAGATCGGTATCTGCGGGCAGGGCCCCAGCAACCACCCGGAGTTCGCGGCGTTCCTGGTTGGCGAGGGCATCGATTCGATCTCGCTGAACCCGGACAGCTACCTCAGGACCGTCCCGCGGATCGCGGAAGCCGAGAAGCTGGCGTCCGAGGGCTAGGCCGGCCGGCCGCCCTGCCCGGCCGCGGGGTCCGCGTCCCGGAGCCCAGCGCCCGGAGCGCGTTCAGGATCGTGGCGAGGTCCACCACCTCCTGGGAGAGGGCGCCGGCGATGGCCGGAACGTAGCCCGCGGCTGCCGCCAGCATCAGCGCCACGCTCAGCGCGATGCCGATCCAAATGCTCTGCAGCGCCACCTTCACAGTGCGCTGACCGATCCGCACGGCCGAGGCCACCTTGGACAGGTCGTCCAAGATGATCACGACGTCGGCGGACTCGCCGGCCGCCGTCGAGCCCCGCGCGCCCATCGCGATCCCGACGTCGGCGACGGCCAGGACGGGGGCGTCGTTGACGCCGTCGCCCACCATCATCACCGGACGGCGGGGCAGTGAGCGGACCGCCTCCACCTTGTCCGGCGGCAGGCACTCGGCCCGGACGTCGGTCAGCCCGGCCTCTGCCGCGATGTGCTCGGCGGTGGCGAGGGCGTCGCCGGTCAGCATCACCGTGCGGGTGGCGCCGAGTTCCCGGAGCTCGGCCACGGTGCGGCGGGTTTCCCGGCGGATGGGGTCGCTCATCACGAGGGCTCCGGCGAACTCCCCGGCCACGCCCACGTAGATGGCGAGTTCGCCGCTGGCCAGCTCGCTTTCCACGACGCCGGCGGCCGATTCGGACACGAAATTGGGCTTGCCGACGACCACGTCCCGGCCGTCGAAGCGCGCCCGGACGCCGTGCGTGGCGAATTCGGTGGCCTCCGTGGCGGTCTCGAAAACCAACCCGCGGGACCGTGCCGCGTCCATCACCGAGGCGGCGAGCACGTGGGAGGAATATTGCTCGGCGGATGCCGCGAGCCCGAGGACCCGGTCCTCGGTGAAGGACCCCGCGGTCCGGATGCCCACCAGGGAGGGCCGGCCGTAGGTCAGGGTGCCGGTCTTGTCGAAGGCCACCGTTTTGATCCGGCTCAGCTGCTCCAGAACCCCGGCGTATTTGACGATGATGCCGCCTCGCGCGGCACGGCTCATGCCGCCCAGGAACGCCACGGGGGCGGCGATCAGCAGTGGACACGGCGTGGCCACCACCAGCACCTCCGCGAACCGGACCGGGCTGCCGCTGACGATCCAGCCGATCGCCCCGAGAACGTACGCGAGGGCGGTGAAAGGGACGGCATAGCGGTCGGCCAGTCGGACCATGGGGGCCTTGCTCTCGGCCGCCTCCTTCACCAGCGCAACGATCCGGCTGTACTGCGAGTCCTCCATCAGCGCCGTGACCTGCATCCGGATGGCCGCCTCGCCGTTCAACGACCCGCTCATCAGCCCCTCGCCGGCGGCACGCTCCACCGGCAGGCTCTCCCCGGTCAGGGAGGATTCATCAAACGTTCCGGACTCGGAGAGCAGCACCCCGTCCAGCGGCACCACTTCGCCGGGCCGCACCAGCAGGATGTCGCCGACCTCGACGTCGGTGGCCGCCACGTCCTCGTGCTGGCCGTCGGTTTCGGCGGCACGGGCTCCGGCGGCACCGCCGTTGCGTTCCCGGTGGGCCGTCTGCGGGACGCGCTCCAGCAGCGACGTCAGCTCCTTCTTGGCACGGCCGGCGGCGTAGTCCTCAAGGGCGGTACCGCCGGCCATCATGAGCACGATGATCATCGAGGCGACGAATTCGCCCACCAGTACGGTGCTGACAATGGCGGTGACGGCCAGGATGTCGATGCCCCACTGGCCGCCGATCAGGCGGCGGACCATGCCGACGGCGAGGTAGGCCGCCACAGCCAGCGCATAGATGCTGGCGGCGATCCGCGCGATAGCTTCCTGGCCGGAGGCAAGCAGCAATATCACCGCCAGGAGGGCGGCGACCGTGCCCGTGACAAGCGGATACCGGAGCGCAATTTTCACGGTTGTCCCGCCTCGTTCCTCGCGCAAGACCTGGCGTCTGCGACTACTTGAATCCTACTGCGCGGCCCTTTCCACGCCCCGGGCCGAACGGACACTTGCGGCCCCTAATCCGGGGATCTCCAGGGCCCCAAGTGCCCGTTCGCGCAAAGGAGTGGGGAATCCGTCGGGCCTTTCAGCCCTACCCCGCTGGGGCCGGTGGTGCCATGGTGAGGCATGTGGTCGCTCTTCGCCGGCGGACGCCGTCGGCTGATTGCGCTGGTGGCCGCGGTGCTGCTGCTTGCCGCCGCGGTCGTCACGGCGCTGGTCCTCTCCCGGGAACCCCCTGCCGCCGCTCCGCAGGCGGCCCCCGCTACCGGCCCGTCTGGCACCGCGTCGGCTTCCGTTACCCCTTCGCCGTCGCGCACCGCGCCCGGCACCTCCTCGCCGGGTGCGACCCCAAGCCGGACGCCCCTGCCGCCGTCGAGCGCCGCTCCGGTCCCTCCGCCGGCCACGACGGCGCCCGTGACCCAGGCGCCACCCCCGCCGCCTCCGGCACCCGCGGCCCCGTTCCCCGCGTCACTCCGGGGCGCCGACGTCGAGGTCATCCCCGGCGCCGGCCGCGTGGTTGCCCTGACCTTCGATGCCGGGGCCAATTCGGCGGCCCTGCCCAGCATTCTGCGCACCCTCGGCGCCGCCGGAGTGCGGGCAACGTTTTTCCTGACGGGCAACTGGGCCAGCGCCAACCCCGCTGGCGTCGCCTCGATCGTGGCAGCCGGCCACCGGGTGGGCAACCACTCGATGACGCATCCGGGGTTCACCTCCCTCACCGACGCCCAGATCGCCCAGCAGCTCTCCGGCGCGCAGGCCGCGATCACGGCCGCAGGCGCGGATTCCCGGCCGCTGTTCCGCTTCCCGTTCGGCGAGCGGGACGCACGGACCATCGCCGCCGTGAACGCGCGGGGCTACCTGCCGGTGCGCTGGACGGTCGACACCCTCGGCTGGAAGGGCACCAGCGGCGGGATCACGGCACAGATCGTCGCCGACCGTGCGCTCGCCGGCCTGCAGCCGGGGGAGATCGTCCTGATGCACATCGGTTCCAACCCCGACGACGGCAGCACCCTGGACGCCGACGCCCTGCCGCAACTCATCAGCCGGATCCGGCAGGCCGGCTACGGCTTCACGACCCTGGACGCGCTCCTCGGCTGACCGCCCGCAACCGGGCCGACCGCCACTGTTCCCGGACGGGGATGACTGGTACGAATAACGCATGACGGAGTCGCCCACAGTTGCAGCTGCACTGGCACCCGTCGACGCGGTGGTCTTTGAACTGGACGGCGTGGTGCTTGATACCGCGGAACTCCGTGCCGCCGCCTGGAAGCGGCTCCTCGATGAGGTCTTCCGGGACCCCCGGCTGCCGCCCCGCGCCCGCCGGGACCCGATCGCGGACGCCGACTACACCCTTTACATCGAAGGCAGGACGCCCGCCGAGGGTGCCTCGGCGTTCCTGGCCTCGCGCGGCGTCTCGCTTCCGCCGGGTTCGCCGGCGGATGGTCCGGGCGACTGGACGGCGTTCGGACTCGGGAAACGCCAGGACGAACTCTTCGGGCAACTGCTGCGCGGCCAGCCGCCCCGGGCCTTCCCCGGCACCTTGGCCCTGCTGCAACGGCTCCGGGCCGGCCGGATTCCGGTGCTGCTGGCCACGTCGGCCCCCAACGCGGGCGCGCTGCTCGCCACCGTCGGCCTGGAAGCCTTTTTCGACCATGTCGCGGACGGGCAGGCGGCGCTGCGGCAGGCCATCCCCGGCAAGCCGTCGCCGGCCCTGGCCCTGGAAGCGGTGCGGCGGCTGGACATCCCGCCCGGCCGGGCCATGGTCATCGAAGCGGCCGTCGCCGGGGTGGAGGCGGGCCGCCGCGGCGGCTTCGGGCTCGTCGTCGGGATCGACCGGACCGGCCGGCGGGCCGAACTGGAAACCGCCGGGGCCGACATCGTGGTCGAAGACGTCAGCGAACTGGACATCGGCCTGGTCATCACGCACCCCTGGATGCTGGTCTACGAGGGTTTCGACCCGGCCCACGAAGGGCACCGGGAGGCCCTGACCACGCTGGGCAACGGCTACATGGCCACCCGGGGTGCGGCCCCGGAACACCGCGGCGGCGAGATCCACTATCCCGGGAGCTACCTGGCGGGGGTCTACAACCGGCTGGCCAGCGTCGTGGAGGGCCAGAAAACGGTGGACGAGCACATGGTGAACATTCCGGACTGGCTGCACCTGGACCTGCGGATCGAGGGCGGCGCCTGGTGGTCGGAGGGTGGCCTGGTGCTCCGCAGGGAGCGCCGCACCCTGGACCTCAAACGCGCCCTACTCACCCGGGAGGCACTGCTGGAGGACGACGCCGGCCGGCGGCTGAAGCTGGTGCAGCGGCGCCTGGTTTCGATGGCGGAGCCGCACCTCGCTGCGCTGGAAACGGTGCTCACCGCGGACGGCTGGAGCGGCAGCATCAGCGTCCGCAGCGGCTGCGACACGGACGTGACCAACTCCAACGTCCCGGAGGACGCGCAGCTGTCCACCCGGCACCTGACGGCGGTGCAGGTGACGGAGTCCGCCGGTGGGCAGAAAACAGCCCGACGGGGCGCCGTCGTGCTGAACGTCCAGGTGCAGACCAGCCAGAGCCGGGTGGGCATCGCCCTGGCGCTGCGCACCGAAGTGTCCGGGCCCGCCAACTCCGCCTTCGAGCAGCTGGGCGGACTGTACGCGCACCGCTTCGACGTGCCGGCCGCGGACGGGACAGCGGTGACGGTGACCAAGACGGTGGGGGTCGCCAGCTCCCGGGACCACGCGGTTTCCTCGCCGCTGACGGGGGCTGAGGCGGTGCTGGCGCGCGCGGGCGGCTTCGAGGCGCTGCTGGCGGAGCACGAGAAGGCCTGGGCCCTGCTGCTGGCACCGTTCATCATCGAATCCGACGCCCCCTCGCAGGCGCAGCTGATCCTGAACCTGCACGTTTTCCACCTGCTGCAGACACTGACGACGCACACCGCCGAGCTGGACGCGGGCGTGCCGGCCCGCGGACTGCACGGAGAGGGCTACCGCGGACATGTCTTCTGGGACGAGCTGTTCGTCCTGCCGGTGCTGAACTCCCGGCTGCCCTCGCTCGCCCGGGAACTGATCGACTACCGCTGGCGGCGTCTTGGCACGGCCCGGGACGCGGCGAGGGCGGCCGGGCTGCGGGGCGCGCTGTTCCCCTGGCAGAGCGGCAGCGACGGCACCGAGCAGACCCCCAAGCTGCTATTCAACAAGTTGTCCGGGCACTGGATGCCGGACTACTCCCATCTCCAGCGCCACGTGGGCCTGGCCGTGGCCTACAACGCCTGGCAGTACTTCGAGGCCACCCAGGACCGCGGCTGGCTGACCCAGCACGGCGCGGAACTCATTGTCGACGTCGCCCGCCTGTTCGCCTCGATGGCGGACTACGACGCCATCGACGACCGGTTCCACCTCAGGGGTGTCATGGGGCCGGACGAGTACCACACCGGCACCCCGGGCAACCCGGGCGGGGGCCTGGACGACAACGCCTACACCAACATCATGGCCGCGTGGGTGTTCGACCAGGCCGAATGGATCATGCACTCCGTCCAGGGGTTCGACATGGAGGACCTCCGGGCCAGGCTCGGCATTACGGCCGCGGAAATCGCCGGCTGGGCGCGGCTGAGCCGGCGCATGTTTGTGCCCTTCCACGGGGACGGCATCATCAGCCAGTTCGCCGGCTACGGCGCGCTCCGGGAACTGGACTGGACCCACTACCGCCGCAGCTACCGCAACATCGAACGGCTGGACCTCATCCTGGAAGCCGAAGGGGACAGCACCAACCACTACCGGCTGGCCAAACAGGCCGACGTCCTGATGCTGCTCTACGTCCTGGGCGAGGACCAGCTCGTGGGATTCCTCGGCCGGATGGGCTACACCGTCACCGCAACCCAGATGGCCGCGACCGTGGACTTCTATCTGGCCCGGACCGCGCACGGCTCCACGCTCAGCCGGGTGGCGCACGCCTCGGTCCTCGTGCCGCGGGATCCGGAGCAGGCCTGGGCCACGTTTCGCGAAGCCCTGGACGCTGACCTGGACGACACCCAGGGCGGGACCACGAGCTCGGGCATCCACCTGGGCGCGATGGCCGGCTCGATCGACGTCGTCCAGCGCAGTTTCGCCGGGCTGCGGATCACCCGGGACGCCCTCGACTTCACGCCCCGGCTCCCGGCCGAACTACGCCGGGTCGACTTCCAGGTCCGCTACCGCGACCAACTGCTGGCGGTGCATCTGGAAACGGACCGGCTCCTCGTCTCCGCCGCCCCCGGGGACGCCGCCCCCGTACTGGTCCGGGTTGGCCCCCGAAAGGTGCTGCTGCGGGCCGGCGAACAGCATGAATTCCTCCGCGCCGACTAGCGGGCCACGCGGATGACGGCGGCACCGGTCACCCGGTCCCCGGCGAGGTCCCGCAGTGCCTGGTCCGCGGCGTCGAAGGGGTAGGCCACCGTGGTCGGGCGCAGCGGAATCTCAGCGGCGAGGCGGAAGAACTCCTCGCCGTCGGCCCTGGTGTTGGCGGTGACACTGCGCAGTTGGCGCTCCTGGAACAGCTCGGCGGCGTAGTGCAGGGGCGGGATGTCGCTGAGGTGGATGCCGGCGACGGCGAGCGTCCCGCCACGGTCGAGGGCGCGCAGGGCCGGCGGAACCAGACCGCCTGCGGGGGCGAAGAGGATGGCGGCGTCGAGGGGGTCCGGCGGTTCCTCCTCGGCACCGCCGGCAAACGTGGCGCCCAGATCCAAGGCTAAGCGCCGGGCCTCCGGGGACCGCGTCATGACGTAGACCTGGGCCCCCTGGTAGAGCGCGATCTGTGCGGCGAGGTGGGCCGAGGCGCCGAAGCCGTAAATGCCCAGCCGGCCGCCGATCGGCAGTTCGGCCCGGCTCAGGGCGCGGTAGCCGATGATGCCAGCGCACAGCAGCGGAGCCGCCTCCTCATCCGGGAAGATTTCGGGCACCCGGTAGGCGAAGTCCTCGGCGACGGTGATGAGTTCGGCGTAGCCGCCGTCGCGGTCCCAGCCCGTGAAGGTGGGGGACAGGCACAGGTTTTCCTGCCCGCGCAGGCAGAACCGGCAGGACCGGCAGGTGCCGCCGAGCCAGGCCACCCCCACCCGCTCGCCGGGGCGGAACCGGTCCGCGCCCTGGCCGGCGCCGATCACCTCGCCGATTACTTCGTGCCCGGGAACGACGCCGGCCCGCCTGGGGGCCAGCTCGCCCTCGGCCAGGTGCAAGTCCGTGCGGCACACCCCGCACACCCGTACGCGTATCAGGATTTCCCCGCGGCCGGGGATGGGGTCCGGGCGCTCGCCGGACACCAGCGGACCCGTCGCGATTGGTCCGGGCTGCGCAACCCACCAGGCTCGCACAGAGCCTCCCTTTCTGGCTCATCTTCCTGACCCGGGCTGCGGCGGCAGTGACCCCGGAGCCTAGGAATCAGCGCGTGATCATGACATTGCAGGCCGCCTTATGCAGCACCGCGGAGACGGTGTTGCCAATGCCTCCGCCGCGGTTGTGGGTGCCCAGCACCAGCACATCCGCGTCTTCGGCTGCCTCCACGAGTTCCTTGGCCGCCGCCCGGCCATCCTTCAGCGTGCCGGAGACTGCCAGCCCGGGAGCGAGTCTCCCTGCTTCGCCGAGGGAGTACTCCAGCAGTTCCGCGCCGTGGAGCGGCGTGTGCCGGCCGTGCTCCGCAGGCTTCCCGCCAGGGTCCGGATCCACATGGATCAGCTGCAACTCGGCGCCGACCGCGGCGGCGAGGCGGACGGCGTCGGCGAGCACGGCCGAGCTGTGGGCCGCGGCATCGACGCCTACGACGACGGGCCTGCCGGGCAGGTGCGGACGGCGGACCACCATGAGCGGGCACGGGGCGGCGCCTGCCAGCTCCAGGCAGACCGAACCGGCGAGGTGGTCGAGCACGCCGCCCATGCCCCGGCTTCCCACCACCAGGAGGGAGGCATCCGCGGCGGCCTGGCGCAGGACCTGTGCGGGCAGTCCGGCCTCCATGACACCGTCGACGGCGAGACCAGGGTCAACGCCGTGGGCCAGCCCCACGCCCTCGGCGAGGATGGTCTCGGCGGAATGCCGGAGGCCGCTGCCGGCCACGCCCTTGACGGGTCCCAGGTCTTTGGTGAACATCGGCCAGACCCAGGCGTGAACCACCCGCAGGGGGAGGCCCCGGAGGGCGGCATGGTCGGCGGCCCAGCGGACGGCGAGTTGCGAGGATTCGGAGCCGTCGTAGCCCACGGCGACGGCGGCGGGTCGGGGACCTGCTGCGGGTGCCGGCATGGATCCTCCCGGGTAGGCGGACGTAGCACTCCCCAGCGGTGCGTCCCCCCAGTACTACCGGTGGGGGAGCGGGGCGGCTAGGGGCTTTGGTCCCCCGCCCGTTTGGTACCGCCGTGTTCCTCCCGCAGCTCCCGTCCGCGGCGGATGTCCTCTTCCTCTTGGGCCTGCAGCTTGTCGCTCTTCTTCGTGTCGCGCGGCGGCAGCTGGATGGTTTCCTCGGCCTCGATGCCGGCCTGGAGCTGGCGGCCGCGCTCGGTTTCGGCGTCGAACTCGGCGCCGAACAGCAGCGACATGTTCAGGATCCACAGCCAGAGCAGGGCGATGATGACGCCGCCGATCGCACCGTAGGTCTTGTTGTAGCTGTTGGAGTAGGCCACGTAGAAGCCGAATGCCAGGGATGCCAGCAGGAAGACCACCAGGGCAATGGCCGATCCCATGCTCATCCAGCGGAATTTCGGCTGCTTCACGTTGGGGGTGGCGTAGTAGAGGACGGCAATCGCCACGATCACCAGCACCAGCATCACCGGCCACTTGGCGATGTTCCAGACGGCCAGGAACGCCCCGCCCAGGCCGATCAGGTTCCCGACGGACTCTGCCACCGGGCCGCTGAGCACCAGCATCGCGGCCAGCACGACGACGATCAGCAGGTTGACGACCGTGACTCCGAGCATGGTGCCGCGCAGCTTCAGGAACGGCCTGCCCTCATCGATCTCGTACACCCGGTTCATGGCCCGCCCGAACGCCCCGACATAGCCGGAGGCGGACCAGAGGGCGGTGAGGAGGCCCACGATGAACGTCAGGCCGGCGGCCGAGGAGCTGGCCAGTTCTTCGACTACCGGGCGGATCGTGTCCACGGTCTGGCCGGGCGCGATGCCCTGGACGATGTCCAGCAGCGCCGACGTTGTCTTCTGGGCGTCTCCGAAAAGACCGAGCAGGGACACCAGCGCCAGGAGCGCCGGGAAGATTGAGAGCACCGAGTAGTAGGTCAGCGATGCCGCGAGGTCGGGGCACTGGTCTTTGGTGAATTCCCGCAGGGTCTTTTTGGCGATGTACTTCCAGGAAGGCTTGGTGACATCGGTCGGGCGGCCCGGCTTGCGCGCGTCGTCCGGGGCGGGGGCAGTGCGCGCCTTAGCGGTGCTGCTCTCGGGGGTTTCGGCGTCGTCCATGGAGCCAGTGTCCGCCTTGGTGAGGTTCTTGGCCATCGGAATCTTCTTTCGTGGTTAAGCGCAGCGGCCGGCTGCCCAGCGCGTCAGCGAGGGCAACCGGCCGTCTTTCAGGTCGGGCTAGGCCTGCTGGACGTTGTCCTTGGCGTCGGCCGCACGGTCCTTGACGTCGGCGACGGCCATCTGGCCTTCGCCCTTGACGTTCTGGGCGGCGTCGGTGGCCGTCGCCTTGACGTTCTCCATGGCCGCCTGGGCAGGCTCCTTGAGGCCCTCGGCCACGTGCTGCGCGGCTTCGGTCAGCTCCGTGGTGAGCGGCTCGGCGGCCGTCTTCAAGGCGTCCGCTGCCTCGCGTTCCTTCTGGCTCGCCGGGATCAGCGAGGACACCAGCAGGCCGGCGCCGAAGGCGATGAGCCCTGCGGCGAGCGGGTTGCCCTGCGTCTTGGTCTTGGCCAGGTGCGGTGCGTCGGCGACGGCGGAGCCGGCGTCGTTCAGGTGCGAGGCGGCGCTGCCGCCTGCGGAATGCACGTTGCCGGCGGTGTAGTCGGCTGCTCCCATGACTTTCTCCTTCACTCCGAAGACGGCGTCTTTGACGTTTTCTTTGACCTTGTCGGTCTGGCGCTGGACGATGTGCGACGGGGTGACCTTGTCGGCCACGGCGTCGACGTTGGTGCCGAGCCGGGCGCGGGTTGCTTCAATGTCGGCGCGGATGGCATCCGGGTTTTCACTCATTGTGTTTTCCTCGCTCTAGTGGCTGGGCTTGAGGGTCGGGGGGATTTCCTGGAGGGTTTCCGCGGTCTGCGGCATGCCCTTGATCGCCTTGAGTTCCTTGCGGCCCATCGAGGCCAGGACGGCGCCGATGATGCCCCAGATGATCGCGACGACGACGCCGGACCATCCCAGCCCCATCAGCGTTCCCAAACCCCACCAGAGGGCGAGGGAGAGGAACAGCAGGACGAAGTGGCCTGCGACGCCGGCACCGGCGAACATGCCGCTGCCCTTGCCGGCCCGGCCGGCGGTCTGCTTCAGTTCGGCCTTGGCGAGCTCCACTTCCTGACGCATCAGGGTGGACATGTCCCGCGTGACGTCACCGAGCAGGTCGCCCAGGGAGTTGGTTTCCGCTTTCACATGGGCCTCGGTGGGAGGCATCGGGGCGCCCGTGGGCATCTCGCTGCTCATCGACGGCCTCCGTCGAACGGATCCTTACGGTCGGGGTCGATGCTCGGGTCGATGCGGTACGGATCGGAGGCCAGCGGGTCGTTAGCCCACTGGTCGGCGTGCGCACCGGTGCCCTCAAGCGGGCTGGGCGGGTAGGTGTCGGCAACTCCGGCGGTCGTGGTTTCCGGGTAGGTCACCGGCGGCGGGGGCACCGCGACGCCGGCATCGGGCACCCTGGAGACCGGGGCGCTGTACTGCGCCGGGGTGCCGGTGCTGCCGGTGGACGTCGTTTCCGGAGCCCCGGCGCTGAGGCTGCGGCTGAGGCGTCCGGCCAGGATGCCGGCGCCGGCAGCGGCCAGCAGGAAGGTGCCGGGGCGCTGGCGGGCGAAGGACTTGACCTCGGTGAGCAACGAACCGGGATCGCGGTTGTCGAGCCACGTGGCCACGGACTGTGACCGCTCGGCGGCCTGGCGGATCAGGTCGGTCGCGACGCCGGGCTGGTCAGAGGCGTCCGCCATGGTGTGGAGTTCGCTGGAAATGGAGCGCAGGCCCTGGGCGGCCTTCTGCTGCTGCGTGCCGGCCTGGGCGGTAAGGTCTGTCCGCGCCTGATTGATGAGGTCCTTGGCGTTGCTCTTGACCTCGCCGGCCACGTTGGCCGCTTCGGCCTTCGCGGTTTCGGTGACGTTCTGGGCCGACTCCGCGGCCTGCTGCTTGACCTCACCGGCTTCGCCCTTGGCGGTGTCGGTCTTCGAGGGCGTCCCGGTCGAGGCGGGCGGGAACGTCGAGCTCTCCCGAAGTGCCGGCTCTGTACCTAGCTCCGTGCCCTGCGTCGCCGTCGGGGTTCCGTAGCTGCCGTCCTGGGGCCATTGGTTCTCTGTCATCGTCGCTCTCTTTCCTTGTAGATCTGCTGCCGGTTAGCAAACCAGCAGCGCCGAACCCGAATAGTAAGCATGATTACTATCCGATAGTAAGCACGCTTTGCATTCGATTACAAGGAGATTCCGAGAATCGTCGGCTGCCGGCCAGCTAGGGTTGACGCATGAGCGGAACGGCGGACAGCTGATGGCAAAGCGAGGCAGGGCGGCCGGTCGAAACGCCGGGATTTCGGCGCCGGGAGTGGTGGAAGTGCCGAAGGGCAGCCGCCCTGACGGTCCGGTCTCGGGGGTCTACTACATCGACACCGGCGACTGCGAGCTGATCCCGGACCAGGACAATTCGACCGGGTGGCTACTGCGGATCAACGGTGTCATGAGCTCCCATATCGACCTCGCCGACCCGCTGTTCCTCGACTTCGAGTACATGCGCTGGATTGCGGCGCTGGTGGAATCGCGCTGGCCGCCGGTGGCCAGGCCGAAGCTGCGCGCCCTGCACCTGGGCGGGGGAGCCTGCTCGCTGGCGCGCTACTTCCACGCCGCCTATCCGGACGCCCGCCAGGTGGTGGTGGAGCTGGACGGGAAACTCGCCGAGTACGTCCGCGGCTGGTTCGACTTGCCCAAGGCGCCGCTGCTGCGCCTGCGCGTGGGGGAGGCTCGCGAGGTTACCGAGAGCCTCACGCCGCAGACGCGGGACCTCATCATTCGCGACGTCTTCGCCGGCTCCATCACCCCGCGGCCGCTCACCACCAGCGAATTCACCGGGCACGCCAAGCGTGTCCTGGCGCCCGGCGGGATCTACCTGGTGAATTCCGGCGACGCCCCGGCCCTGGCCAACGCGCGCGAGGATGCTGCCACGATCGCGGCGGCCTTCGAGCACACGGTGATCATCGCCGACCCTGCCATGCTCAAGGGCCGGCGCTACGGCAACATGATCATCGCCGGCAGCGACGTGCCGTTCGACGACGACCCCGGCCTCGCACGGCGCCTGCTGGGCGGCGCGGTGCCGGCCCACATCTGGCACGATGCCAAGGTGCGCGCCTTCGCCGCCGGCGCCGCCGTCCGCCACGACCCCGCATCCGCTGACCCGACGACGGCGGACCCGATGACGGCGGACCCGACGTCGTCGACGGCTCCGTAATGGCCCTGTTGCGGCCCCAAAACGGCGCCTACGGAGCAATCGCTGCGTACCCGTCCCGGCCCATCAGCGCCTCGCGGTGCGCGTCGGTCTGCTCGCGCAGGGCCTGGACTACCGCGGCCACGGCCGGCCGGCGCATCGAGTCGGGCCGCAGGACCATCCAGTAGGGGAGCAGTTCGGCGAACTTATCCGGCAACAGCCTGACCAGGTCCGGATGCAGGTCCGCGGCGAAGCAGGGCAGGAACCCGATTCCGGCCCCGGCCCGCGTCGCCTCCACGTGGACAAAGACATTGGTGGAGCTCAGCCCGTCCCGCATGGTCGGCACCAGCCGCCGCGGGGCGTCGAGGTCGTCCACCTGGAGCATGGAGTCGACGAAGTAGACCAGCGGATGCGCCTTCAGTTCGTCCACCGATCGCGGCGTCCCGTACTCGGCCAGGTAGCTCCGCGAGGCATACATCCCCAGCATGTATTCGCCGAGCTGGGCCGCCTCGGCCCGGTGCACCTGCGGCTCGCCGACCACCACCTCGATGTCCAGGCCGGAGCGCTGCTGCAGCGCCCGCCGGGTCACAGTGATGATCTCCACGCTGAGCCCGGGGTGGTGGCGGCGCAGCCGGGCCACCGCGGGGGCCGCGATGTAGGCGCTGAAACCGTCGGTGGCGGTCATCCGCACGACGCCGGTGACGGGGTCCGGCGTCGTCCCCGGCTTTTCGAGCGAGCGCACGGCGCCTTCCACCTGCTCGGCGACGGCGACCGCCGCGGCGCCGAGTTCCGTCAGTTCCCAGCCGCCCGCGGCCCGGGACAGCACGCGGCCGCCGAGGGCCTTCTCCAGGGCCGCGATCCGGCGGGAGACCGTGGTGTGGTTCAGGCCCAGGACCTGGGCCGCCGTCGTAAATTTGGCCGAGCGCGAGACCGCCAGCAGCACCAACAGGTCGTCGGGATTTGCATTCATATCTGCAATTCTGCACATACATAGTGCCGGTTTGGCCATTGAACCGCAAGGAATCTGCGGCAATACTCGATGAAGCCCATTTTCAGTGCTGTGCATCACGGCGCGTGTCATCGTGGACACTAAGGAGAACGAAATGAGCGTAGACCAACGCTCCGCAACACCCCCCGCCGCAGCCACCAAGGGTGCAGGCCTCAAGAAAATCGTCGCCGCATCGATGGTCGGCACCGTCGTGGAGTGGTACGAATTCTTCCTCTACGCCACCGCCGCCACCCTGGTGTTCGGCAAGTACTTCTTCCCCGCCACCGGCAATGAGCTGGACGGCATCATCCAGGCGTTCCTGACCTACGCCGTGGGCTTCGTCGCCCGCCCGCTCGGCGGAATCGTCTTCGGCCAGATCGGCGACAAGCTGGGCCGCAAGCCCACCCTGCAGTTGACCATCGTGATCATCGGTGTCTCCACCTTCCTGATGGGCTGCCTCCCGGGCTTCGTCGACATCGGCTACCTCGCGCCGGCCCTGCTGGTGGCACTGCGCTTCATCCAGGGCTTCGCGCTGGGCGGCGAATGGGGCGGCGCTGTGCTGCTCGTTGCCGAGCACAGCCCCAACGAGACCCGCGGTTTCTGGTCCAGCTGGCCCCAGGCGGCCGTCCCGGTCGGCAACCTGCTGGCCACCCTGGTCCTGTTCATCGTGTCCAACGTGCTCAGCGCCGCCGACTTCCTCGGCTGGGGCTGGCGCGTGGCGTTCTGGCTCTCCGCCGTGATCGTGTTCGTCGGCTACTACATCCGCACCAACGTCTCCGAAGCCCCGATCTTCCTCGAAGCCAAGGCGCAGCTGGAGCAGGAGCAGGCCGCCAGCTACGGCGTCCGCGAAGTCATCCGCAAGTACCCCAAGGGCATCCTGCAGGCCATGGGCCTCCGTTTCGCGGAAAACATCATGTACTACCTCGTGGTGAGCTTCGCGATTGTCTACCTCAAGAGCGTGCACAAGTACGACACGTCCTCGCTGCTGCTGGCACTGTTGATTGCCCACCTCATCCACTTCCTGGTCATCCCGCAGGTCGGACGGCTCGTGGACAGCTGGGGCCGCAAGCCGGTCTACCTGGTCGGCGCCATCACCGGCGCGACCTGGCCGTTCTTCGCCTTCCCGATGTTCGACACCCGCAACCCGGTGATCATTGTGCTCGCCGTGACGATCGGTCTGTGCCTGCACGCCTTCATGTACGCCGGCCAGCCGGCGCTGATGTCGGAGCTGTTCCCGACCCGGATGCGTTATGCGGGCGTCTCGCTGGGCTCGCAGGTCACCTCGATCTTCGCCGGCTCGCTCGCGCCGCTGCTCGCCACGGCGTGGCTCAAGGACACCGGTTCCTGGCTGCCCACCGCCATCTACCTCGTGGTGGCCTGTGCTATCACCACGGTGGCAGTGCTCAGCCTCAAGGAAACCAAGGGCATCGCCCTCGAGGACGTGGACCGGGCCGACGCCGAGCGTGAAGGCCTGGCAGTAGCGGCCGTCCGCTGAACTGCTTGAATCTGATGACCGTGAATCTCTGAACTGGAAGGCTGGGTAATGGAAAATACACTCAACGGCCGCAAGGCATTGGTCACCGGCGGCGCGGGCGGGATCGGCGCTGCCAGCGTTCGTGCCCTCGCTGCGAGGGGCGCGAAGGTGGTGGTTGCCGACGTCGACGAAGCCGCCGCCACCGCCCTCGCCGACGAGGTGGGGGGCACCGCGTGGGCGGTGAACCTGCTCGACGTCGAGGCCTTGCAGACGCTCAGCCTGGATTGCGACATCCTGGTCAACAACGCCGGGATCCAGCGCATCAGCCCGATCGAGGACTTTGATCCGGCAGATTTCCGCCGCATCGTCACGCTCATGCTTGAGGCGCCGTTCCTGCTGATCCGGGCCGCGTTGCCGCACATGTACGCCAACGGCTTCGGCCGGATCATCAACCTGTCCTCGGTCCACGGGCTTCGGGCCTCGCCGTTCAAGAGCGCCTACGTCTCCGCCAAGCACGGCCTGGAAGGGCTGAGCAAGGTGACGGCGCTGGAGGGCGGCGCCCACGGTGTGACGTCCAACTGCATCAATCCCGGGTATGTCCGGACGCCGCTGGTCGAGTCGCAGATTGCGGACCAGGCCAAGGTGCACGGCATTCCGGAGTCCGAGGTGCTGGCCAAGATCATGCTCACCGAGGCGGCCGTGAAGCGGCTGGTCGAACCCGAGGAGGTGGCCTCGCTGGTGGCGTGGCTGGCCTCGAACGACGCCGGCATGGTCACCGGCGCCAGCTACACCATGGACGGCGGCTGGTCCGCCCGATAGAGCGCTAACTCTGACCCGCCCGGGCAGCTCTGTCCGGGCGGGTCAGTCGTCTGTCAGCCCGGTCCGGTTTGGTGGCGGCCTTGCCGCCGGGGCGTGCCACTAGGCTGGGGGCATGCGCAAGGATTTCAGCCCCGCCGACTTGCCCTCCGCAGAGTTTTACCGGCTGCTGACAGCCGTCGTCGTGCCCCGTCCTATTGCCTGGGTTTCCAGTACCTCCGCCGACGGGGTGGACAACCTCGCTCCGCATTCCTTTTTCACTGTCGCGTCGGTGACACCGCCGATCATCCAGTTCACCTCGGTGGGCCGGAAGGACACATTGCGGAACATCTCCGCGCGAGGCGAATTTGTGGTCAATCTTGCGCCGGCCGATTTCCTCGCCGAGGTCAACGCGACCGGCACCAACTTTCCGCCGGAGGTCAGCGAGTTCGACGCCGCCAACGTCACCCGGGAGGCCAGCCTGACGGTCAGCGTGCCGCGGGTGGCGGAGTCGCCGGCGGCCCTGGAGTGCCGGCTGCATTCGACGCTGGCCATGGGCGATTGCGTGCTGGTGTTCGGCGAGGTCACCCACGCCGCGGTCTCTGTCGATGTCCTGGAGGGTAGCCACCCTCGGATCGACCTGCTCGGGCCGCTGGCCCGGCTCGGGCGCGACGAGTGGGGGCACCTGGGGCCGGTTCAGGAACTAGGCCGGATCCGGAGGTCCGACTGGCCGGGCGATTTCCGACGGAGGGGCGAACGGGAGGCGTAACGCCCGCGCATGGCCCGGGCCGGCGAGCCGCTGGCGTGATGCTGCTAGGAGGTCGGTGTGGCGGTCTGCCGGATGTAGTCCTGCACCGACGATTCGGGGATGCGGTAGGACTTCCCGAAGCGGACTGCGGCCAGGGCCTGGGACTTGACCAGCCTGTAGACGGTCATCTTGGACACGCGCATCATCGCTGCGACTTCGGCGGTGGTCAGGTAGGCGGGCGCGGAGTCTGCGGCGAACATGGATGTGAACTCCTTCATGGGGACGGCAAGGGATGTCCGGGTCTGCCTATTCGGGTTGCCGTACGTTCCGGTGATCAAAGAAAAACAGGGTTCCGGCGGGAGTCCCGGGGACGCGCAGGCCGACGAACGGGGCACGGATGACTTCGACCGTTCCCTCCCTGCGCCCATTGAACGGGTCGTCGCCCACGACCAGTTGGCCAATGCGGAACGGGACGCGGCCCTCGTAGATGCGGTGTGCAGCCTGCCGCAAGACCCGGGCGACTCGGGCCGCCCGCTGCGGGCGTACGGGCTGTGCTGTGCTGATTGGCTGTGCTGGGGAAATGCGCATCGGACTGCTCCTTGCCAGCGAACGAAGTTCATTCGCGGGGGACCGAAACGACACAGACGGACTCCCCAGCCTTACCGTCTTCGTTCCGGCGCCCCCGTCCGCCCACTCTACGAATTCGTCCCACCAGTAACACGCGTAACACATACCCCTTCTTCGCCGAGCACCACTTGGATGGCCTCCGGGGATACTCGGGTGGCGGTGCCGGCGCGATTCCGGCGCGATGGTTAGGGTGGGCCTATGAGTGACGACCCGTGGGGCGCCAGGCAGGCGTCCGCCGCGCCCGAAGGCTGGATTCCGGCCACGGAGAACGGCTGGGGTGCGCTCGTGGTGTGGGCCGCGGGGCCGCTAAATGTCGTCCGGGTCCCCGCCGCACCCCGCAACCGGGAGACCGCCGTCGTCACCAGATACAGCGACGGGCGCGAGGCGCGGGAACCTTCGCGCCTGACCGACGCCGACCTGGAATCCATCGACGACGATATTGACTCTTATCTTGCCGAGGCCGGTCTCCCGCCGCGCCCGCGCGGCTTCGACTGGTACCTGCGCCCGCCTGGCGCTGCCGCTGCCGGTCCCGACGCTTTTTGGGCCGCCGTCTGGGAAGCCACGACGGCGGGGCTGCCGCACGACGGACTTCATCCCTTGAGGCTGAGGGTCGCCGCCGCGGCGGCGGTGGACCGGCTCTACCGGAGCTGACGCCGCAGTTTCCGCCAGTGGACCCCCACCGCCACGACAATTAGCGGGACGTGGATCGCCGGGAGGTTGTGGGCAAACCACTTCGGCAAATAGATGTCCGTGACGGAGCCGGTGCTGTCGCCGAGTCGTTGGGCTACCGCCGTCAGCGGGCAATGGAAGCCGTTGCCTGCAAAGACCGCGGTTTCGGCGAAGACCACGGCGCCGGCGACGCCCGCCCTCCGGTCGGAGCGTCCCCGGATACCGGAGTAGAGGACGTAGACCATCGCCGCCTCGATCGTGAACCACGCCAGGGTATGAACCGCCCTGATCGCTTTCAGCCGCGCCCCCTGAAACTCCGTGCGCCGGGTATCCACGCCCGTCACCCGGACTGCTGCACGGCGAGGACGATGATGGCCGCGTTGATGCCCAGCCCGATCAGCCACCACGGGTTGAACGTGAGCACCAGCAGCGCGGCCGAGATTCCGGCCCCGGCTACGGTGACCGGGATCCACCACGGCGCCGCCACCAGGAGTCCCAGGCCCGCCAGCCCCAGCACCGCCGCGGCGGCGATGGCCAGGGCAACTGCGAGACGGCGCACCTCCCCGGCGAAGGGGGACCGGCCGACGTCGAACGGCGCCTTTTCGTCCGGCCGCGGCAGCCAGATGGCGAGGTGAACGAGGCCGTGGGCGATTAAGAACAGTCCTGCGATCCAGCGCACGGCGGTCCTCCTGATGTTCCGGCGGCTTCGTTCAGCGAAGCACCGCCTCCCGCGGCCGGGCTAGGGTCGGAAGTCCCGCGCCCGGTTTGGCATGAACGTCTGGTATTCCAGACAACGGAAGATGCGTCATGCCCCTATGGGGTGAATGCCGGGCGCATGCTTAAGTACGGGATACCGGACACCCCCGAAACGAAGAGGACGACATGTCAGCCGCCAGCGCCATCACCCCGCCCGCGGGAGCCCCCAGTGCCGTACCGAAGGCGGGTGCGGCCAGGCCCGCCGCCGCCAGGCCGGCGTCCAAGGTGCCCGCGGCCGAGAACACGCTGCGCATCCTGAAACTGCTGGCCTCCAAGCGCGGGCCGATGGCGGCGTCGAACATTGCCACCTCGCTGGGCCTGCCGCGCTCCAGTGTCTACCACCTGCTCGGCGTGATGGAGGCGAACGGCTTTGTGCTGCACCTGCACGAGGAGCAGCGGTACGGCCTCGGCATCAGCGCCTTCGAGCTCAGCTCCGCCTACTCCCGCCAGGAGCCGCTCTCCAGGCTCGGCCGGCCGATGCTTGCGACGCTGGTGGACGTGATCGGGGAGAGCGCCCACCTGGCCGTGCTGCATGGCCGGGACGTGCTGTACATCGTCGAGGAGCGGGCCAAGAACCGACCCTCCCTCGTGACCGACGTCGGTGTCCGACTTCCCAGCCACCTCACCGCGAGCGGCCGGGCGATCCTGGCCGCGCTGCCGAAGTCCCAGGTCCGGGCGCTGTACCCGAACGCCGCGGCCTTCAGCGCCCGGCACGAGACCGAATCGCCGATCACCAAGTACTCCGCACTGTCCTCGCATCTGGACCAGGTCCGGCAGCGAGGCTACGCCACCGAACACGGCGAAGTGACACCCGGCTTCGGCTCGATCGCGGCCGCCGTCACGGACCACACCGGCTGGCCGACGGCCGCCGTCGCCGTGACCTTCCTGGAGGACAAACTGCCCGCGGACCAGTGGCCGGTCCTGGCCGCGCGGGTCAAGAAGGTGGCGGACGATCTCTCGGTCCGGATCCACGGCCGCCCCGGCCCAACCGGCCCGCAGTAGCTCCCCTTCCGAGCACCCACGACGCCAAGCAGTGCGGGCTGGTTGGGTCTGGCATCCCGGACAGCGCCCGCCGGAAGCCCCTGTTTACGGGACTCCGGACAGGCTTTAGTTGATACAGAACCTCTTCCCAAAAACCACCCCAGACAACGAAGGAGCCCCCATGGCACCCGCCGATTTCACCACCGGTGCCCGCCCGGTCAAAGCAGCCCGCGGCACCGAGCTCACCGCCAAGAGCTGGCAGACCGAAGCCCCGCTGCGCATGCTGATGAACAACCTTGACCCCGAGGTGGCCGAACGCCCGGATGACCTCGTGGTCTACGGCGGCACCGGCCGCGCCGTCCGCTCCTGGGCCGCGTTCGACGCCATCACCCGCACCCTGGAAACCATGGAAAAGGACGAGACCCTGCTGGTGCAGTCGGGCAAGCCGGTCGGCGTCTTCCGCACCAACGAATGGGCCCCGCGGGTGCTGCTGGCCAACTCCAACCTCGTCGGCGACTGGGCCAACTGGCCTGAATTCCGCCGGCTCGAGGCCGAGGGCCTGATGATGTACGGCCAGATGACCGCCGGGTCCTGGATCTACATCGGCACCCAGGGCATCCTGCAGGGCACCTTCGAGACCTTCGCGGCGATCGCCCGCAAGCTCACCGGGGACGAGAACGGCACCCTCGCCGGCACCCTGACCCTCACCGGCGGCTGCGGCGGCATGGGCGGCGCGCAACCGCTCGCCGTCACCCTGAACGAGGGCGCCTGCCTGATTGTCGACGTCGACGAGAGCCACCTGCGCCGCCGCGCCGGCAAGCGCTACCTCGACGAGGTGGAGACCGACCTCGATGCCGCGATCGCCAAGGTGCTCAAAGCCAAGGAGGAGCGCCGCGGCTGGTCGGTGGGCTACGTCGGCAACGCCGCCACCGTCTTCCCGGAGATCCTGCGCCGCCATAACGCCGGCGAGCTCACCGTGGACATCGTCACGGACCAGACCTCCGCGCACGACCCGCTGAGCTACCTGCCCGAGGGCATCACGGTCGAGGAGTGGCACCGCGAGGCCGCCGCCGATCCGGAAGGCTTCACCAAGAAGGCGCAGGCCTCGATGGCCAAGCATGTCCAGGCCATGGTCGAATTCCAGGACGCCGGCGCCGAGGTCTTCGACTACGGCAACTCCATCCGCGACGAGGCCCGCAAGGGCGGCTACAACCGGGCCTTCGAGTTTCCCGGGTTCGTCCCGGCCTACATCCGCCCGCTGTTCTGCGAGGGCCTCGGCCCGTTCCGCTGGGTTGCCCTGTCCGGGGACCCCGAGGACATCGCGGTGACAGACAAGGCCATCAAGGAGCTCTTCCCGGAGAACAAGCACCTGCACCGCTGGATCGACGCCGCCGCCGAGCGCGTCGAATTCGAGGGTCTGCCGGCCCGGATCTGCTGGCTGGGCTACGGCGAGCGGGCCAAGGCCGGCCTGCTGTTCAACCAGCTGGTCAAGGAGGGCAAGGTCAAGGCGCCCATCGTGATTGGCCGCGACCACCTCGACTCCGGCTCCGTCGCCTCCCCGTACCGCGAGACCGAGGCGATGGCGGACGGCTCCGACGCGATCGCCGACTGGCCGCTGCTCAACGCCCTGCTCAACACCGCCTCCGGCGCCACCTGGGTCTCGATCCACCACGGCGGCGGCGTCGGCATCGGCCGCTCCATCCACGCCGGCCAGGTCTCCGTGGCCGACGGCACCGAGCTCGCCGCGCAGAAGCTCGAACGCCTGCTCACCAACGACCCCGGCATGGGTGTCATCCGCCACGCCGACGCCGGGTACGAGCGCGCCGTCGAGGTCGCCAAGGAACGCGGCGTCCGCATCCCCATGCTCCCCACGGACTCCCTAACCTCGCAAGCTCGGCCAGGGAACCCTGTCCGCGTGGCCCCAGAGTCCCGCTAACCAAGCCCGCGAAAACCTCGTCGATTGCTCCGTAAGCGCCGTTTTGAGCCCTGGAAAGGGCCGTTACGGAGCAATCGATGGGAAACCCGGCTCAACCATCAGATTTAGGTAGATTTCAATGACTCTCATCCCCACGAACCCCCTAACCTCGCAAGCTCGGCCAGGGAACCCTGTCCGCGTGGGCCCAACCCACGAACCGCTCACCGTCACCCTCGGTTCCAGCGGCGTCACCCCCGAGGACGTCGTCGCCGTCGCCCGCCACGACGCCAAGGTGACCATCTCCCAGGACGCCCTCGACGCCGTCGCCAAGGTCCGCGCCCACATCGACGACCTCGCCCACAGCGAGACCCCGGCCTACGGCATCTCCACCGGCTTCGGCGCGCTGGCCAACCGGCACATCCCGGGCGGGCTGCGCACCCAGCTGCAGAAGTCGCTGATCCGCAGCCACGCCGCCGGCATGGGCCCGGCCGTGGAACGCGAGGTGGTCCGCGGCATCATGTTCCTGCGCGCCAAGACCCTCGCCTCCGGCCGCACCGGCGTCCGCCCCGTCGTGTTGCAGACCATGGTGGACGTGCTGAACGCCGGCATCACGCCGGTGGTCCGCGAATTCGGTTCGCTGGGCTGCTCCGGCGACCTCGCCCCGCTCTCGCACTGCGCCCTGGTCCTGATGGGCGAGGGCGAAGCGGTGGGCCCGGACGGCGAACTGTTCGGCGGCAAGGGAGGACGCCCCGTCGCCGAGCTCCTCGCCGCGCACGGCATTGAACCCGTCACGCTGGCCGAAAAGGAAGGCCTGGCGCTCGTCAACGGCACCGAGGGCATGCTGGGCATGCTGCTGATGGCCATCGCGGACATCCGCCAGCTGCTCACGACGGCGGACATCACCGCCGCGCTCAGCGTCGAGGCGCTGCTCGGCACGGACCAGGTGTTCCTGCCGGAGCTGCACGCCGCGCTCCGGCCGCATCCTGGCCAGGCCGCCTCCGCGGACAACATGCTGCGGGTGCTGTCCGACTCCCCGATCGTGGCCTCGCACCGGGTGAACGACACCAAGGTCCAGGACGCCTACTCGCTGCGCTGCGCCCCCCAGGTGGCCGGCGCCGTCCGCGACACAGTGGACTACGCCGCGCTGGTCGCTTCGCGCGAACTCGCCGCGGCGATCGACAACCCCGTGGTCCTGCCGGACGGCCGGGTCAGCTCCAACGGCAATTTCCACGGCGCCCCGGTGGCCTACGTGCTGGACTTCCTCGCGATCGCCGTCGCGGACCTGAGCTCCATCGCCGAGCGCCGGACCGACCGGATGCTGGACCCGGCCCGCTCACACGGACTGCCGGCCTTCCTCGCCGCGGATCCCGGCGTCGACTCCGGCCTGATGATTGCGCAGTACACCCAGGCCGGGCTGGTCTCGGACAACAAGCGGTTGGCCGTCCCGGCCTCGGTGGACTCGATCCCGAGCTCGGCCATGCAGGAGGACCATGTCTCGATGGGCTGGCACGCCGCCCGCAAGCTGCGCCGCGCGGTGGAGAACCTGCGCCGCGTCCTGGCGATCGAGCTGGTGACTTCCGCCCGGGCCCTGGACATCCGCGCCCAGCTCTCCGGCGGCGAACTCACGCCGGGACCGGCGGGGGCCGCGGTGATCGCGGTGCTGCGCGACGTCGTCGAGGGGCCCGGAACCGACCGGTTCCTCTCACCGGAGCTGGAGGCCGCCGACCTGCTCGTAGCCTCGGGCAAGGTGCGCGCCGCCGCCGAATCCGCCGTCGGAAATCTGGCCTGACGGCAAAGAAAATACGAGCCGGCCGGGCATTTCCCGGCCCCCCCGAAAAGTTCGGCAACACGGCCGCCGGGGGCGCCGGAAATGTAGTACAAATATGATGTAGCCCACACCAAAGACGTTGTGGCAAGAACCTACAAAGGGGTAGAAGTTCATGAAATCACGCGGGACGGTCATGTCCAGGCGCACGGCGTTCGCCGCCACGGTCTCCGACTGGAGGAGCCTCAAGGCGGGGGACAACGTGGAAATCCTTAAGCACGCACAACTGCTGGCAGCCGGGGAAGTCGAAGAAGTGTCGTCCAGCGGAAATGTGCTCTGGCTGGTGCCGGGCGCACCCTCGGAGGCGCAGCTGTTCCTGAAGTCCGACGGCGTGCAGGTGCGGCGCAGCTAGGCGCTGGCGCCGCGGCGCAGATAGGAACACGGCGCAGATAGAAACACAAAGAAGGGCCGGTGTGGGAGAGTCCCTCACCGGCCCTTGGCCTGTTCCGGCCCGCGCAGACTAGGCGGCGACGTCCTCGTGGGTCTCGCCGAAGGGCACGGTGTCGTCCAGCGCCACGGTGTAGGCGCCCGGCTCGTGGCGGGTAACCCGGATCCCGCAGCGGCGGTCCTGGACGGCCGAGGCGATCAGGGTGTTGACGGCGTTTTCGAGGCCGTGGTGGACCTCCTGCGCACTGGCAAACGAGAGCTTGATGGACGTGGCGTCAGAGGCCTGGGTCCGCATGGTGTGTGTGTTCATTGACTGGTCTTTCCTAGAATCCGGCCGGTTGGCCGCCCTCTATTCTAGTCTGTCCGGCGTGGCGTCCCGGTCCGGAGCCGATAGTGTGCAGGTGGCGGTATATCTTTTTAGGCGAGGGGCGCCGTTCTGTTGGAACGGCGCCCCGACCCATTCCGGGCCTGCACCCCGGTTGTGGCAGGAGGGCGTGCACATGTTCGAAGCTCCCAGTATTGTCTTTCTCGCGGCCGGAATCGCGGTCTTCATCGCCGCGGTGCTGCCCAAGCTGCTGCGCAACGCGCCACTGTCGATGCCGATGGTGTTCCTGGGCGCAGGCATGCTGGCGTTCACGCTGATGCCGGCCCTGCCGGACCCCGATCCCCTGCAGCACGGCGAATTCGTCACCCACCTGACCGAAGTCTGCGTCATCATCTCGCTGATGGGCGCCGGACTGGCGCTGGACCGGCCCGTCGGACGCCGGCGGTGGTCCACGACCTGGCGGATGCTGGGCCTTGCCATGCCGCTGTGCATCATCGGCCTGACCCTGCTGGGGCTGTGGTTCCTGGGGCTCGGTCTTGGTGCCGCGCTCCTCGTCGCGGCCGCCCTGGCCCCGACCGACCCGGTCCTGGCCTCCGAGGTGCAGGTGGGGGAGCCCGCGGACGAGGAAGACGAGACCGAGCGCGAGGACGAGATCCGCTTCGGCCTCACCTCCGAGGCGGGCCTGAACGACGGGCTGGCGTTCCCCTTCGTCTACCTGGCCATCGCCATCAGCTTCGTCGGCGCCTCACCGTCCGGCTGGCTGGGTCACTGGCTGGCCGTGGACGTGCTCTGGCGGATCGGCATCGGCGTGCTGCTGGGACTCGCGACGGGCAAGCTGCTGGGGCGGCTTTTCTTCACGGCCCGGCATGAGAGCGTCCGGCTGTCCAACCACTCCGAGGGCTTTGTGGCCCTCGCGGCGACCTTCCTGGCCTACGGCGTGACCGAGTTGATCGAGGGCTACGGCTTTGTCGCAGTGTTCGTCTGCGCTGTCACCATCCGGGCCGCCGAGCGCACGCACGGTTTCCACCGGGTGATGCACTCGTACGTGGAGCAGCTGGAGCGGCTCATGACCGTGGTCATCCTGGTGCTGCTGGGCGGGGCGATCGCCCGCGGACTGCTCGCCGGGATCGGCTGGACCGAGGTGCTGGTGGCGTTGGCGTTCCTGCTCCTGGTCCGCCCGCTGGCGGGCTGGCTCGGGCTGGCCCGGGGCAAGACCGGCCCACGGGAACGCATCGCCATCTCCTTCTTCGGCATCCGCGGCATCGGCTCGCTCTACTACCTCGCATACGCCCTGGGCCACGGGAACTTCGGCGCGCAGGCGCAGGAGCTCTGGGCTTTTGTGGGACTCGTGGTGGCGATGTCGATCGTGCTGCACGGGGCGACGACGGCGCCGGTGATGAACCGGCTGGACCGGCTGCGCGAGCGCCGCGCGGTGGAACAGCACGGCGATGAGGGCCAGGCGCCGCACACCGCCATCTAAGGGCTACCGCAGCAGCGTGTTGATCAGCCGCGCGGCGACCCTGGCGGTGCGGCCGTCGACGTCGAAGTCCGGGTTCAGCTCCGCGACATCAAGGTGCAGCAGCTTCCCGCTCGCGGCCACCTGCCGGCAGACCGCGTTGATCACCGGCAGCGGGACGCCGTAGGCGGCCGGGGCGCTCACCCCGGGGGCCACCGACGCCGGCAGCACGTCCAGGTCGATGGTCAGGTACAGCGCGTCCACCTGGGCCAGGAACGCGGCCACGAAAGCCTGCGAGGCGTCCGCGGCACAGTCCTCGTCCAACAGGTAGTCCACACCCAGCTCCGCGGCGGTCCGGAACAGCGCCTTGGTGTTGTTCGGTTCGGAAATCCCGACGACGGCGTACTTCAGTTCGCGTCCCGCGGCGGCTTCCGCCCGGGCCATCTGCAGGAACGGGGTGCCGGAACTGGGCACCGGCTCGTCGCGGAGGTCGAAGTGTGCATCCAGGTTCAGCACGCCCACCCGCAGTCCTTCGCGGACCGCGGCGGAGCCGGCCACGCCCAGGTAACTGGCGAAGGCCGTCTCGTGGCCGCCGCCGAGGACCACCGGCAGGGCGCCGGCGTCGAGCAGTCCGGTGATGGCGAGCCCGGCCCGCGCCTGCCCGGCCTCCAGCGCGTCCCCCATGACGGTGACGTCGCCGGCGTCATGGATTTCCCGGTCCAGATGGAAGGCGAGCGGGCCGAGGGCGGCGCGGATGGCGGCGGGCGCGGCAGCCGCCCCGACCCGGCCCTTGTTGCGCCGCACGCCGGCGTCGCTGCCGAAGCCGAGGATAACGGCGGGCCGCGCGCCGGCGGACGCGGCCGGCCGCGGGTGGGCAGCCGGGTGCGCGGCGTAGGGCGTCACGGCCTGCCACCAGCGGCGGTGGTCGGCGCCGTCGCCGTCGAACCTTCCGGTCCAGGGCTGCGGCGGGACATCGGTGGCGCGGTTGGCGGAAGGCATGTCCCTAGCTCACCGCAGCCCAGACCCGAAAACCAGCAGCGCCGCCGTCAGAGTGTCCGAAATCCCGGAAACTCCGGTTAAACGCCGCTTAAACGCCAACGTGGGCCCACACCCGCAGGGTTCCCTGACCGAGCTTGCGAGGTGAGGGTGCGGGTGGGGAGACAGTTCACGGCAATGTTTTTCAAAAACACTGCCGCGAACTGTCATCTCGGCGGAGAGGACGGTGCGGAGATCCTTAGTGGATGCCGAGCGCGGCCTCGATCGGGCCGATCCCGAAGAACAGCAGGAACGCGGCGGCCACGACCCACATCAGCGGGTGCACTTCGCGGGCGCGGCCCTGGACCAGTCGGATCAGCACGAAGGAGATGAATCCGGCGCCGAGGCCGTTGGCGATCGAGTAGGTGAACGGCATCAGCGTGAAGGTCAGGAAGGCCGGGATCGCGATGCCCCAGTCCTGCCAGTCGATCTTGCCGACCTGGGAGACCATCATGAAGCCGACGACGACGAGCGCCGGAGCCACGGCTTCGAACGGCACCAGGTTGATCAGCGGGGTGAAGAACATGGCAACGAGGAACAGCAGGCCGGTGACGATCGAGGCCAGGCCCGTGCGGGCGCCTTCGCCGATGCCTGCGCCGGACTCGACGTAGATCTGGTTGGAGGACACGGACGCGCCGCCGCCCACGATTGCGCCCAGGGCGTCAATCTGCAGCACGCGGTCCACGTTGGGGATGTTGCCGTCCTTGTCGATGGTGCCGGCCTCGGTGGCCAGGCCAACCATGGTGCCCATGGCGTCGAAGAAGATGCTCAGCAGGATCACGAACGCCAGCAGGGTCGCGGCCACGAAGCCGAGGTGCTCGAAGGCGCCGAACGGGTTGGCCTTGCCGATCAGGGACAGGTCCGGGGCGGCCCATTCGGTGAACTTTGGCGCCACGAGGGACCAGCCCTGCGGGTTGAAGTTCTTGCCGTCGAAGCTGGGCCCGATGTGCAGCGTGAATTCCAGGATCACGGACAGGATGGTGGAGGTGATGATGCCGATCAGGATCGCGCCCTTGACCTTGCGCACCACGAGGGCGATGGTCAGGACCAGGCCGATCACGAACACCAGCGTGGGCCAGCCCAGCAGCTTGCCGTCGAAGCCGAGGCCGACGGGGACGGTGGTGCCCGCGACGTCCGGGATGCGGCGGACGAAGCCGGCGTTGACCAGGCCGATCAGGGCGATGAAGAGCCCGATGCCGACGACGATCGCCGTCTTCAGCCCTTCCGGGACGGCCCGGAACACCGCGGTCCGGAAACCGGTGAGCACCAGGATCAGCATGGTGACGCCGGAGAGGACCACCAGGCCCATCATGTCCGGCCAGGTCAGGCCCGGGTTGGTGGCGACGGTGACGGCCACGAAGGCGTTCACGCCGAGGCCGGTTGCCAGCGCGAAGGGATGCTTGGCCCAGGCTCCCATCAGGATGGTCAGGATGCCGGCCACGAGGGCGGTCACGGCGGCGACGGCCGGGAAGCCAAGCGTTCCGCCGGAGGAATCCGGGCCGGAGAGGATCAGCGGGTTCAGGACCACGATGTAGCTCATGGCGAAGAACGTGGCGAACCCGCCACGGATCTCGCGCGAGAAGTTCGACCCCCGCTCGGAAATCTTGAAATACCGGTCGAGTGCAGAGCCCTGCTTAAGCATTGGTCCTCCGGGAGGGAAAAGGGGTGTTAGCTAAATCCTATTAGGCGTGACGGCGCCCACCCGCCAAACTCGCCTAGTCTGTAAGGAAGCCAACACTAGGAGCGGGCCAGCCATGCGTTTGACCAGACAACTTCCGGGTGCCCTGCTGGGCCTGATCACGCTGGTTGCGTTCCTGCTGGGCGCCGCGCTGCTGGGCGCCGGACCGGCGTCCGCCCACGATGCCGTGGAGTCGACCAGCCCCGCCGCCGGCGCGACGGTGCCCGCCCCGCCCGCAAAGGTCTCGCTCACGCTCAGCAATCACCCGCTGGCCCTCGGCACGCAGATCAAGGTCAGCGCCGCCGGCAGCAACTGGGCCGACGGTGCGGTGGAGATCGTCGACAACGTGGCCTCGCAGAAGCTCAAGGCGGGCGCGCCGGCCGGGCTGTACACGGTGCAGTGGCGGGTGGCCAGCTCGGACGGCCACCCGATTGAGGGCACCTTCACCTTTACCGCGGCGGGCGGCGCCTCGGCGACCGGCGCCGCCCCGGCGTCGGGCACGGTACCGACGCTGGGTACCGCCCAGCCGGGGACAACGATTGCGCCCTCGCCGGCGCCGGACGCCTCGCAGCCCTTTCCGTGGAGCATCGTCGTCTTCGTGGCGGTGGCGGTGGGCATCCTGGTGGCCCTGGGCCTGATGGCAAAGCGGCGGCTCAATGGCGGCGACGACGGCTACAGCGACAGCGAAACAGCGGGCGACGCAACCGCCAACCCGGACGAACCCGCCGGGGAACCCCGGGCCTAGGCCGGAGCCGGCTCCTAGGCCGGTAGCGCGAGCCCCGCGGACAGCAGCGAGGGCATGCCTTCCGGGTGGACCTTGGCGGAAATCGCCTGGCCCACCAGCTTGGCCTGGCGCAGGACTTCCTTCGGCGTGGGGGTAATCAGCTCGCCGACGCCGACGAGGTACATGCCGAGTGCGTGCATGGCGGCCATGAGGTTCTGGCCCGCGGCCACCCCCAGCTCGGCCAGCATGCGGCGCAGCTGGCTGTGCGCGCAGCGGGTGAGGACCAGGTGGTCGGCGTACAGGACGCCGTTTGGGGTGCTGACGGCCCACTGCTGTGCCGGGTGCCCGGTTCCGTGGAAGTCCAGGCGGCCGTCCGCGTCGAGGTGGTCCAGTTGCAGGGCGCGGACGTTGTTACGGACATCGAGGTGGTGGCTCGCGGCGTAGTTCCGCAGGTGGCGCAGGATCTCGTTGCGCTCCTGGCGGGTGGCCGCGTCCGCCGCGTCGCAGCGCTGCAGCGAGGAAGTGTTGGCCGGGTTCCCGGCGCCGAGTAGATCCAGGCCGTCCACCACGATGGCACCAACCCCGCGGCGCTGCAGCTCGCTGGCAACCGCCAGCCCGGACAGGCCCGTGCCGATGACCACAGTGCTGGTCCGTTCGATTCCGCCGTACACAGGCATGCTCGACACTGCGGGGTCCCTCCTCGAATAACGCGGGTTCCGGGCCCATGCCCGGAACGCTTTTCCGTCGATCCGTCCTGACGCACTCCGCGCGGGAGGCTGCGATCTGAAAGACGAGTCTCGGTTCAGCAACGACTCAGAGGATACCCAAGATTGCGGGCTGTGAACAGGGCCGGCCAGACTTTGTATTTTTACGGGTTTATGCAGGTTTACACCGGTTCGGGCAGGCGCGTTAACCCTTGATCCGCGGGTTTCCGGGGCCGCCGGCGGCCGTGTAAACACTGGGTAAACCTTGCCTGTGTCCGGGGTGGCAGCCGCGGCCTGACTCTTCTGGCAGAATAGCCGCAACACAGCCACGTAACGCGAGGAGGCGGACCCCATGGCCCGAGAACAGGTGCATCCGGATCCGGCGGGGGACGCGGCCGGCAACGGCTCCGCTCCTCGGGGCATCGTGGTCGGTGTGGACGGCTCGGAGCACAGCCACTGCGCCTTGGTGTGGGCTGCCCGGGAAGCCGAGCGCCGGCATCGTCCGCTACACATCGTGACCGCCTATTCGGTGCCCGTCTTTGCCGCTTCCGGGCTGGACGGCGGGTACGCGACGGTGGACGATTCGGTGATCCGCGAGGGCGCGGAGGCCATCCTGAAGCAGGCCCTGGACAAGGTGGCCGGGTACACGATCGACGTCGATGCCTCCGTGGAGAACGGCGACGCCTCCGGTGTCCTGCTGGAAATGACGGAAACCGCCGAGCTGCTGGTTTTCGGAACCCGCGGCCGGGGCGGCTTCGTGGGCAGGCTCCTCGGCTCGGTCAGCAGCGCTCTTCCCGCCCACGCCAAATGCCCCACGGTCACGGTGCCGCTGATCTGCGGCGACCGGCTGGGCGAGACCACGGAGGACAAGCACGTCCGGGCCGAGCGGGAAAAGTCCGGCCGCCAGCCGGTGGAAAACGTCGTGGTGGTGGGCGTGGACGGCTCCGAGCAGGCCCGGGTGGCGGTCCTCGAAGCGGCCGCCCAGGCCGAACGCCTCTCTGCACCGCTGCGGCTGGTCTGCGCCGTTCCGCAGTACAGCGGCTCGCTTGCCTGGGTTCCGGCCCCGATGGACCGTGAGGCCCTCTTTGCCGACATCCGGGTCCAGCTCGACGCCGGCGTGGCCTGGGTCAAGAGCCACTTCCCCCGGCTCGACGTCGAAACCCAGCTCGTCGACGGGTCCCCGATCGACATCCTCGTCGAGGCGAGCCGGCACGTGGAACTCGTGGTGGTGGGCACCCGCGGCCGCGGCGGCTTCGCCGGGATGCTGCTCGGATCCACCTCGGACGGCATCCTGCACCACGCGAAGGGCCCCGTCATGGTGGTTCCGGACCGGGAGGACCCGCGGCTGGCCGACCGGCCCAGCTTCGGACCGATGCTCGGCGACTCGTAGCCCCGACCCAGGAGCACGCGCTTCCCCAGTGAAGGAAGGACCGGCAGGTGGAACAGGTACCCGTTCCATACGAGCCGCAGCATGAGCCGGGCCCGCGCCCGGGGCTGGTGCTCGGCCTGGAGCTGGTCGGCGCGGAGCTGCTGAGCGCCGTCGGCGGCAAGGCCTCCAACCTCGGCGAACTGCTGCGCGCACGGCTTCCGGTGCCGGCCGGATTCTGCCTGACCACGCAGGCCTACCGGCGAGCCACCTTGGGTGCCGGGCTCGACACCGTCCACGCCGGGCTGGCCGCGGCCGCCCCTGGGGACCTTCCGGGACTCGCCGGACTGGCCGCCACCGCCCGCCGTCTGGTCATGGCCGCGGACATCCCGGCGGACATTGCCGAGGCCGTCAGGGAGGCCTACGCGGCGCTGGGAACGGACACCCCGGTGGCGGTTCGCTCGTCCGCTACCGCCGAGGACCTGCCCTTCGCCAGTTTCGCCGGACAGCAGGACACCTTCCTGAACGTCGTGGGCGCCGACGCAGTCCTGGCCGCCGTCCGACAGTGCTGGGCCTCGCTCTGGACCGACCGCGCCGTGAGCTACCGCGCCACCCAGGGGATCAGCCCGGCGGCCGTGTCGCTCGCCGTCGTGGTCCAGCGGATGGTGGACGCAGCCGTGGCCGGCGTCCTGTTCACCGCCAATCCGGTCACCGGCAGGCGGCACGAGGCGGTGATCGATGCCAGCCCGGGCCTCGGCGAGGCCGTGGTGTCCGGGGCGGTCAACCCGGACCACTTCGTCATTGACAGCGCAACCCGGAGAATTCTCGAGCGCCGGATAGGGAGCAAGGCGGTGGTCATTCGGCCATTTCCGGGCGGCGGGACCGAGCGGACCGCCCGGTCCGGCGCGAACCAGCAGCCCTGTGTTGACGATGTCCGGCTCCTGGGCCTGGAGCTGCTTGGCCGCCGCGCGGAGGTGCACTTCGGCGCGCCGCAGGACCTGGAATGGGCGATCGACGGCGGCGGAGCGGCGTGGCTGACGCAGTCGCGCCCCATCACCACGCTCTACCCCCTGCCGGAGCGGCGGGAGGGGCCGGAGCGGGCGCCGGTCCGCGTCGGAACCCGCGTCTACCTCTGCTTCAGCCTGGCCCAGGGCCTGACCCGGCCACTGACCCCGATGGGGCTGGCAGGCTTCCGGCTGATCGCCTCGTCCGTGGCGCGCGCGGCGCATTTCGAGGTTCCCGCGCCGCTCGACGGGCCGGCGCCGTACGTCCAGGCCGGGCAGCGGCTCTTCTTCGACCTGACCCCGGTGGTGCGCAGTGCCGTCGGGCGGGCCGTCGTGCCGCGGGTTTTCGACGTGATGGAAGCCCGCTCCGCGGCAGTGCTGCGGCAGTTGTTCGGGGACCCCCGGTTTTCCGTCACCAGCAGGTCCCCGTGGCGGCTGTTGCGGCACATCGGCCCTGTGGCGGCGCGGGCCAGGGTGCCCGAGTCGTTGCTTCGTGCCCTGTTCAGGCCCGAGGCCGCGCTGCGCCGGGCGGAACGGTTCGGCGAACGGTTCCGGGCCGCCCTGGTGGTCCCCGCCGGGTCCACCGCGGTGCAGCGGCTGGACCACGTGGAGCGCATCCTGGGCCGCGAGCTCTTCCCGGTGGTGCCCAATATCCTCCCGCTGCCGGCCCTGGGCTTTGCCCTGCTCGCGGCCGCCGGCAGGCTGCTGGGACCTGCCGCCGCCCCCGGTGCGCTGCAACCGGTCCTGCGGGGGCTGCCCAACAACGTCACCACCGAAATGGACCTGGCCCTCTGGCGGCTCGCCTCAGCCATCGGGGCCGACGCCGGCGCCGCCGCCGTCTTCGATGGCGCAGGCTTCGATGAAGCCGTCGTGCCGGACCTCGTCCGCCGCTACCGAGCCCGGGCACTGCCCGCCGTCGTGCAGTCCGGGATCGCCGGGTTCCTGGGCTGCTACGGGCACCGGGCGGTGGCGGAAATAGACCTCGGGATGCCCCGCTGGTCCGACGATCCGACCCATATCCTCGGGGTCCTGGCCAACTACCTGCGGCTGGAGGATCCGGGCCAGGCCCCGGACCGGCAGTTCAGCAAGGCGGCGCGCGACGCCGAGGCCCAGGTGGAGCGCCTGGTCACCGCCGCGGGGGAGCGGGGCAGGCTGCGGGCCGCGCTGGTGCGGGCGGCACTGAAGCGCACCCGGATGTTCGCCGGGCTGCGGGAACTGCCGAAATACCACATCGTCGAGGCGATGGCTGCGGTGCGGGGACAGCTCCAGGCCATCGGGACGGAACTGGCCGCGGCCGGACGTCTCACGGACGCGGACGACGTCTTCTTCCTTGACCTGATCGAGGTCCGTGACGGCCTCGCCGGGAGCCCGCTGCAGCACCTCGTCGCGGAACGCCGCGCAGCCTATGCCCGCGAACTGGGCCGCCGCCACATCCCGCGGGTGCTGCTCTCGGACGGGACGGAACCGGAGGCGCTGCAGGCCGGCGCCGCCGGGGCGGGAACCCCCGGAGTCCTGACGGGCACGCCCGCATCGGCCGGCACCGTCACCGGCACCGCCCGCGTCATCCTTGAGCCGCAGGGCGCGCGTCTGGAGCCCGGCGAGATCCTCGTGGCACCGTCCACGGATCCGGGCTGGACGCCGCTGTTCCTGACTGCCGGCGGCCTCGTGATGGAAATGGGCGGCCCCAACTCGCACGGCGCCGTCGTCGCCCGGGAGTACGGGATTCCCGCGGTCGTCGGGGTCCCGGACGCTACCTCGCTGATCGTCACCGGGCAGGCCGTTACGGTCGACGGCGCCGCCGGCACCGTCGTTCCGGACAGGCCGCGGGAGGCCGGCCGGCTACCGGCGGGCGGTGCCCCGGAGGAATCTGCCGGGGCACGGTGATGCCGGCCGCGTCCGGGCGTAATGTTGATACATGAGCTGCCATGATGGAGCGCGGTCGCAATGACCCGTACCTGGTTGCGCTGGCTGCCAGCCGCAACCGTTCCCGCCGTGATCGCCGCCGGGGTGCTGGCGGGATCCTTGCCGGCCAGCGCAGGGGACCCGCTGCCCGCCAAATCACCCGAGCAGGTGCTGGAGCTGATCGCCCAGCACCGCGACCCGTCCTTCTCCGGAACCCTGGAACAGACCTCGAACCTAGGCCTGCCGGACCTTCCCAAAACCGGTCCGGGATCCGCGTCCGGCGACACCGCCTGGCTGGAGCTGTTGACGGGACCGCACACGGCCCGGGTCTACCGCGACGGGGCGGACAACGCCCGCGTCCAGGTGCTGGACCGGCTCGCCGAACGTGACGTCATCCGGCACGGCGATCAGCTCTGGTTCTACAACTCCAAGGACAACACCGCCGCGCACGCGGTCCTCCCGGCCGGCGGTCATCACCCGTCCGGACAGGACTCCGTGCCGACACCGGACCGCCTGGCCGCGAAGCTCCTCGCCGCACTCGACCGGAGCAGCAACGTGAGCGTCGGGACGGATGTTGAGGTCGCCGGCCGCGCCGCCTACCAGCTGGTGCTCACGCCCAGGTCCTCGGCCACGCTGCTGGCCTCCATCTCGATTTCGGTGGACGGCCAGAGCGGAATGCCGCTCGGCGTCGAAGTGAAGGCCCGAGGCCAGTCCGATCCGGCGTTTAGCGTCGCATTCACCAAGCTTTCGCTGCGGGCGCCGGACGCCGCGATCTTCCAGTTCAGCCCGCCGCCGGGTGCCACCGTCAAGGAGCTCCCGGTCCCGGACCACAAGGCAACCGGCGCCAAGGAAAAGCGCGGCGCGGCGGCGAAGGCCAAGGTCAAAGTCAGCGGCACCGGCTGGGAATCCGTCGTCGAACTGCCGGCTGGCTCCCTGGCCAAGGCAGCGCCGGCCAAGGGAGCGCCCGAGCAGCAGGGCGGCCCCGGCAGTGCGGCGTCGTTGCTGGCCCAGGCGACGGTGCCAGTGCCCGGCGGCAGGCTCCTTTCGACCGCCCTGGTGAACGTGCTGATCCTCGACGACGGCCGCATCTTCGCGGGGTCGGTCCCGCTGGAGCGGCTCCAGGCCGCGGCTGCCGCCCGGTGACCGCCCTCCCCCCGTCCGCCGAGCTGCCGTCCGCCGAGCTGAGCATCGAGACCAGGGGCTTGAGCAAGCGCTTCGGCCGGCAAATGGCGGTCGACGGCGTCGACCTGGCCGTGCCCCGGGGCTCGGTCTTCGGTTTCCTGGGCCCCAACGGGTCGGGCAAGACCACCACCATCCGGATCATGCTGGGCCTCGCAGCTGCGTCGAGCGGCTCGGTCCGCGTCCTGGGCGAGGAGATGCCGCGGCAACTGCGCACCGTGCTGCCGCGGGTGGGCGCCCTGGTCGAGGGGCCGGCCTTCTACCCCTTCCTCTCGGGAGCCGCGAACCTGCTGCGCTTCGACGCCGCCGACCCGGAGGCTCCGGCCGGGACGCGGCGCGCGCGGGTGCGCACCGCGCTGGAACGGGTGGGCCTGGCGCACGCTGCGGACAAGAAGGTCCGGGCCTATTCGCTGGGCATGAAGCAGCGGCTGGGGATCGCCAATGCGCTGCTCGCACCCCGAGAGCTCCTGGTGCTGGATGAGCCGACCAACGGCCTGGACCCGCAGGGCACGCGCGAGGTGCGGCACCTGGTGCGGTCCCTGGCCGCGGACGGCGCCACGGTGTTCGTCTCAAGCCACCTGCTGGCCGAGGTGGAACAGATCTGCACGCACGCGGCCATCATGAGTGCCGGACGCCTGGTGGCGCAGGGCCCACTGGCGGAGCTGCGGCAGGCCGGGCAGTCCAGGGTCCGCCTGCTGACGCCCGACGCCGGGGCCGCGGCCAGGGTCATGGCCGGCCTGGGATTGACCCCCGACGGCGGCGGCATTTCCAACGGGGGGAGCGCCGGGACCTGGGGTGAGGTGCTGTATGCGCCGCTGCCTGCCGGCTCCGCTGCGGGTGCCCCTTCGCCGGAGGAGCTGGTGGCGGCCCTCGTGGCCGCGGATGTCCGGGTCCGCGGCTTCGCCGTGGAACAGGGCAGCCTCGAGGACCGCTTCGTGGAGTTGACGGGGGAGGGCTTCGACGTTGCCCAGTGATCCGACAGTGCCGCGTGCGCCCAGCCCGGGTACGCCGGGCCCGAGGGTGCCGGGCCTGCGGTTGCTCGGCTCCGAGCTGGGCGTCCTGTTCCGGCGCCGCCGGACCTGGGCCATGTTGCTCGCCCTGGCCGCCATCCCGGTGCTGATCGCCGTGGCCGTGCGGCTCTCCTCGGCGGTGCCGCCCGGGCGCGGGCCCGCGTTCCTGGACCGGATCAGCCAGAACGGGTTGTTCGCCGGCGTCACGGCCATGCTGGTCGCTGTCCCCTTGTTCCTGCCGCTCACGATCGGGGTGGTCGCGGGAGACACCGTGGCCGGCGAGGCAGGGCTGGGAACCCTGCGGTACCTGCTGGCGGCCCCGGCCGGGCGGGGAAGGCTGCTGGTGGTCAAGTTCGCGGGCGCCGTCGTGTTCGCCGTCGCGGCCCCGTTCACGGTGGCCCTGGTCGGTGCAGGCATCGGCGCGGCACTCTTCCCGGTGGGTCCCGTGACCCTGCTGTCCGGGGACTCGATCGGCGCCGCCGAGGCGTTGGCGCGGCTGCTGCTGATTGCCGCCTACCTGGCGGTGTCGCTCGTGGGGCTGTCCGCCATCGGCCTGTTCATGTCCACCCTCACGGACGTGCCCGTCGGCGCGATGGCGGCAACGGTGGTGTTCGCCGTCGTATCCCAGGTCGCCGATGCGCTGCCCCAACTGGAGTGGCTGCACCCCTGGCTCTTTACCCACCGCTGGCTCGACTTCGCCGACTTACTGCGCCAGCCCATCGTCTGGGACTCGTTCGCCGCCAACGCCCTGCTACAGGGCGGGTACCTGGCCGTCTTCGGTGCCCTCGCCTACGCCCGGTTCACCACGAAGGATGTGCTCTCCTAGGGCATCCGGGCGACGCCGATCCCTGGCATCAGTACCGGGCGGCGTAGGGGTAGAGCTGCATCCCGGACATGGACGCGAGGTCCGTCACGGTGATCCCGCTCTCCGGGTTCAGTGCCTGCACCACGCGGCCCCCGCCAAGGTAGATGGCCACATGGTAGAACCCCGGGGCGGAGCCCCAGACCAGCAGATCCCCGGGCTGTGCTGCGGCAAGCGGCACCTTCACCGGCGCCTGCGCAAACTGCTCGGCGGCGGTGCGGGGCAGGCTCTTGCCGGCCGCGGCGAACGCGTTCTGGACCAGGCCGGAACAGTCAAAGCCGTAGGCGCCTGTTCCGCCGTATTGGTAGAAGTAGGGCGCGCCTACCTTGCCCATGGCCGAGGACAGTGCTGCCTGGTTGGAACCGCCGGGGGCCGGGGCCGGGGTCGGAGGCGGCGGC